>NZ_CM182070.1:0-1314076 GCF_059417885.1 Candidatus Pelagibacter sp. PS_28 | reverse complement strand
AAAAATTTGTAGGAATAAAGTCAGTTAGAAGCAAAATAATTTTTTTGCAATAAATAATTTTGTAAAAGCAAAAATAAATAAAATTAATATTTGCAATAAATAATTTAGTAAAAATAAAAATAAATTAAATCTATGGGTGATTCATTTCAAACGGGAATATTCTCTCTAATGCTGATATAATATTACAACCAAGAGGTGATCTGTTTTTAATCTTAAAAATTATTTTGCCACAGTGTTGTTTGATTGAACGATTAAGTTTTACAAATTTAAAATCTATGATTGTGTGATTTATAAATTATGTTTCTTATTGTTTTACTAAATCTATATATAGTTAATCTAAAAATTTGATTTCTTATATGATGTAAGTACTATTAGTTGAAATTTAAAATAGTCGTATAAATTTATTATAAGGCTGAAATTTTCTTTGTTATTCTCGAAATGTTTCTTGAAGCATTTGCTTTCTTTATAATTCCAGTTTTTGCAACTTTCATTAACTCAGAGTTCAACTTTGGCAAGAATTTTAGAGCTTCATCTTTTTTCTTTTCTACCAGAAGAAGGTTCATTTTTTTTATAGCATTTCTGTACTTGCTCTTACGAGCCTTATTAACCAATGTTTGTGTAGCAATTCTTCTAATTCTTTTAATTGCTGATTTTGTGTTTGCCATAAGCGCAGTGGTATAGCTTGAGAATTTATACTGGTCAATAGAATAATTCCCTATTTTTGGCATGTATTACAAAAGAATGTTGACCTATTAGATATAAATATTTTCTGAATTTTCCCATTACATTTAGTTCTTAAGCAGCTTAGATTTTCTCTTTGATACACCCTAAATTCTTTTTGGAAATTTCCACTTTTTCCAGTGATGTTTTTAAAATCTCGAATACTTGACCCTCCTTTTTTAATAGCCCTATTAAGTACACTTTTTGAATAAGTAATAATTTTTTTGCAATCTTGCTTGGTTAACTTTGATGCATAGGTAATTGGATTAATTTTACATAAAAATAAAATTTCACTAGCATAAATATTTCCAATTCCTGATACAAATTTTTGATCTAATAAGAAACTTTTTATATCCTTTTTTTTATTTGTGAAATAACCAATTAAATATTCTAAGTTAAAATTTTTAAAAAATGGTTCAGGTCCTAAATGACTAAATCTTTTTTCAAGTTCCTTCTTGTTTTCTATAAATTTAAAAAATCCAAATCTTCTAGGATCATTGTATATAACTCTTAAACCTTTAAAATGAATTTCAACATGATTATGTTTTTTTGGTAGGCTTGGTGAATTATAAAAACTAGTATTAGTAAACTTACTAATATTATTTTTTTTTATTAAATGAACAGTTCCAGACATCCCTAAATGAATTAAACAAAAAGATTGATCAGAAAAATTCAAGATCAAATACTTTGAAAATCTAGTTACTTTTTTAATAATTTTATTTTTTAATAATTCTTCAAATTTTAAAGGAATTTTAAACCTTAAATTTCTATTCGTAATTATTATTTTTTTGATTTTTTTATGCTCTAATTTTTTAGATAACGATTGTTTGACTATTTCTACTTCTGGTAATTCTGGCATTTGAGACTATATTATCAATAAATAATAAATTTAATATGCAGCAATATCTCCAAAACAAAAAGGGCCTTGTCCAAAGTGTCTTTGATAATGTCTATGACAAATATGATTTAATGAATGACTTTATGTCATTGGGTGTTCATAGAATTTGGAAAAAAGATCTATTAAGTTGGATGAACCCTTCAAATAATAAAACTTTAATTGATGTCGCCTGCGGAACTGGAGATCTTGGTAAACTTTTTTTAGATGCAACTGATAAAAATGGTGAAATATTTTGCGTTGATCCAAATAAAGGGATGATTGGTAAAGGCAAAGAAAAGTTAAATACTTATAAAAATATCAATTGGATAATTGCTCCAGCTGAAAAGTTGCCTATTAAAGATAATTCTTGTGATTATTATACAATTAGTTTTGGACTACGAAATACTAAAGATCTAAATAAAGCTTTATCAGAAGCTTATAGAGTTTTAAAACCAGGAGGTCGTTACTTATGTTTAGAATTTTCTAAAATTCAAAACTCTAATTTAGACTTTATATATAAAAATTATTCAAAACTTATTCCTTTAGTTGGAAAAGCTATAGTTGGACAAAAAGAACCTTATGAATATCTGGTTAAAAGTATTGAAGAGTTTATTAATCAAGAAGAGTTAATTGATTTAATGAATAAAAATAAATTTGTTAACTGCAGTTATAGAAACTTATCAGGTGGAATTGTAGCTATTCATTCAGGCTGGAAAATCTAATGTTAAAAAAAATATTCATCTTATTTAAATTAGGAAGAAAATTAGCTCGTTCTGATATATTAACTATTCTTTCTAAGTTTAAAAAACCACCATTAGCAATTAAGATTCTCTTCCAAATACTTTCATTTTCTTTTTCTCCACCGAATAAAAATAATTTAAACGAAAATGAAGGAGCAAAACTTTCTAAGTCGCTACAATCAATGGGAACTACATTTATTAAGTTAGGACAATTTTTGGTTACTAGACCTGATATTATCGGAGATGATTTAGCAAAACAGTTAGAGGGCTTACAAGATAGATTGCCCGCTTTTACTTTAACTGAAGCAAAAGCAATAATTAAAAAAGACCTAGGAGATGATACTTTCAATTCAATCATTGATTTAAGTGAACCAGTTGCAGCAGCTTCAATAGCACAGGTTCATAAAGCAAAAATAAATGACAATGGAACCATAAAAGATGTTGCTATTAAAATTTTAAGACCAAATATAAAAAAAGTATTTAATGAAGAGATAGATGCTTTGATGCTTTTTGCTTTTATGGTTGAGTCATTTATAAAAAAAACAAAAAGGCTGAAATTGGTAGAAGTAGTTTTTCTTCTTAAAGAAATAACTAATTTAGAAATGGATTTAAGATTTGAAGCAGCAGCTGCAAATGAATATGCCGAAAATACAAAGAATGATGCAGGTTTTAGAGTTCCTGCTATTTATTGGAATTTTACAAGCGAAAATGTCATGACACTTGATTGGGTAGAAGGCGTTTCTATTCGTGAAACAGAAGATTTACAAAAAAGAAATATAGATACTAAGAGAATAGCCTCTGATGTAATTCAGCATTTTTTAAGACATGCTGTTAGAGACGGTTTTTTTCATGCTGATATGCATCAAGGAAACATATTTATTGACGATAATGGGCAAATTGTTCCTATAGATTTTGGAATAATGGGAAGATTAGACAATCTTAGCAAAAGATTTTTAGCTGAAATTTTATTTGGATTTATTCAAAGAGACTACAAAAAAGTTGCTGAGGTACATTTGGTTGCTGGTCTAGTTCCTAAAGATGTGCCTGTTAATGATTTAGCACAAGCATTAAGATCAATTGGTGAACCAATTTTTGGTCAATCTGTAAAAGATATTTCTGGGGGAAAATTATTAAAACAACTTTTTGAAGTTACTGAAAAATTTAATATGCAAACTCAACCTCAATTATTAATGTTACAAAAAACAATGGTAGTGGTTGAGGGTGTTGCGAGAAAACTTAACCCTAATACCAATATATGGGAAACTTCAAAACCAGTTTTAGAAAGTTGGTTAAGAGAAACAAAAGATCCAATTAATACCTTAAATGAAAGTTTAAAAAGTACTACTGAAGTAATTAAAAGATTGCCTGATTTTCCAGAGATTATGGATAAAGCCAATCAAGCTTTATCATTTTTAGCAAGTGGACAGATCCCCCAAAATTCAAATTCATTTACTGCCTTAAATGAAAAAAGATCTGAAATGACTGCCTTTAGAAATCAATCTATTGTTGGTTTATTACTGCTTGTAATTTTTGGTCTAGTAGTATTTTAATTCTCACAATGAATAATATATCTGAAAGAAAAATACTTTTAATAATATGTGGTGGCATATCTGCTTACAAAAGTTTAGAATTAATCAGATCATTAAAAAAATTAGGTGCAAAGGTTAAAACTATTCTTACTAAAAGTGCTAAAGAATTTGTAACTCCTTTGTCCGTTGCCTCACTATCTCAAGAAAAAGTTTATGACGATTTATTTAGCCCTGAAAATGAGGCTGAAATGGATCATATTTCACTATCTAGATGGGCAGACTTAATTGTTGTAGCTCCAGCTACCGCTAATACAATCTCAAAATTAAGCACAGGGTCTTCAGACGATCTTGCTTCAACTGTAATTTTGGCTTCAGATAAAGATATTTTTTTAACACCAGCAATGAATGTTAGAATGTGGGACCATCCATCGACGAAAGAAAACCTTAAAAAATTAAAATCATTTGGTTATAAAATTATAGGTCCTGAAATTGGAGATATGGCCTGTGGAGAATTTGGTGAAGGGAAAATGACTGAACCAGATAATATTGTTCAAGAAATTAATTTATACTTTAGTGAATTAAATAAAAATTATAAATTAAAAGCCTTAGTAACGGCTGGACCAACTAATGAATATATTGACCCTGTAAGATTTATAACAAATAAATCTTCTGGAAAACAAGGTTATGCTTTAGCAAAAGCATTTGCTAAAAAAGGATTTCAAACCACTTTAATTTCTGGACCTACAAATTTAGAAGTAGGCAACAATATAAACTTAATTAAAGTAGAAACTGCAGACGAAATGTTTAAAGCTGCACAAAATAATTTACCAACAGATGTAGCAATTTTTTCAGCAGCTGTTGCTGACTTTAAAGTTAAAGAAATAAGTAATAGCAAAATTAAAAAGCAAGAAAAATTAAATCTAGAACTAGAAAAAAATATTGATATTTTAAATTATGTATCAAAACATAATTCTCTTAGACCAAAGTTGGTAATTGGATTTGCTGCAGAAACTAATAATATAGAAGAAAATGCAAAAAAAAAATTAGATGAAAAAAACTGTGATTGGATAATTGCAAATGATGTTTCCAATAAAGCAATTGGATTTGACTCTAGTTTTAATGAAGTTTCGATTTATTATAGAGATAAAAATATGGATGATGAAAGGCTTACAATAAAAAGTAAATCTGAAATTTCTGATGAAATAGTAGATAGAGTTATTAAAAGATTAAATTAAAATTCAGTGGCTAAAGTATTAATCAAAAAATTAAATCCTAAAGTAGAATTACCTGCTTACAAAACAGATGGTGCTTCAGGTATGGATTTGATGGCTTTTATAGAGGAGCCTATTAGAATAGCACCTAATAGCTCATATTTGGTTCCTACAGGGCTTTCAATGGCATTTTCAGAGGATTATGAAGTTCAAATTCGTCCTCGATCTGGTTTGGCTGCTAAAAAAAGTATTACAGTTTTAAACACTCCGGGGACAATTGATAGTGATTATAGAGGAGAAATTAAAGTTATACTTTTTAATCATGGTAAAGAAGATTTCCTTATCAACAATAAAGATAGAATAGCACAAATGGTCTTAATGCCTGTAATTAAGATGGAGTTTGAAGAAACAGATAATTTACCTGATACATTGAGAGGTGATGGTGGATTTGGCTCAACAGGTAAATGAATAGCCAATTAAAAAAAGCATCAATAGAAAGATACTCAAGACAAATAGTACTAAAAGATATTGGCACTATTGGACAAAAAAAAATTATATCTTCAAAAGTTTTAATTGTTGGAATGGGTGGTTTAGGATCTCCTGTTGCAGAATTTCTTGCAAGAGCTGGAGTTGGTTCGATAGGTATAGTTGATGATGATAAAGTTAGTTTATCTAATCTACACAGACAAAGTCTTTATAACACCAGCGATATAGGAAAATTTAAAGTTCAAGTAGCAAGGGTTAAAATTAAAAAAATAAACCCAAGTATTAAAATTAAAATTTACAAAATAAGACTTGATAAAAATAACTTTAAGAAAATTATAAAAGATTATGATTATATAGTTGATGGTTCTGATAATTTTTCAACAAAATTTTTATTAAATGATTTTTGTTATAAATTTAAAAAAATACTTGTAACCGGAGCCATAAGTAAATTTGACGGTCATATATTTACTTTTAATTTTAAAAATAAAAAAATTCCATGTTTAAGATGTTTTTTTCAAGACTCTGATATTTCAGATGACTTATTAAATTGCGAGTCAGAAGGTATTCTTGGCACTGTTGCTGGTATAATTGGAACAATACAAGCAAATGAAGTTTTAAAGAAAATACTTGGTATTGGAAAAAGTCTTGATGGATATATTTTTATCTTAGATTTATTACAATTAAATTTTAGAAAAGTTAAACTTAAAAAAAGAAAAAACTGTTTTTGTAAATGATAAAAAAAATAGCTATCTGGTTTTTGTGTCTATCAGTTTTATTTGGTCAATTTTTAATGGCAGAAGAAAAATTTCTTTCTTTAAAAAAAAGTAAAGTAAATGTTCGATATGGACCAAGTTTTGATTCAAAAATCAAATATATTTATAAAAAAATAAATTTACCGATAAAACAAATAGATCAAAAAGAAAATTTTAGGAGAATTATAGATTTAAAAAATAATAGTGGATGGATCCACATTTCTCAGATTAAAAAATCAAATTCTATTATTATTTTAGAAGATAAAATTTTATATAAAAAACCATCTAACTTTTCAAAACCAATAGCCAAACTAGAAAAGGGAAGACTATTAATCTTAAAAAAATGTGAAAATATATGGTGTAACGTAAAAACTGAGGATTATTCAGGCTGGGTCAAAACTGAAAATATTTGGGGTTCTATTAGATAAAATCATCACATAGCGATTTAATGCTATTTTCTGATAGTTTTGTTGTGTGAGTATACTCTTTATGATCAATCCCAAGTTCAATAGTTGCACTATCTGATTTAAATTTAGAAATTTGATCATCATTTAATTTGAAATGGATAAACTGTACTGAAGAAGCTTTTCCATCTGCTGATGTTCTGTCAACATCTGCTTCTGGAACTGCTTTAACAATTTCATTATTAATTTTCATAAATACCTTTTCTTCAATACCTCCAACTTTACCTAAAAATTTAGCTCTTGAAATTGGATTATCAATTTCAAACATTAATGTTGCTATAAGTTCTTTTCCACTTGGTACTAAGGGATTGTAGGCTATTAATTCATCTTTTAATTGCTCATCTCCACCTTTTTCGATGTGAAGCATTTCTTGAACTTGGGCAACCATAGTTTCAAAACTTTCAAAATAAAAAGTAGCATAAGGACCAAGTGCTATTCTTCTATCTTTTTTAAACTCAACTAAATCTTTTCTGATTTGTTTTCTACTTTTTGCGTAAACATCAGATGGTAGTAAGTCTTCTTTTTCTATTAGTCTTTTTTCTTTACTCATAATTACAATCTATAACTTTTTGCCATTAATTCGATAGGATGAAGTGCCTCATCATTTGAAATATTTGTGTCTGTTTCTAATTGTTTCAAATGCTTACCTGCCAAAGGACAATCTGAAGCCATGTATTTATTATTTTTATTTTTAATTTGTTTTGCTGTTGGTGTTCCAACTTTTATAGCTAGATCGTGAGTTTCCTTCATCACACCAAAAGTTCCTCCGTGACCAGCACATCTTTCAACAACATCCATTTTTATATTAGGAATGAATTTAAGCATATCTCTAGATTTAATACCCATATTTTGTGCTCTTGCATGACAAGCGTTGTGAACTGTAACCCCACCATCAATTTCTTGTAAGCCCTCTGCTAAGCCTTCGTTTTGTGCTATATCAACGATATACTCATCTATATCACTAACACTTTTTGAAAGTCTTTTAATATTTTCATCGTTTGGTAATAGCAATGGCCATTCAAATTTTAACATTAGACCACAGCTGGCTGTTAGAGTAATAATTTGATAACCCTTATCTACCCACTCTAATAAATCTTTGGAAACTTTTTTAGCTTGCTCCACAACTTTTGGTAAATCTGCTTGCTCGAGATAAGGCATTCCACAACAACCTGGGTAAGCCTCTTGAACCTCTACTCCATTTTTTTTTAAAACTTTTAATGCAGCTACACCAGTGTCTTTTTTATTAAAATTAACAAAGCATGTTGAATAAATTACAACTTTTCTATCTTTAGATGGAGCTTCACTGTTTACTGGAATATTATTTTTTTTAAAATATTTTGTAAATGTTTCTGAATTGTAGGTTGGAAGCTTAACCCTCATATCAATTCCAGCAACTAATTCTAATATTTTTCTAAAAAATGTATTTTTAATGTTTGATGCCCAGTTTATAAGTGATGATAACATTACACCAATTTTTGCATTTCTATCAATTCGAGCTAATTGTGCCGGTACTGCAGGTAATTTATTTAATTTTTTTTGAGCTGTTCTGTATCTCAACATTAAGTGAGGAAAGTCTAAATCAAAATCATGTGGCGGTACATAAGGACACTTGGTCATAAAACACATATCACACAATGTGCAAGCATCAACTACAGGTTCAAACTGTTCACTTTTTAAACTTTCTACATCCTCATTTTCTGACTCATCTATCATGTCAAATAATTTTGGAAACGAGTCACATAAATTAAAACATCTTCTACATCCATGGCAGATATCGAATGCTCTTCTCATTTCGTCATCTAATTTTTTAGGATCTAAAAAATCTGGATGCTCAAAATTGATTGGGTGTCTAATGGGTGCGTCTATACTGCCTTCTTTACTCATATTTAAAATTTTAGGATTTAATGGTGGGGGAAAACCCCACCATAAATTAAGTTTTATTTACGCAATAGATTCTAATGTTTTTTGGAATTTACCAGCGTGTGATTTTTCAGCTTTTGCTAAAGTTTCAAACCAATCAGCTATTTCTGGAAAACCTTCTTCTCTAGCTGTTTTTGCCATACCTGGGTACATGTCTGTATATTCATGAGTTTCACCTTGCACTGCTGAAGCTAAATTTGCTTTAGTCTCACCAATTGGTAGTCCCGTTGCTGGATCTCCAACTTCTTCAAGATACTCAAGGTGTCCATGTGCATGACCTGTTTCACCTTCAGCTGTAGATCTAAATACGGATGCTACATCGTTATAGCCTTCGATATCTGCTTTTTGAGCAAAATATAAATAACGTCTATTTGCTTGGCTCTCACCTGCAAATGCATCCTTTAAGTTTTCTTCTGTTTTACTTCCTTTTAATGACATATTTTTCTCCTTAATGATTATGGTGTACATATAATCATTCTAAACTGTAAGTCAACAGTTTAGAATTATTTTAATGTAACTATTAAATTATTGAAATTATTGAATTATTTTTGAGTTTGATTATCAGTTGCAACTTTAATCAATACTTCTACTGATTTTATTTTTTTTCCTGTGATATTTCTTTTTATATTCACTGAATCAATTTCTTCGTTGCTACAATCAATCAACTCATTTGTATCTTCGTCAAAAAAGTGATGGTGTTCAGTTACGTTAGTGTCAAAATAACTTTTATCACTATTAATTGAAATTTCTTTTAAGTATCCTTTTTTCTTAAATGCATGAATTGTATTATAAACTGTTGCTAGGGAAATTTTTTCACTCAACTTTTCTTCAATAATTTTGGTCAAATCATTTATCGTAAAATGAAAAGTTTTTTCAGGTGAAAACAATACTTCACAGATTTTTAACCTTTGTCTAGTTGGTCTTAAGCCAGATTCTCTCAGTTTTTCTTTGTATATATTAATATTATTCATTGCTGTTTATAATAATTCTAAACTATTTCTATATTATAATCATCATAAATCAAGTATTAAGGGACTGAAATTTATGAAAAAAAACTCATTCACATATGATGAGCTAATAAGCTGCGGAAATGGCGAACTTTTTGGCCCAGGTAATGCAAAATTACCGCTTCCACCGATGCTCATGTTTGATAGAATAACAGAAATCAACGAGGACAATGGTGCTTTTAGCAAAGGCTCTTTAAAAGCGGAGCTTGATATCAAAAAAGACCTTTGGTTTTTTGATTGTCACTTTAAAGGAGACCCTGTTATGC
Organism: Candidatus Pelagibacter sp. PS_28; assembly: GCF_059417885.1. NCBI lineage: Bacteria > Pseudomonadati > Pseudomonadota > Alphaproteobacteria > Candidatus Pelagibacterales > Candidatus Pelagibacteraceae > Candidatus Pelagibacter > Candidatus Pelagibacter sp. PS_28. The sequence goes on along the minus strand of NZ_CM182070.1, from coordinate 1,304,104 downwards.
CAGGTTGTCTTGGCTTGGATGCTATGTGGCAGTTAGTTGGTTTTTATCTTGGTTGGCTTGGCAATCCAGGCAAAGGGAGAGCTTTAGGCGTGAGTACAGTAAAATTCACTGGTGAAGTTTTACAAAATGTTAAAAATGTAAGATATGAAATTGATATGAAAAAAATTATGGCACCAGGTGGAACAACAGTTGGTTTGGCAAATGGTTTAGTATTTGCCGATGACAAGAAAATATATTCAGCAGAAAGTTTAAAAGTGGGGTTATTTAAATAATGAGAAGAGTAGTAGTTACAGGTTTGGGAGTTGTTTCTTGTTTGGGGAATAATCAAGAAGAAGTTTATCAATCTCTTTTAAATTCAAAATCTGGAATATCTTTTTGCGAGGAATATAAAGAGCATAATTTAAGAAGCCACATTCATGGCAAACCAAATATTAAACTTGAAGATCATGTCGATAGAAAAACTATCAGATTTATGGGCTCTGGATCTGCATATAATTACATTGCAATGAAAGAAGCTATTAAGGATTCAGGATTAGAGGATAAGGATATAAGTAATTTTAAAACTGGAATAGTTATGGGTTCTGGGGGTCCTTCAATAGAGAATGTTGTTTTATCAGTTGATAAGACTAGAGCCAAAACTCCAAAGTTAATGGGACCATTTATTGTTCCAAGAACTATGGCTAGTACATCTTCAGCAACTCTTGCTGTACCCTTTAAAATTAAAGGAGTTAATTATACGATGAGTTCTGCGTGTGCAACTAGCGGACACTGTATCGGTCATGCAAGTGAATTAATTCAAATGGGTAAACAAGACGTTGTGTTTGCAGGTGGTAGTGAAGAATTACACTGGGCAATGACTGCAATGTTTGATGCGATGACTGCATTATCTTCTAAATACAATGATGCGCCTGAAACTGCTTCTAGAGCTTATGATAAGACTAGAGATGGCTTTGTAATAGCAGGTGGTGGTGGAGTTTTGGTGCTTGAGGAATACGAGCATGCAAAAGCAAGAGGTGCAAACATATATGCTGAATTAACAGGCTATGGCGCGACTTCTGACGGGTATGATATGGTAGCCCCATCTGGTGAAGGTGCTGTTAGATGTATGAAAATGGCTTTAGCAACTGCTAAGAATAAAATGGACTACTTAAACACTCACGGAACTTCAACTCCTGTTGGAGATATAACAGAACTTAGAGGTGTTGGAGAAGCATTTGGTGCTGAGGTACCAAAAATAAGTTCTACTAAATCCCTTTCTGGTCACCCACTAGGTGCTGCTTCAGTTCATGAGGCAATTTATAGTTTAATCATGATGAAAAATAATTTTATCACTGCTTCAGCTAACATCACTGAAATGGATGATGAAGCAAAAAAATTCCCAATCGTTACTAAAACTGAAACAGATGTTAAATTAAACTCTGTTATGTCTAACAGCTTTGGTTTTGGCGGAACAAATGCAACTTTAATTTTTGAAAAGGTTTAAATGAGTTTAATGAAAGGCAAAAGAGGATTAATCATGGGCGTTGCCAATGAAAGGTCTATCGCTTGGGGTATTTCGCAGAAACTTGCAGAAGCTGGAGCAGAACTTGCATTCACTTATCTTGGTGATGCATTAAAGAAAAGAGTAATCCCTTTAGCAGAAAAATTAAATTCAAAAGCTACATTTAGTTGTGATGTTGAGAATAAAGAAGAAGTAATAAAACTTTTTGAAGATATTAAATCTGAATGGGGACAAATAGATTTTGTGGTTCACGCAGTTGCATTTTCAGATAAATCAGAATTATCAGGTGAGTATTTAAACACTACTAGAGAAAACTTTTTAAGAAGTATGTTAATCTCATGTTTTTCATTTACAGAAGTTGCAAAAGAAGCATCTAAAATAATGAAAGAAGGTGGAAGCATGTTAACCTTAACTTACGAATCTACTAAAGCTATTCCAAATTATAACGTAATGGGTGTTTGTAAATCAGCTCTTGAGGCAAGTGTTAAGTACCTTGCAAGAGATTTAGGTGCTAAAGGCATGAGAGTGAATGCTATAAGTGCTGGACCCATTAAGACTTTAGCAGCTTCTGCTATTGGAGATGCAAAATTCTTATACAAGTGGAATGAAGATCATTCTTTCCTTAAAAGAAACGTAGATATTCATGATGTTGGAAATTCAGCCTTATATCTATTAAGCGACCTTGCAAATGGTGTTACTGGTGAAATTCATTACGTAGATGCTGGATATAACAAGGTTGGAATGCCAGATCCTAAAAATATTACCTAAAATATAGTTAAATTTAGTTAAAAAAATTTTGAAGAATTTTTTAGACTTAATAATTTATATTTAAAAAAAATAAGACATAAGCTAAGATTTTGAATGATTTTTGTAAAAAATCTTGCTTCTGTTTTGAGTCAAGAATGGTCATCAACTGAAAAGTATCCTGGAGTAAGGTGGAAATTTTTAGTTGATGCAGATTTTGATGGTAGTTCTGGTTTATCCCTTGGTTTTGCTGAAATAGTGCCTGGTGGAGATTTAACACTTCATTATCACTCACCTGCAGAAATATATGTGGTTACCAATGGTACAGGAATTTTAAATAAATCAGGTAAACTTGAAACAATTAAAAAGGGCGATGTAGTTTATATAGCTGGAAATGCTGAACATGCCTTAAAAAATAATGGAAAAGAAACCCTTGAATTTTATTGGATTTTTCCGACAGATCGTTTTTCAGAAGTAGAATATTTTCCCTCAAAACAAGAGAGTGCGTAGGGTTTTTAATAAAAGCCCCATAAAAAAACCCCCAGAACTTTCATTCCAGGGGTTTAGAATTTTAATTTAAAAATTATTCAGCAGCTTGTTTCATAGAAAGTTTAACTTTACCTCTATCAAAACCAATCACTTTAACTTTTACTTCGTCACCTTCTTTGACAACATCAGTAACTTTTTCTACTCTTTTAGCAGCAAGTTCTGAAATATGAACAAGACCATCTTGTTTACCTAAGAAATTAACAAATGCACCAAACTCCATAATTTTCATTACTTTACCTGAATAAATTTTATTTAGTTCAGCTTTAGCTGTGATGTCTTTAATCATTTGCATAGCGATGTTTCTAGACTCTTCATCTGGAGCAGCAACAGTTACTACACCTTCATCATTCACATCGAGTTTAGCACCTGATTTTTCAACAATCTCTCTAATCGTTGCTCCACCTTTTCCAATCACAGCTGCAATATCTTTTTTATCAACTGTAATTTGTTCCATTTTTGGAGTGTGTTCACCAACATCAGCTCTTGATTCACTTAAAGCTTTATTCATTTCACCTAAGATATTAACTCTTCCATCTTTAGCTTGTTTTAAAGCCTGCTCCATGATTTCAAATGTTATACCTGTAATTTTGATATCCATTTGAAGTGAAGTAATTCCATCTTTAGTTCCAGCAACTTTAAAGTCCATGTCTCCAAGATGATCTTCATCACCTAAAATATCTGATAAGACACTAAAATCATCACCTTCTTTGATTAATCCCATCGCAATACCTGCAACTGGTTCTTTAATCGGCACACCAGCATCCATTAGGGCAAGAGATGCACCACAAACACTCGCCATTGAAGAAGAACCGTTAGATTCTGTTATCTCTGACACTATTCTAAAAGTGTAAGGGAACTCTTCCTTTGGAGGTAATGAAGAATTAATTGCTCTCCATGCTAATTTTCCATGACCAACTTCACGTCTTCCTGTTCCAATTCTTCCAGTTTCACCAACTGAAAAAGGAGGAAAGTTATAATGAAGCATAAATCTTTCTCTGGATTGTCCATCTAGACTTTCTATTCTCTGTTCATCATCAGAAGTACCTAGGGTAGTCACAACAATTGCTTGTGTTTCACCTCTAGTAAACAATGCTGAACCATGAGTTCTTGGTAAAACACCAACTTCACACTCAATAGCTCTTACATCAGCTAAACCTCTACCATCAATTCTTTTTTTGTTTTTAAGAATATCAGTTCTAACAATTTTCTTTTCAAGGTTTTTTAATTCATCATTAACATTAAAATCAGAGTAATTTTCATCTTCTGCAAAAAGCTGTTTTGCTTTATCAGAAATTTCTGAAATTTGATTTGATCTATCTTGCTTATCAATTGTTGCAAAAGCTTTAGTTAAATCTTCTGTAAAGTTTTCTTCAAGTTTTTTCTTAACTTCGGATAAATCTTTCTTTTCAACAGTCCACTCAGGCTTTCTACATTCTTTTGCAAGTTCCTCTATCATTTCGATTACTGGAACAAAACCTTCGTGACCAAACTTAACTGCATCTAACATTACTTCTTCTGTTAAACCTGATGTTTCTGATTCAACCATAAGCACAGCATCTTTAGTACCTGCAACAACTAAATCCAAACTAGATTTTTCTAATTCAGCTTTTGATGGGTTAAGAATGAACTTACCGTCAACATAACCAACTCTTGAAGCTCCTACAGGACCCATAAATGGCATTCCTGAAATAGCTAATGCAGCTGATGAAGCTGTAATTGCTAAGATATCTGGTTGGTTTTCTTTGTCATATGAAATTACTGTTGGTAACAACTGAACCTCATTTTTAAATTCACCAGGAAACAAAGGTCTGATAGGTCTATCAATTAATCTTGAGATTAATTGTTCACTTTCAGTTGGTCTTGCTTCTCTCTTAAAAAATCCACCCGGAATTTTACCACCTGCATAATATTTTTCTTGGTAGTTTACAGATAGAGGAAAATAATCCATATCTGGATTTACTTTTTTTGCTCCTACTACTGTTGCTAAAATAACTGTTTCACCACATGAAGCAATAATTGCTCCGTCTGCTTGTCTTGCTACTTTACCTGTTTCTAAACTTATCTTCTTACCTGCAACTTCAATTTCCTTCTTATATACTTTGAACATCTATTTTCCGTTTCCTTCTATCTATTTTCTTAAATTTAATTGTGTTAATACATTTTTGTAAGAATCAAATTTATTTTTCTTTAAATATTCTAACAATTTTTTTCTTCTATTTACTGCTCTTAATAATCCAACTGAAGAGTGTTTATCTTTTTTGAATTGTTTAATGTGTGCTGAAAGAGTTTCAATTTTTCCTGTTAATAATGCAATTTGTACTTCTGAAGAACCAGTGTCCTTCTCGTGCATTTTTAATTCTTCTGCTTTTTTCGTCATACTATTTATTTTCCTATTTATTTGTTTGTTTTATTAAGTTTTCTATTTTTTCTGCGTACTCAAAAGAGTCGTCTTTAGCAAAAAGTATTTTTGGTAAATATTTCATAATTATTTTTTTAGATAAAACTTTTCTAATCAAGAAAGAGTATTCTCTCAATTTTTTAACAACCAGCTCTGTATCTTTACCACCCAGTGGTAATACGTAAGCTTTAGCAATTTTAAGATCTTGACTCATTTTCACCTCTGTGACCGTTATAGTGTTAGTTTCTAAATTCGGGACCTTAGCTTCATTTCTGGCAAAAATCATGCCTAAAGATTGCCTAATCATCTCTCCAACACGCAATTGTCTTTGTGATACCGGTTTTCCTATTCTATCAGCCATTATACTGTTCTTTCCGTCGAAGTCGTACTATACGCCTCTATTGTATCGTTTTTCTGGAAATCGATAAAGTCTTTAAGTGTTATTCCACATTCTTGACCATTACTAACCTGTTTTGCCTGATCTTTTTCTCTAAAAATAGTACTTATCTTACCAGTATAAATAATTGCTCCATCTCTTACTACTCTAGCACTTGCGCCACTAGTTATTTCACCTTCAGTTACTTTTGAGCCTGCAACTTTTCCTGTACCTGAAACTTTGAAAATTTCTAGAATTTGAGCTGTACCAATAATTTTTTCCTGAACATCTGGAGCAAGAAGTCCTGACATTCTTAATTTAATATAATCTAAAACTTCATAAATAATATTATAAGAAGAAATTACAATTTTTTCATTTTCAGCTAATTTTTTTGCTTCCTTACTTGGTTTAACATTGAACGCAATTAATGCAGCATTAGATGCTTTTGCTAAAGTTACATCTGTTTCTGTTACCATTCCAATATCAGATAAAATTATTTTAGGTTTTACTTCATCATGGGTAATTTGATTGATAGCACTTTTGATTGCCTCTGCAGATCCATGAACATCTGATTTTACAATAATATTTAATTCTGCAGCTGACTTGTCAGCAAAAGCTGAGTCTTGAGTAGCAAAAGTTAAAGGACTTCCACCAGTTTTGGTTTCTTCTGCTCTAGTCTCACTTAATGTTTTGGCTTCTTTTTCTGAATCTAAGACAATAAAATCATCTCCTGATTTAGCTGCTCCATTAATTCCAAGAATTTCAACTGGCATTGATGGTGGTGCTTCATTAACGTTTTCTCCTTTGTCATTAATTAAAGCTCTTACTTTTCCCCATTTTAACCCACTAACAAAAAAATCACCTTTTTTAATTGTTCCAGATGTAACCACAACTGTTGCAACCGCTCCTCTGCCAATATCAATTTTAGATTCTAAAACAATTCCTGTAGCTTTAGATTCAAAGTCAGTTTTTAAGTCTAAAATTTCTGCTTGAAGAACAATCGACTCTACCAACTTATCTAAATTCTTTTTATTTTTTGCTGAAATTTCAACCATCAAAGTATCTCCTGATAAATCTTCTGCGATAAGTTCATATTCTAAAAGCTGGTTCTTTATTTTTTGTGGATCTGCTTCAGGTAGATCACACTTGTTAATTGCCACAACTATTGGAACGTTCGCAGCTTTTGCATGTTTTATAGATTCAATTGTTTGGGGTTTAACACCATCATCTGCAGCAACTACTAATACCACAACGTCTGTCAATTTTGATCCTCTTGCTCTCATTTCTGTAAATGCAGCATGACCTGGTGTGTCAATAAAAGTTAGTTTATTAGATTCGTGCTGTATTTGGTAAGCACCAATGTGTTGTGTTATTCCACCAAATTCACCAGAAACAACATTTGCACTTCTTAAAACATCTAATACCGAAGTCTTTCCATGATCCACATGACCCATCACAGTTACGATCGGTGGTCTGTTCTTTAAATTTTCAGATCTAGACTCTTTTATTTTTTGAATAATTTCTTCTGCTTTTGCTTCTCTAATTGGATTATGACCAAATTCTTTTACCAAATATTCAGCAGTATCTGCTGCTAATGTTTGATTGATAGTAACCGTAACTCCCATTCCAAATAAATGTTTGATTACATTATTTGATTGCTCGGCCATTCTGTTAGATAGCTCTCTCACTGTTATTGCTTCAGGAATATTTACATCTCTTTTTATAGGTTTTAAGCTTTCTTGAATTTCTTCTTTAGTAAGTTCTCTGTTTTCTTTTAATTTTGCTCTTTTAAGTGAAGCCATACTTCTTGATCTTGCTTCAATCTCATCACTTAATGCTCTTGATACTGTTAATTTTAATTCTCTTTTTTTAGTTTCGGGTTTACCCGTATCTCCTTTTAATCTTCTAGTTGCTCTTTGTTCAGCTAACTTACGTTTTTCATAATCATTAGTTATTGGAGACGATGGTTTAGGGGCTGATGTAGTTCTAGGGGGAAAGCTACTTGTGGTTGTTACTGCTGGTTTTGACCTAACACTAGCAGGTCTAGTAAAGTTACCTCTAGGGGCAAATTTGCTAGCTTTTTTTTCAATTACAACGGAATTTTTACTTTGAGTTTTTGCTAACTCTATATTCTCTATCGATTTCTTGGCTATGCCAGACAGTGTTAATTTTGTTTTTTTGTTTTCCATATTTCATTACTCAATCTTTGTAAATTATGCTTCTTGCAGACATAATTAATTCATCCGCTTCTGTTTTTGATAAAGCAAAATCTTCAAGGTATCCTTGAATCTTAATTCTTTCGCCTTTCACAACATCATAACCACCTGTTAATTCATCAGAGGCAAGGTCTGCAAAATCTTCTAATTTTAAAATCTTTTGCTCTCCTAAAGTAACTAACATTCCAGGGGTCAGTCCTTTGTGATTTATAAGATCATCTTGAAGTCCCAAATCTTTAATTCTTTGAGTAATATCTTCTTGATCTTTTTGGTAAAACTCTTTTGCTCTTTCAATCAAAGCCTTGGCAGTGTCTTCCTCTATACCTTCAATTTTCATTAAATTTTCTGGTGAACTATCTTTAATATCTGAGATTGAAGAAAAACCTTCAGCAACAAGTAATTGTCCTAATGTTTCGTCCAGCTCTAAATTTTTAACAAAGTTTTCGGTTTTTTCTTTAAATTCAGATTGTCTTCTTTCTGAATCTTCTGCATCAGTCATTATATTAATTTCGTAATTTAATAATTTAGTAGCAAGTCTTACGTTTTGACCTCTACGACCAATTGCTTTACTTAAATTTTCTTCTGTTAAAATTACATCTAATTTTTTTGCAACACTATCAACGTTTACTCTTTGAACTTCAGCTGGTGACAATGCATTTGAAACTACTATTGCTGGATCTTCAGACCAATTAACAATATCAATTTTTTCACCTTGTAATTCGTTAACCACTGCTTGAACTCTTGATCCTCTCATTCCAACACAAGCTCCTACTGGATCTAATGAAGTATCAACTGCTTTAACACAGATTTTTGCTCTACTTCCAGGATCTCTTGCTGATGATTTGATTTCAATTAAACCATCATAAATTTCAGGAACCTCTTGAACAAATAGTTTTTCCATAAATTTTGGATGTGCTCTTGATAAAAATATTTGTTGTCCTCTAGCTTCTCTTTTAACATCATAACAGTAAGCTTTAACTCTATCTCCAGCTTTAATGTTTTCTCTAGGGATCATTTCATTTTTTTGAATAATTGCTTCAGTTCTACCTAAATCAACTATCACATTTCCAAACTCTAGACGTTTAACAATTCCACTTAGAATTGAGTCTTTTTTATCTATAAAATCATTGTATTGTCTTTCACGTTCTGCTTCTCTTACATTAAAACTAATAACTTGTTTTGCTGTTTGCGCAGCTATTCTTCCGAAATCAAAAGAGGGAAGCGGTTGTAAAATTTCGTCACCAATTTTTTTATCTTTGTTTACTTCATTTAAAATGATTGCATCTTGAAGATTAATTTCTGTATTTGTATTTTCTGGCTTTTCTACAACAATTAATTTTCTGAAAATTCCAATATCGCCACTTTCTCTGTCTATTAAAACTTTAATTTCATTGTCCTGTCCAAATTTTGATTTGGCAGCTTTTGCAATTCCAGTTTCCATGGAATCTATAATTAATTCTTTATCTATAGACTTTTCTAAAGCAACTGCTTCAGCAATTCTTAATAATTCTAATTTATCTGATCTTCTATTTAACATAAGTTTATTAGCTCCAAAAAAAAATGGGCTAAAGCCCATTCTGTAATTTCAATAATGTAAAGGCAATATATAAAGATTTTTTTTTAATTCAATAGCAACTATTTAGAAAAAACCTCTTTTTTATCAGTTTTTTCCCATGAAAATGAGCCGTTAGCTTCAGGCACTCTTCCAAAATGACCATAAGCTGCTGTTTTTTCATAAATAGGTTTATTTAAGCCAAGCATTTCTCTTATACCTCTTGGGCTTAAATCAAAATTTTCTGAGATCTTTTCTGTTACAAATTTATTTTTTTCTAAATCATTATCAAATAAATCTACATAAATTGATAAAGGTTTAGAAACTCCAATTGCGTATGCTAGTTGAATTAAACATTTTTCAGCAATGTTAGATGCAACAATATTTTTAGCAATATATCTTGCTGCATAAGCAGCTGATCTATCAACTTTAGTTGGATCTTTACCAGAGAAAGCTCCTCCACCATGAGGTGCTGCTCCACCATAAGTATCTACAATAATTTTTCTACCTGTTAAGCCACAATCCCCATCTGGGCCACCAATTACAAAATTTCCAGTTGGGTTTATATATAATTCTTCTTCATTAAAATCTTTCAAAAACTTTTCTGGAATTGATTTTAATAAATAAGGTTTTAATAATTCTCTAACTTTAGCTTGATCTACATCTGCTGAGTGCTGTGAAGATATAACAACTGATTTTACTTTGGTTGGTTTTCCATCTACATACTCAAACGTGACTTGACTTTTTGAATCTGGCTCAATATTTTTTAATTTTCCAGATTTTCGATCTTCCGCCATTAATCTCAAAATCTTATGAGAATAATGAATTGGTGCTGGCATTAATTCTTCAGTTTCGTTACAAGCATAACCAAACATTATTCCTTGGTCACCCGCTCCCTCATCTTTATTACTTGATGAATCCACACCCATGGCTATATCAGCGGATTGTGCATGAAGGTGGCTTTCTATTTTTGTAGCTTCTCTCCAAGTAAAACCATCTTGATCGTACCCTATATCCTTGATGCATTCTCTTACTTTTTGAATAAGATCTTCTTCTTTGATGCTCGGTCCTCTTACTTCTCCAGCTAAAACAACTTTATTTGTAGTGGTTAAAGTTTCACATGCTACTCTTGAAAAAGGATCACCTGAAAGAAAGCTATCCACAACCATATCAGAAATACGATCTGACACTTTATCTGGATGTCCTTCAGAAACAGACTCGCTTGTAAATAAAAAATTTTTTAAATTACTCATGTGTAATTTTCTTAAATGAAAAAATTAAAAAAATATATAATAAAATAAGTATAAAAAATATCTTATCCCCATAATTCATGTAAGGCGTAGATTTAAGGATTTTACTCTCTTTAAAATCAACATAACCAGTAGTGCCAAACTCAACTTTTTTTTCTATGATACCAATTGGGTTAACAATGGCAGATATTCCATTGTTTGCTGATCTAATTACATATTTTCCGCTTTCAATAGATCTAAAGATACTGTGTGCAAAATGTTGCTTTGGGCCAATAGAATTTCCAAACCACCCATCTTCTGAAATATTGATTATATAATCAAAATTTTTGTCTTTAAATAATCTATTTGAATAAATAATTTCATAACAGATTAAGGGAAGTAATTTTAATTCTATCTTGTCATTTTTTATTAAAAGTGCTTTTTGGTTCTCACCTTTTGAAAAAGATTGGTAATCATTGGTTACTGTTTTAAGTCCTATTAAACTAAGAACTGATTCAAATGGAGTAAACTCTCCAAATGGCACTAAATTAATTTTGTTATAATTATGAATTAAATCTAATTTATTATTAAAAATCGCCATTGAATTAAAAAATAAATTTTCACTATTTTTAATTTTTACACTATTTAGACCCATGATAATTAAATCATCACTCGAAAAACTATTTGAAAATAATTCCTTATATATATCCATATCTCTTAAATAACTGTCTGGAATAATTCCTTCAGGCCATAAAAAAATCATTGGTTCTTTTTTTTCTGGATTGCTCAAGGTAATTAGTTCTTGTATTATCTTTAATTCATCCTGCTTTGAATAAAATCGGTCTAAACTAATATTGGGTGATACAGCTCTTATTGTAAAATTATTTTTAATATCAGCTGTAGTATTAAATTGATTATATTTTAAATTGCCAAAAACTAAAAAACCTACAGAAATTATTATAAAGAATAAACAGACAATAATTTCTTTTCTGGTTTTTCTTAAGATAAATAAAGCTGGAACAGTAAACAAAGATATACAAATTAAATTGAAAGAATAAGTCCCAATTACTGAAAGAATTTGAATAAAATAAATACTTTCTGAAAAACTAAAAGCAATTAAATTCCATGGAAAACCAGTAAGAATGGACCCTCTAATAAATTCAATAGATCCAAATAAAATTGAAAAAATAAAAAATGTACTAACAACATCTCTAGAATAAAAGACAGAAAACAAATAAGTTATAAATCCATAAAATATTGCAAGAAAAGCAGGAAATAAAACAATAGATATTGGTATTAAAAATTTAAAGCTTTCATCAAAAGTTAAAGAAATTGCAATCCAATATAAACTACATAAAAAATAACCAAAACCAAAAAACCATCCATATTTAAAGAACGATTTATTATTTGGATTAGTTTTTTTTTGTGTAAAAAGAAAAATAAAGAATAATGAAAAAGTAAAAAAATTAATTATAAAATAATTATAAGGTGGCAAGCTGTAAGAACTGATAGCACCTAAAAAAAATACATATAATATGTTCAAAAAATTTTTTTTAAGCAAGTTAAGCAACTTTTGTTTTGATGAATTTATAAATTAAATCTTCTTCTTTAATCATTTTTTTAAAATCTTTTAGTTTTATATGATCGTGACCTAATAAATGAAGAAATCCATGAATAAAAATTTTAACGACTTTTTGTTTAAACTCTAAAATGCTTATATTTTTTGGTTTATTCATAAACTCATAGCTAATTACTATATCACCAAGATAATTTGATTTTTTTGGGTTAAATTTTTTCTCAAATGGAAATGATAATACATCTGTAGGTTTATTTTTATTTCTAAAATCTTTATTAAGCTTTTTAATATTCTTATTATTTGAAAGTAAAATTGTTAGATTTATTTTTTTACCGATAAATTTATATTTTTTTGGAAAAAATTTTAGAATAGAATTAAAAAAAGTTTTATTTCTTTTGATTTTTTTGCTCCAGAGAGTGCACTCCGAAACTACATCAATTTTAATCATTTTCTTGGTCAGAGTACGCTTTTACAATCTTAGATACCAAAGGATGTCTCACCACATCTGAATGATCAAAATCTACAACTGAAATTTCTTTTAAGTGTCCAAGTAATTTCTTAGATCTACTTAGGCCTGACATGTTTTTATTTGGTAGATCTATTTGAGAAGGATCACCATTTATAACAATTTTAGAATTCTCACCTATACGTGTTAAAAACATCTTAATTTGAGTATCTGTTGCATTTTGGGCTTCATCTAAAATTGCAAAAGAATTCTTTAACGTTCTTCCTCTCATGAAAGCAAGTGGTGCTATTTCAATATCACCAATTTCAATCATTCTCTGTATTTTTTCAAAATCAAATAAATCATAGAGAGAATCATATAGAGGCCTTAAATAAGGATCTACTTTCTCCTTCATATCTCCTGGTAAAAAACCAAGTCTCTCACCAGCTTCTACTGCTGGTCTTGATAGAATAATTCTTTCAATCTTTTTATCAAGCAACATAGTTAATCCAACTGCTACTGCTAAAAAAGTTTTACCTGTCCCTGCAGGGCCTGCAGATATGACAATATCACTTTGTCTTAAAGCTCTAACATATTCTTTTTGTCTCTCTGATCTAGGGATAACAGATTTTTTTGGTGTTTTAATTATGTCAGAAACATTTTGATTTTTTACTTTTTCTTCAATCATAAATTTATCTATAGATGAGATTATATCTTTTTTCTCAATACTGCCATTAATAATAAATTGATTTGCAAGAAATTGAATAGCATTTTTTGTAATTTCGTTTTGTTCTGGGGTTGATTTTATTAAAATAGAATTTCCCCTTGAATAAAGATTTGTATTAGTAATTTTTTCGAGTTCTTTTAAATTTTCATTAAACTCACCAACAACTCCCATTAATAAATCATTATCATGAAAGATAACGCTTAAAGAGTTATTATCAGAGTATACAAATTTTAATGTTGAATTAATTTTTTTTGAAACTGTATTATTCAATTTTAAGCTACCCTTTTTTTAGAGCTTTCAGTTAATTTTCCAAAAAGACTATTTTGATTACTACTTGTTATTTCGACTTGCAAAATTTTTCCAATATTTTCTATATTGCCATCAAAAATTACTGATGTCATATATTCTGTTCTTCCAAATAACTTAATCCCATCTTTCATTTTATTTTCTACTAGAACATTTAAAATTTTATTTTCTAGAGATTTATTTTTTTGTATTTGGTTATTAAATAATTTCTCCTGAATTATCTCTAATCTTTGTTTAGATTTTTTTTGATCCACGAGTGTTAAATTTGCAGCAACGGTTCCTGGTCTTGGGCTAAAAATAAACGAATAAGAGTTGATAAATTTTATTTTTTCAATTAGTTCCATTGTCATTTTAAAATCTTGCTCATCTTCTTCTGGGTATCCAATAATAAAATCACTAGAAAACTCAATTTTTGGGTTAATTTTCCTAAGTTTTTCATAAACTAGCAGATATTCTTCAATGGTGTGTTTTCTATTCATTAGATTTAAAATTTTATTTGATCCACTTTGTACTGGTAAATGTACAAGGGGCATCAGTTTAGATGATGTCTTATAAACGTTAATCAAATCATCTGTCATATCCTTAGGATGAGATGTTGTGTATCGAATTCTTTCAAGTTTATCAAAGCTATCAAGTTTGATTAGCAAATCTGATAGTCTATATTCTTTACCTTCCTCATCATAACTGTATGCGTTTACATTTTGACCTAACAAGATAATTTCTTTTGCACCATTTTGAACCAATTCTTTTGCTTCATTTATGATTTGGTCAAAAGGCCTAGAGTATTCTGGTCCACGAGTATAAGGCACTACACAAAAATGACAGAATTTATCACAACCTTCTTGGATTGTTAAAAATGAAGAGACTTTACTGTCTTTATTTTTAATCTGACTTAAATAATTAAATTTAGAAATTGTATCAAATTCTGTTTCTTCCTCTTTTTTTTTGTTTTTTAAATGATTTGATATTGCCTCATTTATTTTATGGTAAGACTGTGGACCAATTACAATATCAATATAAGGTTCTCTTTTTAACATTTCTTGATTTTCAGCTTGAGCGACACAACCTGCAACAATTACAATTGGTTTTTTTTTCTCTCTAAAAATTTTTTTGACTCTTCCTATTTCATGGTAAACCTTTTCTTTTGCTTTATCACGAATATGACAGGTGTTTAAAAGATAACAATTTGCATCCTCATATTTTTCAGTTTTTTCAAAGCCTATTTTTTTTACAGTATCAAATATACGATTTGAATCGTATTCATTCATTTGACAACCAAAAGTTTTAATAAAAATTTTTTTTAACATTGTGTTAGGATTTTTTTTTAACCCCATATAATTCTAATTTGTGATCAACCAATCGATAACCGTATTTATCAGCAATTTTTTCTTGTAGCTTTTCTATCTCTTCATCCACAAATTCAATAATTTCTCCTGATTTAACATCAATTAAATGATCATGATGTCCTTCATTTAATTCCTCGTATCTAGCTTTGCCTCCTTTAAAATCATGTTTAGCTAAAATTCCAGACTCCTCAAAAAGTTTTACTGTTCTATATACTGTGGCAATACTTATTTTTGGATCAATCTTTGAAACTCTATTATATAGTTCATCTACATCTGGATGATCATTAGACTCTGACATTACTTTTGCGATAATTTTTCTTTGATCCGTTAGTTTAACTCCTTTAGCTAAACATTTTTGTTCAATATTTTCTGACATTTTTTAATTTTAACTTAAATAAATAGGATTAATCAAATTCTTTTTAATTTTAAATTTTTCACATAAACTAGGGACTTCTTCATACTTAACTTCTTTAAATCCTTTAAAATCTTCAAAACTAAAACAATAATAATTGATTTTTTTTGTTAGAAATAAAGCTTTAATCGTCGCTAATGAATTTCTAATTCCTGCAAAACTACCAGGTCCTCTGTTAACATAAATAATATCAATTTGATCTAAAGTAGAGGAATTTACCTTTAAAAAATCATTAATTAAGATCATTAATTTTTCAAAATTAATTTTACTATTTTCATGAGTACAAGTATAAATATTCTCACTAACTATGAGTGTTAAAAAAATTTTATCTCTTGTGGCATCTACTATTAAATTTTTCATTATAATAATGTTATTTGCTATCAATTCTAAAGCAGAAGAAAATAATATCAAATATTATTCTGAAGATAGTGGCATTCTTTCTTTGATGTATCACCGATTTGATGAAAATAAGTATCCTTCAACAAATATACAAATGGATATTTTCAAAGAACAAATGTCTATAATCAATACCTCAAATTATAAATTTTTTGATCCACAATATTTACAAAAAGAATTTAATTTTCCAAAAAATAAAAAAGAAATACTTATCACTGTAGATGATGCGTTCTTATCTTTTTATAAAATTGCGTGGCCATATTTGAAAAGAGAGAAAGTTCCTTTTATTTTATTTGTTTCAACTGAAACCATA
The DNA here is from genome assembly GCF_059417885.1 of Candidatus Pelagibacter sp. PS_28. Lineage (NCBI taxonomy): Bacteria > Pseudomonadati > Pseudomonadota > Alphaproteobacteria > Candidatus Pelagibacterales > Candidatus Pelagibacteraceae > Candidatus Pelagibacter > Candidatus Pelagibacter sp. PS_28. Next base: position 1,288,018 of record NZ_CM182070.1, on the reverse strand, counting down.
GGTAAAACTGGCTATATGAGTTGGCAACAAATACAAGAAGTAGAAAAAGAGCCATATGCTTACATCGGCAATCATTCACATTCTCATAATTACCTGGTTGATCTAGAAACAAAAAATTTTTTGGCTGATATTAATACTTCAATTCAAATTTTTAATCAGAACTTAGGCTATAACCCAATTTTTTTTTCATACCCATTTGGTGAGTATAGCAAAACTATTAAAGATTTTATTTCCAAAAATTTTGATTTTGCTTTTGGACAACATTCTGGTGTTATTGATATTAATAAAGATCCTCATGAATTACCCAGATTCCCAATTAATGAAAAATATGGTGACTTAGAAAGATTCAAATTTTTGATTAATCTTGGTCCACTTCCATACAAATCTTTAAACCCTGAAGACAAGTATATTATCAATAACAATCCACCAAAACTATCTGTTGAATTTTTTGAAAATCAAAAAAATATAGAAAATATTAATTGTTTCTCTGATGAGGGTAGTGGATGGGATAGGTCAAATATTACTTTTAATAAAAATATATTAAACATAAATTTTAGAGAAAAATTTACATTCAGGAGAGGTAGAGTTAATTGTTCACTTAATGATGATGGAATATGGAGATGGTTCGGCGTTCAATTTTCAGTGAGTCAAAATTAAATTAAACTTTCTAAATCTTTGCTAGATGGTAATAACTTTGCATCATCAAAATCTGTTAAATCATTTTGTCTAATAATTTGTTGTAAAATTTTAACATACTCTTTTCCTGTCTCCGCATATTTATCTAAATATTCAGTAAGAATCATGCTGTCTAATTCTTTTCCTTCATCTCTCAATTCTGCTCTTGCACTTCTAAAATCTTTATAAGACGAGTGTGTGTTTAAATTTCTTTGATAAGCTTTTACGGACGCCTGCAAAACCTTAAATCTCATAACTTTATGTGTACTATCATCTTCTGCATCAGCAGGTTTTATTCCTTTACCACTCCACGTCCACTGACCAAACAATGCATTTCCCTCCTGAGCAAACCTTGATGTTCCCCAACCAGTTTCCTTTGCAGCTTGCGCAATTGCCATTGAAACAGGCACTTCATCCATTCTAATTTTCAATGTTGATAAATCTTTATTTACAACTCCATATTGTTTAAATTTTATGTTTAACCACTCTTGTTCTGTCTTTGTATTTTTGCTTTTATTTAAAATACTAAAGAGCTTTATTCTATCTAGTTTAATACTATTATTTTCATCAATGACTAAAGGCAAAATTATCTGAATGAATAATTCTTTTCTTTTTTTAGTATTTTCTATTTTTCCAATTTCCTTTGGTAATAGATCTAAATTTATAGGCTTTACTAATTTATTTTCTCTAACATCTTTTAAATTATAATTTGTTGATTTAAAAAGTTCTTCAATTGTTGCAGCACTTAATAGTATGGCATCTGATGTCTGCTCATCGAATGTTAAAACGTCTTCATATAAAAACTTTTTATTTAATTGTTCATCTAGTTTTGTTGTTTTGTTTTTTAATAATTGTTTTAAATTATTCTTTGAATTATTTTCATAGTTCTTAGAAAATGTCATTTTTTCTTTTGTAAGATTAATGGCTAATGGAGCTATAAAAAAAATTGATATAATGATTAAACTTGATAAAAAAGTTCTTGAAAGATTATCTATTTCACTTTTTTGTGCTTTAAGTTTATTTCTAATAATTATTTTTTTTTTCATAACTATATTGCAACCACTTCTTTAACCTCAGGCAAATAGTGACACAAAAGATTTTGTACTCCTTGTTTTAAGGTCATTGTCGAGCTGGGACAGCCAGAACAGCTTCCTTGCAATTCTACCTTAACAATTCCATCTTTAAATTCTTTAAATTTAATATCACCACCATCTTTTGCAACAGCAGGTCTAATCTTTGATTCTAAGATACTTATAATTTGCTTTTCGATTTCAGTGTGTTCCTCTTTTTTTTCTCCAAGTAACTCATTCGCAATTACAAATTCTTTTCCTGTAGAATAAAAATCATTAATCAGTGAAATAGCTATATGTTTAATATCTTCCCAAATTACTTCTTCATTTTTATTTATAGATATAAAATCTTCTCCTAAAAATACACCTGTTACCCCATTAATTGATAAAATATTTCTTACTAATTCGTTATCAGTTTCTTCTTTTTTTATCACTTCAAATGAGCCATTATTGGAAACTGTTTTTCCAGGCAAAAACTTTAGTGAATTAGGGTTTGGTGTTACTTCAGTTTGAATGAACATATTTTTATATATAGTGATTACTGAGAAAATTTAAACTAATTAATATAATCTTGTTAAAAGCCTACTAAATCTTTAATTTCTTTTATTTTTTTTGAAGCAATTTTATTAGCTTTATTAGAACCTTCTAAAAGAATTTTATCTAAATAACCTTCATCATTTAATAATTTTTTTATTTCTTTTGAGATTGGGTCAATAGTTTCAATTAAAGTCTCTGATAACTTCTCCTTAAATTCTGAAAAATTTTTTCCTTTAAATTCAATAATAGATTTTTCTAAATTTTGATTTTTTAAACTTGAATAGATTCCTAATAAATTTTCAGCTTCTGGTCTTGCGTTTAAATCTTTAATATCTGAAGGAAGTGGCAAAGGATCCGTTTTTGCTTTTTTAATTTTATTTAATATCTCTTCGCTATTATCTGTAAGATTAATTCTGCTCAAATCTGAAGGATCTGATTTGCTCATTTTTTTTAAACCATCTTTAAGACTCATTATTCTAGAAAACTCTTTCTGTATTAAGGGCTCTGGAACTTTTAAAAAATCTGTTGCATTAAAATCGTTATTAAATTTTTGTGCTATATCTCTACTAAGTTCTAAGTGTTGTTTTTGATCATCACCAACAGGAACATGGGTTGCGTCATACAACAGGATATCAGCAGCCATTAATACAGGATAGGAGTAAAGGCCAATACTAGCTTTTTCCTTATCTTTTCCAGCTTTTTCCTTAAACTGAGTCATTCTATTAAGCCAACCAATTCTTGAAACACAACTTAATATCCATGCAGCTTCAGAGTGAGCTGGAACCATTGATTGATTAAAAATTATACTTTTGTTAGGATCTATTCCACTTGCAATAAATGTTGCTGCGGTTTCTCTTATATTCTTTTTTAGTTCCTTAGGATCTTGTTTTACTGTAATTGCATGAAGGTCAACTACACAAAAAATACACTCATTTTCTTTTTCATTTTGGAGTTTTACAAAATTTTTAATTGCTCCGAGATAGTTTCCTAAATGTAGGTTACCAGTAGGTTGTACTCCAGAAAAAATTTTTTTAATCATATCAATAGTTTAAATTAATATCCGTTCTTTTAAAAGCCTTGATTAAAACTGCAATGAAAAAATAAAATATAAGACCGGCAATAACAGCACCCATTAAATAGATCGCTTTAAAATTTTCTTGATAGGACAATTCATTATTAAAAAAATAAATTATATAATTAAAAAATATTCCCATAATCACTGATGTTGTTAAAATTTTAATTAATCTATCTATAAAGATAAGATTAAAATTGAAAAAACTTTCTTTTTTTAAAAAGATAAACAATAGCAATGCATTAAACCAAGATGAAATAGTAGTTGCGATTGGTATGATTATAAAACCAATTTGTTTAAAAAAGATAACGCTTATAAATATATTTAATAAAACAGATAATAATGAAATATAAAACGGTATTTTTGTATTATGTCTTGCGAAAAAAAATGTCGAAAAAACTTTTATTAATGAAAAAGCAGGCAAGCCAATTGCAAAATAAAATAAAGCTTTTGCTGAATTCTTAACACTTAACTCATCAAAAGAACCATAGCCAAATAATGAAGAAATAATTTCTTCTGAGGCAATCAATAATGCAACTGTTGCTGGGATACTCAAGAATAGACTAAGTTCTAAAGCTTTATTTTGAATTAAGTTTATTTTATCTTTATTTTGACTTTTAACATATTTGGATAGTTGGGGTAAAATAACTGTACCAATTGCAATTCCAGCAATGGCTAAATTTATTTGATAGACTCTATCAGCATAATAAAGGTAAGAAACCGCACCAGCTTGAAAAGATGCAATAATTGTTCCTACTAAAATATTTATTTGAGTAACACCTGATGAAAAAATACTAGGTAATAATTTTTTGAAAAAGTTTTTAATTTTTTTATCAATGTTAATTTTAAATTTAATCTTAGGTGAAAAATTTTTTTTTACAAAAAAATATAGAAAAATAAATTGTACACCGCCTGAAATGGTTACAGCATAAGATAAATAATAAACAAGATTATCGTCTAATATTTTTGCAAACAACAAAACTCCAATTAAAAGTATATTTAAAATAATTGGAGCAGCGGACGCTATTGCAAATTTATTATGTGAATTTAAAATTGCAGAAAAAAATGATGCTAAACTTATAAAAATTAAAAATGGGAAGGTAATTCTTGTTAAAGTTATAGCTAGTTCCATTTTATCATAATCGCCTTCAAAACCTGGTGCAATTAGATAAACAAATAAAGGCATCAATATCTCTGCAATCAGAACTAAAACTATTAGGCCTAGGGTGAGTAGATTAAAAATACTATTAGCAAAATTTTGTGCTTTTTTTTTATTCAATAATGATGAGTAGCTTGGAACAAAAGCTGCATTAAATGTTCCTTCAGAAAATAACCTTCTAAAAGTATTGGGAATTCTAAACGCCACAAAGAAAGCATCTGCCAAAATTCCAGTTCCAAGGAATACTGCTATTAAAATATCTCTTAAATAGCCCAGTAACCTACTAATTATTGTAAAAAAGCTAAACGTGCTTGTTGACTTAATAAGGTTCATAAATCATATTAGTCTTAAATTTGCTCCATTTGTATATCTAATTAACATAAATGAAAAAAACTAAAATAGATCATTATACTGATAAAGAAGCTCTAGAATTCCACAGCTTAAATAAGCCAGGAAAAATAGAAATAAATTCTTCAAAACCAATGACAACTAAGAGGGATTTGGCATTAGCTTATTCTCCTGGTGTTGCAGTTCCAGTTCAAGCAATCGCTGACGATCCAGAGACAGCATACGACTACACATCTAAAGGAAATTTAGTTGCAGTGATAAGTAATGGATCAGCTATTTTAGGAATGGGTAATTTAGGAGCACTTGCATCTAAACCTGTTATGGAGGGAAAAGCAGTTTTATTTAAAAGATTTGCCGATATAGATTCTATTGACTTAGAAATTGATTCTCAAGATGCCGATGAAATTATTAATAGTATTAAAAACTTTGCATGCAGTTTTGGTGGTATTAACTTAGAAGATATTGCGGCTCCTGATTGTTTTATAATTGAAGAAAAATTAAAAGAAATTTTAGATATTCCAGTTATTCATGACGATCAACATGGAACAGCAATAATAACTACAGCTGCATTAATTAACGCCCTAGATATTAGTGGCAAATCAATAAAAGACATTAAAGTTGTTGTAAATGGAGCAGGTGCATCAGCAATTGCTTGTACAAATTTGTTTAAGAATAGTGGTGTGCCTAGTGAAAATGTAATCATGCTTGATCGTAAAGGAGTGGTCTATAGAGGTAGAACTGAGGGAATGGACCAGTGGAAATCTGCCCATGCAGTAGAAACTAAAAAAAGAACTTTAGAAGAAGCTATAAATGGAGCTGACGTATTTTTAGGATTATCTGCCAAAGGAGCTTTGAAAAAAGAGTTAGTAAAAACTATGGCTAAGAATCCAATAATTTTTGCCTGCGCAAATCCTGATCCTGAAATAACACCTGAAGAAATAATGGAAGTTAGAGATGATGCCATTATTGCAACTGGAAGATCTGATTATCCCAATCAAGTAAACAATTTAATTGGTTTTCCTTATATTTTTAGAGGAGCATTAGACGTAAGGGCTACAACTATTAATGAAGAAATGAAGGTTGCAGCTGCAAACGCAATTGCGAAATTAGCAAGAGAAGATGTTCCAGATGAAGTTGTTGCAGCAATGGGAGGAGATCGTCCTAAATATGGAAAAGATTATATAATTCCATCCACGTTTGATCCAAGACTGATTAGTGTAATTCCTGCAGCTGTTGCAAAAGCTGCTATGGATAGTGGTGTTGCAAAAAAACCTATAAAAGATTTTGAGGCTTATAGAGACCAACTCAAACAAAGGCTAGATCCCTCAGTAACTATTATGCAAGGTATTAATTCTCATATCAAAAAAAATCAAAAGAGAATTGTTTTTGCGGATGGAGAAGACGAAAACACTCTTAAGGCGGCAATCGCATTTAAAAATTCTAAATTAGGTACACCAATTTTAATTGGTAAAAAAAATAAAATTAAAGAAAGAATAAAAGAAATTGGCTACAATCAAAATTTTGATATCGAAATAGTTAATTCTGAAGACACAACAAAAAGAGAGAAGTACGTAAACTTTTTATTTGAAAAATTGCAAAGAGAGAAAGGTCTTTTAGAAAGAGATTGTGATAGATTAGTTAGAAATGATAGGGTTGTATGGGCATCTTGTATGGTTGCTTGTGGTGATGCAGATGGTGCTGTCACTGGAAATACCAGAAGATTTGGAGCTTCTTTTGATAAAGTTACACAAGTTATAGATGCTAGACCAGGTGAAATCATGTTTGGATTAAATATGGTTGTTGCTAGAGGAAAAACTATTTTTGTTGGAGACACGAGTGTAAATGAATATCCAAGTTCAGAAGAGCTTGCAGAAATTGCAATTTCATCAGCTAGAGTAGTTAAAATGTTTGGCTTTGTTCCAAAAGTTGCTTTTGTTTCTCACTCTACTTTTGGTCAACCTCTAACAAGTAGAACTAAACACATAAAAAAAGCTGTTGAAATTTTAAAAGATAAAAATGTAGATTTTGATTTTGATGGGGACATGCAGCCAGATGTTGCCTTAAATGAAGAATACAAAGAATTATATCCTTTCTCAAGTATTGTAGGAAATGCAAATATATTAATAATGCCGGGCCAACACAGTGCTGCTATTTCTTATAAAATGATGAAAAGCTTAGGTGACACAAAAGTTATTGGTCCTCTTTTAATTGGATTGGGTCAACCCATTGAAATAGCTCCTTTAAGGTCATCTACTTCAGAAATCATAAATTTAGCATCAGTTGCTGCCTACTCTGCTGATGTAATTGATTATAAAAAAAGTTAATTTTTTTGAATTCTTAAATCTTCAACCAAGACAATACTTGCAATAACATCTTCTACATCTAGTATTTCTTTTGCTTCAGTTATTACTTCTTTTCTTTCTTCTGTGGTTAAAGAAATCCCATAAATAAATATTTTTTTCTTATAAGTATCAATTTGATAATTGGTTGCTTTAATTTTTTTGTTAAATATTAAAGCAGTACGAAGTTGGGATGTAATTAACAAATCTTTAGCTGATTGTTTGAAATTAAAATCTTCTTTTATTTTAATATCATTTTTAACTGATCTGACACCTTTTGTTTCCCATGCAAGTTTAGTAATTTGAAGTTTTTCTTCAGGATCATCTACTTTTCCTGTTACAAATATTTTTCCATCTAAAACTTTTGTATTAACAGTTAAGATGTAGCTCTTGTCTCTTAGAGCTAATCTTGTAGCTAAATTTTTTTGCATCACAGAATCATCTATTTGGGTTCCTAAAGATCTTGGATCAAACGCAACACTAACACCTGTTCCAAAAACTCCTTTTGAGCTAATCCCAACACATCCTGTTAAGATTAAAAAAATCAAACTTATTAAAAATATTTTATTTTTCATTTTTTATTTTAAGACAATAATTGTAAATTTCTTTTTTTGATACATTCGTATTTTGACTAATTAAATCTGTAATATCTTTTATGCTTAGTTTTTTAATTAATTTTTGAATAGTTATTTTATCAGATTCTTTTAATATTATCGATGAATTTTTTTCTTTTACCTTTTCAGAAATAACAATTGTTAACTCTCCTTTGGGATCAGATTTAAATGGTTCAAGTGTCTCCACATCTGTTCTTATATATTCCTCATAAAATTTGGTCATTTCTCTGCAAACCAAAATTTTTCTATTTGAAAAGTAACGTTTTAAATCTTTTATTGATCTATTAAATTTTCGTGGAGAAATAAAAAAAACAATACAGCCCTCTAAATTTGCAAGCCTTTCGAAATCTTCATTTAATTTGCTATTTCTCTCTGGAAAAAAACCATAAAAAAAATATTTTTCATTAAATCCACTTATGGAAACTGCAGAAGAAACAGCTGACGCACCCGGAATTGGAAAGATATCTATTTCGTTAATAACACATTCATTGACTAATATAGCTCCTGGATCTGAGATCGATGGAGTTCCAGCGTCAGAAATCAAAGAAACAATCGATCCTGATTTTAAAATATCAATTACTTTAGATAAATTTTTTTTTTCATTAAATTTATGATTTGCAATAAGTTTTGATTTAATTTCATACCGTTCTAATAAATTTTTTGAAATACGTGTATCCTCACACAGTACATAATCCGATTTTTTTAATACTTCTAGGGCTCTTAAAGTGATGTCGCTTAAGTTCCCAATAGGAGTAGATACAATATAAAGACCACTTTTAACTTTATTATTTATATTTTCAGTATGTAGAATCATCAAATTATAATAGTTATAATAATAACATTAAAATGAACAAAATTATTAAAATTATACTTTTTTTAGCTTTTAGTTTTTCAATTGCTCCAGTAGCACTCTTGGCAAATGAGAAAATTAGGATTGGTCTTCTTGTCCCTTTAACTGGAAAGAACTCTGAAATAGGACAATCTATAATTAAATCTACACGTCTTGCAATTAATACAATAAACAATGCATCAATTGAGATTATACCAAAAGATACACAGTCAAACCCTGAGGTAACTTTAGCGGCAGCCAAAGAGTTGGCTAATTCAGGAATAAAAATTGTAATTGGTCCAGTTTTTAACGAAAGTCTAATTTACCTAGATGAGTTAAGTGAATTAACATTCTTAGCTCTAACTAATAAAAATGATAATTTTTCCAAAAACATTATTAACGCAGGAATTAATGCAACTTCACAACTAAATGCAATTAAGAAGTTTATAGAATTAAACGAAATAAAAAAAACTATTTTTCTTACTCCAGATGTAAGTTTTAAAAATGAAATTGAAAAAGCTATTTCTAATTCTAAAATAAAAATATTAGAAAATTATATTTATAATACCGACCCCACCAAACTTACCAAACAAATTGAAAAAATTACACGTTATGAAATTAGAAAACAAAACCTTGAAGATGAAATAAATAGACTAGAGAAATCAGAACAAAGCAATAAAGAGCTCTTAATTGAAAGGTTAAAAAAGAGAGATACTCTTGGTAGTGTAAAATTTGACTCAGTGGTAATTTCTGATTTTGATGAAAGTTTAAAGAGTGTAACAACTTCACTGCTTTATACCGACATAACTCCTAAAGAAAAATATTTTATTACACTTAATCAATGGTTTGACAAATCTCTTTTAAAAGAGACAAGCTCGCAACCCTTGTATTTTCCCTCTGCAAATAAAGATAATTATGATGAATTTTCAAATGAATATTTTGAAAAATATAATCAATACCCTAATCAATTATCATTTTTAAGTTATGACTTGGTTGGACTTTTGTATTATTTAATTCTTCAAAACGAGTCTGTTATTGATAAAAAAATGTTTACCAAAAAAACTTTATTTAAAGGAAAGGTTGGAGTTTTTGAAATTAAAAACAATAAAATTAATCATATTTTAAATTTTTATAAAGTTGAAGATAAAGAATTTAAAAAAGTTTTTTAATTTTTTTAAAAGCTTTAAATCTATGATCTATTTTATATTTCTGTGATGCTCTCATTTCACCAAATGTAATTTTTTTTCCAAGTGGCATGAAAATAGGATCATAACCAAAACCATTTTTACCTTTTATAACTGGTGAAATAAAACCCTCAACCTTTCCAACAGAATTTATTATTTCTTTATTTTTATTATAAATGGTTAAGGCACAAATAAACCGGGCCTTAATTTTTTTCTCTCTCCAATTTTTGTCTTTTTTATCTAATTCTTTAAAAACTCTATACATTGCTTTTTTAAAATCGCCTTTTTTACCTCCCCATCTAGCTGAATAAATTCCAGGATCTCCATCTAAAACATCTATTTCTAAACCTGAGTCATCAGACAGACATGTCATTTTTGATTTTTTAGAAAAAAATTTAGCTTTGATTAAAGAGTTTTCCTTAAATGTCTTGCCATTTTCAGGAGGACTTTTTATTTTAAAGTCCTGTGGAGAGTATATTTGAACATTTTTAGGCAATAAATCCTTAATTTCTCTTAATTTTCCTTTATTATTAGTACCTACCAACAATTTTATAATTTTATTCTTTAACATCTAGCAATTATCAAATTTCATACCATATAAGTTGTCATGGAAAAAGATCAAAACATTAATTCTGAAAACCAAAGTGAAGAAATTAAAGAGAATGAAGCAGAGGAGCAAAACCAAATAGAACAAGAAATTTCAGCAGAAAAAACAGAAGAGGCCAAAGAGATTACGCCTGAAGAAAAAATTAAGGAGTTAGAAGATAAGCTTACCAGAACTTTTGCTGAAATGGAAAATCAAAGAAGAAGATTTGAGAAAGAAAAAAATGATGCTTTTGATTATGGTGGATTTTCTTTTGCAAAAGAAGCTTTGAATTTAATTGATAATCTTGAAAGGTCAAAACAAATTTTAGAAAGTGATGAAGTATTAAAAGATACCGAAGCTTTAAAGAAAACTTTAGAGCATTTTGAAATTATAAGTAAAGATATGGTGTCAATTTTTTCAAAAAATGGAATTACGCCTGTGGTTTCTGTTGGTAAAAAACTAGATCCCAATCAACACCAAGCTATGATGGAAATTGATGATGATCAAAAAGAACCTGGGACAATAGTTCAAGAAATTCAAAAAGGTTTTATGATGAAAGATAGACTTTTAAGACCAGCATTAGTCGGAGTTTCAAAAAAAACTAAAACTCCAGATGATCAAAAAAGCGAGGAAAATAAAGAGAATTCAGACAATTAATTATAATTGTAAGAACTTGTAGATTGAAAATTAACACTTATATGAAGGATAGGAATTAAATTATGAGCAAGATTATAGGAATAGATTTAGGAACAACAAATTCATGTGTGTCTATCATGGAAGGTAGTCAGCCAAAAGTTTTAGAAAATGCTGAGGGTGCAAGAACAACTCCTTCGGTTGTAGCTTTTACTGAGGATGGAGAAAAACTTGTAGGTCAACCTGCAAAAAGACAAGCTGTGACCAACCCTGAAAATACTATTTTTGCTGTAAAGAGATTAATTGGAAGAAATTTTGAAGACCCTACTGTAAAAAAAGATATTGCAGCAGCACCTTTTAAAATTGTAAATTCAGAAAAAGGAGATGCTTGGATTGAAGCTAAAGGAGAAAAATATTCACCCTCACAAATTTCTGCTTTTATTCTTCAAAAAATGAAAGAAACAGCTGAAAAATATTTAGGTCAAGAAGTAACAAAAGCTGTAATTACAGTTCCTGCATATTTTAATGATGCTCAAAGACAAGCAACAAAAGACGCTGGTAAAATTGCTGGTCTTGAAGTTTTAAGAATTATTAATGAACCAACAGCTGCTTCTCTTGCTTACGGTTTAGATAAAAAACAAAATAAAAAAATAGCTGTTTATGACCTAGGTGGTGGAACTTTTGATGTCTCTATCCTTGAGTTGGGTGATGGTGTATTTGAAGTTAAATCTACAAATGGTGATACATTTTTAGGTGGCGAGGACTTTGACAATACAATCGTTGATTATTTAATTGGTGAATTTAAAAAAGATTCTGGAATTGATTTAAGATCAGATAAATTGGCTCTTCAAAGATTAAAAGAAGCTGCTGAAAAAGCAAAAATTGAATTATCTTCTGCAGAGCAAACAGATGTTAATTTACCTTTTATAACAGCTGATAAAACTGGTCCAAAACATATAAATCTAAAAATGACTCGAGCAAAATTAGAAGCTTTGGTTGAAGATTTAATCTCAAAAACATTACCTCCATGCAAAACTGCTCTTAAAGATGCAGGACTTACTGCAAGTGAAATTGATGAAATTGTAATGGTTGGTGGTATGACAAGAATGCCTAAAGTTCTAGCTGAAGTAAAAAACTTTTTTGGTAAAGAGCCTAATAAAAGTGTAAACCCTGATGAAGTTGTTGCAATGGGTGCTGCAATCCAAGCTGGTGTGCTTCAAGGAGACGTTAAAGATGTCCTTCTTTTAGATGTAACACCTTTATCTCTTGGAATTGAAACATTAGGTGGGGTTTCAACAAAATTAATTGAAAAAAATACAACAATACCAACAAAAAAAAGCCAAGTGTTTTCAACAGCTGATGACAACCAACCTGCTGTATCAATCAGAGTGCTTCAAGGTGAAAGAGAGATGGCATCTGACAATAAAATGTTAGGAAACTTTGAGCTAGTTGGGATCGCACCTGCTCCAAGAGGAGTACCTCAAATAGAAGTGACTTTTGATATTGATGCAAATGGAATTGTGAGTGTTTCTGCTAAAGATAAAGGAACTGGAAAAGAACAAAAAATTCAAATCCAGGCCTCTGGTGGCTTAAGTGATGAAGAGATTGAAAAAATGGTAAAAGATGCTGAAGCAAATAAAGAAGAGGACAAAAAGAAAAGAGAGTCTGTTGATGTTAGAAATCAAGCAGACACTCTTTTACACTCTACTGAAAAAAATCTAAAAGAACATGGGGCCAAAGTTTCTGATGCTGATAAAAAAGCAATTGAAGATGCCTCAACTGACTTAAAAGAAGCTATTAAAGGAACTGATACTGAAGAAATTAAAAAGAAAACTGAAACTTTAGTTCAAGCCTCTATGAAATTAGGTGAAGCAATTTATAAATCTCAAGAGAAAAAAGAAAGCTCACCAAAAGAAGGTGATAAAAATGATGAAGGAAAAAAAGACGATAATGTAGTTGATGCTGACTTTGAAGAAGTTAAAGAAGAAAGCAAAGAAGGCAAAGAAGAAGATAAAGAAAAAAGCGCCTAAGACTTACAGCAACTATCATCTTAAAGTAACTTATGGCTAAAAGAGATTTTTATGACGTCTTAGGGGTTAGCAAAAGTGCAAGCCCTGAAGAATTAAAATCTGCTTACCGTAAATTAGCTGTAAAATATCACCCAGACAAAAACCCAGGTGATAAAGCCTCAGAAGATAAATTTAAAGAAGCTGGTGAAGCTTACGGCATCCTTTCAGATAAAGAAAAAAAACAAAACTACGATAACTTTGGCCACGCTGCTTTTGAAGGTGGTGGAGGCAGACAAGGAGGAGGCTTTGGTGGTGGTTTTGGTGGAGCTGATTTTTCAGATATATTTGAAGATTTTTTTGGAGATTTTGGTGGTGGACAATCAAGGGGAAGAAGAAAAACTAATAATAGAGGTTCTGATCTTCGATATGATTTATCTATTACCCTTGAAGAAGCATATGAGGGTAAAAAACAAGATATAAAATTCTCAACAACAGAAAAATGTAATACTTGCAGAGGTAATGGCTCTAAACCTGGTCATTCTCCTGACAGATGTACGGTTTGCGGTGGAAATGGTAAAGTAAGATCTAACCAAGGTTTTTTTACTGTTCAACAAACTTGTCCTCAATGTGCAGGCTCTGGTGAAGAAATAACAAACCCATGCACAGATTGTAATGGTCAAGGCAACAAACAGGCTTCAAAAAAAATATCAGTTACAATACCCAAGGGTGTTGATGATGGAACAAGGATTAGATTGGCTGGCAAAGGTGAAGCAGGATCCAAAGGTGGGGCAAGCGGTGATCTATATCTTTTTGTAAATGTACATTCACATGATTTATTTAAAAGATCTGATGAAAACTTATTCTTTGAATTCCCAATATCTATTGCTGATGCAGCATTAGGAACCACAATAGAGATACCAACAATTGATGGTGGAAAAGCCAAAATTAAAATACCTGATGGAACTCAAAATGGAAAACAATTTAGATTAAAGGGTAAAGGTATGCCCTATATGAGAGGTAGTGGAAATGGAGACCTTTATGTCCAAGTAAATACTGAAGTTCCTATTTCTTTAAATAAAGAACAAAAAGCGTTACTTGAAAAATTTAGAGAAATTGAAAACGAAAAGTCCAATCCAAGTATCAAACAATTCTTTCAAAAAGCTAAGAGTTTTTGGAAAAACTAAAGACTAATTAAGTAAAAAAGGTTAATATTTTCCTAGATGAAAAAAATTAATTTAGCTATTTCTGGCTGTCTAGGTAGAATGGGTCAACAGCTTATTAAATCCTCAAAAAATAATAAAAGCTTTGAACTAACTGCTTTAACAGAAAATAAGGCTATCAGTAAAAAAATTGCTGGTATCAAGCTTGATGTAAATACTGAAGAAGCTTTTAAAAAAACTGATGTAATAATAGATTTTACTGTCCCAAACTGTACTTTAGATATTTTAAAAATTGCATCTAAATTAAAAAAAAGAGTAGTAATTGGAACAACAGGATTTAATCAAAAAGAAGAGGCCTTGATTAAAAAATTTTCTAAGAAAATCCCAATTTTGAAAGCTGGGAATATGAGCCTTGGTGTTAATTTATTAATGTATTTAACTGAAATTGCCTCAAAGTCACTAAATGAAGAATATTTAAGCAAAGTTTTTGAAGTTCATCACAAACACAAAAAAGATTACCCATCAGGAACAGCCTTAATGCTAGGAAAAGGAATTGCAGATGGGAAAAATAAAAACCTTTATAATTTAATGGGTAAAAAATTTTTAAATAAAAAATCTTTTCCATATGGAAAAAAAATTAATTTTAATTCAGTTAGAAAAGGTGAGATTATTGGTGAACATGAAGTTACATTTTATAGTGGGAAAGAAATAATAAAATTAAATCATGAGGCTTTTGATAGAGCGCTTTATTCAGATGGGGCTCTAACTGCTGCAAAATGGTTGATTAATAAAAAACCAGGACTTTATTCAATGAGAGATTTATTGAACTTTAAATAATGAATGAAAAGGAAAAAGCTAAAAAAATACTAAAAATTTTAAATAAACTTTATCCAACAACCCATATACCACTAGATCATACTAGTAACTTTACTCTCCTAATGTCGGTTCTTTTATCAGCGCAATGTACCGATTTAAATGTTAATAATGTAACTAGAAATATATATCCAAAATATAATAAACCTGAGCATTTTGTAAAATTAGGCAAAAAACGAATAGAAAAATTAATTAAAAGTATTGGTCTCTTTCGAGTTAAAGCAAAAAGTATTTATTTAATGTCTAAACAACTTCTTGAAAAGCATGGAGGCAAAGTGCCTAAAAGCTTTGAAGAGCTCGAAAAACTACCCGGTGTAGGCCATAAAACAGCAAGTGTGGTCATGTCTCAGGGTTTTGGAATTCCAGCTTTTGCCGTTGATACTCATATACATAGATTGGCTCAAAGATGGGGCTTAACAAATGGTAAAAATGTTATTCAAACAGAAAAAGATTTAAAAAGAATTTTTCCAGAAAAAACTTGGAGTAAATTACACTTACAAATAATTTATTATGGAAGGGAATTTTGTAAGGCAAGGGAATGTTATGGTTTGACTTGTAAAATTTGTATGACTTGTTATCCTAATCGAAAAAATCCAGTTAGAATAAAAAAAGCTTAATATGAAAATACTAGGAATTGGTAATGCTATTGTTGACGTCATTTGTAAAGTTGATGACCAATATTTAATAAATAATCAATTAACAAAAAGTACAATGAAACTGGTTGACGAAACTGAATTTCAAAAACTTTTATCAACTCTTAAAATTGAAGAAACAGTTTCTGGTGGATCAGTGGCAAACTCTATTGTTGGATTATCACAATTAGGAAATGATGTAGGATTTATAGGTAAAGTTAACGATGATGATTTAGGACAAAAATACGAAGAAGGTCTAACTAAAGAAAAAGTTCAATATTTTTATAATAAAAAAAAAGAAATCTCACCAACTGGAACTTGTTTAATCTTAATCACACCTGATGCAGAAAGAACTATGGTTACATTTTTAGGTATTGCTGGAAAAATTAGCCCCAGTGATATTAATGAAAAAGCTATTAAAGATAGTGAATTAATATTTTTAGAAGGATATTTGTGGGATGAGGGAGAGCCAAAGTCAGCTTTTGATAAAGCAATGTCAATGTCTAATACTAAAGCAATGTCCTTATCAGATCAATTTTGTGTCGAGAGACATAAAGGTGATTTTTTAGACTTAGTTCAAAATAAACTTGATATTACTTTTGCTAACGAACAAGAAATTAAATCATTAATTGATGCTAAAAACTTTGAAGATGTTATTGAATTTGGCAAACAACTAGGGAAACTTTTAATTATCACACGTGGTGAAGAAGGAAGTATTGCAATTAAGAATCAAGAAATTACAGAATGTCAAAGTAAACCAAATTTAAAAATTATAGACTTAACAGGTGCAGGAGACCTCTTTGCTGCTGGATTTTTTCATGGACTAATTAATAATATCTCAACAAAAGAATGCCTGGAAAAAGGAACTGAAATGTCTTCAAAGATAATTCAAAAAGTTGGAGCTAGACTAGATTAAGGTATTTTAATCAATAAAATAGCCATTTTTATCGCTTAATATAAATTTTTCATCTTTAAATAAATCACTTATTTTTTTCCGCAATCTATAAATATGTGTTTCTACGGTATGGGTTTCCATATTTGCTGTATAACCCCATATATTTTTTTGTAGGTCAGCAACATTGTGTTTAATTTTTTTATCATTTAAATACAAAATAATTTCAATTTCTTTTTCTGTTAGTTTTAAATTTAAATTACCTTTGGAAAAAAATTTAGAATTTAAATTTAATTCGTAGCCTTTAATAATAATTTTAGATTGATGGTTAAATTTTAATTTGATTAGTTGAATATTGATTAGTTCTAATAATTTTTTCAAGGGTAGGGGTAAATTCTCAAAATCTAAAGTGTTCTTATTATTTGCTAATAATTTAGGTTTAATTTTTGAAATTATTAAACAATTTTTTATATCTAAATTATTATTTTTTTGGAAATCTTCATTACTTTTAAAGTGAATTATTTTAAAAGATAAATTGTCTTTTATTTCATCTAAGATTTCATATAGTGAATTATAATTTATGATAAAAACATTCTGCATAATTATATTTAATTAATTAATATGATAATTCATGTACCAAATAAAAACACTCTTATAATTGATGATTTCAAATTTAAATGTTGTGTTGGAAAAAATGGCTTAAATTTCAATAAAAAAGAGGGTGATTGTATAACACCTAAAGGTTTATTTAATTTGAAAAAGTTATATTTTAGGAAAGATCGTGTTGGTATCCCTAATTGTAAAATAAAAAAAAAGGCTATCACAAAAAATATGGCATGGTGTGATAATACAATTGATAAAAGATATAATGAAGAAATTCAAACACAGAATAAAAGTTTAAAAGAATATTTATATAGGAAAGATTATAAATACGATTATTTAATCACAATAAATTATAATCATAATAAAATACCAAACAAAGGAAGTGCTATATTTATTCATTTAACAGATAATTATAAATCAACAGCAGGCTGTATAGCGTTAAAGAAGAAAGATTTTGAAATTTTGTTAAAGTTAATTAAAAAAAATACCAAAATAAAAATTGGCTAATTTCTATTTCCAAAAATTTTTGATCCAATTCTTAAGTAAGTTGCGCCATGTTTTGCCGCATCAAGGTAATCATTGGACATGCCCATACTTAGCTCTTTAACATTTATTTTTTGTGCAAGATTTTTCATTTGTATAAAGTATTCCTTAGTATTATCATCTTTCGGTGGCAAACACATTAATCCGACAATATTTAATTTTAAATCTTGTGTGCATAAATTATAAAATTCATTTAATTGACCTAGTGAAATTCCAGACTTTTGAATTTCGTTACCAATGTTAACTTGAATAAATATCTTTAAAGATTTATTTTTTTTTTGTTCAATCGAGATTTTTTGTGCCAAATTAATATTATCTAATGAATGTATATAATCAAATAAATCAACAACATACTTCACTTTATTAGTTTGAATTTTTCCAATCATGTGAAGTTTAACATTTGGGTAATCTAACTTAATATGTTTCCATTTTAATAAAGCTTCTTGAGCTTTATTTTCACCAAAATCTTCATGTCCATACTTAATTAAAGGTAAAATAATATTCATTTCGTGTGTTTTGCTTACAGCAATAATTTTAGGATGAAACTTAGATACGTTAATTTTTAGCTGTATTTCATTTTTTATTAAGTTTAATTTATTAATTATCATATGTATAAAAATTTTAATGAAACGTATCATTTTATTAATAAATTTAAAGAAGACGATTTAATTAAACTACACAATAAAATATCATTAATTTATCGAAATTATGAAAAAAAGATAAATATTAATACAATTAAAAAAATTAAAAATTTTTGTAAAAAAACAAATAGAAAATTTTATTTAGCGAATGAAATTAAACTCGCACTTAGTCTTAATCTTGATGGTGCATATATTCCATCATTTAATAAAAGCTTTAGACATAATTCCTATATTACTAAAACAAAATTTAAATTAATTGGATCTGCACATAATTTAAAAGAAATACTAATTAAACAAACTCAAAAAGTTGATTTAATCTTCATCTCACCTATCTATAAAACTAAGAAAAAAAAAAATTTTTTAGATACTTATAGATTTATTAATTTAAAAAAATTGACTAAAAAAAAAGTTATTGCTTTAGGGGGCATTAATTATTCTAATTTTAAAAAATTAAGATTCACGGATTGTTATGGTATCGCCAGCATTTCTTCTATAAAAAGTTATTACAATGGAAAATCAAATTAAGATAATTTTAAAATATTTTTACTCAGGTAATTACAAACGTGTAATTGAGAAGTCACAAAGATTACAAAAGAAATATTCTCAAAGTTCATATTTAGATAATCTGCTAGGGTCTGCTTATTTAAAAATTGGCGATAATAAAAATGCAAAAATTAATTTTGAATCTTCAATAACTAAATCACCCAAAAATATTGCAGCATTTAATAATTTAGCAAATTTAGAAAAAAATAATGGTAATTATAAAACGGCACAAAAAATTTATTTAAAAATTTTAAAACTTGATCCAAATTATATTAATGGTCTAGTAAACTATGCAAATCTTAAAATAGATATGGGTGATTCTGATGAAGCTATAAAAACTCTAACTAAAGCAATAACAATTGACCCTAATAGCAGTATTGCGCTTTTTAATTTAGCTACTGCTTATTTAACACTCGGTCAGAAAACTAAATCATTAAAATATGCTCTTAGGTCTTCAGAAATTAATCCTAATTTTACACCTGTAGATAAATTAATTTCGGCCATTAAAACGTATAATAAAGATGATGACCACTTTATAAGAATGAAAAATAAATTAAATGATCTAAACATAAATCAATTTAACAAAATCCATCTTAATTTTGCTATTGCAAAAGCTTACAAAGATATGGGTGAAAATAAAAAATTTATTCAACACATTATTACTGGTAATGCCTTAAGAAAAAAAATTTCGAATTATGACTTAAAAAAAGATATCAATTTAATAAACAATATTAAATTAATGTTTAAAAATATTGATTATTCAAAAATGAAATTGTCCAACAACAATAAAAAGATAATTTTTGTTGTTGGTATGCCAAGATCTGGCACTTCTTTGGTTGAACAAATTTTATCCTCACATAGTAAAATTTATGGTGCAGGTGAATTGCCTTTTTTAAAGCAGAGCATCCTAGATAAGTTTAATAAAGAATTTTTTAAGTACGATTCTTTCTCAAATTTAAATGAAATTTCAAAAAGCTATATTGAAAATATTTCCTTTCTTTCTGGAACAAAGGAATATATTTTAGATAAAAATCCACTCAATTTTATTTGGATTGGCTTCATCAAATTACTATTTCCAAATGCAAAAATTATTCATATAAAAAGAAATTCAAAAGATACCTGCTTTTCTTGTTTCAAAGAATTATTCGAAAATTTATATTTTACTGATGATCAGTATGATTTATCTACATTCTATAATTCTTATAACGATTTAATGAATTTTTGGAATTCTAACCTTACCAATTACATCCATACAGTAAATTATGAAGACTTAGTAGATTCAACCAAATCAAATGTTTTACAAATGCTCAAATTTTGCGAATTAGATTTTGAAGAAAATTGTTTAAACTTTATAGAAAACCAAAGTGCAGTTAGAACTATAAGTGTCTCTCAAGTAAGAAACCCTATTTATAAAAGTTCTGTAGGTTCTTACAAAGATTATGAGGAGAACTTAAAGACTTTATTTGATAATTTAGTATAAAAAAAACGGCCCTACTAATTAAAGAGGGCCGTTTAAATAAATTTAAATACTTATATTAGAATGCTAAAGCTAAACTAAGTTCTGTATTTTCGTTAGTCACACCAGTTACACCACCAACATTGTCAGCTTCATTCATTGCAAGTCTAACTGACGCTGAACCCATAGAGTAAGCAGCTTGAATACCAGTTGATTCTTCAGTTACGTGGACAGCACTAGCATTTGTTTTTTCGTTTTCATTTACACTGTATGAAATCGAAAGGCTTTCATTTACGTTAAATGCAATACCATATGCCGTAACTTCAGCACCTGTAGATCCACCGTTATTATTCACTGATGATTGTTGATAACCAACACTTACTGAACCCATAGTGTAGTTTAGAGCAGCTGTAACTTCAGAGTTGTCAGTAACAAGTCCATCATTATCAGTATCTGAATAACCTACAGCTAATGTCATACCATCAACTCCTGGTACAGCCATTGAAAGAGCTCCATTCCAGTTTGATCCAGTAGAACCAGCACCGTTAGTAGAACCTGCTTGATTGAAGGTTTGAGTGTTAATGTCTGGGTTATACTGTAGTGAAATACTAACACCAGCCATAGTGTTAGAGTAACCAAGTACGTTAGTGTTTCCTACTACATCTATTCCATGTCCTAATGTACCAACGCCGTGATCTGCTTCTTCATATGCAGTTGGAACTTTATTTTCTAGAGTTGAAATACCAAATGCACCAGAACCTTGGTCAAATCCTACTGTACCTAGATCACCCATATCAAGTTTGAATATAGCCGAATCTGCAGCCATGTCTTGACCAGCAAAGTTTGTATTTACACTGTAAGCAAATCCATTATTTAGCTCACCAGTTCCTGTAATGTTAACGTCATGCGACATAGCGAATGGGTTACCATTAACTGAGTTTGATCCAGTAGAACCAGCACCACTTGTGTATGTTAATTCTGAACTTCCTGAAATCCCAATATCAGCGTTTACAGAAAACATTGCAAGTGAACCAGCTAAAGCTGATAAACCTATTTTTTTAAAGTTTTTCATTTTATTCCTTTTGTTATTAATTGTTACTTAAAGTAAAAGTTTGTATCAAATTGCCCAAATAAGTGTAATTCTATGTATATAAATTTAGTAAAATTTATAATATGTGATATTTTTATCACATATTTTGTTAAATTTTTAATAAAAAGAGAATAAATAATGATAAGACATGTATTTTTTATGAAAAACTATTTTAACTTTTTTATTAAACTTGTCATATTTTCCTTAATTTTGCTAATTTCAAATTCTTGTGGGATCTATAGGCCCGCCCCTGTTAAAGATGTGCCCATCAATGTAAAAGATCGTGTAAAAAAAAATCAAGAAGAAGGGAGGGGCTTTACACTTGGTGGTATAGGAAAAAGTGGTGGAACATTTCAATTTGCTTCATCAAATCCACTTTGGAGAGCAAGTTTGGATATTTTAGATTTTATGCCTATAACGAATGCGAGCTATAGTGGTGGGATAATTATTACAGATTGGTATGATGAAAATGATAGTCAAAACTCTATTAAAATTACTGTAAAATTTTTATCAAATGAGATTAGACCTGATGGTTTGCAAGTAACAGTTTATAAAAAAAACTGCAGATCTTTCGAAAGCTGCCAATCAAATAAAGAAGATGGTAAAATTAATAGTGAACTGAAATTTGCAATACTTAAAAAAGCCGCTCAAATTGAAAAAACTGATTTAGTAAAAAAAAATAATTAATAATTTTTAAAATAAAAATCCAAGTATAAAATTTATTCATGCAAAGATATAATTTTAAAACTGTCGAAGAAAAATGGCAAAACTTTTGGGCAAAAAACAAATCATTTAGTGCAAAGATTATAAAAAATAAAAAAAAATTTTATTGCTTAGAAATGTTTCCCTACCCATCTGGCAAAATACATATGGGACATGTAAGAAATTATACTATTGGTGATGTCTTAGCTCGATATAAATCCCTTCAGGGTTATAATGTTCTTCATCCAATGGGTTGGGACTCGTTTGGTATGCCTGCTGAAAATGCAGCTCGACAAAACAATTTAGATCCTAAAGATTGGACTGAAAAAAATATTTTTACCATGAAGGTTCAGCTTAAAAAATTAGGACTTTCAATCGATTGGGATAGAGAAATATCTACTTGCTCCGCTGATTATTATAAACATCAACAACATTTTTTTTTGGAACTTTATGATAAAGGCTTAGTTTATAGAAAAGAAAATTATGTTAATTGGGATCCAGTTGATCAAACAGTTCTTGCAAATGAACAAGTAATTGATGGAAAAGGTTGGAGATCAGGAGCTCCTGTTGAAAGGAAAAAACTTAGTCAATGGTTTTTTAATATATCTAAATTTTCAGATGATCTACTGCAAGGTCTCGATCAACTTGATGAGTGGCCTAATAAAGTTAAAGTTATGCAAAAGAATTGGATTGGTAAATCTTTTGGTTGTGAAATAGATTTTAAAGTTGAGGGTAATCCAAACGTTAAAAGCATTAGCTGCTTTACAACTAGACCAGATACTTTATTTGGTTTTTCATTTTTAGCTGTATCAGTTGATCATCCAATATCAAAACTATATGAAAATAATGAAGAATTTATTAATTTTAAAGCCGCTTGTTCAAAAACAGGTACGACAGAAGAATCTATCGCTCAAGCTGAAAAAATTGGATTTAAAACTAATTTAACTGCAATAAACCCACTTGATGAAACTAAGCAAGTGCCTGTTTATTTTGCGAACTTTGTTTTAATGGATTATGGCTTTGGAGCAGTATTTGGCTGTCCAGCACATGACCAGAGAGATTTAGATTTTGCTTTAAAATATAATTTAGATGTCATTTCTGTAGTTAAACCTAAAGATAAAGGAAATGATTTTAAAGTTTCAAAAGAAGCTTATACGGGGCCAGGAGTTATCTTTAACTCTAAATTTTTAGATGGCTTAAAAGTTCCCGATCAATCAATTTTAGAAACTATTAAAATATTAGAGGAGAGAAAAATAGGAAAAAAAAAAATAAATTTTAGATTAAAAGACTGGGGAGTTTCTAGACAACGATATTGGGGTTGCCCCATTCCAATTGCTTACAAAAAAAATAATGAAATTATTAAAGTTCCTTTAGAAAAACTCCCAATTAAATTACCTGAAAACATAAACCTTAATACCAATGGCAATCCATTAGATCACCAAGAAAATTGGAGGAAAATTATTATTGATGATGAGGAATGTATGTTAGAGACAGATACGCTTGATACGTTTGTAGATTCCTCCTGGTATTTTTTAAGATTTTGTTCACCTAAAAATGAAGATTTAGGTTTTGATATAGATGAAGTTAATTATTGGATGCCTGTCGATCAGTATATAGGTGGAGTAGAACATGCCATATTGCATCTTTTATATTCTCGATTTTTTACAAGAGCACTAGATTATAAAATTGATAAAATTAAAGTTAAGGAACCATTCAAAGGTTTGTTTACTCAAGGAATGGTTTGTCACGAGACTTACAAAGATCAAAATAATAAATGGTTAAGCCCAGATGAAGTTTTTTCTGAAAATGGAAAAGATTTTTTTAGTAAAATAAATATATCAGAAAAAATAAAAGTTGGTCCCTCAGAATCAATGTCTAAATCAAAAAAAAATACCATTGATCCAGAGCAAATGATTAAAGATTATGGGGCAGATGCAGTTAGGTTATTTATCCTATCTGACAGTCCACCAGAAAAGGATGTACAATGGTCAGACCAAGGAATGATTGCATCATACAAATTCATACAAAAATTTTGGATATTGCATAAAAAAATAGTTCTTAGTTCTCAACAGCAACAAAAGGGAGATCAAGGTTTTAATGAATCTATAGAGGAGTTTACTAATCAAACAATAAATAAAATTAACGTTAGCTTAAATAAGTTTAGCTATAATGTTATCATCGCAAATTTACATGAAATCTATACTTTTTTTAATAAAATATTAGAGGGGAAGTCGTTTAATAAAAACTTAATGGCCAACTATATAAAAATTCTAACTATAATGCTTCCTATTACACCACATTTTGCAAGCGAATGTTTGGAAGAAATTACCACTAATAAAAATTACTCATGGCCTGAAATTAAAGATAAATATCTTCAAAGTAATCTGTGTAAGATAGTTATACAAATTAATGGAAAAAAAAGAGGTTTAATTTTAATGAAAAAAAATATTAAAGAGTCAGATTTAATTGAAGAAGTTAAAAAAACAAAAGAACTACAAAGATTTATAGAAGAAAAAATTATTATTAAAACTATCTTTATAAAGGATAAATTAATAAACTTAATTTTAAAATAATGTTAAAAAAAATTACTTTATTATTGTTACTTTGTTTTTTTTGGAGTTGCGGTTATGAGCCTCTTTATCTAAAAAAAAATGATTTAAAACAACAAATAAATATCATCACTCTTAATGGAGATCAAAAAATAAATAAAATGATTATGTCTTCTTTAGGTGTCAAAGAGGATAAAAATTCAACGTCTGGATACGCCTTAATATTAAAAAGCTCAAAAAAGATAGATGTTATTTCAAAGGACAAAACTGGAAATCCCTCAGTCTATAGATCCTCTATTATAGTAAATTTTTCTCTTACCGATGATGACGTAATCGTTAAACAAAAAGAATTTAATTCAAGTTTTACTTATAATAATACGCAAAGTAGATTTGATCTTTCTAAGTACCAAAAAAATATTGAAATAAATTTAATTAATGAAATATCAGAAAAGATTTTTATTTATTTAAGGACATAGGGGATGATTTTAAAATCATTTGAACTAAATAAATTAAAATTAGAAAATTATAATTTTTATCTTTTTTATGGAGATAATGAGGGTTTTAAAGAAGATACTATCAAAAATTTTTTTGTAAAAAAATTTCAAAATAAAATTCATAGGTATGAAGAAAAAGAAATATTAGACAATATAGATGATTTTTTTAATAGCGTTCTTACTAAATCCTTTTTTGATAATGAAAAACTCATAATTATTAATAGAGCTACAGATAAAATTAGAACAATCATAGAAGATTTAATGGAGAAAAACCCTGAAGATTTACAAATTATTTTAAATTCAAAAAATTTAGATAAAAAATCTACTTTACGGAAACTCTTTGAAAAAGAAAAGTCAATTGTGTGTGTCCCATTTTATGAGGATAACAACCAAACTTTAAATTCCATTATTAGTCTTTTTTTTAGAAATAAAAAAATCCCAATATCTCAGCAATTAGTTAATGTTTTAATAGAAAGGAGCAGAGGTGATAGAAAAAATCTGAATAATGAATTAGAAAAGATTGAAAATTTTTCATTAAACAAAAAAAATTTGAACATTAAAGAAATAATTAAACTAACTAACCTTGCAGACAATTATAGTGCTTCAGAACTCGTGGATCACTCATTAGCCAAAAATACTAGGAAAACCGTCACCATTTTAGGTGAAAACAACTATTCTGAGGAGGATAATATCATAATTATTAGGACATTATTAGCTAAACTAAAAAGACTAGTTAAAGTTTATGAATTAGTTGATGAAAAAAATAATATTGAACAAGCAATTTCTGCTTGTAAACCACCAATTTTTTGGAAGGACAAGCCTCTTGTTATTCAACAAATAAGGTTTTGGAAAAAAGATGCATTAGAACAATTAATTTATAAAACTAATGAAATTGAACTTTTGGTTAAAAAAAACTCAGTGCTTGCTAAAAATATATTGGCAGATTTTATAATTAATAATTCAAAAAAAACTAATAATTAGATTTTATAATTTCAATTATTTTATTTAACTGATCTAAATCTTTATATTCTAATAATAAAGATCCTGTGTTATTTTTTTTATTTTTAATTAAAATATTAAGACCAATTTTTTCTCTGATTGAATTTTCTAAGACTTGCAAGTTAATATCCTTGGATGGTTTAAGAAAATGTTTCTTGATTTTAAAAATTTTAACGAAATTTTCTGCTTGCCTAACTGAAAAATTTTTTTCAATTATTTTATTTGCAACAAACTCTGCATTATCCAGACCTACTAAAATTTTTGCATGTCCTACTGATAGTTTTTGCGTTTCAATTAACTTTAAAACTGCCTCAGGAAGACTTAATAGCCTCAAAAAGTTAGCAATATGACTTCTACTTTTTCCAATAAATTTTGCTACTTTTTCTTGATCGTATGAAAACTCTTCGATAAGACGCTGATAACCACGTGCTTCTTCGATTGCATTAAGGTCATTTCTTTGAACATTCTCAACAATTGCAAACTCTAAAGATTTTAAATCATCAACATCAGTAATAACCACTGGAACTTCGTGTAACCCTGCTTTTTGTGCCGACAGCCACCTTCTCTCACCTGCAATTATTTCATACTTTGAAGTATCATCACCAGATTTTCTAACAATAATTGGCTGGATAATGCCTCTTTCTTTTATCGAGTTTGTTAAATCTTTTAAGCTATCTTCATCAAATATTTTTCTTGGTTGAAATTTATTGCTCACGAGATCAGATATCGAAACTTTATTAATATTTTTTTCTACTTTTGATTCACCTATTAAAGATGACAAACCTCTACCAAGACCTTTTTTTATTTTATTTGAGTCCATTATGCAGCGCTCCCTATTTTTTGTTCTTGATTAATAAATTCATCTGTAAAGTTAAAATATGATTTACTACCAGGACAAGATTTATCATACATTAAAACTGGCATGCCATGAGATGGTGCCTCAGACAGTCTAACATTTCTTGGGATCACTGTTAGATAAACTTTTTCATTAAAATAGTCTCTTGCTTCTTTTTCAACTTGTGTGGATAGCTTATTTCTTTTATCAAACATTGTTAAAAGTATGCCTCTAATTTTTAATTCAGGATTTAAATTAACTTTTATCCGTTCTATGGTTTTCATTAGCTGGGTTAAACCCTCTAAAGCAAAAAATTCAGTCTGCAGTGGAACTAATAGTGAGTGAGAAGACACAAGAGCCATAACCGTAAGCAAGCTTAGTGATGGTGGACAGTCTATAAGCACATAATCATAGGTTGCTCTAGAATCATTTAAATAAGAGGTTAATTCACGTTTTAAAATAAATGCTCTCATGCTATCATCAGCTGTCTCAACCTCAAGCCCAGATAAATCTACATTCGAAGTGATAATATCTAAATTTTTAAACTCAGTTTTTCTAATCACATCAGAAATGACTCTTGTTCCATTTAGCACCCCATAAATAGTATCTGTCGAGCCTTCTAAATTGGAAAGACCAAGACCCGTAGTAGCGTTTCCTTGTGGATCAAGGTCGATTACTAAAACTTTTTTCTCTTGTTGAGCTAAACCTGCTGCAAGATTAATTACTGTTGTTGTTTTTCCAACCCCACCCTTTTGATTTATTATAGAAATAATTTGCATTTAATTTTTTAATGTTTTTTTTTAATGTTTTTTATATTTAATAAAAATGAATCTTCGCTTGTAATACTTTTTTTTTTTCAAAATCAAAATTCCAATTTATTAAAGTTTCTTCTAAAACTTTTTCTCCGTTTTTTCCCATGAAGACAATTAAATTTTTATAACTGGTAAAATTTTTATAAACTAAATCTAAAATTATTGATAAAGGTTTAAAAGCTCTTGCCATTATTGTACCCGAGTCTAAATTTTGTGCCTCAAAAATATTTTCTTGCATGACTTCAGTATTTAATTTTAAATCTCTAGATACTTTTCTTAAAAAAGAGCTTTTATGGTGACTTTTTTCATATAAGTGAACTTTAGTCGAATTTTTCAGATTTTTAATCATGATTGATATAATTATACCTGGCATACCTCCACCTGAACCTATATCTGTTATTATATTGCTATTTAAATCAACGAATTCAATAATTTGTGCTGAATCTATTATATGACGTTCTCTAATAACCTCATTTTTGGCAGTTTCTTTACTAATTATATTAATTTTATCATTTCCTTGCTGTAGCATTGATATAAATTGCTCAAAATCAATTAATGTTTCACGTGGAACATTTTGATCTTTTAGTAGTGAATATTTTTTTAAAATTTCTTCCATCAAGCTATTAGCTTAATAGACTTTCTTTTTACGTGTGACAACAAAATATATACGGCAGCTGGAGTTATTCCATCAATTCTCAATGCTTGTCCCATAGTTTTTGGTTTTATTTGTTTAAATTTGGTTTTTACCTCATTTGATAGTCCAGAAAGATCATCATAATTAACATTTTCGGGTATAACTAAATTTTCGTCTCTTTTAAATGCTAATATATCTGCTTTCTGTTTTTTAAGATAACCTCTGTAATGAGCATTTATTTCAATTTGCTCATCTATTTTTTTATCAAAATAAGGAATTTCAGGCCAAATTTCTCTTATTTTTTTCATATCAACACCTTTCTGTGTTAATATTTCATTAGATTTCCTAATAATACCATCTTTTGCAATTTTAATATCAAAATTATTTATTTTTGTTGGAGATATTGATGATTCAGACATTATTTTAGATATTATACCTAATTTATGTTCTTTATCTTTAAAAATATCTTCTCTTTGTTTTGATACTAATCCAATTTCAATTCCTTTATTTGTTAACCTTTGATCGGCATTATCTGCTCTGAGACTTAGTCTATACTCTGCTCTTGAAGTAAACATTCTATAAGGCTCGGCAACACCCTTTGTTACCAAATCATCTATCATAACCCCAATATATGCATCTGATCTATCTAAAATAAATGGCTCTTCTTTCTTAAAAGATAACGCAGCATTAATTCCAGCAATTAATCCTTGGGCTGCAGCTTCTTCATAACCAGTCGTCCCATTTATTTGTCCAGCAAGATATAAATTTTGAATTTTTTTAGTTTCAAGAGTTAAAAATAGTTCCCTGGGGTCAATATAGTCATATTCTATGGCATAACCTGGTCTAATTATTTTAACATTTTCTAAACCATTGATATTGTTACAAATTTCTTGCTGAACATCTTCAGGTAAAGATGTGGATATTCCATTTGGATATATTGTGTGGTCATTTAAGCCCTCAGGCTCTAAATATATCTGATGACGGTCCTTATCTGCAAACTTTACTATCTTATCCTCTATTGAAGGACAGTATCTTGGACCAATCCCTTGAATGCTTCCTGAATACATCGCGCTTCTTTTTAAATTTTTTTGGATTATCTTATGAACTTTTTCATTTGTATAAGTCATCCGACATGAAACTTGCTTATTTAAATTTTTTTTAGTTAAGAAAGAAAAAAAGTAAGGATCTTCATCTGCAAACTGTTCTTCTAAATTATCATACTTAATTGTTCTAGCATCTAGTCTTGGTGGTGTTCCTGTCTTAAGTCTTCCTATTTTGAAATTATACTTTTCAAGTTGCTCACTTAATCCTGTTGAAGGCTTTTCATTAAACCTTCCAGCTGGTGTTCTCTCATCACCAATATGAATCAAACCATTCAAAAATGTGCCCGTTGTCAAAATTAGTTTGCTACATAGAATTTTTTTTCCTGACTTTGTTTCAAAACCACTTATATTATTTTTATTAAAAATAAATCTTATTACTGGATCAGAAAAAATGTTTAAATTACAGTAGTTTAATAATTTTTCTTGCATATATTTACGATATAATGATCTATCTGATTGAGTTCTGGGTCCTTGAACTGCAGGCCCTCTGCTTCTATTTAATAATCTAAATTGTATACCTGATTTATCAGCAACGTCTCCCATCACACCGTCTAAAGCATCTATCTCCCTAACAAGGTGACCTTTACCAAGACCGCCTATTGCTGGGTTACAAGACATCTCTCCTATAGTCTCAATTTTGTGTGTGAATAGGGCAGTGTTAACTCCAAGACGAGCAGACGCTGCAGCAGCTTCACAGCCAGCATGTCCTCCTCCAATAACTACTACATCAAATGATAAATCATTTTTCATAAGTTAAATTTATAACTGATATAAATATTTACAAGCAGACAGTATTTTTTTAATAAATATTTCTAAAGTTAATTAAGGCTACGTTTTTATGATCAAAATTGAAGAATTAATTATAGCTATCAACTAAAATAGAGAAAATAGGCTAAAAGACCCCTTAAATGTTGATTATTTGCCAATACAAAAATCATTGAAAATACTACCTAATATCTCTTCAACATCTACTTTTCCAACTATCATCCCTAAATGTCGTGTTGCTAAACGAAGATCTTCTGCAGCTTTATCAAAATCCTCAGTTTCATTTTTTTCTTCAAAGTTTTTCAAATAATTTAAGCTTTGTTCAAGATGTTGTCTGTGTCTTGCACGGGTAATTAAAATATCTTCACTTGTGATAAATTTATTTTTCAATTTATTTTTAATTTTTAAAATTAAATCTTCTACGTTGAGATTGTTTTTTACTGAAATTAAAACATGTTCATAATTCTTTATTTCAAAATTTAAATCTTCTTTTAAAAGATCAGATTTATTAACTACAAGAATTGCATTTTCATCCATCAATTCCTTCAAAATACCTTTAAAATCAATGTTTTTAGTGTCTATAACGATTAACTTTAAGTCTGCATTTTCTGCTTTATCAAGTGCTAATTTTATTCCTTTTTTTTCTATTTCATTTTTAGAATCTCTAATTCCTGCAGTATCAGAAACCACGACTGGAAAACCATCAATATTTAAATGCGTCTCGATCACATCTCTAGTGGTTCCAGCAATTTCTGAAACGATTGCTACATCTCGATTAGAAAGGTGATTTAGTAAACTAGACTTTCCAGCATTGGTTGGTCCTACGATCGCAATTTTAAAACCTTCTCTAATCCTTTCTCCAACTTTTTGATCATCTAAAATTTTTTTAATATTTAAAATTACTTCATTTGAAATTTTTTTAATATTTTTCAAAATATCTTCTGGTAGGTCTTCATCAGGAAAATCTATTTTTGCTTCGACATTTGATAAAATTTTTAAAAGTTTTTCTCGAAGATCATTAAATATTTCTGATGATTTACCATTCATTATTTTTACCGCTTGCTGCCTTTGAATTTCAGTCTCTGCTGAAATTAAATCTGCTATACTTTCAGCTTTAAGCAAATTTATTTTTCCATTTTGAAATGCAAGTTTTGTAAACTCACCAGGTTCTGCTAAGCGGCAATTTTCAATTAGAGAAATAGATGAGTGTAGAGCGTCAATTACAGCTTTACTACCATGTACGTGGAATTCTGCCATATCCTCGCCTGTGTAGCTCTCCGGGCCGGGAAACCATAATATTATACCCTCATCTATAAGCTCAGAAGTGTTGATTTTGTTGATTTTTCTTAATGATGCTATTCTAGGTTCTGGAATTTTACCTTTAGTTAATAATTTAATTACTCTTTTAGTATCATCGCCCGATACCCTGATTATCGCCACACCTGAAACTGCTGGGCCTGTAGATAAAGCATAAATTGTCATATTTGATATTTAATATTATGATATTTGTTTAAAAATTAATAGTTAATTACCCTCAATGTTAAATAATAAAATATGAAATGATTATTTGGATTGCTTCATACCCCAAAAGTGGAAACACGCTGATAAGAGCAATATTAACTTCATTAATTTTTAGTGAAGACGGAATTGTTGATTTTAAAAATCTTCATCGCATAAGCAATTTTTCAAATGGATTTTTTTTTAAAAAATTTATCTCCAGCTATGAAAATATTTTGGAGACATCAAAATATTGGATTAAAGCACAAGAAGAATTAAATAAAAATAAAAAATTAAAATTTTTTAAAACACATAATGCATTTTGTACTATTAATGGAAATGCTTTTACAAATGAGAATAATACTGCTGGATGTATTTATGTTGTAAGAGATCCAAGAGATGTGGTTGTTTCTGCATCAAAATATTATGATCTAAGTCATGATGAAACAAAAAATAATATGTTTAATGAAAAAATGGATTTAATTAATAATATGAAGGGAAGTCCATTTAACACTTTTTTAGGATCTTGGCCAAATCACTACAATTCATGGACAAAAAATTGTAAAAATGTTTTGTTAATCAAATATGAGAACTTAATAGAAAATAAAGAAAATGAAATTAGAAGAATTATTAGTTTTTTAAATAAGTTTGTTAAAATATCATTTGATGAAAAAAAAATTATAAACTGTATAGAGAGTTCTTCATTTCAAAGCATGAAAATTATGGATCAAAATGGACTTTTCCCAGAAAACTCTAAGGATTTTAAAGGTAATAAAATACCCTTTTTTAGCTCAGGCAAGAAGGGTAATTGGCGGGGAGTTTTGGAGGAAAAAATTGTTAGTCAAATAGAAAAAAAATTTCAAAAAGAAATGTTAGAGCTTAATTATATTGATCAACAGGCAAACAAGTGTAACCCAATAAAAATTTAATTTTTAAAATGATTATTTGGATTGCCTCATACCCTAAAAGTGGAAACACATGGTTACGTTCTTTAATAAGTTCATATTATTTTTCTAAAGATAAATTTAATTTCTCAGACTTAAAAACGATACCAAATTTTTCTGTAAATGATTTTATCAATGATAATTTGATAATCCAAAACGGCGTTGACGTGGCGAAACAATGGTTAAATGTGCAAAGAGGGATAAATAAAAATTATAAAAAAACTCTTTTTTTTAAAACTCATAATGCTTGTGTTGCTTTAAATAATAATTTGTTTACAGATTCAAATAATACTGCTGGGTGTATTTATGTTGTAAGGGATCCAAGAAATGTAATAACTTCTTATAAAAACTTTGAAAAGAAAACATATGAAAAAATTTTATATCATATGAAAAATAAAGAAGCTTATTTATTTTCACAAAAAAAAGGTGAGTATAAAAGTTATGAGTTTATTGGATCTTGGGCAGATAATTATAATTCTTGGTTTCGCAATAAATTGGGTGTCCCTATTTGTCTCATAAAATATGAAGATTTAGTTAAAGATACTCTTGCTGAGCTTAGAAAGATAATAGATTTTATAGCAAATGTTCAGAATATAAAAAATTATTCATTTAATATTGAAAAAGCTGAAAGAGCAGTCGTTGATGCTAGTTTTGAAAATTTATCAAAGATGGAACAGGATAGGGGTTTTAGTGAGGCTAGGAGCAACCAAAAATTTTTCAATATGGGGGAGAAGAATAACTGGCAAAAACTTCTGCCCGTATCTATTAAGAAAAATATTGAACAATGTTTTTATAGTGAAATGAAAGAGTTAAACTATCTTAACTAAAATTAATTAAGCTGGTTTGTTCATTGAGCTAAAAAAATCTGCATTACTTTTTGTTTCTTTAAGTTTTGAATTAATAAATTCAATAGCATCCATTGTTCCCATCGGACTAATAATTCTTCTTAGCACATTCATTTTTGAGAGGTCATCTTTATCAAAAAGTAATTCTTCTCTTCTTGTACCAGATTTTGTTATATCAATTGCAGGATAAATTCTTCTCTCCGCAATCTTTCTATCAAGAACTGTTTCACTATTTCCCGTTCCTTTAAATTCTTCGAAAATAACTTCATCCATTCTTGATCCTGTATCAATCAGTGCAGTTGAGATGATTGTTAGAGATCCACCTTCTTCAATATTTCTTGCAGCACCAAAAAATCTTTTAGGTCTTTGTAATGCATTTGCATCAACACCACCTGTTAATACTTTTCCAGAACTTGGTATCACAGCGTTATAGGCTCTACCCAATCTTGTTATTGAGTCTAATAAAATTACCACGTCTTTTTTGTGTTCAGTTAATCTTTTTGCTTTTTCAATTACCATTTCAGCTACAGCAACGTGTCTTGATGCAGGTTCATCAAAAGTAGAACTGATAACCTCACCCTTAACCGTTCTTTTCATATCCGTTACTTCTTCTGGTCTTTCATCAATCAATAAAACCATCAAGTAGCTTTCTGGATAGTTTTTTGCAATTGAGTTTGCAATACTTTGTAAAATCATTGTCTTACCAGCTTTAGGAGGTGAGATAATTATCGATCTTTGACCTTTTCCAATAGGGCTCACAAGGTCAATTAATCTTGGAGTTAAATCTGGTTTTTTTTCAATCTTTGTTGTCTCAACTTCCATCACCATTTGTTTATTTGGATAAAGTGGAGTTAAATTATCGAATGCGATTTTGTGACGAGCTTTTTCTGGTTCTTCAAAATTTATTTTTTCTACTTGCAATAATGCAAAATATCTTTCTCCTTCTTTGGGGGCTCTAACAGGGCCTTCAACTGTATCTCCTGTTCTCAAACCAAATTTTCTTATCTGACTTGGACTAACATAGATGTCGTCTGGTCCAGCTAAATAATTAGATTCCATTGCTCTTAAAAAACCAAATCCATCTTGCAATAATTGCAAAACTCCAGCCCCAGTTATCTCTTCTTTTTCTGCAACTTTTTTTAGTATCGCAAATAAAATTTCTTGTTTTCTAAGTGTGCTAGCATTTTCAATCCCAAGCTTTTCTGCTTGAGCTATTAATTGTTCAGAAGATTTTAGTTTTAATTCTTGAATATTCATGATGAAGGATTGTGTTTAAGGTTGTTGGAAGATTTGAATATATATACTCTAACGAGTATTTCAAGTCTAGATCGGTTTAAATATAACAATAAAAACAACCAAAATAAGCAATATTGTTGGCACTTCATTAATTATTCTAAAAAATTTAGAGGATTTAGTATTTTGATCTAGTTTAAAATCATTAAGTAATTTTCCTAAATAAAAATGATAAATTGTTAGTAAAGTTATTAATATTAATTTTAGTTTTAACCAAAGTGTTAAAATAACCTCAAAGCCAACAACAATGATTAATATTAATCCAAAAATCCAGGATAAAATCATTGCTGGCATCATGATAAAATAAAATAATTTTCTTTCCATTATTTTAAATATTGAGGATGAAATTTTGTGATCAATATTTTCAACATGATAAACAAAAATTCTTGGAAGATATAAAAGTCCAGCCATCCAAGAAATTACGGCTATCAGATGGAGGCTTTTAAACAGTAAATAACTATTCATAATTTAAACAAGGACATTTTTTGAAATTTGAAGGGCACTGAATTTTTGGAGGATAAAGATTTTCACTTAATTTATATTCATTTTTTTTTATTATTAACTCTGACATTGCTTTAATAAAATCTTCATTTGTGCCAAGGGCTGGAACACGTGTATAATTTTTGCATCCATTAGCGTCTGCTAATTCCTTATATTCTATATCTAATTCAACCAGTGTCTCTGAGTGTTCAGAAACAAATGCGATAGGGACCAAAACAATGTGCTTGCCAAGTTTAGAATTTTCAACAATTATTTCTTCAGTAGATGGTCCTATCCATTTCAGTGGACCAACTCTACTTTGATAACTTAATATCCAATCCAAGTTTTCAATGTTCAAATTCTCAACTATTTTTTTAACAGATTGTTCTACTTGCCATTGATATGGATCTCCCTTTTTAATATTTTTTTCTGGCAGGCCATGAGCAGAAAATATTAGTTTAAAATTTTTAAGATCCTTAATTTTTTTTTCTATTTCTTTTGTGTGTGCGTTGATAAAATTTTGATCTGTAGGATAACAACAAATTGTGCTTGTTTTAACTTTGTAGTTATTTTTTTTACAAACATCTTTCCATTCTTTAATTGAAGACCCTGAGGTTGCGGCAGAATATTGTGGGTAAAGGGGCATTAAAATAACTTCTTCGGGATTAAATAATTGAACATCTTTGATCACATCATTTGCTCTAGGGTTCCAGCACCTCATTATAATAAAACATTTATATTCGCTATCGGTTCTGGTTTGGTTTAATTTTGTTTCTAGTGCTTCTGATTGCTCCATGGTTAATTTTAGTATCGGCGATGAGCCACCTAGCTCTTCATAAATTTTTTTAGCAACTGGTGCTCTTCTATTAGATATCAGTTTTGCCAAAGGGTATCTTAATAAAGTTGGTAAATTTAGAATTGCAGGATCATTAAATAAGTTAAATAAAAACGGCTCTACATTTTCAATTTTATCAGGACCACCAAGGTTAAATAAAATTACTGCTTTTTTCATTTAATAATCTTTCACTGTTTTGACTAAGTAATCGACCATGTCAGGATTGGTTTCGGGTAACACCCCATGGCCCAAATTAAATATATAAGGATGATCTTTAAAGGTGTTTAAATATTTCAAAGTCTCTTTTTTCAAATTTTCTTTATCCGTTAACAAAACTTTAGGATCAAGGCCGCCTTGAACTGGTATTTTTATTTCTCTACATATTGAAACAGGATCGACATCATAGTCAATATTAACTGCATCAGGTTTAACGATATCACAATAGTTTTTATAATTTTTTATTCCTCTTGGAAAGCAAATTACAGGAATATTTAATGATTTAATATAATTCACTAAATTTAGTGTTGGCACATATACATAGTTTGGTAGGTCTTTTTTTTCTAAGAGACCGGCCCAACTGTCAAAAATTTGAATTACTGTTGCACCGTTTTTAATTTGCTGATCAATATGTAATTTCAAAAACTTTTCTAAAATTATCAAAATTCTATTTATTAAAAATTCATCTTTAAAAAAATCTTTTACTAAATCTTTTTTTGGGGAATGTTTATTAATCATATAGACTAACAATGTCCATGGTGCACCCACAAATCCTATTAAATTTTTATTTTTTATTAAATTGTCTTCGCTAACTTTTTTGATTGATTTATAAACTGGATATAATTTTTCTATAAAATCAATTTCATCAATCTTAGATATTTTTTCTAAATCTAATGAACCCAGTTTTGGACCAAAATTTTTTTCAAATTTTACCTCTTGGTTTAATCCATATGGAATCATTAAAATATCTGAAAAAATTATAGCAGCATCTAGATCAAATCTTTTAAGAGGTTGTAAGGTTATTTCTGAAGATAGGTTTTCGTTTAGACACAAGTTTATAAAATCTGGATTTAATTTTCTAATTTCTCTAAACTCTGGTAAATATCTACCTGCCTGTCTCATTAACCATATTGGAGAATTATTAGTTTTTTTGTTTATTATGGTTTCTTGAATAGGTGTCATAATAATAAGTAAATATTTAATTATAGTATTAGTTATATAGTATGTGAATAATGGTAATTAATTGTTTTTCAGTTTTTATACATTATTTATCAACAATTAATAATTTATAGAATTAGCACATAGTCTTAAATTTAAGGGTTTATTTAATATTATTAGATAAAATGTATATTAATGCTTAACATGTTTATTAATGTTTATAAAAATAGGTTTTTACAAAGAAAAATAATAAACAAGATTATTTTAAAGAATGATAAAATAATACTTAATTATCAACATTTTATTCATGAGTAATACATATCAAATATACCTTATTTCTGACTCCACGGGTGAAACACTAGATAGAGTTTTTCTAGCGATTAAAGCCCAATTTAAAAACATAGAGTATGATGTTAAATCTTATTTTTTTACTAGAACAGAAAATCAAGTTTCTAAAATAATGGATGAGGCAAAAAAAAATGATAATGCAATAATTTTATATACAATTGTTGATACCTCTCTTGCAAAGTTTTTAGCAAACAAAGGAGATGAAAAAAAAATTCCATGCTTTAGCGTCTTGGGAAATTTAATAATGAACTTCTCTAAACTTTTAAATCAAAAAGCATCCCATGTTCCAAGCGGGCAACATGCTTTAAACGAGGAGTATTATGAAAGAATAGAGGCCATCCAATTTACCATGGCTCATGATGACGGAAACCTTGTTGAAGATGTAGATAAAGCGGATTTGATATTATTGGGGGTAAGCAGAACAAGTAAAACACCAACATCAATTTATCTTGCTAACAGGGGTTATAAAACTTTAAATATTCCTTTGGTAAATGAGCAATCAATACCAGAAATCTTAAAAAAGAACCCCAAACTTTCTTGTGTAGTGGGTTTAACAACTGAACCTCAGCGATTAGTTGATATTAGAAAAAATAGAATGAATGCGCTTAAAGAAAAAGAAAACACAAATTATACAAATATCAATAAGATAGAAAAAGAAATTAATGAAGCCAAAAAAACATTTGCCAAATATAAATGGCCAACAATTGATGTTACTAGAAAATCAGTAGAAGAAACCGCAGCATCAATAATTAAAATATATGAAATAAAAAAAAATAATGGTTAAAGAAATAATACTTGCATCAAAAAGTGGTGTGAGAAAAAAGATTTTAGAGGCAAACAACATTAAGTGTAAAATAGAACCATCCAATGTGGATGAGGATAGTGTTAAAGAAAGTTTGCAAAAAGAAAAGGCAACTCCAACAATTATTTCAAAAAACTTAGCAGAATTAAAAGCTAATAAAATTAGCCAAAAATTTATAGAAGAAATAGTTCTTGGAGCAGATAGTGTAATAGATTTAGAAGGTGAAATAATATCAAAGCCAAACGATAGAGTAGGGGCCCTAGAAATACTTAAAAGGATGAATGGAAAAACTCATCAATTGATAAGTTCAGTTTGTATATCAAGGGGTGGATCGATGATATGGAATTACACTGATAAAGCCTCGTTAACCATGAAAAATATGACTTTTTTAGAATTAGAGAAATACTTAAAAAAAATTTCTGATAAGGATCTCTATGCTTATAATGTTTATCAAATTGAAGGAGAAGGAAGAAATTTATTTTCAAAGATAGAAGGAGATGAAGATACAATTATGGGCCTTCCAGTCAAAAAAATTAAAGAATATCTTAAAATTATAAAATGAAAAAAACTTTTTTAGTTATAGGAAATCCAATTGATCATAGCTTATCACCAAAATTACATAATTATTGGATAAAAAAATATAAAATTAATGCAACCTATGAAAAAAAGCTTTTAAATAATAATGAGATAAAAGATTTAATTTTTAATATCAGAGAAGAAAAAATTCATGGAATAAATGTAACAGTACCATTTAAAAAAACGGTTGTACCTTTTTTAGATGAATTAAGCGAAGAAGCAAAAATTTCTCAATCAGTGAACACAATCTATAAAAAGGATAATAAAATTTTAGGCGATAACACTGATATTGAAGGTTTTAAACTTAGTTTAGAAAAAACAGAACAAGAAACTAAAAATAAAAAAGCTCTAATACTTGGGGCGGGTGGAGTTGTTCCTTCAATTATTGTTGCGCTTAAAAAAATGCAAATTGAAAAAATTTATTTAAGTAATCGAACAGAATTAAAAGCAATAGAGTTAAAGAAACACTTTCCAGAAATTGAAATAGTTAAATGGGGAGAAATTTTAGATTTTGATATAATTATAAATGCAACAAGCATTGGATTAAAAGAGGAAGATGAAATTAATATTAATTATAAAAAAATAAGCGAAGACAAATTTTTTTATGATGTAATTTATAACCCACCAGAAACAAATTTTTTAAAAAATGCAAAAAAGTACGGTGGAATAACAAAAAATGGTAAAATGATGTTTATTTATCAAGCTCAAAAAGCCTTTTTTATCTGGCATAAAGTTGTACCAGAAGTAGACAATGAAATAATTAATCTTTTAGATGTATGATTAAAATTGCAGTTGTAGGAGATATTGGTTCTGGAAAAAGCCATATTGCTAAACTTTTTGGTTATCCAGTTTTTAATGCTGATCAAGAAGTAGCAAGCATATATAAAAAAAACAAAAATTGTTTTAGAAAATTAAAAAAAAATTTACCTAAATATTTTTCAGTATTTCCAGCAAACAAAATACAAATTATAAAAGCAATAGAGGATAGTGAAAAAAATTTAAAAAAAATTACTAAAATTATTCATCCAGAAGTTAGAAAGAAATTAACTATTTTTTTAAAAAAAAATAAAAAAAGAAAAGCTATAATTTTAGACATTCCTCTTTTATTAGAAAATAAATTAAACCAAAAAAGTGATATAATAGTTTTTGTTCAGTCAAAAAAAAGTGAAATTATTAAAAGACTAAAAAAAAGAGATAATTTTAATTTAAATTTATATAATCAGTTTAAAAAAATACAGTTACCACTAAACCATAAAAAGAAAAAAGCCAATCATGTTATTAAAAATAATTTTACCAATAAGCTTGTTAAGAAAAGTGTAAAAAAAATACTAAAAAAAATTATATAAAATGAAAGAAGTGATACTAGACACTGAAACAACAGGACTATCTGTTAGAGACGGACATAGAATTGTAGAAATTGGATGCATCGAGTTAGAAAATTTGATACCAACCAAAAATAGATTTCATTGCTATCTTAATCCTGAAAGAAAAGTTTCTGAAAAAGCCCTAGAAGTTCATGGTTATACGGATGAATTTTTATCTACCCACAAAAAGTTTGGAGATATAGTTGATGAGTTTTTGGGTTTTATAGAAAATAAAAGACTTGTAATACACAACGCCGAATTTGATCTATCTCACTTAAATAATGAATTATCATTACTAGGCAAGGAAAAATTAAATAGTGAAAATGTTGTGGATACACTTGCTTTAGCCAGGGATAAATTTCCAGGCTCTCCAATAAGTCTTGATGCGTTGTGCAAAAGATACAGAGTAGATAACTCAAAAAGAACACAACATACTGCACTTATTGACTGTGATCTATTAGCTAAAGTTTATATTAATCTTCTTGATCAAAAAGAACCAACGTTAAACTTTAAAAATGAAGATAATGAAAAAATAATAATAAACCCCAATGACACAAATCAGTATTACAAAAAAGTAATTAAACCATCAGAAACGGAACTTAAACTTCATAAAGAATATTTAAAAAATAGTTTAAAGAAGAATTTTTTTAATTAGCTCTTTGTTTGTATAATTCAGTAAAATCAATTTTTTTTTCAAATTTTATTCCAGGATAGCCAGAGTCGGTTAATAAATTTAAAAATATTCTTTCTAAGTCAGGATAAATTTTATTAGGGACATCACATAGAATAATTTTTTCCATTTCTTTTTTATCAGAAACTTTTTCATCTACCTTAACTATAGTTGTGTAAGTTATTTCAAAATGTGCTTTTTTTAAAATTTCAGGTTGGTCTGAAAATTTTAAGATTGTGTTGACTTCAATAATTCCGTCTTTCACCGCCTTTGAATTAATATCAATATTTAATCTGTATTTAGAAATTTTATCTCTTACAAATATATGTGTTGGAGTGTCAGGTGTTTCACTAGACATATCTTTAATAAAGCTTCCAATAATTTTATAATTTTCTGTCATTTTCATCCTCTATATCTTCAAATTCACCATTAATAAAATCTTGTTTTTTATTTATGGGTTTTTGTTTAATTGATACTTTTTTAAATATCAATTTTCTTGTTGGTGGAAATATTATTAATAAACCCAAGAAGTCTGTAGCAAAACCAGGTAAAATCAAAAGTAATGCTGCAAACGCTAAAGCCGCACCAGAAATAATTTCATAAACTGGCAATTCATTTTTTACCATTTGAGACATTCCGGACTTAAGAGTGTTAAAGCCCTCATATCTGGCGTAGATAACCCCAAAAAAAGCCGTAATAAAGATAAGTAAAATAGTGTTAAAAGCTCCAATTTGAGAACCCAGCTTGATAAACAAATAAATCTCAACTATCGGAATACCAACTAATAATAATAAAAATGTGTTCATTTGTCCTTAGTGTAAATTGCTAGTTGTAATTAATCAACATAGTAAATATTATTAAACTATGAGTTATAGTTTTGAGTACATAGATATTATTCTTTTAGCAATGATTGCTGGTTTTATTTTTCTTCGTCTAAGAGGAATACTTGGTAAAAAAACTGGTTTCGAAGGGAAAATTCCACCACAATTTGAAAAGGAATTTCAAAAAACAAATATAACTCCAAAACCAATTAGTGAAAATTTTGATGAAGCGTCACAAAAAGAATTTTTAAAAGGTGCAAAAATTGCTTATGAAACAATTATTACAGATTTTAGTGATAGTGATAATAAGCTGATAGCAAGCAAACCACTTTTAGGTAAAAAAATTTATGATCAGTTTAAAGAGGCGCTTGAAGATAGAGCTAACAAAGGTCATTTTGCTGAAATAACTTTTATAGGGATTAAGTCAGCTGTAATTAAAACGCATAAAAAAATTGAAGATAGCCTAGAGGTTACGGTAGATTTTGTTAGTGAAATTATAACATGCATAAAAGATAAAGATAAAAATATTGTATCAGGGGATAGTGAGAAAATAAAAACTGTTTATGATACTTGGGTTTTTTCAAAAGACATTAAATCATCAAATCCAAATTGGTTATTAATTAATACTATTACCTAATTGATTAAGAAGATAACAGACAAAGATAAAGAAGATTGGGAAAATTTCCTAAACAATAAAAAAAAAATTCTTAATAAAAATTCAGTAAAACAAAAAAAAATAAATAATCCAGACAAAAACAAACAGGACTGGGAAAACTTTTTAAACACTAAAGAGAAAATTCCCAATAAAGATTTTATTCTTAAAAAAAATATAAGGTACGAGAAGATAAAGAAAATAGATCTGCATGGTTACACTATTGAAGAAGCAAATAAGGCCATAGAACAATTTATTCAAAAATGTTTTGATGAAAATGTTACTAAAATAATAGTGATTACAGGCAAAGGACTAAGATCTAAAAATATTGAAAATCCTTACCTCTCAAAAGATTTGAGCATATTAAAATATTCAGTTCCAGAATTTATTGAAAAAAATAGAAGTTTAAACCAACTTATTATTGAAACAACAGATGCTATGATTGAAGATGGTGGTAGTGGAGCTTTTTATATTTATCTTAAAAATAAAAATAAATTTAAAGAATAAATTTAGATAAATCTGTATCCTTAACAAGCTCATCTAGATTTTGTTTTACATAATTAGAATCTATTATAATTTTTTCACCAGCCCTATCTGTTGCAGTAAAACTAATATCATCTAATATTCTTTCTATAATAGTATGAAGTCTTCTAGCACCAATATTTTCTACAGTGTTATTAACTTCTGAAGCCATATTGGCAATTGCATCGATACCATCATCAGAAAATTCTAGCTCAACGTTTTCTGTTTTTAAAAGAGCAACATATTGTTTTATCAAACTATAGTCTGGTTCTTTAAGAATTCTTTTAAAGTCATCACTGGTTAAAGCTTCAAGTTCAACTCTTATTGGAAGTCTACCTTGTAACTCTGGAAGTAAGTCTGAAGGTTTAGCAAGCTGGAAGGCTCCAGATGCAATAAATAAGATATGATCAGTTTTAATTGTACCGTACTTTGTACTTACTGTTGTTCCCTCAATTAAAGGAAGTAAATCCCTTTGTACTCCTTCTCTAGAAACATCTCCACCAGATCTATCTGTTCTTCCTGAAATTTTATCTATTTCATCTAAAAAAACTATCCCATTATTTTCTGTTGAATCTTTTGCTGATTTTATAATTTTATCTTCTTCTATTAGCTTGTCAGCTTCATCATTAATTAAAATTTCATGAGATTCTTTGACAGTCATTTTCTTCTTTTTCTGTTTATTACCAACAGATTTTCCAATCATCTCTCCAATATTTATCATTCCAATGTTTGCTCCAGGCATTCCAGGAATTTCAAATGCAGCTTGAGAGCCACTATTATTTACTTCAATTTCAATTTCATTGTCATCTAAATCACCATCTCTTAATCTTTTTCTAAAACTTTCTCTAGTAGCAAGACTTGCTTTATTTCCAACTAGAGCATCCAAAACTTTTTCTTCTGCTAATTTTTGTGCCTTTGCATGAACTTCTTTTCTTTTCTTTACTTTCTCCATTGAAATTGCAATTTCAAGAAGATCTCTTATAATTTGTTCAACATCTCTCCCTACATACCCAACCTCAGTAAACCTTGTGGCTTCTACTTTTACAAAAGGAGCTTCAGCTAACTTAGATAGTCTTCTAGAAATTTCTGTTTTACCAACCCCAGTTGGCCCAATCATTAAAATATTTTTAGGTAAAACTTCATTCTTCATTTCACCTTTTAAAGCTTGTCTTCTCCACCTATTTCTTAAAGCAATAGCCACTGCTTTTTTAGCTTTATTTTGTCCAACAACATATCTGTCTAATTCAGAAACTATTTCTCTAGGTGATAAAGAACTGACTAAAGAGTTATCTTTCTTTTCAGTTTTTTCTTTTGGAAAAGGTGTAACGTTTGTGTCTTCCATTAAATTTTTTCAATTTTAATATTATTATTAGTGAATACACAAATTTCAGATGCAACTTGAATTGCTTTTTTAGCAACTTCTTCAGCACTCAAATCAGTATCTAATAAAACTTTAGCAGCAGCCAAAGCATAATTTCCACCCGATCCTATACCTATGGCATCACCCTCTGGTTCTAATACATCACCAGTTCCTGAGATTATAAAGCTATTTTCTTTATCGCCAATAGCCATTAAAGCTTCAAGTCTTCTCAAGTATTTGTCAGTTCTCCAGTCTTTTGCTAACTCAACAGCTGCTCTTGGAAGATTACCAGCATGTTTTTCAAGTTTTGCTTCTAGCCT
Organism: Candidatus Pelagibacter sp. PS_28; assembly: GCF_059417885.1. Classification (NCBI taxonomy): domain Bacteria; kingdom Pseudomonadati; phylum Pseudomonadota; class Alphaproteobacteria; order Candidatus Pelagibacterales; family Candidatus Pelagibacteraceae; genus Candidatus Pelagibacter; species Candidatus Pelagibacter sp. PS_28. The sequence goes on along the minus strand of NZ_CM182070.1, from coordinate 1,243,153 downwards.
TTCAAACAAAGTTAATGCATCTGCAGTTGATCCGGCGAACCCAGCTATTACATTTCTTTTTTCAATTTTTCTAACTTTTGCAGCAGTACTTTTTATAACAGTATTACCCATACTAACTTGCCCGTCTCCTGCAACCACTACTTCATTGTTTTTTCTAATAAGCACTATTGTAGTCATAGACTATAAATGGATATTAATTTTTATTCTTCAAGTAGTAGATTGCAAATATTGATATAGTTAATTAATCCCTATATACATATTATATATTATGAGCAGAATTGGAAAAGTTTCTAGAAAAACAAAAGAAACCAGTATTAGTGTTGAAGTTAATATTGATGGCAAAGGTCAATATAAAATTGATACTGGAATAGGTTTCTTAGATCATATGCTTGAACAATTATCAAAGCATTCACTGATTGATTTAAAAGTTAAAGCAAAAGGTGACACTCATATAGATCTTCACCACACAACAGAAGATACTGGAATTGCTATAGGTGAGGCTTTAAAAAAAGCATTGAAAGATTTTAAAGGAATCAAAAGATACGCTCATGCAATGATTCCAATGGATGAAACGTTAACAAGAGTTGCAATTGATGTTTCAAATAGACCTTATTTAATATGGAAAGTTAAATTGAAAGTAGAAAGACTTGGAGAGATGGACACAGAACTTTTTAAAGAATGGTTTCAAGCTTTCTCTCAATCAGCAGGAATAACTTTGCATATGGAAAATATTTATGGAGATAATAGTCATCATATAATTGAGTCTTGTTATAAGGCTCTAGCAAGATCATTAAGAACAGCTTTAGAGATAGATCCTAGAAATAAGAAGAGCATTCCATCAACTAAAGGCTCATTATAAGTTTAATGAATGTCACAATTGTTGATTATAATTCAGGAAATATCAGCTCTGTAATAAATTCCTTTAAAGAAGTCGCTAAAGATAAAGTTAATATCGAAGTGACTTCAGATTTAAATAATATTAAATCATGTGATAAAGTAGTTTTACCAGGACAGGGGTCGTTTAAGAGCTGTGTCGATGCATTAAACAGCATAAACGGTCTAGTAGAGACACTAAGTGAGTTTACACTTACTAATAAAAAACCTCTTCTTGGAATTTGTGTTGGTTTACAGATGTTTGCAGATCTTGGATATGAAGAAACTGAAACAAAAGGGCTTGGTTGGATTTCAGGAAAAGTTTCAAAGATTGATAATCAAAATAATAAATTCAAACTTCCGCACATTGGTTGGAATGAAATTAATATTGTTAAAGAAAGTAAAATTTTTAAGAACATAAAAAATAAATCACACATGTATTTTGTACACAGCTACGAATTTATACCTGATGATAAAAGTGTAATTTCAGCAACAACAGATTATTCATCAAATATTGTTTGCTCAGTTGAAAAAGAAAATATCTTTGGAACTCAGTTTCACCCTGAAAAAAGTGATAAATTAGGACTTAAAATCATAGAAAATTTTTTAAATTTATAAAAATGAAAATATTTCCAGCTATAGATATTAAAGACAAAAAATGTGTGAGGTTAATTAAAGGGGACTTTAATAATAAAACCGAATATGAAATATCACCAATTGATCAAGCTGGTAAATACAAAGATCATGGCTTTAAAAATTTACACATTGTTGATTTAGATGGCGCCTTAACGGGAGAGACAGTTAACCTGGGTATTATTAAAGAAATAGTTCATAAATTTGATTTAAAAATTGAAGTAGGTGGAGGCGTTAGAAACATTAATAGTATTGAAAAATACATAGATGTAGGAGTTGAAAAAGTTATTTTAGGAAGTGCAGCTATAAAGGATAAAAATTTTTTAAAAGAAGCATGTCAAAAATTTCCTAACAAAATTGCCTTAGGTCTAGATGCTAAAGATGGATACTTGTCAGTTTCGGGATGGAAGGAAAATTCTAAGCAATTGACTTTAGATTTTTTAAAAGAAGTAAACGATTATGGTGCAAGCAGATTAATCTATACAGACATAAATAGAGACGGCACCAAACAAAGTCCTAATTTTGAAGAAACAACCAATGTTGCAAATGCATCTAATTGCCCAGTAATTATTTCAGGAGGGGTGTCTTCAATTGATGACATTAAAAAAGCAAAAGGTTTAAAAAATATTGAAGGAATAATAGTTGGTAAGGCTATTTATGATGGTGATATTAAATTGGAAGAATTAGTAAAAGAATTAGATGCTTAAAAATAGAATTATACCCTGTTTAGATGTTAAAAATGGGAGAGTTGTTAAAGGAATTAACTTTGTAGATTTAAAGGATGCCGGTGATCCAGTTGAGCAAGCTAAAATTTATAGTGATAGTGGTGCTGATGAGATTTGTTTTTTAGACATCACTGCTTCCAATGAAAATAGAGACACAATATATGATGTTGTTGAAAGAACGTCCAAAAAATGTTTTGTGCCGTTAACGGTTGGGGGTGGGGTTAGAGGAGTTGAAGATATTAATAAATTATTAAATTGTGGTGCAGACAAAGTTTCAATCAATACTGCGGCAGTTCAAAACCCTGAAATGATAATTGAAAGTTCAAAAAAATTTGGATCACAGTGCATTGTTGTTGCAATAGATGCTAAAAAAAATGGCGATAAATGGGAGGTTTTTACTCATGGTGGAAGAAACAACACAAATATAGATGCAATAGAATTTGCAAAAAAAATGGAAGATAGTGGAGCAGGGGAGTTACTGGTGACTTCAATGGATAGAGATGGCACCCAAATTGGTTATGATAATGATTTAATGTTTAAAATATCTTCAACAGTTAATATACCCATAATTGCCTCTGGTGGAGTTGGTAATTTAGAGCACTTAGTTGAAGGGATAAAATTAGGAAATGTCAGCGCTGTTTTGGCAGCCTCAATTTTTCATTATGGAAAATTTAGCATAAAAGAAGCAAAAGAATACTTATCATCGAAAAACATTCCAATTAGAATTTAACAATGCAAAAAAAAAAAGTTATAGAAGAGATATTGACGGACTTCGTGCATTAGCAGTACTAGGAGTCGTTTTTTATCATTCTGAAATTTTAATTAATAAAGTATTAATATTTTCTGGAGGTTTTCTTGGAGTTGATATTTTTTTTGTTATTTCGGGATATTTGATTACATCAATAATTTATAAAGAAAATAAAGTCAAAAAATTTTCTTTTATTAATTTTTACATACGTAGAATTAGAAGACTTCTTCCAGCTCTCCTAGTAGTCTTATTTGTAAGTTTAATTTTTTCATATTTTTTATTTTTGCCAGTTGAGTTTAAATCATATCTAGACTCTATTATTTCTTCTATATTCTTCTATTCAAATTTCTACTTTCATTATTCAGGCCAAGCTTACGGTCAGACCATTTTGTCAACAAAACCTTTATTACACACATGGTCTTTAGCAGTAGAAGAGCAATTTTATATTTTGTATCCAATTTTTTTAATCTTTAGTATTTATCTGTTTAAAAAAAAAATAAAAATTCTCTTTTATTTAATCATTTTATTCTCATTAATTTTTGCATCTTATATAAGTGAAAATCATCCTTCTTTTAATTTTTATATGCTTTTCACAAGGTCGTGGGAGCTGATGTGTGGAGCGCTCATTGCTTTATATCACTTAGAAGAAAAGAAAAGAAATCATTATAATTTTCTGTCATATTTAGGTTTTTTTTTAATTATCTTCTCATTCATATTTTTTGAAGATCCTCATCGGCATCCTTCTTTTTTAACATTAATACCAGTTTTTGGGTGTTGCCTGATTATAGTCGATAAAGACTCAAATAGCTCAATAAACAAATTTTTATCTTACAAATGGTTTGTAAATATAGGGTTAATCTCTTACTCGTTATATTTGTGGCATCATCCAATTTTATCATTTGGAAAAATTTCAGGAATTACAGATGGGAGTATTTTTTTTAAAATTTTACTCATACTTTTGTCTTTTGTCTTGTCAGCTCTAACATATCATATGGTTGAAAAAAAATTAAGGAATTCAAATTTTATTTCATTTAAAAAATTATTTGTAATTTTAATTTCGACTATTACTATTTTAATTTTATTTACTGTTTATTTACCTTCTAGCCATAAATTAAGATATCCAAAAATTTTAACAGATATTAAAAATCAAACCTGGTGGACAACAAAGCAATTTTTTAAACCTTGTTTTCAAAGAAAATTTATTTTTTGTGACTTTGGTGATAAAGACAATAAAGACACCATTTTTTTAGTTGGAGACTCTATAATGGCATCTTTACAAGAGGAATTAAGACTTTCTTTAAAAAAACGTAATAAAAATTTTATAATAATGACAAATGCAGGTTGTGATTTTTTAATAATTGATAAACGAATAAAAAAAAATAAATTTTGTAATTCTAAAATACAAAAACAAAGGGAAATTAAAATTAAAAAATATAAAAATTCAACAATTATTTTACATCTAAATTATCAAAATCTTGATGCTGAAAATATAAAATTAAATCTCTTTTTGGAAAATGTGAACAAATATTTAAATCTAGATTATAATATAATATTGATTTATCCGATACCACAATTTCAAAACAATGTATCAAGTTCATTGTATGAATTATATCATAAAGATAAAAAAAATTTTTTGAATAATATTTCAAAGGAAGAAAATTATATTAGTTTAGATTATGACAAATTTAGTTCAGATGTAAAAAGCATAATTCAGAATTTAAATTATTTAGAACATAAAAATTTATATAGGGTTTTTCCAGAATCTATTTTTTGTAATGAAATCATAAAAGACAAATGTTTGGGAAATTCTTCAGAAGACATATATTTTGTTGATACAGATCATTTAAGTAAAAAAGGTTCAAAAATGATCAATGTTAATTTGATTAAAGTTATAGATCAAATATACTTAGATAATTAAAATATTTAAAAGTAATAAATGTTAAAATCTTTAGAAAATATTGTTTTACTAGCGCGAAAAAGAAAGTTTAACCCTGTCGAAAACTCTTATACTAACAAGTTGCTTACAGATAAACTTTTAAGTAAGGCAAAAGTAATAGAAGAAATTTATGAGTTAATTGAAGCAGTAGAAAAAAATTCAAATAAAATTCATGAAGCTGCAGATGTTTTTTATCATTTATTAATTTATCTTGAAGCAAATGATGTAAAAATCGAAGACGTGATGTCAGAATTAGATGAAAGAAAAAAATGAATTATGATGAAAATAATATTTTTGCAAAAATTTTGAGAAAAGAAATTCCTTGTAAAAAAATATTTGAAAATGAACATGTTCTTTCTTTTCATGATATAAGTCCTCAAAAAAAAATACATGCACTAGTTATTCCAAAAGGTGAGTACATTGATTTAGATGATTTTAATGCTAGAGCTTCAGATCAAGAGATAGTTGCATTAAGTAAAGCTATTTCAGAAGTTTCGAAAATATTAAATATCTCAACAGACACAGGTAAAGGTTATAGAGCTTTAACAAATTTGAGTGAAGATGGCGGTCAAGAGGTTCCACATTTACACTTCCATTTATTTGGAGGAGAAAAAGTTGGAAAAATGGTTGAGTGACAGAAAAAATTTACCGAAGTTATTTAGAGATAAGATCCCTAGATGAATTAAAAGAAGTTAAGAGGCCTGCAGAGAATTATTCTGTAGAGCTTGTAGAGCCAAAAGATTTTCAATTAAATAAATTTTTTTACAAATCTATTGGTAAGAATTGTCAATGGATTGATAGACTTATTTGGACAGATTTAAAATGGACAGATTATGTTTCTAATGATCAGTTATTTACATACATTCTTAAAGATAAAGGTGAAATAGCTGGCTATTTTGAACTGTTATTTAATAAACAAAGCAAAGAAGCTGAAATTGCTTATTTTGGAATTTTAGAAGAATATTTTGGAAAAAAATTAGGAGGATATTTATTAAGTGAGGCAATTAAGTACTCATTTAATATGGGTGGTGTAAGAGTTTGGCTTCACACTTGTTCTCTAGATCACAAAAATGCGTTAAAAAATTACCTAGCCAGAGGTATGAAAAATTTTAAGTTTGAAACTTTAATTAGATGATTAATTATTTTCAGGTAATTTAAAAATCTTTTCATCTATCTCTTGGTTTTTTTTAACAGAAGAAATAAATGTTATTGATAAATTTTGATAAATATCTTCGGTTTGCCATCCAATTAAATTTAAATCTTTCTTATCAAAAAAAATATTAATTTCATTATTATTCTCAAAAATTTTAAAATTTAAATACTTATTGTCAATATCCCTTGGCTCCAGTTTTTCTATCTCAGAAATTAGATATTCTTTATCTAGTAAAAATTCTAAAGGAGTTTTGTTAAGTGGGTAACGATAATAACTTCCTTTATTATTAGTCTCAATAACTAAAGAACTTCCATTTGAAACTAAAATTTTTTTATTAGCATTATTGTATACACAAAAAATTTTTTTAGGATATTCAATGATACATTTTCCATCTTCACTTTTATCATTAATGGTTTGTTTGAAATTAAAACTTAAATTATTAGTAAGTTTCATTTGCAAAATTATTTTATCTTTTGGGGATGAGTTGGCTGGAAGATAAAAACTGAAAAACAATAAGATGATTATTACTTTAAGCATTAAAGCACATCTCTTTTACCAACATGATTAGCTTTACCCACAACCCCGTCAGCTTCCATCATATCAATAATTCTTGCAGCTCTATTATACCCTATTTGTAATTTTCTTTGTAAAAACGAGGTAGATGCTTTGCCCTCAGATCTAATAATATCAAGTGCAGCCTGGTACAACTCATCTTTATCTCCAGAGCTAGAAGTTTCTCCACTCAATTCTTTCTCATCAGCAAAATTTAAGATTTCATCTATATAATCTGGCTCTGCTTGACTTCTTAAATAATTATTAACTTTTTCAATTTCAGTTTCAGATACAAATGGAGCATGAATTCTAACGATCTTATTTGCTGAAGACATATAAAGCATATCTCCCTTACCAAGTAGTTGCTCAGCACCTTGTTCACCTAAAATTGTTCTACTATCTATTTTTGATGTTACCTGAAAAGATATTCTTGTAGGAAAATTTGCTTTAATAGTTCCTGTAATAACATCAACACTTGGTCTTTGAGTGGCCATTATAATGTGAATTCCAGCAGCTCTTGCCATTTGTGATAATTTTTGAATATAATTTTCTATCTCTTTACCAGCAACAAGCATTAGGTCAGACATTTCATCTACTACAACAACAATATAGGGCATAGCCAAAGTGTGCTTAGCATTATAGCCATCAATATTACGGACTCCTTCTTTGGTCATAAGTCGGTATCTATTTTCCATCTCTTTAACAACCCAACCTAAGACAGAAGCAGCTTTCTTTGCCTCAGTAATCACAGGACACAATAAGTGAGGTATGCCTTCATAGGTTGATAGTTCAAGCATTTTAGGATCGATTAGTATGAACTTACATTTGTCTGGTGTGTGCCTGTAGAGTAAAGACAAGATTATAGTATTTATACAAACAGATTTACCTGATCCAGTAGTTCCTGCAATTAATAAGTGAGGCATAGAAGCTAAGTCTCCAACAATAGGAACACCAGAAATGTTCTTGCCAAGTGCAATTGGTAATCGAATATCTTTTTTATTAAAATCAGAGTTAGAGAGTATTTCACTTAAATAAACATTCTCACGACTAGAATTTGGAAGCTCTATACCGATGGTGCTACGTCCTGGAATAGTAGCAATTCTTGCAGATTCAGAGCTAGTATTTCGAGCAATATCATCTGAGAGATTGATAATTTTTGATACTTTAACACCTGCTGCAGGCTCAAATTCATTGAGTGTTACTACAGGGCCATGACTAACCTTCTTTATATCCCCACTAACCCCAAAATCTAATAAGATTTTTTCTAAAAACTCACTATCAATATAATCTTCATCTTTTAGTTTTCCCCTATCTTTTTGTGTTGGGATTTTGAGTAAGTCGATAGTAGGTAGTTTGAAGCGAATTTTTTTACTTGGAGATTTATTTTCACTTTTTATAAAAGGTAAATCCTCTTGAATTAAATTTGTAATTTCTTCTTGTGGTATAAATTCACTAATTATCTCATTTTCATTAGTATAACTCTTTTCTTTTTTTATAAAGATTAATTTAAAAAGTTTTTTTATTAATTTATAAAAATAAATTATTTTAAAATGGATACTAATTAAAAATAAAATTAAAATAATTAAAATTAAAAAGTAATAAGAAATTTGAGAATTAATATTAATTAAAGAAGTTAAAAAAGTTGTTTCTAAATATTTTCCAATAAAACCACCATTTCCATTAATGTAAAGGTTGAAGGCAGTTGGGTAAAAAAAAGAAAAAAATAAAGAACCAAATGAAGAATAAAGAACTGAATAAAAAATACTTTCAAATATCAAAAAAATTTTCTTATTCAGAACTATATTTATGCCAGAAAATATGAGCGTAAATGGAATTAATAAAGCAATGAGCCCAAAGGTTTGAAAAAAAAGATCAGCTGTGTAACTTCCATTAAAACCAAGCAAATTTTTAATTTCTGTATTATCTGGAAAAATAAAATTAGGGTCATCGGGAGAAAAAGTTGCAAGGGAAATCAACAAAAGAAGACCAATTATAACAAAAGCAATTCCAGCAGTTTCTATAATTCTGTTTATACCGAAATTAATTGTATTGTTGGCTAATTTTTTAAATTCCATAAATAAATGAGTCTAATTAATCACTTTGTATCATCTAATTTTTATTGTTAAAATTAAAATTATTATGAATGTTTGTATTATTGGTGAAGGTCTAACTGCTCTATCTTTAGCTAAAAGCCTTATAAATAAAAAAATAAATGTTCATTATTATTGTAAAAGTAGAAATAGTAATTTTTCCTCCAATAGAACAATAGGAATATCTAAAAGTAATTTTGAATTTTTCAAAGAAAAAATTTTTCAGATTTCAAAAAATAATTACTGGAAAATAAATAGAATAGAAATTTATACTGATAAAATTGATACAGAAAATTTATTAAAATTTGAAAATGATAAAAATGATCTGTTTTATATTATAAAAAATGATGAGCTTCTAAAATCGTTAAATAGTAACCTTATTAAAAGTAAATTTTTTAAAAAAATAATATTAAGCAAAAATATTAATGAGGAGTTTTTAAATAAAAAAGAATATGATTTAATAATAAATTGTGATGTAAATAATTTTTTAGCAAAAAAGTACTTCACTAAAAAAATTAGTAAAAATTATTATAATCTTGCTTATACCACTATTTTAAAACATAAAAAAATAGTGAATAATACAGCAACTCAAATTTTTACAAAGCAAGGTCCAATTGCATTTTTACCAATCTCTAACACTGAAACGTCTGTAGTATACTCGATGGATATTAAGAATAAAAAATTTGATAATAGCGATGTAATAGATTTAATTAATAAAAATAACCCCAAATATCTAATTAATAAAATTGATAAATTAAATAGTTTCGAGTTGAGTTCTTCAAATTTAAGAAACTATTATCATAAAAATATCTTAGCTTTTGGAGACATGCTTCACAGAGTGCACCCATTAGCAGGACAAGGATTTAATATGACAATACGAGATCTTAGAATTCTAACTAAAATTATTGAAGACAAAATTGAATTAGGTATGCAGTTAGATTCACAGATATTTGATGAATTTGAAAAAAAAACGAAGGATAAAAACTTTGTTTTTTCTAAAGCCATAGACTTAATTTATGAATCTTTTAATTTAGATAAAAAAGTTCAAAATAAAAGCTTTAGCAAAATTATTAAAAACATTGGAAAAAATAAAAATCTAAATAATTATTTTATTAAACTAGCGGATGCAGGAATAAATTTTTAAGTTTACTGAATAGTTGTATTGTGAAAATCATCAAAACTGTAAGTACTCAATATTTCGGAAATTTTATCTTTTCGTGCTTCTAAATTTTTACTTTCTAATAAAATTTGTTTTTCTTCTAGTGAAAAAGGAGATGCCATTGCTAGAGCATTTATCGTTTCATTTAAATCTTGTTTCTCTAAAGATTTCCAATTTATAATATATCCTTTTTTTTCAAATAATAATTTTAAATCTTTAAATATTGACTCTAGATCAGAAAATTTTAATTTCTTTTTTTCAGAAGTTAAATCTAGCTCAAAATTATCATAAGTAGTTTCGCAAATACGATAAGGTTTTGAACTTTTAATTTCTTTAGTCACTTCAAACCGCGTTATACCATTTAGATCAATCATATATCTACCATCTGATGTATCTTTAAAATTGGTTATTTTACCTAAACAGCCAACCTTATGAAGACCAGGGATTGAATTATCATCATTATTTTTTGGTTGAATCAAACCAATCATCTTGTTTGTTTTCATACTATCATTAATCATTTCAATATATCTTGGTTCAAATATATTTAATGGAACTGTTGTATGAGGAAATATAATAAAGTTACTTAATGGAAATACAGGGATAGTTTTTGGTAAATCTTGTTTTTTCATTCTTTCTTTTAGCAAATTTTTGAAAATCTATATACCAATGAAACACTTTATTATTGATTGAACTAAAAAAACCATCTATTTATAGTGTCTTTTATAAGCGGGTCTAGCTCATTGGTAGAGCGAATCGTTGCCAACGATTAGGTAGAGGGTTCGATTCCCTTGACCCGCTCCAAAATTTTGAAACATATTAATCAATGAGTGATTTACTTAATAAGAAATGTGTACCATGTGAGGGTGGAATTTTGCCTTTTGATATCAGTGAAATTCACAAATATCAAAAAAAAGTTGATGGTTGGGATGTTAAAAAAAATGCAAAAGAAATATATTTTTTAGAGAAAAATTTTATTTTTAAGAATTTTATTAATAGTCAAAATTTTATAAATAAAGTTGGTGAAATATCGGAAAATGAAAATCATCATCCAGATATTTCATTTGGTTGGGGATATGCTAAAATTATAATTACTACTCACGCTATTGAAGGACTGTCAGAAAATGATTTTATTCTAGCAGCTAAAATTGATCAAATTTTTAATGTCTAAAATGTCTTGTTTTAGAAAAAACTAAAATAGTACCAGTTTGGTTTGCAAATTTTATTATCTCTTTATCTCTAATAGATCCAGAAGGCTGTATTACAGCTGAAACTCCTGATTGTACTAATTTTTCAATACCATCAACAAATGGAAAAAAAGCATCAGAGGCTGCCACAACATCTTCATTTAAGTTTTGAAATTTATTCATTTTATCTATAGCAATTTGACAGCTATCAAGTCTACTTGGTTGCCCTGAACCAATACCAACTGTTGCTTCTTGGCTTGCAAGAACAATTGAATTTGATTTTACATATCTACAAACATTAAATGCAAAAATTAAATTTTTTAACTGAGATTTATTTGGTTTTAGTTTTGAAACAACTTTGAAATCTTTAGGTTTAAATACTTTTAAATCCTCAGATTGTGTTAAAATAGATTCATTCACAGAGCCAAATCTTATTAAATCCTTCATCATAAATTCTGATGCATCAATAATTCTTATATTTTTTTTCTTTTTTAAAATTTTTAAAGCATCAGCTTGAAAACCATTAGCAATAATAACCTCTAAGAAAATTTTATTAAGCTCTAATGCTAGAGTTTTATTTATTTTGAAATTACAAGAAACTATTCCACCAAAAGTACTAACTGGATCACAAGCAAGAGCCAATTTATAACTTTTTAAACCATCTTTATTGATCGAAACACCACAAGGATTAGCGTGTTTAACTATAACGGTTCCGGAGTTTTTTGGTAAAGATTTTGATATTGTTAATGCAGAAAAAATATCATTATAATTATTATAACTTAACTGCTTACCATGAATTTGTTTAATATTAAGATTTTGAGTTTTAGAATAAATTGCAGCTTCTTGATGTGGATTTTCTCCATACCTTAATTTTTCAATTAAATTTCCATAAATAATTTTTTTTTTGGGAAAATTGTTTTTTTTAATTTTATTAAAATAGTTAGAAATTACAGCATCATAATAAGCCGTTTCAGAGAAGGCCTCTAAAGACATCTTTTCTCTAAATTCAATAGATGTTGATCCTTTATTATATTCTAATTCATTAATTAGAGTCTGATATTGATCTGAGGATGTAATAACAGTAACATCGTTATAGTTTTTGGCAGCTGCCCTAACCATAGTGGGACCTCCAACATCAATATTCTCTATTATTTTTGAATGATTGGTTGTTTGATCTAAAGTTTTTTCAAAAGGATAAAAGTTAACAATAACAAGGTCAATTTCATCATATTGATTAGCTTTTAGTTCTTTAGTGTGAGATTTGTCGTTTCTTTTGCTTAATATACCAGCATGAATTTTTGGGTGTAGTGTTTTAACTCTTCCACCAAGAATTTCTGGTGAACCAGTATACTCAGAAACTTCTTGGCATTTAAATTTAAGTTTCTTTATTTCTTTATAGGTTCCTCCAGAGCTGATTAATTCAATTTTGTATTTAGCTAAAACTTTTAAAAGGCTGCCTAAATTTTTTTTATCAGATACTGAAATAAGAGCTTTTTTTATTTTTTTCATTATAATTTTGTGATTTCCCATCTTATAGTTTGATTTTCTTCATTAGTCATTCCTGAAATAAATATATTTTGATTATCTGTAAAAGAATTTTTTTCTCCAAAATATAGCCCTTTATCAATATTCATCATTGAGTTCTCTGAGCTAAACTTCCAGCCTTCTCCATCAAGATCTATAAGTATTGATTTTCCATCTTGTGTTTTCATTAATCTAATATTTGGCTCCAAATGAAATCTAATATCAAATTTTAAATTCTTAATACCCTTATTAGAAATTATTTTATCATGACCAATGAATTTTAATTGTTCTGGGTAAAATTCTATTTCTCGATCATGAACAATACCATTTAGTTTTAAATAACCATCGTGAGAAGCATTAATTTTCCAATAATTTTTTTCAAATACTATTTTTTTTTTAATATTCTTAAACCTTGATTAATTTTAGATTTTTTACCTTTTACTTTGCTAAAATTACAAGAGGATTTGTCATTTACAATTAGTGTACTATGGACTGCGCTTGATTTAGATATTTCATTTAGTTGATGATCAGCTTTTTGAAAATAACCACAATTACTAATTAATTTTTTACCATTTGATACAATCTCAAAAGATAAAGCTCCAGCTTGATAATTTGTAGATAATTTTGTATCGGGGCTTGATCCAATATCCATTATTAGAGAATTTTTTTTATTGTTAAGTACTACATAGCCACCCAATTCATTATTTTGATTTTTAAAGTTATAGCCAAGTCTTTTTAAATAAAGGTCAAAATTATGATTATTTGTTTTATGATTGCCATTAAAGAGAAAATCTATTTTATTGTTTTGCCAAATAAAAGCGTAAGCCTGACCCAAATAATATATATTTTCATTTATAAAATCAGGTATTTCATTTTGAGATTCTTTAAACCACTCTCTAATTAATATAAAATATTTTAAGTAAAAACTTAACTGTCTGATATTTCTTGATTTTGGAAAGCCATCATTATCCAATGAATATTTTGCTAATTTTTTTAGTAAATTTAACCCAGTATTTAAATAATTATTATTTTGAGGGTATGATAGACCAGTTAAAATGATAGCAGCACACCCTATAACCTTATCATTGATTAATTCAGAGGTTTCAATTTCATTAATAAGGTGATTAATTTGCTTCTTTATAATGCCATTAAAATTGTCTTTATAATCAATACTACCATCTTCATAGGTAAGCCTAGAATTTGAAATCCAAGCTATTATTCTTTTTCCAATTATATCAATTTTCCAATTTTTAGAGTTGTATCTGTTATTTGTATTAATCCATTGATAAATGACATTTTGAGTATCTTTTTTTGAAGATCTAAGGTCTAGACTAAATAACCAAAAAAAACTGTTTAAATTCTGTTGGTCTTTTTCTTTTAAATTTGGATTATCCCAAATTTCATTTAATGAATAATTTTCTATATTAATTTTTTTTTTGTCATATTTTATAAGACCATCTAGCAAGCTAGGGCTTGGTTGATATTCTATTAACTCAATAGAGGGGGGTGTAATTTTTTTATTATATAGATTAGAATTTAAATAAAAATGACGAATTTTTTTTTTGATAAGCTTAAGTGAATTGTTTAAAATCATTATTCTAACTTGATTTTAAAAGGTCTATATTTTTTTTTATATCTCCATTATTGTTTTTAAATATAGTTGTCCCAGATACTAAAATGTTTGCACCAGCTTCTATTGCTAGTTTATTATTATCAAAATTAATTCCACCATCAATCTCGATATCAAAATCTAAATTTTTTTGATCCCTTATCTTTTTTAATTCTTTTATTTTTTCTAAAACTTCTGGCATAAACTTTTGTCCTCCAAATCCAGGGTTTACACTCATAATTAGCACTAAATCTATCTCGTTTAGTAAGCCAGTTATTAAATTAATTTTACTTTCTGGATTTAAAGAAACTCCTACTTTTTTATTTAAGCTCTTTATATGATCTATTGAACTTTTTAAATTCTCAGTAGCCTCTGGATGTATGGTGATTATATCTGCTCCAGCATCTGCATAATCTTTAATATATTTGTGTACGGGAGAAATCATTAAATGAACATCAAACGGGAGTTTTGTGTATTTTCTTAAAGCCTTAATAATTGGAGGTCCCATTGTTAAATTTGGAACAAAATGGCCATCCATCACATCCACATGGATCATATCTGCCCCACCTTCTTCAAGCCTTTTTATTTCATTTCCTAGCTGACTAAAATCAGCAGATAAAATTGAAGGTGATATTTGTATTTTTTTCATTGATTAGTAATTCTACTAATATCAATTTTTAAAATTTAATTGAATTAAATAATTGATAAATTTGCTTAGAAATTTCACTTTCTAGAGGAAAGGACAACATCCCCATCACAGAATAACCCAAGACCCAGGGCATAAAGTAAAATCTAATCATATAAAAGAACCAAGCAACATATAAAGGAACCAGAGGTCCTATAATGAAAGAAGGGGTAATTGGTTTAAAAGTTTTTATTAATGGATTAGTATATTTTACAAATATCTTCATAAAAAAAAATTCCGAATCTTCTTTTTGAAAAATATTCATCGCAACTCTTCCTATTAAAGTCCACATGATAACTCCAAGGAGATAATCTATAAAATAAACTAGAGGATGAAAGTTAGCAGACATTTAGAATTTATATTTGAAAAAAGTTTGAATTAAAAGGGGCGAAATTAATCGCCCCTAGAATTAAGATTTATTGGCTCTATTTACCAGTGACAGTTCTACCACTTGGTATACGAACTTCATCAACCATTTTTTGAATTGCAGCTTCAGGTGCAGAAGTCATTAAACTCACTACCACCATTGCTATACAACTAACAGCTGCTCCGAAGATACCAAATGTTAACTGAGTAAGTCCTAAGAACCCACTTCCACCAGTTCGTACCCAAACTAGGTACCAAATAGCAGAACCAAGACCTAAAACCATACCAGCAACAGCACCTTCTCTGTTAGCTCTTTTCCACCATACACCAAGTACAAGTGGGAAGAACAATCCAGACATCGCAAAGTCAAAAGCCCAGATCACTGAACCTAAGATACCTTGGATCTCCATTGCCGCAATAGTTGCTCCAGCAAAACCAATTACTACAAGTAATACCCTTGCAACAAGTAGTCTTTTTGCAGTCTCTGCTTTTGGATCAATCATTTTGTAATAAACATCATGAGAGATCGCATTAGCAATTGCTAGAATCAAACCATCAGCTGTTGACATGGCAGCAGCCATACCTCCAGCAGCAACCAGACCTGAGATTACATATGGTAATCCAGCTATTTCTGGTGTTGCTAACACAACTGCTTTACCGCCCATAAAAAACTCGTTTAATTCAAGAGTTCCATTACCGTTAAAGTCACTGATGAACATCAAGTTTGCACTATTCCAGTTTTGGAACCATGACAAAGCTTGAACCTCAGCAAATGATTTACCAATAATACCTGTAGGTAAAGTTGGATCAATTAATGATAGTTTAGACAGTGTTGCTAACATTGGCGCAGAAGAATACAGAAGGAAGATAAAGAATAACGACCAACCAACTGATTTTCTTGCTGCTTTTACGCTTGGAGTAGTAAAGTATCTCATCATCACGTGTGGTAATGATGCTGTTCCCATCATCATCGCAAGTGCTAATGAAATAAATGCCCAAGGCGTAGCGTTTACTGCAGAGTGTGCTTTAGTTATTCCAGCTAACCCTTTAGGTACCGTTGCTAGATCAGCAGCAGAGTTTTTAATAAACCCAAACTGTTGCTCTAACTCACCAATTCTAGCTACTTCATCAGCCAACATAAAGTGAGGGAAGAAACCCGCACCCAATTTGTTACTGATCCAAAAAATTGGAAGTAAGTAAGCTATAATTAGCACGATATATTGCGCAACCTGTGTCCAAGTTACCGCTCTCATACCCCCTAACATTGAACAAAGTAAAATACTTATTAGTCCAATATATACAGCGTATTTAAAGTCGATATCTAGAGCAACAGATGCAATAGTACCAGTAGCGTTAATCTGAGCAGTCACATAAGTGAACGAAGCAACAGTTAAAACTATTACTGCACACAATCTTGCTAAATTACCACCGTATCTTGTACCTACAAAATCTGGAACTGTGTAACATCCAAATTTTCTTAAGTATGGTGCTAATAAAGTTGCAACCAATATGTAACCACCAGTCCAACCAACAAGTAGGGCCATATATCCGTAACCTTTAAAGTAAATACCACCTGCCATTGCAACGAATGAAGCACCAGACATCCAGTCTGCTGCTGTCGCCATTCCATTAAATACAGTGGGCACTTGTCTTCCGGCCACGTAATATGCGTCTGCTTGAGCTGTTCTTGATAGATAACCGATCAGTGCATAGATGAATATTGTAAAGGCTACAAAAGCAACACCTATTGCTTTAGCAGTCATACCCATCTGCTCACCAATTGCCATTAAGATTATGAAACCTATAAAACCTCCTGTATAGATTCCGTAAACTTTTGGCAAATTGTCTATAAATTTACCTTTAATCATTATTGATCTCCTCTTTCGTTGAAGCCGAATTCTTCATCGATTTTCTCTTGCCTATTAGCAAACCAGAAACATAAAATTACAAAAATTCCAAGAGATCCTTGACATGTAAACCAGTATGTCCATGGATAACCGAAAGGTCCTGTAACCTCATTCATTTCAGCTGCAAATAGGAAGATGCCGATTGAGAAAACAAACCAAATAGCCAGTGTTACGAATAACAATGACCTAGTTTTTTCCCAGTGTTTTGTTGCGTTTGACATTTATACCTCTCTATTTTTAGTTATAACTACCCTAAACCATAACCATTCTGTAAGTTTTTAAAAGACTTAAAATTGTTCATATTAGGTGCTTATTTACCTACCTTTTTAAGGTATAATGAGCATATATGAATTTTTATGCAAAAATATAAACTCTCCTGGAAAGACATATCGTTTGATGATTTTAAAGTTTATTTGTTTGCCATGTTTAGGGCTTTTATTCCAAAGAAAAAAATTAAGAATTTAGATGAGCTTGAACACTTTATTCAAACAAAATCTGCTTGGGTAACACAAGTAACTTTATATAGTTATTTAAAAACCAGGATGGGAACAAGGTATGTTCTTCACTTTGATAATGATGTGTTCATGTCTTCCCTTAATATTGCCAAATGGAATATTTATTCTGTAGCCTTACAAGATTTGATGTTATTTACGTTTTCTTATTTAAAAGTTAACTTTAATTTTCAAAACGTTGACCAGTCTAAAGAGATTTTTTCTAAAATTTTAGATGATGAGATTTCTAATAAGATGCCACTTGATATTATTGAGGAAGCAAAAAAAACTTTTAATGAAAGACTTCAAAATATAAACTGGGAAATTTATTATAAAGATTTACCTTTTAATCCTAGTGCTTTGTCATTATACAAATGGGCCCCAATTGCTGAAGAGCTTAAAACTTTAGATCGAAAAATCGTATTGAATTCTATGATATTGAAATGGGATATTATTAAAAAAGAATTTGAGAAATTAATAGAATTTTAAATATTCTTTCTATTATCCACCAAACTTTGCACAACACTTGGGTCTGCTAAAGTTGTTGTATCCCCTAATTGGTCATGCTCATTAGCGGCAATTTTTCTTAAAATTCTTCTCATAATTTTCCCAGATCTAGTTTTTGGAAGACCAGGTGAGAAATGAATAATGTCAGGTGTCGCTAGTGCACCGATTTGTTTTCTTACCCAAAGTTTTAAATCTCTCTCAAGATCTAGGTCAGCTATCTCCCCAACATTTAAAGTGACATAGCAGTATAAGCCATTACCTTTAATGTCATGTGGGTATCCAACTACAGCAGCTTCGGCAACCTTTGGATGAGCAACAAATGCACTCTCAATTTCAGCAGTTCCAAGGTTATGACCAGAGACAATAATTACATCATCTACACGACCAGTTATCCAGTAGTAGCCATCCTTGTCTCTTCTAGCCCCATCCCCAGTAAAGTATTTGCCATCAAATTGAGAAAAATAAGTATCAATAAATCTTTGATGATCACCGTACACAGTTCTCATTTGTCCAGGCCAAGATTGAGAAATGCACAGTCTTCCCTCACCAGCTCCTTTAATTTCTTTTCCGTCCTTATCGACTATTGAAGGTTTAATTCCATAGAATGGTTTAGTAGCCGACCCTGGTTTTAAATTTATAGCACCTGTTTGTGGACTAATTAATATTCCACCTGTCTCAGTTTGCCACCATGTATCAACTATTGGGCATTTAGAATTTCCTATTGTTTTATAATACCACATCCAAGCTTCAGGATTTATTGGCTCTCCAACAGTACCTAATAATTTTAAAGATTTTCTTGAGGTTTTTTTAACAGGTTTATCTCCCTCTCTCATTAAAGCTCTAATAGCAGTGGGTGCTGTATAAAAAATATTAACTTTATATTTATCAATGATTTCCCACCATCTTGAGCTGTCAGGGTAGGTTGGAATTCCTTCAAACATTATTGTTGTGGCACCATTAGCAAGAGGACCATAAATTATATAACTATGGCCAGTAACCCAACCAATATCAGCTGTACACCAATAAATATCTTTTGGTTTATAGTTAAAGACATATTGATGGGTCATAGATGCATAAACCATATAACCACCCGTTGTATGTAAAACCCCCTTTGGTTTTCCAGTAGAACCAGATGTGTAGAGAATAAACAAAGGATCTTCTGCATTCATTTCTTCTGGATCACAATGTTTTGGAACATCTTTAATTAAATTGTCATACCAGATATCTCTATCTTTATTCCAGTTCACTTTGTTTCCAGTTCTTTTAACAACTATACATTTTTTAACATTTGGACAGCTTCTTAAAGCTTCATCTGTGATCTCTTTTAAAGGAATAGTTTTTCCACCTCTAACTCCTTCGTCAGCTGTAATAATATATTCTGATTCACAATCATTAACTCTGCCAGAAATAGAATCTGCTGAAAATCCACCAAAAATAATAGAATGAACGGCACCAATTCTAGCACAAGCAAGCATTGTTACTGCAAGCTCTGGAATCATAGTTAAATAAATTGTAACTCTATCACCTTTTTTAATTCCTAATTTTCTTAAACCATTTGCAGTTTTTGAAACTTCATTATGTAATTGTTTGTATGAAATTTTTTTTGTATCTTTTGGGTCATCCCCCACCCAAATAATAGCGGTTTTATCTTTTTTATCTTTAAGGTGACGGTCTATACAATTAGCAGAAGCATTTAAAGTCCCATCTTCATACCATTTAATTCTAACTTCTTTTTTACTGTACTTAACGTCTTTAATTTTTTTATATGGTTTAGTCCAAGTAATTCTTTTCCCCTCATTCTTCCAAAAGTCATTGTTATTTTTAATCGAGTCTGAGTATTTTTTTTGATATTTTGTTTTATTTACTAAAGCACTTTTTACCCACTCAAGTTTAGTTTTTATGATTAATTCATTTTCTTCGATTTTTTTTAAAACCTTTTTCTTAAAAGGCTTTACTTTTTTTTTAGCCTTGGTTTTTTTAGAAACTTTTTTAACTTTTGATATTGATTTTTTTTTTGGCATATATTTCTAAATATTACTCATCTTGTTTAAAATTTTCCAGCTTTTAGAGTCTATTGGCATAACAGATAATCTACTTTGTTTAATAAGTGATAAATGGCTAAGAGACTTGGTTTTTTTAACCTCTTCTAGAGTTACACTTTTCTTTAATTTTTCCTTAAACTTTACTTGAACAGCTACAAATCGTCCATCTTTGTCAGTTTTATCTAAGAAAGCTTCTTTAATAACCTCAACTATACCAACAATTTCTTTACCTATATTTGAGTGATAAAAAAAACAAAGGTCTCCTTTTTTCATTCCTCTTAAATTTTTAGCTGCCTGGTAATTTCTTACTCCATCCCAAGGAGCACCTTTAGCACCAGCTTTTTTTTGCTGATCAATTGACCAAACATCAGGTTCTGATTTCATTAACCAGTATTGCATTCAGACTTTACTATTTTTTATTAATAATTTATTTAATCTCTTATAATGTTTTCTGTGAATTATGGGTAGTAGTTTTGAAATTTTATTTTTCCACCAATTATATTCCTTTTTGAACAACCAGTCTATTTTCATGTGATCTACTCCAAAACCAAAATACGAGTATCCATTATCCAAAAGTTTTTTAATATTTTTGTTTTTTGAATTTTGGTTAAATGTAAATATTCTAGTGAAATATTTTTGATTTTAAATTTCTTTAAATTAAGAGCCATAATTACTTCAAAATCACTACCCTCAATATCAATAGAAAAATAATCTATAAGTTTGTTATTAAAATTTTTATCTAAAAATTTATCTATAGAGCTTCATTTGTTTTTTTATTTCCATAAAAAAATCAGTATAATAGTTTTTTATTTTTTCATCAGATAAATTTTTAATAAAATACTCGTATGCATTCAATTTTTTTTTATTAATTTTTTCTATATTATTCTCAAGATTATTTATTTCTTCAGCTAAATTTTCTGGATTCTCAATATCAATTTCAGTCACAAACTCTTTAAGCGAATCATCCAAGAGACCCAGTGTATAAAAAACAGGTTTTTTATAATAAAAAGCTTCATAGAGAGGCAATGATGAGTAGCCAATCAATGAAGGCATCACTAGTGCTTTACAATTTCTATATAAATTTCTTATTTCTTCATCACCAAGGTATTCTAGACAAACTACTTGATCGTTAAGATGCAACTCATCTATTTTTTTTTTTATATAGCTGAAGTTATTTTTTTTATGACCAGTAAATATAAATTTTGTTTTTTTATTATATTTTCTATTTAGAACTTTAATAGCCTCTAAAATATAATAATGATTTTTGTGTGACCAGTACTGAGCTGGATAAAAAAAAAACTCGTTAGTTTCACCAACCCAATTTTTTATTTGTTCCAAGTTAAGTTTTGTGTTCTGTTTATTTGAGGTTGAAATATTAGAACTTAAAGGAATTACTTTTATTTTTTTTTCATAACAGTTGTAATACTTTTCAATAGCATCCTTTTTTTTCTTCGTATCCACAATTAATGAAATTGATTTTTTAATATTTGTGTTTAATATGTGCTCTCTGAAATCATAGTCTGTCCATTCTTTATACTCTGGCAGGTCTGGTCTAAAAATATGATGAAATTCATATATGTAGGTTGCGTAATTAATTCTATCACAAAACTCAGCAAGTCTAGTGTTACCTAAAAATAATATCAAATCTATACCCTCTTTTTTGACAAGTTTCTCAAATCTATTGTGGATATTATACTTTTTTAATAATGACTTTAATACTTTTGAAGAGTTGAATAGAAAAAATAATTTATCTATTAAATTTGTATTGTAATCAATAGAGTGAGTAATTTTTTCATCGGACTTATTTTCTGAATTTATATTTATAAGTATAAATTCAAATCCTTTTATGTCAGAGAGCAATTTATATGATTTTAACGATTGATGGTAAGAACCCCCACCTTTGCTGCTTTGTTCTCCAATTATTGCAATTTTCATTTAAATTTGTCTAGTTAATATTTAACATTTTAATTGAATAATTTAATCAATTTTTTTATAATTATGCAATATTACTTTAAGCACCCAAAATCATACTATTGTAATTTTATGTCTTACTTTTTTTAGATAAAAAATTACACATAAACTCTGATATATAACTGATTATGAAAATATGTATAGTAGGTGGTACAGGTCATATTAGTACAGCTATAGTTAATCAACTACTTAAACAAGAACATAACGTTTTTTGTTTTAATCGTGGATCTACTATTTTTTTCCAAACTGCACTACAATCTTACTCCAGCACCCTTTAAAAAAGCAGCATCTGCATCTAGGGGCCACCTAGGTTTTGCAGGACTATCTAATTCACTAAACTGTTTTAACTTAAATTTTTCTAATCCAACCATTGCAATCATTGCTGCATTATCTCCACACAAATTAATAGGTGGAAATATCGCTTCAAACTCTTCTTCTTTGCAAAGATTAGTTAGAACTTCTCTAATTCTCTTGTTAGCAGCAACACCACCTGCAACTACAAATTTATTTTTATCTGTTGTGTTCATTTTTTTAAATTCTTCAAAAGCAATTTTACTTTTCTTATATAGTATTTCTTCAATTGTTTTTTGAAAAGATGCTGCAAGATCATATTTTTCTTGTTCAGTTTTTATTTGTTTTGATATTTTTAAAACAGCAGTCTTTAAACCTGCAAATGATAAATTACATCCTCCTTTATGAAAAATTGGCTTTGGTAGCTCATATTTATTGGGATCACCTTTTTTTGCGTATATTTCAATTTGGGGACCACCAGGAAATTCTATTCCTAATAATTTTGCCGTTTTATCAAATGCCTCACCTACAGCATCATCAATAGTTGTTCCTAATCTTTTATAATTTCCCAAGCCCTGCACACTTAAAAACTGAGTGTGACCTCCAGAGATTAAAAGTAATAAATAAGGATAATTTAATTCAGAATTTAGTTTTGGGCTTAAGGCATGTCCTTCTAAATGATTAACAGCTATAAAAGGTTTATTTAGCGAGGAGGCCATTGCTTTTCCAAAACTTAAACCAACAGACAGACAGACCATAAGACCAGGTCCTGCTGTGGCTGCTATTGCATCCAGTTCTTCCATTTTTACTCCACTTTTATCAAATGCTTTTTTTGTGATTAAATCTATTTTTTCCATATGGGATCTTGCGGCAAGTTCTGGCACAACACCACCAAACTCTTTATGAACATCCACCTGACTTGAAACAATACTTGATAAAATTGTTGGCATACCTTCCTCATTTTCAGTTATGATAGAGGCTGCTGTTTCATCACAGCTTGATTCAATTCCTAAAATTATGGGTTTTTTATTCATTAAATTAGTTTTTATTAATAATACATTCTCAATATAAGTATGAAGTATAAAGCAATTAAATGAAAAATAGAAAAATTATTATAGGCTCTAGAGGAAGCAAATTAGCAATAATCTATGCTGAAAAGGCTAGAGAAAAAATTCTCAAACATTCAAAAGATTTTGGAATTGAAGAAGTAATCATTAAAGAAATTGTAACTAAGGGCGATCAAGTTCAAGACAAAAGGTTATCTGAAGTAGGGGGTAAGGGACTTTTCTCAAAAACTATAGAGGTTGAATTATTAGAAAAAAAAATAGATATAGCGGTACATGCATTAAAAGATATGCCTTCTGAAGAAACTAGAGGATTGTTGACAGATTGCTTTTTAGAAAGAAATGATCCTAGAGAAATTTTAATTAGCAAAGACAATAAACATCTAAAAGATTTAGCATCAAATTCAATTATTGGAACATCCTCATATAGAAGAGAATTTCAGATTAAAAAAATAAGAAATGATCTTAATTGTAAATTAATTAGAGGAAACGTTGATACAAGGATAAGAAAACTTAACGAAAACTTATATGATGCAATTATCTTATCTTATGCTGGAATCGATTCTTTAGGATTAAATCAAAATATCTCTCAAACTTTTTCTACTTCAGAAATTATACCTTGTGCTGGACAAGGAGTTATTGCCTTGCAGTGTAGAGATAACGATGAAAGTTTAATTGAATTATTAAAACAAGTTGATCATCAATCAACACACAGTTCAATAAAAGCTGAAAGAAACGTCTTAAAAGTTTTAGAAGGAGATTGTGAAACAGCAGTAGGAGCATTTGCAAACATTGAGGGGAACAAAATTAATCTTGAAGTAGAGCTTTTTTCACTAGATGGCAGTAAAAGATTTTATTTAAAATCATCTGAAAGTGTAGATAAAGCAGAAGAATTGGGAATAGAGATGGGAAAAACTCTTAAAAAGATGTCTAATAATTCTTACAAAAAATAATATGCATATTTTATTTACAAGACCTCTAGAAGATTGTCATGAAATGATATTAAAATTTCAATCATTGGGTCATGAAATATCTCATTTACCTTTAATTAATATTGAAGGTTTAAAATACGAAGCACCAAACTATTCGGAGTTTAAAGCAATTATTTTTACCAGTGCTAATGCTGTTAAATTTTTGGATATAAAGAACATTG
Source organism: Candidatus Pelagibacter sp. PS_28 (assembly GCF_059417885.1). Taxonomy (NCBI): domain Bacteria; kingdom Pseudomonadati; phylum Pseudomonadota; class Alphaproteobacteria; order Candidatus Pelagibacterales; family Candidatus Pelagibacteraceae; genus Candidatus Pelagibacter; species Candidatus Pelagibacter sp. PS_28. The sequence goes on along the minus strand of NZ_CM182070.1, from coordinate 1,218,490 downwards.
ATAAAAAATTAAAATGTTTTTGTGTTGGAAGTGCTACTGAAAAAAAAGCTAGAAGTGTTGGTTTTCAAAATGTTTTTGCAGCCGAAGGAAATGTTAATAATCTTAAGGAATTAATCTTGCAAAATTTTAAACCTTCTGAAGGAAAGCTAATTTATATAAGTGGAGAGATAATCTCTAGCGATTTGGACAAAGAGCTTGTTTCGAGTGGGTATACGATAGAACGATTAATTAATTACAGAGCTAACCCAATTGAAAAATACGATGAAAGCTTTATCGAAAAATTAAAATTAAAGATGCCTGAAATTACTTACATTTATTCGCAAAATAGTGCGATTAATTTTTTAAAAGTAATTAAAAATTATAAGCTAGAAACCCTATGGATGAATACTAATTTAATGTGTATTGGAGAAAAAACCTCTTCAATTCTTAATGAAATAAAGTGGAAAAAAATTTTTCTTTTTAACCCTGGAGAAGAGGAATTTTTGCTATATAAAATTTAGCTATGGAAATTTTTAACAATTTTAGTGACTTATTTTTTTCAGTTTGGTCAAAGGGAATTCACGGTATTGATATTTTTCAAATATTAATTGGAATTGGGATTTTTTTTATTTTTTTAATTTTTAGAGGAATTATCAGTAAAGTAATTATTAAAAGATTAGAAAGTATCTCTAAAAGAACAACCAATAAACTAGATGACACTTTCGTCCATGCAATGGTTGGGCCAGCAAGATTTCTTCCCATTGTTCTAGGTTTTTTTATTGCAAGTTATTACATGTCTTTTGGAGAAGATGGCAAAGTAGCTATTGATACAATTAATAGAACTTTAATAACTATTTTTATTTTTTGGGTGATACATCAAATTGTTGAACCCATCTCTTATATTTTAAGTGGTTTAGATAAAATGTTAACTAGAGAGTTAATTGGCTGGATTATTAAATCATTAAAAATTTTGATTTTCATTCTAGGTTTAGCGGCTGTTCTTGAACTTTGGGGAATAAAAATTGGACCAATTATTGCTGGACTGGGTTTATTTGGTGTTGCAGTTGCTTTAGGTGCACAAGACTTATTTAAAAATTTAATATCAGGAATTTTAGTTTTAGTTGAAAAAAGATTTAAAATTGGAGATTGGATTTTAGTTGAAGGAACAATTGAAGGTATTGTTGAAAAAATTGGATTTAGATCAACAGTGATTAGAAAATTTGATAAATCTTTAGCAATAATTCCAAACTTTCAATTTGCTGAAAACTCAGTAGTTAATATTAGTGAAACAACCAATTGGAGAATAAGATGGTCCATTACTCTTCAATACGATACCACTGTTGCACAGTTAAAAAAAGTAAGAGAAGAAATAGAAAACTATATTAATAAAAGCGAGGACTTCAGCCAAAGTGTTGGTGTTGCGGTAAGAATTGAAAAGTTTTCTGATAGCTCAATAGATTTATTAGTTAGATGTTTTACGGCCAGCAACAGTTGGAGCGACTCTCTTTTAGTTAAAGAAAGATTAGCGATTGCAATTAAAGAAATAGTAGAAGGAAACAAAGCTTCATTTGCATTCCCAAGTCAGTCAATTTATATCGAGAAAAAATGATAGCAATTTTTTATTTGGTTCTTCAAATATTAAAGCTCTATTCTTATGTGGTAATTGCAAATGTAGTTATCAGCTGGCTGGTTGCATTTAATGTTTTAAATACTCAAAATAGATTTGTTTATTCTATTTTAGAGGTGACTTATCGATTAACAAATCCTGCACTTAATAAAATAAGAAGTTTTTTACCTAATTTAGGATCAATAGATATTTCACCAGTTATATTACTTTTATTGATTTGGTTTATAGAAATGTGTATGAAGTTGTACATTGCGCCAATGATTTTTTAAGGGAACACATGATTTTAATAGATGGAAAAAAAATAGCAGCTGAACTTAGAGAAGAATTAAGACAAGAGGTCGTAGAGCTAAAAGCTAAACACAACAAAATTCCAGGACTTACAGTTATTTTAATTGGAGAAATGGCCCCTAGTCAAATTTATGTTCGTATGAAAGAGAAAGCTGCGAATGAAGTAGGGTTAAAATCTGAAGTAATTAGATACCCTGAAGCTGTGGAAGAAAAAACAGTATTAGATAAAATTGAAGAATTAAATAAAGATGAAAGTATTTCGGGAATTTTAGTTCAACTACCTTTACCAAAACATATTGATAAGCAAAAAGTGATTGAAACTATTTTACCAGGAAAAGATGTTGATGGGTTTCACCCAATGAATGTTGGAAATCTTTCTTCAGGCTATGAAAGTTCAGTTCCTTGTACTCCTTTAGGATGTTATTTAATGATCAAAAAAATTGAACCAAATTTGAGTGGAAAAAAAGCTGTTATGATTGGTAGATCAAATTTAAACGGTAAACCAATGGCGCAATTACTTTTAAAAGAAAATTGCACGGTAACAATTACTCATTCAAAGACTAAAGATTTAAAAGCAGAATGCTTGGAGGCAGATATTATCGTTGCTGCTGTTGGTATTCCAGAACTTGTGAAAGCTGATTGGGTTAAAAAAGATGCAATTGTAATAGATGTTGGGATCAATAAAACTGAAAATGGTATTGTTGGTGATGTTGCTTTTGAAGAAGTTTCAAAAGTTGCAAGAGCTTTAACACCTGTTCCAGGTGGAGTAGGACCAATGACTATTGCCTGTTTATTAAAAAATACTATTGAGTGCTTTAAAAGATCACAAAAATAGGTGTTAAAAAAAATATTCAAAAAACTTCATATACTTCATAGTATTTATATTAAGCATAAATTTTTTATCAAAAAAAAATCTTATTCAATGAATAATGAAGACACCGCTATTTTAAACTATTTTAAAGACAGAAAAAATGGTTTTTATGTAGATGTTGGCTGCTATCACCCTATACATAGAAATAATACTCACCTATTACATATGCAGAATTGGAGTGGAGTTAATATAGATACAAGTAAATTTTCTATTGACCTTTTTAACTTTATGAGACCAAGAGATCTTAACTATAATTGTGCAATCTCAGATAAAAATAAAAATATAAAACTATTTTATCAAAAAGAACTTAGTCAGTTAAGCACAATAGAAAAGAGTCAGGCAGAAAGTGTGTTCCAAGGCGAGGTTAAAGAAAAAGAAATAGAAGCTTTTACATTGGATGAAATACTGAGCAGAGAAAAATATAAAGATTCTAAAATTGATCTTTTAGATATTGATGTAGAGGGGGCTGACCTAAAAGTTCTAAGGGGACTATCTTTTGATAAGTTTAAACCAGAATTAGTGTGTGTTGAAATTCACGCAAAAGAAATAGAAAAAAGTGATATCTATAATTTTTTAATTGATAAAAACTATAAATTATTATGGTCAGGAGTTTTTAGTCATATTTTTAAAAGATTGTAAAATTAAGAAAAGATAGATGAAAAAATTTTTAACTTTTCTAATTATAATTACAATTTATAACTCACCAATAATTACTATGGAAAAAAAACCTTATCATCATTTACCAGATGGAACTTTTAGAAATCCAGAAGGATCACCTGTTAGAACTAGTCAAGCGAAGTTTTCATATACACAATTCATTAAATTGAAAAAAAAAATAGATATGACTGTTCCAAAAGAACACGTTGTTGATAAAGAAAAAGTTTTATCTGATTTAGAAAAGTATAAAAATGAAGATTATATTGCTTGGATTGGTCATGCTACTTACTTAATTAAACTTGGAGATACAACAATTATAACTGACCCAGTGTTTTCAAAAAATGCGGGACCTTTAATTTTTGGCCCAGATAGATTTACTGAGCCTGCCTTAAATTTAAATGAAATTCCAAAGACAGATTTATTATTATTAACACATAATCATTATGATCATCAAGATATGGGCACCATTAGAAAATATCCGTTTAAGAATACAAAAGTTTTGATACCACTAAATCTTGGAAAATACTTTACAAAAAATAAATTTAAAGATGTAAATGAAATGGATTGGTATGAGGAAATTCAGGTTAATGATGATCTGAAAGTAACATTACTCCCAGCTGTCCATTGGTCGAAGAGAAGCCTTACAGATATGAACAAAACACTCTGGGGCAATTTCTTAATTGAATATAAGGGTAAAAAAATCTTATTTGCTTGCGATACTGGCTATGGAAATATTTACAAAGAATTAGGTGAAAAATATGGTCCAATTGATTTAACAATGATTAATATTGGAGCTTATGACTTTAAGCCTATGTTTGATAAATCGATTTATCACACAACACCAGAAGAAGCTTTAAATGTAGCAAAAGATTTAAGAAGTAAAAAGGTTATGGGAACACACTGGGGAACTTTTGTTTTATCACTGGAACCTATTATGGAACCACCAGTAAGATTTAAAGCTAGTGCAGAAAAATATGGTTTTAAAAAAGAGGATGCTATTATCTTTAAAATTGGAGAGATAAACTCTTTAAAAAATATATTATCAAATTAAGATTATTTTTTTTCCATTAACCATAAAGCATTTTCACTTAAAAAAAATATTTTACCATTAGATGGATGAACTTGAATATCTCTTATTCTTCCAACATTATCTTTAAATATAACATCTTCTTTCACATTAGTTGGATCATTAAATATTAGTTTTCTTAAAGATCTATCTTTTAAAGAAGTAACTAGTGCATGCCCATTCCACTCTTTAAACTCATTTCCTCTGTAAATTGTAATAGCACTTGTAGCTATGGAAGGTACCCAATATTGAATTGCTTTAGTAAAACCTGGTTTCCATTTTGGGCCAATAGGAATTCCAGAATAATTTTTTCCACCCCAACCTAAAATTTTCCATCCATAATTTTCTCCTTTTTTAGCCTCTCCAAACCAATCACCACCTCTTGCTCCATGATTACTTAAATATATTTTTCCATCATAATCAGAGAGTGTTAAACCTTGTGGATTACGAACACCTATTTGATAAATTTCAGGCAACCAATCTGGTTTACCAGTAAACTTTGGGTTATCTTTGGGAATACGACCATCAGTATGAATTCTAATAATACTACCAGGATGTTTTGTGGGATCTTGAGCAATCATACCTTGGCCTCTTTCACCAGCTGATGCATAAATATAACTATCTTTAATCGCTAATCTTGAACCAAAATGATAACCAGAATCTATAGGAGGGTTTGCTTGAAAAATATTTTTAAAATTTAATTCTTGTTTGTTTAATTGTGCTTTTGCAATTGATGTGCTTGTTTTTAAATTTCCCCTATCTTCTGAATAAGAAATCCATAGAGTATTATCTTGGTGAATAATATCTAATAACCCACCCTGGCCGACTTCTAAAAAATTGAGATTATGTTTAATCTCTGTAACTTCTTTTGAAATAACATTAACAATTTTAATTTTTCCAATTTTTTCAGTAATAATGATTTCATCATTGTTAATAAAGGATGATCCCCAAGGTTCATTTAACTCTATAATTTTAGTGAATGTATAATTATTGGAATAGCTTTTTGAAGCAAATAAAAGAAAAAAAATTACTAATAAAAAATATTTTTTCACTTTAAGAAAGTTTTGATCTACCACCATCAACAGCTATTATCTGTCCAGTAATCCAAGAACTATCTTCAGTAATCAAAAATTTTGCAAGTGCTGCAGAATCTTTTCCTTCACCCAATCTTTTAAGAGGATGAGCTTTAGCAATTCCTTCTGCAATTGCAGAATTTTTTAACATTGGTTCTGCAATTTTAGATTTTGATAAACTGGGTGCAATACAATTCACTCTAATATGTGGAGCAAACTCAGCAGCTAGTGTAACAGTTAATCCTTCAACAGCTGCTTTAGCAGAAGCAATAATTGTGTGATTAGTAAAACCTCTTTGAGCAGCAACAGTTGAAAATAAAACAACTGAGCCTTTGTTCTTTTTTAAACTTTCTTGAAATCCTTTTATCACTTCAATGGCTGAATAAAGGTTTAATTTCATGCATTTATTCATATCTGCTTCTGTAACCATTCTTAATGGTTTTAAATCAATAGAGCCCACACAGTAAGCGATACCCTTGATATCATTAATATCTGATTTTACTTTTTCTATAAACCCATCTTCTAAGACATCAGCAACTGTATAAGAACAACCTAATTTTTCTGCAATTGCTTTAACTTCACTTTCATTTCTTGCAACTAGATGAATATCATTACCTGAATTTTTTAATTGCTCAGCTAAGCTAGAGCCTACAGAACCTGTCGCACCAAAAATAAGATATTTTTCTGACATATAATTTTTATTTAGTTATATTTAACTATGAAATTGTTTTTTATACTTGGCAATCAATTATTTCCATTAAAATACGTAGACCGCTTCAAAAAGGACCACTCTTTTTACATGGCAGAAGACTATGAATTATGTACTTATGAAAAGCATCATAAGCAAAAGATACTGCTATTTCTCTCTTCTATGAGGTCTTATGCAGATAAGCTTAGAGCAAATAAATACAAACTTGAATATTCTAAAATTGAGGACAAAGGTTTTAAAGATACTTATTTTAAAAAATTAAAAATTATCATTAATCAAAAAAAAATTACTGAAATTTCAAGTTTTGAGGTTGAGGATAAATTTTTTGAAAAGAAAATTTATCAATTTTTAAAAAAAGAAAAAATAAACTGGAATATTATTAAAACTCCAATGTTTTTAAACTCAAGAGATGAGTTTAAAAATTATTTAGTAAAATCAAAAAAACCTTTTATGGCAACATTTTACAAAGAAGTTCGTAAAAAATCTGGAATATTAATGGGAGCAGATGGAAATCCTATTGGGGGTAAATGGAGTTTTGATGAAGATAACAGAAATAAATTACCAAAAGATATATCAATACCAAAATTTCCAAAAATTTACGAAACTAATCATACTAAAAAATTAAAACCAATTATTGAAAAATTATTTAAAGATCATCCTGGTAGCACAAATGATTTTTGGTTAGCAACAGAATACAATGATGTGGTCAAACTTTTAGATTTTTTTATTAAAGAAAAATCAAATTTATTTGGCGATTATGAAGATGCTGTTAATCAAAAAGACAATATTTTATTTCATAGCGCATTAAGCCCGTACATTAATTTAGGATTGATAACCCCTGAAATTATCATTCAAAAAATTTTAGAATTTCATAAAAAACACAAAATTAGAATGAACTCACTTGAAGGTTATATTCGTCAAATAATAGGCTGGAGAGAGTTCATGCGTGGAATTTATCAAGGTTACTCTGATGAAATGGAAACAAAAAATTTTTTCAACCATGAGAGAAAAATGAAAAAGTCTTGGTATGAAGGCACAACAGGTTTGCCTCCATTGGATCATGCAATTAAAAATGCCCTTAATCATGGCTGGTCTCACCATATTGAAAGATTGATGATTTTATCAAATATAATGAACCTTTGTGAGGTGAAACCAACAATTGTTTATAAGTGGTTTATGGAAATGTTTGTCGATTCTTCTGATTGGGTGATGGTTCCTAATGTTTATGGAATGGGCTTATTTAGTGATGGAGGTATTTTTGCAACGAAACCATACATTTGTGGATCAAGTTATTTTATGAAAATGATGGATTTTAAAAAAGGGGAATGGTGTAATACGATGGATGGTCTTTATTGGAGGTTTATAGATAAAAATAGAAAATTTTTTTTAAAGAACCCTAGATTGTCTATGATGGTTTATGTTTTTGATAAAATGAAAGATGAAAGAAAGAAAATGATTTTATCTGAAGCTGATAAATTTATTAAACAAAATACTATTTAATGAAAAAAGAAAATCTACCTTCAAAAGTTTGTCCCGTTTGTAAAAGACCTTTTGTTTGGCGTAAGAAATGGAAGCTTAATTGGGATAAGGTAAAGTATTGCTCCAAAAAGTGCTCTAAGTGATTTACCTATCTTTATTTGCTATATCTTTTTTAGCTGCAACCATTTTACCATTTTCATCTGAACTCACATTGGCAGGATTAATTGCAACATCAAATTTTGATAATTTATTATTGTTAATTGTTGCTAGTTTTGGGAATATTTTGGGATCAGTTGTTAACTGGGTCTTGGGATTTTATTCAAGAAATCTTAGTACAAAAAAGTGGTTTCCGTTTAAAGACAAACAAATAGAAAGCTCTTCAAAATGGTTTAATAAATTTGGTAAATGGTCATTATTATTTGCTTGGGTTCCAATAATAGGTGATCCACTGACTTTAGTTGCAGGTTTATTAAGAGTTAGATTTTTAGATTTTATTATTTTAGTGGCAATTGGAAAAGTAAGTAGGTACGTCTTAATTTATTATTTGTTTTAATATTTACTGAATTTATCCAGGTAACTATGCTAGAAAAGTGAATGCTTGAAATATTTATTCAAACTTTCTTTTTATATTTTATTGTTATTGATCCACTAGGAAATACACCTTTATTCTTAGCAGTAACTCAAAATATGAGCAGCCAACAAAGAGTTAAAACTGCATTGAGCGCAACAATAATTGCATCAATCATATTGCTATTCTTTGCATTTCTTGGAAGCACTTTATTAAATTATTTGAATATATCTTTTCCAGCATTTACAATTGGTGGAGGCATCATTTTATTAATAATTTCCATGGAAATGTTGTTTGATAAAAGACAACAACGAAAAGAAGATGACATTGATTTTAATTCTGAAAATGTAAGTGTATTTCCCTTAGCAACACCCATTATAGCAGGACCAGCTGCAATCACATCTGTTATTGTTTCTGTTTCAGATATGGGAAGTAATTTTACAAACCAATCTGTTGGAATGATTGCTTTAGCTTCAGTTTTGCTTTTAACTTTTATATTTTTTTTTACTGCTTCAAAATTTTCTCAGATAATAAACAAAAAAGTTATTAGTGTAATTTCAAGAGTAATAGCAATTATTCTAGTTGGATTAAGTGTTCAGTATATTTTAGATGGAATAAAAAACTTTATAGGGTGAAGTAATATGAGTAGAATTTCTGAAAAAAATATTTTCTATAAACTATATTTATATTATAATCTATATATTCGACATAAAGCTTTAAAAAAAAAAAGTACATACTCACAAAACCAAGAAGATTTATTTATTAATGATTATTTTAAAGAAAAAGATAAGGGCTTTTATATTGACATAGGATGTTATCATCCAATTAAGTACAGCAATACAGCATTACTTTATAATAAGGGCTGGCATGGTATCAATATTGATATGAATCAAACATCTATAGATTTATTTAATATACTGAGGAAAAGAGACAAAAATATATGTGCTGCTATTTCAAATACTAGCGGAGAAACTACTCAGTATTTTGATCATCTCTTTAGCCCCATTAATACTTTAGATAAAAAATTTTCTGTTATTGCATCTAAAAAATTTTCAATTAGGAAGCAAAAAGAAAAAAAAATTTATACATATAAATTTAACCAAATTATTCAGAAATATAATATCAAAATAAAGCAAATTGATTTTATTAATATTGATGTTGAGGCGCATGATTTAGAAGTTTTAGAAGGTATAGATCTATCATTATTTAATGCAAAAATTTTATGTGTAGAAATGACCAATAATCAAAATAATATAAAAGAAAAAAAACTTAGGGATTATTTAAATAAATATAACTATGATTTAATAAAAACGGATGGACTCAATGGATTTTTTGAGCTCAGAGATTAATTTAGTTTTTTAAACATTTTAAAATAACAAATAAGAATAATGAAAATAATTATCTTACAACATATAAAGATTGAAGACCCAGGCTATATCAAAGATTTAATGTTAGCTGATGGTTTTAACTTAACCACCATAGAACTGGATGAAGGTGAAAAAATTCCAAGTGATCTAAGAAAATTTGATGGAATGTTTTGTATGGGTGGTCCAATGGATACTTTTATGGAACAAGAATATCCATGGCTAATTGAAGAAAAAAAAGCAATTAAAGAATTTGTTGTTAATTTAAAAAAACCTTATTTAGGTTTTTGTCTTGGGTGTCAATTATTAGGCGAGGTAGTAGGTGGTAAGGTAGTTAGATCAAATCCAGCAGAAATTGGAATAATGGATATAAATTTTACTAAAGAAAAAAAGGAAGATATTTTATTTTCAAAATTTCCAGATCAAATTAAAAGTTTGCAGTGGCATTCATATGAAGTGCAAGGAATAGATAATAACAAAGATGTTACTTTGTTAGCATCATCTCCAGTAACCAAGTATCAAATTTTTAAATACCAAAATCACGCATATGCAATTCAATTTCATATAGAGATTAAAGATACAACAGTTAATGAATGGGGGTGTGTGCCTGAATATAAAAAAGCTCTTGAAAGTCAATTAGGTGAGGGAGCTTTAGATAAATTTGATCAAGCTGCAAAAAATAATATGTCTGATATGAATAATTATTCCAAGATTCTTTATAAGAGTTTTAAAAAAATATTATGAATAAATTAAAACTAGGCCCTAAGGTAAAATTTAAAAAAGCAAAGTTACCATTAAAGAAAAAATTAGTTGGCAATTATACAATTCTTGAACCTTTAAATGTTAGCAAACATTCAAAAGACATATATTCAGAATATTTAAAAGATAAAAAAAATATAATTTGGACATACTTGCCTTATGGGCCATTTAAAACTTATTTAAATTTTAGAAATTGGATGAAATCATTTTGTTTAAACAAGAATCCTTTTTTTTATTCAATTTATTCCAAAAAACACAAAAAATATTGTGGAATGGCAAGCTATCTAAGAATTGAACCAGATCATGGATCAATTGAAGTTGGGCACATTAATTATTCTCCACTTCTTCAAAATTCAGTTGAAGGAACTGAAACGATGTATTTGATGATGAAAAATGCCTTCGAAGTTTTGGGTAACAGAAGATATGAGTGGAAATGTAATAATTTAAATTCATCCTCAAAAAAAGCAGCTCTAAGATTGGGTTTTAAATTTGAAGGTGTGTTTAGACAGATGTTTATTTTTAAGGGTAGAAGCAGAGATTCGGCCTGGTTCTCTATTTTGGATAAAGAATGGCCTAAAAATAAAAAAAGATTTTTGAATTATTTAAAAAAAATAAATTTTGATAAAAATTTTAAACAAATAAAAAAATTATAAAATGAATAATAAATTTTTTGAATGGACAGGGGTTTTTACAGCAATTCTTTATTCTATGTTTGTAGCCTTAAACATTGGAATAGAGTTTTTAGGATTTTGTTTGTTACTATTATCTGCCATTTTAATTGGTATCTGGGCATATAGAGGAGGTCACAAGGGAATACTTGTGTTGCAATTTTTTTATGCAACAGCAGGTATAATTGGAATGATACGTTGGTTTTAATTAAAATTACCAATAATTTTTGGAATATAATTTTTAAAATTAAAAAAACCCTTATTACAATATTGCCAAGAAAACTGATCCAACTTTCTATATAAAAATTTTATATTTTTTAATTGATTATTTTGAATAAAATTTAAATTTTCACCAACAGTTGGATAAAGCGCATAAACTTCTTCAGTAATATTTTTTAAATCATTAATGTTAATAGTTTCACAATTTATTGATTTTTCTTTCAATCTTTTTTTTTGATCCTCTAAAAGATTTGCTTTAAATTTCAACACCTTTTCACTTAATTTGATAGTTCTATCTGTATTATTTGAGATTAACAAAATTTTTTTAAACTTATGTTCTTTAAAATCAGAAAATTCAAATGTCATATTATTTTCAAATATTAATAAAGTTTTATCTTCCAAAATCTCAGAATTTTTAAAGCTTTTGTTAATAACAGAATATATCTTATCATTGGATATAGGTTTGGCATTTTCATTAAGTTTTATGTTTTCAAATCTATTATTTGTAAATTTATTTATATTCCATTCACTTGCGAGGTAATGCTTGCCTTGAGTTTGAACTCCGGCTACCCATCTCCAACCAAGGGTATTTGATGCAGCATCTCCATCATATAGATGTTGCATAAAAAACTCAGCCCCCAACTGCCATGGTAATTCTAGTGTAAAAATCCAAATGCTAGCAAACCACATTCTTGTGTGGTTATGAAGATAATTGTTTTCTTTAAGTTCACTTACCCATTGATTAAAACAATCTACATTTGTTTTTCCTTCAGTTGCATCCAAATAGCTTTGATTGTTTTTAAATTCTTTTTTAATTTTATCTAATTCTATTAAGTAATCTGACCAAACATCAGGTCTTAGTTCTAGCCAACCTTTCCAATAAACACGCCAAAGAACTTCCTGAATAAATTTTTCATTATTTGCAAATGAAAACTTTTTAAGAGATTTATTAATTACTTCTAATTCATTAATTATTCCGTGAGTTATATAGGGGGATAAACAAGAAACATTAGATCTATTACTAGGCCCAAAATCAAAATTTCTTAGTTTTGAATAATCTGAAAGATTTTGTTCGACAAAAGTATTTAATTTATCAACGGCTTTAGCCCTTGAAGCTTCAAAAATCATTTTAAACTATTTAGATTTTCTTTTCTTTAGACCCAATTTATCACTGTGTCTTAATCTTAAAATAACTATTGCAGATGCAATTAGAACTATAGCTATAGCTTCATAGACTAATGCTGATGGATCCATTTCTTTTCCTTGTAATATAATAAATCGTGCGAGAGCAGTGATGGCAATTAAAAGAGGTAAAGTTATACTGATTGATTGCTGACTCCAAAAAACACGAACCATTGCTAAGACTTCTAAATAAAGAAACATTAAAAGTAAATCTGCTAGCATTACAGATTGATTTAGAAACATATTATTAATTTCCATACCAACAGCAATTACAGTGCTCACTAAAATAATGCACATTAGAGCTAGTTGTAAATTTTTTGCTATTTTATCCATTACTTATCTTTACTAAATGGTAGCCATTTTTCAAACACTGATTTTACTGGTCCATCATATGGAATTGAATAAGAGCTAGGGTTTGGACTTGTTAAAATTTCTATTCCCTTAGAAAATACAAAGATGAATACAATTACAAAAACAATAACCATAATCTTAAATGGATCAAAGTTTTTAGTTTTGAATACACTGCTAGATTGCGCCTCTGCTTTATGAAAATGTTTGAATGTCATATAAACTGCAAATATCAATCCAATATGAGCAACGTATAAACCGGCCCAACCAAATGCAAAAGTTGTATAAGAAAATATGTATAAACTAAAAACAGTTGTCCAAACGAAACTCAGAACTAATAAAATTTGTAATCTAACAGATCTTGGTAAAGATCTTAGATCATTTTTGCTATCATCAAATAAAATGTTAGCGGCATCTTTCATCCAATTTTTTAGTGCTTCCATATAGCTAGAATAGATATTTATATGTTAAAGGCAAAGGATAAAGTGTCCTTTAATTTTTAGCTTAAATTGGACTTTATTACACTTTCTAAATTTGCAGAGCTTTGGGCGCCTGAAATAAAATCTGTTCCTATTTCAAAGAAGGGTACTCCATTAATTTCTTTCTCTCTTGCGACTGAAATATATGAATTAATTTCTTCAATATTTTTTAAATTAAAAAAATTATTGATTGTATCTCCATTAATATTAAATTCTTTGCCAATATTAATTAAGATTTCTTTATCTCCAATATCAAGACCTTCAATAAAGTATGATTGATATATTTTTTCTTTAATTTCGTTTTGCACATTAGATTGTTCGGCTAATTTTATTAATAAGTGAGAAAATACTGTATTGGGTGTTTTCTTTATCTTATCTAGATTAAAATTAAGATTTTCTTTATTCGCCTCTTCTATCATTCGATCATACATTGGTTGAGCAAACTCTTTTCCACCAAACTTTATTTCTAAGTACTTGTTTCTTTCAATTCCTTCTTTAGGCATGTCAGTATTTAGTTGAAATGGAACATGCTCTATCTCAAACTTAGTTTCAGGAAAATTTTTTAATGCTTTATTTAATCTTGTTTGACCAATAAAACACCACCCACAAATTGTGTCAGCAAATACTTTTATTTTCATTAATTTATGAACGAAGCTTTTGTTTATGAAAGTTAATAAATCTTTCTACATTTGATTTATTAAAGGTTTTATTTTCTTCAAAAGAAACTTTTTTCATTGAGTAAGCATTACTTTTTGTCTGTCTAGACATTATGGTGATATTACCTTTGTATAATTTAAGCTTAACAGACCCATTAACTTTATTCTTTTTAAGATCGACAATTTTTTGAAGTTTAAATCTTGCTTTTGAGTACCAGTAACCATTGTAAATAAGTTCAGCATATTTAGGCATAATTTCATCTTTTTTATGCATAGTTTCTTTGTCCAAAGTAACAGACTCAATTGCTCTGTGCGCTGACATTAAAAGTGTTCCACCAGGTGTTTCATAAACACCCCTAGATTTAATTCCAATAAATCTGTTTTCAACTAGATCAACTCTACCTATTCCATTTTTACCAGCAACATCGTTAAGTTTTTCTAATAAATTTCCAGGTGATAATTTTTTACCATTAACATTTATAGGATCTCCATTTTTAAAGCCTATAGTTACAAATGAAGCTTTGTTAGGTGCTTTTTCAGGTGACACTGTTCTTTGAAAAAGAAACTCAGGAGCTGAATTTTTTGGGTTTTCTAAAACCTTACCTTCAGTTGATGTGTGGTATAAATTATCATCAATAGAGAAAGGAGGAGCACCTTTTTTATCTGTTGGAATTGGAATATTATTTTTTTTTGCGTATTTAATTAAATCTGTTCTAGAGTTTAATTTCCATATTCTCCATGGTGCAATAATTTTTACTTTTGGACCAAAGTAATGATATCCTAATTCAAATCTCACTTGATCATTTCCTTTGCCAGTTGAACCATGAGAAACTGCATAAGCTCCAAATTTTTTAGCAGCAGCAATTTGACGTTTTGCAATTAAAGGTCTTGCAATTGAAGTACCCAATAAATAAACACCCTCATAAATTGCGTGTCCTCTAATCATTGGAAAGACATAGTCTTTTACAAATGTATCTTTTAAATCTTCAATAATGATATTTTTAACACCTAGTCTTTTGGCATTTTTTATAATTTTTTTTCTATCAATTTCTTGCCCAACATCTGCAGTATAACAAATAACTTCTGCATCATAATTTTCTTGAAGCCATTTTAAAATAATAGAAGTGTCTAGTCCGCCAGAATATGCGAGTACAATTTTCTTTTTAGATTTCATTTAATTAACTGCAGCTAGTTTTTGCAGCATTATAGGCTTTAGTAAATCCTAACAATGAATAATGGTCTATAGTTTGAGAGCCTTTTTGATTATGACCAGTGATCATAATTCTTGATCCTCTCTTCATGGTCTTAATCATTTTGTTTTCAAGTTTGTTATCAGCAATCCAAGCAAATCCCTCTTGAGCAATATCAAATTTGTATTTAGATTTACCTGAAGTAGCTATAATAGAATTTTTGTTGTTAAATTCATAGCCACCAGTAATGCTTATTTCATTACTCACTTTTTCACTTGGTCTAAATGAAACAAACATCCTTGCTTCTCTAGGGTTAGATTTTGGAGCTTGTAATACCGGAACTGATTGAGCAAAACAAACTTTACCTGCTTGTTCAGTGATAACCATTGTTTCCCAGTCTTTAAATTTACCAATTTTTTTTACTTCTTGTGAATTTGCACTAAGAGAAAACACACTTACAATAATTAGGATTATGAAATTTTTAATTATGGACATGGATTAGGGTAAATTGTTTGTACTTCATTTATTTCTTTAATTACTTCATCAGTTAAATCTATATTTACACTTTCCACGTTGGTTTTCAACTGCTCCATTGTAGTTGCCCCAATAATAACACTTGTCATAAAAGACTGTATTTCACAAAACTTTAAAGACATTTGAGTTAAATCAAGGTTATGTTTTTTAGCTATTTCAAAGTATGCATCTACTGCTTTACCAGTATTAGGTTTTGCGTACCGAGTCCAAAAACTACCATCACGTTCAATTCTTGAATTTTTTGGCATTTGATTATTCCTATATTTTCCAGATAAATATCCACTTGCTAAAGGAGAGTAGGCCAATAAACCAATTTCATCTCTTACCGAAATTTCAGCAAGACCAACTTCATAAGTTCTGTTTAATAAGTTATAAGGATTTTGAATTGACATCATTCTTGGAAGACCTTTTTCTTTTGATAACTCTAAAAACTTAGAGACACCCCAAGGTGTTTCGTTAGATAAACCCACTTCTCTAATTTTACCAGCATCAACAAATTTTTGTAAGTTGCCTAAAACATCTTCAAATTTATTCCATTCTCCATTATCTTTATGTTCATAACCCAACCTTCCAAACATATTGGTATTTCTTTCTGGCCAGTGTAGTTGATAGAGGTCGATATAATCTGTTTGTAGTCTTTTTAGACTATCATTTACAGCTTGAGTCATTTTCTCTATTCCATAATTATTTCCACCACCTCTTAAATAGGCTCTCATAGGTCCAGCAACTTTAGTTGCTAAAATAACTTTGTCTCTTTTATTAGATTTTTTAAACCAATTACCAATTATGATTTCTGTATGACCGTAAGTTTCTTCTCTTGGAGGAACAGCATAAAGCTCTGCAGTATCCCAAAAATTTACACCTTGATCTAAGGCATAATCCATCTGTTCAAAACCCTCATTTTCAGAGTTTTGCTCACCCCAAGTCATTGTACCGAGACAAATAGTGCTTACTTTTAAATCTGTATTTCCTAATTTTTTATAATTCACAATAATTTAACCTTATTAAGACATCTTGAAATAATAGTAAAAGGCTATTATATATGTGACATGGAATTCAATAAGCAAAACATATTAAATAAAGTAAAAGAAGCTCAGCAATCAACTGTAGTAATGGATGAGGGCTTAAGAGCCTACATGCTAAAAGTCTATAACTACATGGCTTCTGGTATTTTGTTAACAGGACTTATATCTTTAATATTTTTCAAACTATCTGTAGTAACAGATGCCAATGGATCAATTACAGCATTAACAAGCTTAGGAAATACTATATTTCTTTCAGGTTTTAAATGGGTGGTTATGCTTGCTCCACTTGGAGTAGTTTTTTACATGAGTGCTAGAATTAATAAAATGACAGCTTCGGCTGCTCAAACTACTTTTTGGGTTTTTGCCTCTTTAATGGGGTTATCATTATCTTCAATATTCCTAGTTTATACTGGAGCGAGTATCACTAGAGTATTCTTTATTACCTCTATTACTTTTGGTGCAATGAGTTTGTATGGTTACACAACTAAAAGAGATCTTACAAAATTAGGATCATTTTTAATGATGGGCTTAATTGGTATTATCGTAGCATCAGTAGTTAATATGTTTTTAAAATCTTCGATGATGGACTTTGTAATTTCAATTCTAGGTGTTTTAATTTTTGTAGGTCTTACTGCTTATGACACTCAAAAGATTAAAAATATGTACGTATCAAGTGATACGGGTGAGTTGATGGGTAAAAAAGCTGTAATGGGTGCTTTAACTCTTTACCTAGACTTTATAAATTTGTTTATAATGTTGTTAAGATTATTTGGTCAAAGACGATAGTCTTTTTATTTCTTAAGGTTTTTCCAATTAGTATTTTTAAGTAAAACTTCTAGATCAAAAGAATTTTTTAAAACTTTCCCATTAGAGTCTGTAATTAAATACTTTAGATTTTTATTATTGGGTTTAAAGTTTTTACAAATTTTATACAAGGCATTCTCTGCTGCATTTTTAAAGACACTAAAACTAACCTGCCTGTTAGAAATGTTTAGACCATAGTCTTTCCATGATCCTTCAGAGACCATTTTTGCATATAGATCTAAAATGATTTTAAGTTCATTTTTTTCAAAAAATTGTCTTTCTTCTATTTGTTTGTGAGGATTATTTACAACTAGCTTTAAGTTTCTATTCATCAAGCTTGTATTTATTAATCAATGATATTTGAAATGCTGTAAAGACAAGAGTTATTGGTAACATTCCCCATACCTTAAAATTTACCCAAAACTCTTCTGTTTGCGTTCTCCAGACACATTCATTAAGGATTGCAAGGAAGAAGAAAAAATACATCCATCTTTTGTTTAATAATTCCCAACCCATATCAGTTAGAGCAATTGATTTACCCATAATCTTTTTAAGGACAGGTTCTTTTGTAAAATATTTTCCAAAATATAAAGCAAGGGCAAATAAAATATTAATGATCGTTGGCTTTACATAAATAAAAACTGGATCATTAAAATAAATTGTTAGACCCCCAAAAAATGTAATTAAGATACCACTTATTAATGGCATCATAGGTATTTTTTTTTCAAAAAACCAAACAACTGCTAGTGCAATTAATGTTGCAACTATAAGTGGAGGAATCGCAACTGCTAGATTCTTATCATTATTATAATAATAATAAAAAAAAATGGCCAAAGGCCCAAAGTCTGTTGCAAATTTAAGAAAAGATTTATTCACTTGACAGATATTAACATAATAAAAAAAATATAAATGTTTTTTATTGATTTTTATTTTTAAACCCCCATATTAATAGCAATGGCAATTCAAAAAGCAAAATTTTCAATAGGAGACATTGTAAAACATAAACACTTTGAGTTCAGAGGTGTAATTTATGATGTTGATTTCGAATTTAATAATTCTGAAGAATGGTATCAATCTATTCCAAAGAATGTTCGTCCTAGAAAAGATCAGCCTTTTTATCATTTGTTAGCCGAAAATGATGAAATTACATATGAAGCATACGTTTCAGAACAAAATCTATTAATGGACGATTCTGAAGATCCAATTAAACATCCTTTAATTGAAGAGATTTTTTCTGGCAAAAGAGGCTCTAGCTACTTTAAGCCCTCTAATTAATTCTTTTTTCAAACACAATTAATTCAAATCTTCGACATATATAGTTGCTATCTATACTTATGTTCTGATCAAGAGTGTTAAATAACGTTTTTATCATTATTGACTCCCTCTGCATTCTTGATCAGGATGACCTTCCATAAAAAAAATTAAATTATCTTTTTTTAATATATATAATTTAAAAATGTTTAAATATTTTGAACCTAATAAAATTTTTGCAATAACCTCTAAAGCACCAAAGTACGTTCTATTTTTATTTATTATTGTCCTAACAATTGGTTTAACAGAAGCGCTTATACTTTCACCTGAAGATTATAAACAAAGTGATGCAGTAAGAATTATGTATGTTCATGTGCCAGCTGCATGGATATCACTTGGAATATTTACAAGTTTAGCTTTTTTGTCTGTTGGAAGTTTTGTTTTTAAAAATAAAAATTTTGCATTAATTGCTAAAAGTTTAGCACCTTCTGGATTCATTTTTAATATTATAGCATTAGTTACAGGATCAATTTGGGGAAAACCAACTTGGGGTACTTGGTGGGCTTGGGATGCAAGAATAACTTCTATGTTAATTTTAGCTTTGTTTTATGGAATGTATTTATTGGCTTGGAGAATTTATGAGGACAAAGAACAAGTAATAAAGGTTACGTCTTTAATTGCAATTTTAGGAGTGGTAAATGTTCCCATCATTAAATTTTCTGTAGACTGGTGGAACACGTTACATCAACCAGCTTCAATTAATATTTTATCAACCAACACAGCAATTCATCCATCAATGTTAGTCCCATTGGGCATTATGACTGCGGCATTTGCCCTTTTTTCATTACTCATTTTTTTGATGAAATATAATACCGAACTGATAAAAGTTAAAAATAAAGGATTAGATAGATTATGATAAATGAAATAATTTCAATGAATGGATACGGAGCTTACGTTTGGTCAGCTTTTTCCTTTACATTGATTAGTTTTACAGCCCTGTACTTTGTAACTAAATTACAACTTTCAAAAGAGCAAAAAAGATTTGCTTCTAAATTTGGTTCTCTAAATGTTGAGAAAGCTAGAGCTGCAAGATCACAAAATATTAATAGAGAAATATTATCCAATACATCAAATATTTAACTAATAAACCATGTATGGTAAAAAGGTTAAATTACGATTTGTATTCTTAGCTTTAATCTTAGCTTCAGTAATTTTAACAGTTTTTTTAGTTTTACAATCATTAAAAGAAAACGTTGTATATTTTCAGTCTCCATCTGAAATAAAATCTTTAATAGAATTAAATAAAAAGAAAATAAGAGTGGGTGGGATGGTTAAAGAACAATCGATTTTTATAGATTCTGATAAAGTTAATTTTGTTATTACTGACTTTCAAAATGAAATTAATGTTGTCTATACAGGGGCAGTCCCCAATTTATTTGCCGAAGGAAAAGGAGTAGTTGCTGAAGGTTTTTTAAAAGATAAGAATTATTTTACAGCTACTAAAATTTTAGCAAAACATGATGAAAATTATATGCCCCCAGAAGTTAAAGAAGCTTTAGGAGATAAATAAATTGCTAGCTAATCAGATAGGTTATTATTCTTTAATTTTAGGGTTGTTACTTTCGGTATTGCTTTGTGGAGTTTCGATTAAAGACTTTAATAAAACTAATAAGCAAATTAACCAAAATATATTATCTCTATCATTTCTACAGTTAGTTTTTGTAATTGTGAGTTTTTTGAGTTTGATTATATCTTTTATAAATTCAGACTTTAGTAATGAGACAGTTTTTAATAATTCTCACACAACTAAACCATTATTCTATAAAATCTCAGGAACTTGGGGAAACCATGAAGGAAGTTTATTGTTATGGTTGTTAGTATTAACTTTGTTTATTTTTTTGTTTTTAATTAAATCAAGAGAGCAGCCTAAAAAATATAGAATTTTAACTTTATTATTTCAGCAAATAATAATTATTGGGTTTTTCTTATTTGTATTAATGACATCTAATCCTTTTAATTATTTATTTCCAATTCCCAATGAAGGTCTTGGTCTTAACCCAATTTTACAAGATCCAGCTTTGGCAATTCATCCCCCAATTTTATATTTAGGGTATGTTGGTACCTCTATAATATTTTCATCATCTCTTGCTGCAGTTACGCAAAATTATGTCACCAAAGAATGGGGGCAGCATATTAAAAAATGGGTTTTAGTTTCTTGGATTTTTCTAACTATTGGAATTATGCTTGGATCAATTTGGGCATATTACGAACTAGGATGGGGAGGTTTTTGGTTTTGGGACCCAGTTGAAAACGTTTCTTTAATGCCATGGCTAACACTTACTGCATTGTTGCATTGCATTGTAGTGTTAGAAAGAAGAGCATCACTAACATCTTGGGTGGTTATACTATCTATTACAACATTCACCCTAAGTATGTGTGGAACTTTTTTAGTAAGATCTGGAATATTAAATTCTGTACATACCTTTGCTAATGACCCTGCAAGAGGTATTTTTATATTAATATTTTTATTTGCACTAATTGTCTTATCGTTAGGAATATTTTTTATATTTCACAAAGAAAATAATAAAAGTTCAAATAATTTTTTTTGGCTAAGCAGAGAAACTTCTATTTTAATAAACAATTGGTTTATGATGTATTTTTTAGCTGTTGTTTTAATAGGTACGGTATATCCAATTTTTCTAGATGTAATATCTAGTGAAAAAATATCAGTAGGGCCTCCTTTTTATCAAAAATTAATTGTTCCTTTTTTAATACCATTTCTATTATTTATGTCTCTTGGACCCAGACTTAAATGGATTAAATCAAAAATTGAAAATAAGAACTCACTTATTATCACATTTATAATTTCGGTAATGTTAACCTTTTTTATTATAAAAAATTTAACTGCTGACTTACTTTTTTATACAGTTTTAATTTCAGCTGCTTTTTTTCTTTTCTTTACAACTTTAAAAGAATTATTTATTAAAAAATTTAATAATATTTCTCAAACGGTTTCACACTTTGGTTTTAGTTTATTAATATTAAGCATTCTATTTAATAGTATTTTATCCTCAGAAATTATAACCAACATAAAAATTGGTGAAAGATATGATTATAATAAAGGTGAAATTTTTTTTAAAAAGGTAGAAGAAAGAAAAGAAACTAATTTTAACTCCATCATTGCCTCTTTTGAAATAAAAGACAAAAATGGCAAAACTATAGAATTAAAACCTGAGATTAGAATTTACAATCAGCCTATAATTATTACTAGTGAAGCAGATATAAGAACAACACTATTAGAGGATAAGTTTTTAGTAATGAACCTTGTAAAGGGTAATGAATATTTTAATATTAGATATCAAATAAAACCATTTATGGTTTGGATATGGGTATCAGTTTTATTGTTAAGTCTTGGTGGATTAATGAGTTTATTTAAAAGAGAGATATGAAAAATAAGTTTAGCTTATTTGTTGTAGTTATTTTTTTAAGCTTTTGTTTTATTATTTTTTATAAAGGATTAAATACTCCAAATAACTACACACCCAAGGTTAATGAGAAAAAAAATATCCCAACCTTTAAAGCAAAAGACTTTTATTCAAACAATTATATAAATTCAGAGAAAATTTTTGAAGAGAACATCTTTTATATTGTAAATATTTGGGCTTCCTGGTGTGTACCTTGTAGAACAGAACATCCCTTATTAATGCAACTAAGTAAAAACCAATCAATTAAACTAATTGGATTAAATTATAGAGACAATTTTAATAATGCAAAAAAATTTATTAATGACTTTGGCAATCCATATTCAAGAATTTTAATTGATAAAGATGGAACTCTAGGAGTTGAATTTGGAGCTTATGGAGTTCCAGAAACTTTTTTAATAGATAAAAATAAACATATAATTAAAAAATTTGTTGGTCCAATCAATCAAGAAATTGTTAATGAAATTAAATTAATTATTAAATGAAAGTATTAAAAATATTTATAATCCTATTTGTAGTTGCAAACTTTTCAGAGTTAAAATCAACTGAAACAAATGATATTTTAAAAAATAAAATTTTAAAGAATATTCGTTGTTTAATTTGTCAAGGTCAGTCAGT
Organism: Candidatus Pelagibacter sp. PS_28; assembly: GCF_059417885.1. Classification (NCBI taxonomy): domain Bacteria; kingdom Pseudomonadati; phylum Pseudomonadota; class Alphaproteobacteria; order Candidatus Pelagibacterales; family Candidatus Pelagibacteraceae; genus Candidatus Pelagibacter; species Candidatus Pelagibacter sp. PS_28. The sequence continues at coordinate 1,195,594 of NZ_CM182070.1, read as the reverse complement.
GTATGATTCTGAATCTGAGTTTGCTTCTAGTATTAAATTAATTGTTGATAGAAAAATTAACGAAGGATTAAAAGAAAAACAAATATACCAATTTTTAAGAGAAAAGTACGGTGATTGGGTGATTTTTGATCCTCAACTAAACAAAAACACTTATATTTTATGGTTATTACCATTATTGTTATTTTTCTTTGGTGGTGCGATACTGTATAAAAAAATTCAAAAAAAAAATGAAAAATAACTTTTACATTAAAATTTTATCCGCAGTAATTTTAACACTATTTTCTTTGACTGTTAGTGCTGAGGAAAATGTTAGTGAGCATCAATATAATTTTTATACTGGAAATTTTGATTTCAGTGATGATAAACAAAAAGCTATACTTTTTGGATTTCAACATCAAAATGAAAATTTAGAAAGAAATACTTTCCTTGGAAATGCATCTCCTATTACGGGAGGATTTATAACTGAAAACTCAGCTGCTTATGTGTATACAGGTGTTGAGTGGAACTACGCAATGGGAGACAAAATTAAATTTACTCCAAGTTTTGCCCCAGGATTTTACCATGAAGGTGATGGTAAAGACTTAGGTCATGCTTTAGAGTTTAAAACTGAGGTGCAATTGTCTTATGCAATTTCAGAAAGTACAAATTTAGGAATGTCATATAATCATATATCAAATGCCAGTTTAGGAGATAAAAATCCTGGTGCCAATAGTTATATGTTTAATTTTCTTAAGAATTTTTAATTTTAGTTATGAACTTAAAGTATTGTCATAATTTTAATGACTTTCGAAAATTAGCAAAAAAAAGATTACCTTCTCCAATTTTTCACTACATTGATGGTGGTGCAGATGATGAAAAAACCTTAAAAAGAAATACAGATTCTTTTGATGATTGTGATTTAATTCCAAATATTCTTGCTAGTGTTGGTAAACCAGATCTTTCAACAACTGTTTTTGGAAAAAAAATTGATATGCCAATTTTTATTTCACCAACTGCAATGCAAAGACTCTACCATCATGAAGGTGACAAAGCCTCAGCAAGAGCTGCTGAAAAATTTGGGACCTTTTATAGTATGTCTTCAATGGCTAACAATACTATTGAAGAGATTGCTGATATTTCAAATGGACCAAAGTTATTTCAATTATATGTTCACAAAGATCAATCAATTACTGACGATCTAATAGACAGATGCAAAGTGTCTGGTTTTAATGGCATGTGTTTGACAGTTGATACGTTAGTTGCTGGAAACAGAGAAAGAGATCACAGAACTGGTTTTACTACTCCTCCAAAATTGACACTTCAAAGCTTAATGAGTTTTGCCATGCGACCTAAATGGGTATTTAATTATTTTACTCATAAAAAATTTGAATTATCCAATGTTAAAAATAAAACAGATAAAGGAACCAATATTTCAAAATCAGTTATCGAATATATAAATGAACAATATGATCCAGCTATGAATTGGAAGGATGCTGAATATTGTGTAAAAAGATGGAATGGCCCATTTGCACTTAAAGGTGTGATGTCAGTTGAAGATGCAAAAAGAGCAATAGATATAGGCTGTACGGCTATTATGATTTCAAATCATGGGGGCAGACAATTAGATGGCTCAAGATCACCCTTTGATCAAGTTAATGCAATTAGAGAAGCTGTAGGTGATAAATTAGAAATTATTTTAGATGGCGGAATAAGACGTGGAACTCATGTTTTAAAAGCTTTAGCAGCTGGTGCAACAGCATGCAGCTTTGGAAAAATGTTTTTATTTGCTTTAAGTGCTGGGGGTCAACCAGGTGTTGAACGTCTATTGCAAAACATGCATGATGAAATCAATAGAAATATGATATTAATGGGCTGTAAGACTTTGAAAGAATTAGACGCATCAAAATTAATTTATAGAAAATAGTTTTTACTTATCAAAATTATATATAAAAAAAATAAATTAAATTATAAAATATTAACACTAGAATATAATTATTATGAAATTAGCAAAAAATTTACAAAGACTAGGAACAGAATCTGCATTTAGTGTTTTAGCTGAAGCAAAAAAATTAGAAGCACAAGGCAAACCAATGATTCACTTAGGTTTAGGTCAGCCTGATTTTAAGACACCTCAACATGTAGTAGATGCTGCAAAAAAAGCATTAGACGAGGGTCATCATGGATATGTTTTATCAAACGGAATTTTAGAGTGCAGACAAGCTGTCACTAGAAAAATTAAAAAACTTTATAATAAGGATATTGACCCTGAAAGAGTATTGATAATGCCAGGTGGGAAGCCAACAATGTATTATGCGATACAATGTTTTGGTGAACCAGGTGCAGAAATTATACATCCAACACCAGCATTCCCAATATATGAATCAATGATTAATTATACAGGTTCAACTGCAGTTCCTTATGACTTAACAGAAGATAAAGATTTAAAATTTGATCCAGAAAAGATTCTATCTTTAATTACAGATAAAACTAGATTGCTAATATTAATTAACCCGAATAATCCAACGGGAAGTTTTGTTGAAAAATCTGCAATAGATGTTTTAGCAGAAGGGTTAAAAAAACATCCTCATGTAGCAATCCTTAGCGATGAAATTTATAGTAGACAAATTTATGATGGAAAAGAAATGCCAACATTTTTTAATTACCCCGATCTGCAAGATAGATTAATCGTTTTAGATGGTTGGAGCAAAGCTTACGCTATGACAGGTTGGAGAATGGGATGGAGTGTGTGGCCAGAAGAATTAATACCACATGTAAACAAACTAATTATTAATAGTGTTTCATGTGTTAATGCTCCCTCACAATTTGCAGGAATTGCAGCTTTAGATGGACCAGATGATGCAATCCATGAAATGATGGTAAAATTTGATCAAAGAAGGAAATTGATTCACGAGGGTTTAAACAGTTTACCAGGTGTGGAATGCAGCTTACCAGGAGGAGCCTTTTATGCATTTCCTAAAGTTATTGGAACAGGAATGAATGGTTCAGAATTTGCAAAAAAATGCATGCATGAAGCAGGGGTAGCAATAGTTCCAGGAACAGCTTTTGGTAAAACTTGCCAAGATTACGTAAGATTTAGCTATGCAGCTTCACAAGACAACATATCTAACGCATTGGAAAATATCAAAAAAATGCTAGGCTAAGACTAATGAGTGAATTAGTTCTGCCAAAGATTGACAAAGCAACGATTAATAAAAAAGAATACATTTTTAAAAATCTTGCAAAAATTATCAATCCAGAAAATGTTTTAAGTCATGCGGATGAAATTAAACCATATGAAACTGATGCATTAGCAGCCTACACGCAAACACCATTGGCTGTTGTGATGCCAGAAAATACTGAAGAAGTAAGTAACATTTTAAAGTTTTGTCACAAAGAAAATATTAAAGTTGTGCCAAGAGGTGCTGGCACTGGCCTTTCAGGTGGTGCACTACCTTTAAATGATGCAATTTTATTAAGTCTTGGGAAATTTAATAAAATTATAGAAATTGATTTTGAAAATAAATGTGTAATAACCCAACCAGGTGTAACAAATCTAGGAATTACTCATGCTGTCCAACATAAAAATTTTTACTATGCACCAGATCCATCAAGTCAGCTGGCATGCTCAATAGGAGGCAATGTTGCTGAAAATTCTGGAGGCGTCCATTCTCTAAAATATGGAACAACAACTAATAATATTTTAGGTGTTGAAATGGTAATGATGGATGGAACAGTTTGTAGAGTTGGTGGAAAAACTCTTGATCAAGAAGGGTATGATCTAATGGGATTAATTTGTGGTTCAGAAGGATTATTAGGAGTGATTACTGAAGTCACAGTAAAAATTTTAAAAAATCCTCAAGTCGTTAAAGCAGCGCTAATAGGCTTTCCAACAATTGAAGAAGGTGGAAACGCAGCATCAGAAATAATTTCAAGTGGAATTGTTCCAGCAGGTATGGAAATAATGGATAAAGCTTTGATAGAGGCAACAGATAATTTTAGTAAAGCAGGATATCCAAGAGATGCAGAACTTTTATTGATTGTAGAATTAGATGGAACCGAATCTGAGGTAGATGAATTATTAAAACAAGTCAGAAGTATTTGTGAAAAAAATAATTGCTCAAGTTTAAAATTGAGTAAAAATGAAAAAGAAAGACTATCATTTTGGGCAGGTAGAAAAGCAGCATTTCCAGCATGTGGAGCTATGGCACCAGATTATTATTGTATGGACGGATCCATACCAAGAGGAAAACTTGCGGAAGCTTTACTTGAAATAAAAAGACTTTCTGAAAAATATGAGTTGCCAGTAGCAAATTGTTTTCATGCAGGAGATGGAAATTTACACCCATTAATAATGTTTGATGGAAGTGATAAAGAGCAATTAAGAAAAACAGAAGAATTTGGAGCTGAAATACTAAAGACGTGTGTGAGATTAGGTGGAGTGATCACTGGAGAGCATGGAGTTGGAGTTGAGAAAAGAGAACTAATGTGTGAGATGTTTAATAATACAGATATTCAACAACAATTAGATATTAAAAAATCGCTAGATGAAAAAAACTTACTAAATCCTGGAAAAGTTTATCCAATATTAAGAAAATGTGCAGAGGAAGGAAGGGTACATGTCCATAGAAATGAAGAAAAATTCCCAGATCTTCCAAGATTCTAATAATACTTATTATCCAGAAGATGAACTTCAAGTTTCAAATATAGTTCAAGAGCTTTATAAAAAAAACCAACCAACAGAAATAATTGGTACAGGATCAAAAAATTTTATTGGTAATAGAATACAATCTGCGAAAAAATTATCTCTTTCTAAGGTATCAGGAATAGTCGAATATTTACCTGAAGAACTCTACATTAAGGTTAAAGCCAACACTCCATTAGAGATAGTTGAAAAGGAGTTAGAAAAAAATAATCAAGAACTTGCTTTTGAGCCTATTGATTTTGGATTTATTGAAAATGGAAAATCAAACAAGGGCACTATAGCAGGTCATTTAGCTTGTAATTTTGCTGGCTCTAGAAGATTTAAAGTTGGAAGTATAAGAGATCATATTTTAGGATTTAGAGGTGTGAATGGTAAAGGAGATATAATTAAATCAGGTGGCACAGTTGTAAAAAACGTTACGGGTTACGATTTATCAAAGCTAGTTACAGGGTCTTTTGGAACTTTAGTTGCTTTAACAGAAATAACTTTAAAAGTTTTACCAAAGAAAAAATCATCTAATACAATTACAATTCACACTGATGATAAAAAATTAATTAAAGATTTATTCGAGAAGATATCTAGTTCAAGCAGTGAAGTCTCTGGTGCTGTTTATATTCCTGATGAACCCAAAGATGAAAGTTATGACCAAAATAAAGAAATGGTTTTTAAGTTTAATGATCTAAAATACAAAGGTTCATTTTTAGCGTTAAGAATAGAGGGAGATAAAATTGCAATAGATGAAAAAATAAAAGCTCTAACAATTGAGCTTGAGCTTAGTAAGCTGAACACAACAGTTTTAGATGTTCATCAATCAACACCATTTTGGAAAAAAATAAATAACCTTGAATTATTCAAACAAACAAAAAATAATCTTTTAAGAGTAGTAGTGCCCCCTTCAAAAGGCCCTAAGTTGATACAATTTCTAGGCAATAAGTATAAATATTATATTGACTGGTGTGGCTCATTATATTGGATAGAGGTTCAATCTAAGAAGAACTCTAAGGTTAGTGATATTAAAAAATTAACTAAGGAATTAGGTGGTTATTTAACTATTATAAAGACATCGGATGAATATGATTACGAAGAAACAATTTTTACAGTAGATGATACAAGACTTTTAATATCAGAAAAGATCAAAAAAAGTTTTGACCCTAAAAGAATTTTTAATCCTGGAAAAATGTATAGAGGAATTTAATGCAAACAAATTTTACAGAAAAACAATTAAAAGACAGTGATAACGCTGCAACAGAAAAAATTTTTAAAAAGTGCGTTCATTGTGGTTTTTGTAATGCAACTTGTCCAACTCATCAAATATTTGGTGATGAATTAGATGGACCACGGGGAAGAATTTATTTGATTAAAGACATGTTGGAAAATCAAAAAAAGCCAACAGCAAAGACAGTAAAGCACATAGATAGATGTTTATCTTGCTACAGCTGTATGACCACTTGTCCTGCTGGAGTAAATTATATGCACATCATTGATCATGGTAAAAAATATATTGAAAAAAACTATGAAAGATCTTTTTTTGATAGAACAATTAGAAACTTTTTATCAGTAGTATTACCGAATACTGGATACTTTAGATTAGCAAGTTATATGGTTAAATTAGCTAAACCCTTTCAGTTTTTAATGCCAACAAAAATAAAAGATATGATCAGCTTGATGCCAACAAGTTTTCCTAAAAAAACTATAAAACAAAAAGAAGTTTATTCTGTAAGTGCTAAAAATAAAATCGCAAGAGTTGCTCTTTTAACTGGCTGTGTTCAAAAAGAAATTTCTCCTCAGATTAATGAGGCAACCATTAGACTTTTAAACAGACATGGAGTTGAAGTGGTTGTGCCTAAAAAGATTAGATGTTGTGGATCATTAAATCATCATTTAGGAAAAGAAGATGATGCCCACCAAGATTTTAGAAATAATATTAATACTTGGTATGATGAACATCAAAAAGGTAATTTAGATGCTATTTTATCTAACACTTCTGGCTGTGGAACCACCATGAAAGATTATGGTTTCATTTTTAAAGATGATGAAGAAATGAAAAAGAAAGCAAAAGTGATTTCTGATTTAACAAAAGACGTTTCTGAATATTTAGATACCAATTTAAAATTAAACTTTAAAACAAAAGAAAAGAAATATAAAATTGCTTATCATTCTGCATGTTCAATGCAACATGGACAAAAAGTACACAGTCAACCCATGTCATTACTTTCAAAAACAAATAATGAAATTATGGAAATTCCAGAAGGACACATCTGTTGTGGGTCTGCTGGAACTTATAATATTTTGCAAACTGAAATTGCCAAAGAACTATTAAGTAAAAAAGTAAAAAATATTGAAAGTTTGAAACCAGATTTTATATCAACTGGAAATATAGGTTGTATTACCCAAATTTCTAATGGAACCAAAACTCCAATTTTACATACCATTGAGATATTAGATTGGTATACTGGTGGTCCAAAACCAAAAATATTACAAAAGAATTAACTATGAAAAAAATTATAATTACACGAAGATTGTTAAAAGAATCTGAGGAAAAAGCTTCTAAAACATTTGATGCAAAGCTCAATGGTAATGATGAGCTATATTCTCAGTCAAAACTTATTGAATTAAGTGAAGGCCATGATGCAATCTTAACTTCTTTAACTGATAAGATGGATGAAGATACTATAAGCAAACTACCAGACAGTATTAAGGTAATTTCTAATTTTGCAGTTGGATTTGGAAACATTGATTTAGAAGCAGCTAAAAAAAGAGGAATAGCAGTAACAAATACGCCAGAAGTTTTATCGGATGCTACAGCAGAGATTGGAATTTTATTAATTCTTGGAGCATGTAGAAGAGTTCCAGAAGGTATTCAATCTGCAAAAGAAAGTAACTGGAAATGGTCAGCAGATTATTTGATAGGAAAACAGTTAACAGGTTCAAGACTTGGAATCTTAGGTATGGGAAGAATAGGACAAAAGATTGCAAAAATAGCAAAATCTCTAGGTATGATTATTCATTATCACAACAGATCAAAACTAAGTGGTGAAAAAGAACAGGGCGCTATATATCACGACAGTATCAAAAGTCTTTTTGGAGTTTCGGATGTATTGTCTATTTGTTGTCCTGCAACAAAAGAAACAGAAAATTTAATTAATAAAGAAACATTAGAATATTTTCCAACAGGTGCTGTTATAACAAATGTAGCTCGTGGAGATATTGTTGATGATGAATCTTTAATTGATGCACTAAATAGAAGAAAAATTTATGCAGCAGGTCTTGATGTTTACAAAGGGGAACCAAATTTAAACCCAGGTTATTTAAAAATTAAAAGTGTTTTTATTTTACCTCACCTTGGAAGCGCTACTAAGCACACAAGAATTGCTATGGCCAATCTAGCTATAGACAATATTGATGAGTTTTTTAAAACAGGAAATTGCAAAAATAAAGTAAATTAATTTCTTTATAATTTTAGATTATGAATAAAGTTATTTTACCAAAACAAAAAGCAATTAGTATATTTTTAGTATTTGCCCTTGGTTATTATATCTCTAATTTATTAAGAGCAATTACAGCAACTATTTCGCCCAATCTTGTATCTGAATTTAATCTATCAGCTGGTGAGTTAGGACTTTTGGGTGGTGGATATTTTTTAGGTTTTGCTTCTGTTCAAATTCCACTTGGCTATCTATTAGACAATAAAGGCCCAAAAAAAATAGTTTCATACTTTTTATTAATTGCAATTGTAGGAATAATTTCATTTTCTTTGTCACAAAATTTTACTTCTCTTTTAATTTCAAGAATTTTAATTGGAATAGGAGTTGGAGCATGTTTGATGGGACCGTTAACTGCTTATAGAGTTTGGTTTCAAGACGAGACTCAACAAAGAGCAAATTCGTGGATGTTAATGACTGGTGCAATAGGAATGTTATCCTCTAGTTTGCCAGTACAATTTTTTTTACCAATAATAGGATGGAGGTCAATATTTGGAATTTTAGCAATTCTAACTTTTTTTAGCATCGTTTTAATTCTTATTTTTATTCCCAATTGGGACAAAGAAAATATAGATAATGAGAAAGGCTCCTTAAAAGAAGTATGGCAGAATGAATTTTTTAAAAGTTTAGTGCCAATGGGTTTCTTTAATTACGGTGGTTTATTTGCTATCCAAACTTTATGGGCAGGACCATGGATGGTTAAGGTGTCTGGATATACTCCAGAAGAAAGTGCAAACGGTTTGTTTATTATTTATCTTTCCTTACTTTTTTCTTTTTTAACTTGGGGGTATTTTGTACCAAGATTTTCTAAAAATGTTTCTGATGCAATAAGGTTATTAAAATTTGGTGCACCATTAAACTTAATGGTATTAGCCTTCATAATTTATCTAGGTCCAAAAGCAGGAGCATTTCATTGGGCATTTTTCGCAGTAAGTTCAGTATTTTTATCATTAAGTCAGCCTGCTGTTGGGATGGCTTTTTCACTTTCAAATGCTGGAAAAGCACTGACTTCTTTTAATTTACTTCTTTTTATTGGGGCATTTGCACTTCAATGGATTATTGGTATCATTATTGATATCACAATGAATTTTGGCTTTTCAGAAATTTCAGGTTTTAGATTTGCAATGATATTTTTTTTATTAACCTCTTTATTTTCTTACCTATTTTTCTTAATAAAAAATTTAAAGAATTAATTCTATTGTAAGTGTTTGTAAATTGTAGTTCGCGAAACACCAAGTCTTCGAGAAACTGCACTAATATTTCCGTTTTCTAAAAAAGTAGATTTAATTAAAATACATCTATCTTCTTTAAATTTTGATCCCTTACATTTTTTACATGCATAATTTTTTATTTTTATTTCTTTAGATATTTTTTTCTTAAAATTTTGACTTTTTATTACAAAAACAGATGAGCCTAAATGATCAGAAATTTTCATTATTTTATTTTGTAAAAGTTCATTTGCTATTGAAGAAAATGAAGTTGTAAAAATATTATTAAAATTTTCATTCTTTAATGTTACGAGTCCATGCAACATTATTCTTGCATTAGAATTTGAGCCAACAACAAATCCGTCACCATTAATTGCAAGTAGACCAACACTATTGGTACTTAAGTATTCTTGACGTGGATGGAATGATAAAATTAATTCATTATTAAATTGATTTAAAAATAATTTTGTTTCAATGCTTTTTGTAGCAAGCTTAACTAGTGCCAAGGTATGCTGTTCTCTTGAATGCACATCAGTAGAGGCATCTATTATACCAATAGTTTTTCCCTCATGATTTAGTATTGGACTTGCAAAACAAGATAACTTTCCATGTGACTCAAAAAAATGTTCCTTACCTGAAACTATGGAATCTTTATTCAGAGTAACAACTTGTCCCAATCCATTTGTACCTCCAATTTCTTCTCTCCAAATTGAACCTGGTATTACAATTTTTCCAACATCAGTTCTAAGGCAGGTTTTATCATAAATAGTATCCATAACTGATCCAGTGTTGTCAGAATATGCTACCATAAAATTTGTCCCTGCTATTTGTGAATATAGAAGTTCAAGTTCAGGGTTTACTAGTCTTCTAATATATTCATTTTTTTCTTTAAGCTCTTCAAGCTCTTTAGAAGTAAGAATTGTTCTCTTTGGGTTTTTAAGTGGATCTAGTCCAGTTGAAATACATCTCTTCCAGCTATCAGATATATCTTTATCAATCAGAGAAGGTAAAAAGCCTCTTCTCTTAGTTAGGTCAGAGAATTTTTTTTCAACAGAAACTAAATTTGACATATCTTATTTTACGAGTTTATTAAAAATGAACAACCAACCAGGAGTTGTATTTTGTTAACTTTATGAACACTTTTTTGCGCAGTTGACTCTCTGTTGACCTCAATATTGGATAGGGTTTGTTATTAAAAAATATTAACAAACTAAAAAAATAGAGAGAAATTATGAAGGCACAGGTTTTACATAAGTACAATCCAAAAATGGATGAAAAAGTTTGGGTTACAGAACAAGAAATGCCAGATCCAAAATTAGAAAAATCATCAGATGTTATTGTTAAAATTGGTGCTGCGGGAGTTTGTAGAACTGATTTACACATTATCGAAGGTGTTTGGGAACATATCCAAGATCCTAAAGGAGATTTATTACCTATGGTTATGGGTCATGAAAATGCAGGTTGGGTTGAAGAAGTAGGCAAGGATGTTGTTGGATTTAAAAAAGGTGATCCAGTAATTTTGCACCCAATCATTTCTGGAACAGATGGAACTTGTTTAAGTTGTCGTAGAGGCTTAGATCAGCATGCTGAAGAAGGTGCTTTTCCAGGACTAAACATTAAAGAAGGTGGTTATGCAGAATTACTTAAAACAAGTGTTCGTAATTTAATCAAATTGCCCACAATATTAGCACCAAAAGATGTGGCACCATTTTCTGATGCAGGACTTACCGCTTATAGAGTTGTTAAAAAAGCTACTAGACATTTATTACCAGGTCAGACTTGTGTAATTATTGGAGCGGGTGGACTGGGTCATATAGCAATTCAATGTTTAAAAGCAATGTGTGCTGCAAATATTATTATCGTTGAAAAATCTGCTCAAGCCTTAAAACATGCAATGGATTTAGGTGGTGATGAAGGAGTTTTAATTGATGGAAATGAAGTTGAAAGAGTTCTAGAGCTTACCAAAGGTAAAGGTGGTGAAGCTGTAATCGATTTTGTTGGTGAAAAAGGATCCACTGCAATGGGTATTAAAATGACAGCAGGAAGTGGATATTATTATATCGTAGGTTATGGTGAAGAAATCAGAGTTCTAGCTGTTGATGTAATTATTTCAGAAAAAACAATTGTTGGAAATTTAGTGGGAACGTGGTCTGAGTTATATGAGCTGATGGAGTTAGCTAACAAAGGGTTAGTTACACTTTCTATGCAAGAATATAAATTAGGTGATGCTAATAAAGCGCTTCATGATCTTAACGAGGGTAAAGTTAAGGGAAGAGCCGTTTTAGTTCCATAATAATAAATAAAGGAGAGAGTAATGAAAATAATAAAAACTTGCCTAAGCGCTATGATATCAGGAATTTTGATATTTAGTCCAGCTTATGCAGATAAGTGGAGTGATCAATTTCCACATATCAAAGCAACAGGAGATATTTCTGGTGACTGTTCTTATGAAGAGATTTCAAAAAAGAACTACAAAGGAAAAACTCTAAAAATAAATACGCATGCCGTTCCAGTAATCGGACAGCCTACAGCTCTTCATGCTGAACAGTTTGCAAAACTAACGGGCGCAACAGTTGATGTAACACATACACCTGCAGGTGATTTGTACGCAAAAGCTATGGTTCCTTTTAAAGCTGGTCAAGCTCCATACGATATCGTATTTGGTTTTTCTAACTTTATAAATGACTGGAGACAGTATTTAGCACCAGTTCCAAAAAAATACATGAACACAAAAGAGATGAAAGACGTTACAAAATCTCATGTGGGTGTTTCTTCTTGGGATGGAACTATGTACCAATATCCAGTTGATGGAGACAGACATTATCTAAAATACAGAAAAGACGTAATAGATAATCCTGAAATGCAAAAAAAATATAAAGATGCTACTGGGAAAGAGTTAAAAGTTCCTACGACTTGGAAAGAGTATGGCGAAATGGCTAAATTCTTTAACGGTTGGGACTGGGATGGAGATGGAGAAAAAGAATACGGTTCAGCTGAAGTTATGAAAAAAGACGACTTAATGTTCGCGGCTTTTTTCAGTAGATCAGTAGCGTATGCTAAAAATCCTAGAACTCCAGGTGGTTTCTTTTTTGATTTAGAAACTATGAAACCAAATGTTAATAATCCAGGGTTTGTTGAAGCTTTAACTGATTGGGTAGAAGCTACTAAGTATGTTCCTCCAGGAGGAATTAACTTTGGACTAGGTGATGAAATTGGATCATTTGGTGGTGGACAAACTCTATTTAGTTTTTCATGGGATGATGCTTTTATTGCAGCGATGCAAGATGATAGTCCTATTAAAAATAAAGTAGGTACAGCTCCTCTTCCAGGTGCAGATAAAGTTTGGAATAGAGTATCTGGAAAATGGGATAACAAATATAACCAAGCACCGTACATTGTATGGGGTTGGGCAGTAGGTGTTGCTAAGAAAAGTAAAGTGCAAGAGATGGCGTTTGATTATCTTTGTTTCTTTTCTAATGGAGCAAACCACCAAGCTGACTTAGCTATTGGTAACTTTGGTGTTAATCCATTTAAAAACTCTGATTTCGATCCAAATCTTTATATAGATACAATGGGTTGGGATGCAGACATTGCAAAATCATACACTAAGACACTTAAAGATATGGAAAAAAGTAAAAATAGAGTTTTCCCTTTAAGAGTTCGTGGTGTGTTTGAATTCACTAGTGCAGTTGCAACTGGAACTTCTAAGGCTTTAGCTGGTCAGCTATCTCCTCAAGAAGCTTTAGATGAAGTTGCTAAAGAGTGGGAAGCAATTGTCAAAAGAGTTGGTAAATCAGCAGTACAAGAAGACTATGCTGTTGGTGTCAAAATGGAAGACAACAAGTTATAAAAATAACTTTATGTGGCCACTTTTAATTGGTGGCCACATACATTATATTCAAAATCCAATTACATGAACTTTAAACATAAATACGTTTTTTTATTCCCAGGTTTATTTGTTCTTATAGGTATCTTAATTTTCCCAATAATATTTGTAGTTCGTTTAAGTCTATCAGGCTGGAATAGTTATAATGGTTTAAACTTTATAGGTCTTGAAAATTACATAAGATTATTTACTGATGATCCACGGTTTTGGGAATCATTTTTTAGATTGAGTTTTTTATCAGTTACAACTGTTGTTCTTCAATATGTAATTGGCTTTGCACTGGCTCATATGGTTTGGAAAGAAATTAAATTTCAAAGATTTTTTAGAGTTTTGTTTTTAATTCCTATGATGACTACCCCAGTTATTATGACTGTTATTTGGAGAACTTTTTTTCATGAGTCTCTTGGCCCAGTAAATGATATTTTAGGGAATTTTGGTTTTTCACCAAAATGGCTTACAGATCCTACCTTAGCTAAATTCACAGTTATTATTGTTGAGGTTTGGCAGTGGACACCATTTATGTTTTTATTATTACTAGCAGGTCTTTTATCACTTCCAAAAGAACCCTTTTTGGCAGCTGCAATTGATGGAGCTAGCCCAATTAGAAAATTTATTTATGTAACATTTCCATTAATGGCACCTATATCTATTGGTGCAATTATTATCAGATTGATTGAAGCCTCAAAGATAATGGATACGGTTTACGTATTAACCTCTGGTGGTCCAGGAACTTCAACTGAGACTTCAAGCTTTTATATTTTTATTAAGGGATTGAGAGAGTTTCAAATGGGCTATGCAGCTTCAATGTCATTCACATATTTAATAATAATGATCATAAGCTTAACTGTTATTGCAAAAGTATTAACTAAATTATTACTCAAAGATTAGATATGGGAAAATTATACACATTCTTAAAATATTTTTTTATAACAATTTGGACAGTATTTGTTGTGGCACCTTTTCTTTGGGCGCTTACAACTTCCTTCAAAGATTTTAATTCAGTTAATGGAGGTGTTACTTATATTCCATGGGTTGATTTTGAACCAAACTTAGAAGGTTGGAGGGTCTTAATTAAATCACCAGCACAAGGAGGGGTAGATATTGTTGAGCCTTATTTTAATAGTCTGTTTGTAACATGTACTGCTAGTTTAATAAGCATAATCCTTGGAACTTTATCTGCCTATGCACTTTCAAGATATACTTTTAAAGCAGGTCCCATAAAAAATAATGACATTACCTTCTTTTTTATATCTCAAAGAATTATGCCACCAATTGTTTTATCAATACCTTTCTTCTTATTTTTAGGAGCAGTCAATTTATTAGACAGTCTAATTGGGCTGATAGTTGTTTATATCGTTTTGTTAATGCCTATAGCAGTTTGGATTATGGTTGATTTCTTTAATAAGGTACCGAGAGAAATAGATGAAACGGCATTAATAGATGGATGTAATCCTTACCAAGCATTTTTTAAAGTTGTATTACCAAATTCAATACCAGGTTTAATTGTTGCTGGAATGTTTTGTATAATATTTGGATGGATCGATTTCTTCTTTGCATTTATTCTAACTTTTACCGAAGTACAATTATTACCAGTTAAAATAGTTGCCTTAAATTCTTCAATTACACCATGGTGGAGTTTATCCGCTTCTGCATTAGTTTCTGTTGCACCATTAATTGTAGTTGCATTTATTGTTGAAAGATATTTGTCAAAAGGAAATTTGTCTGGAGCAATTAAATAATGAATTTAGTTGGAGAAAATTTATCATACAAATTAACTGAAGAGCTACAGTTAAGAAAAATCTCTTTTAATTTTGAAAAGGGAAAATTATATACGATTTTAGGAAGAACACTTTCTGGGAAAACGACCTTATTAAAAACAATAGCTGGACTACTTATGCCAGATAGTGGAACAATTAAATTTGAAGGTAAGAATTTTTTAGAGATACCAGTATGGGAAAGAAATATTGCTATGGTTTATCAGCAATTCATTAACTACCCTCACTTAAATGTTTTTGAAAATATAGCCTTTCCATTAAAACAGAGAGGTTTAGATTCTCAAAAGATTAACGATGAAGTTTTTAATTCTTTAAAATTAGTAGGATTAGAAGGCTATGAAAAAAGAAAAATTCAAGAATTATCAGGTGGTCAACAACAAAGAGTTTCAGTTGCAAGATCACTGGTAAAAAATGCTAAAATTTTATTATTGGATGAGCCATTGGTTAATTTAGATTACAAGTTAAGAGAGCAGTTGCGTGAAGAGTTTAAAAACATATTCATTAATGGCCTATCAGAAGAGAGTATTGTAGTTTTTTCAACGACGGATCCTAGAGAAGCAATGGAACTTAATGGTGAAGTCATTGTTCTTGATGATGGTAGAGTACTCCAAGTGGGTGCTGCAAAAGAAATATTTGAAAACCCTAAAAATCTAAAGGTTGCAGCTATTTCAAATGACCCACCAATGAACATTTTAAAAGCTGACATAGATTCTAATAAAATAAAATTCGAAGATATTGAAATAGATATTCCACATCATCTATCTAAAATAAAAGATAAAAATTTTAATTTTGGTATAAGAGCATCAGATGTTGAATTAAATGATAATGGGTTTGAGTTTGAAGTAGAGCTTGCAGAAATTAGTGGTTCAGAAACTTTACTCCATCTTACTAGAGGAAATGCAAAAATTATAACCAGTATAGAAGAAGTTATGGATTTTAAAATCCACGATAAAGTTAAAATTAATTTTAGATCAAACAAAGCTTACGCATTTGATGAAACTGGAAATTTAGCTTCATCTCCATTTGGGGGCAGTAATGTCTAAAATTAATTTAAATAAGATATCTCATTCATATAATCCAAACGATGCTAACCCAACTTATGCACTAAACCCTTTTTCAATGACTTGGGAAGATGGAAAGAGATATGCAATTTTAGGTCCATCTGGATGCGGTAAAACAACAATGTTAAATATTGTATCAGGTCTAGTAAGGCCTTCATCTGGCAAAATATTATTTGACGACAAAGATGTTACAGATCTTAAAACTGAAAGTAGAAATATTGCTCAAGTTTTTCAATTTCCAGTGATCTACAATACTATGACAGTATATGATAATTTAGCTTTTCCACTTAGATGTAGAGATTTTTCTAAAGAAATAGTTCAGGAAAGAGTTAATTCTGTTGCAGAAACATTAAATTTAAAATCTTTCTTAAATTTGCCTGCTAGAAAACTTACTGCCGATCAAAAACAATTAATTTCTCTTGGTAGAGGACTTGTAAGAGAAGATGTGGCAGCAGTTTTAATGGATGAGCCATTAACAGTTATAGATCCTGATTTAAAATTTAAATTAAGAAGAAATCTTAAAGAAATAAATGAGCAATATAAAACAACTTTAGTTTATGTAACCCATGATCAAAATGAAGCGATGACTTTTGCAGATAATATAATAGTTATGAGTGAGGGTGAAGTGGTTCAAACAGGAACTCCCAAAGAATTGTTTGAAAGACCAAATACTACTTTTGTTGGATACTTTATAGGATCTCCTGCAATGAATTTATTTGAAACAGAAGTATCATCTAATAATAGTGTTAAAATTAATGATACTTTAATTAAAACAACAACAGATCTAACAAAGTTAAAAAATAAAAATGTTAAATTGGGAATAAGATCCGAATATATAAAATTAGCAGAAAAACAAAAAGACAATGTGTTATCTGCAAAGGTAGATAAAGTAGAAGATCTTGGAAATTATAAACTTCTAACGGCTAAAGCTGGAAATCTTACAATCAAATCTAAAATCAATAGAGAAACTGAAGTACCTTCAGACAGTATAAGCTTACATATTCCTGCTGAAAGATGTTGTGTATATGAAGATGAAAAATTAATTTAAATTTAGCATTATTTTTCTATCTCAGATTGTAAAATGACATTAAAGCGTCATTTTCTCCCTAGACTCCTAAGCTCAATTATAATTAAGTTCATATTGTTAATTAACAAATACTAATAGAGGAGAAATAATGATTAAAGATAAAAAATCTTTGAAGGCTACAACACCTTCAAGACGTAAGTTCTTTAAAGCAGCAGCAGTTACAGGTGCAGCAGCAGCAACAGCTGTAGCAATGCCTAATATTGCAACTGCAGACGGACACGTTACATTAAAAATGCAAGCTGCTTGGCCTTCAGGCGCAAACATCTTTTTTGAAATGGCGCAAGACTACTGTAACATGGTTAGCGATATGTCAGGTGGATCACTTAAAATTGATCTTCAGCCTGTAAACGCAATTGTTAAAACTTCAGAAATCGGAGCGGCGGTAAGCGATGGAATCGTTGATATGGGTCACTGGGTGACTGCATATTGGTACGGTAAAAACGCTGCAGCTTCACTTTTTGGAACTGGTCCTTCATACGGAATGTCATCTCAAGAAGTTATGGGATGGATGGAGTATGGTGGAGGAAGAAAACTATATGAAGAAGCAGTAGCTAGTGTTGGATTTAACTACACAGGTTTCTTTCATATGCCTATGCCAGCACAACCTTTTGGTTGGTTCAAAAAGAACGTAACTAAAGTATCTGATGTTAAAGGTATGAAGTATAGAACAGTTGGTCTAGCGACTAACGTTTTAACTGCTATGGGAATGGTCGTAAGACAATTACCAGGTGGTGAGATTCAACCAGCAATGAAAACTGGTTTGATTGATGCTGCTGAGTTTAACAACCCAACATCAGACTCACAGTTTGGAATGCAAGATGTCTCTAAACACTATCACTTAGGAAGTTTCCACCAATCTCAAGAGATGTTTGAAATTCCTATGAACACGAAGAGACTGAACAGCCTTTCACCTGCTCATCAAGCTATCTTAAAAAACGCTGCTTATGCTGCGAATACAGATAACTACTTCAAAGCGCTTGTTAGATATTCTGACAGTTTAGCTGATTTGATGAACACACATAAGGTTAACGTTTACCAAACGTCTGATGCCATTTTAGCTGAACAGTTAAAAGGTTGGGATAAAATTGTTGGAGAATTCTCTGCAAAAGATGCATTCTTCAAGAAGGTAATCGACTCTCAAAAAGCATATGCTAAGAAAGTAATGAAGTACTTGCTGATGAATCAGCCTAATTACAAACTAGCTTATGAAAATGAGTTTGGTCCAATTGGAAAAGTTAAAATCTAATTAACTTTTTAATATTTTAAAAAGGGGGTCTCGGCCCCCTTTTTTATAGTACAGTTTTTAACAAAATTAGAGTATCCTATTTAAACCATGATGAGAGCCTACATAAAATTTGCTGACACATTAAGTACCTCAATAGGCAAGGCTTTCTCTTGGTGTATTGTTATTTTAATGGGTGGAACTTGTTACGAAGTTATGATGGCATACGTATTTAATAAGCCAACACTTTGGAATTTTGACTTTAGTATGCAGATGTATGGTGCAATATTGATGATGTCAGGTGCTTATTGTTTAGCGACAGAATCTCATGTTAGAGGTGATGTAATTTACAGATTATTTAAACCAAGAACACAAGGCTATATTGATTTAGTACTTTATTTTATTTTCTTTTTTCCTGGCGTCGTGGCTTTAGCATTTTATGGTTATGAATATGCAGCACTTGCTTGGAAGATAAAAGAGACTAGTTGGAGTAGCCCAGCCCAAATTAATATTTATATGGTAAAATCTCTGATACCAGCTGCAGGAGTATTTTTGGTTATTCAGGGAATTGCTGAAGTGTTTAGAGCAATTATTTGTATTAAAACTGGACATTGGCCAGCAAGAATGGTTGTTGCAGAAGAAACAGAACAAATCTTAATGAGAACAGCACAAGACGAGGATCAAAAAGATGTTATTTAGTCTAACAAACCCAGAAGTTGCCATCTTAATGATGGGGCTATTTTTATTTGCAGTGCTATTAGGTTTTCCAATTGCCTTCACTTTAATGGCAATGGGAATAGGTTTTGGATATTATGCTTATTACGATCCTGCTTTAATGGATCACATATTTGATAATAGGATATTTTCATTATTTGTAAAAAATACATACACCGTTATGGATAATAACGTGCTCACCGCCGTCCCACTATTTTTATTTATGGGATATTTAGTTGAAAGAGCCGGAATTGTATCAAAATTATTTTTTGCAATAAGACTTGCGGCTCATAGATTGCCAGCTTCAATGGCAGTAGCTGCTCTAATAACGTGTACTTTATTTTCAACAGCAACTGGAATCATTGGTGCTGTTGTAACTTTAATGGGTCTACTTGCTTGGCCTGCGATGGTTAAAGCAGGATATGATAAAAAATTTGCTTCAGGAGTAATTTGTGCGGGTGGATGTTTGGGTATTTTAATACCACCTAGTATTATGTTAATTGTTTATTCAGTAATTGCTCAGCTATCTCCTTTGAGATTATTTGCTGCAGCAATTTTTCCAGGACTTTTACTTGCAGGACTATATATAACTTATGCAGTGGGTAGAGCTTGGCTCCAACCATCAATTGCACCTAAGCCAAGAGCAGAAGATATTCCGCCAAGAGCTGAAATTTTAAAAGAAGTATTGGTTTCTTTTGTTCCTCTTTTTGGATTAATTATGTTAGTGCTTGGAACAATCTTAGCAGGTATTGCAACGCCAGCAGAGGCAGCAGCAGCAGGAGCGTTTGGTGCTATATTGTTATCTTGGTTTTACAAAACACTTAAGTGGCAAAGTTTTAAAGAATCTGTTTTTCTAACAGCAAAAACTACAGCAATGATCATGTGGTTGTTTATTGGTTCTTGGACTTTTTCTTCTGTATTTTCTTATCTAGGAGGTCATGAAATTTTTGAACATTTTTTTACATCAATTGAAATATCAACTTGGCAATTTTTAATTATTACTCAAGTAATAATTTTTCTTTTAGGATGGCCATTAGAATGGACTGAAATTTTAATTATATTTGTTCCAATATTTTTACCCTTACTTGAGGTGTTTGATGTTAATCCATATTTCTTTGCAATGTTAATCGCTCTAAATTTACAAACATCATTTTTAACACCTCCTATGGCCATGTCCGCTTATTACTTAAAGGGCGTTCAAAAGAAAAATGTTGAATTGATGGAAATATTTGCCGGAATTATGCCTTTCTTAGGAATAGTAATATTTGCTATGTTTCTTATGTATATGTTTCCAGGTATTGCTTTGTGGCTACCAGAAACGTTATTTGCAAACTAAATAATTTAAAATGTTAAATATATTTACTCTAACAACTAATAAATTAGTTGAGCACTTAAAATCGGGTCAGATTTCTTCAGTAGAGGTTTGTAATCAATATATTGAGAGAATTGAAAAATTTGAAAAAGATGTAAAAGCGTGGGAATATTTTGATAAAAAAAAGCTTTTAGAAAAAGCTGCTGAAGCAGATGAGTATAGAAAATCAGGAAAACCTCTTGGGTCTTTGCACGGTCTACCAATAGCAGTTAAAGATATAATAGGTACTTTTGAAATGCCTACTGAATGTGGTTCTCCTGTCAGAAAAAAAATGCCAAGCTCACAAGATTCTGAAGTTGTTAATCTACTTAAGATTGAGGGAGCAATAGTAATGGGAAAGACTGTAACCACTGAACTTGCATATTTTCACCCAGGCAAAACTACTAACCCACATGATAATTCAAGAACACCTGGAGGATCATCAAGTGGCTCTGCGGCTGTTATAGCAGCACATATGGCACCATTATCAATTGGATCACAAACTAACGGCTCAATTATTAGACCTGCTTCTTACTGTGGAGTTGTTGGTTATAAGCCCTCTTATGGGTTAATTTCACGAAGTGGAGTGATGAGACAATCTGATAAATTAGATCACATCGGAGTATTTGGAAAAACGGTAGAAGATGTTGCCCTATTTGCAAAATCACTAATAAAAAAAGATTTATACGATCCATCAACTATTCATTATGCGGCAGATGAAATGTTAACTGTTTGTAAAAAAGGACCACTTTATGAGCCAAAATTTATTTTTTATAAAACTAAAAATTGGAAAAATATTGATAAAGAATCTCAAAAATCTTTTGAGTTCTTTATAAAAACTTTTAAAAAAAATATTGAAGTATTCGATACCCCTTCTTATTTTGATGATATTCCAAAATACCATAAAATAATTCATGAAACAGATATGGCAAATAATTTTCAAGGTTATTATAAAAAATCAAAAAAACATCTTTCTAAAGAAATGGTCAGTGCAATTGAAAGAGGACTAAAATACTCAGCCAAAGAATATGCTGAAGCGATAGATTTTATGAAGAGAAGTTATGAGTCTTATAAAGAGGTTTTTGAAGATTACCATGGGGTGTTAACTCCATCATCAGCAGGGGTTGCACCTAAGGGTCTCAAGAGCACTGGTAGCCCCGAATTTTGTACTATTTGGACTTATATGGGTCTACCATCTATTTCATTACCTTTACTTGTTGGAGAAAATAATTTACCATTAGGTATACAGTTAATTGGAGACAAGCTAGATGATTTAAGATTTCTAGGTGTAGCCAACTGGCTGGAAAAAAATTGTAAAAAATATGCTAAATAAAATAACAACTCTATTAGGATCAGGTCTTGCAACATTATTTCTTATAGGTCTTGCAACAACTTTAACTAGATCTTCAATGATAGGATTTTGGGATATATTGCCAGTGTTTATTTTAATGGCAGTAGCAATTTTTATGATGTTCTACGAAGCTTTTTTCGATAAGAATTAAATCTTCCTTTAAGTGAATAATTCTAAAAATAGCTATTTACCTTTCTTATTATTATTTATTCAACCAATTTTTATGGCTAGCAACTTAATCGTTGCAAGAGGTGGGGTTGAGTATGTTCCTCCAATATCTTTAGCTTTTTAGAGATGGACTGCAGTTTTTTTAATATTACTACCATTTACATACAGTTCTTTAAAAAAAAATTTTAAGTTTGTAAAACAAGAATATAAAAGAATATTTTTCATTGGATCGATGGGTTGTGGAGTTTGTGGAGCTTTTCCATTTTTAGCTGGTCAAACAACAACCGTTACCAACATGGGAATTATATATTCCTCTTCTCCAATTTTTATAATCATAATCTTAAGTTTATTTTTTAAGGAAAAAATAAATCTTCTTAGAATTATTGGACTAGTTTCATGTTTAATAGGTGTTTTTGCCATTATTATTAAAGGTGATTTATCTTTATTAATTAGTCTTAAATTCACAATTGGCGACCTCTGGATGCTAGCTTCTGCAATAGGTTGGGCTCTTTATTCTATCTATCTATTTTATTGGAAAACTAATCTAAAAATTTTTGATAGATTCACTTTGATTGCATTTTTTGGAGTGGTTAGCTTGCTCCCATTTTATCTAATCGAAGAGGCTTTTTTTGTAAGAACTGTATTTAATTCTGATTTTTTTATGTGGGTTTTATTTGCAGCTATTTCACCAGGAATTATAGCTTTTACCTTGTACACAATGGCGCAAAAAAAACTTGGGGCATCTATAACTGGTTTTACTTTTTACATTTTTACAGTTTATAGTGCCATTTATGGAGTTTTATTCTTCAATGAGCAGCTCGAGTATTATCATTACATAGGAACAGCTCTTGTTTTTGGCGGGGTATATATAGTTAAGAGAAAAGTTTAAATAAATTAAGCCACAATCTAAACAAATAATTTACAAATTTCATATTTATACAATAAGTATGAAAAAAATTGTTAGGACTTTATTCATTATAATCTTTGTAGCTAATTTTACTTATGCGGATGAAAAAGATTATTCTGCAGATAATTTTTTTCATATAGGTCAGATGAATTCACATGATGAAAATTTTAGTCTTTATTTTAAAACTAGAGAAAAACCTATTTTAGCACGAGGTGAAGAATCTAATTATATAACTGATTTTCCTCAGGATCTTTATATCTATAACTATAAAACAAAAACTTCACTTCCTCTAATTTCATACGAGTGGTTTCCTTCAAAGGCTAAATTTTTTTTAGAAGAGTATGATTTTCCAGTGTTCCCAGAGGATTTTGCTTATTATTTATTAAAAGATAATAATACACTAGTTATGATTAGTGCTATTAAAAATATTAATAAAAATTTTCAATTCGATATTACTAATAAAAAGTTAAATCAATATCCTTCTAGTGGAAAATTTGAATTTATAATTTCATCGATCGCAAAAAACTGTGGTCACTCACAATTAAAAGAAAATTATAAATGTAATTATTATAAACCTTTAATCTCGAATAATTTAATCAATTAATTTGAGTAAATGCTTCTGCAAATTTTTCTGCATTAAAAATTTGTAAATCATCTTCTTTTTCACCAAGTCCAAGAGCGATTATTGGAAGTTTATATTTTTTAGCAAGGGCTAATAAAATTCCTCCTTTTGCAGTACCATCTAATTTTGTCATTATCAAACCAGTAAGAGGTATAATTTTGTTAAACTCTTCAACTTGACTGATAACATTTTGGCCAGAGGTTGCGTCAAGTACTAGGATTACATCGTGAGGAGCATCTGGATCTATTTTTTTTGTTACATGGGCAATTTTTTTGTATTCTTCCATTAAATTTTTTTTATTTTGTAATCTCCCTGCCGTATCGATCAAAACATGGTTAAAATCGTTCTTTAATGCCTCTTCTATTGCCTTGTAGGCAACTGATGCTGGATCAGATCCTTGAGTAGATTTTGTAATTTGCACATCAATTTTAATAGCCCAACTTTCTAATTGTTCTATAGCAGCTGCTCTAAACGTATCACAGGCAGAAAACATAACTTTGTTACCATTAGATTTTAAAATTTTACCAACTTTTCCAATAGTTGTTGTTTTTCCAACCCCGTTAACTCCAGATACTAGGACTGCATTAAGTTTTTCTTTTTTATTAAAAAAATTCTCATTTTCCAAAGGTTTCATTAAAGTAACTATATAGTTTCTAAGAATCAAGTTTACCTCATGCATAATATCTTTTTTGGGGTTAATTGTTTCTTGAGCAATAATTTTTTTAATTTCTTCAGCTGCAACAAGACCAACATCTGATTGAATCAAATATTCTTCAATTTGATCTAATGTTTTGTCATCTATTTCTTTTTTTACAATTATATCTCTTAAACCAGATGTAAATGCAGAAGCACTTTTCTTAAAACCAATTTTAAATTTATCAAAAATTCCCATTATAACTTAATGTTGATATTTTTAATATCAGACACAGGTCCTTTCATATGAATGCTATTTCTTTCATCAATAGAAATTGTTAAATTACCTAATGCAAACTCTATATCTGTAGTTTTTTCTACCAGATTATTAATGTTAGCTGCAACAGCTGTTGCACAAGCTGCCGTCCCACAAGCCTTGGTAAGTCCAGCTCCTCTTTCCCAAACTTTTACTTTTATTAAATTTCTATTTATAACTTTGGCCAGGGTCACATTACATTTTTCAGGAAATAGAGGATGATTTTCAATTTTCGGACCAATATTTTTTAAGTCAAATGCTTCAATATCATCTACAAAAAAAATTATGTGCGGATTGCCTACATTTATGGCTATTCCACCAATATGTTTGGTAGTATTTCTATCTATAATTTCAATTTTTAAGTCTTGAGTATCTAGCTGCTTACTTAATGGAATTTCTTGCCAATTAACTTTTGGTATTCCAATTTCAGTCTCGACTAAATTATTTCCTAAAATTTTTGATTTTAGTGAGCCAGAAGTTGTTAAGAGCGTTATTTCTTTTTTACCACTTTCTTTTGATAGAAGATCTGCCACACACCTAGTGCCATTTCCACAAGCACCAGATATGCTTCCATCTGAATTAAAAAATTCTACATTTGCATCTATTTCTTTATTTTTCTTAATTAGGATGAGTTGATCGCATCCAATAAAACTACGATCACATATCTTAATTATTTGATCTTTATCTAAATTAAAATCTTGGCTTCTTTGATCAATAATTACAAAATCATTGCCTAAACCATCCATTTTAAATGCTTTAATATCCATATACAGATATTTAACTTATTTATTGACTTTTTGAACCTCTATTATAGGTTGATTTCGTTTCCACAAAAACGTTAAATTTGTGGTGTCTTTGGAAACAAAGAGATCAACACTAGTCAGCGATATTCGCCCACTAGTGCGAAACTGCTGTGCGTAATAAATATGTTTGAAAACTTAACAAATAAATTCGAAGAAATTTTTTCTTCTTTAAAAAAAGCACCTTCACTTGACGAAAAGCAAGTAGATGAAGGTTTAAGGGCTATTAGGCAGGCCCTCTTAGAAGCTGATGTCTCTTTAGATGTAGCTAAAGATTTTATAACAAAAGTTAAACCTAAAGTATTAGGTCAAGAGATAATCAGATCAACTTCACCAGGAGATATGGTTGTTAAAATTGTTTATGATGAACTAGTAAGCCTTTTAGGCGAAAGCAATACAGATATTAATTTAAATGCAGTTCCACCAGTTCCAATGATGCTAGTTGGTCTTCAAGGTTCTGGTAAAACTACAACAACAGCAAAATTAGCCAAATACTTAGAAAAAAATAAAAAGAAAAAGATAATGATGGTTAGCCTTGATGTTTACAGGCCTGCTGCCCAAGAACAATTAAGGTCTCTAGGAGAACAAAATAATATTTTAACACTTCCTATAATTGAAGGACAATTACCAGCAGACATTTGTAGAAGAGCAGTTAGTGCTGCAAGCTTAAATGGAGCAGAAATTATATTGTTTGATACAGCTGGTAGAACTCAAATTGACCTTCAGATGATGAGCGAAATTAAACAAATAGAGAATATAATCAATCCAACTGAAACATTTTTAGTTGCAGATTCTTTAACAGGGCAAGTTGCTGCAGAAGTTGCAAAAGAATTTAAAAATACGGTAAACTTAACAGGTATTGTTTTAACTAGAGCCGATGGTGATGCAAGAGGTGGTGCAGCTCTTAGTATGAAATATGTTTCTCAAGTGCCAATTAAGTTTTTAGGGGTAGGAGAAAAAATAGAAAACTTAGAAGTTTTTCATCCAGACAGAATAGCAAATAGAATACTAGGAATGGGAGATATTGTTTCCCTTGTAGAAAAAGCAGCAGAAGATCTTGGTGAAGAAAATTTAAAAAAAGCTGAAGAAAATTTGAAAAAAGGACAATTTTCTATGGAGGACTATCTATCCCAATTAAGACAAATGAAAAAAATGGGTGGTATAGAGGGAATAATGTCATTTATGCCAGGTGTTTCAAAGATGAAGTCACAGATGGATGCTGCGGGAATTGATGAAAGTATTATTACTCAAAACGAAGCAATAATTTTGTCTATGACCAAAAAAGAAAGAGGGAATCCTAAAATCATAGATGGTTCTAGGAAAAAAAGAATTGCTAATGGCTCTGGAACAGATGCGGCCACTATCAATAAATTGCTTAAGCAATTTAAAATGATGTCTGAAATGATGAAGAAGATGTCAAAAGGAAACCTGAAGGGTATGTCTGATAAAGGAATACCTCCAGAGCTACTAAATCAACTTAAATAAAAAAAGGAAAAAAAATGATAAAAATAAGACTATCAAGAGGTGGAACAAAGAAAAGACCAGTATATAAAGTAGTTATAGCTGACAGTCGTCGTGCAAGAGATGGAAGATTTATTGAGAAGGTAGGATTCTTTAATCCACTTTTACCAAAAGATAAAAAAGAAAGAGTAGGACTAGAAGCAGAAAGAATTAAATATTGGTTAGGTCAAGGTGCTCAACCAACTACTAGAGTTGCAAGAATTTTAGGTGAAAATGGTATTATAGCAATGCCTGCAAACGGTAGTAATCCAAGTAAAGCTATTCCTAAAAAAGAAAGAAAAAAAGAAGGAGACGAAGCAGCACCAGCAGCAGCTCCTAAAGCAGAAGCAGCACCAGCAGCAGAAGCTCCAAAGGAAGAAGCTCCTAAAGCAGAAGCAGCACCAGCAGCAGAAGCTCCAAAGGAAGAAGCTCCTAAAGCAGAAGCAGCACCAGCAGCAGAAGCTCCAAAGGAAGAAGCTCCTAAAGCAGAAGCAGCACCAGCAGCAGAAGCTCCAAAGGAAGAAGCTCCTAAAGCAGAAGCAGCACCAGCAGCAGAAGCTCCAAAGGAAGAAGCTAAATAGTTGGATTCATGTGGCAAGCTCAGATATTCACACTCTATCCTGATTTTTTTCCTGGCCCTTTAAATAAAGGGCTATATGGAAAAGCTTTAACAAATAAAATTTGGGATTTAAAAGTTGTAAATTTTAGAGAGGCTGCTGAGGACAAACATAAAACAGTAGACGACACCCCTTTTGGAGGTGGATCTGGAATGTTGTTGAAAGCTGACATTTTAGCAAAATCTCTTGATGAAAATAAAAAAGAAGGAGAAAGAATTTTTTATTTATCACCAAAAGGAAAAAAGCTTGATCAGAAATTAGCACTAGAACTGTCTAAAGAAAAATCTATTAGTTTAATTTGTGGTCATTTTGAAGGTGTTGATGAAAGGTTGTTATCTACAAGGAATATAGAGGAACTTAGCATAGGAGATTTTATTTTATCAGGAGGTGAAACAGCAGCATTTGTTGTACTAGATAGTGTTCTAAGATTGCTTCCAGGTGTCTTGGGAAATGAACAATCAAAGACTGATGAGAGTTTTGAGAACGGACTTTTGGAGTATCCTCAATACACAAAACCTCAAATTTGGGAGGAAAAAAGCGTTCCAGAAGTGCTATTATCAGGAGATCACAACAAAATTAAAGACTGGCGTTTATCACAATCAGAGGCTATAACACGCGTCCGAAGACCAGATTTATGGGAAAAATATAAGAAAAATTAATTTGATAAATACTAATATGAAAACAATTGAAGAAATAAATCAACTAAACGTTAAAAAAATACTATCTGAGAAGAAAATCCCAGATTTTTTTCCAGGAGATGTAATAAAAGTTGGTGTTAGAATTACAGAGGGTAAAAAAGATAGAATTCAATATTTTGAAGGTGTGTGTATAGCTAGAAAAAACAGAGATATAAATTCTTCATTCACAGTTAGAAAAATTTCATTTGGTGAAGGTGTTGAAAGAACATTTCCACTATATGGTACTGTTATAGATACAATTACAGTTATCCGTCATGGTAAAGTTAGAAGAGCAAAATTATATTACCTAAGAGACAGAACAGGTAAATCAGCTAGAATTGCAGAAAAAATTAGAAAAAAAATTGGTATAGAAGTTGATGTCAAACCAGAAATGGTAACAGAAGAAACTTTAGCACCAGTGGCTGTAGAAGCAGAAAAACAAACAGAAGTTCAAGTAGAACCTGTAAAACAAGCAGAAGTTCAAGCAGAACCAAAAATAGAAAAATCAGAAGAAAAAAAATAATTTTTTTTTCAATGCCTTTAACTCTTTACGATAAAATTTGGAATGATCATTTAGTAGATCAACAAGATGATGGTACAGCACTATTATTTGTTGATCGACATTTAGTACATGAAGTAACAAGCCCACAAGCTTTTGAAGGATTAAGAAACTCTAATAGAAAAGTTAGACAACCTGGCTTAACACTAGCAGTTGCAGACCATAATGTTCCAACTACTGATAGATCTAAAGGAATAGCGGATGCAGAGTCTAAAATTCAAGTAGATACCTTAGAAAGCAATTGTAAGGAATTTGGAGTTCAATATTTAGGAATGAATGACAAGAGACAAGGAATTGTTCACATAATTGGTCCAGAACAAGGTTTTACACAACCTGGTACAGTAATTGTTTGTGGAGATAGCCACACGGCAACACATGGTGCATTTGGTGCTTTGGCATTTGGAATTGGGACCTCAGAAGTAGAACATGTTCTAGCAACGCAAACATTAGTACAAAAAAAAGCAAAAAATTTTAGAATCAATGTTAACGGAAAACTTCCTATTGGAGTTACCTCTAAAGATGTAATCTTACAAATTATAGGAAATATTGGAACTGCGGGAGGAACAGGATCAGTTATTGAGTATGCCGGCAGTCTAATTTCATCTTTAAGCGTAGAGCAACGAATGACTATTTGCAATATGACTATTGAAGGAGGAGCAAGAGCAGGGTTAATTGCTCCTGATGAAAAAATATTTGAATATTTAAAGGGTAAACCGATGTCTCCAAAAAATGAAAATTGGGATAAGGCTATGAAATATTGGGAAAGTTTAAAAACTGATGATGGAGCTAAATTTGATAAAGAAATCAACTTAGTTGCAGAAGATATTTTACCGATGATTACTTGGGGAACCTCTCCACAAGATGTAATCACTATAGATGGCAAAGTTCCAAATCCTAAAAATGAACAAGATGAAGATAAAAAGAACTCTTTAGAAAGATCATTAAATTATATGGGCTTAAAAGCTGATACACTAGCTACAGATATTAAGATTGATAAGGTTTTCATAGGAAGTTGCACAAATGGTAGAATTGAAGATTTAAGGGAAGCTGCCAAAATATTAAAAGATAAAAAGAAAGCGTCCCATGTTCAGGCAATGGTTGTTCCGGGCTCAGGTTTGGTTAAAGAACAAGCAGAGCAGGAAGGTTTAGATAAAATATTTATAGCTTCAGGTTTTGAATGGAGAGAGCCTGGCTGTTCTATGTGTCTTGCAATGAATGCTGATAAATTAAAACCAGGAGAAAGATGTGCCTCAACTTCAAACAGAAACTTTGAAGGAAGACAAGGTAGAGGTGGAAGAACACATTTAGTAAGTCCTGGAATGGCAGCTGCAGCTGCAATTTCTGGAAACTTAGATGATGTTAGAAAGTATCAAAACTAAAATGCAAAAATTTAATTCACTTACTAGTATCCCAGCATATTTACCAATAGTAAATATTGATACAGATATGATTATTCCAAAACAATTTCTTAAAACGATTAAAAGAACAGGGTTAGGAAAAAACTTATTTTTTGAAATGAGATACGATGATAATGGAAATGAAATTAAAGATTTTATTCTAAATCAAAAACCTCACAATCAATCAAAAATATTAATCGCAGGAAAAAATTTTGGCTGTGGCTCATCAAGAGAACATGCACCTTGGGCACTTCTAGATTTTGGAATAACATGTGTGATAAGCTCTAGTTATGCCGATATTTTTTACAGCAACTGTTTCAAAAATGGAATTTTACCAATTACTCTGCCAGAAGAAAAAATAAAAGAATTATCAGAGTATTCAAAAAGAAAAGAAGAAATTTCAATAGACTTAAATGAAGAAAAAATAATTTTTGGAAATAGTGAAATCAAGTTTGATATTGATCCTTTTAAGAAAAAATGTTTGTTAGAAGGACTTGATGATATTGCACTATCGTTAGCCAAAAAAGAAAAAATTATAACTTTTGAAGAAAATCTAAAAAATAATAAACCATGGATATTTAATGATAAAAATTAAAAAAAGAAAAATTTTACTTCTTCCTGGGGATGGTATTGGACCCGAGGTTATTCAAGAAGTTAAAAAAGTTATTTTATGGTTGAATTCAAATAAATCTCTAGATTTTGAAATTGATGAAGATTTAGCTGGAGGTTGTTCTTATGACAAACATGGGACACCAATCACGGATGAAGTTTTTTACAAAGCTCTAGAAAGTGAATTTGTTATGTTAGGTGCAGTTGGTGGACCAAAATGGGATAACTTAGAGTTTTCAAAAAAGCCTGAAAGAGCCTTATTAAAATTAAGAAAAGAATTAAAACTATTTGCAAATTTAAGACCTGCAATTTGTTTTGAACAATTAGTTGATGCCTCAACCTTAAAACCAGAAATCGTGTCTGGATTAGATATTATGATAGTCAGAGAATTAACAGGTGGAATTTATTTTGGTGAACCAAGAGGAATTAAGCCGATAGAAAATGGTGAAAGAAAAGGGATTAATACCCATTCATACACAACTAGCGAAATAGTTAGAGTTGCAAAAGTAGCTTTTGATTTAGCAAGAAAGAGATCAAAAAGAGTTACTTCATGTGAAAAGTCAAATGTAATGGAAGCAGGACAACTT
Organism: Candidatus Pelagibacter sp. PS_28; assembly: GCF_059417885.1. Classification (NCBI taxonomy): domain Bacteria; kingdom Pseudomonadati; phylum Pseudomonadota; class Alphaproteobacteria; order Candidatus Pelagibacterales; family Candidatus Pelagibacteraceae; genus Candidatus Pelagibacter; species Candidatus Pelagibacter sp. PS_28. The sequence continues at coordinate 1,164,384 of NZ_CM182070.1, read as the reverse complement.
TGGAAAGAAGAAGTTCAAGAACTACACGACAAAGAATATAAAGATGTAGAATTAAGTCATATGCTTGCTGATAATTGTGCAATGCAATTATTAAAAAACCCAAAGCAGTTTGATGTAATTGTTACGGACAATTTATTTGGAGACATGCTTTCCGATCAAGCCTCAATGTTAACGGGATCTCTAGGTTTATTACCATCTGCTTCTTTAGGTGCAAAAAATAAAGATGGAGAAATGAGAGCTATGTATGAGCCTATTCATGGTTCTGCACCAGATATTGCTGGAAAAGAAATCGCAAACCCAATAGCTTCAATTTTAAGTTTTGCAATGGCTTTAAGATACTCTTTAGATTTAGATAGTGAAGCTGATGCTTTAGAAAAAGCTGTGCAAGATGTCTTAAATGATGGTCTTAGAACAAAAGATATTCTTTCTCAGGGAAAAAAAGAAGTATCAACATCAGCTATGGGTGATGCAATCATTTCAAAATTGCAATAATTAAATAATTATTCTAGAGTTCTGGAATGCCAAATTATACTGCTCCAGTCGAAGACATGATGTTTCTTTTTGATAAATTAAGAAATAATAAAAATTATAATGATCTTGAAAAGTATAAAGAGGTTAATTCAGAATTAGTAAAAGATATTTTAGAAGAAGCAGCCAAGATTAATCAAAACTTAATATTACCATTAGCAAAATCAGGTGATGAAAATCCAACAGTTCTAGAGAATGGTGTGGTTAGAACACCACCAGGCTACAAAGAAGCTTATTCTAAATATATAGAAGATGGTTGGACTTCACTTTCTTGTGATCCAAAATATGGAGGACAAGGAATGCCAAAAACCGTAAGTGCTTTTTTTGACGAAATGTTATCATCTGCAAGTTTATCATTTAAACTTTATAGTGAGTTAAGTATTGGTGCATATAATTGTATTTTTCATCACGCTACAGATGAAATAAAAGAAAAATACCTTCCAAAAATGGTTGAAGGAAAATGGAGTGGTACGATGTGCCTTACTGAACCAGTTTGTGGAACTGATTTAGGTCTTTTAAAAACTAAAGCTATTGAGCAATCTGATGGAACTTTTAAGTTAAGTGGACAGAAAATTTTTATTACATCAGGTGATCAAGATTTAACTGAAAATATTATCCACTTAGTTATTGCAAAAGCAGCTGACTCACCAGCAGGCACAAAAGGAATAAGTTTATTCTTAGTGCCTAAATTTTTAGTAAATGAAGATGGATCTATTGGAGCTAGAAATGGAGTTTCTACAGGATCTATAGAAAGTAAAATGGGAATTAAAGGTTCTGCTACATGTGTATTAAATTTTGATGGTGCAACTGGTTATATGATCGGATTGAAGAATAAAGGCTTAAACGCAATGTTTACTATGATGAATTTAGAGAGAATTGTTGTAGGAATTCAAGGCTTGGGGATTTCTGAAATTGCCTATCAAAACTCTTTGAGTTACGCAAAAGAACGAAAACAAGGAAAAACAAATAATACAAAATCAACTAATGGAGCAGATTTTATAATTGAACATGCAGATATTAGAAAATCTTTGCTTAATATGAAATCTATTATTGAAGGCGAAAGAGCTTTATGTTTTTGGCTGTCTCAACAAACAGAAGTTAGCCTTTATCACCCAGATGAAAAAATTAAACAAGAAGCTTCAGATCTTGTATCGTTAATGACACCTGTGGTTAAAACGATGTTTAGTGATATGGGAATGGAAATAACCAGTGAGGCTATGCAGGTTCATGGTGGTTATGGCTATACGAAAGATCAAGGTATAGAGCAATTATATAGAGATAATAGAATCACCCCAATTTATGAGGGAACAAATTCTATCCAAGCAGCTGATCTAGTTTTTAGAAAATTGGTAAATAAAAATGGTGATATAATCGATAAATATTTGGAACTGATCAAGAATGATTGCAGTACTGAAAATGAAAAATTAAAACCTTTTATAAAAGAATTAAAAACGCATCTAGAGATATTATCTACTTTTACTGATTGGATTAAAGAAAAAGTGCAAAACTCAAAAGACGATGCAAGCGCAGCATGCAATGACTATTTAAAAGCATTGGGGTTTGTGTCCATAGCACATGCGTGGATAAAAGTTTTAGAGGTAAGTTTTAAAGATTATGAACAAAACAAAGACTTTTATGAAGATAAAATACAGACTGCAAATTTTTATTTTAAAAGAGTTTTACCAAGAGCCGAAAGTCATTTTAAAACAGCCACATCAGGAAGTGACTATATAATGAATTTTAAATTTAGTTAATATGAGTCATTACGATACAAATTTAGATAAAAATGAGGCTAATTATGTTCCTCTTTCTCCTTTAACATTCTTAGAAAGAACTAAAGATATATATCCAAATTATGAAGCCTTAGTTTATGAAAGTAGGTCGTATACTTGGGAAGAAGTTTATAAAAGATGTGTTAAGTTTGCTAGCGCATTAGATAAATTGGGTGTGAAAACTGGAGATACAGTTTCTATAATGGCTTTCAATACACCAGAAATTTTTGAAGCACATTATTCAATACCTATGGTGGGGGCAGTAATTAATGCAATCAATACAAGACTAGACCCCAACACTATAAGTTATATTTTACAACATAGTGATGCAAAGGTTTTAATTGTAGATAGACAATTTCATGATGTAATTGAGAAGGCTTTAAAAAATGTTAAAAATAAAATTACAATTATTGATATTGACGACCAGGACATAGACACAAGTTCTTTTAAAAAAATAGGTGAACTTGAATATGAAAGTTTCTTAAACACAGGTAATGAAAATTATGAATGGAAAAAACCAAAAGATGAATGGGAAGCGATTTCATTAGGGTACACGTCAGGAACTACTGGAAACCCAAAAGGAGTAGTTTATCATCACAGAGGCTCATATTTGATGGCAACTGGTAGTATTACAGCTTGGAATATGCCTAACAAATTAAATTTTTTATGTGTTGTCCCAATGTTTCATTGCAATGGTTGGTGTTATCCTTGGACATTAGCAATGCTGCACGCAAGAGTAATTTGTTTAAGAAATATTGATGTTAAAAAGATGTTTGAACTAATTGATAAATATGAAGTAACACATTTTGGTGGAGCTCCAATAGTTTTAAATATGATTGTTAATGCTCCTAAGGAAGATCAAAAAGCCTTAAAAAGAAAAGTCAATGTTTTAACTGCAGGTGCACCTCCACCTAGTATTATTTTTGAAAAAATGGAAAATCTTGGCTTTGAGGTTATGCATGTTTATGGATTAACAGAAACTTATGGTCATATGTTGCAGTGTGCGTGGAATGATGATTGGAATTCTTTAGAAAAAGATAAAAAGAATGAAATCAAAGCAAGGCAAGGTGTACGTTACCCAAACACAGAGGGCGCTATTGTAATGGATCCAGAAACAATGAAGCCAGTACCTAAAGATGGAAAGACTATGGGTGAAATTATGATTAGAGGGAATATTGTAATGAAGGGATATTACAAGGATAAAGAAGCAACAGATAAGTCAATGGCAGGTGGATGGTTTCATTCAGGAGATTTAGCTGTGACCCATCCTGATGGATATATAAAAATTCAAGATAGATCTAAAGATATTATTATCTCTGGAGGAGAAAATATTTCTTCAATAGAAATTGAAAATGCAATTGCAAAACACCCTTCAGTTTCTTTAGCAGCTGTAGTTGCTAAACCAGATGAAAAATGGGGAGAAACACCTTGTGCTTTTGTTGAATTAATTAAAGATAAGCCAGCAACAGAAAAAGAAATAATAGATTTTTGTAGAGAAACATTGGCAGGATTTAAACTTCCTAAGAGTGTTATTTTTTGTGATTTACCAAAAACTTCAACAGGAAAAATTCAAAAATTTGAACTTAGAAAGAAAGTTAAGGAATTAAGTTGATCTTTCAAGTAGACAACAAAAAAGTCTTTGCATCAGATTCAGGCCAAGGTATTGATAAAAAAAAATCCACAATAGTTTTGCTGCATGGAAGTGGTCTCTCACATATTGTTTGGTCCTTAACAGAACAGTATTTATCAAATCAAAATTATAATGTTTTAGCAATAGATTTACCTGGACATGGAAATTCTGAAGGTGATTGTTTAAAATCAATAGAAGAAATTTCAGATTGGTTAGAAAAAGTTTTTAAAAAACTTAATGTTTCTGAATTAACAATAATAGGTCATTCCCAAGGGTGTTTGGAAGCATTGGAATATTCATTAAGGTATTCTAAAAGAGTTAAAAATTTAATATTTATAGGTGGTTCTTACAGAATGCCTGTTAATCAAGATTTAATTGATCTTGCTGAAAATGGAGATGATAAAGCAGTTCAGTTAATGATGAAATGGAGCTATGAGAATTATAAAAAATTCATTGGAGGTAATCCTGTGGAAAAAATTATTAATTCTCCAAGAAATATTAGAGAAGTTTTAGCTATCGATCTTATAGCATGTAATAATTATAAAAATGGATCTGAGGCGTTAAAGTCAATCAAGTGTCCGACATTATTTATCTTTGGTGAGCTAGATAAGATGGTTAATATTGAAAAAGGTAAGAAATTTGCAGAGCTCGTTCTTAATTCAAAAACTCATATAATTAAAAATTGTGGACATATGATTATGTTTGAAAAAGCTTTTGAAATGAGAGAAAAGATCTCTGAATTTTTAAAAAAATGAAAAATTTTTCAATAGCAAAATCAAGAAGATTAAGAAGTACTCCTTACACCTCAAGAATAGAGAAACAAGGAGTTACAGCATACACAATATATAATCATATGTTGTTACCTGCTGCATTTGGATCAATAGAGGATAGCTACAAACATTTAAAAGAACATGTTCAGATATGGGATGTCGCTGCAGAAAGACAAGTAGAAATATCAGGAAAAGACTCGGCAGAGTTAGTACAATTGATGACATGTCGGGATCTATCAAAATCTAAAATAGGCAGATGTTATTATTGTCCAATAATAGACGAAAATGGAAATTTAATTAATGACCCAGTTGTTTTAAAACTTGATGAAAATAAATGGTGGATATCAATAGCAGATTCGGATGTAATCTTTTTTGCCAAAGGCTTAGCATCAGGACACAAATTTGATGTTAAAATTGTAGAACCAGTAGTTGATATTATGGCAATACAAGGTCCAAAATCCTTTGCGTTAATGGAAAAAGTTTTTGGAAAAAAAATTACTGAGCTAAAATTCTTTGGGTTTGATTATTTTGATTTTGAAGGCACAAAGCACCTTATAGCTAGATCAGGATGGTCTAAACAAGGAGGATATGAAGTATACGTTGAAAATACACAGTCAGGACAAAAATTGTATGACCATCTTTTTGAAGTTGGAAAAGAATTTAATGTAGGGCCAGGATGTCCGAATTTAATAGAGAGAATTGAGAGTGCACTGTTATCTTATGGTAATGACTTTGATAATAACGACAATCCATTTGAATGTGGTTTTGATCAATATGTTAGCTTAGATAGTGATATAAATTTTTTAGGAAAAGAAAAATTGAAAGAAATAAAATTAAAAGGACCCCAAAAAAAATTAAGGGGAGTTAAAATTGATATAAAAGAAATTAGTCTTACTGGATCAAAAAACATATATGATGAAAATAATAATGTAATTGGTGAATTAAGATCGGCTTGTTATTCACCTCATTTTCAAAAGGTTATAGGCATAGCAATGATAAAGAAATCCCACTGGGAAGCATCTCAAGGCTTTAAAATTCAAATAAACGATAATACCATTAATGGAAACGTTTGTGATTTACCCTTCATCTAGTATAAAAGTAAAATAATATCATGAATATAGCAATTGTAGGAGCCACAGGTAATGTTGGAAGAAAAATGCTCGAAGTATTAGAGCAGAAAAAAATTTCAATAGACCAATTATTTTTAGTTGCCTCTCCAAGGAGTGCTGGTCAAAAAGTAAATTTTAATGGTAAGGAGCATGAGATTTCTAACTTAGAGACTTATGATTTCTCAAAAGCTGAAATTACCTTTTTTGCAGCTGGTGGAAAAATATCAGAAAAATATGCAGAAAAAGCAGCAAAACATACTACAGTAATTGATAATTCTAGCTTTTTCAGAATGGATCAAGATGTACCTTTAATTGTTCCACAAGTGAATCCAGAAGCAATTAATGTTTTAAAAAAAAATATTATTGCTAATCCAAACTGTTCTACAGCACAATTAGTAATAGCTCTAAAACCCTTACATGATGAATTTAATATAAAAAGAGTAGTTATATCAACTTATCAATCCGTATCTGGTGGTGGTAAAGCATCAATGGATGAATTGATTGAACAAACTAAATTATCATTAGATAAAAAGAAAATAAATTCTAAAAATTTTACTAAACAAATTGCATTTAATGCAATTCCTCACATAGATGTTTTTGCAGATGATGGTTACACAAAAGAAGAATTAAAGATGGTTAACGAAACAAAAAAGATTTTAGATGACAAAATTGAGCTAACTGCAACATGCGTAAGAATTCCAGTGCTAGTTTCTCATGCTGAATCTGTAAATATTGAATTTGAAAAACCATTTAGCTTACAAACAATACACTCTTTATTAGATAGTGCAGAGGGATGTGAGGTGTATGATAAAAGAGAAGATGGAGGCTACATTACTCCTTTAGAGGCAGAAGGTAAAAATGAAACTTATATTTCTAGGATTAGAGAAGATAAAACAAAAAAAAATACACTCAATATGTGGATAGTATCAGATAATTTATTAAGAGGTGCTGCACTGAATGCAGTAGAAATAGCTGAGCTTTTAATTAGGAAGAATAATGGATAATAACAACCCTTTATCACCACACATTCAAATTTATAGATGGCACATATCTTCTTTGGTTTCTATTTCTCATAGGATTACAGGAATAGTTAATATATTTGCAATAACAGTAATTTGTTTGTGGATATTTTCTTTGTTGTTAGGAGAATCTAGCTACGATCTAACAAAATTATTTTTGCAATCTATTTTTGGAAAATTTATTATTATTTGTTTAACTTGGTCTTTTAGCTTTCAGGTATTGAGTGAAATAAGACATTTAGTAATGGATCTTGGTTATGGTTTTGAACTAAAGACCACAAAGATTACAGGTTTATTGGTAATTTTTGGATCTATTTTTTTTACAATTCTATTTTATCTATTAGGAAGGAATTTTATTTAAAATGAACTCTGTAACAAAAAAATGGCTGTTCATGAAAATTAGTTCAGTAATTTTAGTACCTTTAATGATCTGGTTTATTCTAAATTTAGTTTCAATTTTTGATAAAGATTATATTGAGGTTGTTAATTTCTTTACCACTCAACCATCTAAAATTTTAGTTTCTTTAACACTAGTATTTGCTTACTTTTTTTCTGCCCTAAGTATTAGCGAGGTATTTGAAGATTATATTCAGAATGAAAAAATCAAAAATGCCGCAAACAAAGTACTTAATATTTTTGCTATAATAATGCCAACTATAACAATAACTGTAATATTGAATTTAAACTAATGAGCTCATATAAAATAATAGACCATGAATACGATGTCATCGTACTTGGTGCCGGAGGATCAGGTCTAAGAGCTGCTGTTGGTTTAAGTGAAGCTGGTTTAAAAACAGCCTGCATTTCAAAAGTATTTCCAACAAGAAGTCATACCTCAGCTGCTCAAGGAGGAATTTCTGCATCTTTAGGGAATATGGGTGAAGATGATTGGCGTTGGCATATGTATGATACTGTTAAAGGTGCTGACTGGTTAGGTGACCAAGATAGTATTGAGTATCTTTGTAAAGAAGCTCCAGCTGCTGTTATAGAGTTAGAAAAATATGGAGTTCCATTTAGCAGAACTGATGATGGCAAAATTTACCAAAGACCTTTTGGTGGAATGACAAAAAATTATGGTAATGGAATTGTTCAAAGAACATGTGCAGCTGCAGATAGAACTGGACACGCAATACTTCATACTCTTTATGGACAAGCTTTAAAACATAACACTGAATTTTTTATTGAATATTTTGCTTTAGATTTATTAATGAAGGATGGTGAATGCAAAGGTCTTATTGCTTGGAATTTAAATGATGGAACAATTCATAGATTTAGAGCGCACAGCACAATAATTGCAACAGGGGGTTACGGAAAAGCTTATTATTCTGCAACTTCAGCACATACTTGTACTGGAGATGGAAATGCAATGGTTTTAAGAGCAGGCTTACCATTACAAGATATGGAATTTGTACAATTTCACCCAACAGGAATTTATGGGCACGGAACTTTAATCTCTGAAGGTGTTAGAGGTGAAGGTGGATATTTAGTTAATTCAAAAGGTGAAAGATTTATGGAGCGTTACGCACCAAAAGCTAAAGACTTAGCATCTAGAGATGTAGTAAGTAGATCAATGTCAATTGAGATTAACGAAGGAAGAGGTGTGGGTAAAGAACAGGATCATGTTCATTTACACTTAAGTCATTTAGACAAAAATATTATTGAAAGTAGACTTCCAGGAATAACGGAAGCAGCAAGATTATTTGCAAATGTTGATGTAACTAAGGAGCCAATACCAGTAGTGCCCACTGTTCATTACAATATGGGAGGTATCCCAACAAACTATAAAGCTGAAGTATTAACAGGAAATGATTCTGAAACAGTTCCAGGATTAATGGCAATTGGTGAGGCTGCCTGTGTTTCTGTTCATGGAGCAAATAGATTGGGATCTAATTCTTTAATTGACCTAGTTGTATTTGGAAGAGCTGCAGCCAAGAGAGCTGCAGAACTTGTAAAACCAGGAACTCCACACGAGGATATAGGAGAGACTGAAACAGAAAAATGTTTAGAAAGATTTGATAAATTAAGAAACTCTAATGGTGAAAATAGTACTGCAGAACTTAGACTTTCAATGCAAAAAACTATGCAATCAAAGTGTGCTGTTTTTAGAACAGAAAAAACGCTTAAAGAAGGTGTTGATAATATTAGAAAAGCATACGATGGAATGGAATCAATTTCTGTAAAAGATAAGTCACTTGTTTTCAATACTGATTTAGTGGAAACATTGGAATTTGATAATTTGATAAGACAAGCAATTACAACAGTGGATTCTGCTTATAATAGACAAGAGAGTAGAGGTGCGCATGCAAGAGAAGATTTCCCAAAAAGAGATGATGAAAAATTTATGCAACACACTATTGCTTGGTGCAATGGAAAAGATTCAAAAATTGGATATAGACCAGTTACTAAAACAACTTTAACAAATGAAGTTCAATACTTTCCACCTCAAGAAAGAGTTTACTAGTGGTTCAAATAAACTTACCTAAAAATTCAGAAGTTCAAAAAGGTAACTATTACCAAGATAAGACTGGGTCAAAAAATATTAGAAAAGTAAATGTTTACAGATGGGATCCCTCAAATGGAGAAAACCCAAGAGTAGATACCTATGAAGTGGATATGGATAATTGTCCTTCAAAAGTATTAGATATTTTAAATAAAATTAAAAACGAAATTGACCCATCATTAGCTTATCGTAGATCGTGTGCACATGGAGTTTGTGGATCTTGTGCAATGAATATGGATGGCAAAAATGGTTTAGCATGTACAAAGCCTCATTCAGAAATTGAAGGTGATATAAATATTTATCCATTACCTCATTTAAAAGTTAAAAAAGATTTAATTGGTGATTTAAGTGGATTATACAAACAGTATGAATCAATCGAGCCATGGTTAAAAACAAATACAAAAGTTGAAACTACTGAGATATTACAAACTAAAGAAGATAGAGTAAAATTAGATGGTGCATATGAATGTATCATGTGCGCATGTTGCTCAACATCTTGTCCAAGTTATTGGTGGAATGGTGATAAATATTTAGGTCCTGCAGTTTTACTTCAGGCTTATAGATGGATAGTTGATAGTAGAGATGATGAAAAAAAAGAGAGATTAAAAAAAGTAGCTGATGAGCTTAAACTTTATAGATGTCATACTATTATGAATTGCACTAATGCTTGTCCAAAGGGATTAAATCCAGCAAAAGCTATAGCTGAATTGAAAAAAATGCTTGCAACAAGCTAATTACCTCTTTAAATAACACCATTCATGAATTTATTAGAACATTTTGTTGGCGGAAAGCTAATTTCAGGCTCCTCTGACAGAAAAAGCAAAGTTTTTAATCCAGCAACTGGCGAACAAGAGTCTGAGGTAAGATTAGCCAGTAAAGCAGATCTAGATAAAGCTGTAGAAGTAGCCCAAAAAGCTTTTGAAACTTGGTCTTTAAAACCTTCACTTCAAAGAGCAAGGGTAATGTTTAAATTTAAAGAGTTAATAGAAAAAAATGCCGATGAACTTACAAAGTTAATAGTCTCAGAGCATGGGAAAGTTTATGAAGATGCCAAAGGTTCTTTAACAAGAGGACTAGAAGTTGTTGAATTTGCGTGTGGGATTCCACATTTACTTAAAGGAGAATTTTCAGAAAATGTAGGAACAAATGTAGATAGTTGGTCTATGCGACAACCACTTGGAGTTGTTGCTGGAATTACACCTTTTAATTTTCCTGCAATGGTGCCAATGTGGATGTTTCCTATTGCTATTGCATGTGGAAATACATTTATTTTAAAACCGTCAGAAAAAGATCCATCTTGCCCACTAAGATTAGCAGAATTACTAACAGAAGCAGGACTACCAGATGGTGTTTTTAATGTTGTTAATGGAGATAAAGAAGCTGTTGATGCAATTTTAACAAACAAAGATGTCAAAGCTGTAAGCTTTGTAGGCTCAACACCAATTGCAAAATATATTTATGAAAACTCTGCAAAAAATGAAAAAAGGGTTCAAGCTTTAGGTGGTGCAAAAAATCATTTAGTTGTAATGCCTGACTGTGACCTTGATGGTGCGGTAAATGGATTAATGGGTGCTGCATATGGGTCTGCAGGAGAGAGATGTATGGCACAATCAGTGGCAGTAGCTGTAGGAGATATAGGTGATGAGCTAGTTGCTCGTTTATCAAAAAAAGCTGAAGCATTAAAAGTAGGACCTGGTATGGATAAAACATCTGAGATGGGTCCACTAGTTACCAAAGAACATTTAGAAAAAGTAAAAAGTTATGTTGATCTCGGAGTTGAAGAAGGTGCAAAATTAGTTGTTGATGGAAGAAATATAAAACTTCAAGGATATGAAAATGGTTTTTTTATAGGGGGTTGTTTATTTGATCATGTTAAAAAAGATATGAGAATTTATAAAGAAGAAATATTTGGACCTGTTTTATCAGTCATAAGAGTTAAAACTTTTGAAGAAGCAACAAAATTAATTAACGACCATGAGTATGGTAATGGAGTAAGCATTTACACAAGAGATGGTGATGCTGGAAGAACGTTTGCTAGTAAAATTCAAGTTGGTATGGTTGGAATTAATGTTCCAATACCAGTACCAATGGCATTCCATAGTTTTGGTGGATGGAAAAGATCATTATTTGGAGATAGTGCAATGCATGGAGCTGAAGGAATTAAATTTTATACAAAGCTTAAAACAGTAACATCAAGATGGCCTTCTGGAATAAGATCTAATGCAGAATTTGTCATGCCAACAATGAAATAAGGAGAGAAATGAAAAAAATATCTTTAATAGGAGCTGGTCAAATTGGGGGCACTCTTGCTCACTTAATCGGAACCAAAGAAGTAGCTGATGAGGTGGTACTTTTTGATGTTGCAAGTGGTATAGCTAAAGGAAAAGCTCTAGACATAGCTCAATCTTCCTCTGTTGATGGTTTTAATGTGAAATTTTCAGGTACAGACAATTATGAAGATATAAAAGATTCAGATGTAATAATAATTACTGCAGGAGTTCCAAGAAAACCAGGAATGAGCAGAGATGATTTATTGGGTATTAATCTAAAAATTATTAAACAAGTAGCAGAGGGCATTAAAAAAAATGCACCCAATGCATTTGTAATATGTATTACAAATCCGTTAGACGTTATGGTGATGGCCTTTCAAAAATTTTCAGGTTTACCAGTAAATAAAGTAGTTGGAATGGCAGGAATTTTGGATAGCTCAAGATTTAAATTATTTTTATCTCTAGAGCTTAATGTTCTGGTAAAAGAAATTGAAGCAATGGTTATGGGAGGTCATGGAGACACAATGGTTCCCCTACCAAGATTCACAAAAGTTTCAGGTAAACCATTATTAGACTTAGTTAAAGAAGGAAAAATATCTCCAGAAAGGTTAGAAGAAATTAATCAAAGAACTAGAGATGGAGGAGCTGAGATTGTTAAATATTTAGAAAAAGGTTCTGCATTTTATGCACCAGCAGCTTCAGGTGTACAAATGGCAGAAGCATATTTAAAAGATGAAAAAAAATTACTTCCATGCGCAGTTCATTTAAACGGAGAATATGGAGTTAGCAATGTTTATGCCGGTGTACCAGTAATAATTGGTAAAGATGGTGTTGAAAAAATAGAGCAAATAGACTTGGATGAAAAAGAAAAAAAAGAATTTATGCACTCGATAGATGCTGTGAAAGCATTATGGGAAGCTGCATCAAAAATAGACCCAGATCTATCTAAATAAATCATGAACATTCATGAACACCAAGCAAAAAAAATCCTAAAAGAATATGGGGCAGTTGTTCCTGAAGGTATTTTTGCTTTCACAGTTGATGAGTTGATTGAAAAAGCAAAATCATTAAAAACAGAAAAGTTTGTATTAAAAGCACAAATCCATGCTGGTGGAAGAGGTAAAGCGGGAGGTGTAAAAATATTAGATACTATTGAAGAACTAGGCGTTGCTGCAAAAGAATTATTAGGAAAAACACTTGTAACACATCAAACTGGTCCTGAAGGAAGAGAAGTAAAAAGATTATATGTGGAAGAGTCTTCTAATATAGATAAAGAATTTTATCTATCCTGCTTAATTGATAGAGCAAGTTCAAAAATTGTATTTATATCAAGTGATCAAGGCGGAATGGATATTGAAGAGGTTGCAGATAGTACGCCTGAAAAAATTATAACAACAAAAGTAGATATTGTTAAAGAAATTTCAGACGCTGATTGTGAAAAGATAATTAAAATTTACAGCTTAACTGATGATGCTAAAAAACAAGCAATAGCACTAATTAAATCAGTATATAATATGTTTTTAGGGACGGATGCTAATATGGTTGAGGTTAACCCACTAATATTAACTAAAGAAAAAAATATAATCTGCTTAGATGCAAAGGTTAATTTTGATTCTAACGCACTATTTAGACATCCTGAAATTATAGAGTTGAGAGATTTAAATGAAGAAGATCCAGCTGAAATAGAAGCAAGCAAACATGATCTTGCTTATATAAAGTTAGATGGAAGCATTGGGTGCATGGTTAATGGAGCAGGTCTTGCAATGGCAACAATGGATATAATTAAATTATATGGAGAAGAGCCAGCAAATTTTTTAGATGTTGGTGGTGGAGCTTCAAAAGAAAAAGTTTCTGCTGCTCTAAAAATAATTCTTTCAGACAAAAATGTTAAAGGCATACTAATAAATATTTTTGGTGGAATAATGAGATGTGATGTCCTTGCTCAAGGCGTTGTTGATGCAGCTAAAGAAATAAATATTAGTGTTCCATTGGTAGTTAGACTTGCAGGAACTAACTTTAAAGAAGGAAAAGAAATTTTAGATAATTCAGGATTAAAATTAATTTCAGCAGAAAATTTAGATGATGCTGCACAAAAAATAGTAGAGGCTATAAAATAGAATGTCAGTTTTAATTAATAAAAATACAAAAGTTATATGCCAAGGTTTCACAGGTGCACATGGCACTTTTCATTCTGAACAAGCATTAAAATATGGAACTAATCTTGTAGGTGGGGTTACTCCTAAAAAAGGAGGACAAAAACATCTTGAACGTCCAGTATTTAATACTGTGGCTGAAGCAAAAAATGAAGTAGGTGCTGATGCAACTATGATTTATGTGCCAGCAAAATTTGCAGCAGCAGCCATAATAGAAGCTATTGATGCATCTATTGAGCTTATAGTTTGTATTACTGAAGGTATACCAATTCAAGATATGCTTCGTGTTAAACAAAAGCTAAATAGTTCAAAAAGCAGATTGATAGGACCTAACTGTCCAGGAATAATTACTCCTGATGAATGTAAAATTGGGATTATGCCTGGAAATATCCACAAAAAAGGCTCAGTGGGAATTGTTTCAAGATCTGGAACTTTAACCTATGAGGCGGTTGCACAAACAACTGAAAATGGATTAGGACAATCTACTTGCATAGGTATTGGTGGAGATCCAATAAATGGAACAAACTTTATTGATTGTTTAGATTTATTTTTAAATGATGATGAGACTGAATCTATTCTTATGATAGGAGAAATTGGTGGTTCTGCAGAAGAAGAAGCAGCTGAATTTGTTAAAAACCACAAAATAAAAAAACCTATGGTTGGATTTGTTGCTGGAATAACAGCACCCCCAGGAAGAACTATGGGACACGCAGGAGCTATTATCTCAGGTGGCAAAGGTGGAGCAGAGGATAAGATAAAAAAAATGGAAGAATGTGGAATTATGATTGCAAAATCACCATCTGAACTAGGCAAAACATTATTTAATAAATTATCTAATTGAAAATTATTTATCTGATATTATATCAATAAAATAGATGTCATCATCAAAAAATCTCGAATTCGAAAAAACTTCATTTCTTAGTAAATCTAACAGTGCATTTATAGAGCAAATGTATTTAAAATTTATTAATAAAGATAAAGATCTTCCTGAAAGCTGGCAAAGTTATTTTGAGGGTATGAGTGAAGATTTAAGTATGATTGCTAAGGAAATTAATGGTCCATCATGGGGCATAAAACAAAAAATTGATATAGACGAACTTCAAAAAAGAATTGAACAAGAGGATGAAAATTTATTAAACAAAGCCCAACAAATTAATGTAAATCAAATAAATTCACCAAGATCAAATGAAGACTCAATTAAAGCTGTTTCAATGATTAGATCATACCGTCAAAGAGGACACCTTATTGCTAAACTAGATCCATTAGAATTGCTTAAGTCAGATTATCTGGATGAACTTCATCCTGAGTCTTTTGGCTTTAAAAAAGAAGATTATCAAAAAAATATTTATTTGGGTGGAGTTATAAATAAAGACCAATCAAATATTAAAGAGATATTAGCATTTTTGAAAAAAACTTATTGTGGACCAATCGGGTATGAATACATGCACATATCAAACCCAACTGAAAGAAAGTGGTTTAGAGATAGGATTGAAAAATCAGACGATAATATAAATTTTACAAAAAATGGTAAAGAAGCTATTTTAAATAAATTAATTCAAGCTGAAGGCTTTGAAAAGTTTTTACATAAAAAATATGTAGGAACAAAAAGATTTGGATTAGATGGTGGAGAAAGTTTAATCCCTGCTTTGGAGCAAATTATTAAGATTAGTGGTCAGTCTGCAGTTAAAGAGGTTAAGATTGGAATGTCCCATAGAGGAAGACTAAACGTGTTAGCAAACGTCTTACAGAAATCTTATAAAAGAATATTTAATGAATTTGCTGGAGAAATAAATGCATCATCAGAAGAAGGAGCTGGAGATGTTAAATATCACCTAGGAGCATCTTCAAATAGAGATTTTGGTGGAAATTCTGTACATGTTAGTTTAACAGATAATCCATCTCACTTAGAAGCAGTTAATCCAGTAGTTCTTGGACAAACAAGAGCAAAACAATTTTTTCATAAAGATAAAGAAAGAAATAAAGTAATACCTATATTGATACATGGTGACGCTGCATTTGCTGGACAGGGTGTAGTAGCAGAATGTTTTGCAATGTCTGGTTTGCCAGGTCATAACACTGGTGGAACAATTCATATTATAGTTAACAATCAAATAGGCTTTACAACAAGCCCAAGATTTGCACGATCTTCACCTTATCCATCTGATGTAGCAAAAATGGTTGATGCTCCAATTATTCATGCTAATGGAGATGATCCAGAAGCAGTTGTTTATGCGGCTAGAATCGCTACGGAGTTTAGATTAAAATTTAATAGAGACGTGGTTATAGATCTGATTTGCTATAGAAGATTTGGTCATAATGAAGGAGATGAGCCATCATTTACTCAACCATTGATGTATGAAAAAATTAGATCTCACCCTTCTCCAGTAAATGTTTATGGAAATAAATTGATAGCTGAGAATATAATTACTAATAGTATTTTAGAAAATTCAGTAAAAGAATTTAAAAATTTACTTGATGATCAATTTAAAAATGCAAAAAATTATAAACCCCAAATCGAATGGTTTGAAGGCACATGGTCAGCATATAAACCTGAAAAAGGAAAAGATAAAAGAGGAGTAACAGGCTCAGATACTAAAAAACTTTTAGAGATTTCAGAAAAAATAAATTCTTCTTCTGAAGAATTAAATTTACATAAAACAATTATTAAAATATTAAACTCTAGAAAAGAAGCAGTTAAAAATGGTTCAAATATAGACTGGTCAACTGCAGAAGCATTAGCATTTGGGTCTTTATTAGAAGAAGGATATCCTGTCAGATTAGTTGGTCAAGATTCTGGGAGAGGAACTTTTAGTCAAAGACATTCAGTTTTAAGAAATCAATTAGATAATAGCCGCTATGTTCCATTAAATAATATTTCAAAAAATCAAAAGCAGTTTGAAGTAGTAGATAGTTTTTTATCAGAATTAGCAGTTTTAGGTTTTGAGTACGGTTACAGTCTCGTTGAGCCTAATACTCTTACACTTTGGGAAGCACAGTTTGGAGATTTTGCTAATGGAGCACAAATTGTCATTGACCAATTTATTGCATCTGGAGAAAGAAAATGGACAAGAGCATCAGGGTTAGTAATGCTATTACCACATGGATATGAAGGTCAAGGTCCAGAGCATTCATCAGCTCGTTTAGAAAGGTTTTTACAATTATGTTCTAATGACAATATGCAAATAATGAATTGTACTACGCCTGCAAATTATTTCCATGCATTAAGAAGGCAAATGCATAGAGATTTTAGAAAGCCACTAATTATGATGACCCCAAAATCTTTACTAAGAAATAAGTACTGTGTTTCCAACCTAGAAGATTTTAGTAAAGAAAATTCATTTCATAGAATATTATGGGACCATGCAGTAGACCCAAAATCTAATGGTTTTATAAAATTAAGAAAAGCTCCAGAGATAAAAAAAGTAATAATGTGTTCAGGTAAAGTTTATTTTGATTTATTAGAAGCTAGAGAAAAACTAAAAAAAGATGATGTGATATTGTTCAGAATAGAACAATTGTATCCATTCCCAGCAAAAACTCTTGTTAAAGAACTTAAGCCTTATGCTAAAAATGCTAAATTTTATTGGTGTCAAGAAGAACCTAAAAATATGGGAGCATGGTTTTCTGTAAGAGACTATATACAATGGACATTGGAAACTATTAACGCTAATAATACTGGAATTTCTTATATAGGAAGAAGCCCAGACGCGTCTCCAGCTACAGGTTATGCAAAAAGACATCTTGCCCAACAACAAGAAATTATAAAAAAGGTTTTTGAATAAAAATGAGCGAAAAAATTTTAGTACCAGTTCTTGGAGAAAGCATTACTGAAGCGACAGTTGCTAAGTGGCTTAAGAATGAAGGCGATACAGTGGTAGCTGATGAGGCAATTGTAGAATTAGAAACTGATAAAGTTAATTTAGAAGTACCATCTCCAATTGATGGGGTTTTGTCCGAAATAAATTCTAAAGATGGAGAAACAGTCGAAGTAGGTGCTCTTCTTGGTATGATAAGTCAAAATGGAGCTCAACCATCTGAAAAAAAGATAATTACAAAAATTGAACCTAAGAAAACAGAAAATAATGTAGTTAATTTAGAAATTAAAAAAGAAGCTCCTAAAGTTTTTAAAGAACCTGAAGAGGAAGAACCTTTAATATTAAACAATGAAGTTAAAGAAGAAAAAGCTGATTCTTCAAATAAAAATAGTGAAGTACTTTCACCAGCTGTAAGAAAAATGGCAGTTGAAAATAAAATTGATTTAAAAAAAGTTAGTGGCTCTGGTAAAGAGGGTAGAATTCTTAAAGGTGATCTAATTGGTATGATGGGGGAAAACCCACAACCGTCAGAAAGAAAAATTAAATATGGTCAAGAAGAGAGAATTAAAATGTCTAGGCTTAGACAGACAATTGCAAAAAGATTAAAACAAGCACAAGAAAATGCAGCATTACTAACTACCTTTAATGAAGTTGATATGACTGGCATAATGGAAATGAGAAAAGAGAACCAGGAAGATTTTCAAAGCAGGTACGGAATTAAATTAGGGTTTATGTCATTTTTTGTAAAAGCATGTGTTGCTGCACTAAAAATGTATCCATCAGTTAATGCTGAAATTGATGGAGATGAAATTATTTATAAAAATTATTATAATATGAGTTTTGCAGTAGGAACTGAAAAGGGATTAGTAGTACCAGTATTAAGAGATGCTGATCAATTATCATTTGCTGATATTGAAAAAAATATTAAAACTATTTCTGAAAAAGCAAGAGATGGAAAAATAACCATAGATGACCTTCAGGGTGGAACTTTTACAATTAGCAATGGTGGAGTTTATGGTTCAATGCTATCTACTCCAATATTAAACTTACCTCAATCTGGTGTGTTAGGTATGCATAATATAGTTGAAAGACCAATGGTGGTTGATGGTGAAATTAAAATTAGACCCATTATGTATCTTGCCTTGTCTTATGATCACAGAATTATAGATGGTAAAGAGTCAGTATCATTCTTAAAAATGGTTAAAGAAAACTTAGAGGATCCAAGAAGGTTATTTTTAAATATTTAAATGTCAGATAAATTTCAAGCAGTAGTAATAGGTGGTGGTCCAGGAGGCTATGTGTGTGCGATAAGATTAGCACAATTAGGACTTAAAACTGCATGTATAGAATCAAGAGGTTCATTAGGTGGAACCTGTTTAAATGTTGGGTGCATACCTTCTAAAAACTTGTTAAATATTTCTGAAAATTATCATAAGGCGCAAAATTTTTCTAAACTTGGCATAGAGGTGGGTGAGGTAAAGCTTAATCTTCAAAAAATGATGCAAAACAAGGACAAAGCAGTAACAATTTTAACTAAGGGTGTAGAATTTTTATTCAAGAAAAACAAAGTCACTTACTTTAAGGGTACTGGAAGCTTTAAATCTGCAAATAAAATTTCAATATTAGATGATCAAAAAAAAGAAACTATAATTGAAACAGATAAAACAGTCATTAGCACGGGGTCAGTTCCAGTTGCATTACCAGGTATTGAATTTGATGAAAAAATAATTGTATCTTCAACAGGTGCATTAACTCTGCAATCGGTTCCAAAAAAAATGGTTGTAGTTGGTGGTGGTTATATAGGGTTAGAGATGGGATCTGTTTGGTCTAGATTAGGTGCTGAGGTTCATGTGGTTGAATTTTTAGAGCATATTACTCCTGGTATGGATAGAGAAATATCTACAGAGTTTATGAAAATATTAAAGAAACAAGGAATTAATTTTCATATGCAGACAAAAGTAGAAGGAATTAAAAAAAATGCTAATGGTGCTATAGTTTCAACATCAGATAAAGATGGAAAAAAAGCAGATTTTGATTGTGATGTAGTTCTTATATCTGTTGGTAGAAAACCTAATACAACTAACTTAAATTTAGAAGCAATTGGTGTTGAATTAGATGAAAAGAAAAGAATTAAAACTGATAAAACATTTCAAACAAATATTAAGAATGTATATGCTATTGGAGATGTAATTGATGGACCGATGCTTGCTCACAAAGCTGAGGACGAAGGTATTGCAGTTGCAGAAAATATTGCAGGACAATCAGGACATGTTAATTATGATATTATTCCTGGAGTTGTTTATACAACGCCAGAGGTTGCTTCAATTGGGAAAACAGAAGAACAATTAAAAGAAGCAAATACTAAATATAAAATTGGTAAATTTTCATTTATGGCAAATTCAAGAGCTAAAGCAATTGATGAAGCAGAAGGTTTTGTGAAAATCTTAGCTGATGAAAAAACAGATAGAGTTTTAGGAGCACATATTATTGGACCTCATGCAGGTGAATTAATTGGAGAAATTGGAGTAGCAATGGAGTTTGGTGCTAGCGCTGAAGATATTGCAAGAACGTGTCATGCGCATCCAACATTCTCAGAAGCTGTAAAAGAAGCAGCTTTATCAGTAGATAAAAGAGCAATACACTCTTAATTAATTTCTATATCTAAACCTATATTCTAAAGCATTAGCAAATACTGTGTCTTTAAACAGTGTTCATGTTTTGTGGACTCACTGGACGTTGTATTTGTTAGGACATGTTAGGATAAATCTTGGTTCATTCTTGGTTCAGGTATGTATTGTCCTTGTCACTTTAACACCTAGTTAGCTTCTCATTTTCTGTTCCATGAATTGTAGTATTCCCAATATTAACAACTAATAAAAGGTGAACTATTATGACTGATGAAATACAAAAGACTGTCGCTGCTGGTGCAGCTCCTGAAACAAAGAGAATGGCAAGAGAACCTATTTACGCAACTGGGTTCAGTTTTACAGACGCTAATAAGGCAAGGGCCCAACGACCAAAGAGATAAAAGACTCATGGCGCGATGTTATTATTGATAATTATCCCACCTATGATGAAGACCAGAAATCAAGAATCTTAAAATATAATCTTGAAGATGTAATAATGTCTGAAAAGTTATTTAATGCACAGCTTGAAACTTTAAGCTTTAACAATGATAACTTTCACCAGACAGTAAGTCAGGCAATCTTTCATGGAATTTTATTTTTAAAAAAGTTATTTTTTTATTTTTGGCATCCACCTCTAAAGAACTTCACATTATTGAATGGTAGGGTTTTTAGTGCATTTCCAAGTTCTATTGCTGCTTTATAGCCTCCTCTTAATGATTTATTTTTACTAATAATTAAAATTTTTTGCATATAACGTGATAATTACAATGAAATATCATATACATAATATTTTTATATATTAATTTAGTAAATTATATTGATGCCAAAAAAAATGCTAATTATTGGTTATTCCTCTTTTGTACGTAGAAGAGTAATTAAATCTTTAAAAAGAATAGAAAATCTAGATATATTTATTTGCTCTAAATCACATAAAATCAATAGGAAGAAAAAAATATTTTATAATGATTACGACAAGGCTCTCAAGGCTAAAAGTTTTGATTATATTTATATTTCTTTAGTAAATAATCTTCATTTTTACTATGCAAAATTAGCATTAAATCTAGGATACAATGTTATTGTTGATAAACCAATTACAACATCTTACTCAGAGACCAACCAACTTTTAAAAATTGCTAAAAAGAAAAATGTATTATTGTGTGAATTAATGATTTTTAATTATCACTCTGCTTTTGATAAAATTATAAAATTAATTGGTGGAGAAAAGAAGATAGAAACAATTCAGGCAAATTTTAATATACCTCTCACTAAACCTATTAAAGATATTTCTAATATTAATGGTGGGTGCAATTATGATATGGGGCCTTATGCGGCTGCCATTATTCGAATCTTTTTTAATAAAAATTTTCAAAAAAGTTTAATCCTCAAAAAAAACTTTAAAAGGTCAAAAAGTAAAGTTATTAAGGAATTTTCTTTATTAGTTCAAGATAAGTCAAAAAAATTTTATGGAAATTTTGCCATATCAAAAGAATATATTAGTAATCTGATTTTTTTTGGTAATGATAAGATTATCGAAATACCCTTTCAAGCATTTGCGCTACCTTCAAACAAAAAAATAAATATTATTATAAAATCTAAAAATAAAAAATATACTATAAAATTGAAAAATGATTATATTAAAAAGTTTTTTAACGATATTATCAATTCAAAATTGATTTTTAATCATTATTATAAAAAAATAGATTTAGATAACAAAATTAAAAAAAAATTAGGATTGATTAATTAAAATGAATTTAAAACAACTAAGAAAAAAACTTTTATTTAATAATGAAGATAAAGATCATGATATAAAAAAAATATTAATTTGGTTTAAAAAAAGAGCAAAAGAAGACAAAACTAAAGTTAGAAAAGTGCCAATAAATAATTTAAAAGATTGGAAAGTTTTACCAAATGGCAACGTCTTTCACAAAAGTAAACAATTTTTTTCATTGCAGGGTGTTAAAACAGAAAACGCTAAAAATAGAGAGGTTAAAAATTGGGACCAACCACTTCTTTTTCAAAAACATGGTGGAATTTTAGCAATTTTAGTTAGAGAAATAGATGGTAAGATTGAATTTTTACTTAACGCTAGAAGAGAGCCCGGCGATGGAAATGGCAGGTTAAAATTATGTCCTTCATTTTCTGCAACGCAATCTAATATGAACTTAGCACACGGGGGGAAAAAAACAGACTTATCTGAATTTGTTTTAAACAGTAAAAATATAATTGGCAAAACAATGCATTATGAAGAAGGTGCAAGATTTTGGAGAAAGCCAAACAAAAACTATTTAATTTTTTTAGAAAAAAAAGACTACTCAAAGATTAAAAAAAAAAATTTTATATGGTTGACACTTCCTCAAATTAAAAAATTAAATTTAATTAACGGAATTATTAATCCATTTGTAAAAACAATTTTATTCATGATATAATTAATTATAAATATGACTTCAATTAAATCAAAAAGTGCAATCATCATTTTAGTAGCAAGAACCAATATAATTTATAAAACTTTGAGCCTATTTTATAAGAATTGGAATAATAATTTTCAATATCCAATTTATATTCATACATTTGGTGACTTAATTAGCTCTGAGCTTAAAGAAAAAATTAATAAAGAAATAGACTCAACTATAGAATTTATTGAAATCTTTCCAAAAATCCCATCGTATATAGCTGAAAAAGAATTGTACTATAACAGAACATACCATGAGTATGTAAAAAAAGCTTTTTCAAAAAAAAGAATAGGCTTTCTACATATGTGCAAGTTCTTGGCAAACGTAAGTAATTATGGTGGTGAAGGTTGTATATCTAAAAAATTAGAAGATTTTGACAACTTAATGTTTTTTGATGACGATATTTATTACAAAAAAGAAATTAAATTTGATTTATTTGAATCTTTAAATAACTATTCTTTAGTTACTGGCTTTACATCAAAAATGAAAAAAAATAAAACTAACCTAGCTTGTATTGAAAATTTGTGGGAATTTTATAAAAACTACATAATATCAAATAATATCACTCCGAAAGATAAACAATTAGCTAATGCTGTTATTAATGATGATGAGAATATTTTACACCAATTAAATTATTCAGCCGGCTGCATGGAAATATATAATATGAAAGTATTTAAAGAAGATAATTGGTATAAGTTTATTAATGAAGTCAACAAATATGGTGGATTTTATAAATTTAGATGGAATCCTAATTATTTAACAAACCTATTTTTAAGAACATATTATGTTGAGCCAATAAAATATTTAAATTTATTAGAAGATCAAATAATTGATACTAAATTTCCCGGATCTGAGGAATTCGTATATTTTAATCATAAAGACTATTATAGCTCAAAGGTCTATAGGTTGCTTGTAACCCTAAAAAATAAACTTTTAAATTTTTATAAATAAACTCTCTCTAGAAAAATAAAGTAAAAGTTCATCTAAATATTCTGCCTTGTATCTAATTTTTTGATATAATTATTGATGCTTTAGAAACATATTGACCAAGATTTGTATTTCAAATAGATTTCAAATGTATTGGGATTGTTAACTAAATAGTGAATTAGTTTTATAATTTAGGTTCTATTCTTGGTACAGAAAGTAAAAAACAAATAGTGCCTTTAGAAGTTATGTTTATCAATAGAAGTAGAGTGGTTCAAAAAAGAACAATACACTCTTAAAGTATTTTCATATTATAAAAATATGAAAGTACCGATTCTTATACCAAATATTTTTAATCATCCATTTACCTATAATTCAGATTTAAATTTAAAGGTTGGAGACTATGTGGTAGTGCCTTTTGGCAAGTCAGAGGTGACTGGAGTTGTATGGGATGATTTTGAAAAAAAAACAAACAAAAATTTTGCTATTAAAAAGGTTTTAGGAAAATTAGATGTTCCACCCTTAAAGAAAAATACAATTAAATTCTTAAATTGGTTTTCTGAATACAATATGACTCCTAAAGGCATGGCATTAAAATTGTTATTATTAAGTAGTGGCGCCATAGAAAAGTTACCAATTGAAGCTTATGAGCAATTCAAAATAGACATCAAAGAAAATGAAATAAAACTTTCTAAAGAGCAAAAAGATTCATTAAAAAAAATGAATGTATTAAATCAAAAATTTAGAGTTCATGTTTTACAAGGCACTACAGGCTCAGGTAAAACAATGGTCTATTTTGAGGCTTTAAAAGAGATAATTAATAAGGGTTTTCAGGGTTTAATTCTATTACCAGAAATCGGATTAACAGGACAATTTCAAAATAAATTTATAGAATTTTTTGGTTTCAAGCCTGCTGTGTGGCACTCAGGAATTACAAAAAAAAACAAAGAAATTATTTGGAGTGGAATAGCAAATGATAAAATTAAAGTTGTAATTGGTGCTCGATCTTCATTATTTTTACCTTTTAAAAAACTAGGATTAATCATTGTTGATGAAGAACATGATCAATCTTATAAGCAAGATGAGGGAGTAACTTATAATGCAAGAGATATGGCAATTTCTAGGGCATCCTTTGAAAATATTCCAATCAATTTAATAACAGCTGTCCCCTCTATTGAAACATATGACAATATTAAAAAAGGCAAATATAGTTTATCAAAACTTGATCAAAGATATTTAAATGCATCTTTACCAAAATATGAAATAATTAATCTTAATAATTCAAAGTTAGAATCACAATCCTGGATATCTAAAGAAACAATTGAGAAAGTAAAATTTCATCTTGAAAAAAAAGATCAAGTATTATTTTTTTTAAATAGAAGAGGATTTTCACCTCATGTATTATGTAAAAAATGTTTTACTAGTTATTCATGTCCAAATTGTTCAATAAATTTGGTTTATCACAAAAACAAACAAAATTTATTATGTCATTACTGTGGATACAAAGCTTTACTAAATAGGGACTGCTCAAAAGAAGGAAAATGTGATTTTATTTTTAGTGGGCCTGGAGTTGAAAGGATATCAGAAGAAGTAAAAAAAATTTTTCCCACCAAGGAAACAACTATATTTTCTAGCGATACAATGAATAAAAAAAGTTCAGCAGATGTTTTAGAAAAGATTATAGATAATAAAATTCAAATTTTAATTGGAACTCAATTAATTTCTAAAGGATTTCACTTTCCAAGTTTAAATTGTATTGTTGTTGTTGATATCGATTTATCATCACAAGGTCACGACCTAAGAGGTGCTGAAAAGAATTTACAATTATATCATCAACTTTCAGGTAGAGCAGGAAGAACAGGAAAGCCAGCAACTGTTTATTTTCAAACTTATAATTTAGATACCAAAATGATAACAGACATTACCAATAAAGATCCTGATATTTTTTTAGATAAAGAACTTGAAATTAGAAGGGAAAATAACCTTCCACCGTTTCAAAGATTTATTGCCTTAATAATTACTGGTAATAATGAAAGAGAACTTGAAAAAGAGGCTTATAAATTTAAAAGTTTTATAGAAAGTGCTGTTGATGGTAGAGTGCTTGGTCCTGTAAATGCACCTATATTTAGATTAAAAAGAAGATTTAGAGTAAGACTTTTGATTAGGGGTCGAAAATCTTTAAAAGTTCAAAATTCCCTTTCAAAAGTCATTGAAAAATTCAAATTTCCAGCTGGAATGAAACTAACGGTTGATGTTGACCCAATAAACTTCAATTAACAAAGAAAAAACAAGACTTTTAGACAATGTGTGACTTGAAGAGCTAGGAGTCATATGTTAATTAAAACAAAATTTTAATAAATCTTCTAATATTTATAAGGAACAATAAATTGAGCAAAAATAAAGGTTTTTCTGAAACATCAGCAGGTAGATATTCCCTGGCACTTTATGAATTAGCCATAGAAGCTAATAATTTAAGTGAGATTGAGGTTCATTCTGCTTCAATTATTAATTTAATTACTTCAAGTGAAGATTTTAAATCTTTAATCAAGGATCCAACGAATAACAAAGAAGACCAATTGAGTGCTTTAAGTAAAATTTCAGAACAATATAAATTAAATGAATTATTAACTAAATTTTTAAGTTTCTTAATATCCAAAAGAAGATTCTTTTATGTGGATAAAATTCTAAAAAGCTTTGTTGAGACATGTTCGGTCAAAAGAGGTGAATTAAAAGCAGAATTAACTTCTGCAAAAGATCTTACTGAAAGTGAAATTAACAATATAAAAGAAGAATTGACTAAAAACTTTAGTTCAAAAATAAAATTAAACTACAAACATGATGCAAGTTTAATTGGGGGTTTGATTGTGCAAGTCGGAAGCACAATGGTGGACACTTCCATTAAAAATAAATTACAACAAATCGAAAATAGGATGATAGAGGCATAAATGGATATAAACCCATCAGAAGTAACAAAGATATTAAAAGAGCAAATTAAAAAATTTGGCGATAAAGCAGAAGTGACTGAGGTTGGTCAAGTTCTGTCAGTAGGAGATGGTATTGCTAGAGTGTACGGATTAGACAATGTTCAAGCTGGAGAGATGGTAGAATTTTCTGATGGATCAAAAGGAATGGCTCTAAACTTAGAAAGTGAAAATGTTGGAGTTGTAATTTTTGGAGACGATAGAAAAATTAAAGAAGGTGACGTTGTTAAAAGAACAGGAAGTATTGTTGATACACCTGTTGGAAAAGAATTATTAGGAAGAGTTGTTGATGGATTAGGAAATCCAATCGATGGCAAAGGTGCTTTAGATAAAGCAACTAAAAGAAGTAGAGTTGAAGTAAAAGCTCCTGGAATTATTCCAAGACAATCTGTTAGTGAACCAATGCAAACAGGCTTAAAATCAATTGACAGTCTAGTTCCAGTTGGAAGAGGACAGCGTGAATTAATTATTGGGGATAGACAAACTGGAAAAACTGCAGTTGCTATCGATGCGATCATTAACCAGAAAAAAATAAATGAATCTGGTGATGAGAAGCAAAAACTTTATTGTATCTATGTTGCTATAGGTCAAAAAAGATCTACCGTTAGACAAATTCAAAAAACCTTAGAAGAAGCTGGTGCAATGGAATATACAACAATTGTTGCTGCTACTGCTTCAGATGCAGCGCCGCTTCAGTTTTTAGCACCATATACAGGCTGTACTATGGGTGAATACTATAGAGATAATGGTATGCATGCATTAATCATTTATGACGATTTATCTAAACAGGCTGTAGCTTATAGACAAATGTCACTTTTATTAAGAAGACCTCCAGGAAGAGAAGCTTATCCGGGAGATGTATTTTATTTACACAGCAGATTACTTGAGAGAGCAGCCAAGCTTAGTGATGAGCATGGTGGAGGTTCGTTAACTGCTCTTCCTATAATTGAAACGCAAGGTGGAGACGTATCTGCTTTTATTCCAACTAACGTTATTTCAATTACAGATGGTCAAATATTTCTTGAAACAGAATTATTTAACCAAGGAATTAGACCAGCGATTAACGTAGGTCTATCAGTTTCTAGAGTTGGATCTGCAGCACAAACAAAAGCAATGAAAAAAGTTTCTGGTTCAATGAAGCTGGAGCTTGCTCAATATAGGGAGATGGCTGCCTTTGCACAATTTGGATCTGATTTAGATGCATCAACACAAAAACTTTTAAATAGAGGTTCAAAACTAACTGAACTTTTAAAACAAAAACAATATTCTCCTATGACAGTTGCTGAGCAAGTAATTTCAGTTTTCTGTGGAGTTAAAGGTTATTTGGATGATGTAGAACTTAAAGATATTGCTGAGTTCGAATCTAAGATTATTGAAAAATGTAAATCTGAAAAACCAGAAATTTTAGAATCTGTTTTAAGCTCAGGTAAGCTTGAAGAAGATACTGAAAAATCATTAGTTGATACTATCATGGAACTTAAGAAGAACTTTAATTCTTAAAATATGGCAACACTAGACGACTTAAAAAAAAGAATAGCGAGTGTAAAGTCTACACAAAAAATTACCAAAGCCATGAAAATGGTTGCGGCCGCTAAGCTTAGAAGAGCACAAGAAAATGCTGAAAAGGGAAGACCTTATTCTGAAAAAATGAATAACATTATTCTTAATTTATCTAGTGGCATTTCTGATAAGGAAAATGCTCCTAAGCTTCTTTCAGGAACAGGAGAAGATAAAGTGCATTTATGTATTGTGTTAACATCTGATCGTGGTCTATGTGGTGGTTTTAATACAAATATTATTAAAAAAGCCAAAACATATTTTCAAAAAATATCTGATGAGGGAAAAACTTTAAAAATTATAACCGTTGGATCTAAAGGGTATGATCAATTAAAAAGAGTTTATAAAGATGATATCGTAGAGAGAATATCTTTTAAAGATTCAAAAACTATCAACTATCTAGATGCTGAAAAAGTCGGAAAAATGATAATTGAAAACTTTGAAAAAGAAGAATTTGATGTGTGTACAATTTTTTATAATAAATTTAAAAATGTAATCACTCAGATACCTCAAGAACAACAAATAATTCCTTTAAAAACATCTGAAGCAGAAGAAAATTCTTCTGAGGATAATTATGAATTTGAACCAGACGAAGATGAAATTTTAAGCAACTTATTGCCTAAAAACATATCTACTCAGATTTTTAAAGCGATGTTAGAAAATTCAGCTAGCGAACAGGGCTCAAGAATGAGTGCAATGGACAATGCAACCCGTAACGCAGGTGAAATGGTTGACAAGCTAACTATTGAGTATAATAGAAGTCGTCAAGCAGCTATTACAAAAGAACTAATTGAAATCATATCAGGAGCGGAAAGTTTATAATTATGAGCAAAGGAAAAATCACACAGATCATTGGAGCAGTAGTAGACGTAAAATTTGATGGAGAATTACCAGAAATTTTATCAGCATTAGAATGTAAAAATGGAGACAACAGATTAGTTTTAGAAGTTGCTCAGCACCTTGGTGAGTCAAGTGTTAGAACAATTGCAATGGATGCTACTGAAGGATTAAAAAGAGGAGACGAAGTAACCGCAACAGGTGCTCCTATACAAGTTCCAGTTGGTCCGGAAACTTTAGGAAGAATTATAAATGTAATAGGTGAACCCATCGATGAAAAGGGTGAAGTTAAAACAAAAGAAAAATGGCCAATTCATAGAGCTGCACCTGAATTTAGTGATCAGTCAACAGAGACAGAAATTCTAGTTACAGGAATTAAAGTAGTTGATCTATTAGCACCATACGCCAAAGGAGGAAAAATTGGTTTATTTGGAGGTGCGGGTGTTGGTAAGACAGTACTTATTATGGAATTAATTAACAACGTAGCAAAAGCTCATGGTGGATTTTCTGTGTTTGCTGGTGTTGGAGAAAGAACTAGAGAAGGAAATGACCTTTATCACGAAATGATAGATTCAGGCGTTATTAAGCCAGAAGGTCCAGGATCAAAAGCTGCATTAGTGTATGGTCAAATGAATGAACCCCCAGGGGCTAGAGCAAGAGTTGCCTTAACAGGTTTAACTGTGGCTGAATATTTTAGAGATCAAGAAGGACAAGACGTATTATTCTTCGTTGATAACATTTTTAGATTTACTCAAGCAGGTTCAGAAGTTTCTGCACTATTAGGAAGAATTCCTTCAGCAGTGGGATATCAGCCTACACTTGCAACTGACATGGGTAATCTTCAAGAAAGAATTACGACTACTAACAAGGGTTCTATTACATCTGTACAAGCGATTTATGTACCAGCAGATGATTTAACTGACCCGGCACCTGCTACATCTTTTGCTCACTTAGATGCAACAACTGTATTATCGAGACAGATAGCTGAAATTGGAATTTATCCAGCAGTTGATCCTCTAGACTCTACTTCTAGAATTTTAGACCCTAGAATAGTTGGTGATGAGCATTACAGAGTTGCAAGAGAAGTGCAAAAAATTCTTCAAACTTACAAATCTCTGCAAGATATTATTGCGATTTTAGGAATGGATGAATTATCTGAAGAAGATAAATTAACAGTAGCTAGAGCGCGTAAAATACAAAGATTTTTATCACAACCTTTCTTTGTTGCTGAAGTCTTTACTGGTTCTCCAGGAAAATTAGTAGATTTAGAGTCTACAATTAAAGGTTTTGCTGCAATATGTAATGGTGAGTATGATCATTTACCAGAAGCTGCATTTTATATGGTGGGCACAATTGAAGAAGCTGTAGAAAAAGCAGAAAAAATGGCGAAAGATGCTGCTGCATAATGAGTGAAGAGTTCAAAATAGAAATTGTAAACCCAGAAAAATCTTTTCTTTCAAAAGAAGATGTAACAGAAGTTGTTGTACCTGCTTTTGAGGGAGAAATGGGGATTTTAAAGGACCATATCTCAATTATTTCATTTCTAAAGCCGGGGATTATTAAAATCTTTTCTAAATCAGGTGAGGATAATTACTATGTTGAGGATGGAATTGTTGAATTTAAGAATAATAATTTATCAGTTCTGACAAGTTCTATTTTTAATATTAAAGATATTGATAAAGATAAAATTAGTGAACTACTTGTTCAAGCAGAAGAAAATTCAAAAAATAGTAACATTACAGATCAAAATAAATACTTGGTTGATCAAAAAATTGATGTGCTAAAAACTCTTAATTAAGAATTTCTTTTACTTTTTCTTTAACATCTTTGTACACATGTAGTTTAAAGTCTACAACTAGGTCAGTTATATTTTCTAGATCAATCCATTTCCATTCACAAAATTCAGGGTGTTTAGTTTTAATATCAATCTCATTATCTTGTCCTAAAAATCTCATTATAAACCACTTTTGTTCCTGACCTCTATATTTACCTTTCCAAATTATACCTAGTAAGTTTTTTGGTAATTCATAAGAGATTAATCCATCACATTCTTTGATTAGTTCAACATTTTTTATACTAGTTTCTTCTTCTAGCTCTCTGTAAGCAGCAGTTAAATAGTCCTCACCCTTATCAACACCACCTTGGGGCATCTGCCAAAAATTTTTTTGATTATCAATCCTTTTTGCAACAAAAACTTTATTATCTTTGTTCAGGACAACAATTCCAACCCCGCTTCTAAGAGGTAAATTCACTTTACTATCTGGCATTTATCCGTTGAATAGTTTTATTGCAAAATTCAATTGATTATCAGTTTCAGAGTTAAATTTAAAATCATCCGAACCTTCTGCAACTTCTATATCGGGTGTTACACCTACTTCAGAAATAGATTTTCCTGAAGGGAGATAATATTTTGCAATTGTTAATCTAATAGCACCTCTATTTTTCAAAGGGATTATTGATTGCACAGAACCTTTTCCATAACTATTTTCTCCAAGTATAATAGCTCTTTTATGATCTTTTAATGCACCAGCTACTATTTCCGATGCTGAAGCTGATCCATAGTTAATAAGTATAATTAGTGTTTTACCATTTGTTAGATCACCTTTTTTAGCAAACCATTTTCTATTCTCTGAAGCTTGTCGACTTCTTGTTGATACAATCTCACCATTTTCTAAAAAAAAGTCTGAAATTTTAATTGCCTGAGAAAGCAAGCCACCTGGGTTATTTCTTAAATCTAAGATATAACCCTTTAGATCTTTTTTTTTATTTAATTTATTAATTTTATTTTTAATTTGTTCACTGCTATTTTCGTTAAAGGAAGTTAATTTTATATAGCCAATGTTATTATCTATAAGTTCAGATTTTACAGACTGAACCTGAATAACTTCTCTCGTTATATTAAAAATTAATGCTTTTTTTACACCTCTTCTTCTAACTGTTATTTCAATACTTGATCCAACAGGTCCCCTCATTAAGTCTACTGCTTGCATTAATGTTTTGCCTTGGACCTGGGTATTATTAATTTTTACAATATAATCACCAGCTTTTAATCCTGCTTTTGATGCTGGAGTATTATCTATTGGTGATATTACTTTTACAACACCTGCTTCCATGCCAACTTCAATACCAAGCCCACCAAACTCTCCACTAGTTTCAGTTTGCATACCCTCAAAACTTTCAGGTGTCATATATGCAGAATAGGGATCAAGAGATTGCAATAAACCATTTATGGCTGAGTCCATACTTTTTGATTGATCAACTTCATCAACGTATTCTTTGCTAATTTTCTCAAGAACCTCACCAAACAAATCAATTTTTTTATATAAGTCGGTGTTTTCAGAAAAACTTTTTTGAAAAGTAAATAATAGTATTATAAAAAAAAGAAAAAATCTTTTAGTCAAAATCATATCATCACTTTTTCTTTAGGAATGATTTCTGACCATATTTTTTCTAATTCATAAAATTTTCTTTTATCGGGATGAAATATATGAACAATCAAATCTATACCATCAACTAATTTCCAATCACCACTTTCTTTTCCTTCAATTTTAGAATTTTTTATTCCATTGGTCTTTAATTTTTCTAACACCATTTCAGATAAAGCTTGAATGTGTCTAGAAGAAGTTCCGCTTGCTATAATCATATAGTCAGCCATTGAACTTTTATTTTTAAGATCTATTGAAATAATATCTAGGGCTTTATTAGAATCTAGGGTTTTTAGGATTAAATCTTTAAGGTCTATGTTTTTTTCCATTAATTTATTTAACCTTATCAAATTTTTCTTAATTGAGAAGATGAAATATTAACTTTTTTAAAATTAATAAAAGATAATCTATTTTTATTTACACCGTTATAGGTCACAGACTTTAGAGATTTAGCTTTATATCCCTGTCGATCAAACACAAGAAGATTACATTTTTTTATAATGGATTTCCATTTATACCATTTATGAAAATTGATTAGATTGTCAGCACCCATAATAAAATAGATCTCAAATTTTTTATCTTTATTTAAGTAATTGATGAGATCAATTGTTTTATTGGAGAGAACTTTTTCCTCATAAAACTTTACTTTAATAAAATTATTTTTACCAATGACTTTTTTTGCAAATTTTATTCTATTTTTTAGATCTGTTTTACTTGTATTTTTAAATGGGTTTTGTTTAGTAATTGCCCATATAATATTTTTTAATTCTAATATTTTTTTAGCTTGTTTAGAGATTTCTAAATGACCTTTGTGAGCAGGATCAAAAGTTCCCCCCAAGATTCCAATTTTTGTCTTTTTTTGTTTTAAGTTATTTTCTGGTTTTACCATTACTAATAATTTCGTATTTGTATGAAACGAGCTGCCATAATCCAACAGGTCCTCGTGGAGGTAAAGTATTTGTTGAAATGCCAACCTCACCACCAAAACCAAATTCACCACCATCAGCAAATTGAGTAGATGTGTTATGCATTGCTATTGAACTTTTAACATTTTTTAAGAATTTATTTGCAGTTTTTTTATTTTTAGTAATGATAGAGTCAGTGTGCATAGTCCCATATTTATTAATATGGCTAATAGCGTCGTTACAATCTTTAACTGTTTTTACAGACACTGTTGAAGATAAATATTCAGTAGACCAATCCTTTTCTTTTGCTGGATAAATCTTTCCCTTATAATATTTTTTCAAAAAACTATCTCCATAAATTTTGCAATTATTTTCTTCTAACTTTTTTAAAATTGGGTTACAGAATTTCTTAACAATTTTTTCATGCATCAAAATTGTTTCAGTAGCACCACAAATACTAGTGTTTCTTAGCTTCGCATTATAGGTAATGTTTGTAGCCATCTTTAGATTGGCATCCTTATCAATAAAAGTATGACAAAGACCTTCCAAGTGACCGATAATAGGGACGTTAGAAAATTGCTGAACTCTTTTTACTAAATTTTTTCCACCACGAGGTATTATTACATCAATATAATCTTTCATTTTTGAAAGCATAAAGTCGACCATTTTTCTGTCTTTAGAGTCTATAAATTGAATAAAGTTTTCATTCACTCTAGTTTCCTTAAGCGACTTTCGAAATAGTTTTGCTAAAATTTTATTAGTATTTATAGCTTCAGAGCCACCCTTTAAAATTACAGCATTTCCAGATTTAAAGCATAAACTTGCAACATCAGCTGTAACGTTGGGTCTGCTTTCATAAACAACACCTATAACACCAATAGGTATAGACACTCTGCTAATTGTTAAACCATTTGGTCTGCTCCATTTTTCTAAAGTAGTATCAACAGGATCTTTCAATTTAGCAATTTTATTTATAGAATTTTTTATGCCTATTAACTTTTTTTCATCAATAGTTAATCTTTCTATCAGATTGCTTTTTAGGCCCTTGTTTAGAGCAAATTGAATATCTTTTTGATTAGCTTTAAATATAGATTTTTTTTCTTTGCCTAATAAGAAAGCATATTTTTTTAAAACTTTATTTTTAGTTTTTGAATTAACTTTATCAAGTAATGCCTTTCTTGCATTTTGACCTATTAATCTCATATATCTGCTCATTCTATACCTCTACTATATCATCTTTATGAATTACTTCTGATTTGGAAATATATCCTAGTAATTTTTCTATTTCTTTTGAGTGGTGACCCATTATTTTTTCTATTTCATTAGATGAAAAAGAGCTAAGTCCTCTTGCACATTCGTAATTATTTTTATCTAAAACTTTAATATGATCTCCTTTACTAAATCGCCCAGATACTTTTTTTATTCCTGCTGCTAATAAACTTTTACCATTTGAAAGTGCTTGTTTTGCACCATCATCAATAATCAGCGCACCTTTAGGTGAAACAGAGCTGATAATCCATTTTTTTCTAGCATCTAATTTTGAAACCCTAGGTAAAAACCATGTACATTTATTCTCTTCAGTTATTTTTTTAATAGGTCGTTTTATTAAGCCATTTGCTATTACCATCTGGCATCCTGATAATTGACAGATTTTAGCAGCATCTATTTTAGTTTTCATGCCACCCGTTCCATGCTCACTAATACTTTTGGTCGCTATTTTTTCTATATCTTTATCTATATTTCTTATTTCTTTTATTAATTTTGCATTTTTATATATTTTTGGATTATGTGTATAAAGACCATCTACATCAGAAAGCAAAATAAGGGAGTCTGCACCTGATATTTGCGCAACACGAGATGCTAATCTGTCATTATCACCATACTTAATCTCTGAAGTAGCGATAGTATCATTTTCATTTACTATTGGTACAAAGTCTAGTTTAAATAAATTGTCAAAAGTTCTTTTTGCATTAAGGGCTCTTCTTCTTTGTTCCGTATCTTCTAGAGTGAGAAGAATTTGGGAAATATTAATTTTTAATTTAACAAATGTTTCTGAAAATAAATTCATTAGTTCAATTTGCCCAATAGAAGCAACAGCCTGACTTTTATCAATCTTAAGGTTTTTTTTGCTAATATTTAGTTTTTTGCAACCCATTGCTATTGCTCCGGAGCTTACAATAATAACTTTTTTATTCTGTTTTATTAATTCCTGAATATCTTTAGCAAATTCAGTGAGCCATTTTCTCCTTACTTTTTTTTTGTCATCTATTAACAAGGATGAACCAATCTTAATTACAATTATTTTAGAATCTTTAAGATACATAGGAGAGCAATTTAGCTTTAATTTTAGATATTGAGCCTTTTTCTAATGTTGAGAGTGTAACCACCTCAGAATCTTTATTTTTAGAAAAATTTTTTAAAATTTCTTTCACTTCTTCTTCTTCTAATAAGTCTGTCTTATTTAATACAATTATTTCTTTTTTTCCTAGTAAATCTTTACTGTAACTCCCCAACTCATTTCGAACTTGTTTATACGTATTTTCAAGGTCCTCATCAGTAATATCTATTAAATGCATTAAAGTTTTGCATCTTTCTATGTGTTTTAAAAATTGAATACCAAGACCTACACCCTCGTGCGCACCTTCAACCAATCCAGGAATATCAGCTAGAGTTATTTCTTTATCATCATAACTTGCAACACCAAGATTTGGATTTAATGTTGTAAATTTATAGTTAGCAATTTTAGGCATCGCATTTGTAATGGAAGCTAGTAAGCTTGATTTACCTGCATTAGGTAGTCCAACAATACCAACATCAGCAATAGTTTTTAACTGAAGCCAGATTACATACTCTTCACCAGGTGCACCTTTAGTAAATTTTTTGGGAGCTCTATTAGTGGAACTTTTAAATCGAGTATTTCCTAGACCACCTTTACCACCATTAGCTACAATAAATTCTTCACCTTCTTTTTTAAAATCATAAATTAAGGTTTTATTATCTTCTTCAAAAACTTGCGTACCTATTGGAACTTTTAAAATTAAATCTTCTCCACTGTGACCTGTACGATTTTGTCCAGAACCATTTACTCCTCTTCCTGCTTTATGGTGTTGTTGAAATCTATAATCGATAAGAGTATTTAAATTTCTTTCTGACCTAAGATATATGGTGCCACCTTTACCTCCATCGCCACCATCAGGTCCGCCGTATTCAATAAATTTTTCCCTACGGAAGCTAGGAGATCCATGTCCTCCATTGCCTGCTTTTACATAAATTTTAACTTGATCTAGAAACTTCATAATACAACTCTTAGTTTTTTAGTTGTACTACTAATTGGGCTTTACTGAAACGAATGTTCTATCTGATTTACCCTTTTTAAAAACAACTTTTCCTTCAACAACAGAAAAAATTGAATGATCTTTACCCATCCCCACGTTTTCACCAGGAAAAATTTTTGTACCTCTTTGTCTTACAATTATGTTTCCAGGAATTACTACTTCACCACCATACTTTTTAACGCCAAGTCTACGACCGGCACTATCTCGTCCGTTTCTCGATGATCCACCTGCTTTTTTTGTTGCCATAATTTACCTAATTTATTTGCTTGCTACTTCAGTCTCAACTTTTTCAACTTTTTTAGTTGGTTTTACCATTTTCTCAGCTTCTGATAAAACTTTACCATCTTTTGAAAAAATTTTGCTAATTCTAATTAATGAATACTGTTGCCTATGACCATTTTTTCTTCTTGAATTCTGTCTTCTTCTTTTTTTAA
The DNA here is from genome assembly GCF_059417885.1 of Candidatus Pelagibacter sp. PS_28. NCBI lineage: Bacteria > Pseudomonadati > Pseudomonadota > Alphaproteobacteria > Candidatus Pelagibacterales > Candidatus Pelagibacteraceae > Candidatus Pelagibacter > Candidatus Pelagibacter sp. PS_28. The sequence continues at coordinate 1,127,343 of NZ_CM182070.1, read as the reverse complement.
ATATTAAAATAGTTCTATTTTTACCATTTTCTACAAGGTCGGCTTCAACTTTTGCACCTTCAACTACTGGAGAACCAACTTCAATAGTTTTATCATCTCCATAAGCTAGGATTTCTTTAAATTCGATTTTAGTTTCAGGTTTAGAATCCTCTAATCTTTCAATTTTAAGGATTTCACCAGCTTTAACTTTGTACTGTTTTCCACCTGTTTGTATTATTGCGTATGACATTGTTTAATCTGTTTTTTATAATCAGCAATATAGTCTTGACCAAATTATAGTCAAGCGCGAATAAGCTAAAAATTGTCCTTTAAATCTCTCAATTTTGAAAAGTTTTCCTCTGTACCCGATCTAAGAAAAATATTGCACTCTAATTCCTCTTTAATCGTAGATGGAATAGTAGGTAGGTTTTTTTTTAATTTTTCATCTATAAGTTTAATCTTAACTTTAAGGCTTTCATTGTCTTGGTCATGAGCAATACAAAATTTAGAGTTTTGTTTGGTATATTCATGTCCACAATAGATCTTAGTTTTTTCTGGTAGAGCTTTTATTTTCATTAATGAATTATACATCTGTGAGTATGTTCCTTCAAAAATCTTACCACAACCAAGAGAAAAGAGAGTGTCTCCAGTAAAAACAGACTCTTCATTATAAAAATAAAAACATATATGGCCAAGGGTATGACCAGGTATATGAAATATTTTAGCCTGGAAATTTTCTTCGTGCCAAATGTCCTGATCACTAACAAATATATCTATTTCTGGAATTCTATCTTTGTCTCCTTTGTATCCAATAACATTAGCTCCATATTTTTCTTTTAATTCTTTATTCCCCCCCACATGATCATAATGATGATGTGTATTTAATATATATTTTAAATGTATATTTTTATCTTCCAAATATTTGATAACAGGTTTTGCTTCACTAGGGTCAATCACACATGCAATATTTTTAGCTTTATCAATAATTAGATAAGAATAATTATCCTGTAGACAACGTATTATTTGAATTTCCATTTAACTTTCAATTAAAAAAATACCCAATTCTGCAGACAAATTTTTAGTATTTAGATTAAGTCTATTAATAGAAGATATCTTTTCGTTATGTAGAGCTAGTGATTTATCTAATTTAATTTTTCTATTTTCACAAAAATTATAAAAATCTTTTATAGTACACATATGAAGGTTAGGAGTATTATACCATTCATCAGGTAGATTTTTTGTAATTGGCATTGTTCCTTTAACTAATAGGTGAAGTCTAACCTTCCAGAAACCAAAATTAGGTATTGTAACTATAGCTTTTTTGCCAACTCTTAATAGTTCTTTGATAACTATTTCAGGATTTAAAAATGCTTGTAATGTTTGACTTAAAATAACGAAATCAAAGGAACTGTCAGGAAATTGTAATAGATCTTTTTCTGCATCACCTTCGATAACAGTTAGTCCTTTTGATAAACATTTTTGAACATTATCTTTTGAGATTTCTATTCCTCTTATGTCTATTTCTTTATTATACTTAAGATATTCCATTAATATGCCATCTCCACACCCCACATCTAAAACTCTAGTATTTTTTTCAATTAAATCGGAGATTATTTTAAATTCTTGTTTCATGTTTAGTTTTTAGAATAAGCTGTTTTAATATAGTCACCTAGTGTATTTAAAAATTTAGGAACTTTTAAAAGGAATGAATCGTGCCCTTTGTCAGATTCAATTTCAACAAATCCGACCTCAGCACCTATAGCATTTAAGGCTATAACAATTTCTTTATTTTCAGAGGTTGGATAAAGCCAATCAGAAGTAAAAGATATAATAAGAAACTTGGTTTTAGTTTTTTCAAATGCTTTAGATAAATTACCATGATGTTCTTTTACTAGATCAAAATAGTCCATTGCTCTTGTTATGTATAGGTAGCTATTGGCGTCAAATCTATCAACAAATACAGATCCTTGATATCTTAAGTAGCTTTCAATTTGAAAGTCAGCATCAAAACCAAATTTCAGATCATCTCTTTCTTGTAACTTCCTTCCAAATTTTTCCTGAAGACCATTTTTAGACAAATAAGTTATATGTGCAGCCATTCTTGCAACAGATAATCCTTTATTAGGATTTTTATTTTGATTGGAATAATCACCGTTCTCCCAATTAGCATCAGCCATAATTGATTGTCTACCAAGTTCATTAAAAGCAATGTTCTGTGCTGAATGACTAGCTGTACAGGCTATTGGAATAGCAACTTTTGCTTTATTAGGGAAGTTATTAATGAATTGAAGTGTCTGCATACCACCCATTGATCCACCCATAACAGCAAATAATTTTTCAATATTAAAAAAATTTAAGAGATTAAATTGTGCATTGACCATATCATTAATAGTTATGACTGGAAAAGTAGTGCCATATTTTTTATTGGTATCAGGGTTAATATCACTAGGACCAAATGAACCCATGCACCCACCAATAACATTTGCACAAATTACAAAGTATTTATCAGTATCAATAGCTTTACCAGACCCAACAGCATAAGACCACCAACCTTCTTTTTTAGTAATTGGATTTATTCCAGATACAAATTGATCACCAGTCAAGGCATGAAAAATAAGAATAGCATTATCTTTATTCTCATTTAGAGAGCCATAAGTCTCATAAGCAAGAGAATAATTATTGATAGTTTGGCCACAATCTAATTTTAATGGTTTATCAATTATAATATTTTTTATGTTCACATTTATATTCATAAGTATTAGCCAAATTTGAATTGTGAGACAAAAAAACTTATTTAGCGGTTTTTTTTAAGCGCTCGCAATTCAGTTAAATCAGCGCATATTTTTTGTACTAGATAGCATTTCTTATGTCAATTTTTTTAAAAAATGACTTATTCTATATGAAAGGATAATATTTTATTTATAAGGTAAATTAAATTAATATAATGACAGTTCCAAAATTTAAAAAATTCAAAATAGAGGCTTATAAACCAGGTAAGTCAAATATAGCAAAAATACGAAATATTATAAAATTATCAGCAAATGAGTCAGCTCTTGGTGTAAGCCCGAGAGTAAAGAAAATTTTACAGAATAAAGAATTGTTAATATCGAAGTATCCAGACGGTAAAGCAAAAAAATTAAGAAAAGAAATTTCAAAGAAATTTAAGTGTGATTTTGAGAGAATAATTTGTGGTGCAGGGTCAGATGAAATTATTCAAATGATTTGTCAGTTATACTTAAAACCCTCTGATGAAGTGATTGTTCCTCAATATAGCTTTTTAATGTACAGGATATATGCACAAATAGTGGGGGCAAAAGTTGTTTTTTCTAAGGAAAAAAATTTTAAAGTTTCGATAAATGAAATTATTAAGAAAGTAACAAGAAAAACCAAGCTAGTATTTATTGCTAATCCAAATAACCCAACGGGAACATACTTAACTAGAGCAGAATTAATAGACTTAAGAAAGAAATTAAATAAAAACATTTTACTAGTTTTAGATGATGCGTATTTTGAATATATGAAAAATAAAGATTATAAATCTGGTTTAGATTTATTTAAAAATAAGAATAATGTTGTTGTGATAAGAACTTTTTCAAAAATATATGGACTGGCCTCCTTAAGAGTTGGCTGGGGTCATGGGCCAAAAAAAATTATATCTGCAATGAACTTAATTAGACCTCCATTTAATGTAAATCAAGTTGCACAGATGGCAGCAATAGAAGCTTTAAAAGATAGAAAATTTATTAATAATTCTGTGAAACACAATATTAGAGAAGCAAATAAAGTTAGAAATGTTTTACAAAAACTAAAAATTCTCTCAAATAAAGTAACGGCTAATTTTTTATTATTAAATTTTGATAGATGTAAATTTTCAGCTAACTATATTTTTAACAAACTGCAGTCAAAAGGAATTATATTAAGATCTACAGAGGATGGGTATAATATTAAAAACAAATTAAGATTAACAATTGGATCAACAAAAGAGAACATGAGATTCATAACAACAATTAAGGCTATCTTTAATTGATTATGAAAAATATTTTAATTATAGGCTGTGGTTTAATTGGTTCTTCATTATTAAGAGCAATTTCTGAAAAAAAAATAGCTAAAAAAATATTTGTCTATGAAAAATCAAAATCAAATATTCTAAAAATAAAAAAATTAAAATTACCATGTGAAATTACAAATGATTTAAAGCAAATTATCCCAAACTTAGATTTGATAATATTTTGTACTCCACTAGGAGAATATGAAAAAATAATTTTAAAGATAAACAGATATTTATTACCCAAAACTATTATTACAGATGTTGGATCATCTAAAGAAAAGTCTATGGACTTAATTAAAAGAAAATTAAAAAAAGGAATTTTTTGGACATCAAGTCACCCTATTGCAGGCTCAGAAGTTAGTGGTCCAGAAAATGGAGTAAAAAATTTATTCTTTAATAAATGGTGCATATTAATAAAAGAAAAAAATACTAACAAAAAACATCTTCTGATACTTACCAAGTTTTGGAAAAAAATTGGTTCAAAAGTTGCAATTATGGACTCAAAAAAACATGATACAGTTTTTTCTATGACTAGTCATTTGCCTCATTTAATTGCATATAATTTGGTTAAAACAGCTACAGACTTTGAAAAACAACAAAGATATGAATTAATAAAATTTAGTGCTGGTGGTTTGAGAGATTTTTCAAGAATTGCTGCATCTAATGAAATTATGTGGAGAGATATTTTTTTTAATAATCAAAAAAATATTTCAAAAGTTATTGATCTGTTTATTAAAAATTTACGTTCATTTAAAAGAGATATTCAATTTAAAAATAATAAATCTATTATTAAAAAATTAGTTAATACTAAGAAGGTTAGGAAAAAAATAATTAAGTTAAAACAAGATATTAATAAGCCAGATTTTGGAAGAAATTAGTATTTTATAGGGGATATTTTTTTTACTGTTAATTTTGCTGTTCTTTCAATTCTATTTATTGTCTCTTTTATATTCATAATCAAAACTTTCTTTTCAGGACCATATGCATGAATTAACTTTTGAGCGTTAATACAAACAGCAACATGACCTTTCCAAAAAATAATATCACCTTTTTTAAAAACTTTACTTCTATTTTTTTTTGCTGAATATTTTATTTGGTCTTTTGTGTCTCGTGGATAAAATTTATTATTATAGTAAAAAAATAATTGTAAAATAGCAGAGCAGTCTATACCTCTATAAGTTTTACCACCCCATAGATATTTAATTTTTAAAAACATTTTTAATACTTTTAAATAATCTTTTTCAATATGATTAATTTTTTTTATATTATCTTTTTTAATCCATTTATTTTTTTCAAACTCTATGAATTTTTTATTTTCATGAATCATTGAAATTCTTGATGCAAAGGGCAAAAAATTTTTTGTTTTATTTTTTTGTTTATTATAAATATTTGCTTTTAGAGTAAATATTTTATGGGTTGGTTGGTGATCTTTTGTGTAATCTTTATTTTTTATGTATCCAGTATAATTATCGAATAAAGCCTTTATTTTTATCCAACTTTTATTCTTAGATATAATTTTAAATTTTTCTCCGTACAAAATTTGAGAGGTAACCTCAGAAAATGCATTGGGTTTTTTATGGATATTTGATAATGGTTTTTTATAAAAATAACTATCTTTCATGAAGTTTTAATTTATCTTTTATAAACCATAAACAAATCAAAGAAGGTATTACCATGATGGCTGTAATGATAAAAAATACTCCCCAATCTCCATTAAGCCAATCTACTAATGCTCCAGATGATGATGCAAGTGTAGTTCTGCCTGCAGTTCCAATTGATGCAAGTAACGCGTATTGGGTTGCAGTATATGTTCGGTCTACTAGTAATGAAATAAATGCTACAAATGCAACTGTTGCAAATGCTGCTGCTATATCATCAAATATGACAGCTACTGCGAATAACAACTCGGATTTATCACTCCACGCTAAGACTGTGAATAATAAGTTAGTTGCAGCCATTAATATTCCTGCAACAAACATTGCTTTTAAAACACCAGATCTAATTACAAAAAGTCCACCCAGCAATGTAAACATAACTGTAGTAATCCAACCTAAAGTTTTAGAATAAATTGCAATATCACCTTTAGAGAAGCCTATTTCTTTATAAAAAACTATCGACATACGTCCAAGAAAGGCCTCACCAATCTTAAATAAAAAAATAAAACTTAAAATTCCAACAGCAATTGTAAAACCATTTTTCCTAAAAAAGCTTATTATAGGGCCACCTAATGTGCTGCTTATCCATGTTATAAAATTACTTATAATATTTTTTGATCCAAGTTTACTTTCTATAAGTTTATCAGTTTCTTTTTGTTTTTTTTGTCTGTCAGTATAAAGAGGCTCATGAACAAACATCAAACCTATGTTCATTAAAATTACTAGAATTCCTAAAATTAAAAATGTAATTTGCCAGTAATTTGTAACACCCATATTCTCTAAATATTCTGCTGTAAATAAAGCTATTACACCACCTAATTTGTATCCACTCCACCAGCCAACAACAGCCATAGCAGCACCAGCAGCCATTGATTTACTTTCGTGTTCGCCTATTTGTTCAATTCTTAAAGCATCAACTGTAATATCTTGTGTGGCTGATGCTATAGCAATAATTAAACCAACTGTAATTAGTAGCGCAAGGTTTTCGGTAGGATTAATGAAACTCCAAGTAACAAGACAAGCTAAAATTGCAATTTGCATTAAAACTATCCAACCTCTTCTATGACCAAGTTTTTTTGTTAGGTAGGGTATTTGAAATCTATCAATAAGGGGGGCCCATAAATAATTAAAAGCATAAACAGCAAATATTAGTCCTGCCCAACCAATTGTTGATCTACTTAAGCCCTCTTCTTTGAGCCATAGACTTAAACTGCTCCCAATTAAAACCCAAGGAAAACCAGAAATTGCACCTAATAATAATATTCTAAGCATTCTCTTATCAAAGTAGACAGCAAAAGTTTCTGATAAGGATTTTTTTTTAATTTGAATCATAGTTAATTTCTCCAAAATGATGGGAGAAACAATACAAGTATAGCAAATAATTCTAATCTACCCAATATCATTCCAAGACTTAAAATCCATTTAGATATTTCCGGTAAGCTTGAAAAATTGCCATTAGGGCCAATTGTAGAGCCCAATCCTGGACCAACATTTGAGATAGAAGTTGCGGCACCAGAAATTGAAGTAACAAAATCAAGACCACTTAAAGATAAAAATGCAGTTATTAAAAAAAATATAACCAAATAAAGAAAGATAAAAGAAATGATGGAAGCCATAAATTTATCATCAACATTATTTTTATCATATTTTATTATAAATATGCCTTTGGGATAAATAATCTTTTTTAATTGATTGATAATAAAAAGGTATAAAATTTGAATTCTAAAAATTTTAATTCCACATGTGGTAGAACCAGCACAACCACCAATGAACATTAAAGTTAGAAAGAAAATGAGTGGAAAATTACCCCATCCATCAAATTCTCCAGTAACATATCCCGTTCCACTTAATATAGAGATAACATTAAAACAAATAGTCCTAATATTTATTTGAGAAAAATCTTTGTTGTGAAAAAGTAAATAAATAAAAAGTATAATAATTGAAAAAATAATAATTTTTAAAAACGACTTTATTTGAACATCGGAGATAAGAATTTTTTTGTCTCCATTTAAAAATTTTATATAAGCAATAAAAGGTAAACTCCCTAATATGATGAAAACCATGGATGATATTTCGATAGGTAGACTATTAAAATATCCAATAGATTCGTTATAATTTGAAAAGCCACCAGTTGCTATCGTGGTCATTGAATGAGTTAAGCTATCAAAAATATTCATACCAAAAATTTTATATGTAAAAGCACAAAGCACGGTTAGACCTAAATAAACGTAAATTAGTCTAAGTGAAATTTCTTTTGATTTTGGTAATAGTTTTTCAGAAGAATCATTACTTGAAATTTTAAACAATTGCATTCCACCAACATTCATTATTGGCATTAAGGTTATTGCCATTACAATAATACCAATTCCACCTAACCATTGAAGCATTGCTCGCCACAAAAGTATCGATCTAGGAGCACTCTCTAAGTTGGAGATAATTGTCGACCCAGTCGTGGTGATTCCAGACATACTTTCAAAGAAAGAGTCAGTAATTGAAAGTTCAAGAGTAGAAAAAATAAAAGGTAAAGAACCAAATATTGCAATACTTAACCAAGAAAGAGCAGTTAATAAGAACGCTTGTTGTAGATTTAATTTTTTATCATGATTTAAATTTGTTAAAAAAAATAAAACACCAAATATTATAGAAATTATAGAGCCTCCAATAAAAGAGGAGTCAATTTCTGAATATATAAACTGAGCTATAATTGGAATCATCATGGAAATTCCAAGAATAATTTGCAAAACACCCAAGGTAAAAAAAACAGTTTTATAATTAGACATTTTGAAAGAACATTATTTTATGGTAAATAAATTTCAACTCTATAAGAATTAATAAAAACACCAAATATAAGATATTTGTTATTAAACAAAGTGATTGAAAAAGATAATTTAGATAAAACTAACGCATGGCCCTTTGTTGAGGCTAAAAAATTACTGCGTGAAAGAAAGTCCTTTATTGATAAAAAAGGTAAAATAATTTTACAAACTGGTTATGGTCCAAGTGGGCTGCCCCACATAGGTACATTTGGTGAAGTTGCAAGAACATCGATGATGGTTAATGCTCTAAAACAACTCACCGATATACCAACGGAAATCATAACTTTCTCTGATGACATGGATGGCTTTAGAAAAGTTCCAGAAAACGTTCCAAATCAAGAGCTCTTAAATAACAATCTTCATAAGCCTTTAACTCAAGTGCCGGATCCATTTGAAAAATTTTCAAGTTTTGGCGAACACAATAATGAAATGTTAAAAGATTTTTTAAATAAATTTAATTTTGAATATAATTTTCAAAGCTCTTCAGTTCTTTATAAGAATGGTTTTTTTAATCCCACATTACAGATAATCCTAGAAAATTATCAAGGTATTATGGATATAATTCTTCCAACACTAGGGAAAGAAAGACAAAAAACTTACAGTCCATTTTTACCAATTTGTCCAGACACCGGCAAGGTTTTAGAAATTCCAGTTTTAGAAATACTAAAAGAAAAATCCAAAATTATATTTGATAATAATGGAAAAAAACTTGAGGTAAGTATCTTCGATGGGAATTGCAAACTACAATGGAAAGTAGATTGGGCAATGAGATGGTACGCTTTTGATATAGATTTTGAAATGTATGGAAAAGATCTAATTGAAAGTGCAATATTATCATCAAAAATAATCAAGTTAATTGGAAAAACAAACCCATCTGGGTTTGCTTATGAGCTTTTTTTAGATGAAAAAGGAGAAAAAATATCCAAATCAAAAGGAAATGGAATTACAATTGATCAGTGGCTGGAGTATGCATCACCCGAAAGTCTTTCATTGTATATGTATCAAAATCCCAAAAGAGCAAAAAAACTATATAAAGAAATAGTTCCTAAAACAGTCGATGAGTACTTGGACTTTATAGAAAAAGCTAAAAATCAAAATGAGTTACAGCTATTAATGAATCCTGTTTGGCATGTGCATAATGGATTAATTCCTAAAGAAGATACTATTATGAGCTTTTCAATGCTTTTAAATTTAGTAGAAACGAGCAATGCAGACTCTAAGGAGTTACTTTGGAAGTTTGTAAAAAAATATAAACAAAACCTTTTAGAAAAAGAACACCTAATTTTTGATAATCTTATAGGTTATGCGATTAAGTATTTTAATGACGTAATAAAATTACAAAAAAAATACAAAACTCCTGACGCAAATGAAAAAGTCGCATTAGAAGCACTGGTTAAGTCTCTTGATAGCTGCAATGATAAGATGTTGCCTGAGGATATTCAGACATTAATTTATTCAACGGGAAAAGAAAATGGTTATGCAGAAAACTTGCGTGATTGGTTTAAATTAATTTATGAAGTTGTTTTTGGAGATGAAAATGGACCAAGAATGGGATTTTTTATAAGTTTTTTTGGAGTAAACGAAACTAAAGAGTTAATTAAAGAAAAAATAAAATAATGTTTTCAAAATTCAGATCACTAATTTTCAAAATTGATCCTGAAACTGCTCATAATTTAGCAATTAAGTCTTTAAAACTAAACATATTACCAAACATAGTTGATCAAAATAAAGGAGATCCAATATTTAAGACTAATTTATTTGGTAAGAATATAGATAATCCAATAGGAATGGCTGCCGGGTTTGATAAAAATGCTGAAGTTTATAACCCACTGTTTAAACTTGGGTTTGGTTTTGTTGAAGTAGGAACGGTTACCCCACTTGAGCAATATGGAAATCCAAAGCCAAGAGTTTTTAGGTTGGTGGAAGATCAGGCTCTTATAAATAGGCTAGGTTTTAATAATTTAGGAGCAGAAAATATTAGCCATAGAATTAGATCTAATTCACATAAAGGTTTATTAGGAATCAACATAGGTCCCAATAAAGATAGTGAAGATAGATTAAATGATTATTTGATTGGACTTAGAAACTTTTATGATATCGCTGACTATATTACAGTTAATATTTCTTCGCCTAACACAGAAAATCTAAGAGCTTTTCATGATGAGACTAAATTTGATGAATTGTTGAATGCAATAGAAAAAGAAAAAGTTAAACTTAAATCAAAAATTCCAATTGTAGTAAAAATCTCTCCAGATATTTCAGACGAACAAATTAAACTAATAAGTAAAATTTTAATTAAACATAAAGTTAGTGCAATAATTGTTTCAAACACAACAGCTAAAAATAGAGAAAAATTGAATAATATTTTAAAGCATCAAAAGGGTGGGCTATCAGGCAAGCCACTAGAGGAAGAGGCCAATAAACTAATAAGTAAGTTTTATAAACTGCTTAAGGGCAAGATTGAAATTATAGGTGTAGGAGGTGTGGACTCAGGAGAAAGTGCTTATAAAAAGTTTCAAGCAGGAGCTAGCTATGTTCAGTTATATACAGGAATGGTTTTTCAAGGACCAAACATTGTAGGAAAGATAAAAAAAGAGCTTAAAGAAATATTAATTGACGAAGGTATTAAGAATTTTAAAGAAATAATAGGAAAGAAGCTGACTAATTGATCCTAATAAACTTGACGAGATCATGAACACATCTTATATAGTCACTAAATATTATGTCTAAAAAATGTGAATTAACTGGTAAAATTCCTATGAAAGGTCACAATGTTAGTCACGCTAACAATAAGACTAAAAGAAGATTTTTACCTAATTTAAAAAAAGCTAAATTTACAAGTGAACTTTTGAAAAGAAGCCTAACTTTAACCGTTAGTAATGCCGGGGTTAGAAGCGTTGATAAAAAAGGTACTTTTGATCAGTTTTTAAAGACTGTAAAAAATAAAAATATTTCGCCTAGACTAAAAAAATTAAAAAAAAGTATATTAATTAAATCACCTTTTATTAAAAAAGCACCAAAAGCATCTCCTAGTAAATCAGCTTAATGAAAAAGTTTTTTATACTACTCTCATTTATAATGGGAGTTGTTGTCTTAACTTCAAATTATTTAGTACAATTTCCAATCAATTATTATGGTTTAGAAGAAATATTAACTTATGGTGCTTTTAGCTATCCAGTTGCTTTTTTAATTACGGATCTGGCAAATAGATCTTATGGCAAGGTTGTAGCTAGAAAAATTGTTTATGTTGGTTTTATTATAGGGATTGTATTTACTCTTTTCTTTTCAACAAATTTTGCAGACTTAATTTCAGTTAGAATTGCTATAGGTTCAGGTATAGCATTTATGGTTGCACAGTTGTTAGATGTTCAAATTTTTGACTATTTAAGAAAAAAGAAATGGTTTGTTGCTCCATTAACTTCCTCGTTAATCGGGTCTACTGTTGACACATTTTTATTCTTCTCCATCTCATTTTATGCAACGGGAATACCATGGGTCACTTTATCTCTAGGTGATTTAGCTGTTAAAATATTTGTTGCTTTAGCAATGTTAATTCCATTTAGATTATTATTAGGAACTTTTAAAGCTTCAAAAGCTTAGTATAAAAATTTGTACGACAAGATTTTATAAGCAAGTTTAGCTACAAGAAAATTGTAAGAATTAAAACCTTTAATAGGTGAAAGCTCATTTATATCTGCACCAACAATATTAGAGTTTTTAGCAGCTATCCGTATGATATTTAAAGTTTCATCCCATAATAATCCACCTGGTTCAGGTGTGCCTGTTGCAGGCATTATGCTTGAATCTAAACCATCAACATCAAATGTTAAATAAACTGTTTTATTCTTTATCATTTTTTTAAATTTTTTTAGGTCCCATTTATTTTTGTCTTTTGCCCAAAAGATATTAATCCTAGATGAGTTTTTTTTTAAGAATGGTATTTCACTTTGAGATATATTTCTGATCCCAAATGAAATTATGGAAACATTTTTATGATCAAGACATCTCTTAATAGCTGAAGCATGTGAAAATTTTTCACCATTATAACTCTCTCTTAAATCTGCATGTGCATCAAAATGTAGTAAACATATATCTTTGTATTTTTTTACAAATGGAGCAATACATCCAGGTGTTATTGAGTGCTCCCCACCAAAAGTGATTGGAAATAATTTTTTATCTAATATTTCTTGATTTATATCAGACATCTTTTTAAGAGCTTTTTTAATGTCTTTATCAATTTTAAATGGTTTTAAAGTTTTAATCCCAATTTTTTTATAGGGTTCACAATATAATTCTTCATCATATAGCTCTACTTGATGAGATGCTTTGATGATTTCTTTAGGGCCATTACGAGTGCCACCACCATAACTTACAGTTTTTTCTAAACCAAATGGAACAACTACTACTTTCTCTTTAAAATTAACATCATTGTCAATTCCTAGAAAACCATTTTTATTAGAAAGATATTTCAATTTTATTTAAATATTTTTGAGAAGTTTTTTCTCGTTCTATTTTTCCAGTCACCTTTATGATAAGCATCGCTTGCAATCAAAGGAAGGACACTAGTTGCTTCTGCAAAAACCATTTGTTCTTTAGCAATATCTACTTTACCCCATGAGCTTGCCTCTTTTAATGTAGAGCTGCTGCAAGCACCATCCCTAGAATCTGCTACTGTAATTTGAACTGCATATTTATGCATCTCAACCTCTTTTCCTAAAAGTTCAGCACAGATAACAGTATCTTGAACAAAGTTTTTAGGTACTCCTCCACCAATCATAAATAAGCCAGATCCTTTTGATTGAATCTTTATTTCAGTTAATTCACGAAGCTCTCTAATAGAATCTATCGTAATATGGTTTTTAGGATTATTTTCTTGATGAGTGACCAATCCAAAACCAGCACTTGAGTCTGTAAATGCAGGACAAAAAATGGGAACATTATTGTCATATGCAGTTTCAATTAAAGAGTCTTTTTTTTTAGAATTTTTCTTTAAATATTTTCCCATTTCATAAATAAATTCTCTTGATGTGTAACTTCTAGGATCAAGTGTATCTGCTATTTCACATATTTTTTGATCACATTCCTGCAATTCATCTTCATCAATATATGTATCGTAAATTCTATCTATATAATTTTTTCTTAATTCAGTGTCATCTTGAAATTGTGAACCTTGATAATGTTTAAAACCTAAAGCTTCAAAAAAATCCATATCTACTATTGAAGCTCCTGTAGCAATAATTGCATCAACCATATTGTATTTAACTAAATCTTTATAAATATTCATACATCCCGCAGCAGAGGTTGAGCCAGCAAGTGTTAAAAAAATTGTACAATCCTTATCTTGAATCATTTCATTAAAAATATTGGCTGCATTTGCTGTTTCTCTTGAAACAAAAGACATTTTTTCCATTGAGGAAATTATCTTTCTTGCATCAAACGATGTAATATCTATGTGTTCAACTGGATTTTGTAAGAAGCTTTTTTTGCTATTATGAGTTAAATTTTTGTTTTCTGACATTAGGCAACTAGTATAGCCTTATTGCTGTCCTTACCATACATGGTCATTATTGGCTCATCTTCTACTTCATAAATCTCATTAGAATAAAAACCATTAAATTGAGTTCTAAAAGTTAGACCGTAGGCTCCAAGCTGACCTAGTTCAATATAATCATTTTCTTTAATATTATTTGGAAGTAAAAATGGTCCTTTCATGTAATCCATGCTATCGCAGGTGGGGCCATAAAAATTAAAAGCAGTTAATTTTTTTGATATTATTTTGCTAGATTTAATTAAACGAGATGGGTAAACCATATTTGGTGTACCAGCATCAAAAAGAGTTCCATATGTTCCATCATTTATATAAAGTTTTTGTTTTTTTCTAAGATTTACTCTGACAATTGTAGAACCACTTTCTGCAACTATTGCTCTTCCAGGCTCACATAATAATTCTGGAAGTTTTTCTAGTTCTAAATTAGTTAAACTTTTTTTTATTTCTTCAAAATAATTTTCTAAAGGTTGAGGTACTAAATCAGGATAGATTGCAGGAAATCCACCACCAATATTAATGTAATCAGGAATAATTTTTGTTTTTTTTATTATGTTTCCAATCTCTCCTATTCCTTTTGCATAAGAAATTGGGTGCATACATTGAGAGCCAACGTGAAAACTTAAGCCGATTTTTTTTGCATATTGTTTCGTTAGTCTTAATAAACCAGTAGCTTCAGAGGTTAAAACACCAAATTTTTTAGATAGATCTATTTCAGCATGTTCATTTGAAACAGCAACTCTTACAAATAGTTCAAGATCTTTTGCTTGATTGGTTGCTTCAATAATTTTTATTAATTCATCTTTAGTATCTAAAGAAAAAGCTTTAATATTGTAGTTAAAGTAAGCTTCCTTAATACTTTCTCTACTCTTAACGGTATGCATATATGAGCATTTTGCATCAGGGGAGATAGCTCTTATGTCTTTAATTTCTTGAATAGAAGCTACATCAAAGTTTTCAATTCCACTTTCTACTATTGTTTTTAAAACCTCAGGATGTGAGTTAGTTTTAACAGCATATAGAACTTTACCAGGAAATTTATTTCTAAAATAAGTGGAAGCAGACTGTATAGATTTTTTTCTAATACAATAAATAGGCTTTTCTGGTTTTAGTTGATTTATAAGCTCTTCAACTGTTTTAAATTTTTGCATTTCATATGTCCCCAAAAAAAATTTAATAAAAAAAAGTTCTTAAATACTTAAAAACTTTCATATAAATCATGCAATTAAGGTAATAGTTAATTAATGTAAAGCAAATAATGGGTGTTGAAATTATCCGATAAGGCACCATATTAATACTATGATTGAAGCAGCTAATTTAAAAAAATTAAGTGATTTTGATAATAAATCCTTATTAATCGTTGATGATGACAACCCCTTTAGAGACAGGCTTGCAAGAGCCATGGAAAAAAAGGGATTTGAGGTTTTTCAAGCTGAGGGTGTACAAAAAGGAATACTATCTGTTAAAGAGAAAAAACCAGCTTTTGCAGTTGTCGACCTAAGACTAGCTGATGGAAATGGACTTGAAGTAGTAAAGCAAATTCAAATTTCTAATCCAAGCAGTAGAATTATAATGTTAACAGGATATGGAAATATTCCAACGGCTGTTGCTGCGATTAAAGAAGGTGCAATTGATTACCTAGCAAAGCCAGCAGACGCAGATGATGTTGAAAAAGCATTACTAGCCGATCCAGAGAAAAAAGCTGAACCACCAGAAAACCCCATGTCAGCTGATAGAGTTAAGTGGGAACATATTCATAGAGTTTTTGAATTATGCAATAGAAATGTATCTGAGACTGCTAGAAGACTTAAAATGCACAGAAGAACGTTACAAAGAATTTTATCTAAAAGATCTCCTAGATAAATTTTCTAAATTTGATAATTTTTTTAGCCAATATAGCCAATAAGCAAATTTTAAATAATTCAGCTAATAAAAATGGTGTCACTCCTAATTGAAGAATTGGTTTATCCCATCCAATTAAAGTTCCCAACCAAATAGCTCCAAATACATAGATTGCAGAAACAGAAAATATTAATTTTCCAAAAATTATAAAAATATTTTTATTAAGATTTAAATAGCCTGCAAAAAAAGAAGCAAATAAAAATCCAATTAAATATCCCATTGTTGGACCAGTAAAATAAACTATTCCAATACCTTTTTCTGGTGAGTTAGAAAATACAGGCATACCTAGAATACCCTCCAGAAGATAAACAGCTACAGATGCCAGGCCAATTTTATACCCAAAAGCAATTCCTAAAAAAAGAACTACAAAAGTTTGCATTGTCATAGGCACAGGATAAAATGGTATTTTTAATTTAGCTGAAATAGTTAAAGCCATTGTTCCTATAAAAATTAGAATAAATGTTTTTAATACTTTTTGAATTGTATTTGTTTTTAATAGATCCATATCCACAAATTACTATTTATTAATGTGATAATCTAGTTTTTTATTAATCTTAAAAAAACATCCTCTAAATCACCGTCGTCAGTTGAAATATCTATAATTTTGACGTTATTTTTCTTAATTAAATTAATTAATTCTTCCATATTAATTTTACTTTTTTCATAAGAAACACAAACTTCATTATCTAAGTGTGAAACTATTTTTAAAGATTCTAGATCATCATCGTTAATATTTATCTTTATATCGGTTTTAAAGGTTACTTTTTTGGTTTGAATTCTATCTAATAAATTCTTAGTGCTGTCTAGAGCAACAATATTTCCTTTATTTAAAATAGCTATTCTTTGACACATTTCCTCAGCCTCCTCAAGGTAATGAGTTGTTAAAATGATTGTTACACCAAGTTCATTTAATAATTTTACATTTTTCCATAAATTTTGTCTTAATTCGACATCAACACCAGCCGTAGGTTCATCTAGAATAACAATTGGTGGCTGATGAACTAAAGCTTTAGCCATTAATAATCTTCTTTTCATTCCACCAGATAAACTTCTAGCATAGCTGTTAGCTTGTTTTTCTAAGGACACCAATTTTAGAATTGTATCTGTAATTCTGTCTTTTTCTTTAATTCCATAAAGGCCACCCTGTAATTCTAATAATTTTCTTGGGCTAAAAAATGGATCAAGATTTACTTCTTGAGGAACTATTCCAACTGAAGCTCTAACTTGTCTTGGGTTTTTATCTAAGTCAAAACCCCAGACACTTACTTGTCCTGCTGTTTTTACTACTGTTCCAGCTAAAATATTTATAAATGTTGTTTTCCCAGCACCATTAGGACCAAGAAGGCCAAAAATTTCTCCTTCTTTCACGTCTAAGTTTAAATCGTTTAATGCAAGGTTGTCCCCAGCTTGTTTGTTTGAATAAATTTTTTTTAAATTTTTAACAGAAAGTATATTTTTTTGCTCCATGCGTGGTAATACATTTATAGTATTTAAAATATTTAAGATAATATTATTTAATGGATAAAATAAAAAAAACAGATCATTTTTATTTAATAGATGGTTCAGGTTACATTTTTAGAGCTTATTATGCATTACCACCCCTAACTAGAAAAAGTGACGGTCTTCCAGTAGGTGCAGTTAGTGGATTTTGCAGTATGCTATTTAAACTATTAGAGGATTCAAAATCAAATGAAAATCTTCAAAAGCCAACACACTTTGCTGTAATATTTGATGCTGCTAGAAAAACTTTTAGAAATGAAATTTATTCAGATTATAAAGCTAATAGATCAGAAGCCCCAGATGATTTAGCACCACAGTTTGAATACATAAGAAAGTCTGTAGTTGCTTTTAATTTACCATCTGTAGATCTTCCAAATTATGAAGCAGATGATTTAATAGCCACTTATGTAGAACAAATTTTAGCAAAGGGTGCAAAGGTGACAATAGTCTCTTCAGATAAAGACTTAATGCAATTGTATAGAAAAGACGTTCGTATATTTGATCCTATGAAAAATAAATTTATAACACCTGAAGATATAGTAACTAAATTTGGAGTGGGCCCAGAAAAAGTTATTGATGTTCAATCCTTAGCTGGAGACAGTAGCGATAATGTTCCAGGTGTACCTGGGATAGGTGTAAAAACTGCAGCAGAACTGATTAATAAGTATGGAACCCTAGAAAAATTATTAGATAACGCTCAAGAAATAAAACAAAATAAACGAAGAGAAACACTTATAGAGAACAAAGATAAGGCGATAATTAGCAAAAAATTAGTGACACTAATGAAGGATGCTCCAGTTGAAAGAAAGTTAGAGGAATTTCATCTAAAGAAGATAGATAAAGATAAACTATATAAATTTTTAAGAGAAATGGAGTTTAATAGACTTCTTAGTTCTGTCATTTCTGCATATGGAGAACCACTGTTAGAAGAGACAGCAAAAGAGACAAAGCCTGAAAAAAAACATCAAAATATAAGTAAAAAAAATTATCATCTAATTACAAATGAAAAAGAAATAGATGAGTGGATTAACGAAGCAGAAGAAACTGGAGAGCTAGCAATTGATACAGAAACTAGTTCTTTAGATGCACATCAGACTGATTTAGTGGGAATTTCATTAAGCACTAAAATTGGCAAGGCTTGTTATATTCCAATTGGTCATAAGTTTAAAGGATGTTTAAAAAAAGAAACTGTAATTAAAAAACTCAAACCACTTTTAGAAGACAAGAGTGTAAAAAAAATTGGTCAAAATATTAAGTTTGATTTTATTGTCTTATATAAACAGGGAATAAATATGAATTCAATGGAAGATACAATGCTGATGTCTTATGTATTAGATGCTGGAAAAAATAGACATAATATGGATACCTTGTCTGAGATTCATCTTCAGCATAAAACAATTTCATTTAAAGAAATTGTTGGTACAGGTAAAAAAGAAATAAACTTTAGTGATGTAGAGCTAGATAAGGCAATGGAGTATGCTGCTGAGGATGCTGATATTACTTACAGATTATACAAAATATTTAGTAAAAATTTAAAATTAGAGAAATTAACTAATATTTATGAAATCTTTGAAAAACCTTTAATTAAAATACTAGCATTTATGGAAATTGAAGGAATTAAAATTGATAATAAATTTTTAAAGGTTTTGTCTGAAAAATTTGAAAAAAAAATAAGTAAACTAGAAAAAGAAGTTTTTAAAATTTCAAAAAAAGAATTTAATATTGCATCTCCAAAACAATTAGGTGAAATTATTTATAATGATTTAAAAATTGCTGTACTTAAAAAAACTAGAAAAGGTAGCTTTGC
Source organism: Candidatus Pelagibacter sp. PS_28 (assembly GCF_059417885.1). Taxonomy (NCBI): domain Bacteria; kingdom Pseudomonadati; phylum Pseudomonadota; class Alphaproteobacteria; order Candidatus Pelagibacterales; family Candidatus Pelagibacteraceae; genus Candidatus Pelagibacter; species Candidatus Pelagibacter sp. PS_28. Next base: position 1,108,091 of record NZ_CM182070.1, on the reverse strand, counting down.
CACAAATGCAAGTGTATTAGAAGACTTAGCATTTAAAGGCCATGAATTTCCAAAATTAATTCTAGATTGGAGACAAGTGTCCAAGCTTAAAAACACTTACTCAGATGCTTTACCTGAACACATTAATCCAAATACTAAACGAGTTCACACATCATTTTTATTGGCAGCAACAACAACAGGAAGATTGGCATCCAGTGATCCAAACCTACAAAATATTCCTATTAAATCAGAGGATGGTAAGGATATAAGAAAAGCCTTTATAGCAGAAAAGGGCTTCACATTAATATCTGCAGATTATAATCAGATTGAAATGAGAATTTTAGCTGACTTGGCAGAAGTTAAGGAGCTGAAAAAAGCGTTTAATAACAATGAAGATATTCATTCTCTTACAGCAAGCCAAGTATTTAATGTTAATATTAAAAAAGTAGACCAAGACATGAGAAGGAAGGCTAAGGCTATTAATTTTGGAATAATTTATGGTATTTCACAATATGGACTTGCAAAACAAATCAACGTTTCAAATCATGAAGCAGATGAATTTTTAAATGCTTATTTTTTAAAATTTCCCGAAATAAAAATTTATATGGATAATACAATTAAGTTTTGCAGAAAAAGTGGATATGTAACCAATATTTTTGGTCGAAGATCTCACTTTAATGGAATTAATGATAAAAATTTCAATGTAAGAAATTTTCAAGAAAGAGCAGCTATTAATGCTCCTATTCAAGGATCAGCATCAGAAATCATGCGACTTGCAATGATTAGACTTAATAAAAGATTTGAAAGCATTAAAAATAATAAATCAAAAATATTATTACAAATTCATGATGAGTTAATTTTTGAGGTTCCAGTAAAAGAAGTTAAAAATATAACTGAAATAATCAAGGATGAAATGACGAGTGTTACAGAAAGTGATTTACACACTTTTTCAACACCATTGACGGTAGACGTGAATACAGGGGACAATTGGGGAATACTTCATTAATTTATCTCCATTGCCTAAATTAGAACAATTTAGTATTTTTAAAGTAGAATATGCAAACCCAAACAATAGCTCTTATTGATGACGATAGAAATATACTCACAAGTATAAGTATAGCTCTTGAAAAAGAAGGCTTTAAAGTTCAAACTTATATTGATGGAGAAAGTGCTTTAATTGGGTTAACTAGAAATCCACCAGACCTTGCTGTTATAGATATAAAGATGCCAAAAATGGATGGTGAAGAGCTTTTAAAAAAGTTAAGAAAAAAAACTTCCTTGCCTGTAATTTTTTTAACTTCAAAAGATGATGAGATAGATGAATTATTAGGTTTAAAATTGGGCGCAGATGATTTTATTAAAAAGTCAGGAGGTTTTTCTATTAAAGTTTTAATAGAAAGAATAAGGGTTCAACTTAGAAAAAAAGATATTAACAATAATCTTGAAGACACAAAAAATATTATTTCGCATGGGAAGCTAAAACTTGACCCTTCACAACTTGAATGTGAATGGGATAACAAGCAATTACCAGATAAACTAACTACTACAGAATTTTTAATAGTTAAAGAATTAGCAAAGAGACCGGGAATAATAAAAGAAAGAGCTCAGCTTATGGACATTGCCTATCGAGAAGATACTGATATTGAAGATAGAACTATCGATAGTCATGTTAAAAGAATTAGAAAAAAATTTAAAAAAGTTGATCCTGATTTTACAGCTATAGAAACAAGATATGGCAGTGGATACAGATGGAACGTTAGTTAATGTTCAGTAATTTTCTAAAAAGTTTATCTATATTAAAAAAATTTTTATTCATAAATTTGGTTATTTTTTTAATTATAGGAATTTTAACAGCACTTTACATTAGTAATGCAAAACCTAATTTAATAAAAAATAAAACTTCCAAACATGTTCAAATAATTAACAATACAATTGAGCATATTTTAAGGTTAAATATAAAATTTGAGGAAGAAGATATTAGAAAATTTTTATTTTCAACAAGATTTTTATTTCAAAATTTAGATAGAGTTATCTTATTTGATAATCAATTTAATTTAGTGGGTGATACTGATACGCTAGATTTAGACCCAAGATCCTTTTCTAATCGACTAGATATAGTTGAGCTAGAAATATTAGACGAAGAAAAAAGCAAAAAAATTGTTGAAACAAAAAATATAAATAAAGAAAAAACCGTTTCATTCAAAGATGTTCTTACTAATTATTCGTGGTCAAAAGATTATGGAAAGCCCTTTACTTTTACACAGGAAGGCTATGATCAATTTTTACTAACAACAGTTAAAAACATAACACTAAATGGAGTTAATATTGGATACCTAGCAATTTCAGAAAATGCTAATGACGTAAAATCTGCTATTGATGAAAGAAAAACATTTATTCTAAGAACAGCAATATTTATAATTATAGTAATATTTATATTCTCTTTTGTTTTAAATAGATATTTTCTAAAACCTATTAAGAACTTAGTAGCGTACACAAAAATTATAAAAGAAAAGGGCAAAAAAAAAACAAATATTAATGAACTTAAAAGTAGAAATGACGAGCTAGGAACTTTGTCAAATTCTTTAGATGATATGACAAGTGAACTTCAAAAAAGAATTTCACATGCAGAAAATTTTTCAACTGATCTTGTTCATGAGATAAGAAACCCCTTAACATCATTAAAAAGTGCTTCAGAAATATTGAACGAGACTGATGATCAATCTCAAAGAAGTAAATTAATTAGCATTCTCAATCATGATGTTCAAAGAATTGAAAGATTGATCACTGATTATTCTCAAATACTAAAAGATGAGGTTGCATTAAGTAAAGAAAAAATGAAAAAAATTAATCTCAAATTAATTGCAAGATCTGTAGTAGATGATTTTAATAATATTTATGAAGCAAAAAGAGGGATTAAAATAATGTTAAATGATCAAAATGATCAAGAGGAATATTTTATTAATGGAATAGAAAATAGAATTGAGCAAATTATTGCAAATTTATTAGATAATTCAATTTCATTTAGCGATGATAACAAAAAAATCTTAGTTGAAATTTACAAAGGAGATAAGGATAAAATTATTTTTAAAGTTATTGATGAAGGTAAGGGATTTAAGGAAACAGATACAAAAAAAATATTTAATAGATTCTATAGTAATAGACCTGATACCTTTGGCGAGCATTCTGGTTTAGGTTTAAATATAGTAAAAAACCTTGTTGAACTCCATAGTGCTACCATTAATGCCTCAAACAATGTAACGCAAGAAGGTGCAAATGTTGAGATTGTCTTCCCTAAAGTTTAATCATAAGTTGATTAATTAAATTTTTATTATATAAAACTGAGCAATGGATGATTTTAAAGTTAAAGATATATCGCTAGCAGACTTTGGAAGAAAAGAAATTTCAATAGCTGAAAGTGAAATGCCTGGTCTAATGGCATTAAGAGAAGAATATTCAGGAAAAGCACCCTTAAAAGGAGCAAGAATATTGGGATGTCTTCATATGACAATTCAAACAGCGGTTTTAATTGAAACTTTAGTAGAGCTTGGAGCAGAAGTTAGATGGTCTTCTTGTAATATCTTTTCAACACAAGATCATGCTGCTGCAGCAATAGCTAAAGCAGGAATACCAGTTTTTGCTTGGAAAGGTGAAACTGAAGAGGAAGCTGTATGGTGCATAAGACAAACAATAGAAGGTAAAAAAGACTGGAAAGCAAATATGCTATTAGATGATGGTGGTGATTTAACTGCAATGATGCATAGTGATTACAAAGATTTGTTAAAAGAAGTAAAAGGTGTTTCAGAAGAAACAACAACTGGAATTAAAGCATTAAATAAAATGGAAAAAGATGGAACATTAATGATTCCAGCAATTAATGTTAATGACTCAGTTACAAAATCCAAATTTGATAACCTATATGGTTGTAGAGAAAGTTTAGTAGATGGAATTAGAAGAGCCACAGATGTAATGATGTCTGGTAAAGTTGCAATTGTAGCAGGCTTCGGGGATGTTGGAAAAGGTAGTGCTGCATCTTTAAGGCAAAGTGGTGCTAGAGTGATGGTTACAGAAGCGGATCCAATTTGTGCACTCCAAGCAGCAATGGAAGGCTATGAAGTAGTTTTAATGGATGAAGCTATAAGTAAGGCAGATATTGTTGTTACTGCTACAGGTAATATAGACATTGTTACTGCAGATCATATGAGAAATATGAAAGATAGAGCAATCCTTTGTAATATTGGACACTTTGATAATGAGATTCAAGTAGAAGCCTTAAAAAATTATAAATGGACAGAAGTAAAACCAGAAGTTGATGAAATAGAATTAGTTGATGGAAAAAGAATTATTCTTTTAGCCAAAGGTAGATTAGTAAATTTAGGTTGCGCAACTGGACATCCAAGTTTTGTAATGAGCGCATCATTTACAAACCAAGTAATGGCACAAATTGAACTTTGGCATAATCATAAAAATTATGAAAATAAAGTTTATGTATTACCAAAATCATTAGATGAGAAAGTAGCAATGCTTCACTTAAAAAAAGTAGGGGCTAAACTTACGAAACTATCAAAAGACCAAGCTGACTATATAAGTGTTGAAACAGAAGGTCCATTCAAACCAGATGCTTATCGCTACTAATAGCGAAAAAATAGATATCACCCTAGAAGATAAAACATCTGAGCTAGCTAAAAGTTTTTCAAGAACACTACAAAAAGGAGATGTAGCTTATTTTCATGGAGAAATAGGGGTTGGCAAAACCACATTTATAAGACACCTCATTAATAATCTTCAACAATTAAATAAAATCAATTTAACCGAAGTTACTAGTCCTACCTTTAATTTGGTAAATGAATATGATGTTGGAAATTTTATAATACAGCATTATGATTTGTACAGGTTGACTGACTATAGTGAGATAAAAAACATTGGTTTATTTGAAAATAGAGAAGAAGTTGTGACATTAATTGAATGGCCTGAGAAAATACAAGAAACTATTGATTCCAAAATTGATTTACATTTTGAATACAATGATGATTTAAATAAAAGATATTTAACAATTAAGAAGGTTAAAAATAAATAATAGATGTTGCAAACTAATGATAAATTAAAAAAAATTAAAGGCGACGCATCATTTAGATTTTTTTATAGAAAGTCATCATCAAAAAAAAAATCAATCATAGTTTTTGCCTCTAAGGAAAAAGAGAAAAATTTGCTAATATATGATGCAATAAATAGTCTTCTAATTAAAAATAAAGTTTTAGCACCTAAACTTTATAACGAAAATTATAAAAAAAATTATATAGAAATTGAAGATTTTGGAGACGACTCAGTTTTTAGTTTATTAAAAAAAAATAAAAACCAAAAAGAAACTCTCTATAAAAGATCTATTGATTTACTTGCAGAGATTCAAAAAATTAAACAAAATCGATCTAAAAACTTTAAAGGTAAAACTTATAAAATTCCTATTTATGATAATGTTAAATTATTCAATGAGGCAAATTTATTTTGTGAATGGTATGCAAAAAAATTTGTAAAAAAAAATAAACTAACCAAGTTTAAAATTGATATAAAAAAACAAATTAGGTTTTTATTAACAAACCTTCAATCAAAAGAAAAAGTTTTAGTTCATAGAGATTTTCATGTATCGAATTTAATGAAGTACAAAAATAAAATAGGAGTTATCGACTCGCAGGATGCTTTAATTGGAAACAGGGCTTATGATTTAGCTTCGCTAATTGATGATGTTAGATTTAAAACAGATAAAATATTTAAAGATAAAATTTATCGTTATTATCTAAAATTGAATAAAAAAAGAGTTAACAAGGCTACGTTATTAAGTGAATTTGAAATATTATCCATTCTAAGAAATATGAAGATCATTGGAATATTCACAAGATTGGCCATGAGAGATAAGAAAAAGCAATATTTGAAATTAATTCCCTACGCTTGGAGGTTAATTGAATTAAGAATTTCCAACAATAAAAAATTTTCTGAGCTCAAAAGCTTATTAGAGCTCAATTTTTCCAAAAAAATAAGAAATCAGAAATGAAGATTAAAACTGCATTAATTTTATGTGCTGGATATGGTAAGCGCTTAAACCCAATAACACTGACAACCCCGAAGCCTCTACTAAAGATAAACGAAATAACTTTATTAGAAAATTGTATTAATTTAATACATTCATTGGGAATTGATAAAATTTTAATTAACACATTTTACCTAAGTGAAAAAATTGAACAATTTCTTAAAAATAAGAAATTTAATTTAGAAATTAAAATAATAAATGATGGCTTAAATATTTTAGATACGGGCGGTGGAATTTTAAATTTAATAAATTTATCTGATGAAACAGATTTTATGATATTTAATCCAGACACCGTATGGAATGAGAATTATAAAAAATATATTAAAGATATGGAGAAATTTTATTTTTTAAATAAAGTTAAAAATATACTTTTATTAGCTAATGAAAACTTGAGTTTTGACAAAAATTTGAAGGGTGATTTCAATCTGAAAAAAAATATTATAAAAAAGGATGAACTTAATCACTTAATTTATACAGGGTGCCAAATCTTAAATAAGAGTTTATTTGATTCTTATGAGGTAGGTAATTTTTCCATTTCAAATATTTGGAATAAATTAATTGATAAAGACGATTTATATGGTTTTGAGAGTTTTGAAGACTTTAGACATTTAACAGATCTCAATATCTACAAAAAATTATTAAAAAACTAACAAGTCCTTAGCTCTATCTTGATCTAGGTAAGAACATTCTTTAATATTTTGCTTCGAATCTAAATTTATCAAAAGTGGATTGCCTGTTGGTATTTCGAGTAATGTTATCCTTTGATTGTCTAATTTAAATAAAAATTTGCATAACGCCCTTATAGAATTCCCGTGAGCTGAAATTAAAATATTTTTATCATTTTTTAGTTTCATTTGAATTTCATCAATATAAAATTTCATTACTCTATCGTAGGTATCTTTAAGGGACTCGGTGTCAGGAATATTTTCTTTTGGAATGCTTTTATAAACTCCTATATTTAATGGGTGATATGGATTGTTTCTATTTAATGGATCTGGTTTAATATCCCAAGATCTTCTAAAAGCATGTATTTTATCTTCACCAAGCTTTTCTTTCATATCATCTTTATTTAGCCCTGTTAAAGCTCCATAATGTCTTTCATTTAATTGCCAGGCTTTAACTGTTTCTCTTTTATCTCTTAATGTGTCCTGAATAAATTTTAGTGTGTTGATAGCCCTTAACTGAAATGACGAATAAAAATAATCAATATCAATTTTAGTTTCCTTAATATACTCTCCAGCCTTGCAGGCCTCTAATTTACCTTGCCCTGTGAGGTCAACATCAACCCAGCCTGTAAATCTTTTCTCAAGATTCCATTCACTTTGACCATGTCTTACTAAAATTAAATGAGCCATTTGATATATTCTGATAACTGATAAAAGAAATAAAATAAATAAGATTATTATGAATAAGTTAAAAAACTTTTTTAGAATTGGGTTTTATTCTTCAAATATCATATTGATAATATTTTATTTATACCCAGGCAGTATTCTTGGATGGTTTTTGTATAATGATCGTTATACACAACCTCAAATTACCAAAGATTATATAATTTCATCAAACCATTTCTATGCTTTTATTTTACTTACAAGCTTAGGAGTACTTTCTTTTCATAATACTAAAAAGATTAATTTTTTAAGTGTTTATTTATTTCTATTATCAATTTTTTTAGAACTATTTCATATTATTATTCCAAATCGTGGATTTGAGATGAGTGATTTATTTGGAAATATTGTGGGTGTAATATTAGTAATACTTATCTATAAGATTATAATTAGGAATGTCAAAACTTAGAAATCATTTTTCAATACTATTAATTATTTTTATTGCTGGCTGTTCCTCAATACCTCAAAACACTTCAAATAGTTGCTCAATTTTTAATGAAAGATACCTTTGGTATAAACATGCCAAAAAAACTGAACAAAAATGGGGAACCCCAATTTATATTCAGCTAGCTATAATTAAGATGGAATCAGACTTTGATTGGCTAGCTAAACCTCCAAGGCAAAAATTATTTAAGATTATACCATTTAAGAGACCCTCTAGCTCATTTGGATATTCACAAGCAGTAAAGGGAACTTGGGAGCAGTATAAAAATGAAACTGGAAATAAATTAGCAACAAGAACAAGATTTAAAGACAGTGTAGATTTTATTGGTTGGTATACCGACAAAACTGAATCTCTTTTAAAAATTTCTAAGAAAGATGCCTTTAGACAGTATCTAGCGTATCATGAAGGGTGGGGTGGTTATAAAGATTATAAGAATAATCAGAAAGTTATAGGTTTAGCTAAAAAAGTAGAAAAACAATCTAATAAATATAAATCACAATTACAAGATTGCCAGAAAAGATTAAATAAAAATAAATATATTATATTTTAACGAAGTTGTTTTTTTAGCTCAATATCAACAGCGTCAATTCGTTTCGTATTCTTTGCTAATACCAAATACATGGTTGGCGTTACATATAATGTAAAGAATGTTGATATAATCATTCCTCCCAGAATAGTTGCACCGACTGCTAATCTTGAAGCTTCACCTGCGCCTGGCCCAATATTTCCTATAACCAACGGCATCATTGCTATCATTGTGCTTATTGACGTCATCATTATGGGTCTAAATCTTAATTGACAAGCTTCCTTAACAGATGTTTCTATATTTTTTCCAGCTGTTCTTAACTGATTGGCATAATCAACAATTAGAATACTATTTTTAGTTGATATTCCAATTAGTATGACAAGCGCTATTTGTGAGAAGATATTAATAGAACTGTTCAAGAATAATATAAAGACCAAGCCTCCAAACAAAGCAAGTGGAACAGTTAACATAATAATAAATGGATGAATAAATGAATTAAAGGTTGCAGCCATTACTAGGTACGCAGTTAGAAATGCTAATCCAAAAATAATAAATAGTTCATTACTAGTTTCTTTTATTTCTTCTGATTTACCTTTCCATGCAATTTGATTAGAGGAGCCAATTTCTTCCATTGTTTCTTCTAAATATGCAATTGCTTCTGTAAGTGTATAAGATTCTGATATATTTGCTGATATTGTTACAGCTCTCTGCCTGTTATATCTTGCTAATTTTTTTGCAGATCCAATTTCACTGAACTCTACTAAATTTGATAAAGAGATAAGTTTACCAGAGCTTTCAGATCTAACAAATATTTTGGAAAGGCCTTCTTGCGATCGTCTATCTGCCAAGTATTGTTGAAGTATAATTGGGTATTCTTTACCAAGTCTATTAAATTTTGTTACAGTTTTTCCACCATAAAGAGTTTCTAAGGTTTTGCCAATTGAGTCTGTAGACACACTTAAATCTTTAGCCTTATTTTTATTAATTATTAATTTAACTTCTGGTTTATCTCTAGAATAGTCAGATTCTATTCTAGATAAATTTTTATTTTGTCTTAATTTATTGATAACTTTAGACTGTATTTCCTCTAACTCCTCATAAGTACTGCCCAATATAACCATTTGAACAGGTTTATTGTAACTAGAAACTCTAATAGATTGAGGTGATATTGGAAAAGCTACTGTTTCAGGAACAGTCACAATTTTTCCAATTGCTTCTCTCATTATTGTTTGTGAACTTTTATCTCGTTCAGCCCATTCATCTAATAATGCAATTATTATAAAGCTATTAAAAGAATTTTTATTGCTACCAAAGCCTGGCACTCTCATTATAAATCTTTTGTATGGACTATCCTCAGCTTGAAGAAGAGGAATTAACCTTTTTTCAACATCTTCTGCTCTTTTTTCAGTATATTCAAAAGAGCTTCCTTCATCTGTAAATCCTAGAACAAGATAAACCCCTCTATCTTCTAAGGGTAATAATTCTTTTTTTGTAATATTAAACAAAACACCAGAAATAATAATAGTGAAGACTATAAATGAAATTATGATTTTTTTCTTATTAAGCCAATACCCCAATGTTTCTTCATAAAATTTTAAGAATGATTTAAAAAATTTATCAAATTTAGTGACTATAAAATTTTGTTTTGGCTGTTTCTTTAAAAACTTACTTGCTAACATAGGTGATAGTGTAAGAGCAACAAAAGAAGACACCACAACAGAAACAGATAATGCTATGGCTGTTTCTCTAAATAATGTTCCTGCAATTCCATCAATGAAAATTAAAGGAATAAAAACTGCAACTAGAATTAAAGTTGTTGCAATGATTGCAAAGCTGATTTGTTTTGATCCTTTATAAGCTGCAACTAATGGGCTCTCTCCATTTTCAATTCTTCTATAAATTGCATCTGTCATTATGACCGAGTCGTCAGTAATTATTCCAATTGCTAAAATAAAACTTAATAAGACAAATATGTTTATTGATAAACCAAACAAATAAAGACCCAAAAACGATGCTATTAAGCTTACAGGTAGTGCAACTGCTGGTACAATTACAGCTTTTATATTACCTAAGAATAAATAAATAATTATAACCACAAGAATAAAAGCAATGATTAAAGTTTTGTATACTTCATCGATAGCAGTGCCCACATATGTTGCCCTGTTAAAAGCCACTTCTATATTTAAATCATCTGGTAATGTTTTTTTAACCTCATCTATTTTTTTATTTATTTCTTTAGAAAGCTCTACAGTTGAAGCGCCACTTTTTGCGTAAATACCAATTCCAACTGTCTTTAAATTCAAGGCATCTTTACTTTGGGCCTTAAAAAGATTTTTTTCTGAAACTGGGCCAAACTCAATATTGGCAATATCCGAAAGTCTTACGACACTATTTATGTTTTTTTTAATAGGTAATGTCTTTAATTTTTCTATATCATTATATGACTTATCTAAATTTAGTATCAAATCTATGTTGGTAGCTTCTAATGTTCCTGCTGGCAGACTTACATTTTCTTTTCTTAAAGCTCCCTCAACTTCTTGAATAGTTAAATTGTTTGCAGCTAGTTTAATAGGATCAATCCAAACTCTTACACTTAGATCTCTTAAACCACCGGTTCTAATAGTTCCTACGTTCTTAACACTTGAGAACTGATCTACTAAATATCTCTCGACATAATCTCCAAGCTCTAAATCACTCCAGGTTGCAGAAGATACAGCCAGCCACATAGTGGTTGAAAATCCTGCTGATTGTTTAAGTATTTGAGGTGCTGCTGCTTCACTTGGCAATCTATCGACAACTCTTGCAACTCTTTCTCTTATATCATTAGCAGCATTATCTAGGTCTATATCAGGATTAAATTCAATATTAATTGAACTGCTCCCATTTTCTGATGTTGAGTTAATATTTTTTATTCCTTCTACTCCACCTATTACATCTTCTATTACTTGTGTTACTTCCTGATCAATTATAGGAGCTGATGCAGATTTGTAGTCTACTTTAACTTGAACTACAGGTGGTTGTAAGCCCTCAGGCAGTTCTCTTACTGGCAATTGTGAAAAAACAAATATTCCAAAAACAATTAATATAAGAGACATTACCCAAGCAATAACTGGTCTTCTTATACTTACGTCAGTTATAAACATTATTTTTTAATTGGTTTAATTTTGCCTCTTGGTCTAACTTTTTTTAAACCCTCAGCTACAATATTATCTCCATTAGCTAAACCTGAAACTACTTCAATAAAACCAGAGTCTCTTATTCCAATAACAATTTCAGCTTTATTAGTCACATTATCTTCTGCAACTTTATAAACATAAGTTTTGTTACCTTCCATGATTAAACTTGTATCTGGAATACTCATGGAATTTCTCTCATTATATTTAACAATAATCTCCAAAAGAGAACCTGGTAAAATTTCAAAATTATCATTTTCTAATTTTATTCTTATAGCTAATGATCTTGTATCCACATCAATCCTGCCAGCTGTTGAGTCAACAACACCTGAATAAATTTTTTCACTATTACCTGAAAATTTAACATCAACATTTAAATTTTCTCTAATAAAACTTGCGTAAAGCTCAGGAATATCTACATCTACATAAATTGTCGAGGTATCTTCTAGTTGTATTAAAAGTGAACTTTCAGAAACTTTAATATCATTTGAAAAATCCCTTTTAGTCACCACTCCATCAAAAGATGCTATTAAATTTCTAGTTTTTAATTTTGTTATTAAATCACCTTTTTTCAATTTTCTATTGAATTCTATTGGGTTAACTATTTCATATTTTTCAATTTTGTATGATTTAGTTCTAAAAGGAATTGCTGCTCCATAAGTTGAAACTTTTTGAGAGAAATTTTTTGCTACAACTTCAGTTACTATTATTCCTGGAGGAGGTCTTTTGCTAAATTTTTTTTTAAAATGATTTCCTATCATTGTTCTTCCAACAATTACTATTGTAATAATTAAAAAGAAGGCAAGGATTGCAGTTCCGATTTTTGTAGATCTTTTCATATTTTAATTTTTTCCATATTCACTCCATGATCCGTCGTAAATAGTAGGCATATATTTATTATCTATTAAGGAATAAGCAAGAGCCAAAACTGAAGCGGTAACACCAGAACCACATGTAAATACAATGTTTTTGCCCATCTCATATCCTGTTGATTTAAACTTTTCATGAATCTTTTCTTTACTAATAAATGTATGATCTTGATTTATAAGTTCAGAGAAGGGCAGACAAAAAGATTTTTTGATAGAGCCACTTCGCAATCCTTTTCTTGGCTCAGGAACTTTACCCTCAAATCTTTCTAAACTTCTTGCATCAATAACATTAAAATTGTTTTCTAAAATATTTTTGTTAATTTGGTTTATATCTTTTACTAACTCTCTTTTTTCATTTGCAATATAGTTAGAGGGAATAATCTTAATTATATCACTAGTGGTTGCTTTATCTTCCTTGATCCATTTTTTTAATCCACCATCTAATACATGGACTAATTCTGGATTGTGACCAAAATAGATAAAATTATACCAACATCTACACGAACTAATTACATCTGAATTATCATAGATAACTATTTGATCATCATTTTCAATTCCCATGCCTGACACAATATTTTCCCATGACTTAGCATCTGTTAACATATGAGGTAGATCGATATCTTTTTTAGAATTTTCATCTAAATCAAAAAAAATTGCATCTTTAATATGATTTTTTTTATATTCATCAAAACCATTACGTTCTGTCTGAGGCATGTGCCATGAGCAATCAATAATTTTTACTTTATCTAAATTTTCTTCTAACCAATTTGTTTCAACTAAAGACATATTATCTTTTTTCCAAATATCTCTGATGGTATTCTTCTGCTGGACAATAATTTTTTAATAAAGAAGATTTTGTTACAACATTTCCTGATAATTTTAAATTTACTCTTTTTATAACACTCTCAGCAATTTCTTTTTGTTTGTCACTTAGGTAAAATATTTCACTTCTATATTGCATCCCAAAATCAGGTCCTTGTGAATTTAAGGTTGTTGGGTCATGAATTTCAAAGAAGAAATCTAAAATTTTTTCATAAGAGATAATTTTAGGATCAAAATCTAACTTAACAACTTCTGCATGATTTGTATTACCAGTACATACCTCTTTGTAAGTGACTGTTTTGCTGTCACCTCCACAATAGCCAACTTCAGTTTTAATAACTCCCTCAAGTTTACTAAATTTAATTTCTGGTCCCCAAAAACATCCCAATCCTAATACTGCTATTTCCATTGATTATACTTTAATTTGATTTACAAATTATTGCTATGCTAACTAAAAATCAATTAGGTTTTTTGTACATGTTTTTATCTGTTTGCACCTTTTCCGTTATGGATTTGCTGGTAAAATGGTCAAGCGACTACCCAACTGGGGAAGTTTTATTTTTTAGGGGCTTTTTTGGTTTGTTGCCCACATATTTTTTAATTCCAAAAGGTAAATTAAAAACTTTTTATACGACTGAAAGATCAAAAGAACATTTATTTAGATGCCTTATGGGTTTAATGGCATTGATAGCAATAGTTGTTGCGTTAAGAGAACTTCCTTTGGCAGTCGTTGTTAGCCTTTCATATGCGGCACCATTATTTATCACCGTATTATCAATTTTTCTATTAAGTGAAAAAGTGGGTATTTTTAGATGGCTAGCTGTCTTAATTGGATTTATAGGTGTTATTATAATTGCTGAGCCTGGCTTTAAGGGCATGAATTATCTTTATTTCCTTCCTCTAATATTTTGTATTGGAATGGCTTTTGTAACCATTACGATTAGAAAGTTATCCACAACAGAACCTATTTGGCTTATCTCAATTTTTTTTACAATTACTATTTCAATCGCTGGCTTGGCCACAATTCCAATGGGATGGAAAATGCCAAATTTTCAAGACTTTATTCTTTTAGCTTTAATTGGAGTAACAGGAGGTTCTGCAAATTTATTTTTAACTCAATCATATAAACTTTCTGAAGTATCTTTGGTGGCACCTTTAAAATACTTAGCTTTGGTATTTGCTATATTTTTTGGTTATTTTATTTGGAATGAGATACCAACTCTAAAAACACTAATTGGTGCATCACTTGTAGTTCTTGCCTCTCTTATAATTTTTAGAAGAGAAATTTATCATAAACAAAAAATACCATCAACAACTAGACATGAATAAAAAACCAAAATATTGGAATACTGCAAAAAAATATTTATCCAATAAAGATAAAGTAATGTCTTTATTAATTAGCAGGTACAAATCTCCTTCAGAGGCTGTGCTTACTTCTAGAAAAGATATATTTTTTTCATTATGTAAGAGTATCATTGGACAACAAATCAGTGTTGCTGCAGCTAACTCAGTTTTTTTGAAATTTAAAAAGAAATGTAAAAATAAGATTAATGCAAAAACAGTCTCTAAACTTTCTTCTGTTCAACTTAAAAGTTGTGGATTAAGTGGACAAAAGGTTAGGGGAATAAAAAGTTTAGCTAAACAAATACTAGATAAATCATTTAACCCTAGATTAATTCCTAAGATGTCAGATGAAGAAGCTATTATTTATTTATCTCGGTTAAGACAAATTGGAAGATGGTCAGCTGAAATGATTTTATTATTTACTTATAATCGGTCAAACATTTGGCCTATACAAGATATTGGTCTTTTAAAAGGAATTTCAAAAAATTATAAAAAAAAATATCTACCACCTGAATCTTATGTAAAATTATTAAACAAAAGATTTAGTCCATACTGTTCAGTTGCAACTTGGTATCTTTGGAGAAGTATAGATCCAGAACCTATTCAGTACTAAAACCCTCTACTATTTGTAGGTTTCGCTCAGTAGTATCTTTAGCTATAGCCCAACTATCTTGATACTCTTTGGAATCGTGACATTTCATAGCTTGTTCATGATTTGGAAATTCCCAAATTACAGTTCTTGGGTAAGTTTCACCCTCTAAAGTTTCAAATTTTCCACCTCTCACAAGAGGCTTTCCTCCATAACTTTTTATTATTCCTGTAACTTTTGCCCCATAATTTTTTAAATTTTCTTGGCTATCTATTCTTTTGTATAAAGCGATCCAGTAGGCTTTCATTAGTCTATCCAATCTAAAAATTTATTTTTATTTGTCACAATATATTCTGGTAGCTTGTTTAAATCAAAATTTTTAAGAATACTTCCATTACCAATTTTATTAACAGTTTTATCAACCTTTAAATCGTAGATGGCTTGTTTATTCCTTATAATTTCATCTATCTGCGTAACTGAAAGAGGGTTTAGATCAAACTCTCTATGATGCAAATAAGATCGTAATTTAAATTCTATTTCTTTTGGTGTTTTGATATTTGAAAAATGCCAACCACCATCATTTATAACTTTTGTACTAGTATATTTGGTTTTTGAAAAAAAAGTATCTATTCTAAAAAAGGAATACTTTCTGTCTTTTATATTTCTTAGCCATTGAGGGTTAACTAAATTTTTTTTCTTACATGCTTTTGTTCCTGTCCAAATTAAATTAGGTAACCACAAATTAAATTTGTAGTAAAACATGTCTTGTTTAAACAAAATTATTTTTTCATTTATATTTTTAAAATTTAATTCTGAAAGCTTGGGTATTTCATCAACATCAGAAACCATTATTATATCCTCATCATTTGCTTTCTTAAGCCCTCTAGTTATAAGATTTCTTTGTCCATTTTCTCTATAAGCCGCATTAAAAATTGCTTTTCTAGATTTTTCGTCTTCACTATCTTCAGTATTTATCTCATCTGTTTGTGGATAAGTTTCTTCATCAACTATATAAATTATTTTATCCTTAAATTTTTCAAATTTTTTATGATTAAATTTTAGTTCTCTAGGGTCACCTTTATGAGTGTAAATACTTTCAACAATTACAAAATAATCAACAAATTCATTTAAAGTGTTAAGCCTTACGTCTAGAACTACTTCTTCGTCAAAGTACATAAAGCAATCATAAATTTTCATAGTTTTTATTCTTTTTTATCTATATTTATATGATAAAAAATTTTATGGCAGATAAATTAATTATCACTTTTGATCAGTATACAAAAATTGTAGAAAAACTAGCAATAGAAATTTACAATAATTATAAGCCAACAGTACTAGTTGGTATTATGAGAGGGGCAGCCCCCATATTGGATATCCTCTCTAGAATTTTAAAATTACCTATAGCTTATATAGTTATCCAAAGTTATTCAGGAAAAGGAATGGAAGATAAACAGGGTCAATTAATGTTTGCAAGAGAAATTAGTTCTTTAGCTGAGAATAAAGATTTTAATAAAGTTTTATTAGTAGATGATTTATCTGATACAGGATTAACTTTAAACAAAAGTATTGAGTGGTTAAAAAATTATGAACCAACTAAAAATTATATAAATGAAGTTAAAACAGCCTGCTTATGGAAAAAAAAATCATCCACATTTGAGCCAGATTTTTGTCCAGTAAAACTTGATTCAGATCCATGGATTGTTCAGCCTACGGAACATTATGAAGAGATGTCTATAGAAGAAATAATTAAGAAAAATAAATAGGGCTGGAATAATTCCAGCCCTAAAAATTATATTTTAAGCAACCGCAAAACTTACAACACTTAAGATTGCAATAATCCATATCGCTGGTGAAGTTGAAGAAAACTTACCAGTAAATAATCTGATTAATGCGTATGATACAAATGCTAAAGCAATACCATTACTAATACTATATGTTAACGGCATAGCAATCATAGCAAGAATAGCAGGAGCTGCCTCACCAATATCATCCCATTCAATATCAGTTATGTTTCTAACAAAAAGAACAGAAACAAATACTAAAGCTGCACCATCAATTTGCTTAGGTAAACTTGTTGCTAAAGGAGCGAAGAATATACAAGCCAAAAATAGAAGACCAATTACTAAAGAGGTCATTCCTGTTTTCCCACCAGCTTTTACACCAGCACCAGACTCAACATAACTTGTTACAGTTGTTGTTCCCATCATTGCACCCGCTACAGTTCCAACACTGTCAGCCATCATCGCTTTTTCAATGTCTTTAACTTTGCCATTTTTATCAACCTTTCCAGCAACGTTTGCTACTGAAGTTAATGTTCCTGCAGTATCAAAGAAATCAACAAATAATAAAGTAAACACTACAGTTGTCATACCAGCCGTTAATGCTGCTGATAAATCAAAATCAAATAGATAAGTCATTGGAGGTGGTGAGCTTGCAATTCCATTAAATTTAGCAAGTCCAGTAGCCCATGCAATAATACTGAATAGTAAAATACCAATAATGATATTTCCCTTAATTTTCATTTTTTCAAGAACAACCATCAAAATAAATGCTGCACAACCCAATAGAACAAGGGGATCACTCAAGTCACCTAATTGAACTAATGTTACTGGGTTATCAACAACAACTTCCATGATCTGAAGTCCAATTATTGCTAAGAATAATCCTATACCAGCGCCAATTCCTAATTTTAAACTTTTTGGAATTGAATTAATTAACCATGCTCTGATAGGTGTTAATGAAATGATTAAGAATAGAATCCCAGCAACTAGTACAGCCCCTAGAGCTTCTTGAGGCGTATAGCCCATTCCAGCACAAACACCAAATGCAACAAATGCATTAATTCCCATACCTGGTGCCAAACCTATCGGCCATGTTTTTCCATAAAATGCCATTATGAAACAAGCAAGCGCTGTTGCAACAATTGTTGCCGTGTATACTGCTCCAAATTCAAAGAACCCTTTTTCTGGTCCAGCAAATTCACCTGATAGTATAAATGGATTTAAAAACATAATGTAAGCCATTGTCAAAAATGTTGTTACACCAGCTATTACTTCTGTTTTAAAATCGGTCTTGTGTTTTTTATAGTCGAAATATTTTTCTAACATTGATCCTCCTAAGATTAAGATGGACTAATATTAGATTAATTAAGAAAATACTCTTAAAAATCTAAGTTTATCAACATATTTCAACTTATAAGTTTATATTTATGCCATATTTTGAGTGTTATCATTGAAGTATGCATAAATTAAAATTTATTTTAGTAAGCTTATTTCTTTTAACTCTTGTTGCCGGCTGCCAAACAATCAAAAATAAAACAGACGCAATTATTGAAAAAGAAAATACTAAGTTAAGTGAATACATTGGAAAAACTTCAAGCAATTTGCAAATGGAATTAGGTAAGCCAGATGAAGATTTTAAAAATGATAAAGGTAATTTAGAGTTTGTTTACAATACCAAAAAATATGGAATACTTTGCGAGAGAAGATTTGAAGTAGATTCTAATTCTATGGTGATTGGTTTTGTTTCAAACGGTTGTTTTTAAAAACTTAATACTTGTGGGGAATGTACCCCACAAGTAAGGTTTTTACTTATTTAATTTCAATAAGTTTTTTCTTTTTATATTCAGGTACAATTCTTTCACAGGCAATTGTTAAAAGACCATCTTTTAATTCAGCACCATTAACTTTCACATCCTCAGCGATCGTAAATGATCTTGCAAATTGTCTTTGTGAAATACCTTTATGAATAATTTCACCATCATCAGATTTGTCCTCAGATTTATCAACTTGTTTTGTTCTTACAGTTAATAAATTGTCTTCAAACTCCACCTCTACATCATTTTTATTAAAACCAGCTAAAGCAACTTCAATAGCGTAGTTGTCTTTTCCAGTTTTTCTAATGTTGTACGGTGGATAATTGGACTGCATGGTTAACCCTCCATTTCCCAGCATATTTTCAAATTGATCAAACATATCGTCAAATCCAATTGAAAAAGGTCTTAGAGTGTTAAATATAGATAGATCCCTACTTGTCATAGTTTCCTCCTTTGTTAGCAAGGTTAATTTAGTAAGCCCCATTAGGCGACTTACATATGATATTTAGGAATTATGCTAAAAATTTCAAGATAGGACGACTAAATTTTTTTAGAAATTTTTAATGCAAATGCATAATCTAGTGCAATTTCCTCTATAGCCCCATCTCTACCTGATTTACCACCATGACCTGCGTTCATTTCAGTTTTTAAAAGTAATAAATTATTATCAGTTTTATATTCTCTTAGTTTGGCGGTAAATTTTGCTGGTTCATCAAACAATACTCTGTTGTCGCTTAAACTTGTTGTGATCAACATATGAGGATAATCCATTTTCTTAATATTATTATAGGGAGCATAAGAATAAATATAATCAAAGTGATCTTTTTTATCTTTTGCATTTCCAAACTCATCGAATTCTCCAACTGTTAAAGGTAAAGAGTGATCTAGATTAGTTGTCAAAGAGTCTACAAATGGTACCGCCATTATAATTCCTAGAAATAATTCAGGGGCTTGATTAACTACAGCACCCATAAGAAGACCACCTGCGGAGCCACCCATACCTATTATTTGATTTTTTGAAGTATATTTATTTTCAATTAAGTATTTTGCAGAAACAATATAATCTTCAAAAGTATTTTTTTTATTAAGCAGCTTTCCTTCTTTCCACCACTTCATGCCTCTTTCCATGCCCCCTCTAATATGGGCCGTAACCCAGATGATATCTCTATTAATCAAACTTAATCTAGTAGCAGAAAAACTAGGGCTCATAGAGCTTCCGTAAGAGCCATAACCATAAAGCAGCAATTGAGCACTTCCATCCATTTTAGTATTTTTGTGTCTAGTAATTGTAAGAGGGACCAGTCTTCCATCGTGTGATTTACAATCTACTCTTTCTACAATGTAGTCATCAGGATTATGACCAGATGGGATCTCTTGTTCTTTAACTAATTTTTTTTCTTTTGTGCTTAAGTTATAAGAATAAACTCTAGACTGCGTCTTGGGTGAAGAATAACTTATATATATCTCGTCTGTATTTTTATCTCTTTGCATCAAAGAGGCACCAGGAATATAAACAGTTTCATCAGAAAAAATTAATTCTTCTTCTATTCCAGTTGTAATATTTTTTACAAATAATTTATCTAAAGCATCTGAAGTTTCAGATCTAATGATCCAATTTTTTAAGAATGTTAAACCTCCAATTAGAACCTCATCTTTTGCAGCAATAAAGGTTTTCCAGTCTGGTTTTTCTAAACTATTACTAATGTCTACTTTAAAATCTTCAGCATTTTCATTCGTATGATTGTAAAATTTACCATCCCAAGAATTGACGGAATAAAGAATTCCTTTTTGTCTTTTTTTTATTAATTTAGGTTTGGGATCTTTTTCATTAACATCAAAGTAATATTGTTCAGATGTATTATGGTCTGAAGAGTTGATAAAGAAATATTTATCATCTGCACCTAAACCAATTCCAACCGTAAAAGCTTCACTCTTTTCTTCAAAAATTAATTGATCCTCACTAACTTTAGTTCCTAATTTGTGTCTATAAATTTTTCTTGGTCTATGATTTTCATCAAGTTTTGAATAAAAAACATACTGATCATCTAAACTGAAAGTTATACTACCTGATGTTTCCTCAATCTTTTCAGTAACTAATTTTTTTGTACTTATATCTCTAATATATATTGTGTAATATTCAGAACCCTTTGTATCTAACGAATATCCCAAATATTTGTCATTAAAACTAACCTCCAAATCACCAACACCAAAGTATTCTACTTTTAGTTTTTTTTTTTCTTCATCTCCATTCCAAATTTCTTCAATATTATTAGTTCCAATTTTTTTTCTTAATTTTATGGAATAATTTCCTTTGGTAGTTGTTTTTGACCAATATTCATAATCAAAATCTTTAAAAGGTAGAGACTCATCATCCAATTTTATTCTTCCTTTGATTTCATCAAATAATTTTTTTTGAATGGCCTTGGTATCTGATAAGTGAAAATCAGTATAAGAGTTTTCTTCTTCAAGATATTTTCTAACTTCAGGGTTTAATTTTTTGCTATCTTTTAAAACCTCCAGGATGTCATCTTGATGTATCCAACTATAATCATCTTCCCAACTAATATTATGACACGTTTTTATTTCTGATTTTTTTTTAAGATGTGGTATTTTCATGAATAGAAATTAAATATATGAATATTATTATTTATACACTAGTTTTTTTGGGAATTGCTTACTTTTTACTTAAATTAGTAGCTAACACTTCATCAAAAAAAATATCAAAACATTTAAGAAAATTAATTTTCTTAGGTTTGATAATTTTAGCAGTATTATTTGTAGTTGCTGGCAAATTTTTATTAAGCATTCCTCTAACATTACTGAGCTTAGCTTTAGTTAAGTTAAAAGGGTTTTCAATATTTCAATTAATTGGCTTATTCAGACTTATACAAACACTTAGAAACTCTGGGAGATTTTCATTTAACCAAAATCAAAATGTTAAAAATTCCTCTAAAATATCTATAGAGGAAGCCTACAAAATTTTAAATTTAGATATAAAAAAAAATATTAGTAAAGATGATGTTAAAAATGCATACATAAAAATTCAGAAAAAGATACATCCAGATATTTCTCCTGAGACCACAAGGTTATCGATGATTGTAAATGAAGCTAAAGAGATTGTATTAAAAGATATTTCTTAGTTAAGAATTTTTTTTAATTGATCAAAAATTTTGTCTGGATTAATTTTCTCTTTACCTAATGTATTATGTGTTACTGTATTTTCTCCATCAGGGATAATTGGATACATTCTTGAGGTATAATTCCCATATATTAATGGTGTGTCTGCCATTAAAACAATTGTTTTAATACCAAGTCCTGACGAAAGATGACTAAAACTAGAGTCATTACAAATAGAAATATCACAATTTTTAATTATTGGTAAAGTTTCTCGTATACATAAGTCATCCAAAGGAATACATTTGTCTTTAAATTCTGTATTAAGTATTTCTTTTAAAATTTCTTGCTCTTCTTTATTTTTACCAGTAGCTAAAAAAAACCTACACTTATAAGCATTAGAGATTAAACGAATTAGCTTTATAAATGTTATAGCTGGAATTCTTTTAGTTGGTCCTGAGGCACCTATGCCAAGTAAAATATTTTTTTGATCATTATTGATTTTAAATTTTAATTTTGCATCCTGAACAGATTGATCATTGATAATAATTTTTGGATCATCATTTACAATTAAATTTAAGTTTTTATTTATAAATTTTTTTGCAGCATCTATTATATGCTGGTTTTTTTTTGTAAGTAATGGATATTGATAAATATTTTTAATGCCAGCAAATTTTGCAACTAAATAAAATCTAAGTGATGAATTAAAAATAAAAATTTTATCAAAGTTATGCTCTCTAAGTTCTTTTGCCAAGTTTATAAATCCACCAAAACCTTGGTGTCTAGCATCCTTGAGATTGTTACCTTGTTCAAGAATGATTATTTTTTCAATATTTTTATTATCTCTTAAGAATTGTTCTGTTTTTGAACTTTGTTTAACTAGAATACTTACAGGTGTATTAAATTTTTTTGAAATAGCATCTATAAAAGGTAAGTAGATTACCATATCTCCAATTCCCATTTTATTTTGTACTATTAAAATTTTCATTTAATACTTTATCATCTTTACTAAAATTTTTATTTATATAAGTTTAGCATATGAGTAAAATTAAAGGTATTTACGCGGCTGGAATGTCAGTTTTTAATGATGATTTAAGTCTAAATATAACAAAGACTATAAATCATGCAGAAAGAATAATAGATCAAGGTTGTCATGGTGTTGCTATTTTTGGAAGCACTGGGCAAGCACAACTTATATCTATAAGTGAAAAAATTAGTCTCTTAAATGAATTATCGAAGAGCAAATATAGAGAAAAATACTTAATTGGAACTGGGCTCAATTCTTTAAATGAAACTATAAATTTAATGAAAGTAGCTAACTCTTTAAACTTTGGTGATTTTTTAATAATGCCACCAGCTTATTATAAGTATGGTGATAGTGAGGTAAAAGAATTTTACTCAAAAGTAGTTGAAGCTGTGCCAGACAGTAAGATTATATTATATAATTTTGAAAAGTTATGTGGCTACAAGTTTAGCGTTGAGTGTGTTGAGGAGCTTGTTAAGAAATTTCCAAAACAAATAGTTGGTGTCAAGGATAGCTCCTATAACCTATATGAAAATTTAAAGATTGATAATTTCTCTGTTATGCCGGGATCAGAACTAAAACTCCTAAAGGGTCTTGAGCTTGGATGTGATGGTATTATTACGGCAACTTGCAATGTAACCGCTAATTTATCTAGAAAAGTTTACGATGATTTTAACGAAAAAAAACAACAAACTGTAAATGATATACTATGCAAGGTTAGGGGTACTTTTGACCAATACAATTTAATATCAGGATTACATTCTTTTATGTCAGATCAAGACGATTGTTACAAAAATGTTATACCACCGGTTAGTCTTTTAAACGAAAAAGATAAAAAACAACTTGAGGAAGATCTTGGTAAGCTTAATTTTACATTAGGATCACTTAAGGCAGCTTAAATATAACTAGCAAATTTTTAACAACATTTTGAAACAAGAGACTATATTTATCAGTAATTAATTGATAAATCTAATTTTCTTAAAGTATGAAAAAAATAAAAAAAAATTCAGCTAAAAAAAAACCTTTAGTAAAAAAGAAGGTTAAAAAAATTACAAATAAAAATCATAAAAAAAATTTAAAAGTAAAAAAAAATATTTACAAAAAAAAAAAATAAGTAAAAATATAAAAACAAACAAGAAAAAACAAAAAGTTAACACTAGAAAAAAAGTAACCTTAATATCAAGAATAGTTACACTTCAGAATTCTTTAAAACCAGAATTTAATTTTAAAATTAATTTTAATTTAGAAAAATACATTCAGGCTTTTTTTGATAGTATCGCCAATAGAATATCTGAATATAAATCCTTAAAAGCTGAAGAAAAAAGAAGAAGACAACTTGAGGAAATTGAAAAAAAAGAACAAGAAAAATTACAAATCCAAAAACAAAAAGTAAAAGATGAAGAGGAACAAACTAAACTTAAAGAAAAAGCATTAAAAGAAGAAATTAAACTTGAAAAGGAAAGAGCAAGAGACATAAAATTATTTTTACGTAAGGAGCAAGCATTACTTAGAATTGAACATGCTGAAAGACAAAAACAATTTTTAAAACAATTACAATTAGAAAAACAGATAGAAAAATTTAGAATAAGAGAGATTAAAGAATTAGAAAAACTTGAAAAGATTTCATTAAAAGAAAAAAGAGATGATTATGCTGGTCTTCAAGCAAGGATAGAGAAACTAAAAGATAAATATAGAGTCATAAGAGACCAAAAAATTAGAGAGAGAGTAGAAGCTTTAGGAGTAAAAATCCAAGGTGATGAGGATAGAGATACTTTACTTCAAAAAGAGAAAGATCATAAAGTTGCGAGGCAGAAAATTGAACTTTCTCTTGAAAGCTTTTACAGAAGTGCCAGTAGTTTAGTTTTTCAACTAAATAAACGGCACATCACTAGACACATGTCTATTTTTAGATGCATTGATCAAAGATTTGAAACTGGTGAAATCTTTATCAAATGGGATGAAGCACCTGATGAAGAGTGGCTGCTATTAATTTATATAAAAAATAATTCTCCTGATGAAGGAATAGTCATTGAAGATAAATCAGATCCTGAAAAAAATTTATCTCATGAATTCAAATCAAATGAAATATTTAAAGCATCAGATCTAATGGTTGACTCGTTAACTCAGTTAATTTCAAGAAAAAGAGCTAAAAAAGATTAAATTAGATACTATCTTCTTTAATCAATCTTTCAATTTCAGGTATTAGTTCACGACTTTTAAATGATGGATAGAATTTTAATGCACTTTCAATACTCTTAATTGCTTTTTCATATTCTTGAAGTTTTATGAAAATTCTTGCTTGTCCTGATAAAGCCCCAAAGTGTCTAGGTTCTATATCTAAAACTTTATCAATATCATTTAATGAATTTTTAAACTGACTCATTAAAAAATATACAGTTGCTCTTTTATTCCAGGCTTCAGACCATTTAGGGTCATTCTCCAAGATATTACTAAAAACTTTTAATGCATAATTATAATCACCATATTGCATTAACTCTGTTCCAAACTCTAACTTTTCAGTTAATTTAAAATCACTAGGATGTTCATTCCAGACAGACCAAATTTTTTGCTCCAATAGAGCAGCACTTTTTGAATTATCAATAATTTGAAGTTGGTCAAAAAGATTATTTAAAATAACTTTCTGAGATGACTGAACAGAAGAAACAAAACTAAATATAAATACAAATAGTATGAAAACTTTCATAATTAAAATATATTTTATTCAGTGCATCATCTCAACATTAAAAACTTATTTCAAAAGTTGTTTTTTATTTTTTAAAAATAAAAAGAAAGCAATAATCTCATAAAAAAATGAAAATAAAGTAAAAATTATTGGAGTTTTAAAGAAACTATAAAGAAACTTATATTTAGGAATTTTTTTCCATACTAATAAAAAAGCTTCTGCCCCTCCAATTACTTTCTCCCCATCTTTAATATGAAGTCTACGCAAAAGGTTCTTAGCATTTCTTTGAGTTTCTATTTCTGCTGATTTATTATTTGTAATATCCACCCATTCTATGTCTTTAATATTTTGTTTTTTATACAAATTTATCTCAGCACGGCAAATTTTACATGAATTATTAAAATAAACTTTCACAATCTATTTTTTATCTTTCCAAGCTGTCATTCCACCAGTCATATTTTTTACATTTTTTATTCCCATTTCCTGCATAGTTTTTGTTGCAAGTGTGCTCTGACCTCCAAGACCGCAAAAAACTATATATTCTTTGTCAGGATTTTTCTTAAACATTTCATTTTCTAAAGGACTACCATCAGCTAAATAAAACTCTAATAAGCCTCTTTCTAAATTTACAGCATTACCAATAGTCTCTGACTCAAAACTATTTTTATCTCTTACGTCTATAAATTGAACATTTGGGTCATTTAGTTTTTCTTTAGCCTCATCAACCGAAATATTTTTTATCTCGTTAGAAACGTTCATTAATTCATCAAATTTTTTCATTATATTGTCCTTTTTTTTAATTTATTCCTAAAATTATATAGAATCCTATAGATTGTATATGTGCGAAATACGACAATTGAAAAAATAATTATAACTATTACTTGTTATGTATGAATGATTTTTTTACTAAAACAGATTTATCAAGAAAAGATGCTGAGAGCATTATATCAGAAACATTAAATAGTTGTGATGATGGTGAGCTTTATTTAGAGAACTCTAAAAGCGAATCCATTGTACTTGATGATGATAAAATAAAGGGTTCTAGTTATAGTTCTGATTTAGGATATGGCTTAAGAGCGGTTACTGGTGAAGTAGTAGCTTATTCTCATTCAAATGAAATTTCAAAAAAATCATTAAAACAATCAGCTAGCAATCTAAGCTCAACATTGAAATCTCAAAAAGGTATTTACAATCATGAAATTCCACAAACTAATGAAAAATTTTATAAAGATGTGAATCCGATAGAAGAAAAATCACTACAATCTAAATTGGATCTTTTAAAAGAAGTTAATAACTATACGAGAGCTAAAGGTGGAATGGTAAAACAAGTCACTGCTAGTTTTGCAGGTGAGCATAAATCTATAGAAATTATAAGATCTGGAGGTGAAGTGTTAACAGATGTTAGGCCTTTAATTCGTTTTAATGTTTCAGTCATGCTTGAAAAAGATGGAAAAAAAGAAACAGGAGTTTATGGAATTGGTGGAAGACAATCTTATGATGAATATCTTAAAGATGATAATTGGAAAAAAGTATGTGATGAAGCATTTAGAATTGCTTCAGTAAATCTTGAAAGTAAACCTGCACCAGCAGGAGAAATGAAAGTTGTTTTAGGATCAGGCTGGCCAGCAATACTAATTCATGAAGCTATAGGGCATGGTCTTGAAGGTGACTTTAACAGAAAAAAAACATCTGCTTTTCATAATTTAATGGGTCAAAGAGTTGCTAGTGAGGGTGTTACTATTGTTGATGATGGAACTCTTCATAATAGAAGAGGAAGTTTAACAATAGATGATGAAGGGACACCTACTGAAAAAACTGTTTTAATAGAAAATGGTATATTAAAAAATTTTATGCAAGATCGACTAAATGCTAGATTGATGAATACAAGATCAACAGGTAGTGGAAGACGAGAAAGCTACAAACATGTTGTTCTCCCAAGAATGAGAAATACCATGATGTTAAATGGAAAATATTCTCAAGAAGAGATGATTAAATCGGTTGATAAAGGAATATTTGCAGTAAGTTTTGGTGGTGGGCAAGTAGATATTACTTCAGGAAAATTTGTATTTAACTGTACAGAAGCTTATGAAATTATTAATGGTAAAATTGGATCACCTATTAAAGGTGCAACGTTAATTGGTGATGGACCTTCAATTTTAAAAGAGGTTTCATTGGTTGGTAACAACATGATGCTTGACCCAGGTATTGGAACTTGTGGAAAAGCAGGGCAAGGTGTTCCAGTAGGTGTGGCACAGCCATCGATCTTAATTGATAAAATGACCGTTGGTGGAACTCAATTATAAATCATATGGTTAAAGATCAAGATTATTTAAAAAAGACAGCTTCTTTTTGTATAGATTTAGCAAAAAAACTTGGAGCAACAGACTCAACTGCTGCTGTGATGCACTCCATCTCAGAAACAGTAAATTTTAGAAATAAAAAATTAGACGAATCTGATCGGTCAGATAGCCTAGGGGTTAGTCTTACAACTTATATCGGCAAAAAAAAATCAAGTATTTCTTCTTCAAATCTTACTGAAGAAAATATCAAGACATTGGTTGAAAGATGTATTGAGACAACAAAAATTACTCCAGAGGATGAATATAATTCATTACCAGATAAAGACTTACTGGCTAATAAAATTAATGATCTAAATTTATATGATGATGATCATATAGAGAATGATGAAAAAATTGAATATTTAAAAGAAGTAGAAGAGGCTGCATTTCAAAAAAAAGAAATTATTAATACAGAAACTGGTTTTTCTGAGTCAAAATCAAATTTTATATTAGCTAGCAGTGATGGTTTTTTAAATGGTTATAAATCTTCTTCTTTTTCAGCATCATGTGTGGCTGTAGCAAAAGATTCTAATAATAAAATGGAAAGAGATTATGAATTTACCAGCACTTGTCATCTAAATGATATGTTAAAACCTAGTCAAATTGGTGAAATGGCAGCAAAAAAAACGCTACAAAAATTAGATCCAAGAAAAATAGAAAGTGAAAAAATTAGTATTGTCTTTGATAGAAGAATTTCAAAAGGAATATTGAGTACTTTTGCAAGTGCAATATCTGCTTCTTCAATTGCAAGAGGCACATCTTTTTTAAAAGATAAAATTAATGAGGAAATATTTACTTCTTCAATAAATATTTTTGATAAACCTAATATAGTTAAAGGATTAGGGTCAAGGTATTTTGATTCTGAAGGAGTGAAAACTGATGAATTAAAGTTGGTAGATAAAGGTGTTTTAAAACATTATTTAGTAGATACCTATAATGGAAAAAAGCTAAATCTTAAGTCAAATGGTAGAAGTGGTGGAACAAGTAATTTATATTTTGAAAAAGGTTCCATTTCTTACAAGGATTTATTAAAATTAAATCAAAGAACTTTATATATTACAGAAACAATCGGTCATGGAAGTAATTTAGTTACGGGAGATTATTCAGTTGGTGCCACAGGGTTTATGGTTGAAAATGGAGTGTTTAAATATCCAATAAGTGAAATAACTATTGCTGGAAATTTTAAAGATATCTTCAAAAACATTACTTTGGCTGATGATCTTGAATTTAAATATTCTACCAATGCTCCAACGATGTTAATAGATGGCATGGTAGTTGCGGGTAAATGAAGGATTTCTGTATTATTGGCTCAGGCATTTCTGGTGCAACAATTGCAAATTCTCTTAGTAAAAAATATTCATTAGATGTTTATGATAAAGCGAGAGGAGTTGGGGGAAGATCGTCTAATAAAAAGCTTAATAAGAATGAAAGCTTTGACCATGGTGTTCAGTATATTTCACCAAAAAGTATTCAATTTAAAAAATTTATAAAAAGCTTAATTTCAAAAAAAATTGTTAAAAAATGGACAGGAAAACATTTATTTTTAAATACTGATAAGAAAGAAGACAAAAAACATACTAAAATAATTGGAAAAAAAGGTAACAACGCAATCAGCAAATATCTATTAAAAGATATCAACTGCAATTTTAATAGTGAAGTAATTAAAATTTTTAATAAAAATAAAGTTTGGGAAATATATTTTTCTGATGGGTCAAAAAAATTATATAAATCATTGATATTAACCTGTCCATTTCCTCAATTAAAAAAACTTTCAAAAAAATATATTAAACATTCATTTATTAATCAAAAAATAAAAATGGATGCAAATATAACAGTCATGATGGCAACAAAAAAAAGTAAACTTAATGTTAGTAGTTATTTTTTTAATGATAAAATTTTAGGTTGGGCTGGAAATGAAAATAGTAAAATGCGATTTAAAAGTAAAAATGATCTTTGGACTTTGCAGAGCACTTACTCATGGGCAAATAAAAAAATTGATAAAAATCGAGAAAATAAAAAATTGAACACAAAGATTATGATTGAGCAGTTTTTTAAACTTATAGGCATCAAAAAAACCAAAGTTTTATTTTCATTAAATCATGGCTGGAAATATTCATCTAACTCAAAACCTTTGAGAATTAAAAGTTATTGGAATTCTTCCTTAAACCTAGGAGTTTGTGCGGATTGGTTTGTTGGACCTAGACTAGAGTCTGGATGGATAAGTGCTAAAGATCTTTTTAATAAAATAAATAAATAGTTTTATTCAAACTTTTTAACCTTATATTCCCAATTTCCTAATCTAGAATAAGCAACCTTTAAAATTAATGAATTTTTTTTATCAAACCATATATCAAAATTAAGTCTTTTATCTTTTGGTAAAGACATGTCTTTTGAGGTTAATTTAAAATGATCCACGTCATAAGTTTTACCGTAGAGTTCAATTTTTTCTTTAGCAACAAAGGTTACCACTTGTTCTTTGATGCTACCTGATATTGGACTAATTTGACTATCAGTTTGTAAAATTTTATGGCTCCACCAGTTTCCAACTACGTTATTTATTGATGCTATACCACTATAGGAAGAACCCCGAATATCAAATTTATTTGTTTGTTTATTAAATTCTAAATTTACATATTTTTTTTTATCATTTTGAAGTGTTTTAGAATTAAAAGAAATTAATTGATCTTTAGTATACTTTTCCTCCCCAAACCCTTCAACTTCAAAAATTGTTGCACCAAATAATTTCACTGTAAATTTAATTTGATTTGTAACTGTTGTCTTATCTCCATCCTTTTTAAAAAAATAATAATTATAACCAATAACTTCACCATCTTTTAAAATCTCCATTTCAATTTTATTAAATTTATTATAATGCGCCATATGAGCATTTGAGCTGAGTGAATATGCTAAGAAAAATATTATAATAAAAAATTTTTTCATAAAGGAGTAACAATAATAGACTTTAGTTTTAAAAGAAGTAATTTATTGAAATTATGTTCTTGAAAATTAAAGATATTCCTAAAATATATTGGAGTTCTGAAAAACCATTAAATCTTAAACCAAAAATTTCAACTTTCTTTTTTTTGTGTCTTGGATTAGTTTTATTTGGTCTAGGTGAGGGGTTATTAATAGTTTCTTTTGCGGGGGCTTCCCCTTGGTCTATTCTTGCACAAGGTATTGCATTGAATGTTGATCTTTCAATTGGAATAATAACAGTATTAATTAGTATTGGAGTTTTGTTTCTTTGGTTGCCACTTAAACAAAAACCTGGAATTGGAACAATTTTAAATGCAATAATTATTGGTTTAATGATCGATGTCTGCATAAAATTTATACCAACCCCTGAAAATTATTTAAATCAATTAATTTTAGCAACGATTGCTGTACTTACGGTTGGTCTTGGTGGGGGGATTTATCTTGTTGCAAACTTAGGTGCAGGACCAAGAGATGGACTAATGGTTGGTTTACAAAAAAAAACTAACTTACCCATTGCAACTGTAAGAGCTTTTCTTGAAATAACAGTGATGTCTATTGGGTGGTATTTAGGTGGAACAGTTGGAATTGGAACTTTATTATTTGCTTTTGGAATAGGACCTTCGGTTGCTTTAGGATTATATCTTGTTGGAAAAACTTTTAATTAAAGAGGTGTTCCAGATTTCTCATTCTTTTTTCTGTCATTAGGATTTAGAATGGCTTTTCTTAATCTAAGAGATTTTGGAGTTATCTCCAAAGCTTCATCAGTATTTAGCATACTTAATTGTTCAGCAATTGACATTTGTCTTACTGGTGTAAGCACAACATTTTCATCAGTTCCTTGAGTTCTCATATTCGTTAACTGCTTACCTTTCATGACATTAATAATCATATCACCTGGTTTTGGGGCTAATCCGACAATCATTCCTTCATAAACGGGATCATTATGAGTTACAAACATTTCACCTCTTGCCTGCAAGTTAAATATTGCAAATGCAACAGCTTTTCCGTTTGCCATTGAAATTAAAGCACCATTTTTTCTGCCATCCATTTCACCTTCAAATTTTCCATAACCATGGAAGATTCTATTAATTACACCAGTCCCTTTTGTTAAAGTTAAAAATCTACTTGTGTAACCCATTAAGCCTCTTGTTGGTGCATGAAAGATTAATCTTTTTTTATCTTTTCCTGTATCTTTAAGATCAAGTAATTTACCTTTTCTTCTATTCATTGAGTCAATAATCTTTGATGAAAACTCTTCATCTACATCAACAGTAATCTCTTCAATTGGTTCTAGTCTGTTACCATTATCATCTTTTTGGTATAAAACTTTTGGAGGACTTACAGTCATTTCAAAACCTTCACGTCTCATTTGTGTTAGTAGAATTTCAAGCATTAGCTCACCACGACCACTAATTACAAAAGCATCTACGTTTACATTTTGAGAAAAAGAAATTCCAACATTATTTTGTGCTTCAGTAAGCAGTCTATCTCTGATTTGAGTACTTGTTAATTTTTTACCTTCTGTCCCAGCCAAAGGTGAACTATTCACACTTATAGTAATAGACATTGTTGGAGGATCTATTGGAGTTGCTGGAAGTGGATCGTTTACTTCAAGATCGCAAATTGTATCTGCTACATTAGCTTTTTCTAAACCTGCAATTACAACAATATCTCCTGCTTCACCAACTTCAATGGGTACTTTTTTTGTTCCTTCGTATCTAAAAATTTTAGTTAATCTACCTTCATCAACTTTTTCACCTTTAAGATTTATTGCTTTAATAGGCTGGTTAGCTTTTGCCGTTCCTTGAGATATTTTTCCAACTAAACTTCTACCCAAGAAACTATCTGCATATAATAAAGTAGATAGCATTGCGAAAGGTTTAGTTTTATCAAGGTCTGCTGGCTTAACATGTTCTATGATTAAATCTAATAATGGGTGTAGATTTTCTCTTGGACCATCTACTTCTTTATCTGCCCATCCAGATCTTCCACTTGCGTACATAACTGGAAAATCTAACTGTTCCTCGTTTGCATCTAAACTTACAAATAAGTCAAATGTTTCATCTAAAACTTCATTAGCTCTTTGATCAGCTTTATCTAGTTTGTTAATTACAACAATGGGCTTTAAACCTTGCTTAAGAGCTTTTGCTAATACGAATTTTGTTTGTGGCATTACACCTTCAGCAGAATCAATTAATAATAAAGCACCATCAGCCATACTTAAAACACGTTCTACTTCAGCTGCAAAATCTCTGTGACCTGGTGTATCGATAATATTAACTCTAGTACCTTGCCAATCAATAGAAGCAGGTTTAGCTAGAATAGTAATTCCTCTTTCTTTTTCCAACTCTCCAGAGTCCATCAATCTTTCATCTACAACTTCATTTTCTCTAAATGAACCACTTTGTTTCATTAGATTATCAATCATAGTTGTTTTACCATGGTCAACGTGAGCGATAATTGTGATGTTTCGAATATTGTTACTCATAATTTGACGCTCTTATACATTAATTGAGTCATTTGAAAACTTAAAAAAAATCAATATTTACTCACTTAAATTAATTTTTCTAAAAATTCACTTCTTGTGATTGTTATAAAAACGTATAGATATCCGTATATAAATTAGACGTATTAAAGGATTAAGAGCATATCTCCTTAAATTTTAAAAAATCTAAATACCTAAATGGAAAACTTTAAATTACTAAAAATAGAAGATTCGTTAAAGAATTCATTGGAAAAAATGAAGTTTACGAAACCAACTCCAATTCAGGCGATGGCAATTCCTGTTGCTTTAGAGGGAAAAGATATTTTAGGAACAGCTCAAACAGGAACTGGAAAAACATTGGCATTCAGCATTCCTCTAATAAATAAATTAATATTAGATAAAAATGCATTTGCATTAGTTATGTGTCCAACTAGAGAGCTTGCAACTCAAGTAATGGCTGCAATTAAAAGCATTATTAGTGATAAAATTAACATTAAAACTGCTTTACTTATTGGTGGAGAGGCAATGCAAAAACAACTTAGACAACTAGGTAATAGATCAAGAATAATAGTTGGAACTCCTGGAAGAATTAATGACCACTTAAAAAGAAAAAGTTTAAATCTATCAGCCACTAAATACCTAGTACTAGATGAAACTGACAGAATGTTAGATATGGGTTTTACCCCTCAAATAGAATTAATTTTAAAATTTGTTCCAAAAGATCATCAAACTTTATTATTTTCTGCAACACTACCTCAGAATATTGTTAGAATTTCTGAGAGATATCTAAATAGGCCTCAAAGAATTTCAACAGGGTCAACATCAGTACCGATCGCAAAAATTAAACAAGAAACTCTTCAAGTTTTTAAAGAAAATAAATACGATCAACTAGTAGACCAATTTATAGCAAGAAAAGGATCGATATTAGTTTTTGTTAAAACTAAAAGAGGTGCTGATAAAATGGTCAAGCGTCTTAAAGAAGAGGGCCATTCAGCTGATGCTATTCATGGAGACCTTCGTCAAAGTAAAAGAGATCGTGTAATCACTTCATTTAGAAAAGGCCTTAAAAGAATATTAATAGCAACTGATGTTGCTGCAAGAGGACTGGATATTCCATTAATCCAGCACGTAATTAATTTTGATCTTCCACAAGTTCCAGAGGATTATGTTCACAGAATTGGAAGAACAGCTAGAGCTGGAACAGAAGGTTCTGCTTTAACTTTTCTTACTCCAGATGATAGATCGATGTGGAATGAAATTAGTAAATTAATTGATCCAAATTTTAAACCTGCACCTCGTGGCGCAAGAGGAGACTCAAGAGGAGGAAAAAGAGGAAAGGCTCCTTACAATAAAAAAAGAAAATTCAGAGATGAAAAAAAATCTTTTGGCAAAGGAAGACCTGACAGATCATCAAGAGATGGAGAGAAAAAAAGTTTCGGTTACAAAGGAAAATCTAGTTTTGGGGACAAATCAAAACCTTCTGGTTATGGAAGATCTAGTTCATCATCAAGAGATGGAGAGAAAAAAAGTTTCGGTTACAAAGGAAAATCTAGTTTTGGGGACAAATCAAAACCTTCTGGTTATGGAAGATCTAGTTCATCATCAAGAGATGGAGAGAAAAAAAGTTTCGGTTACAAAGGAAAATCTAGTTTTACAAAAAAAGATAACTCGAAACCAACAGGATTCACAAATAATCCAAAATACTTTGGAAAAAAAACATCTGAAAGTTCATCTACTAGTGGAGAGAAAAAAAGCTCTAGTTTTGATGGAAAGAAGAAGTTTAAAAGCAGAAGTGATAGACCTAAAAGCTTTACCTTCAAAAAACATAGTCAAAAAAGAGCTAAGGTCTAAGATTTTTTAGATTTCTCTTTTTTATTTTTCCTTTTTTCTTTCAGGCTTAATTTTGGTTTTTTAGCAGCACTTGAGTCCTTAAATGATTTTCCACTGTATCTTTTTGACATATCTTAATCTTATAACAGCTTAATAAAAAAAAAGACCACCTAAAAAGAGGGCCTTTGAATTTTCTTAAAAAAGAGGGGAACTACTTAACCATTGAACATTTCAATAAATATTGATTTACTTGTGTTTCTTAAAATTGTTCATCACAGTTAGTCATTTTGAAGGGAATTAAAAGCAACATAAGAGATAGCTTAATTTTACAGGAGAGTTAAATTTTTTTATTTAGGTTCTATCTGTGTTACATGTTGAGTGTGACTATAAAAAAATATTATAATATTGCTAAAATAAAACTTTTTCCTTTAACTAGAAGTTTAACAGGTAAAGGGGTAAGAAAAACACTAAACATCATTCAAAGTGAATTTCCTAAACTTAAAGTAAAAAAAATAAAATCAAAAACAAAAGTTTTTGATTGGAACGTTCCAGAAGAATGGAATATATTAGATGCGTATGTAATTGATAAATACAACAATAAAATTATTGACTTTAGAAAAAATAACTTACACGTGGTTGGATATTCAATCCCTTTAAAAAAAGATCTTTCAAAGAAAGAATTATTTAAAAATTTATATTTCTTACAAAATTATCCAAAAGCCATACCATATATAACCTCATATTATGAAAAAAGATGGGGGTTCTGTGTTTCTTATAATGAATATAAAATTTTAGATAAACGATATTCTTCAAATGATAAATTTAAAGTTATTATTAATTCAAGTTTAAACAAAAAAGGAAATTTAAATTATGGTGAATTGATTTTAAAAGGTAAATCTAAAAAAGAAATTTTGATTTCAACATATATTTGCCACCCTTCAATGGCAAATAATGAGTTGTCTGGACCTATAGTTTCTATGGGTTTAATAAATTATTTTAAAAGTAAAAAATTAAATAAAACTTTAAGATTTGTATTTATTCCTGAAACAATAGGTTCAATATCTTATTTAAGTAAAAATATTGAATATTTAAAAGAGAACGTTATTGGAGGATATAATCTTTCATGTATTGGTGACGAAAGACAGCATTCCTGTATGTTTTCAAAGTATCAGAATTCACCATCTGATGAAGCAATTATTGAAGCTTATAAGTCATTAAAAATAAAAAAGTATAAAGTTTATTCTTTTTTAAGAAGAGGCTCAGATGAAAGGCAATATAATTCGCCTGGAATTGACTTAAAAATTTCATCGATTTTTAGAACAAAATATGGTGAATACCCTGAATATCATACTTCTTTAGATAATTTTAACCTTGTAACTTTAAAAGGTTGCCTAGGAGGATTCAATGTTGCTAGAAAATCAATTGAGATATTATTAGAGAGAATTTATCCAAAATATAAAATAATGTGCGAACCACAGATGGGTAAAAGAGGTCTTTATCCAACATTATCTACAAAAAATAAAAACAAGTTAACTAAAAATTATATGAACTTTCTTCAATATGCTGATGGAACAAATTCTTTAGAAAAGATTTCAAATTTAATAAAATTAGATTTAAAATCTGTAAAAAAAATTTATAGTATTTTATTTAAAAATGAATTAGTAAATTGATTTATGAAAAAAACTAATGCTTTTCAATTTTTTAACAAAAATTATTCAGTTAAAAAATATACTGCTATGTATAAAAAATTAAGGCTAGACATTAGATATCCTGCTAACCTTAAAAGAGAACAAATTTTTGTAAAACTTTTAAAAAAACATAAACCAAAAAAAATTATAGATGCTGGTTGTGGTGCTGGAATGCCACTTATTGACATTAAAAAGAGAGGTTTTAATATTATTGGGTACGATAAAGCAAAGAATATGGTTTTAGAAGCAAAAAAAAACCTTATAGAGAATAAATTATCTCCTGATTTGGTATTCTATGATGATTTTGAAAGTCCAAAAAAAATAAAAAATAATTCTGTAGATTGTATACTGGGTATGGGGGCTTTTTATTATGCTAAAAATGTTAACAAGACACTATTAAATCAGAAAAAAAAATTAAAGAAAAATGGCAGATTAATTTTTTCATTAAGAAATAGGTTATTTGATATTACCACTTTAAATAACTACACAAAAACATTTTTAGATGAAATATATGACGTCAAAAAATTAAAAAAAGAATGGAAAAGTACATATAAAAAATTAACAAAAAACTTTTCTGATAGAAACAAATTTAAGTTTAAAAATATTGATGAAGAAGGTGTTTATAATCATATTCCACATAATCCATTAACAATAACTGATGAAATGGCAAAATTAGGCTTGTCAGTTGAAGGAATATATTTTTATCATTTTCATGCCTTGCCACCTTTATTCCAAAACTATGATGAGCATTATTACAGAAAAATTTCTTGGAAAATAGAAAACCCATTAGATTGGAAGGGTTATTTCTTGGCATCTGCTTTTATTATTGATTGTAAAAAAATTAGCTAGAGAATTTAATATAAA
Source organism: Candidatus Pelagibacter sp. PS_28 (assembly GCF_059417885.1). Taxonomy (NCBI): domain Bacteria; kingdom Pseudomonadati; phylum Pseudomonadota; class Alphaproteobacteria; order Candidatus Pelagibacterales; family Candidatus Pelagibacteraceae; genus Candidatus Pelagibacter; species Candidatus Pelagibacter sp. PS_28. The sequence continues at coordinate 1,070,282 of NZ_CM182070.1, read as the reverse complement.
AAATTACTGATTTACTTTAGTTTTCTTAAAATTGTTTATCACTGTTCATCACTTTTAGTAATGAATTCAAAAGAAACTCAAAAGATAACCTTAATATTTATTTGATATTTAATATGATAAAATGAAATAAAATTTTATGTGTTTAATACAAATAGGTTCTGGTTCAGCAAGTTTGGATACAAATATTCAAGATGGATTTTCCAATTATATAGTCTCAAAAAATATTAAAAAAAAAAAAGTGTTAATTGTAGAGGCAAATTCTATTCATATAAATAATTTAAAAAAATTCTATAAAAATAATATAAATGTCAAGATTTTCAATTTAGCAATCATTCCTGATAATATTGATTTAAAAACAATAGATTTTTTTTATTGTTTAGAAGATTTTCCAAATTATCAAATTTTTTCAAATTCCAAATCTTTTGTAAAAAAACACTTTCCATATGGTAAAATTGAAAAAAAAAGTGTTGAGTGTTTAAGGATATCAGAATTTTTTGTTAAAAATGATGTTAATCAAATTGAATATCTGTCAATTGATATTGAAGGAATGGATTATGATGTTTTAATGAAGTTAGACTTAAATAAATTTAAGATTAAAAATATTTCATTTGAACATTTACATTTAACTTTTTGGCAAAAAATTAAGATAGTTTCTAAATTTATAAATAATAGATATTTTTTTTCAGGTATGGGTTTTGATCTTAGAAAATCTGACTGGATGTTTACAAAGGATTATAAAAATAAAAAATTACAAACTTTTTTTTTACCAATTACACCCAGAAGAATTTGGAAAAGATATCAATTTTCAATTTTAAAATAAAAAACCCCCAGAAATTTCTTTCCGAGGGTTTCTAATTTTGTTTAGTATATGTATCTAGAGTGTTCTCTAGATGGAACCGTATTACATTCTCATTACATAGACTTATTAATCAATAAGCACATCACTTTTTTAAAAAGAACATTGTAAAGACATTGTTAAAGACCACCTAACCGTCCTCAAGTCAGAAGCAAACAACATTGTACAAGATCCCACGTTTTATGCTGTTAAAGAATAATGGTTAAACTTAATGACTTTTGCTAAGGTTAATGTGTATGAAGAAAACCCTGAATTTATCTAACGGATCAAAATATATTGGTGAGGTTAAAGAGGATAAACCACACGGTCATGGTACTACAACATTTCGAGATGGAGGGAGATATGTGGGTGAATTTCAGGATGGTAAAAGAAATGGTCAAGGTACCTTAAAAATTCCAAACAAATCAGAATACACTGGTGAGTGGAAAGATAGTCAATGTTATGGTCAAGGCACTGCAACATATCCAGATGGAGGAAAATACGAAGGTGAATGGAAAGACAATAAATATCATGGTCAAGGCACCGAGTATCAACCAGATGGAGGGAGATATGTGGGTGAATTTAAGGATGGTAAATATCATGGTCACGGTACGGTAACATCACTAGTAGGGACCAAATATGTTGGTGAATTTAAGGACGGTAAATATCATGGGCAAGGCACTTCAACATTTCCAGATGGAGCAAAATTTGTTGTTGAGTTTAAGGATGGTAAAAGAAATGGGCAAGGCACTGCAACATTTCCAAATGGAGTAAAATATGTGGGTGAATGGAAAGATGGTAAATATCATAAAGGCACTGCAACATATCCAGATGGAAAAAAATATGTTGGTGAATTTAAAAATGATAAATATCATGGGCAAGGAACTTATATGTTTGGTGATGGAGGAAAATACGTAGGTGAATGGAAAGACGGTAAATATCATGGTCAAGGCACCATGTATCAAACAGATGGAGAAAAATTAGTTGTTGAATTTAAAGATGGTAAATATCATGGTCAAGGCACCGTGTATAAACCAGATGGAACAAAATTTGTTGTTGAATTTAAAGATGGTAAATTTATTTAATAAATGAAAATATTTTTAATAGCATTTGTTTGTTTAATTGTAATTGCTAAGGTTGCGTCAAAAGTTGCCCCAACCTCTGGTAAAGTTCTTCGAGGCACATCAACACAATTGTCCGAATCTAAATGAAAAATATATGGAATCTATATTAGGTTTTATCATTGGTCTTGGAGTTCTGTTCGTATCTTTCATGATTTTTGGATATGACTTTGATTTTATTGATAACATTAGAATTTTTGGAGATCCAATAGGTGGTACAATTTGGGAACTAATAACTAATATAATTGTTTATAGTTTAACGTTAATTACTTTTTTACTGCTTATTTTATTCATAGGTACAATTTTATTAAATCTAATTGTCAAACCCATTTATCAATATCTTAAAAAATTATTAGGTAAAAAGAAATGAAACCTTATCTTAAAGACGAAGATGGTATAATACACATCAACCCTTTCATCTGCCCTGAGTGTGGTTCTAAAGATGGCACTTCTAGTGCCTATCAGTCATTAATGGATAAAGTTAAATTAGATGATCCTTGGTACACAGAATTTGAATTTATTAATTGTATGAGTTGCAGAAGAAGTATTCCAGGTACACTTGGTTATAGATATGGTGAAGAATGTAAATATTATGATGATGCCAAAAAAATATGGGAAGAAAAGTTTAAACACCTCTTATATGAGTGGTTAGATAACTATAAAATAAGATAGTGGAATGGGAATTTGCGGAAGCAAACAACATTGTATGGACATTGTAAGGACATTGTAACGAATAGATAAAAAAAAACCCCCGAAGTGTTTAACAACGGGGGTTTTATAATTTTTAGGTCTAAATAGATGGGATTACATGCCCATTCCGCCCATGCCACCCATGCCACCCATTCCACCAGGCATTCCACCAGGCATTCCACCACCAGCATCTTTATCATCTGGTTTATCAGCAATCATGGCTTCAGTAGTTACAAGTAATCCAGCAATCGAAGCTGCATCTTGTAAAGCTGTTCTTACAACTTTAACAGGATCGATGATACCTTTTGCAAACATATCAACGTATTCTTCGTTCTGAGCATCGTAACCCATATTTTTTTTATTTTGTTCAAGTAGTTTTCCAACTACAACTGAACCATCAACTCCAGCATTTAAAGTTATTTGTCTAATAGGAGCCTGTAAAGCTTTAGCAACTAATGCAACACCAGCTTTTTGATCATCTCCTTTAACTTTAAGTGTGTCAAGACTCTGTGAAGCGTATAAAAGAGCACAACCACCACCAACTACTATTCCTTCTTCAGCAGCAGCTCTAGTTGCGTTAAGAGCATCTTCAACTCTATCTTTTCTTTCTTTAACTTCTACTTCAGTTGCACCACCAACTTTGATTACAGCAACTCCACCAGCAAGTTTTGCTAGTCTTTCTTGAAGTTTTTCTCTGTCATAATCAGAAGTTGTTTCACCTACTTGTTGTTTGATTTGAGCACATCTAGCTTCAATTTCAGATTTTTTACCATTGCCGCTAATGATTGTGCTGTTATCTTTATCAACTTTAACTCTCTTACAAGATCCAAGATCAGTAAGTTTAACGTTTTCAAGTTTAACACCAATATCTTCTGAGATAACCTGACCGCCTGTTAAAATTGCAATATCATCAAGCATTGATTTTCTTCTATCACCAAAACCTGGAGCTTTAACTGCAACAACTTTTAAACCACCTCTAAGTTTATTTACCACAAGAGTTGCAAGAGCTTCGCCCTCAACATCTTCAGAAATAATCATTAGTGGTCTACCAGCTTGTACAACAGCTTCTAAAAGTGGAACCATTGGTTGTAAGTTAGTTAATTTCTTTTCATGCAATAAGATGAAAGGGTTTTCTAACTCTGTAGTCATTTTATCAGCGTTAGTAATAAAGTATGGTGATAAATAACCTCTATCAAACTGCATACCTTCAACAACGTCTAACTCAGTTTCTACTCCCTTAGCTTCTTCAACAGTAATAACACCTTCATTACCAACTTTTTGCATAGCTTTTGCAATCATGTTACCAATTTCTTTATCACCATTAGCTGAAATAGTTCCAACCTGAGCAATTTCATCAGTATCTTTTACTTTTTTTGCTGAAGCAATTAAACTTGCTTTAACATGATCTACTGCTGAATCTATTCCTCTTTTAACATCCATAGGGTTCATGCCAGCTGTTACATATTTTACACCTTCTTTAACAATTGCTTGTGCTAAAATAGTTGCTGTAGTTGTTCCATCACCAGCTTCCTCATTTGTTTTGCTAGCAACTTCCTTAACCATTTGAGCACCCATGTTTTCAAATTTATCTTCAAGATCAATTTCTTTTGCAACAGAAACACCATCTTTAGTAATTCTTGGTGCACCATAAGATTTGTCGATAACAACATTTCTACCTTTTGGTCCAAGAGTAACTTTTACTGTGTTAGCAAGGATATCAACACCTCTTATCATTGCTGCTCTTGCTTCAGAGTCGAATTTTACAACTTTTGCCATTTTATTTTCTCCTTTAAATTAAATTATTTGCCAGAAATACCCATAATGTCAGACTCTTTCATTATGCTGTATTCTTTGCCATCTATTTTGATTTCAGTTCCTGACCATTTGCCAAAAAGAACTTTGTCTCCAACTTTCACATCCATTGGAATTAGTTTTCCATCTTCAGTTTTTGCACCACCACCAACAGCAATAATTTTACCTTCTTGAGGCTTTTCTTGAGCTGTATCAGGGATAATTATTCCTCCAGCAGTTTTTTCACTACTGTCTAAAACTTCTATTAAAACTCTATCGTGTAACGGTTTAAATTTCATAAATTCTCCTTTTATTATGCGACTCATATAGCTATTAGGTTTACTATTTCAAGAGATGTTAAAAAAAATATGTAAGGCAAAAAACCAGAGAAATTGTGTTTTTTATAAGTTATACCTCCCATAATGACTAAGAATTTAGATAAGGATGGATTAAGGTCGATTGTAGAGAATTATGATATTTTTTATATCGATTTATGGGGTGTTGTTCATAATGGGATAACTCTTCATAAAAACGCAATCGAAACCTTAGAAGAAATCACCAAAGCAAATAAAGACTATGTTCTTTTAACCAATGCGCCAAGACCTAATAAAATAGTAAACAATTTTTTAGAAAAAATGGGAATGAATAAAGAAATTAGAGAAAAAGTTTATTCTTCAGGAGAAGCAGCGCTGAATTATTTAAAAAAAAATTCTCTAGAAGAAAAGTTTTATCATGTGGGACCACCAAGAGATTTTGATTTATTTTTAGATTTTAAAAAAAATAAGACTAATAACATTAAAGAAAGCTCATACTTACTCTGTACAGGATTATTTGAGCAGCAAGGTGAGGATTTAAAATATTACACGGAGTTATTCAAAGATCATATGGATAAGAAAATGATATGCACTAATCCGGATTTAATTGTTGATAGAGGTGAAAAAAGAGAATTATGCGCAGGGTCTGTGGCTCTTGTTTTTGAAAAAATGGGAGGAGAGGTTACTTATTTTGGAAAACCATTTCCTGAAGTTTATAATCAAGTAATCAATAACGAAGGAAAAAGAGTTTTATCTATCGGTGATAATTTAAATACAGATATTAAGGGAGCCAATCTTTTAAATTTTAATTCATTAATTATATCAAATGGTGTTCATAAAGATGAAATTAAAAAAGAAGGAATCGATGTAATTTCAAAAAAATATGAAGTTGTTGTAAACTTTATTCAAACAGAATTAAAGTGGTAAAATATGAAACTGTATAAAGATTTTAAAATTTCAAATAATCATAAAAAATCAATTATATTGATTGGAAATTTTGATGGCGTTCATTTAGGTCATCAAAAATTATTTAAATTAGCAAATACTTATAAAAAAAAATTTAATCTAAAAATTGGTGTTTTAACATTTGAGCCAATGCCTAAAATGTTTTTTAATAAAAGTTTTAAAAACTTTAGAATTTCAAATATAAATCAAAAAAAAATAATTTTAGATCATTTAGGAGTTGATTTTATAATTACTAAAAAATTTGATAAAAAATTTTCTGCAATTAAGTCTGATTTTTTTATTAAAGAAATTTTATCAAAAAAATTAGAAGCTCAATACATATTTGTTAGCAATAACTTTAGATTTGGTAATAAAAGAGAGGGAGATGTTAGGCAGTTAATAAAAAATGAGGGAAGATACCATTACAAAATAGTAAAACCACAACCACTAATTTTAAATAAAAAAGTTATCTCCTCAACATATATCCGCTCTCTTCTAGAAAAAGGACAGTTAAAGAAAACTAATAAGTTATTAAGTCGAAATTGGTCAATTGAAGGAATTGTTCAAAAGGGAAGACAGCAAGGAAAAAAAATTGGTTTTCCAACCTGCAATATTGATATTAAGGATTATGTGATTGCGATGCCTGGAGTGTATGCTGTTAAAGTAAAACAAAAAAACTCAAATAAATCACTAAAAGCGATTGCTAATCTTGGTTATAGACCAACTTTTAATCAAAAAAAAATTTTATTAGAAGTTCATATTTTTAATTTTTCTGGAAATCTTTATAATAAGTATTTATCAGTAGAGTTCACAAAATTTATAAGAAAAGAGAAAAAATTCAAAAACGTTGATCAATTAAAAAAACAAATTCAAAGTGACTTAAAAGTCGCTAAAAAAAGTTAACATGAGCAAAGAAAATATAAATTTACCTAAAACAGCTTTCTCCATGAAAGCAAATTTACAGAATAAAGAACCTGAAATTTTAGAATATTGGAAAAAAATTGATCTTTATAAGGAGTTGAGAAAATCTAATAAGGGAAAAGAGAAGTTCATACTTCACGATGGTCCACCATATGCGAATGGTAATATTCACATGGGTACTGCTTTAAATAAAATTTTAAAAGATATTATTGTTAAATTCCATCAAATGGATGGTAAAGATTCTGTATATGTCCCAGGATGGGATTGTCATGGTTTACCCATTGAGTGGAAAATCGAAGAACAATATAAAAAAAACAAAAAAAATAAAAATGAAGTTCCAATAACAGAATTTAGAAAAGAGTGTAGAGAGTTTGCTGAAAAATGGATTGAAGTTCATAAAACACAATTTAAAAGACTAGGTGTTGTTGGAGATTGGGATAATCATTACGCGACAATGAGCTTTGAAGCAGAAGCCCAAATTGTAAGAGAATTAGGAAAATTTTTAAAAGAAGGAAGTCTTTATAGGGGTTTTAAACCTGTACTTTGGTCAACTGTAGAAAAAACAGCTTTAGCAGATGCTGAGGTTGAGTATCAAGATCATAAATCAGATACAATTTATACAGCCTTCCCAGTAAAAAAAACAAATATAAAAGAATTAGAAAATACAGAAGTTATTATATGGACAACTACTCCATGGACTATACCTGCAAACAAAGCTCTAGCTTATAATGAAGCCTTAGATTATTTAATAATTGAATTAGGTGATGAAGGAGATTTTAAGAATAAAAAAATAGTTGTTGCGGAAGCTCTACTAGAATCTGTAATCAAAGATTGTGAAATCAAAAGTTACAAAGAAATAAAAAAATTTAAAGGTAAAGATTTTAAAGATACAATTTGTAGTCACCCTTTCTTAGATCTTGGTTATGATTATGATATCCCAATGCTTGAGGCAAGATTTGTTACAACAGAACAGGGAACAGGCATTGTTCATTGTGCACCCAGTCATGGTCCTGATGATTTTAATCTTTGTTTAAAGCATGGGATAAAAGCCATAGAGACAGTAGATGGTGATGGTAAATATACTAAAAACCTTCCTTTATTTGAGGGAACTCATATTTTCAAAGCTAATCCAATTGTTATTGAAAAATTAAAAGAACAAAAAAAATTATTATCTGATGGGGAACTAGTTCATTCATATCCACATTCATGGAGATCAAAAGCACCTCTTGTTCATAGAGCAACTCCGCAATGGTTTATTTCTATGGAAAGTCATGGCTTGAGAAAAAAAGCATTAAAAGCTCTTGATGATACTAAATTTTATCCAGACAAAGGCAGAGAAAGAATAAAAGCAATGATTGAAACAAGGCCAGATTGGTGTGTTTCAAGACAAAGAGTTTGGGGAGTTCCACTTCCAATATTTGTTCATAAAACTACTAAAGAAATTTTAGTAGATGATAATGTAAATGAGAATATTGCGAGCATTTATGAAAAAGAAGGTTCTGATTGTTGGTTTTCTGATAGTCCTCAAAGATTTTTAGGGGATAAATATAAAGCAGAAGATTACGAAAAAATAAGTGATATTGTTGAAGTTTGGTTTGATAGCGGCTGCACTCATGCATTTGTTTTAGAAAAAAGAGAAGATCTTCAATGGCCAGCATCAATGTATTTAGAGGGTTCAGATCAGCATAGGGGATGGTTTCATTCGTCTCTTTTAGAATCTTGTGGAACAAGAGGGAGAGCGCCTTATGAGTCGATATTATCACATGGATTTGTTGTGGATGGCAAAGGTCTGAAAATGTCAAAATCTGTAGGAAACGTAATTGCACCTGAGGATATTTTAAAAAAATATGGTGCTGATATTTTAAGAATATGGGTTGCATCATCCAATTATGAGGAGGATTTAAGAATAGATTATTCAATTTTAGAACAGCATGCAGATTCTTATAGGAAAATTAGGAATACCTTTAGATATTTATTAGGAAATTTAAATGATGATTTTAAAAAGATAGATTTAGAAAAATTAGATTTAAATCAATTACCTGAATTAGAGCAATATATGCTTCATAGAGTATATGAGCTAAATAAAAATTTTAAAAACTATTTTAGATCATATGATTTTCATAATCTTTATAAAGAACTATTGAATTTTTGTACTGTAGATTTATCTGCATTTTATTTTGATATCAGAAAAGATGCTTTATATTGTGATAGCAAAGACTCGGAAAGAAGAAAAAGTTGTATTATAGTTTTAAATATATTGCTTGAGTCTTTAAGTAAATGGTTTGCACCAATTTTATCATTTACAACTGAAGAAATTTTTACGTTGATTAATAAAGATGAAAAAAGCATTCATCTTGAAAAATTTATGGAGTTTCCAAAATCTTTTGAAAACAATCAATTAAATAACAAATGGATTGAATTAAAAAAAATAAGAGATATTTGCAATATTAGTATAGAAGCAAAACGAGCAACTAAAGAGATAGGCTCAAGCTTAGAGGCAAATATATTAATTAATTTAAATGATAAAATGATTGATAGTTTTAAAGATATAGATTTTTCAGAGTTATGTATCACTTCAAGTGCTATAGTTGAAAAAAGTTCATCAAGTGAAATAACAGTAATTACCAATAAAGCTGAAGGTGAAAAATGTACTGTATGCTGGAAAATAAATAAAAATGGCTGTGAAAGACATCCAAACTAAAAAAATTAAATACCTAAAGTGAATTTAAAAAAAATATCAATCGACATTTTACTTATCTTTTTTATTTTTTTAGTCGATAGGGTTTCTAAAATTTACATTATTAAAATTAGCGAAATAGAAAGTAAAGTTGATATTTATTTGACCGAGTATCTGAATTTTTACCTTATTTGGAATAAAGGGATCGCCTTTGGATTATTTTCTTTTAATGAAAGTTTTATTTATAACTCGATCACTTTAATAATAGCACTGATAAGTATTATATTAGCGATAATGATCTATAATAGTAATGGCTTTAAAAAAATATCCTTAATATTTGTTCTTGGTGGAGCTTTAGGAAATCTTTTTGATCGAATATATTATTCTGCTGTACCAGACTTTATTGATTTTCACTTTAATGATTTTCATTGGTTTGTCTTTAATATCGCAGATATATTTATAACATTAGGTGTTATATGCCTTATTTTTGATGAAATATTTGCTAATAATAAAAAAAATGAAAAATCTATTTAAAAAAATATTTCTTACATTAACAATTTTGTTTATGGTCAGCGCCTGTCAAAGTGTCAAAGATGGTTTGACTGGAAAAAAACAATCCAATTCAGACGAATTTTTAGTTAAGAAAAAAAATCCATTATCACTTCCACCAGATTTTGAAAATTTACCAGAACCAACAACTTTAAATAAAGATGATAATCAGGAAGAAAGTGAGATTAGTTTGAAAGAAATTTTAACTAAAGGCTCTAATACTGAGAGCACAGTTACTTTATCTGAGTCACCAGATAGTTCATTAGAAAAAAGTATATTAGAAAAAATTAAAAGCAATTAATGCTTACAAAAAATATTAAATTTAAAAATTTTAAGATTAAAAAAGATAGTAAGAAAATAAAAAAAGACTTAAAAAATATTTTACTTAATAGAAATGCAGTATTAGATTCTCTAAGTACAAATTATAAGAGTAGCTATAATAAAAAAATTATTCTTAAATTTAAAAAATTTAGCAATATAAGAATAATTGGTATGGGTGGCTCGATTCTAGGAACAGAATCTATTTATTATTTCTTGAAGAATAGAATAAAAAAAAATTTATTTTTTTTTAATAATCTTCAGTCAAAGATTGATACCGGTTCTAGTAAAAAAAAGTACCTAAATATTATTGTTTCAAAATCAGGAAACACTCTTGAAACAATATCAAATTCAAATATTATTATTAAAAATCAAGATAAAAATATTTTTATTACAGAAAATAAAAATAATTATTTACACTTGTTGGCTCAAAAATTAAAAACTGAAATAGTACACCATAATAATTTTATTGGAGGCAGATATTCTGTTCTCTCTGAAGTGGGAATGTTACCTGCTGAACTTATGGGTTTAAATAGTACTAAATTTAAACAATTAAATAACCTGATTAAAAACAAAAAATTTATTGATGCTTTAGTTATAAATGTAAATAATTCTTTATATTTTTTAAAGAAAAAAAAATTTAACTCAATTATTCTTAATTATGACGAAAGTTCAGAAAGTTTATTCAGATGGTATCAGCAATTAATGGCTGAAAGTTTAGGAAAAAAGGGAAATGGAATTTTGCCTACAATATCTTTAATGCCGAAAGATAATCACAGTGTGATGCAGCTTTACTTAGATGGCCCAAAAAATAATTTTTTTACTTTTTTTCATGTCAGTAATAAAAAATCAGATAAAATTATTAATAGCAAGATTCTGGATTCACACAGTCATTTAAAAAATAAAAGTCTCAGCGAAATAATTATCTCTCAAAAATTAGCAACGGAAAAAGTTTTTTTAAATAAAAAAATTCCCTTTAGAAGTTTCGAAATAATCAATCGGAATGAAAATGCTTTAGGAGAGTTATTTTGTTTTTTTATCTTAGAAACTATTTTAATTGGAAGAGCGCTAAAAATTAACCCATATGATCAACCTGCTGTAGAGCTCATCAAAAAAGAGACAAAAAAAATATTATTTTAATAAGTATACGAACCAAAAAATACTCTTGATATTCCGTAAGTTTTTTCTTCAATAATCTTAAATACTTTTGGAAATTCATCTTTATCTTTTTTGTGTCTATGAATAATTATTATTCCGTTATCTTTTATTATCTTTGCCTCAAATATATCTTTTATTATTTTACTCAGGTTTTTTTCTTTATAAGGAGGATCCATGAAAATAATATCAAACTTAGTATCAAAGTTTTTAAAATTTAATTGGTTTAAGATGTTTTTATCGATCACCAATGAATTATCTTGGTAACCAAGATTAAAAATATTCTTTTTTAAGATTGGCAAAACAATACTGTAGTTTTCTACAAAAGTTACACTTTTGGAACCTCTAGAAAGGCACTCAAGTCCAAAAGACCCTACTCCAGAAAATAAATCTAAAATATTTGATTTTTCAAGTGCAGTATTAAATTTATTTGAATGAGTAATTATATTGAATATAGATTCTTTTGTTAAATCTTTAAGTGGTCTCGTATTAATATCTATAGGATCAAATATTTTTTTACCTTTTGATTTTCCAGATATTATTCTCATTCATTAATAACCTTGTAACCAATATCTTTTCGGTAAAAGCCACCATTCCAATTAAGTGATTTAATCATATCTATTATCTTTATTCTAGAGGTAGAAAAATTTTCTGATAAAGAGACAAAATTTAAAACTCTCCCACTAATTGCATAGAATTTATCATCAATAAGTTTTGTTCCAGCATGGAAGCAATATTCATTTGTGCCTAATTTTATTTCATCCAAATGTTTAATCAAAATATTTTTTTTAAATTGGTCTGGATATCCATTTGAGCACATTACAATACATAAACTTTTTTTATTATGCCATTCTATCTGAGTATTATTTAGTTTTTCATTACAACAGGATAAAAAAATTTCTAATAAATTAGATTTTAGTTTTGGTAGAATAGTTTGACACTCAGGATCTCCCATACGTACGTTATATTCTATTAAATAGGGCTCACCTTCTACAATCATGAGGCCCGCATATAAAAAACCTTTATAGGTTGTGCCCATTTCTTTTAAACCTAAAATTGTCGGTTCAATAATTTTTGATAAAATTTTTTTATCTAATTCATTATTGATTAATCTTGAGGGAGAGTAGGCACCCATACCTCCAGTATTTTTACCCACATCTCCTTCTGAAACTCTTTTATGATCTTGAGCAGTGTCAAACTTTTTTATTGTTTTACCATCACTAATTATGAAATAACTCATTTCTTCACCACTTAAAAATTCTTCAACTAGCAAGTTATGAGCAATACCAAATTTACCATTAAAAATTTCATCTATTGCAATTTTAGCTTCATCTAGCTTATTACAAATATAAACACCTTTTCCGGAAGCCAATCCATCAGCCTTTATAACAATAGGATATTTAGTTTTATTTATAAATTGCTTAGCTTCATCAATATTTTGAAAAATTCCAAAGTTAGCAGTTGGAATATTATATTTTTTACATAAGTTTTTTGTAAAAATTTTTGAACCTTCTAATTGAGATGCAATTTTGTTGGGACCAAAAACTTGAATATTGTTTGCTTCTAAAAAATCTACAATGCCCTCTACGAGTGGCTTTTCAGGACCAACAATAATTAAATCAATCTTATTTAATTTTATAAAATCTTTTAATTCATTGAAATTTTCTAAGTTTATTGAAATATTTTTGGCAATTTTTGCTGTTCCAGCATTTCCCGGAAAACAATATAATTGCTCTATTTTTTTAATAGTGCTGAGTTTGTGACAAATAGCATGTTCACGACCACCACTTCCTATTATCCCAACTTTCATGTAATAATGTATAAACTAAAAATGAATAAAAAATTAGCAAAAATAAAATATTTACCAAATAATTTTGAAGTTATTGAAGAGGGTGATCATGTAATTTGCGCAGTATCCGGTAAGAAGATTGATCTAAATACTTTGAATTATTGGAATGTGGATTTGCAAGAACCATATTATTCGTACGTCGAGGCAGCAAAAAAAAGAGAAAGTGAATAACTTTAAAAAATTCTTATTTCCAACGATTATGAGACCAAATCCATTGTTCAGGGTTTTTTAAAATCATTTTTTCTAACAAACGGTTTAAGTTTAAAGTTATCGACTCAATTGTTTCATCACCTGAAAAATTTATTGGCTCATGTATAGTAATTTGGAAATTTGTGCTCTGTATTCTTTCAATATAAACAGGGATTATTTTGCATTTAAATTTTTTAACAAATTGTGCAGGAATAGTAGTTGTAAAACATTCATCATTAAAAAATTTAGCTTTAATACCTTGAGAAACTCTTTGATCAATCATGAGTGCTATAGAAGTTTTCTGTTTGAAAAATCCAAGTAATTTTTTAGTACCTGAAATTCCTTTTTTGATTTGATTTTTACAAATGTATTTTTTTCTTACTCTCTCCATTATAAAGTTAAGAAATTTATTATTAAGCGGTCTATAAATTGCTGCTAGGTTAATCCCTGATTTTTCAATGTGTAGAGCCATTAATTCAAAGTTATTGAAATGTCCTGAAACAAATATAACAGGCTCATTATCTTTTTTAATTTTTTCAAGCACATCTTGACCTTTAACTTTTATATTATTATTAAATTTGGGCCCTCTAAAATTTTTTATAAAAACATATTCAGCAAGTATTCTTCCATAATTTCCCCACATCTTTTTTGAAATTTTATCTAATTCCTCCGGACTTAAATGTGGAAGTGCTTTAAGAATATTTGATTTAATTAAATTTTTAGATCTAAAAAAGGGCCCAAAACTAGATGCAATTTTATTAGAAATAAATGAAGCAATTTTAAGCCCTAAAATTCTAAATAAAAGAAGAAGTGTTATTATAATTACAAATTGAAAAAAATATTTTATTAATTTCATATATATTTTTTTAAATGATTTATTAGCCTATCTTCATTCTTGATATCCAGCTCAACTTTTAAATATCTAATATCATGGTTATCGATTGATTTAATCTTAATATAATCTTTTTCAGTAGTTAATATCTTTAAGTTAAGTTTTTTTGCCTGATATTTTATTTGCTCAATATCCTTATGAGTATAGTTGTAATGATCGGGAAAAATTATTTCTTTAGTTACCTTAATATTATTATTGATCAATGTTTGTCTAAAACTTTCAGGATTACCTATGCCTGAAAAAACCATATATTCATCGTTAATATTAAATTCTTTGATATTTATAGCTTTATAGTTAGTCTCAAATATTTCAATATTAGCATTATAACTTTTTAATAGTAACTTTAGTTTAGAGTTATCTACCTCATTTCCATTAATAAAAGCTATCTCGTACTTTGAGATACTATTTATTTTTTCTCTTAGAGGTCCAGCAGGAATTAAAAAACCATTTCCAATTAATTTTAAATCATTGAAGCAAACAATTTTTAGATCATAATTTATTGATCTATCTTGTAGACCATCATCAAAAATTGCCACATCTTTATTGTCTAGAATTGCCTTATTAAGTCCATCAATTCTATTTTTTTCACAGTAAAGTTTAGTTTTTTCAGATAGTATTTTTTGCTCATCATAATGGCTTTTGTAAAACTTTTTAATAGTGCAAGCATTAATATCAAGTTTATTTAAAATTTGATAAATTTTTATTGTCAATGGAGTTTTTGCTGTGCCACCTACATATATATTTCCTACACAAATTTTTTTAGGTTTATGATCTTTTTTTTTATTTTTTTTTTTATTTAAGAAAAAATTATTTAAAATTAGAGGAAAAGTTAGTGGCAATAAAATATATGACAATAAATTTGGACGTTGATAGTCCCAAAATTTTGGTTTTTTAAATTTCATTTTTCTTTATATGAAAGTTTATCTCATTTAAGGTTGAGTTTAAAATTTTAGAACTAAGATTTTTTATTTTTAATTGAAGTTTTTTAGAGTTGCTTTTACTGTTCAGTATATTGCTAACTTTAAGAGTTAATTGATTGGGTGTGGTAACTTTATGTGATGCTCCATTAACTTTTAAAAGGTTATAAATTTCTTTAAAATTCCATATATTTGGGCCATGTAATATTTGACACCCATACTTTGCTGCCTCCAAAGGATTTTGCCCTCCATGTTTAATAATTGAGCCTCCTAAAAAAACAATTTTACTAATCTTAAAAAAGGATTGGGTTTGTCCAAAAGTATTTACTAGGTATATATCTGTTTTTTTATCAATCTTTTTTTTAGAGTCATGCAAGTGAATTTTTAAATTCATTTCCTTTATATCTTGGAGAATTTTTTTAACTCTATGAATATGTCTTGGTATTATAATTGTTAATAAGTTTTTATACTTAACTTTAAGTTTTTTATGTGTATTTGCACATATTTTTTCTTCAATTCCATGTGTGCTGGATGCACACCATATTTTTTTTGTTAAAAAAAATTTATTTAAATTACTACTTAATTCATTTGTAGTTTGTTTGCTTTGAGTAAATTTTAAATTACCAAAATATGAAATTTTTTTTGCCCCAAGTAATCTTAAATAATTCTTCGACGCCAAGCTTGATGATATGCATATGTCAAAATTTTGAAATATCGTTTTAGCTGAGGAAGAAAAAAACTTCCATTTCTTAAAAGATTTCTTAGTTATTCTTGCGTTAATTAACATTAATGATATTGATTTTTTTTTTATATTTGTGAGCATATTTGGCCATATCTCGGAATCTATAAAGATTGCAATGGACGGATCCCAATATCTTAAAAATTTATTTGTATTGTAATTTGTGTCTATTGGAAAAAATTGATGGACAGTTTTTTTTAATTTTAATTTTGATAAAATTTTAGAGGAACTTAGTGTATTTGAAGTTATTAAAATTTGTTTGATTTCTTTATTTTTTTCTAGCTTTTCTATTAATGGAATTACACTTAGTATTTCTCCAACACTTGCACCATGAAACCATATTAATTTTCCCTTTAGTTTCTTTTTAGAAAAAAAACCAAGTTTTTCTTTAAATCTTAGTGGATCCTCTTTTTTCTGCAATAATCTTATTAAAACAATTATAGGTGATAAAAGTAAAATTAAATTTATTAGTATCCTATAAAAAAGAAACATTAAACTTTCTTAATTTGTTTTTCATAGAAGTTCTTGTAAACTTTTGAATTAGCTAATAATTGGTCATGCGTTCCTTCACCAACAACTGTGCCAGCATCTATTACATAAATTTTATCTGAGTTTAAAATTGTTGATAATCTATGAGCTATCACAATTGTCGTTCTATCTTTGGTTAAAAAATTTATAGCATCTTGAATTTTATTTTCAGTTTCTGCATCTAGTGACGATGTTGCTTCATCTAATAAAATAATTTGACTTTTCTTTAGCATTGCTCTCGCTATAGAGAGTCTTTGTTTTTCTCCACCAGACAATCTTGTTCCATTTTCACCAATAATAGTTTCATACTTATTTGGAAGTTTTTCTATAAATTCACTGGCAAAAGAATATTTTGCTGCTTCTTCAATTTCTTTTTGACTCGCACCTAGGTTTGCATATGCAATATTATTTCTAATCGTATCATCAAATAAAGTAGTGTCTTGACTAACGAGTGAGATATTTTTTCTAAGAGAGCTGATTGTGCAATTATAGATTGACTGATTATCTATTTGTATATCTCCTGAAATTGCATCATAAAATCTTGGGATTAAATTCAAAATTGTTGATTTCCCAGCACCACTATGACCTACAATTGAAGTCATTTTTCCACCTAACATTTTTATATTAACTGAATTTAAAGTGTTATTTTTTCTTTCCTTTTCATACTTAAAAGAAACATTTTTAAACTCAACATCACCAGCATTAACTTTTATTTCAGCACTATTTTTATTTTCTTGAAGTTCTGATTTTTCATCGATAACTGGCAAAATTCTTGTTGCAGCGGATAAGCCCTGGCTAATAGTTATGTTTAAAGTCGCAAGTGACCTCACTGGTTGATACGCTAGCATCATGGCTGCAAGAAAAGAGAAAAAATTATTTATATCAATTTCATTTTTTAAAACCAATTTTCCAGAATAAAAAATTAAAACTGCTATCATAATACCAGTTAAGGTTTCCATTATCGGTGAAGATCTAACGTAGACAGTTGCTATTTTTACAGTTTTTTCCTTTACATCGTTTATAAATTTCTCTGCTCTTTTATTCTCATATTTTTCTTGTTGAAAAATTTTAATAAGTTTATGATTTTTAAATAGTTCAATTAAATATGTGTTAAGAATTCCAGCCTTAAGCATTTGCTCTGTAGCTACTTTGCTTATTCTTTTACCCAAAGTTCTTGCTGCAAAAGTAGCCAAAGGGATCATTATGATTGCTATCAAAGCAAGTTTCCAATTTTGAAAAAACATTACAGTAAGTAAACCAATTAAAGTTAAACTATCTTTAAATAAATTTAAAACTGCAACACTAATTAGGTTGGTAATATGACTTACATCATTAGTTATATTGGATATAAATTTTCCAGTATGTTTTCCATCAATTAATCTTGTATCTGCTGCAATTAAGTTATTTAACATGTCACACTGGAGATCTTTTCTTACCTCCTCCGAAACACCTATCATGATAACTTTTGCTAAATATAATGAAAAGCCTTTTACTGCAAAAGCAATAATAATAAAAATTGGAATAATAATTATTAGAGCTTGGTCTTTTTCAATAAATATTTTTTCAATTGCTGGATCTAAAAGATAAGCAATCCCCGAAGTACTTCCAGCAACTAGTAGTGCAAAAAAAACTGATAATAGTATTTTTTTTATATGTTTTTTTGTGTAATCGAAAAAAAGTCTTTTTATAGTTTCTATTTTATTCATTTAAAATTTTCCAATTAAAATATTACACAAAATAATTGCACCAAAAAAATTATTACTTTTAAAAATTTTTAAACAATTTTTAGGATCTTTGAAATTAAAATTATAGATTTGATAAAAAAATAAGTGAGTAGTTGGAATGAGAATAAAAAAATAAAACATTGTATTAAGCTTCATATAAATACCTACTAGTATTAAAGAAATTATAAAGATTAAATAGCATGTTGTTAAAAATAATTTTGGTTTTTTTTTAAATTTTATTGAAGTAGATTTTACTCCTATAATTTCATCATCTTTAATATCTTGAAACCCGTATATTGTGTCGTATCCCAGTGTCCAAAATATGGCTCCTAAGTAAAAGATAATAGCTACAGCATTTATTTCACCCTGTATTGCAGTCCATCCTAAAATTAGACCATAATTGAATGTTATTCCTAAAAATAGTTGAGGCCAATAAGTAAATCTTTTCATTAAAGGGTAAGTGAAGGCTAGAGGCATAGACCCAAGAGCAAGTAAGATTGTTAAGTTATTAAAGTTAATTAAAACCAAAAGTGCAAGTAGACATAAAATCAAAGTATAAAATATTCCTAATTTTATGGAAACTTGGTTAGACGCAATAGGTCTATTTTTTGTTCTTGAAACTTTTTTATCAAATTCTTTGTCAGAAATATCATTTACAATACATCCTGCAGAACGCATTAGAACTGATCCTAAAAAAAATAATAGTAAGTAAAAAAAATAATCATTTAAGTTTTTTGAGAAATCATAAGCAATAGTTAGTCCCCATGCACAAGGCCAAAATAATAGCATATAGCCAATAGGTCTTTTAAATCTTGTTAGTTCAATAAAGAGATTTAATTGTTTCATAATAATTTACTTGTAAATAACAAAGGCTAGTTTCATAATCAAATTGATTCGTATGAATATAGATTACACAGTTACAGCATTGATGTTTCCAGCCATTCCTTTATTGATGAGTGTATATAGCAACAGATTTCATTCTTTGAGCAAGCTTATTAGGCAGCTTCATGATGAACATGTGTATGAAAATCATATTCCTCCTGAGTGGAAAAAACAGTTTATAAATTTAAGTGGAAGAATTGTTCTTTTAAAATGGACTATTATGTTTGCTGCATTTGGTTTCTTATTTAATATGTTGACTGTGTTTGCCCTTTATTTGAATGAAATTTTTGCTGCAAGATTAATCTTTGGATCTTGTTGTTTATCGATGATGATTTCAATCGTTGTTTTTATGAGAGAAATTCAAGTATCAACAAATGCATTAAAATTGCATATGTCTGATATGGATGTTGACTTAGATTAATTAGGAATAATAACTGCAGGACCGGTTAGTAGTCTTGCTTCTAATTCTTCATGAGCTTTTTTAGCATCATCAAGCGAATATTTTTTTGAAATTTCAACTTTAAATTTTCCAGATAAGATGGCATCAAAAACTTTTTTAGCAGATTCAACCAACTCTTCTCTTGTCATGGTGTAATGTGCAATTGAAGGACGAGTAAAAAATAATCCTTTTGCATTAATATGTTTTTTAACATCTATCGTATCAACATAACCTGATGCGTTACCAAAAGCGACCATCATACCTCTAACCTTTAAGGTTTCAATTGATCCATCAAAAGTTTTAATACCAACACCATCATAGACAACATCAACTCCATTTTTACCTGCAATTTTTTCCACCTCTTCAACAAAGTTTGTATCAGTATAATTTATTACATGATGACAACCATTTTTTTTAGCAATAGTCTCTTTTTCTTTAGAGCCAACTGTTCCAATGACTTCAGCTCCTAATGCATTAGCCCACTGACATAAAATTTGACCCACACCACCAGCGGCTGCGTGGTATAATACTTTATCCCCTTTTTTAATTGGATAAGCTCTGTGTAATAAATATTCAGCAGTAATCCCTTTAAGCATAATACAAGATGCTATTTCATCTGAGATACCCTCTGGAACTAAAACTAATTTTTCTTGAGGAAACAATTGTTTTTCTGAATAACTTCCAATTGGCATTGAAGAGTGAGCCACTCTATCTCCAACTTTAAACAGATCAACTTCAGAACCAACTTCTTCTATTATTCCACATGCCTCTAGGCCAATTCCACTTGGTAGAGGAATAGGGTACAAGCCTGTTCGATGATAAACATCAATATAGTTAAGACCAATTGATAAATTTTTGATCAAAACTTCTTTTGGACCTGGTTTACCGATTTCAATATCTTTAACCTCTAATACTTCAGGACCACCAAATTTTTCTATTTTAATAGTTTTCATTATTTTACAAATGTATCATTATGATAATCTTGAACTGCTTGCAAGATCTCTGCTTTAGTATTCATTACAAATGGACCTCCTCTAGCAATAGGCTCACCAATTGGCTTTCCAGATATCAATAAAAACTTGGCTTTAGTTAAGCTAGAGACTTTTAACTTTTCTCCTCTAGTCAAAATAATTAAAGTAGAATCTTTAACGGCATCATGATCTTGATTGCCAACTTTAATTTCACCCTCAATTAAATATATTAATGAATTGTGAGTTGAGGGAAGATCAAAATTAAATTCTTTTCCTTTTTCAAGCTCTACATCAAAATAAACAGGTTCAACATTGTGACCTTTAACAGGTCCTTCTGCATCTTGAAATTTTCCAGCAATCACTTTGACAGTTTTATCATCATCTTTATGAGTGCTCATTTTATCTGCATCAATATAAATATATTCAGGTTTAGTCATTTTCAATTTAGCAGGCATGTTTACCCATAATTGAAATCCATGAAGCTTACCTTCTTTCATTGCAGGCATTTCTGAATGAATGATACCACTTCCAGTTTTCATCCACTGAACATCTCCAGCAGTCATTATTCCTTCGCCACCTGTACTGTCTTTATGTTCAAAGTCGCCAGCAAGCATATACGTTACTGTTTCAATTCCTCTATGAGGGTGAGGAGGAAAGCCTCCAATATAATCATCTTTATTTTCAGAACCAAATTCATCTAACATTAAAAAGGGATCATGGTAATCAATAAGGTGAGTGCCAATACTTCTCTTTAATTTAACACCAGCACCATCTGATGCTGCAACTGGCTCTATTATTTTTTCTACTTCAATATTTTTCATAATTAAAGACTATTCAATAATTTATAAAGTTCAATGTTACTTTTTGTTATGTGAACCATCACAAAGAGGCTGGTTATTAGTTTGTTTACAAGCACAAAAAAATACTTTTTTTGTCTCTTCTGCTTTGTAAGCTAGAGGAGTGAATTCTGAACCTTGATGAGATCCATCACAAAATGGTTGCTTTGAACTCTTTCCACATGAACACCAGTAGTAAGATTTATCTTTCTCTACATCTACTGCAATTGGTCCGTTACCTGCGTTTTGTCCTTTAGTCATATTGATCCTTTCAATTTATTTGACTTCTATTTAGTGCTTTGGTATTAATAAAGCAATAACGCAAAGTAAACATACTAGTATACAAAAACATACCATGAAAAATTTAATAGATTGTCCAGCTGAAAGAGCCGTTTACTTTCTTGGAGGTAAATGGAAAATTAGAATTTTATTTAGTTTGCTGCAAAGTAAAAAAATTAGATTTGGTGAGCTCAAAAAAGGATTAAAAACCATTACACAACAAATGTTATCCAAGCAGCTTAAGGAACTAGAAGGAGATGGAATAATTAATAGAAAAGTAATTCGAATAATGCCCCCAAAAGTTGAGTATTCACTTACAGAATTTGGACTTTCGGTTATGCCTATCTTAAGATCCTTTTCAGAGTGGAATAAAAGAAATACTCGAACCATTTCAGTAAAACTAAATAAGAATTTTGAAGAAAATAGAATTAGATAATATCAAGCAATTGTTTTAAATTTTTAACCTCATCTTTAGGTTTATAATCAAGATTATCAAAAATATTATTATTTCTGTTTACCCAAATAGAACTGTAACCATAATTTCCACCACCAGAAACATCCCAAGTATTAGCACTTAAAAATGCGACTTCTTCTTTTTGTATTTTGTATTTTTTAATTGGCATGTCATAAACTTTTGAGTCTGGTTTATAAATTCCAACTTCTTCAATTGAAAAAATATCATCAAATATATTATCTAAATTATTACTCTTAACTAATTCGTTAAGAAGAGAGGGTGTTCCATTTGAAAGAATACCTAATTTATAATTTTTTTCTTTTAATCTTTTTAAAATTTCAGGTACTTCAGGAAAAGGGGAGAGCACCTTATAAAGATTTAATAATTCATTTTTCATTGATAAATCTATTTCGTAAGCCTTCATAGATTTATCCAAACTATCTTCTGTCACCTGCCAAAAGTCTTTATGTCTATTCATTAGACTTCTAAGCCAAGTGTATTCTAATTGAGTAGTTCGCCAATAATTAGCAAAGCCTTCCCATTTATCACCAATTTTATCTTTACATTTTTCTGCTGCTGAATTGACATCAAATAAAGTGCCATATGCATCAAAAATTATTGCTTTAATATTTTTCATAAATTAACTTAACATTAATGAGTAATATTAGATTATTTTTTAAAGAAAGTTTATCACTTAATTTAACTGCTAAGCTTGATAAATCTCAATCTCACTATGTGAATAAAGTAATGAGAATCAAAGTGGGCGAGGTTTTTTCTTTATTTAATAACAGTGGAGAGTGGGAAGCAAAAATTTTAACTATTTCAAAAAGTATAGTTGAATTTAATATTACAAAACAATTAAGACAAAAAGAAAATGTAAAAGATTTGTGGTTAGCTTTTTCACCTATTAAATCAAATTATTTTAATTTTATGATTCAAAAAGCAACAGAGCTTGGTGTTACAAAATTTTTACCAATAATATTTGATAGAACAATTGTTAGAAAAATAAATAAAGAAAGATTAGAAAAAGTAATCATAGAAGCTGCTGAGCAATCTAATCGTATTAATGTTCCGCTTATTGAAGATCCCCAATCATTAAAAAGTTTTTTAAATCATGAAAAGATGGACTTAATATTCACAGATTTAAATTCTGAAAATAAAAAATTAGATTTTAATAAATTAGCTCATAATCCAACTTGTGTAATTATTGGTCCAGAAGGAGATTTTTCTGAAGAGGAAAGGGGGGAGATTCTTGCCTTTAAAGGGGTTCAGCCAATTAAAATAAACGAAAATATACTTAGATCAGAAACTGCTGTAATTTCAGCCTTATCAATTGTTAATTACCTAATTAATTGATATTTTGTCGCGAAAACTAAAGTGTAATTTTTTAAAAGACACTTTATATAGTGTGTAACAAATGAAAAAATTTTTAATAACATTTATAACTACAATGTTAATGACTAGCGCTTGGGCGGATCAGCCTAAAAACTGGCAGCTAGGCTTTCAAGATTCTGCCTCTCAAAGTATGACTGAGATTGTTAGTTTTCATAACAACATTCTCCTTCCTGTAATTATTGCTATTAGTGTTTTTGTTTTATTTCTTATGATTTATGTTTGTATAAGATTTAGAGCGTCAAAAAATCCTAACCCATCAAAAACTACTCACAATGTTGCTGTAGAGGTTTTGTGGACACTGATTCCATGTTTGATTTTAATAGTGATGGCCGTTCCATCTTTTAAAATTTTGTATAAACAAGATACTATTCCAAAAGCTGACCTAACAATTAAAGCTGTTGGTTACCAGTGGTACTGGGGCTACGAGTATCCTGATGAAAATATTATTTTTGAATCGTATATGATTAAAGAAGCTGAATTAAAAGAAAACCAACCAAGATTACTAACTGTTGATAATGAAGTTATTGTTCCAGTTAATAAAGTGGTTAAAGTTTTAATTACAGCTAATGATGTATTGCATGCTTGGGCATTACCATCATTTGGAGTTAAGAGAGACGCAGTTCCTGGAAGAATAAACGAAACTTGGTTTAAAGCTGAAAAAGTTGGAACGTACTATGGTCAATGTTCTGAACTTTGTGGAATTGAGCATGCTTTTATGCCTATCACAGTAAAAGTTGTGACAGATGAAGAATATGCAATATGGTTAGCAGAGGCTAAAATGAAATTTGCAAAAGAGCCAATTGCAGAAAATGAATATAAAAAACTAGCGAGTAAATAAAAATGTACACAAAAACAGCATCACACGACGATCATCACACACCAACAGGTTGGAAACGTTGGGCTTACTCAACTAACCACAAAGACATTGGTACAATGTATTTAATTTTTGCAATTGTTGCAGGAATTATTGGTACAGCTTTTTCAGTATTAATGAGAATTGAATTGATGCATCCTGGTGATGGAATTTTAGGTGGCAACTATCACTTATATAATGTGTTGGTTACAGGCCATGGATTAATAATGATTTTCTTTATGGTAATGCCTGCAATGATTGGTGGATTTGGTAATTGGTTTGTCCCAATTATGATCGGTGCACCTGATATGGCTTTTCCAAGAATGAATAATATTTCATTTTGGTTATTACCAGCTTCATTTATTTTACTATTACTTTCAATATTTGTAGATGGCCCTCCAGGTCAGCAAGGTGTTGGTGGAGGATGGACTTTGTATCCACCTTTATCGTCAAAAGCTGGACAACCAGGACCTGCTATGGATTTTGCTATTTTAAGCTTACACTTAGCTGGAGCTTCTTCAATTTTAGGAGCAGTTAACTTTATTACAACAATTTTAAATATGAGAACGCCAGGCATGACTTTGCATAAAATGCCTTTATTTGCTTGGTCTGTTTTAGTTACAGCATTTTTATTATTACTATCACTACCTGTTTTAGCTGGTGCTATCACAATGCTTTTAACAGATAGAAATTTTGGAACAGCATTT
This sequence comes from Candidatus Pelagibacter sp. PS_28, assembly GCF_059417885.1. NCBI lineage: Bacteria > Pseudomonadati > Pseudomonadota > Alphaproteobacteria > Candidatus Pelagibacterales > Candidatus Pelagibacteraceae > Candidatus Pelagibacter > Candidatus Pelagibacter sp. PS_28. Next base: position 1,045,312 of record NZ_CM182070.1, on the reverse strand, counting down.
TTTGATGCTCAAACTGGAGGAGATCCAGTTTTATACCAACACTTATTTTGGTTCTTTGGTCACCCTGAAGTTTATATTTTAATTTTACCTGGCTTTGGAATGATCAGTCATATCGTTTCAACATTTTCTAAGAAACCTGTATTTGGATATTTAGGAATGGCTTATGCGATGGTTTCAATTGGGGTTGTTGGGTTTGTTGTTTGGGCTCACCACATGTATACGGTAGGTTTAAGTACAGATACTAAAGCATATTTTTTAGCTGCAACAATGATTATTGCGGTCCCAACAGGGATTAAAATATTTTCATGGATTGCAACAATGTGGGGTGGATCAATTTCATTTAAAACTCCCATGATGTGGGCATTAGGTTTTATATTTTTATTTACAGTAGGTGGTGTAACAGGTGTTGTTCTTGCAAATGCAGGTGTTGATACTGCAATGCATGATACTTATTATGTAGTTGCTCACTTTCATTATGTATTATCTTTAGGTGCAGTATTTGCAATCTTTGCAGGATTTTATTATTGGTTTGGTAAAATGTCTGGGTATGAGTATTCAGAATGGATGGGACAATTACATTTTTGGTTAACATTCATTGGAGTGAACTTAGTATTTTTCCCTCAACATTTTTTAGGTTTAGCTGGAATGCCAAGAAGATATGCTGATTACCCTGATGCATTTGCTGGATGGAATTATGTTTCGTCAATCGGCTCATACATAGCGGTTGCTGGCTTACTAGTATTTTTTGCTAACTTAATTTATTCTTTTTCTAAGAAAAAAGCTGCAGCTCAGAACCCTTGGGGAGAAGGAGCTACAACTCTAGAATGGACTGTACCATCACCACCAAATTTTCATACTTTTGAGGAATTACCAAAATTTGAAGATCCAGATGGTGCTGAAAAAGTATCTAGTTAATAAAGTTACAGCTTTTTCTATATTAAATATTGATGATTAACTCTAAATTAAAAAATAGAAATTTAAACCAAGTGAATGTGTTTAATTTTTCTGAATTATTCAAGCTAATGAAACCAAGGGTAATGTCTTTGGTAATCTTCACGTGTGCTGTGGGTTTATTAATGGCGCCTTCTACAGTTTCTACAAAAGATGCAATGATTGCAATTCTTTTAGTATCAATTGGTGCAGGAGCCGCTGGTGCTCTAAATATGTGGTACGAATCTGATCTTGATGCATTAATGACAAGAACTTGCTTGAGACCAATTCCAATGGGAAAGGTTAATAAAAACCAAGCCCTAATTTTTGGAACATCACTTTCATTTTTTTCAGTAATCGCATTAGATTATTTTGCTAACACAATTTCAGCAGTATTATTGCTGTTTACAATTTTATTTTATGTTTTTGTTTATACAATCTGGTTAAAGAGAAAAACTCCACAAAACATTGTCATTGGAGGTGCTGCAGGAGCATTACCGCCAGTAATTGGATGGACTATAGCAACTAACTCATTATCTCTTGAGCCAATAACCTTTTTTCTGATTATATTTTTTTGGACACCATCGCATTTTTGGGCGTTAAGTCTTTATAAATCAGATGATTATAAAAAGGCAAAAATTCCAATGCTTCCATTAACTAATGGGATAGAGAGCACTAAAATAAATATTTTAGTTTATTCATTATTAATGTTGCCAATGGTTATTTTACCCTACGCAATAGATTTTGTTGGATTAGTATTTCTAGTACCAGCCCTAATGATTACATTGTATTATAACATTTTATGTTTTGAGCTTTATAAGTTTAAAAAAAATAAATTTAACCCCAAGAAAGCAAAAACAATATTTGGATATTCAATTTTATATTTGTTTTTGATATTCGTTATTTTTTTGATAGATAAGATATTATGATGATACCAGACAAAAAAACTAAGCGAAAAAATATTTTAACAGCAGTAGCAATAATAGGATTTATGATATTTCTGTTTTTTTTTACACTTTATAATACGGGTGTTTTTGATAGATCAATATAGTGAAAAATAAAACCTTAACTCCAATTCTTTTAGCTGGAATATTTTTTTTAATGTTAGGACTCTCATTTGCTGCAGTACCCTTGTATGATTTATTTTGTAGAGTAACTGGGTTTGGTGGAACAACACAAATATCAAGAGAAGCGCCAGATATAATTTTAAACCAAAAAGTTAACGTTCGTTTTGATACAAATGTAAATAAACTTCCTTGGAATTTTAAAGCAAAAACAAATGTTATGGATGTTAAAATTGGTCAAGTGAACCGAATCGAATTTGAAGTTGAAAACTATGGCAATGAAACGACTTATGGAGTTGCATCTTTCAATGTTTCTCCATCATCATTTGGTAAATATTATAGCAAATTGGGATGTTTTTGTTTTGAAAAACAGGCCTTAAAAGCAGGCGAAAAGGCCACTTATATTATGACTTTTTATTTGGATCCAGAAATGGTAAATGATCCCAATACTAAAAATATTAAAGATGTAACTATGTCCTATACTTTTTTTTCATCAGATTACTATAACCAATCAAAATTATAAAAATGTCCGCAGAAAAAAAACATGACTATCATTTAGTAGACCCAAGTCCATGGCCTATCTACGTTTCATTTTCATGCTTAATTTTAGCAATAGGTTCAGTTTATTATCTACATAGCGAAGTTTCTTGGGGAATGTATTTGGGATTAGCACTACTATTATATGGAACATACATGTGGTTTAGAGATGTTGTTATCGAAGCAGAGCACCAAGGTCATCACACACCAGTAGTACAAATTCACCACAGATATGGAATGACATTGTTCATTGCTTCAGAAGTTATGTTCTTTGTTGCATGGTTTTGGGCTTATTTTGATGCAAGTTTATTTCCATCTTTAGCAATAGGAGGAATATGGCCACCTAAAGATATTGTAACTTTTGATCCATGGGACATCCCACTAATCAATACATTAATTTTATTATTATCAGGAACGACAGTAACATGGTCACACCACGCATTGCTAGAAGGTGATAGAAAAAGCTTTATTCAAGGACTAGTTCTAACAGTGATACTTGGTTTTTCTTTTTCACTACTACAAGTTTATGAATATCAGCATGCAACTTTTGATTTTGCAGGAAATATATATGGCTCAGTATTTTATATGGCAACAGGATTTCATGGTTTCCACGTTATCATTGGTACTATATTTTTATCGGTATGTTTAATGAGAGCAAGAAAAGGTCACTTTACTGAAGAGCATCACTTTGGATTTGAAGCAGCTGCTTGGTATTGGCACTTTGTAGATGTTGTTTGGCTATTCTTATTTGCTGCCATTTATATTTGGGGAAGTTAATTTTTAGCTCTTGAGATATAAATTTTTATTTTCTATTTTTGTATTTTTCTTTATTTCTGTCTTTCTAGCATTAGGGAGTTGGCAAATTATTAGACTTAATTGGAAATTAGAATTAATTAATCAAATAGAGTCATCTCTGAAAGACATACCTGTCAATTTATCAAATAGTAAACATAAAAATTATCTTAGAATTAAGACTAGAGGATCAATTGATTTTGAAAAACAAATTTATCTTTATAACTTAAATGAAAAAGGGAAACCGGGCTTTGAAGTTATTAACCCATTAAAAGTTGGAAATAATAACTATTTATTAAATAGAGGCTGGATACCATTTAATAAAAAAGAAGATAAAACTATAAACGTAATAGATGAAAACTATATTAATGGAGTTTTGAGAAAACAAATCAAACCCAATATGTTTAAGCCTGAAAACGATCTATCTGAAAATTACTGGTTTACATTAGATAGAGATGATATTTTTAAGTTCACAGGTAAAAATTTTTCTCCTTATGTAATTTATCTTTCTGGAAATAATGAATTTCCTAAACCAAAATCAATTACAGCAAATATTTCAAATAATCATAAAAAATATGCATTAACTTGGTTTTCGTTAGCGATTTCAATTCTTTTAATATATTTATATTTGAGAAAAAAAAATTATTAGATGAAATATATAAGCACTAGAGATAACTCAAAAGAGTATAGTTTTGAGGAGGTATTTATCAAAGGACTAGCAGATGATGGTGGTCTATTTATCCCAAAAAAAATAAAAAAATACACTACAGAAGAATTAAACTCTTTAAGTAATTTAAACTATCAAGACTTAGCAAAAAAAATAATTTTCCCATTTATTGGTGATTTCATGACAGAAGCAGAGCTTTCATTAATTGTAGACAAGTCATATTCTTCATTTCGAAAAGATAACGTCGTAGATTTGATAAAAATTGGTGATGCTAAGATTTTAGAATTATTTCATGGTCCAACACTTGCTTTTAAGGATATAGCAATGCAGTTACTTGGTAATTTTTATGAATATTATCTAAGTAAAAATAGTAAACAAATTAATATTATAGTTGCAACATCAGGAGATACTGGTGCTGCTGCTATAGATGCAATTAAGGGTAAAGAGAATATAAATATATTTGTTCTACACCCACACAATAAAGTTTCACAGGTTCAGAGAAAAATAATGTCTACAGTTAAAGAAAAAAATGTATTTAATATTGCTATAAATGGTAATTTTGATGATTGTCAAAATTTAGTTAAGGCAATGTTTGCAGATAAAGAATTCTCTAATTCAATAAACATGTCTGGTGTAAATTCAATAAATTGGGCAAGAATTATTGCACAAGCTGTTTATTATTTTTATACATATTTTCAAATACGGGATGACAGGCTTGTTAATTTTTCAGTTCCAACTGGTAATTTTGGCGATGTTTATGCTGGTTATCTTTCTAAAAAAATGGGTCTACCAATAAATAAACTTATAGTAGCGACAAATCAAAATGATATTTTGCATAGAGCAATCACAAATGGAAAATATGAAGCTGAAACAGTGCTTGAAACAAATTCGCCAAGTATGGACATTCAAATTGCAAGTAATTTTGAAAGATTAATTTATGATTTAAATGATTTTAATGATGTTGAAACTGGCAATGTTATGAAAAAAATTAAAGAAGAGGGAAAATATATTATTCCAAAAGATAAATTACAAAAAATTAGTAAAGATTTTCTTTCAGAAAATATGAGTGAAACTGAAGTTTTAAATATTATTAAAGATGTTCATAATAGATATAATGTTATATTAGACCCCCACAGTGCAATAGGCTTTGGTGCATTAAAAAAAATTAACATAGAAGGTAACAATATTGTTTTAGCAACAGCACATCCCTGTAAGTTTCCAGAGGCAATTGATAAATCAATTGGTATCAAGCCAAGTCTTCCAAATGCATTACAATATATAATGAATGAAAAAGAAAATTATGATATAATTTCAAATAATATAAATGAAACTCAAAAATATATTAAGGAAAAATTACAATGAAATTAAAAGAGAACGATAAAATACCAAATTCAGAATTTTTTATTATGGAAGATGGCAATCCTACTAAAAAAAATACGCATGAATTTTATAAGGATAAAAAAATTGTTCTTTTTGGTTTACCAGGAGCATATACATCCGTTTGTTCAGCTAAACACTTGCCTGGATATGTAAATAACTATGAAAAATATAAAGAAAAAGGCATAGATTACATCGTCTGTATTTCAGTAAATGATCCGTTTGTAATGGACTCTTGGGGGAAAAGCCAAAATGTAGAAAATAAAATTATAATGATGGCAGATCCTTTCTTAGAATTTACAAAAGCAATAGGTGCAGATGTAGATAAAAGTGCCAGAGGATTGGGAATTAGATCTAATAGATACACAATGTTAATTGATAATCTTAAAGTTATTAAATTACAAGAAGAGGAAGACGCTGGTGCTTGTGAAGTTTCAGCAGCACAAAATTTTCTATCCTTAGTTTAATTCAGCAGCTTTTTTTGCGAGTAAATCTACTTCTTCATTTAGGGTATTACCTGCATGTGCTTTAACCCAAATCCATTTTATTTCAAATTGATTTGTTAGCTCGTATAGTTGTATCCAAAGTTCTTTATTCTTAACGGGTTCTTTCTTTGAGGTTTGCCAATTATTTTTTATCCATTTATGCACCCATTCAGTAATTCCTAATCTTACATATTGTGAGTCTGTATAGATTTCAATTTGATCATTTTGTTTAATTTGTTTTAGAGCCATAATAGGAGCCATCAATTCCATTTTATTATTAGTAGTGTCTTTTACGCTCCCACTAATTTCTTTGACTTCACCATTTTGGTTTATAATTGCAGCCCAACCGCCATTACCGGGGTTATTTAAACATGATCCATCTGTATAAATTTTAATCATTACTTATAATAATCTTTATAGTGACTAAGATTATTGTGAATAATTAATTTTTGTAGATATTCCATAGGGTCTTTTATTTTAATCAAAGCAGTTTTTGGAGTGTTAAAATAATCATATATCCTTGTTAAAAGATATCGTAATGCAGCACCTCTACACATTACATTTAGTGCATCTTTTTCTTTTTTAGATAAAGTTCTTATACTTTCATATCCATTAATTAAGTTTTTAATTTTACTACTATTCATTACAAACTTATTTTTTTTTTATCAAAGCATAAAGCATTAATGCAGATTGCAATTTCATATATCAAATAGTCATTAGATGAAAAATAAAAATCAATAAAACCTGAAAATTTATTTTTATTAAAAAAAATATTATCTATAAAAAGATCACCATGAATAATTCCTTGAGGTAGATTTTTGGGCCATTTATTTTTGATATCTTTTAGACACAGGTTGAGCGTGTTTTTAAGATTAGGTGTAATTTGATTAGATTTAAATTTTATAGTTTTCAACAAACCATTAAGTCTATGTATCGACATAGAATTTTGCCTATATAATTTTAATTTTGTAGTAACTTTATGAAATTTTGCAATATTTTTTCCCACATCAAAACAGTTTTTATTGTTAAGGATTTTTTTATCTTTGCCTTCTAAAAAAGTTACAATACAGGCTGATTTTGTTTTAATATTGGTTATATGCGTTCCTTTTTTAGTTCTTAAAGGTTTAGGACAAATAATTTTTTTATGATTTAACTTCTCCATTAAATTCATAAAAAAAGGTAGATCCTTTTTTTTAACCCGCTTTTCAAAAATTGTTAGAATAAATTTATTCTGTTTTGTTTTTAATAAATAATTTGTATTTTCAATTCCTTTTTTTATACCTTTGAATTTTTCTATTTTATTAATTTGATAATTGTTAATTAATGATGAAATATCTTTTTTAATTAACTTCGTGTATACAGCCATTTAATTCAATTTTCCTGGAACTTTAAATACAATGTTTTCTTTTATGATCTCAACTATTTCGATTTTTACTTTAAATTTACTTTTAATTTCGTTAATAAAGTTTTCAACTAAAATTTCTGGTGCAGAAGCTCCAGAGGAAATACCAATAACTTTACAATTTTCTAATTTTTCAAATGGAATTTCACTATCGGAGTGCATCAATTCAGAATGAGGACACCCTGATTGTTCAGCTACCTCAACTAGACGCACAGAATTTGAAGAATTTCTACTTCCTAAAACAAAAAACATGTCACATTTTTTTGCTATATTTTTTACAGCAGATTGACGATTAGTAGTTGCGTAACAAATATCCTCTTTAAATGGTTCTTTAATTTTAGGAAACTTTTTTTTTAAAGTTTTAATTATATTTTTTGTGTCATCAACTGAGAGCGTTGTCTGGGTAACATAAGCAATTTTTTTATTATCATCTAGTTCATAAGTCTCAACATCATGTTCATCCTGAATTAAATCAATTGAGCCCTCAGGCAATTGCCCCATAGTTCCTATAACTTCGGGATGATTAATATGTCCTATAAGGACAATATGGTATCCAGCTTTATAAAGATTTTCTGCTTCTCTATGTACTTTGGATACAAGTGGACAAGTAGCATCTATATATTCCATTTTATAGCCATTTGCTTGTTGTGGTACTGACTTTGGAACACCATGAGCAGAAAATATTACAGGCCTACTTTTATCTTTAATCTCATCAAGTTCTTCTACAAATATTGCACCAATTGCCTTAAGACTATCCACAACATATTTGTTATGAACTATTTCATGACGCACATAAACTGGAGCTCCATATTTTGTAATACTTTTTTTGACAATTTCTATAGCTCGCTCAACACCAGCACAAAAGCCACGTGGTGCTGATAATAATATTTTAATTTCTTTATTTTTCATTTTTTTCTAGAAAGTATTCAAGCAATATATGTGGAAAGGTTAAGGACGCCAAACCAATAAATATAACTTTATATATTGCCTCGTTTACTAGATAGTGATTTGAAAGATAATATAAGCTTAACAAATAGAAAATAGCAGTCAAAATCGTCAAGGGCGCAGCTTTTTTGATAAAAATTAATAGCCCATTTTTAAAATTATATTTATCTAATTCAGTAATTAATGAGAGAGAGTGCCTAAAAGAATGCAAAAAGCAAAAATATAATGTGAAGGCTACCAAAGGTGCAAAGAAGTAATTTAAAATTAAAATTGAAGTGAAGTCAAAAAATATTAATAAGTTAACTAGTTTGAAACCTTTTAAAAAAAAATAAATATTTGTGAGTAAGGAGATTAAAAAAATAAAAGAAATTATATAATTATTTTCTATAAAATTTAAAAATAAATAAAAACTTTCATTTTGTATTAATAATAATTTAAAAATATTGATTGTCTCAACAAAATGAAACATTAAGGGTGTAATAATAATTAATATCCCTTTTAGAAAATAAAGAATTATATTTATGTTAGATTTTTTAGTTATTAGAAATTCTGTATCTTCTTTACCAAAATGATAGGCAGCAACAACTAAAAAAATAATCAGTGATAAAGTTGGCGCAAGCAGCCAAATAGCAATTATAGTAGCAGCAATTATTAAATAAATTAAATAAAAATAATAAATATTATTAATATTATATAATTTTATCAGTGCTTTACCTTTTTGATTGTCCAATGCACCATGTGAGATTCCAATTGATAGGATTAGTAATAGACAAATAATTGGAGATATAGACAGACTTTTAAATTGATCAAAAATAAGAGCAAGTGAAGTAGAAAAAAATAAAAAAATAATAGAATGAAAGAAATTAATTTTTTTAATTTGATTATTTATCATTTTTAAAAAATATTTTGATAAAAAGCCATTTAGGCATTTTGAATATTATAAATAAATCTTGTAATAAACTACTTTTATTGGACAAAAATTTAATAATTGTCTCAGGCGGATTACTAAACATATCAAAAAATATATTTGCCATTTTTTCAGGATGGTAATTAAGAACTCTTAAAAATATTTTGTCCAAAAATTTATATTTTTTATTAATTTCATATCTTTTACTCTCTTTGATAGTGTGAATATTTTTTCTTATGTATTTGCTGTGCTCTTGTATATTTAAAAAGGTATAACCAGTACTCAATCGAGTCATTCCCCCAGCAGTACCTATATTCATTTTATTTCTTTCATTAGAAACTGTGGGATGAAATAATGGGATTGCACCTACTTCGCTATAGTTAACCTTATAATCTCTGATATTAAGATGATTTCTTATATAATTTTTTAATTGTTCATCATAATCTTTTAAAGAATCATTTTTTATCTTAGATAACCAAGTAGTTTCAATTAAAGCTTTATTTTTTGTGTAAGGTAATGTGTAAAAAAAATGAACACTATCACGTTGATCACAATCAAAATCCATCAAATTGAAAATTTCATCATCAAATACGTTTTTTTTAGTTTCAATCTCAATACCTTTAAAATGTTGCCAGAGCTTATCCTCTTTAGAGTCCAGTAGGGGAACGCTATTAAAGATAAAAGCACTATTTAGGTCTATTTCATTAGTATTTTTGTAAAAGCTAATATTTTTATTTTTTTTTAATCGTGTATTTATTTTTTCATAAAATAAACCACTATCTATAGCTTCATAAGGTAATCCGTTACACTCTAAAAATTTTGTTTTTCCAGGTATATTTATTGAAAAATTATTCCAACTTTTCTGAACACAATCTTGAAAGTTATGATCTATAGTCTTCCAATAAGACCAAGTCTTATCTCTTTTGTATTCTAATCGTGGCTCTATGATTGCTAAAGTTGCATCTTTTAGTTTGTTATGTAGGTCGAGCTCATACGCAAGTGACAATCCCGCACATCCACCTCCAATTATGATATAATCAAATTCTTTCATTTAAATCTATTTCTTCATTGATTAAAAGATGCTCTTTATTTCTAAGGTGGTTTTTTTCATTTATAAATATGAGTTTTATCAAGTCTAATATAGATAGAAATGTTTGGTACAACTTACCTAAATTAGCTACATAGATTTTTCCACTTCTATTATAATTGTATATATTTTCTTTATGTAAAATTTTAGCACCAATTTTTCTATAAATTCTTCTAGCAACAAGTATTGCAAACCTAAACCTAAAAGGAATTTCTTTTATAGAGGCAAAGGAGCTTTCGTAGAACAAATCAGCCATACTTAATGTATTCTTTATAGTCTCGAAGTCATGATTAATATAAAATCTATTATTATTCATATCCTCAATTACATCTCTTGAAATATTTGTTAATTGCATTGCAATACCAAGATCTATTGCTGATTTCATGGAGTTTTTATTTTGTACACCTAAAATTTTTGCCATCATTAAGCCTACAGTACCAGCAACCCTATAAGAGTATATTAACAATTCTTGTTTTTTGTTAAATTTTACTACTTCATTTAAATCAGACTCAATACCATCAAATAAATCTTCAACAATCTTGATTGAAATTTTATTTTCCTCCATAAGGATCCACATATTTTTTATTATCAAATTATCAAAATTTTTATTTATAAAATTATTCTTAAAGATTAGTAAATTTTTCTTTTTAATATTTAGTTCATTTTTATCATCAGCAATATCATCTATTGTTCGACAAAAATCATAAAGAGATGAACATTTTTCATAAATATTTTTTGGTAAAAAAAAACCTGCCCAGTTAAAAGACTTGGCATAAATAGATAAATAATTGTTTTTTGACATTATAATATTTTATCTAAAACTTTTGCTGAAGAGAGCACACCTGGAACCCCTGCACCTGGGTGCGTTCCTGCTCCAACAAAGTATAATCCATCATAAATTTCTGATTTATTATGAAATCTAAAATATGCAGATTGAGTAAATTTTGGCTGAATCGAAAAACCTGATCCAAATTTGGTATTCAATTCATTTTCAAAATAATCTGGCGTTAAGTAGAAATCTTCAATAATATTTTCTCTAAGATTTGGTAGCAGTGCTTTTTCCATCTTATCTATTACTAAATTTTTCATTTTTTCACCTTCAATTTTCCAATCTATTTTGGATTGATTGTTTGGAACGGGAACTAGAACATAAAAACAATCATTTCCCTCTGGAGCCATTGATTTATCTGTAGCTGATGGTCTATGCAGGTAATAACTTATGTCATCATTTAATTTTTTATTATCAAAAATGTCACTCAGATGTTCTTTATATTTTTCACCAAATTTTATTGTATGGTGCTCTACATCTGGGTATGTTTTTTTTGTTCCAAAGTAGTAAACAAATAGACCCATAGAATACTGCATTCGATTTTGTTTCCATTTAAATAGAGGGCTTGTTTTATTTAGACTTAGAAGTTTTTCATATACGGCAGGAGGATCAGCATTACATATCACATTATTCGAAAGCATTTCTTTCTGATTATCCAATTTTACTCCACTAATTTTCCCATTATCAGAAATTATCTTAGTAACCTCATGTCCTTTGATCACTTCAATTTCTTGTTCAATCATTAATTTTTCTAAGCCATTAATTATGTTACCAGTTCCACCCATTGAGTAATGAATGCCCCATTTTTTTTCTAGATATAGAATTAATCCATATATAGAAGTTGTTGTAAAAGGGTTTCCACCAACTAAAAGAGGATGCATACTTAGCATACGTCTTAATTTTTCATTTTTTATATATGAAGAAACTAATGAATAAACTGATTTATAGCTTTTAAGCTTTAGTAAAGAAGGTAATTGCTTCATCATCACAAGAGGTTTATCAAATGGCACATCAGCCAGTTCTGTGAAGCCTTTATCAAATATTTTTTTTGTAAATTTTACAAGTTGTTCATAGCCTTTAACATCTTCTTTATTTATTTTTTCAATTTGTTTTTTCATTTGATCTTCATTTCCAGAATAATCAAATACACCTCCATCCTCATAAATAAATCTATACCAAATTTTTAAGGGAGTGAGTTTTATGTAATCTTGAGACTTCTTATTAAATAAAGTGAAAAGCTCTTCAATTAGATAGGGTGCGGTAATAACTGTTGGACCAGCGTCAAAAGTAAAACCATTTTTTTTAAACACTCTAGCTCTTCCCCCTAAATCAGGGTGTTTTTCTATTAAAGTTACTTTATGATTTTTGGCTCTTAATCTTAATGCTGCAGCTATACCACCAAATCCAGAACCAATGACAATAGATTTCATTGGGTTAATTTATAGTTTTTTTAAAAAATTGTAAGGTAATTATGAGCTTATTTTTTTTAAAGCTATTTTTGTTTCTTCAAGGTTTTTTTCAAAAAGACCATCAAGTTTTGATTTATCAACAGATGTGTTAATAATTTTTTTAACAGAATCAACAGCAATTTTAATTGAAACATCTTTTATTTCTTTAAGTGCAGCTTCTTTCATTTGTGAAATTTTATTTTCTGCTAAACTTTTTTTAATTTCTGAAGATTTATGAAATTTATCATTCATTTCGATTATAAGATGATCGCTATCTTTTTTGGCTTGTTGTAAAATATCATTGCTCACAGTTTGTGCGGTATCAAGTTTATTTTGAGCGTTATCTAATAAAACCTTTGCCTCTTGCCTTAGTTTTTCACTTTCATCTATTTCATTTTTAATATCAAGGATAAGCTTATTTAAAAGTTCATTAATCTTTTGAGGTATTTTTAAATAAACTAAAGCTCCAATAAATATTAAAAAGGATATAGCTACCCAAAAAGTTGCATCAATTACCATAATATTCATCCATTTTTTTTCTTGAAAGATCTTCTACTATTGCAGAAATACTACTACTGTTAACTTCAGCTCCTATTAGTTCCTGCAGTAAGTCCGAAGAGGTCTCTACAGCAATTTTTTTGATTTTTTCTGGTGCATTATCTCTAAAAGTTTTTATCTCAATCTCAGCTTTATTAACTTCTTCATCAAGCTCTTTTTCCAGTATTTCCTTCTTTACACCAATATCTTTCAGTACTTTTTCTCTAGCTTGTTTAAAGTAGTTTTTTGCTTCATTCTTGCTCGATTGTACTATCTTTTCGTATTCTTCAATTTTTTGTTCACTTTCTTCTCTTTGCTTTTCCGCAGCCTCAATATTTTCTAAAATTTGAGATTTTCTAGTTTCTAGATTGGCACTTATTTTTGGAAGTATAAGTTTAGATAAAACAACATATAAAATTCCAAAAGTAATAATTAACCAAAAAATTTGAGAAACCCAAAACTCTGGATTTAATTGAGGCATTCCACCGCTTTCAGCTGCAAAAGCTTCCATAAAAAACAGGAAGCTTAAAAATATCGACTGAAAAAATATTTTTTTAATCATTAAATTTAAAATGCAAATAAAATAATTAACGCTACAACTAATCCAAATAGGCCAGTTGCTTCAGCTAAAGCAAAACCTAATAAAAGATTAGGAAATTGTTTTTGAGCTGCAGATGGGTTCCTCATCGCACCAGAAAGGTAATTACCAAAGATAATTCCGATCCCAACACCGGCACCTGCTAGAGCTATTGCTGCTAGTCCTGCTCCGATCATTTTTGCTGCTTCTAATTCCATTATATCCTCCTTATGTTAGTTAATGGTGTAAATTTAATGCATCATTCAAGTAGATGCAGGTTAAGATTGCGAAAACATATGCTTGAAGAAAAGCAACTAGTATTTCCAAGCCAGTTAATGCAACCGAAAAACTCAGTGGAAGCCATCCACCAACTATTCCAAGGCTTATTACAAAGCCTCCGAAAACTTTCATCATTGTATGACCAGCCATCATGTTTGCAAATAAACGAACTGAAAGACTAACCGGTCTACTTAAGTAAGAAATTATTTCTATAACAACTATTAGTGGTAATAGTACTGCAGGTACTCCGCTAGGTACAAATAGTTTTAAATATCCTAATCCATGTTTCATAAATCCAATAATTGTTACCCCCACAAAAATAAATGAAGCCAAGATAAAAGTAACAATGATATGGCTAGTTACTGTAAAGGCATAAGGGATCATCCCAAACATATTACAAAATAGCACAAACATAAATATTGAGAAGATAAACGCAAAGTAGGGTTTTGCTTTTGATCCTGCGGTATCACTTATCATTTTGGAAACAAAAGTATAACTTAATTCAGAAAGAAGTTGCATCTTGCTTGGTAGTAAAGAATTTTTTTTTGACCCTAAATTAAAAATTAATAAGATTGCAAGAGAACTAATCACCATAAACAAGCTTGCATTTGTGAAAGAAATATCTATTGCGCCTAATTTAATTTCTGGTCCAATTCTATAAACTTCGAATTGGTTCATCGGGTTTGTAGCCATAATTTTTTAAATCTATTTTTGCATATTTTTTGCAGATCTGAATACGTTTATAATTCCAGCAACAACACCTACAAAAAAAAATATTAATATTAACCAGGGCTTAGTACCAAAGGTCTTGTCTAAAATAAACCCTATAATTGTCCCAACTGCCACTGCGGACACTAATTCTGTACTTAATTTAAAGGCAGTTCCAATAGAAGAGGGTGCCTCTTCATTTTTATACAGATTTTTCTTAGAAAGCTTATTTTTTGCAATCTCCAAGCGAGTTTTAAGGCTATCTTTTGGCATTCAAATTATTAAGCAACCATGCTCTCTGCTTTTTGTAAATCAACAGCAACAAGTTGGCTAATACCTTTTTCAGGCATTGTAACTCCATAAAGTCTATCCATTTTTGACATAGTTAGAGCATGGTGAGTTACGATAATAAATTTAGTGTCAGTTATTTTAGTTAAATCATCAAGAAGTCCACAAAATCTTGTTACGTTAGCATCATCTAGTGGAGCATCAACCTCATCTAAAACACAGATTGGAGATGGGTTAGTAAGGAACACTGCAAAAATAAGAGACAAGGCTGTTAAAGCTTGTTCACCACCAGATAATAAAGTTATAGACTGAAGTCTTTTACCAGGAGGACTTACCAGCATTTCTAAACCAGCTTCAAGTGGGTCATCAGAGTCTACTAACTCTAGTTTTGCATTTCCACCGTTAAATAGTTTTGTATAAACCTCATTAAATTTTCTATTAACTTTTTCAAAAGCTTCTAATAGTCTTTCTCTTCCTTTTTGATTTAATTCATTAATACTTTCTTTTAATTTTATAATAGCAGATACAAGATCTTCTCTATCTTGTTCCATCTTTTTAATTTCTATTTCATATTTACTGGTTTCTTCATCAGCTCTAAGGTTAACTGATCCTAATTTTTCTCTTTCATTTTTTTTTTTATCTAAAGCATCTTCTTGCGCAACAGAGTCAGGTAGCTCTTCAACACCATTTAAATTAGAATTTTCTAGAATATCATTTTCTTCAAGATTAAGTTCAGAACTAACTCTTTCTAACAGATCTTCTTTACGTTTTTTTAAACCTTCGACAGTTGCTCCTGAGCTTGCTTTTCTTTCTCTTATTTGAATAGATCTTTCTTGAACGTCATTTAACTCAAGTCTTAAAGAGTTTATCTTTTTATCTGTTTCTTCAATTATTTTTTCATTTTCAATTTTTTCATTTTGTGAAATTCTTAGACCCTCAGTAATTTGTCCTTTTCTTTCTGCTTGGGCTTTGGGTTGTTGATCACGCTCATTTAACTGTGATAGTAATTTATTTTTTCTTTCAGTTAGCTCAGAAACCATTTTTTCAGAATTAGAGAGTAAGTTTTTCCAACTTTCAACTTCTGATTCTATAGCTTTAATTCTTTCATTTCTTTTTACAGACTCTTTTTTTATTGATTGATTTTTACTAAAACTATCAGCATATTTTTCTTGCAATAATTTTATATTTTCATTTTTTTCATTAATATTAGAAAGCTTTTTCTTACTCTCTTCATCTTCAAGATTATCTAAAAAACCATCTATTTCAATTTGACATCTATCAAGTAAAGTAAGTGCTTGATTAATTTCATTGTTATTAATCAATTCTTTAGCTCTGGTGATTGTATTTTTAACATTTTTAATTGGCCCAATAGCAATATTTATATTTCCATCAGCAAAAATATTTATAATTTCATCAACAGATTTTTGTTCATCTTTTAATAGGTTTTTTGCCTTCTCAAGATCTTCGTTTGATAATTTTTCTGTTTCAAAATATTTAGAATCTATTTCTATTAATTCAGCTTTCTCTTCTTTTAGGCGTCTTTCATTTGAGTTAGCATCAATTACAATCCCTTTTTCTCTATCTATATCTTCCTCGATAGTTTTTAGGGATTTTTTAATATTTTCAATTTCATCTTGAGTTCTAACATTTTCTTCATCTAAATTTTGTAGCTCTAAATTCAATCTTTGAATTTTGGATAGATTTTCTATATTTTTTTCTCTTAAGGGAGAAACTTTATCTGTTTCAGTTTTAATTAAATTTTCAAATTGAGCAATCTGTTGATTGAAGTTACTTACCTCTCCTTCGGCTTCATTGTTAATTTCATTTTCTATTCTAATCTCATTATCAATGTCTAATAATTTTAAATAATATAGCCCTGCTTCAATTTTTTTTATTTCTTCAGATATAAGTTTATATTTCGTTGCCTCTTCAGCTTGTTTCTGAAGGTTTGCTAATTGTTTTTCTTGTTGTCTTCTTAATTCATCAGCTCTTTTTAAGTTTGTCTCTGCAGCATTTAATCTAAGTTCAGCCTCATGCCTTCTCACATGTAACCCTGAAATATTAGCTGCTTCCTCCAAGATTGCACGCCTGTCAGTAGGCTTAGCAGTTACTAAAGCTCCAATTCGTCCCTGACTAATCATTGATGGTGAATGAGCGCCCGTAGATAAATCTGCAAAAAACATTTGAGCGTCTCTAGCTCTAACTTCTTTGTCATTTATATAAAATTTTGAACCCTTATCTTTTTCAATCTTTCTTCTAACTTCAATATGATCTAAATCTTTATATTGCATTGGACCATCATGACTTGCATTATCTACACTAATAGAAACTTCTGCTATGTTTTTAGAAGACTTATTCGATGTACCATTAAAGATAACATCTTCCATACCTGAGCCACGCATACTTTTAGCTGAGGTTTCACCCATAACCCACCTTAAGGATTCTACAATATTAGATTTCCCACAACCGTTTGGACCAACAATGCCGGTTAAGCCATGTTCTATAAGAAAATTTGTTTTTTCAGCAAATGATTTAAATCCGTTTAATTGGATTTTTTTAAACTCCATGGACTAACTTATATCAGTTTTTCCAGATATTTTTTTAAATTCTTATAATTTAGGGCTTTATCAAACTTTTTATCATTAATTATTATCGTAGGAGTAGCATTAACTTCAAATTTTTTTACCCCATCGATTCGATCATTTAAAACAAAATCTTCTATAGCTTTATCACTTAAGCATTTTTCAAAATCTAAGTTTACACTTTCACTTTCTAAGAATTTTTTTAAATAACCCGTTGCTTCTTCTGGAGTTTTTCCTCTAGCCCATTTTTTTTGCCCAGAGTATAAAATATGCAAAATATTTGAATTACCATCGTTATTACACTGAGCAATTTTTGATGCATTAAAAGCTGCTAAATCTAATGGAAAATGTCTAAATTCTATTTTTACTAATCCTTTATCAATGAAGTCTTTTTTCAGTTCAGGTAATACATCTTTATGAAAATTTGCACAGTGGCCACAAGTCAATGACTCGTATGCAATTATTGTTATTTTAGCACTTTCTTCTCCTTCAGAAATTCTTTTGACCATATCATTATCTGCAGCAAGCGCTTTAGCGGAGAAGATTAAAAATATTATAAATAATGTTGAGGTGAATTTTTTCATCGTTGTTTAAATAGTTTTGTTAATTCAAGTAATGATTTTTTAATTTTATCATTCTTAATACTATTTATCCTATCTGCATATTTAATATTTGTCACATGATTTTCATTAGTGTCTAATTTTTTGAACTTTGTTTGGGCGTCATCAAAGCTTATGAATTTCAATTTCTCAACAACGGCATAGCCAAAAAAACTATTCATTTTATCCATTATTACTTTTTTAGAATACTCTAAATCAATCTCATGTCCTCTCTTTACCATTATTTGAAGAGTGCTTACTCCAAATTTATTCGAATTTTTAAAGGATTTGGGATAGCATATTTGAAAAAGATCATCTCCAACTATGTACTTCCAGTTATTAAGTGTTTCAGAAAATATATGACCCTTTTTTTTGATTATTTTTTTAATGTTTTTTGGCAAAGTGTCTTTAAAAGACCTTAAGCCTTGAATAGTTTTAAACCTCTGCTTAGTATTATTTTTAAATTGCATATGACCAAATCCATACTAACAAAAAAAATTCTTTATTGGTACGATAATAATAAAAGATCACTCCCATGGAGAAAAGAGTTATCACAAGTTAAACGAGAATATTACACGTTAGTAAGTGAATTTATGTTACAGCAAACGCAGGTTGCAACTGTGATTCCATACTTTAATAATTTTATAAAAGATATTCCAGATATTAAATCTCTATCAAAAATTAAGGAACATAAGCTTTTAAAATATTGGGAGGGCCTTGGTTATTATTCAAGAGTAAAAAACTTAAAAAAGACTGCACAAATATTAGAAAAAAATTTTAATAGAAGGTTACCAAACACGATTGATGAATTAAAATTATTACCTGGAATAGGTGACTATACCTCTAATGCAATAATGGCAATTGCCTTTAACAAGCCATTTATTCCCTTAGATGGAAATATTGAAAGAGTAATTAAAAGATTATTAAATTTAAAATTACCCAAAGAAATTACAAAAGATAATCTTGTTAAGAATAAAAAAATATTAGGTAATTCAACTAGAGCAAGCGATTATGCTCAAGCACTAATGGAGCTAGGCGCATTGATTTGTCGACCTAAAAATCCCTTATGTCACCAATGCCCTTTAATTAAAAATTGTAAGTCTTTTAAAAAAAAAGATTTTGAAATAATAAAAGAAAGAAAAAAGAAGATTGATAAATTTTATTTATTAGAAGTTTATAAAAAAAAAAATAAATTTTTGTTAATCAAAAATACTAAATTTAATTTTTTAAAGAATTTGCAAATATTTCCCATGAAGCAAATATCCAAACCTGATAATTTAGCAAAAGCTTTAAACTTCAAGATATCCAATATGAATATGAATGTAATAATCAAGTTTTCCAAGTTAAAAGGTGAAATTTCTAACTCTTCTTGGATTGATAGCTCTAAGCTTGAAGATTATACTTTGCCCACATTTACTAAAAAAATTTTTAATTATTTAAAAAAGATTTAATGAAAAATATAGCAATAATAGGAGCCGGTATTTCAGGTCTGTATATTGCAAATCTTTTAAGTCAAAACTCTAATTATCAAGTCACAATTTATGAGAAAAATGCTTCTGTTAATTTGGAAAAAGGATATGGAATTCAACTTTCAGTTAATAGCATCAAACTGTTAAATCAAATAAATTTTCAAAAAATCAGGATAGAAGATAAATTTCACCCCAATAAACTAGATTTTTATTCTTTAAAAAATAATAAAAAAATATGTGATTTAGATATATCCATGTTTAACAGCACAGATACAAAATATACTACCTTACAACGCTCTACTTTAATTAATTTCTTAAAAGATGGGCTTCATGAAAATATTATTCATTATAATAAAAAAGTTATAAAAATTAATGAAGAAGCAGAAAGTAAAGAAGTTTCTTTTGAGGATGGTTTATCTGTTAAATGTGATTACTTAATTATCTCCGATGGAACTTTTTCAAAAACAAAATCATTAATTGCCAATAAAGAAACTAAGCCAAAGTATTTTAACTCTATTGCCTTAAGAGCAACAATTGACCAGGATGCCCTTAAGGGCATTAACCCACAGAATATATCTTTGTTTTTAGGGTCTAATTTACACTCAGTTCTTTATCCAGTTAATAGCAAAGGACAGTTTAATTTTATTACCATTTTTAGAAAAAAGCTTAGCACTAAAGAGTTATCTGATTATTCTTTATTTGAGAACAAGGATTTTGCTGCATCTATTATATCTGAAATATCAAAGCAAGTACCCACCGAAACAATGAACAATCTAAAAAGTATTAAATGTTTTCCAATATTTGTGAGTTCTGATGTCAATGAACCAAAAAATAAAGATACTTTTATCATTGGAGATGCCTTTTTTGCTTTACCCCCAACCTTTGCTCAAGGCGCCTCTCAATCAATAGAGGTTGCCAATGAACTTTATAAAAATTTAGAAAATGAAAACACTCAATTTAACTCTGAAAGAATTAAAAGAGTAAGGATGATTGATATGAAATCAAAACTCAATTATTTTGCTTTTCATTTATCTAATCCATTAATAATTTGGATTAGAAATTTAGTAATAAAAAAATTAGTTAAAAATGAAAAATTTATTAACAGTTATCTTGGTAAAATTTATAAAGACTAATTTTTAGAAATTAATCTTTGTCTTAAATTATCAATTGGCACAGAAACACCATTCACTGTACAATGCCAATAAGTCCATCCATTACAGCTTTCAGAACCAAGTATTGTTGCTGCAACTTTATGAATTGATCCTTCAGCTTGATTATGCTTGATACTTCCATCTGCCATAATCTTAGCAACTATTTTTTTCTTTTGATCAAAAATACTTGTTCCAGGCTTTATTATTCCAAGCTCTACTAGTGATCCAAAAGGTATTCTAGGCTTAGATCGATTATTTTTTAAAGTGTCTAAGAAATTATCCTCTAAAGGTTTTGTATTTTTTAACCTTTCTTCTGCTGCTTTAAAATAAGTCTTCTCTTTCTCTATACCATAATATTTTCTACCTAATTTTTTTGCAACCGTTGCAGTTGTTCCAGATCCTAAGAATGGGTCTAGAATTAAATCGTCCTTGTTTGATGATGCCAATAAAACTCTATGTAATAAAGATTCTGGTTTTTGAGTAGAGTGAACTTTTTTACCATTTTTTTTAAGTCTTTCTGCACCATTACAAATAGGTAAATTCCAATTAGATCTCATTTGAAGATCGTCATTTAAACATTTCAAAGATTGATAGTTAAAAGTATATTTTGACTTCTCACTTTTAGAAGCCCAAATTAAAGTTTCATGAGCGTTTGTAAACCTTGTTCCTCTGAAATTAGGCATTGGGTTATTCTTATTCCAGATAACATCATTTAAAATCCAAAAACCCAAATTTTGTATTGCAGTGCCTACTCTAAAAATATTATGATAACTTCCTATGACCCAGATGGCTCCATCTTTTTTTAATATTCTTCTACATTCAGAAAGCCAAGCAACCGTAAAGTCATCATATTTTTTAAAGCTTTCAAACTGATCCCATTTATCGTTAACAGCACTGACTTTGCTTCTGTCTGGTCTAGTAAGTGAATTTTTTAATTGTAAATTGTATGGTGGATCAGCGAAAACAAGATCAAAGGTTTCGCTTGGAATTTTTTTTAATTCCTCAAGACTGTCACCATTAATAATCTTATTTTTAAAATTGTTTTCCATTTTGTATAAAACAATTAGACTCCATACGGATTCTTGCGTCAACCTGAGATTGAAATAACTAGATTCAAATTGTGTCTGAATTTTTAAGAGAACTAGATGTTGTGCTGTTACACGTGAAAATTATAAAAGATCACAAATAGGTGAGAAAGTTTTTCGATGATATTTAGTAATACCAAATTTCTTAATTGCGTTTAAATGTTCTTTGGTTCCATAACCAGAGTTTGTATCCCATCCATAATTATTAAACTCTTTTGAAAGTTTTGTAATAAATTTATCTCTACTGACTTTTGCAACAATTGATGCAGCAGAAATGCTTGGAATTTTTTGATCTCCTTTAATTACATATTTTAATTTATAGTTTTTAAGATCAGGCAGTTTGTTGCCATCAATTAAAACAAGTGAAGGTTTTGTTTTCAATTTAAGAATAGCTCTTTTCATTGCAAGTAAACTTGCCTGCAATATATTAATTTTTTCAATTTCTTTAGTCGATGCCTGGCCTATAGCCCATATAGAATTTTTTTTAATATATTTTTCAAACTCTTCTCTTTTGTCCTTTGTTAGAGTTTTTGAATCTTTCAATAATTTTTTATCAATAGAATTATTTAATATGATAGCTGCTGCATAAACAGGCCCGATTAAACTTCCTCTGCCAACTTCATCAACACCTGCTAAAATTTTCATTAAATGGATAGTTTTAGATCTAAGATTTTTTGTTTAATCTTTTTTAAGTCATCCCATGAATGTTTTTTATTTTCAGGAGCTCTTAAAAGATAAGAGGGATTAAAAGTTATGATAACGTTGTAACTTGTATTTTTGATAATTACTTCCTTCCAATTTCCTCGCTCAATAGAAATTTTACTATTTAAACCTGTTAAAGATTCCATAGCAGTACTACCCATAAGAATTATTATTTTAGGATTTATTATTGAAATATGTTTTTGTAAAAATTGGGAATATCTTTTAATTTCTGTAGAATTAGGTTTTCGATCCTCAGGAGGTCTAAAGTTTACAGCATAAGTTGCGTAAATATTTTGTTTTTTAATGTTTATTGCAATCAGCATTTTTTTTAAAAGATCTCCTACTTCACCCATAAAAGTTAATCCGGCGTTATCTTCTTCAATGCCTGGGGCTTCACCAATTATCATTATTGAGCTATTAATATTCCCATCTCCTAAAATTATTTTTTTTGAATTATTCTTTAAGTTACAATCACTAATTGAGTTTATTTGTTCTTTAAGATTCTCAAGCTCTTTAACTTTATCTATTTTTTGAATACTCAGATCTTTTTTTAAATCATTACTAGTATTTTTTAGTCTATTGATTGGTTTTTCATCAAAAATAAAGTCAGATCCAGTAGAGTTTAAGAACTCAGAGTCAAAATTCGTTTTTTGATTTATTACTTTTTTAGACATAGAATGGCCAAATGTTGGTAAAGTTTTTTAAATTCTTTTTAATATTAATACTTTATCAGAGTCCATTATACTCAAAAAATACCAGTTTAAATGATTTTAATGCAAGGTATTTGTCTAATTATTTTTCAGGAATTGTAGCTTATGAAAATCTAGATAATACAGAAGCTTTAAAATTTTTTAATTCATCAAAAATATTAATAAAACAGCATGATGCCTATCTTGAGAGGTATGTATTTTCCTTAGTACTTGATGGCAAAGTTAAGAAAGCAATTAATCAAGTTAAACAGAACTCAACAAAAAACAACTCTGACTTTTTTCAGGCTAATCTGTTGCTGGCAGTTGATAGTTTAAAGAAAAAAAACTTTAAAAAAAGTAAAGTTTATATTGATAGATCATATGAATTTATTAACAATGATAGACTTTCATTAATCATTGCAGAAACCTTCAAGCAATATTTATCAGTTTTTGAAGAAAAAAAATTAGTGAAACAAACTAATACGTTTGGAAATTTTTCATTTATTAACGAAGTTTTTCAAAGATGTTATTTAAATGATAAAGATACAGAGAGATATTTTAATACATTAATTAATTCACAAAACGATGCTGATTATTCAAGGTATGTATTTTTTTTGATCAGTTATTTAATCAAGAAAGATAATTACGATAAGGCAAAAAAAGTTACTAATAATTTTGATTATTTAAATTCATCAGTATTAATTTCTCAAGGTAAAAAATGGATAGAAGATAAAAACTTAGATAATTTCCAAGAAATTTTTTCATGTACAAATTCGAATGACATTGTTAGTGAACTATTTTTTCTAATAGCAAATCTCTATTCCTCCCAGAATGATTATGAGAAATCAAATTTTTATTTAAATATAGCAAACTATTTAAATCCTAAATTTATTTTCAATTTGTCTTTATTAGCTGAAAATTATTATTTGAGTGATGATTATTCCAATACATTAAAAACTCTTGAAGCATTTGATAAAAAGCATGAATTCTATTATTGGTTTAAGTTAAAAAAAGAGTCTCAAATTATTTTAAAAAAAAATAATAAAGAAGCATCTCTAAAATTTATCAATGAAAAATTTAAAGAAATTAAAAACCCAAATAAAAAAATTATATTTGATATTGCAAATATGCATAAAAATGCAAAAAAATATATTGAAGCAATAAATTTTTATGATCAAATACTTTTAAAAATGAACGCTAATTCTGACTTATATGCTGAAATATTATATAGGCGTGGAGGAAGTTACGAGAGATCTGGAGATTATGTAAAAGCAGATAAAGATTTATTAAAGTCTCTAGAAGCCAACCCAGATGATGCTTATGTTTTAAATTATTTAGCTTACTCATGGCTGGAAAGAGAGCATAAAATTGATACTGCTCTTAAAATGCTTGAAAAAGCTTATGAAGCCAGAAGTAACGATCCATACATTATTGATTCAATCGGTTGGGCATATTACTTAGTTGACGAATATGAAAAGGCAGAAAATTTTCTTAAAAGAGCAGTTGAATTAATGCCTCAGGATCCAGTAGTTAATGATCATTACGGTGATATTCTTTGGCAGCTTGATAGAAAAATTCAAGCAAGATATTTTTGGCAAGCTGTTTTAAATTTAGATGAGACTGAAGATGCCATGAAAAAAACTATTAAAAATAAATTATTAGAGGGATTAAAAAATTCCTAAATTATGAATAGTTTTAAGATAAAGTCTTATGCAAAGATAAATTTAGCTCTAAACGTTACAGGAAAAAAATCAAAGCTTCATAATATCGAAAGTTTAATTTCTTTTATCGATTTACATGATTCAATTACAATAACAGAAAGCAATACAAAACAGCATAAAATCAATTTTATTGGAAGATTTTCTAAAAACATCAGTAAAATTAATACTATTTCAAAATTGTTAAAAATTTTAGATAACAAAAAACTTTTGAATAATAAAAAATTTGAAATTAAAGTTATAAAAAATATACCTCAAAAAGCTGGAATGGGAGGTGGGTCCATGAATGCTGCCAGTCTATTAAATTTTTTTATTGAAAAAAAATTAATTAAAATAAAAAAAAATGACTCAAAAAAAATAAGTAATGAAATAGGATCAGATGTGATTTTAGGTATAAAGCCATCACTTGCTATTCTTTTATCTAATGGAGATATTAAAAAATTCAAAAATAAAATTAAATTTCATATATTAATTACGAAACCTAACTTTGGATGTGCTACAAAATATATTTATTCTAAAGTTGATTCATTCTCTAAACCTCAATTTAACCCTCCTAAACAGAAACTATTTGAAGCAAAATATTTAAAAAATTTAGACAATGATCTTGAAAAGGTTGCCTTAAATAAATATCCAGAACTTAAAAGAATTAAATCCTACCTCAATGGTTTACCTAACACCCTATTTGTTAGAATGTCCGGATCAGGATCCTCAATAGTGGCTTATTTTCATTCCAAAAAGGCCTGCAAAAAAGCATGCAGCCAATATAAACGAAAATTTAATAACCACTGGTGTATTGAATCAAAAACTATATAATTTTTTTTTTTTGTGATATATGCAACTAATATTGGCCCATGGTGAAGTGGTATCACATCTGTTTTTGGTACAGAGATCCGAGGTTCGAATCCTTGTGGGCCAGCCATATATGAATAATTTATTAGATAAAATTTTTTTTAGATCTCAAAACCTTAATCACATAAATTTAGGCTTCAAAAATATTAAAAAGGAAACAGAAGTTTTAAAAATATTTGAAGCAATTCATTCATACTCTAGCAATAGTGAAATCCGGTATGTAGGTGGATGTGTAAGAAAGATTATTAATAAAGAAGCATATGACGACATAGATTTAGCAGTTAATTTAAATCCAAAAGAGGTTTGTGAGGCTCTTACTAAAAAGGACATAAAATATTACGAGAGCGGAATAGAACATGGAACAATTACAGCGTTAATTAATGATATAAAGTTTGAGATTACATCATTGAGAAAAGACATTGATACAGATGGACGACATGCAAAAGTAGAGTTCTCTGATAGCTGGAAAGAAGATGCTTCTAGAAGAGATTTTACTATCAATTCTATTTACGCGGATATTGAAGGAAGTTTATTTGACCCATTTGATGGAAAAAAAGATTTAGAAAGTGGAAAAATTAATTTTATTGGAAATGTAGAAACCAGAATTAAAGAAGATTATTTAAGGGTATTAAGATATGTCAGATTTTTTCTTAGTTATTCTAAGCATAGTCATGACCCACAAGTCATTAAAGCAATTAAAAAAAACCTAAGTGGTGTTTCAAGTATTTCCTCAGAAAGATTAATAGATGAATTTCAAAAATTATTAAAATCAAATGGTTTTCTAAAGTTAACTAAGGATAAGGATTGTTTAGAGATTATAAATCTTATTTTTCCACAAATAAAAAATATTTCTCTATTCAATAAAATGAATAGTTTTGCAAAAAAAGACTTTCTTGAAATGGACTTTATTTTCTTATTATCTTTAATGATTATTGATGGAACTGATAATGTAGATTACTTTATTTATAAATTTAATTTATCCAAAAAAGATCAAAAAAGACTTATATTTTTAAATAAGTTTAATTTAGAAAAAAATACTAACCAAACCTTTTCAGAAAAAAATCTAAATAAAATTTTTTATTTTAATGGCAGGGAGGCATTATTAGATGTTCTTTATTTTAAAATTTTTAAATCCAAAAAAGTAGACAATAAGTTAATTAAAATGATTGAAATTTTTAAAAAAAAAGAAATGCCTGTTATGCCATTTAAAGCTAGTACTTTGATGGAAAAATATCAAATTCCTGAGGGAAGGGAGCTGGGACAGAAGTTAAAAGCAATAGAAGAAGTCTGGACTAGTAATGATTTTAAAATTTCAGATAAAGAACTTCAAAAAATAGTAAGTAATTAAACGTACTTTACATCTTTAATTTCAAAGTTTTTTACACCTGCGGGAGTTTTAATTTCAACTAAATCATTTTTGTTTTTTCCAATTAAACCTCTACCTATAGGTGATTGAAAAAATATCAGTTTTTTTTGAAGGTCAGCCTCGTCTTTTCCAACTATTTTATAGGTAATTTTTTCTCCAGTATCCAAATTTTCTAAATCTACAGTTGAGCCAAAGATGACTTTGCCATCATTACTCATTTTGGTTACATCAATAACATTTGCTCTTGCAATAATATCATTTATTTCTGTAATCCTTCCTTCGTTATGAGATTGTTCTTCTTTTGCAGCATGATATTCAGCATTCTCTTTCAGATCTCCATGAGATCTTGCTTCAGATATCGCAGCAACTATTTGAGGTCTTTTTTTTTCTTTTAAAAAAATTAACTCTTCCTTTAAACTTTCAAGACCATCTGCTGTTATTGGTTCTTTATCCATTTTAATTCCATTTTGCTATTGGAGGTAAAGACATTAATATTGCCTCAACATTACCACCTGTTTGTAGGCCAAATTTTGTTCCTCTATCATATAGTAAGTTAAACTCAGCATATCTACCTCTTTTAATATATTGTATCTCCTTTTGTTTTACAGTCCATTTCTTTTTGTGTTTCAATTGTATTATCGAGTTAAATAACATTTGAAAGGTAACTCCAAGATCTGTTACAAATTTAAAGTCTTTCTCCCAATCTTTTTTTTTGTAATCAAAAAAAATACCACCAATTCCCCTTGTTTCTTTTCTATGGGGTAAATAAAAATATTCATCACACCACTTTTTATATTTTTTATAAAATTTTTTATCATGTCGATCACACATTTTTTTTAATTCAGTATGAAGGAAGCTTTTTTCTTTAAGATCTTGGATGCAAGGGGTTACGTCCATACCACCACCAAACCATCCATGTGTTGTGTAGATAAATCTAGTGTTAAAATGAATTGCTGGAACATGAGGATTTTTCATATGCATTACAATAGAAATTCCTGATGCCCAAAAATTTGGATTTTTAGAGGCACCTGGGATTTTTTTACTCATTTTTTTTGAAAACTTTCCATGCACTTCTGAAAAATTTACACCAACTTTTTCAAAAATCTTACCATTTTTTAAAATTCTAAACTCTCCACCACCTTCATCCTTAATTTCACTTCTATTCCAAGTTTTAGATTTAAACTTAGATTTCTTACCTTCTAGTTTTTCAATGTCATTACAAATTGTGTTTTGCAGCAACTTAAACCAATTAGAAGCAAGTTTTTTTTTAATTTCTTTGTCCATTATTTATTAAAGTTAGTTTGCCTTAAATTTTCTGAAAGAATTATAGCAACTGAAGAGGCTATATTTAAAGATCTTTTATTGTCCATCATGGGTATTTTTAACCTATACTTAATTAAATTATGAACATGGTCTGGTACGCCAGCACTTTCTCTTCCAAATAAAAGTGTATCATTACTCTCAAATTTGAAGTCAGTATAAGAATCTGCTGATTTAGTTGTTAATAATATTACTCTCTCATTCTTTTTTGATTTAAAAAATTCATCTGAACTTTGATAAAATCTTATCATTTTTTCATCCATATAATCCATCACAACTCTTTTAAATCTTTTATCGCTGAATAAAAAACCACATGGTTCAATTATTTCTAAATCAGCCCCTAGACACGCACATGTTCTGATAATAGCAGCTGTATTTTGAGGAATATCAGGTTCATATAAGGCTATTTTAGGTCTCAAATTCATGTTTTATGTGTCATTGTTTCAGTGGAAAAAAAACTTTTTTCTTATATGAAATCATATATTAGATAACAATATACAAAAAATTAAAGATGTCTGAAAAAAAACCTGAAAGAAGAGAATTTTTATTTACAGCCTCATATGCGGTAGGTGCTGTTGGGGTAGGAGCTGTTGTTTGGCCACTTATTGATCAAATGAACCCAGATGCATCTGTTAAAGCATTAGCTAGCACAGAAGTTGATGTAAGTTCAGTTCAGCCTGGAAAAACAATCACTGTACTCTGGAGAGGAAAACCAGTTTTTATTAAAAGAAGAACACCCGAGGAAGTAGCTGAAGCAAGAGCTGTTAAAATGGAAGATTTAAAAGACCCTCAAAAAGATGAGGACAGAGCAAAAGATCCAGAATGGTTAGTTATGTTAGGTGTCTGTACGCATTTAGGATGCGTCCCTTTAAATGATAAAGGAGACTACAATGGTTGGTTTTGTCCTTGTCATGGTTCACATTATGATATCTCTGGAAGAATTAGAAAAGGTCCTGCTCCAACAAACATGGAAGTTCCAAAATATGAATTTGTTAACAGCAACACTATTAAAATTGGATAATAAATAATTATGAGTGATCACGAGTACGTTCCTAGTTCAAAATTTGGAAAATGGTTTAATGATAGGCTTCCACTTTTATCACTCGCTAGTCATTTAACTGATTATCCAACACCTAAGAATTTAAATTATTGGTGGACATTTGGTGGAATTTTAACTTTTTGTTTAATTACACAAATCGTTACCGGTTTAACTTTGGCTATGCACTACATTGCTCATGCTGACATGGCTTTTGAAAGTGTTGAACATATCATGCGGGACGTTAACTATGGTTGGTTAATAAGATATATTCATGCAAACGGTGCTTCAATGTTTTTCTTAGCAGTTTATATTCACATATTTAGATCTTTGTTTTATGGATCATATAAATCTCCAAGAGAAATTATTTGGATTATTGGAATAATAATTTACCTTTTAATGATGGCAGCAGCATTTATGGGTTATGTTTTACCATGGGGTCAGATGAGTTTTTGGGGAGCAACAGTTATTACAAATCTTTTTAGCGCCATACCTTTAGTGGGTGAGGGAATAGTTAATTGGTTGTGGGGAGGTTATTCTGTAGATAACCCAACTTTAACAAGGTTTTTCACATTACATTACTTAATACCATTTTTAATCTTGGGCTTAGTCGTTCTTCATATTTGGGCGTTGCATGTTCCTGGAAACAATAACCCAGTGGGGATTGATGTTAAAAAACCTTCTAAGGATACAGTACCATTTCATCCATATATTGTGATCAAGGATGGCTTTGCATTATTAATGTTTATGATTGTATTTGCATTTTTTGTTTTTTATTCACCAAATATTTTAGGGCATGCAGATAATTATATAGAAGCAAACCCAATGGTAACACCAGCCCATATCGTTCCTGAGTGGTATCTATTACCATTTTATGCAATCCTAAGATCAGTTCCTGATAAATTAATGGGAGTAGTTGCAATGTTATCAGCAATTTTAATTTTAGCTGCACTGCCTTGGTTAGATACTTCAAAAATTAGATCAGCAGTATTTAGACCTCTTTACAAACAATTTTATTGGATACTAGTAGTGGATGTATTAGTTCTAGGTTACGTAGGTGCGATGCCAGCTGAGGGGCTTTACTTATTGATTGCCAGGGTTGCCACAGCTTACTACTTTATTCACTTTTTAATAATCTTACCGGTATTAGGATTTAAAGAAAAAACCATACCTTTACCCTTAAGTATTACAGAACCAGTACTTGGAGGGATGCCAATGGCATCAGCTGTTAAAAAAAAAGAAAGTTTAGATTAATTAAGTGAAAAATATTTTAAAAATTAGTTATTCAATTATTTTTTTATTAGTAGGAACTCTTACAGTTAATGCTGCAGAAAAAGTAGATCTTTTAAAAACAGATTGGAGTTTTAAAGGATTATTTGGAAAATTTGACAGAGGTTCACTTCAAAGAGGATATCAAGTTTATACTGAGGTTTGTGCGTCGTGCCATTCAATGAAATATGTAAGTTATAGAAACTTATTTGAGCCAGGTGGACCAGAGTTTACTGAAGAGCAGGCTAAAGCAATAGCTGCAAGTTTTGAAATTACAGATGGACCCAATAATGATGGAGAAATGTTTGTAAGACCCGCTAAGTTATCTGATAAATTTGTCATGCCTTATGAAAATGTTAAAGCAGCTCAAGCAGCAAATGGAGGAGCTTATCCTCCTGATATGTCTGTGCTAGCAAAAGCTAGAACTGGTGGGGTTGATTATATTTACTCATTGCTACTTGGTTACGAAGATCCACCGAGTGGTATAACGCTTGATGATGGTGTTTACTATAACAAGTTTATGTATGGAAATAATATTAAGATGGCAGAACCATTATCAGATGGTTTGGTAGAATATAGTGATGGAACTACAGCATCTAAAGAGCAAATGGCAAAAGATGTTACAACATTTTTAATGTGGGCAGCTGAACCTCATTTAGAGAGCAGACACAAGATGGGCTTTAAGGCTATCTTGTATTTAATTATTTTAACTATTCTAGTTTACTTTAGTATGAAGAAAATTTGGTCACGTATTGAATCTGAAGTTTAATATATCACCATCTTTGACAATATAATCTTTTCCTTCAAGTCTCATTTTTCCATTTGTCTTTGAATTGACCCAACCATCATTAGCTATGAAGTCTTCATAAGCAATTGTTTCAGCTCTTATAAAACCTTTTTCAAAATCAGTGTGTATTTCACCAGCTGCTTTTGGTGCAGTACAATTTTTTTGGATAGTCCAAGCTCTAGTTTCTTCAGGCCCAGATGTAAAATAAGTGTCTAGCTCTAAAATATTGTAACCTTTTTGAATTAACATATTTAAACCAGTTCTTTTTAATCCAATCATCTCCATATAATTTTCTTTTTCTTCATTTTCTAATTGATTTATTTGGTTCTCAATATCAGCTGAAACTATTAAGGTATTTTTTTCACCATATTTATCAATAAATGCTTGAGTGTATTTATTTCCATTTTGAACACTTGCCTCATCAACATTACATACAAAGATTTTAGGCTTTAAAGACAATAAACCACTTTGGCTTATTAATTTTTTATCAAATTGTTCATAAAGTATTTGAATATCTTTAGAATTATTTATGCAGTCAGAAGCAATTTCTAATATTTTTAATTGCTCCTCATCTACATTTTTCTTATTATTTTTCTCTAATCTTTTTTGTATTGATTCAAGGTCAGCCAACATCATTTCTGTTTCAATAATTTCCAAATCTCTAATTGGATCAACAGTTGGGTTTACATTTTGAATATCATCAGAGTCAAAACATCTGATCATATGAATGACTGCATCGACTTCTCTTATATGGGATAAGAATTTATTTCCTAAGCCTTCACCTTTAGAGGCGCCCGCTACTAGTCCGGCTATATCCACAAACTCAATAGTAGTATTAATTTTTTTTTTTGATTTTGATATTTCTACCAATTTGTCTAGTCTTTCATCTGGCACAGGAACCACACCAACATTTGGCTCTATCGTACAAAAAGGGAAGTTTGCAGCTTGTGCCTTACTAGAATTTGTAAGTGCATTAAATAGTGTAGATTTACCAACATTAGGTAAGCCAACAATTCCACACTTAAAACTCATTATTTATTATTTACAGTGCTTGAGAATAAATCTAATTTTTTATCAATTAATATAGCCATTGAGTCAATAATATTTTTAGTAATTTTTTCTAGTTGTATCATTTCATCATCATCAAAATCTTTTAACACATGATCTGCAACATCAGCCTTAGTTTTGGGTCTTCCAATTCCTATTCTAACTCTTGAATAATCTTTACCAATAAATTTATCTATAGATTCAATTCCATTATGTCCTGCACTTGATCCTGCAAATTTTGCTTTCACTTTTCCAAATTCAAGGTCAAGGTCATCATGGAAGACAATCACATCTTCAGCATCAATTTTGAAGTATTCAATTAATTCCCTTATACAAATTCCAGAATTATTCATAAAGGTTAATGGTTTTATTGCATAAACCTTTTTATCTTCAATATTGCCTGTTGTTAATAATCCTTTAAATTTTGGTTTTTGTTTAGACAAACCAAATTTATGATTAAGAGCATCAATTAATTTGAAACCAATATTGTGTCTGTTGTTTTCGCTATCGGGTGTTGGATTTCCTAAGCCTACAAATAAAAGCATATTTTTTTTAAATCGTATCTAGGAGTCTTCACTATGATAAGTTGATTATTTTTTTTCTTCAGTGGCTTTTTTTTCGTCGCCATCTTTTTTATCATCCTCAGCTGCTGGTGCTGCTTCTTTACCATCTTCTGCTGCTTCAGCTTCAGCTTCAGCTGGTTTTTCTGGCTCTTTCATAACTGTAGGTGCTGCTAAAGTTGCAATTACAAAATCTCTTCCAATAATAGTTGGTGTAACACCTTCTTCTAATTTTACTGAAGATATTTTGAAACTTTCCCCAATATCCACTCCATCTAAGTCAATAGTTATTGCAGATGGAATTTTATCACTTGGACATTTTAATTCTATTTTTCTTCTCACAATGTTTAGTACTCCACCTCTTTTTAGGCCTGGTGAAGTTTCATGGTTAATAAATACTACAGGCACTTCTATTCTAATTTTTACACCTGGCACAACTCTTAGAAAATCAATATGAGTTGGCTCATCGGATATTACGTTATAAGTAATTTCCCTTGGTAAAACATTTTGAGGTTTGCCATCTAAATTAAGAGTTATTATGTTTGATAAGAAACTTCCTTTATCTATTAAAGATTTTAATGTTTTTTTTAATACAGTAACTTTTTGATTTTGATCTGGTCCCCCATAGATTATACCAGGGATATTTCCAGCCGTTCTAAGAGAACGTACATCTCCTTTTGACTTAGTATTTCTAGTATTTGCATCAAGTGAATTCATAAAAAGATGGCTTTTAGCCCAAGTTACTTAATAACTCAAGATAATTATTTAAATAAATCGGATACAGATGTTGAGTTAGAGATCCTTTTAATTGCCTCACCCATAAGTGCTGAAATAGGCAAAACTTCTATATTTTTAACATTTTTAATTTTATCATGATTATCAATTGTATCCGTTATTACTAATTTTCTAATAACTGATTTTTTAATTTTATCTACTGCTTCTCCACTTAAAACTCCGTGAGTAATATAAACATAAACCTCTTTAGCACCTCTATCCTTTAAAGCTTTCGCAGCGTTTACTATAGTTCCACCTGAATCAATTATATCATCAACTATAATACAGGTTTTCCCTTTAACATTTCCTATAACATTCATAACTTTGGATTGTCCTGGTTTAGGTCTTCTTTTATCCACAATAGCAAGTTCCACATTTAAAATTTTACCAAGTGCTCTCGCTCTTTCAGTTCCACCAACGTCTGGTGCAACACAAATAATATTTTTACTTTTAATATTTTTTTTAGCATGTCTTGCAAAAATTGGTGTAGCAAATAAATTATCTACAGGAATGTCAAAAAAGCCCTGAATTTGTCCTGCATGAAGGTCTACAGTAACAACTCTGTCAGCACCTGCTTTAGTAATTAAATTAGAAACCAATTTTGCAGAAATAGAAGTTCTAGGCACTACTTTTCGATCTTGTCGTGCATATCCAAAATAAGGAATAACAGCAGTAATATTTTTTGCTGAAGATCTTTTTAAAGCATCAATACAAAGTAGTAATTCCATTAAGTTGTCGTTTGCAGGTGATGAAATAGACTGAATTATAAAGATACTATTACCTCTAATATTTTCATTAATTTCTATATAAATTTCTCCATCAGAAAACTTTTTTATACTTGAGTTTACAAGCTTAGTTTTTAAATATTTTGCAATATTTTTACTTAGAGGTTTATTGCTATTTCCAGTTAATAATTTCATGAGATATTATGAATTAATCATAATTACAGAAATATTTCTACCATAATCATTCTCATTGCGGCTAATAGATCTTCGTGCACTAAAAAAATTATTTTTTGGATTAAATGTATTCTTATTAATTATATCAATTTTCTTTATATTTAAGGCTTTTAATTGAGAAAGGACGTATTTCTTTAAATCAAAGAAATCTTTATTTTGAATTTTTTTAAAAAATTTTTTATTTTTTCCATCTTTTTTAATGAGTTTTTTAATAAAATCTTTTTTTACCTCATAATTTTTTACTGAAATACACGGACCAATAACTGCAGTAACATTTTTAGGATCACATCCTTTTTTGATCATAAAATTTAAGGTTCTTTTAATTATCCCTTTGAAAGCACCCTTCCAGCCAGCATGGATTGCAGCAATCATCTTTTCTTTCTCATCATAAACAAGTATTGGAGCACAATCTGCAGTTAATATAGCTATAGGAAATTCCTTTTTATTTGTGACTAGCGCATCTCCTTCAAAATTATAATTTTTAAGTTTTAGATTTTTATCTATAAAATGAAATTTATTGCTGTGAATTTGCTTTAGTAAAATAATTTTTTTAAGTTTAGTTTTAATTTTCTTTTGAACGATTTGAAGATTTTTTAAAACATTTTTTTTATTGTCTGAGGACCCAGGACCACAATTTAAGCTCTTAAAAATACCTAGAGATTTTCCACCCTTTCTATTAAAGAAAGCATGCTGTAAGTTTTTAAATTTACTGAGTTTCTTTGACTTAATCAGTTTAAAACCCCAATTTAAATTTATTTTTATTTGTTGTTATTAGCATTACCTTAAACAATTCACCCATATGATTTTTATCTATAAGTCTTTTTATTCTAAAATAAATATCAGCTTTTTCACTAAATAACATTTTCTTGGATAATATTTCTGCTCTTTCAAGAATACCAAGTTTTGTTAAAAATTCACCTTGAGTAGTATTCATTGAGGTAAGTGAGCTTAATTCTTTAACTATTCTATTTAATAAACTAAAACTTAAATTGTAGGTAATATCAGAATTACCAAACCCTTTTAGTACATCACAATATTTATGTTTGGATACAGCTTGCAGGGTATTTTTCATTTTTTTATCAATATACGCATAATCTATTATTAAAATTCCACCATTATTACGTTTAATCTTATTGGTGATAATTTTTAGGTATTCAGTTGATTGTGGTGAATACTCAATAAAGTTCTGTTGTTTTGTAATTTTAAATTTAATTTTATTTTCAAATTTTTCCATATCAAAAGGAACATCAAAATACTCAAATTTATTGTTAAAAAATCTAACATGTCTTTCAAACCATTTTCTTTTCTTCTTTATGAATTGCTTAATAGGTAACGCGTCAAAAAATTCGTTTGCTAAAAAAATACATGGTGAATTATCCAATTCGCTTAAATCATTTAACCACTGAATATTTTCTTTATTGATATTAATTTTTTGTTTTTTTCGAAGCAATTTACTTCTTTCTAAAATCTTAATGTGACAAGAATTTTTAAATATTTGAAATTTTTCAAAGGTATTGACTAAAACTTTCATCATTTCACCATTACCGGCCCCTAACTCGATTAAATTAAATTTTTTAGGGCAACCTAGATTTTGCCAAAACGACACTACCCAAATTGCAATCATTTCTGAAAATAATACAGATATGTTGGGTGAAGTTATGAAATCACCCTTTTTGCCAAAGGGATTTTTTTTCATGTAGTAGCCTGATGTTTTATTATAAAGAGACTCCTCTATAAACTTATCTAGAGTAAACGACTGATTATTCTTAATTTTCATTTTTTAAGGATAAAAGGTAAACCCCAGTCAGGAAAAAAAGAACACTTATCAATTGACCTAATGTTAGGTTTAAAACTAAGTAACCGATTTGTGGATCTGGAGATCTGAAAAACTCTATAAAAAATCTAAATAGAGAATAAAAGATCAGGAATAAAGCAGAGATTTTTCCAGGTACTTTTAAATAATCTTTTTTAAAAAAATACCCAAGTACAAAGAAAAGAATTATTCCCTCAAAAAAAGCCTCATATAATTGTGAAGGGTGCCTTTTGATATTATCTATTAGAATAAATTGAACTGACCAAGGAAGGTCTGTGGCTCTTCCATAAAGTTCTGAGTTTATAAAATTGGCAATTCTACCAAAAAAGATTCCAATTGGAGCAGATAGGGCAACCAAGTCTAAAAATATAAACGAATTTGTATTGTGTTTTTTTGAGAACAATATTGATGCAATTATAATTCCGATTAAAGCACCATGAAATGACATTCCCCCATTCCAAACCATCAATATTTCTATAGGGTTATCTAAATAATATTTTAGATTATAAAATAAAGTATAACCAAGTCGACCTCCCAAAATCATACCTAAAATGAGATAGGTTATAAAGTCATCAAATAGCTGAAGAATATGAGAGTCTTTTATTAATTTTTTTTTACAATAGAGCCAACCAAGTGCAATACCCACAATATAAGCCAAAGAATACCATCTGATTTCTAATGAAAATATTTGAAACGCAACTGGGTCAAAATTATTAATAAACATTTTTAAAAAACTACGTATAAAGTATATTAATTTTACAAGTGAATATATGACAAAATCAAAATTTGTAATTGATAAATTAACAAAGCTATTTGAACAAGGGCTAATTTCTTATAAAGATTTAAGTTCTGAAATAATAAATGTTTTAAGATCTAAAAGAGAAGAGATCATTTTTAAAATGAAATTAACTAGCAAAGAAGAAATGGATATATTAATTAAAAGAGTTGAAAATATAGAAAAAAAAATCAATAAATTTGAAAAAAAAAGTCCAAATAAAAAACCTATAAAGGTAAAAAAATCTTAACTCTAAGGCCGTTTAAAGGAGATTTATCTAATAAAATATTTCCTCCATGGGATTTGATTATGTCAGATGTAATTGACAATCCAAGACCAACACTAGATTTAGAATCCCCTCTACTTTTATCTATTTTATAAAATGGCTTGAAAACATTCTCGAACTCTTCTTTAGGAATACCGACTCCATCATCATCAATAGTAATTATTATGTTACTATCTTTTTTTGATAGATGAAAATTTATATTTTCAGCATATTTAATTGAATTATCAATTAAATTATTTATAGATCTTTGTATTAAATTTTTTCTTCCATTCAGGTAAATTCTTGGAATTATTTCTTTGGTTATTTTATCATTATTATAATTTTTTATTGTAGTTTCGATTAATTCTGAAATATCAAAGGTTTCATCTTTTTCTAAATATGATGAACTTGTAAACTGCAGATATTCATTAAGCATTTTTTCCATTTCATCTATATCTAAAGACATTTTTTTTGATAAATCTTTATCTTTCATAAAAGATAGCTGAAGTTTTAGTCTTGTTAAGGGTGTTCTTAAATCATGGCTTATGCCAGACAACATTTCAGATCTTTGATTTAGGTGTCTCATTATTCTTTTTCTCATTTTATCAAATTCTAAACCTGCTTTTCTGATCTCTAAGGCACCTGATGGTCTATACTCGTCAATGTTTTCTCCTTTACCAAATCTTTCTGCAGCTTTAGCCAGGTTTATAATTGGTCTAGTTTGATTTTTTAGAAATAGTATAGCTATGGTTATCATTAGTAGAGCTGGTATAGTGATCCATAACGCAAATATTCTAGCAGATGAGCTTGCAACCCTGTCTTTTGGAATAAAAAATTCAAAGTAACCCTCGTTATGTTTAATATTTATATGAATAAGCTCTTTATAACTTGTTGTATCGAACCAGAAATTTTGAGTGCCCATATTAGATTTCAGTTCTCTTCTAAGTGTTCTATCTATTGGACTAAACCATCTTTCTTTTTGAGCTTTTTCAAATAAATCATCTTTTTTAAACTGAACATTAAGATCTAAATAAATTGAGAATAAGCCTGACAGGTCGTTATTATTATATTTTCCATTATCGTAAGCTGTTATGAATGCTTTCATCTCACCGATTAATGCTCTTGTCATACCTTTATTTGTTTTAATCCAAAGACTATCAAAAAAAACAATCGATATGACTACTTGAAGAACAATTATTGGAACTGCTACGATTAATAAAGCTCTATAAAATAATCTTTTTGGTAGTAAATTTTTTACAAAATTATTCAATCCATAAAACATAGCCAGCACCTCTTAAAGTTTGTAAGTATTTTGGATTTTTTGGGTCCATTTCAATTTTTTTTCTAAGTCTTGTAATTATCACATCTATTGACCTTTCTTTATCAAGATCAGTTAGTTTGCCAATATCTTCTCTTGAAAAGGTTTTGCCAGGATTGTTAATCATTTTTTCTAATATAGTTTTTTCAGTACTATTTATTTTATATTCAATATCATTTTTTATGATTAAAAGTTTGTTAAGATCAATTTTAATATTATCAAAGGTTATAATTCTTTTTTCATCATTTCTTTTTGTTTTATTTAAAATATTTTTTATTCTTAAAATAAGTTCTTTTGGCTCAAATGGTTTTGGTAAATAATCATCAGCACCTATCTCTAAACCTTCAACTCTATTTTCAGCTTCCCCTTTAGCTGTTAATAAAATTATAGGGGTATCAATTTTAGATTTATTTTGTTTGATAAAATCCAACCCACTTTTGCCTGTCATCATTATATCCAAAACGATTAAATCAAATTTAATTATTGAAATTTTTTCTTCTGCATTTTCTGCACTATTTGATGTAGTAACCAGAAAATTATTTTCATTTAAATATTGTTTAATTAGGGATCTAATTCCCTCATCATCATCTACAACTAAAATATGGGCTATAAAATCATTCATTAATTATCTTCTTTAAAACATTGTCAAAGTTTAAAACTTGATCTGAGCTTGAATTTAAAAGAGCATTATAAATTCTTTTTTTTTGTATCGAAAATATTTCGTCAAAAATTTTTTCTCCTTTTTCATTTAAAAAGATGTGTTTTACTCTTGTGTCTTGTTGATCTTTTTCAAAAAAAACCACATCAAGTTTAATTAAATCTTTTAAAACTCTATTTAAACTCTGCTTGGTAACCTTTAACTTCTTTAATAGATCAGAAATTGTAATCCCTTTATACATTGATAATAGATGTAAAACTTTGTGGTGAGCTATACCTATAGAGTATTTATCTAATGTTTTCTTGGCATCTGAAAAAGACTCACGGTAACTTGTAAATAACTTTTCAATCAGCTGCTTTAACTGAGTATCCTTTAAATATAAAAGTTCTTTCATTATGGGTAAGTTATATTGACATATTATAGATACAAAGATAATTTTAGATAAAATTTAAATTATTTCATACATGATACCATACGATAAAAGATCAGGTAAAATTTGGTTTAATGGCGAGCTCGTTGATTGGGCTGATGCTAAAATTCATGTTTTAAATCATGGCCTTCACTATGCTAGTTGTGTTTTTGAAGGTGAAAGAGTCTATGATAATTCAATTTTCAAATTAGAAGAACACACATCTAGACTTTTTTATTCTGCAAAAAGAATGGGTATTAAAATTCCTTATACTGAAGAAGAAATAAATTTAGCATCAAAAAAAATAATTTCAGTTCAGGGTGTCAAAGATGGATATGTTAGACCAACAATATGGAGAGGTAGCGAGATGATGGCTATATCTGCTCAACAAACAAAAATTCATGTTGCCATAGCAACTTGGGAGTGGGGTTCATATTTTGATCCAAAACTAAAAATAGAAGGTATTAAATTGAATATATCAAATTGGAGAAGACCTGCGCCTAATACGATACCTTGGGATACAAAAGCTTCTGGATTATATATGATTTGCACTTTATCAAAACATGAAGCTGAACAACAAGGCTATACAGATTCTCTAATGCTTGATCATGAAGGAAATGTTGCAGAAGCAACGGGTGCTAACATTTTTTTTAAAGATAAAAATGGAGAAATTCACACACCAATTCCAGATTCTTTTTTAGACGGCATTACAAGAAGAACGGTAATTGAAATTGCAAAATCTAAAGGAATAAAAGTCAATGAACGAAAAATTGCACCAACTGAATTATCAAATTTTGTAGGCTGTTTTTTAACAGGTACGGCAGCAGAAGTTACGCCAGTTTCATGTATTGCTGAAAATAAATTTAAAGTTTGCGAAACCATAATTGACTTAAATGAAAGTTACCAAGCATTAGTTAGAAAAAGAAAAGCAGCTTAGTTTTTATTATCTTCAGATATTGCATGGTCAATACCTTTTCTTAAATATTCATAACCAGTATACAGAGTTAAAAATGCAGAAAGCCAAAGCAGGATTATGCCAATGGTTTGAGCATTATAATCTTGAAAATTTAAAATTTTATTACCAGTTTCACCAGTTAGTAAAAGGGCTATAGCAACCATTTGTAAAAAAGTTTTTAATTTTGCCAAGTTAGTTACTGGTAATTTAATTTGTCCTCTAGCTAAAAACTCTCTTAAGCCTGAAATTAGTATTTCTCGTGTAAGTATTATAATTGCTGCAATAACCTCGTAATGTTTAATTGTTCCACTCATGACAAGCAATATAAGTGCAGTAGCAACAATAATTTTATCTGCTATAGGATCAAGTAATTCACCCAACTTAGACTCTTCACCCATCATTCTCGCCAACATCCCATCCAAAAAATCTGTAAATGAAGCAATTACAAACAATACGCATGCAGTTAAATCACCATAAAAACCAGGTAAATAAAATGCTAGAACAAAAAAAGGTACAATTATTATCCTACCTATTGTTAAAATATTTGGAATTTTTTTAAGCATAATTATTCATGAAAAAAGTTATATATCTTTTTTGCAACTTTTTCCTCAACACCTTCAACTGATTTAATTTCATCAAAACTTGCAGATTCTACTGCTCTAGCAGAGCCAAAATGGTTCAATAGTGCTCTTTTTCTAATCGATCCAATACCATCAATTTGATCCAGCAAGGATTTTGTAATTCCTTTTGCTCTTTTTGCTCTATGAGAGGTGATAGCAAATCTATGTGCTTCATCACGTAGTCTCTGCATAAAAAATAGAGTGGGGTCATTCTTATCAAATTTAAATGATTTTCCTTTGTAAAAAAAAGTTTCATCTCCACTATTTCTTAGTTTACCTTTAGCAATGGCTATCATAGGAAGATCATGTAAACCAAATTCATCTAACACTTCTTTGGCAGATGAATATTGACCTTTACCACCATCAATTAAAATTAAATCAGGAAGAGTTAAATAATTTCCTTTTTCTAACATTGCTCTTTTAAATCTTCTTGTAAGAACTTCTTTTAACATTGCAAAATCGTCTTGTTCATTACCTTTTGTCTTAATATCAAATTTTCTATATCTTTTTTTAACAAATCCTTCATTTCCAAATGTAATCATAGCACCCACACTATTTGTTCCTGAGATGTGACTATTATCATAAACCTCAACTAAGTTTAGGCCATTTTTAAGATTAAATTTTTTAGCAACACCCTCAAATAAATTTTTATTATTATTTGTTTCATAAATTTTTCTATTAAGTGACTCTTTGGCATTTTTTTCTGCCATAGCAATTACTTTAGCTTTAGTGCCTTTTTTTGCTACATTAATAGAAATCGCACTATTTTCTTTTTTGCTTAAAGTTTCTTCAATTAATTTTTTGTCTTCTATTTCTGTATTAATGATTATTAATTTTGGAACATTTTTATTTTCATAAAACTGCATCAAGAACGAAGACATTATTTCAGATAAGCTTTGATCAGGATCATGTTTTGGAAAATAAGCTTGGTTGCCCCAATTTTGTTTAGACCTATAAAAAAATACTTGAATACACGTTTTACCAGATTCTTTGTATGCAGCAATTACATCTGCATCAATTAAATTTGCTTCATTAATTCTTTGTGAAGATTGAATTATATTTAAAGATTTAATTCTATCTCTAAAAATAGAAGCTCTTTCAAAATCTAGCTTTTCACTAGCTTCCTCCATTTGTTTAGATAGGTTTTTTTGTATATCCCTTGATTTTCCCGATACAAACTGAATTGCTTGATCTACTGATTTTTTATAATCTTCTTTATCTATATAATCGACACAAGGACCAGAGCATCTTTTTATCTGATAAAGAATGCAGGGTCTTTTTCTATTCTTGAAGGTACTATCATCACAAACTCGAATTTGAAATATTTTTTGAAGCATCTTAATAGTCCAATTAGCAGTTCCTGCTGAAGCAAACGGCCCAAAGTAAAATCCTTCTTTATCCTTTTTCCCTCTATGTTTTGTAACTTGTGCCCATTGGTCTTTATTACTGATAAAAACAAAGGGAAAAGACTTGTCATCTTTGAGCAATATATTGAATTTAGGTTTATGTTTTTTTATTAAATTAGCCTCTAAAAGTAGAGCTTCACTTTCATTGGCAGTAGTTGTTATCTCTAGCTTAAAAGTTTGGGAGAGCATTCTTGCTGTTCTAATAATGTGGTTTTTTTCTGCCACATAGCTCTTCAATCTATTAGGAAGGTTTTTTGCTTTACCTACATACAAAATCACATCTTTATGATCAAGCATTCGATAAACTCCAGGGCTTTTAGGAATTAATGGGAGCTCTTTTCTAATTACGTCTTTGCCTAATTCAGAACTTTTCATGACTTCTTTTTTTGGTAATTTGGATACCAACAGAGGCACATTCTTTAATAATTTCTAATTTTTCAATTTGAAGCATAATTTTTCCAATTCGTTTATCTTTAAATAATACATCAAAAACATCTTCAGCAAGTGTTTCTAAAAAATTATAATGTTTCTTTTTTGCGAGTTTTGTAATTAATTTTACAACCTGACCATAATTAACAATTGATTTAATATCCTTATCATTTGTTGGTTTTCTATCTTCATAATCAATCTCTAAACTGAATTTTACTTTTTGAGTTTTTTCTTTTTCAAATTCATAATAACCAAGCTTTAAATCTAGAATTAACTCTTTAATAAGAATTTTTTTTTCGTAATTAAATAAACTTTTATTTTTATCTAT
Organism: Candidatus Pelagibacter sp. PS_28; assembly: GCF_059417885.1. NCBI lineage: Bacteria > Pseudomonadati > Pseudomonadota > Alphaproteobacteria > Candidatus Pelagibacterales > Candidatus Pelagibacteraceae > Candidatus Pelagibacter > Candidatus Pelagibacter sp. PS_28. The sequence continues at coordinate 1,001,515 of NZ_CM182070.1, read as the reverse complement.
TTTAATAATATTCAAATTAGTTTTTTTCATTCTTTTCCAATTACATCTGGTGTTTGCCAGTTTAAACTTTGTCCGCTATCTATCGCTATTACTTGACCTGTAATTGAACTGTTTTTGATAAAAAAGTCAACAGCAGAACATATATCCTGTACATTTACCTGCTGTTTTAAAGGAGTTGCCAAGTACTGCTTTTTAAAATGCATGTCAGTTTGTCTTTTATTTTTAATAGTAGGACCAGGAGCTATTCCATTAACTCTTATATTTGGAGCTAATTCCATGGCACTAGTTTTTGTTAGAGTATAAAGTCCCGTTTTACTTAAAGTATAAGAAAAGAAAAAGGGAGTTAACTTAAAAACTCTTTGATCAATTATATTTATAATATTGTTATTTTTACCCTTAACATTTTTTGAAAATTCTTTTGTAAGATACGCAGGTGCTTTTAAATTTACATCAATATGTTGATTCCAGCTTTTAGAAGAAAAATTTTTAAGACTGTCATTTTCAAATAATGAAGCATTATTGATTAAACAATCAAAATATTTTAATTTTAACTTTGAAAATCTTATAATTTTTTTTAAATCTTGTTCTTTTGCAAGATCACCTTTTACTAAATAAACTTTTGTTTTATTTTTTGACAATTCTTTTTGTAATTTTTCAGCCGCAGATTTGGAGCTATTGTAATGAATAACCATTTCAACTCCTGGACCTGAGAGTTTTTTTGCAATGGCAGCACCCATTCTTGTTGCAGCTCCTGTGATAATTATTTTGTTTGCTTCCATTTTTTCTTACCTTTTTGTGCTCTTGTACCAGGTAAGCCCATCTTTGATCTACCCTTTGGATACACTCTATTTTCTTGATTATAGTGTTTTACTTTTGGATTTAATACAATTTCTAACTCTGATGCTTCAAGGTTTCTTATTTCATCTCTAATTTTTGCAGCTTCTTCAAATTCAAGGTTGGTTGCAGCATCTTTCATTCTTTTATTTAATTGTTTTAAATGTTTCTTTAAATTGCCACCAATATTGTCACCTGTTCCAACTTTTAGGTAGTCTTTTTCATAAACACTTTCCAAGACATCACTTATTTCTTTTTTAATTGAGGTTGCATCAATGTTATGTTTTTTGTTATAGGCGACCTGAATTGTTCTTCTTCTATCAGTTTCTTGAATTGCTTTTTTTATACTTTTAGTTTCCTTATCAGCATAAAGAATGACTCTACCATCTAAATTTCTTGCTGCTCTTCCAATGGTTTGGATTAGTGAAGTTTCAGATCTTAAAAACCCTTCTTTATCAGCGTCTAGAATTGCAACTAATGCACACTCAGGTATATCAAGACCCTCTCTTAAAAGATTTATACCAACTAAGACGTCGAAAACTCCTAGTCTTAGATCTCTCATAATTTCTATTCTCTCAAGTGTATCAATGTCAGAATGCAAATATCTAACTCTAATACCATTTTCATGAAAGTATTCGGTTAAGTCTTCAGCCATTTTTTTAGTTAAAGTTGTAATCAATACTCTAAAATTTTTATCGATTGTTTTCTTACATTCATGCATTACGTCATCGACTTGGTTTTTAGCTGGTTTGATTTCAACTGGTGGATCAATTAAGCCAGTTGGTCTTATAATTTGTTCAACGAACTTACCTTTAGTCTGTTCTAATTCCCATGGACCAGGCGTTGCTGATACAAAAACTGTCTGCGTTCTCATTGCGTCCCACTCTTCAAATTTAAGTGGCCTGTTATCCATACAAGAAGGTAGTCTAAAACCATATTCTGCAAGATTACTTTTCCTTGATCTGTCCCCTTTGTACATTCCATTTAATTGTGGAACAGTAACGTGACATTCATCTACAAATATAAGTGTGTTGTCTGGAAAATATTCAAATAGAGTAGGAGGTGGCTCTCCAGGTTTTCGTCCTGATAAAAATCTAGAATAGTTTTCAATACCAGCACAAGAACCAGTAGCCTCAATCATCTCTAAATCAAATTTTGTTCTCTCTTCCAATCGTTGAGCCTCAAGAAGTTTATTTTGTTCTTTAAATTTCTTAAGAGTAACCTCAAGCTCTCTTTTAATTTTTATTACTGCTTGTTCGATAGTAGGTTTTGGAGTGATGTAGTGGCTATTCGCATAAACTTTTATAACATCTAAATCTTTTAATAGATCTCCTGTTAAAGGATCAAATTCTTCGATTTTTTCTAATTTGTCTCCAAATAAACTTAATCTCCATGCTCTATCTTCAAGGTGTGATGGGAATATTTCAATGTATTCACCTCGTGCTCTAAAGGTACCTCTATAAAAACTTTGATCATTTCTTTTATATTGTAGGTGTACTAAGGTTTTTATTAACTGTTCTCTATTGTAGTCATAATCTTTCTTTAAACTTAAAGTCATTTTACTGTAAGCTTCGACGGATCCCAATCCATAAATACAAGAAACACTGGATACAATAATTACATCATCTCTCTCTAGTAGTGATCTTGTTGCTGAGTGACGCATTCGATCGATTTGTTCATTAATAGATGCTTCTTTTTCAATATAGGTGTCAGATCTTGGAACGTATGCTTCTGGCGTGTAATAATCATAGTAAGAGACAAAATACTCAACGGCATTGTCTGGAAAAAAAGATTTCATCTCTCCATAAAGTTGAGCGGCCAATGTTTTATTGGGAGCAAGTATAAGAGCGGGTCGATTAGTTTGTTCAATAACTTGAGCCATTGTAAAAGTTTTCCCCGAACCCGTTACACCAAGTAAAACTTGATTTAACTCATCTTTGTTTGCACCTTTAACTAATTGTTTAATTGCCTCAGGTTGATCACCTGCTGGTTTAAAATCTGTTACAAGTTTAAACTTTTGTCCACCTTCTAGTTTCTGGTGTATTTCTGGGTTTTTGCTTTGGATTTCAGTAATTAAATCTTGATAAGTATTTTGCATTATCTATAAAACTATTAGAATAAAAATTTATTTCAATGAGCATTATATCAGACAGTCTAAAAAAGATTAAACCATCACCAACTATTGCTGTAACTCAAAAGGCAAGAGAGTTAAAAGCTGCTGGAAAAGACGTGATAGGGCTTGGAGCAGGAGAGCCTGATTTTGATACACCCGATAATATTAAACAAGCGGCCATAAAAGCCATTAATGATGGTGATACCAAATATACAGCCGTTGATGGAACACCAGCTTTAAAAGATGCCATTGTTAAAAAATTTAAAAGAGAAAACAATCTAGATTACACAACTGATCAAGTAACCGTTGGTGCTGGTGGAAAACATGTAATTTATAATGCTATGATGGCAACCCTAAATGAAGGGGATGAGGTTATAGTTCCTGCGCCATATTGGGTTTCTTATCCTGATATGGTTTTATTAGCCGGTGGAACTCCAATTATTTTGGAGTGTAATGAAAAACAAGGATTTAAAATTAATCCAGCTGAATTAGAAAAATCTATAACACCAAAAACAAAGTGGATCATATTAAATTCACCATCAAACCCAACGGGTGCTTGTTATACTGAAAGTGACATTAAAGAAATTGCAGATGTTTTAGTAAAACATTCTCATGTTCATATTTTAAGTGATGATATTTATGAACACGTAACATACGAAGGATTTAAATTTTTTACTATTGCACAAATTGATAGCTTGAAAGAAAGAGTTCTTACAATGAACGGTGTGAGTAAAGCTTACTCAATGACTGGCTGGAGAATAGGGTATGCGGCTGGTCCTAAAGATATCATTAAAGCAATTGCTAAAATACAATCGCAATCAACAACAAATCCATCTTCAATTAGTCAAGCTGCAGCTGTTGAAGCATTAAATGGAACTCAAGATTTTATAAAAGAAAGAGCAATATCTTTTCAAGAAAGAAGAAATTTTGTTGTTAAAGCATTAAATGAAATAGATGGAATTGAATGTTTAAATCCAGATGGAGCATTTTATGTTTTTCCAAGTTGCAAAGGGTTAATTGGAAAAAAAGATGCAAGTGGTAAGGAACTTAAGACAGATACTGATTTTGTTCAGTCTTTATTAGAAAATAGTGGTGTTGCAGTTGTTCAGGGCTCTGCATTTGGTTTAGAAGGTTTTTTTAGAATTTCATATGCAACTTCTATGGACAATCTTAAAAAAGCTTTAGAAAAAATATCTACTTTTTGTAAAAGCTTAAACTAATGTTAAACGTATATTTAGCAGGCGAAATTCATAGTAATTGGAGAGAAGAAATCATTCAACTTTGTGAAAAAGAGAAATTAGATGTTAAATTCACCTCTCCTGTCACCGATCATGAAGCCTCTGACAATTGTGGTGTAGAAATTCTAGGAGCTGAAGAAAAAAATTTTTGGAAAGATAGAAAAGGCGCTAATATTAATTCCATTAGAACCAAAAAATCTATTCAAGATTGTGATGTAATTATTGTTAAGTTTGGTGAAAAATTTAAGCAATGGAATGCAGCTTTTGATGCGGGTTATGCTACTGCACTTAATAAATCTATGATTGTTATTCATAACGATGATCATCAACATGCTCTTAAAGAAGTGGATGGCTCTGCTGCTGCTGTTGCGTCAGATCAAAAACAAGCTTTTCGTATATTAAAATATATTTTAGAAGGATCTTTAAAATAGATCCAACTATCTAGTGGGATAAAAATTTTTCAGCTTCAAGTGCAGCCATACAACCCATTCCTGCAGCTGTTACAGCTTGTCTAAACGTTTTGTCTTTAACATCCCCTGCAGCATAAACTCCAGGGATATTCGTCTCTGTTGAATCTGGTTTGGTCAATAAATAACCTTCTTTATCCATCTCTAACTGTTCTTTAAATAATGCTGTTGCCGGATCATGACCAATTGCAATAAATAAGCCATCTATTTTCATTTCTTCAATTTTATTATTTTTTAAATTTTTAATCTTAATAGCTTTAACATTTTTAGGTTCGCTATCCCCAATAACCTCTTCAACAGCACTATCCCAAATAATTTCAATTTTTTTATTTTCCATTAATTTTTTTTGAAGTAATTTTTCTGCTCTTAAAGTATCTCGTCTGTGAATTAATTTTACTTTTGATGCAAACTTTGTAAGGAACATTGCCTCTTCTACTGCTGCATTTCCACCACCAACAACTGCTACAACTTTTTCTTTAAAGAAAAAACCATCACATGTTGCGCATGCCGAAACTCCAAAGCCTCTATAAGCTTGTTCTGATTCTAGATTTAACCATCTTGCTTGAGCACCAGTTGAAATAATTATGCTGTCAGCTGTATATTTTTGGCCACTATCTCCAATAGCTTCGAAGGGAGTAGATTTTAAATTGACTGAAGAGATATGATCTTCAATTAGATCTGTTCCAACTGCTTTTGCTTGATCTCTCATTTGATCCATTAACCATGGACCTTGAATTACATCTGAAAATCCTGGGTAATTTTCTACATCTGTTGTTGTAGTTAATTGTCCACCAGGCTGAACTCCATAAACTAGAATTGGGTCTAACATTGCTCGGGCAGCATATACAGCAGCCGTATAGCCAGCTGGACCTGACCCTATTATTAACACTTTTGTGTGTTTAATTGGATTTTCACTCATGCAGAAGTTATATAAGGATAAATGACAAAATTAAAAGGTATATTATTAACTCAAGGAATGCATGGCATGATTAGTCAAGTAGAAGGTTTGGCTAAAGCTTTGGATATAGATTTTACTCACCACAAGGTTGAACTAAATCATTTTTGGAAATTAATTCCACCAAATCTTAGCCCTATTTCACAAAGCATTTTTAAAAAAATTAATCATGATGATTTTGATGTGATTATATCTTGTGGGCGCAAAAGTGTTATCCCATCAATCCATTTAAAAAATACAGCTAATAAAAAAGTTTTTAATATTCATATCCAAGATCCAAAAGTAAATTTAAATCATTTTGATTTCATTGTAGCTCCAGAACATGATGCAATTGAAGGCAAAAATGTTATCAATACTAAAGGTGCAATTCATTATCTTACAGAAAATGAAATAAGTGAAAATAAAGATTATTTAAATTCATTTATTAAAAAGGATGAAAGAAAAATTTGGGCTTTAATAATGGGTGGTCCTACCAAGTATTATGATTATTCAACTAAAAATATAAAACATATTTTTATAGCTTTATATAAGCTATTAAAAAAACATAATTTTCAACTAGTAGTAATCCCTTCAATGAGAACACCGATTAACACCATTCATTATGCAAGAGAATTTTTTGGTGAAAATCATACTGTTATCGAAGATGTGGATAAAAAAGCATATTTATCAGCTCTAGCAATTGCTGAAAATATTGTAGTTACTTGTGACTCTAGTTCAATGATATCAGAAGCAGCCTTAACCGGTAAACCAATTTATATAGCTAGCATTTTACCTAAAAAAAATGACAAAAGATTTCAAAGATTTAGAAATTTATTTAGAGAACTAAATATCATTAGAAATTTAGGTGAAGAAGTAGAAATATGGAGCTATGAAAAATTAGACGAAACTAATAGAGTGGCAAATATTATTAAAAAAAAAATAAATTTATAATGTTATTTTTAAACTCTATTCAAAATCAATCTAAAAAACACGAAACTCCCTTTATACACTGGGAATATAATGATGCATTAACCGATGAAGCAATTCAAGAAATTATAACTGCAGATATACCCGATGTTAGCAAACATGATTTAAATTATGATGGTACCCGAGCAATAGATGGAGGTGCTGCTGAATTTAGGGAAGGAATAGCATCAGGTGGAGAAGCTATAAAATTTAGATGTTTTGTTACCAAAGAAAATGAAAAACAATTTCCAAATTTAGTTAAATTTATTAACGAACTTCAATCAAAAGAAACCCATGAAGCTATTTCAAAAATGATCAATAAAGATTTGTCTAATTCATATGTTAGAGTTGAAGTTATTTGCGATAGGGAAGGGTTCTGGTTAAAGCCTCACTGCGATATCAAAGAAAAACTATTATCAGGCTTAATTTTTATAAACAATGCCAATGAGTCAGAAGACCTTGGAACTGATTTTTATAATGAAAAATTAGAAAAAGTTAAAACAGTTCCTTATAAAAACAACTATGGATACCTTTTTTCAAGTGGACCTAATACATGGCATGGCATGGAAAAGAAAAAAATAGTTAAGGAAAGACGATGTCTTCAGGTTAACTATGTAACTTTTTCAACAGATTGGAAAGTTGAATAATTAAATATCCTGAAGAGATGTAACTGTAATCTCTTTTGTTTTCAGAGATCTAATTCCCATTAAGCAAGCTTGAGCAGTAGACATGTTTGTACAATAAGGAACTTTATTACCTAGTGTAGCTCTTCTTAAAGCCATTGCATCATGAAGACGATGCTCACTATTTCCACCACCTGTATTAATAACTAAAGCAATTTTTTTAGAATTTAGTACATCAACAATGTGAGGCGATCCTCCACTGACCTTGTTTATTGTTTTACATTTTATTCCATGTTTACGAATGTAGTCCGCAGTTCCACCTGTAGCACATAAAGTAAAATTTAATTTTATTAATTGTTTTGCAAGATCTACACCTTCATCTTTATGACCATCTTTGAGAGAGATAAATGCTAGACCTTTAGTGGGTAATGAGTTTGAAGCAGCAATTTGGCTTTTTGCATAAGCCATACCAAAATCTTTATCAAATCCCATAACTTCACCTGTTGATTTCATCTCAGGTCCTAACAATAAGTCACTATTTGGGAATTTATTGAAAGGGAATACAGCTTCTTTAACTGCAAACAGGTTTTTGTTTTTACCCTTTAAGTTAAATTTAGATAATTTTTCACCAGCCATTACACGTGATGCAATTTTAGCAAGAGGAAGACCTTTTGCTTTAGATACAAAAGGAACCGTTCTGCTTGCTCTTGGATTTACTTCGATTACATAAATTTCATCATTTTTAATGGCAAATTGAATGTTCATAAAACCCTTAACATTTAATGCTAAAGCTAATTTTTTTGTTTGAACTTCTATTTCAGTTATCAGCTTTGGTTTAATTGATATGGGAGGCAAACTACACGCAGAATCTCCTGAGTGAATACCTGCTTCTTCAATGTGTTGCATGATACCTGCAACAAATACTTGCTTACCATCAGATATTGCATCAACATCAACTTCCATAGCGTGACTGATAAACTTATCTATTAATATGGGATTATCTTCTGCAGCTTTAAATGCTTCTTCTACAAAGTTTTTTAATTGGCTTTTCTCATGAACAATTTCCATTGCTCTTCCGCCTAATACATAAGAAGGTCTTACCATTAAAGGCAGGCCAATTTTTTCAGCAATTTGAATGGCTTGCTTGTAAGTTTTAGCAATACCACTTTCAGCTTGTTTTAATTTTAATCTATCGAGTAATTTTCTAAATCTGTCTCTATCTTCAGCAAGATCTATTGAGGTGTACTGTGTCCCTAAAATTGGAAGCTTGTTATCGTGTAGAAATTTTGCAAGTCTTATAGGAGTTTGTCCACCAAACTGAGCAATGATCCCTACAAGGTTTCCTTTTTGCTGTTCTTTTTTAATTATATTATAAACATACTCTTCTTTAAGCGGTTCAAAGTAAAGCCTATCACTTGTATCGTAGTCTGTTGAAACCGTCTCAGGATTACAGTTAATCATTATAGTCTCAAAACCGCTATCTTTAAGAGCATAACTTGCTTGGCAACAACAATAATCAAACTCAATACCTTGGCCTATACGGTTTGGTCCACCGCCTAAGATTATAATTTTTTTTCTTGAAGAAGGTTCTGCTTCACATTCTGTATTTAGTGCATAATTTCTTTGGTATGTTGAATACATGTAAGGTGTGAATGATTTAAATTCAGCAGCACAGGTATCTACTTTTTTGTAAACTGGCAATACTTTTAAAGCAATTCTTTTTTTTCTAACAAGTTCTTCAGAAATTTTAGTAATTTCAGATAATTTTTTATCAGAAAAACCTATTGATTTAATTCTGTTAAATTCATTATAATCTTTAGGAAGACCTCTTTTTTTTATTTTATTTTCTTCATCAACAATTTCTTTTATTTGTTCTAAAAACCAAGGGTCTATTTTGCAAAGTTGATGAATTCTTTTAATGTTTATTTTTTTTCTAAACGCTTCAGCAGCTAATAATATTCTGTTTGGAATATTTTTTTTAAGTTCTTTTTCTATTTCTTTTTTATTTAGTGGAAAAATTCGATCTAAGCCTGAAAAGCCAATTTCAAGAGAAACCAATGCTTTTTGAAGAGATTCTTTAAAGTTTCTACCAATTGCCATTGCTTCACCCACTGACTTCATTGACGTTCCAAGAATTGCTTCAGAAGTAGAGAATTTTTCAAAAGTAAATCTTGGTATTTTGGTTACCACATAGTCAATACTTGGTTCAAAAGAAGCAGGCGTTGTTTTAGTAATTTCATTTTTTAATTCATCAAGGGTGTAGCCAACAGCTAGCTTTGCTGCAACTTTTGCAATTGGAAACCCTGTTGCTTTAGAGGCAAGGGCAGATGAACGTGACACTCTTGGGTTCATTTCAATGATAACCATTCTGCCATCTTTAGGATTGATTGCAAACTGAACATTTGATCCACCCGTTTCTACTCCAATTTTTCTAAGACAAGCAATTGAGGCATTTCTCATAACTTGATATTCTTTATCCGTAAGTGTTAGAGCGGGTGCTACAGTTATGGAATCTCCTGTGTGAATTCCCATTGGGTCTATGTTTTCAATAGAACAAATAATAATACAGTTGTCTTTTTTATCTCTGACAACTTCCATTTCAAATTCTTTCCAACCCTCAAGGCATTCTTCAATTAAAATCTGACTAACAGGGGATTCGTGTAAACCATCTTTAACTATTTTAAGATATTCTTTTTCAGTTTTAGCAATTCCTCCACCCAAACCACCCAAAGTAAAAGCAGGTCTAATGATTGCAGGCAACCCAATTTGTCTTAAAGCTTTTGCAGCATCTCTAACATGATTTACCACTTTAGATTTTGGTAAGTCCAAACCAATATCTAACATGTTTTTTCTAAATTTTTTTCTGTCTTCTGCATTAGAGATCGCTTTAGAATTCGCTCCAATTAACTCAATCTTGTATTTTTTAAGAATTCCTTTTTTCTCCGCTTCCATTGCTAAATTCAAAGCAGTTTGACCACCCATTGTTGGTAAAATTGCATCTGGTTTTTCTTTTTTTAGAATTTTTTCTAATACCTCTAACGTTATTGGCTCAATATAAGTTTTATCTGCAACACCAGGGTCCGTCATGATCGTTGCTGGGTTAGAGTTGATTAAAATAACTTTATAACCTTCATCTTTAAGAGCTTTACAGGCTTGTGTCCCTGAGTAGTCAAACTCACAAGCTTGACCTATGATAATGGGTCCGGCACCAACGACTAATATAGTTTTAAGATCTTTTCTTTTTGGCATTTTTTTTTATGTTGTTAATAAATTCTTCAAATAAGTAAACACTATCTTGCGGTCCTGGATTTGATTCAGGGTGATATTGAACAGAAAAAACAGGTTTATTTTTTAATCTAATTCCTTCAATACAATTATCAAATAAAGATTTGTGAGTGACTTCAATATTTTTTGGCAATGATGCTCTTACAATTTCAAAGCCATGGTTTTGACTAGTGATTTCAACATTGTCTTTAATCAAATTTTTAACTGGATGGTTAGCACCTCTATGACCTAGTTTCATTTTTTTAGTTTTTGCACCTAGTGTTAGAGCTAGAATTTGATGACCAAGACAAATACCAAAAATAGGTAAATTATTTTTGATTAATTCTTTAATGATTTCAATTGCATATTTACCAGTTGCTGCAGGGTCACCAGGACCATTAGATAAAAAGATCCCATTTGGCTTTAATTTAAGTATGTCTTTTGCACTCGTTTTGCATGAAACTACTGTTACTTTACAGTTAAGATCTGAGAAATATCTTAGAATATTTTTTTTAATACCATAGTCGATTGCAACAATATGTAATGAATTTTTTTTATTTTTTAAATAACCAGTTTCTTTTTTCCAAGTTTTAAAACCTGACCAAATATAATTTTTTTTAGTAGTTACTTGTTCTGCTAAATCTAAATTATTTAATCCACTCCATTTCGCTGTGATATTTGCTAATTTACTAATATTGAAATTTCCTTTACTAGAAAAAGAAATAGTACCTTTAGGGGCTCCTTTATCTCTAATATAATTAGTCAAGCCCCTTGTATCTAAACCAGTGATCCCAACAATTTTATTTTTTTTTAACCACAGGTCTAAATTAGCTAAAGATCTATAGTTAGAAGGACTTGTTATTTCAGAGTTAAAAATTACACCTTTGGTCCAAACTTTATCAGACTCTAAATCTTGCTTGTTAGTTCCAACGTTACCAACGTGAGGAAAGGTAAAATTGATAATTTGCCCAGCATAAGAGGGGTCTGAAATAATTTCTTGATAGCCAGTTAGAGAAGTATTGAAACATACTTCACCTGTCGCTATTCCCTGATAGCCAATACCAACTCCTTTAAAGATAGTTTTATTTTCAAGAACTAAAACGCCTGTGTGAATCTGTGAGATTTTATTAGAGCTAATCTTTTTTGCTTTTTTGATCAATTACAACTCATGAGTTAAAGGTTAATACAATAAAACCCTAATTATCGCAACAGAGATGTATTATAAAATTATAAAAAAACAATTTTTCTTTTGAAGAATTTTCACTTTGCAGTAGATTAAAAAATATTATGACATTGAAAGAAAAAATAGAAACTAACTATAAAAATTCTCTAAAATCAAAAAATAAGGTTGAAATCTCAACCTACAGGTTAATTTTATCTGGAATAAAAGATCTTGATATTGTCAATCGATCTGGAGCCAACATAAAAGAAACAGACGATGATGATATAAAAAAACTTTTAAAGAAAATGATTAAGCAAAGAACCGAATCAATAGAGATCTATAAAAAAAATGAAAGAATGGATTTGTTAGAAGTTGAGCAAAATGAATTTGATCTTTTATCTAGTTTTTTACCACAGCAGTTAAGTGATGAAGAAACTAAAAAAATATGTGTAGATACAATAAGTAAATTGGGTGCTGCATCAATTAAAGACATGGGTAAAGTAATGGGTGAATTAAAGAAGTCATACCCTGACAATCTAGATTTTGCTAAAGCTGGACCTTTGCTAAAAGAACTATTAAATAAATAATGAAATACCCAAAAGAGTATTTGGACGAAATTAAAACTCGTTTAAAGGTTTCGACAGTTGTATCAAAGTCTGTCAGTCTTAAAAAAAGAGGCAAAGAATTTGTAGGTTTATCACCCTTTAAAACTGAAAAAACGCCTTCATTTACAGTTAATGATGAAAAAGAATTTTATCATTGTTTTGCAACATCGGAACATGGAAATATTTTTGATTTTGTAATGAAAACTCAAAATTTGAAATTTGGAGAAGCAGTAAAATCATTAGCAAATCTTGCAGGTATGAGACCTTATACGTTTTCAAAGCAAGATGAAGAGCGTGAAAAAAATTGGCAAGAATATTGCTCAATCTACAATCAATATGTTCAATTTTATCATGATGAAATTTTAAAGAATGAAAGCTTAACTATTGCAAGAGACTATTTAAAAAAAAGAAACCTTAGTAAAGATGAAGTCAAAAATTTTAAAATAGGGTTTGTTGAAAGAAACTCTAATTTTTATGAAAAATTAAAAGATGAATTTAGTGAAAAAGTTTTAGTTGAAAGTGGTCTTTTTTATTTAGATGAAAAAAAGAATACATACGTTGAAAGATTTCGAGATAGAATAATATTTCCAATTAACAATATTTCAGGTCAACCTATTGGGTTAGGAGGAAGAACCATCCAGGAAAATAGTTATTCAGCAAAATATATTAATTCGCCTGAAACACCTTTTTTTAAAAAGGGTTCTAACTTATATAATTTAGATTTAGCTAGAAGATTATCTAATAAAATAGATCATGTATATTTAGTTGAGGGATATATGGATGTAGTTGGTTTAAGTAAAAATGGGATTGAAAATGTTGTGGCAAATCTTGGAACTTCTTTAACGGATCGTCAAATTTTAATGCTTAACCAATTCTTTGAAGATATTATTATTTGTTTTGATGGTGATGAAAGTGGATACAAAGCAGCTCTTAGAGCAGCAGAAAATTCAATTAAAGAATTACAACCAGAAAAACAAATCTCGTTTCTTTTTTTACCAGATGGAGAAGACCCTGATAGTTATGCAAATAAAAATGGTAAAGCAAATTTTATTGATTTTACAAAACAGGCAAAAATTTCAATTCATCAGTTTATATTTAACCATTATAAACAACAAACAGATAACAATCCTTCATCAATGGCTATTTTTGAAAAAAAATTAAGAGCTATTGCTGCAACTATTAAAGATGATTTCATAAAAAAATACGTACTAGAGTTTTTCTTGGAGAAAATTTCATCTTTAACCCCACATAGCAATATTGGAAAAAAACAATTTTATACTAAAAAAGTTAAATCATTACAGTCTACTCAAAAACACTTTAACGAAAGTAAATTATTGAGCGGTGTTGAGCTTAAAGAATTTTCATTGCTTTATTTAATAATGAATAACTTAGATTTATTTCAAGAAAATATTCACATGATTGAAAATATAAATCTATTTAGCGAAGAAAATAAATTAATCCTTGAAACTTTGATAACTAAACTAAAGAGTGGAGAAAAACTTACCTTAGATCAAATTCCAATTGACCCTCAATTAACTGAAAAAATTTTTAAATTTGCCTCAATAAAACATATTCTAAATAACCACCAAAATGATCAGAATAAAATGTTTGAATTATTAGACGAAGTTTCTAGAGACCTCAAAAACTACGATTTAGAGTTTAGGATTGAAGAGCTCGAGTCGAAGTTCTCTAAAGATTTAAGCGAAAGCACTTTCAACGAAATAAGAGAGCTAAAAAAACAAAAAAACATCAATTAAATCCTTCAAAAAATACGTGGATTTTTCTCAAATTGGGCTTATATAAGTCTTCTCAAATATACTATTGTGGAAAGAATAATTACAAAATCATTTGCTAGACTTATGGGTCGTGGAACCCATAGAGGATTTATAACTTTTGATGAGCTAAATAAATCATTAGGTAAAAGAAATCTTTCAGACGAAAATTTAGAACAAGCCTTCATGCACATTCTTGATGAGAGTGTAGCATTGGTTGAAAAAAAATCTGACTTTAAAGTTTTAAGAAAAAAAGAAAATTCATCTAAAGAAGAAGGCAAGACAATTGAGAAAAGTGATGACCCTATAAGAATGTATTTAAGAGAGATGGGTGGAGTAGAACTCTTGTCTCGTGAAGGTGAAATTGCAATTGCAAAAAGAATAGAAGCTGGAAAAGATGTAATGCTTATCGCATTAGCACAAAGTCCAATTACTGCACAACAATTTGTAGAGTGGGATGAAAAACTTCAAAGTGATGAAATATTAGTTAGAGAAATTATTGATATTGATACTAACTACATGGAAGATGAAAATACAGGGCCAAGTGCTAAACAAAGAAATTCTGGGGAAACTGGTAAAAATGATGAGAATAATGGAGACGATGATGAGTTTAATCCAACGCTTGCAGCAATGGAAACTGAAATCAAACCAAAAGTTTTAAAAACTGTTAATACTTTAACAAAAGAATATGCAAAATTAATCAAGTATCAAAAAGAAAAACTTGATTGTATTTTAAACGCAGCAAGTTTCTCAGCCGCTAAAGAAAAAGGACATGATAAAATTGTAAGTGATATTTTAGAAAATATTAAATCATTACAATTGTCACCCTCTGTATTAGAAGAATTGGTTCAAAAACACTATGTGGAAAATAAAAAAATTGTTTCACTAGAAGGAAATCTTCTAAGGTTGGCAATGGATCAAAAAATTCCAAGAAATGAATTTATTAAGTTTTATATTGGCAATGAAATTAACCCAAATCTTAAAAAGTTCTTGGATACTAATCCAATGTGGAAACAGTTTTTTTCAAAAAACAAAGATGAATTTAAGAATATTAGAGAAAGATTAATTGAGATTAGTCATAAACTTGGAATTTCGGTAACTGATTATAAAAAAATAGTTAGCAGAGTTCAAAAAGGTGAAAAAGAATCTAGAATTGCAAAAAAAGAAATGGTTGAAGCAAACTTAAGATTGGTAATTTCAATTGCAAAAAAATATACAAATAGAGGACTTCAGTTTCTAGATCTTATTCAAGAAGGAAATATCGGTCTTATGAAAGCTGTAGATAAGTTTGAATACAGAAGGGGTTATAAATTTTCAACATATGCCACTTGGTGGATTAGACAAGCAATCACTAGATCTATTGCTGACCAAGCGCGAACGATTAGAATTCCAGTTCATATGATTGAAACTATCAATAAAATTGTAAGAACCCAAAGATTAATTTTAAGTGAGTTTGGTAGAGAGGCTACACCTGAAGAACTAGCACAAAAATTAAGAATGCCTTTAGATAAAGTCAGAAAAGTTTTAAAAATTTCAAAAGAACCAGTATCTCTTGAAAAACCAGTTGGAGATGAAGAGGATAGTAGTTTAGGTGATTTTATTGAAGATACAAAAGCATTAGCACCTTTAGAACAAGCTATTAAATCTAATCTGAGTGAAGCAACGACTAAGATTTTATCCACTTTAACACCAAGAGAAGAAAGGGTTCTTAGAATGAGATTTGGTGTTGGAATGAATACAGACCATACTCTTGAAGAAGTAGGTCTTCAGTTTTCTGTAACTAGAGAGCGTATTAGACAGATAGAAGCAAAAGCACTTAGAAAACTAAAACATCCAAGCAGATCAAAGCAGTTAAAGAGTTTTCTAGAAAGTTAGGTTAAACCAAGCCTTTGGCAAATGATTGATCTTATTATTTATTTTTATTAACTAAATAGTGTATTACATCTCACCAAATGAAAAATAATATCCTCAATTCTTATTTTTTTATACTATTTTCTTTTATACCTGCATCGATAATAGTTGGACCAGCAGTTTCTCTAGCTAATATTCTATTAATTGATTTTTCATTTATTTTGTTAATTCTATATAAAAAAGATTTCAAGTTTTTATCAAATAAAACTGTAAAATTAATATTATTATTATGCTTATATTTGGTTTTTAATTCATTTATCTCAAAAGATTTTTCCTTAGGAGTAAATAGAAACTTTGGTTTTATTCGTTTTGGAATTCTTTTTTGTGCATTTAATTATTTTTTTTATCATCAAAACTCTTTCAATAGAATTTTTGTGATATGGGTAGCCACACTTACTATTGTGGCTGTAGATACTTACATAGAAAGCTTTTTTGGACAAAATATACTTGGTTATAAAGATGCACATCTTGGGCAAAGAATCGTTAGTTTTTTTAAAGATGAGGCGATTGTAGGTGGTTATATCAATGGATTCTATTTAGTTATTATTGGTTATTTTTTAATTTTAAAAAATGAATTTTTAAAAAATAATAAAAACATAATTCTAATAATTTCTATATTATTTTTCGTTGCTATATTCTTAAGTGGTGAAAGATCAAATACAATTAAAGCATTTTTAGGATTTATAATTTTTTATGGTTTTAATGAATATTATAAATTTAAAACAAAACTTTTTTTAGCTTTCTCATTATTTATAATTATTGGTTTATTATTGGTTAAATCAGATTATCTAAAAATGAGATATGGACCTCAACTAGTACAACCAATAGTTTTAGCAAAAACTCAAATAACTCAATCTTTCAATAATTTTTTATTTAATAAAACTAAAATAAACGACAATGAAGAAAAATGGGTACGTAACTCATACCTAAATCTTTATAAATCTGGATTCAATATATTTAAAGAAAACCCAATATTTGGTGTTGGTAACAAAAATTATCGTTCGATAAGCTGTATGCCCATAAAAGATAGTGATTATTTTTGTAGTACTCATCCACATCAAATTTATTTTGAATTTTTATCTGAACATGGCTTGATAGGGACAGTAGTATTGTTACTAATTTTATTTAATTTAATTTTTTGTAAATTTAAAATAATTTTTCAGAAAAAAAATTATATTCAATTAGGATGTTTTATATTTTTATTGACTTCTTTCATCCCCCTTTTACCCTCTGGAGCCTTTTTTAGTGATTATAATTTAACACTATTTTGGGTAAACTTATCTTTGATGTATTCAATCGAAAAAAAAACAAATATATTTTCTAAAAATAATTATAATTTAAATTAATTTAAGGGAACTTAGCTCAATAGTAGAGTACTCGATTGACATTCGAGGGGTAGATGGAGCGTAACCATCAGTTCCCACCATTTTCATTATCTTTTACCTATACTAGACATCGGTTGCATTATAATATAATTAAAGTTTAATTTTTTAGGGCCTGTAGCTCAGTTGGTTAGAGCAGTACACTCATAATGTATTGGTCCCAGGTTCGAGTCCTGGCGGGCCCACCAAAAATTATTTTTATAGATGATTATTTAATAAACTCTTTTAAAGTAGAAAAAAGAGCATTGATATCTCCATCATTACTTTGAATGATAGAAGAAAATTCTTCCTTTTGAGTTCTTGCTAGACTTAAGCCTTCAATAATTAAATCTCTGATTAAAGGATTTTCTGGATTTTTTGTATAAATTCTCCAATCAATTTTAACCTCAGGCCTTTGTTCTGTTCCAACTAAAATACTAGATACCATTGTATAATTTTCATTTAATTTTTCTTTAGATATAACTTCAATCTCTGGATTTGAGTATTCAGCCAGTCGACTAGAAAAACTTTTTAGAAAATATTGTTCAAAAAGCATCTCATATTGATTTATTTCATTGTCACTTATATTTTTTCTATAAGCTCCTAAAGTGTAATAACCAATACCATTAATATCAACTGTTTCACTTGCAATTTGTTTTAGCTTTTCTATTTTTTCTTCTTTTGAATATTTGTTATTTAAGGCCTCAGAAGCTCTATTCACAGTTGATTGAACAAATACATCTGGTTCAATTGAATATGATTGATTAATACCAATAAAGTTAATTATGACGAAGGCAAATATTAAAAACTTTTTTAATCTCATTAAGTTTTATAAATTATTGAGCTTCTATTTCTTCCCAATCACTATCGTTTTGGGTTTCAGTTATTGCATTAGAGTTAGCTATTTTTTGTTGTCTATCTTGCAAATATAAACTTCTAACTGAAGCATAAAAGTCTAATGAATTTTTTTCCAAATTTTCAAACGAGTCTATATTTTTTGCTCTAAAATCTATCCCAGAACTTGCTCTTGATGCGTAATAATCAAAGTCAGAAAAATGCTGAGTATCATTAGCTACAGTAACGTTATACCAAGCATCTCCGCCTAATATATTTGCAAATGATCCAGCTGTGTCTCTAACGGTGGATGGTCCTAAAACAGGTAGAACAAGATAACATCCTGAACCAACACCCATTACACCAAGTGTTTGGCCGTAATCTTCTTTTTCATACACTGGAAAACCAATTTTTTCAGCCACATCAAATATTCCAACAACCCCAACTGTTGTATTAACAATAAATCTACCTGTGTTAACTCCAGCTTTTTTAAATTCTCCTTGTAGAATATTATTAGGTATTGTTACAAGTGTAGAGAGATTGTCTAGAGCATTACCTGTCCCAGCTCTAACTGGAGAGGGTAAAATTCTATAAGCTTTTGCAACAGGTTCAAAAATAACACCATCTAACACTTGGTTAAATTTAAAAGTTGCTCTGTTTACATTTTCAAAACAGTCTTTAACTTCACCAGAATTTTTTTTAGATAAGTTGTTTTCCCCGTCTGTATCAGCACTCACATTCGTTGCTAACATTAAACTTATTAGTGAAGTTATTAAAATTTTTTTCATTATCCTATGATTATATAATGTATATAATACCAATGTAAATCTAGATTTAGCTCTAAATATGACGCAAAAATGGCTTTAAAAACAATATTAAACTATTCCCTAAATTTTAATCCTAAAAAAAGAACTTCTAAGCAAATCAAATTTATTATCTTTCATTATACGGGTATGAAAAGCGAATCTAATGCTTTGAAAAGATTAACAGAAATACAATCTGAGGTTAGCTGTCATTATTTAATCAAAAATAATGGAGAAATTGTAAAAATAGTACCTGATTTATATATTGCATGGCATGCAGGAAAATCTTCTTGGAAAAATTATGAGTCTTTAAATCAAAATTCTATTGGTATTGAAATTACAAACCCAGGACATGAGTATGGTTATAAAAATTTTACACAAAAACAAATTACTACTCTTGTAAAGTTAAGTAAGTTTTTAATAAAAAAATATAAAATTAATCCTAAGAATATTTTGGGACACTCAGACATAGCAGTACTTAGAAAAAAAGATCCAGGTGAAAAGTTTCCATGGGAATATTTGGCTAAAAATAAAATAGGGATATGGCACACATTAAATAAGCAAGATTTACTAAAGAATAGAAAGCTAAAAATAAGCAAGATAGAAGAGAATATTTTTTTTAGAAACCTGTTTAAGATTGGATATTCAAAAACATTTCCAAAAAATATTGGTAGGAATAAATATTTAAGAGAATTAATAAAATCTTTTCAAAGAAGATTTAGACAAGAGTTGGTTGATGGAAAAATTGATCAAGAATCCTTATTAATCAATAAAAGCCTCATCAAAGCATACAGTTAAATTTTTCTTGAAGTTCTATAATTAAGTAATAAATTACATTTGCTAGATGAACGACTTATCGCTTTAATTTATTAAAGAGGAAAGTCCGGGCTCCGCAAAGACACAGTGCCAGATAATACCTGGCAGGGGAAACCCTAGGGATAGTGCCACAGAAAATATACCGCCATAACATGGCAAGGGTGAAAAGGTGTGGTAAGAGCGCACCGGTTCTATTGGTAACAATGAACGCTGGAAAACCCCACTGGGAGCAAGACTAAGTAGAGATGACATTGTTGCAAAACTAAAAGCCGTCTTTGGCTAGTCATCAGGGTTAGTTGCATGAGCTTAAGAGTGATCTTAAGCCTAGAGAAATGATAGGTTTAAATGACAGAACCCGGCTTATAGTTTGTCTAGCAAACTTATCCACAGTTCAATTTTAATTAATTTTAGATGTTCACCTTTTGATTCATAATTGAATCATTTCTGTTCTTATTTTTAGTCTTAGAATTGTATTGAGTTGAAACTAAAAATTGATTTTTGACTTTATGTAGATACATAAAAGTTATCTACAATCATTGCCAAATAAGCCTAAAATGAACATATTGACTCTATCTTTAAAAACCCATATTGTCCCATATATTCCCAAATATGGAATTTATGAAATATAAAAAATATGTTTTTATCTACTTACGAGAACAAAATAGACAAAAAGGGAAGGGTATCTGTGCCTGCTAGTTTTAGATCTCACCTTTCTAACTTAGGATACAATGGTGTTATCTGTTATCCCTCATTTAATAATCAGTCTATAGAAGCTTGCTCACAAGATAGAATTGAAAAACTTTCTGCAAGCATAGATTCATTAAGTCCATTTGAAGAAAAAAGAGATTATTTTGCAACATCAATTTTATCTGAGAGTATGAATTTACAATTTGATAGTGAAGGTAGAATTTCATTATCAACAAAATTATTAAAACATGCAAAAATAAAAAATAGCATGTTGTTTGTTGGCCAAGGTCAAACATTCCAAATATGGGAACCAGCAGCATTTGAAAAATTTAAGATCAACGCAAGAAAAAAAGCAAATCTAAATCGTGCTAGTCTTAAATGGGAAAAACATTTTAATAACAATGAGGGGAAATAAAAATGACAATTAACTTTAAATCACCAGAAATAAAAGAATTACAACCAAGATTATTAGTAGTGGGAGTTGGCGGAGCAGGTGGAAATGCACTTAATGAAATGATTGATAATGGACTTCAAGGAGTAGAGTTCATAGCAGTAAATACAGATGCTCAAGATTTAAAGTTAAGTAAAGCTAAAGCAAGAATTCAAATTGGCCTAAGTTTAACAAAAGGTTTAGGTGCTGGAGCAAAACATGACATTGGTCAAGCAGCTGCAGATGAATCTTTAAATGAAATTGTAAATACTCTTCAGGGTGCAAACATGGTTTTTATAACTGCTGGTATGGGTGGTGGAACTGGCACAGGCGCTGCACACGTTATTGCAAGAGCTGCTAAAGAATTAAATATTTTAACAGTAGGTGTTGTAACACTTCCTTTTTTATATGAAGGGCCATCAAGAATGAGAAGAGCTCAGGTAGGCCTAGAAGAATTAAGAAAACATGTAGATACAATTATTGTAATTCCAAATCAAAACCTATTTAAGGTTGCAAATGAACAAACTACATTTGAAGAATCTTTTAATCTTTCAAATAATGTTTTAATGCAAGGTGTACAGAGTGTAACTGATCTAATGGTTAGACCAGGTATAGTTAATCTAGATTTTGCTGATGTTGAAACTGTAATGGCTTCAATGGGCAAAGCAATGATGGGAACTGGTGAGGCTGAAGGAGAAGGTAGAGCAGCTAAAGCAACAGACATGGCAATTAGTAACCCATTGATTGATGATTATACGTTAAAGGGTGCAAAAGGATTACTAGTAAATATTACTGGTGGTAAGGATCTTAAACTTTTTGAGGTTGATGAAGTTGTTAATAAAATAAGAGCTGAAGTAGATCCTGAAGCAGAGGTGATTATTGGCGCTATTACATCTGGCGACCTTGATGGAAAAATTAGAGTATCAATAGTTGCAACGGCACTAGATGGACAACAACCAGAAAGTAAATCTGTAATTAATATGGTTCACAGAATACAAAATAGAAATCCTGGTTATTCAGATTTTAACAGTGCTAGTTCTGCTCAATCGTTTAATTTTTCACCTACAATGACTAGCCCTATTTCTCATGGAGCAAATGCATTAAAGTTAGAAAATGAAATAATTGCAGAACCAGTTACAAATACTGCATCATCAGAAATGATGAATGAGCAAACTGTTAGCAATCAAGAAGTTGAAAGTATTGTTGAAAACAATCAATCAAATGATTATGAGCAATCTTTTTCAGAGGAAGCACTTACTACTGCAAAGTCTGAAGAAAATAGCCCAATAGAAGAGGAGCATGTTTCTAATGGACTTGAAAACTTTGGTGTAGAAGGTGAAGACGCACCAGATCTATTTAGTTCGGATAGTGTAACTTCAGAGACAGAAGGATTTTTATCAACTGAAACTTCGGAAAACACTTCAGAAGATGATGATCTAGAAATCCCAGCATTTTTAAGAAGACAAAAGAATTAATGGTCTTCAAAAAAATAAATGATAGCCACCATAATACCAGATGTGAGAAATCATTATCCGGTATTGCTAAGTGAAATAATTAGCATTATTACCCCTCAATATGGTGGCACATTTATTGACTGTACATTTGGTCAAGGCGGATACACAAAAAGAATATTAAACTTTCCTGAAACAAAAGTAATTGCATTAGATAGAGATTCTGAGAGCTCTATAAAAGCTCAAGAACTTCAAAATAGTTTTGAGGATAGGCTGTTATTTAAAAATATAAAATTCAGTCAATTAAATAATCTAAAGTTAAAACATGAAAATATAAAAGCTGTAATTTTTGATTTAGGATATTCCTTGAACCAGATTAAAGACCCAAAAAAAGGTCTTTCATTTGATAGCATTGGTGAACTTAATATGAAAATGGGTATAAATGAATTTTCAGCAAAAGAAGCAATTAATCAATTAGATGAAAAAGAACTTACCAAAATATTTAAATATTTTGGTGACGAAGCAGACAGTAAAAGAATAGCACACAATATTGTTGAAGACAGATCTAAAAGAGAGATCACAACAGAAGAGCTAGTTAGGATTATAGAATCTTCGAAAAGAAAAAGAAATTATAAGACACATAGTGCAACTAAAATTTTCCAAGCATTAAGAATATTTGTAAATAAAGAAATTAGTGAACTAATTTATGGATTAATTAATGCTGCTAAAGTTGTTAAAAAGGATGGAGTTATTGCAGTTGTAACATTTCATTCTTTAGAAGATAAAATTGTTAAATACTTTTTTAAAAGTTTATCTGAAAATAAAAGCATCTCAAGACATATGCCAAAAACAGAAGAAAAATTAAATTTATTTAAATCTGTTATAAAAAAACCAATAGTACCAAGTGATAAAGAAATTAGAGAAAATCCACCTTCTAGATCAGCCAAGTTACGTTATGTAATTAAAAAAGAAGATTTTTTCGATTTTGAAACAGATATCTTAGATAAATTTAAACATTTAATTGACATTGAAAATTTATCAAAAAAACTATGAAACAATTAGTGTTAGCTGTTATTTTCGTATTAATATTAATTACATCACTTATTAAAACTTCTACAAAAGAAATAGAAGATCAAATTTTTATAGTTAAAGAAAATATAAGACCTTTAAAATCGGAACTCGAAGATGCATTGCTTGAGTTTAACTATTTGAGCTCTCCTGAAAAATTAGTTCAGTATCAAACGCAATACTTTGAAAAAGATTTAATCAAAATTGAAATTATGAATATTAAGGAAATCATTAAAAATAATGAAACTTTAGAAATAAAAGACTTAATCAGCAAAAATGAAAATGAACAATAAAAAGAATATTATTCTAGAAGAATATGAAAATGAATTTTCATATAAAAAAAGTAAAACTAATTTAGATATACAATTTAATAGAATAGCGTTTATTTTTTTTGTTTTTTTGGTGATTTCAGTAATTTATTCAATACAATTGCTTCATTTAGGCTCGTTAAAAGAAGAAAATACCAAGGAATTCTCAACTATAAATAAAAACTATAGAGCAGACATACTTGATAGAAATGGAAATTATTTAGTTAAAACAGTTAAGTCGATAGATATTGGTATTAACCCTATTGAAGTAATTGATAAAAAAAAACTATTAATTAATTTACAGTTAATATTCCCAGATAAAAACTATGAAGAGATTACTAAGAAGCTTGAAAAAAATAAATTCTTTTATTTAGAAAAAAAAATATCTTCTGACAATTATGAAAAAATTATGTTACTTGGAGATAAATCAATTAAGTCAGAAGAAAAATTAACTAGAATTTATCCTCAAAAAAATCTCTTTAGTCATATTATTGGTCAAATAGATGATGACAATAAAGGTATATCAGGACTTGAAAAATCCTTTAATGAAAAATTAAAACAAACAAACGAACCACTTAAATTAACAGTAGATACTGACATACAATTTTTAATTAGAGAAGAGTTAGTAAAGTTTCAATCTATATTTAGAAGTAAAGGTAGTACAGCAATTTTGATGAATGTTAATAATGGAGAAATTATATCTATGGTTTCTTATCCAGATTTTGATCTAAATAAAAGAGAGACGATAGTAGATCTCAACTTTATTAATAGAGCAACAAAAGGAGTGTATGAGCTGGGCTCGGTATTTAAAACTTTTACAGTAGCAGCTGGATTAGAGGAAGGCTTAATTGATACTGACACAGAATTTTTAAATTTAGAAAAAAAACTACAATGTGGAAAAAGTAGTATCTCTGAATATGACAATAAAATACCATCAGATCTTACCGTAGAACAAATTTTAATTAGGTCTGGAAATATAGGATCTGTAAGAATTGGACAAAAATTAGAAATTATTAAATTAAAAGCTTTTTTAGAAAAAATTGGAATCTTAAATAAAATAAATTTTGATATAGAGGAGGTTGGAGAGCCAATTCCATTTAAGTGGGGAAAATGTAAACTTGCGACGGTGTCTTTTGGACATGGAATAACTACCACTCCATTACAATTAGCAAAAGCTTATGCAATAATTTCAAATGGTGGTTTTGCTATTGAGCCCAGCTTAATAAAAAAAGAATTAAAAGATCCTGAAAAAGAAAGAAGAATAATCAAAGCTGGTATTTCAGAGAAGATAAATCCAATACTTAGAAAAATTGTAAATACTAAAGAAGGTACAGCAGGACTTGTAAACATTGAAGGTTATGAAGTTGGTGGAAAAACAGGAACTGCTCAAAAAACAATAGTAGGAGGTTACTCTAAAGCAAAAGTAAATACATTTGCAGGTATTTTCCCCACTTCTAAACCTAAATATGTGCTGATAGTTCTACTTGATGAGCCAAAAACTTCATCAGACTACGTATATGAATATAAAAATAAAAAAGGTTCATATAAAGGAACCCCATTTAATACAGCAGGGTGGACATCTGTTGAAGTAGCTGGAAAAATCATAGAAAAAATTGGGCCTATTTTGGCCACAAAACATATAGAAAATTAATACTTATATGTTGATTGGCAACTTCCTTAAAAATATTAAAAAAGAATTTAAAAATCATCAGTTTGTTGGTCTTAGTTTTAACAGTGAAGATTGTAAAAAAGATTATATTTTTTTTGCAATCCAAGGAACAAAATCAGATGGAACTAAATTCATAGACCATGCAATTAAAAAGGGTGCAACAGTTATTATTTCAGAGCAAAAATTTGAAGGTATTAAAAATAAAGTGTTATTTTTAAGATCAAAAAATGTAAGAAAAGTATTATCAGAATTATCATATAAGACAAAAAAAAATATACCTAAAAATTTAATTGCTGTAACAGGAACAAATGGAAAGTCATCAATTGCAGATTTTTATTTTCAGCTACTCAACTTAGGTAATAAAAAAGTAGCTTCTATTGGAACATTAGGAGTTAAGACAAAAAATAGTTTAAAGAAAGTTTCTAATACAACATTAGATCCAATTAAATTAAGCAAAATATTAAATGATTTAAAAAAACAAAAAATTGACAATGTTATAATGGAAGCTTCTAGTCATGGTCTTAAGCAAAATAGACTTGATGGTTTAAAATTTAATACTACAATTTTTACAAATTTGTCTCATGATCATTTAGATTATCACAAAACATTTAATGATTATCTCAAATCAAAGTTATATCTTTTTGAGAAGTTATTAAAACCTAGAGGAACTATCATCACCGATAGTAAAATTCCCGAATATAAAAATTTAAAAAGAATATCGCTAAATAATAAATTGGATCTTCAGGCTTTATCAAAAAGTAATAATGGAATAGACATTTATTCTCATCAATTTAGGGATGATAAACAAATAGTTGAAATTAAATATAATCAGAAACATTATAAATTACAAATAAACTTAATTGGTAAAATTCAATTAAAAAACTTATTTATGGCAATGCTTGCTGCTAAAAAAAGTAATTTAAAATTTGATCAAATAGTTAAATTAGCTTCAAGAGTAAAATCAGTAATTGGTAGGTTTGAAAAAATTGGAACTTTAAAAAATAATTCAAAGGTTATTTTAGATTATGCCCATACACCTGATGCATTAAAAACTTGTTTGACTAATTTGAAAGAACAATTTGAAAATAAAAGAATTTTCATTGTATTTGGATGTGGTGGTAATAGAGATAAAGACAAGAGACCCATAATGGGAAAAATAGCCAATCAATATTGTGACAGAGTTTATTTAACTGACGACAATCCAAGAGACGAAAATCCAAAAAAAATAAGACTAGCTATTAAAAAAACTATTGATAAATCAAAAGTTTTTGAGATTTCAAGCAGGTCTAAAGCTATTCATAAGGCTATATTAGACTTAAAAACTGGTGATATCTTAGTTATTGCAGGTAAAGGTCATGAACAGACACAAGATTATGGAAATTTTGTAAACAAATTTTCTGACAGATTAGAAATACTTAAAAATATTAAATTAAAAAATAAAATTCTTTCAACTAATATTAAAATAAATATTTTAAAAGAAATCAGCAACTCTCCCCAAATTAATTCAAATATAAAAATAAAAAATGCAGCAATTAATTCAAAAACAATAAAAAAAAATGACATATTTTTTGCAATAAAAGGAAATAATAAAGATGGAAATCTATATGTTAATGAAGCTTTCCAAAATGGTGCATCATTAGTAATAGCTAACAATCAAAAAAAATCTAAAAAAAAAATTGTAGTAGATGATACGTTGCAACTTTTAACAGAGGCTTCATCAAAATTAAGAGAAAATTTATCTAGTAAAATTATATCTATAACAGGCAGTTGTGGAAAAACTTCTCTTAAAGAATTGTTAGGAAAAACTTTAAGTAAGATTAGTAATGTAACTTATTCACCAAAATCTTTTAATAATAAATTTGGTGTACCATTAAGTTTATTTAATCTAAAAAAAAATGATGAATTTGGTATTTTTGAGATTGGAATGGATAAAAAAGGTGAGATTGATTATCTATCAAAAATTATCAAGCCTGATGTGGGTGTTATTACAAATATTTCCTACGCACATATTAAAAACTTTAAAAACATTCATCAAGTAGCTTTAGCAAAGTCAGAAATTATTAATAATATAAAAACAAATGGAATTCTTGTTTTAAACCAAGATGACAGATTTTATAATTTACATAAAAAAATTGCCAAGAAAAAAAACATAAATATTTTTACATTTAGTTTAAAAAATAAATCAGCAAATATTTATCTAGAAAAAATAGTTAAAGAAAAATCTAAATACAAAATATTTGTAAATATTAATAAAAAACAAACTTATTTTTATGTAAGATTAATTTTTGAAAATAATTTAAAAAACTTATTAGCCACAATTGCAATTATATCAATTTTTAAAGATACACAAAAATTAGATAAAAATATATTTCTTGATTATGAGATGGTAAAAGGCCGTGGTGATATTATAAAAGTTAAATTAAACAAAAAGAGTATTTACATTGTAGATGAAAGTTATAACTCTAATCCATTGTCATTAAAGTCTGCTATAAAAAATTTTGATGAATTAAAAATTGATAATTCTAAAAAAAGATTAATACTGAGTGACATGTTGGAGTTAGGAAATTATTCAAAGAAATTACACTTAGAGGCTGGCAAAGAAATTAATAAAACTTCTCTTAAAAATATTAATGTAGTGGGCAAACATATTTTACATACTTATAAAAACCTTGATAAGCATCGAAGAGGGGTCATTTTGAAAGATAAGTCTAAAATAATTGATTTGATTAAAAATGATTTAAATAATAATGATTATTTAATGATTAAGGGTTCAAACTCTACTGGACTTAACAATCTAGTTAACAAATTAAAAACTGGAAAGTTTAATGCTTTATAGTCTTATTACTCAATTAATTGACCAATACAGTTTTCTAAATGTATTTAAGTATTTAACTTTTAGAACGGGCCTTTCGATGTTTACATCAATGTTTGTAGTTTTATTAATTGGTACTCCTTTTATTAAATTTTTTTCAGCAAGAAAAATATTAGATCCAATAAGAGATGATGGTCCTACTGAACATATCGTTAAGAAAATTGGAACACCAACAATGGGAGGTGTTTTAATTTTACTTGGACTTTTTTCAGGAATATTACTTTGGGGTGATTTATCAAATTACCATATATGGTTTTTGTTATTTATTGTTTCAGGGTTTGGGCTATTAGGTGCATATGATGATTATAAAAAAATTAAGTTTAAAAATTCATCTGGTGTTTCATTTAAATTTAAGATTATTTCTCAAATTTTAATAGCCATTGTTGGAATTTATGGTTTAACTCAATTATCTCAAAACACTGAACTTACAAATTTATATTTTCCTTTTTTTAAAAATTTAATTATTAATCTTGGATGGTTTTTTATTCCATTTTCAATTTTTATAATTGTTGGATCCTCCAACGCAGTTAATTTAACAGATGGTTTAGACGGCTTAGCAACAGTGCCAGTGATATTAGTTGCAGCATGTTTTGCATTTATTAGTTACGTAACGGGCAATATTGTATTTTCTGAATATTTAAATATTCCCTATCTTGAAGGTATGGGGGAAGTTTCTGTTTTTTGTGGATCAATTATTGGAGCTTGTTTAGGATTTTTATGGTTCAATGCTCCACCTGCTAAAATATTTATGGGCGATACTGGTTCATTAGCATTAGGTGGATCTTTAGGGGCAATTGGCATTATTACTAAACATGAGATTGTTTTAGCAATAACAGGTGGGCTATTTGTGTTAGAAGCTGTATCAGTTATAATCCAAGTATTTTCATTCAAACTTACAGGTAAAAGAATTTTTAGAATGGCACCTATACATCATCATTTTGAAAAAAAAGGTTGGGCAGAGTCAACAGTTGTAATTAGGTTTTGGATTATATCAATAATCTTAGCAATGATTGGATTAGCGACATTAAAACTTAGATAATGTTAAATCTAGAAAAAAACTTTTTAAAAAAAAGAATACTGATTTATGGTCTGGGTAAAAGTGGTCTATCCACTTATAGTTATTTAAAAAAAAATAATATTATTAGTTTATATGATGATCGAATAATTACTAAAAAAAATATAAAAGAAACTCACACAACATACAAAGAAATAGTTAAAAAAGAATTTGACTGTATTATAATTAGTCCAGGAATAGATATTAATAATTGTAAATTAAGTAGATTTTTAAAAAAAAATCATAAAAAAATTTATACAGATTTAGACATTTTTTATAGTCGATATGCTTTTAATCAAAAAATAACTATTACAGGAACAAACGGAAAATCAACTACTGCTAAGCTTTTGTACGATATATTAAAGGATCAAAAAAAAGATGTTCGTTTAGTTGGTAATATAGGAAATCCAGTTTTACTTGAAAAAAAGATCAAAAAAGACACTTTATTTGTAATAGAAGCTTCATCCTATCAACTAGAATACAGCAAGTTATTTAAAACAAATATATCTTTAATCTTAAACATTTCACCAGATCACCTCGAAAGACACAAGACTATAAATAAATATGTAAGTGCTAAATTTAAATTAATAAAAAATCAATCTAAAAATGATATTGCAATTTTAAATACAAAAAATTTTTATATTAAAAGAAAATTAAAGCAAAAAAAATTTGCACCATCAATTTTGAAAATAGAAAAATATATAAGTGATAGGTTTATTAAAAAAATTGATAATCATTATTTTGATACAGATGGTAATAAAGAAAATTTGACATTTGTGCTGAAGGTTTCAAAGATATTAAAGTTAAAGAATAACTTGCTATTAAAATCATTAAAAAATTTTAAAGGACTAAGTTTTAGACAAGAAATAATTCATAATTCTAAATTTTTAAAAATTATTAATGATTCTAAAGCAACAAGCTTTTCTTCATCAGAAAAATTATTGAAATCATTAAAAAATATTTATTGGATAATAGGTGGTTTACCTAAAAAAGGAGATAAATTTCTACTTAAAAAAAATGATTGTAAAAAGATCAAATTATATATTTTTGGTAAAAATCAAAAATTTTTTATTAATGAATTAAAAAATAAAATGGCGTTTAAATCATTTTTAAATTTAAAGAGTCTAATTGCTAAGATTTTTTTAGATATTAAAAATGAAAATAATTTTATTAAAAAAACAATTCTTTTTAGTCCAGCCTCTGCATCATTTGATAGTTTTAAAAACTTTGAAGAGAGAGGTAAATATTTTAATAAACTTGTTAAAAATTATATAAAATGATAAATAATAGTTCACTCAACTCAATATATTATAACTGGTGGAAAAATATAGATAAAACAATTCTTTTATTAATAATAATTTTGTTTAGTTTGGGTTTATTTTTTTCTTTAGTTTCAACCTCATTAATTGCTTCTGATAAATTAGATACAAATAATTATTTTTTCTTTTTTAAACATTTGGTCTATATTTTTATTGGCTTATTGACCTTAGTGTTTTTCTCTTCTCTAAGTGAAAAGAATCTTTTTAGAGTCTCTATTTATCTTTTTTTTATTATTTTATTTTTTTTATTTTTAGTTCCAATTTTTGGAACTGAAGTTAAAGGATCAAAAAGATGGTTAAATCTTTTTTTTCTTCCTCAATTTCAACCAATTGAATTACTAAAACCATTTATAATTATTTTTGTTGCAACAATTTTATGTAGTGAAAAAAATTATAATATTTATATCAAATATTTATTGACTGTTATCGCCATTATCCCAACTGGGTTACTATTAATAATGCAGCCTGACATCGGTCAAACACTTTTAGTGTTTTTATCGTGGGCAATATTAGTTTTTGTATCTGGCATAAACTTATTATTCATTTTATTATTTATAAGTCTTTCTATTATAAGCCTGCTATGCGTAGTTTTTTTTATCCCAAAATTTATTTATATTAAAAGTCGTATACTCTCTTTCTTTAACCCTGATGGTGGAACCCATAATTTTCAATCTGATAAAGCTATAGAAGCAATCAGTAGTGGTGGTTTTTTTGGCAAAGGAATAGGAGAAGGTACCTTAAAAACAAGAGTTCCAGAGGCTCATACCGACTATATAGTTTCAGTTATCTCAGAGGAGTTTGGTGTTATTGCAATAATATTTTTATTAATTTTATTTTTATTTTTTATTTACTCTATTTTTAAAAAAATTTACTTAGAAAAAAGTGAAAAAAATAAACTAGTGCTAACTGGAGCAATAAGTCTAATAATTTTTCAAGCATTAATACATCTTGGGGTGAATATAAGACTATTTCCCACAACAGGAATGACATTGCCATTTTTAAGTTATGGGGGTTCTTCAATTATAGGAGTTTCTATATTATCTGGAATAATTTTAAATTTAACAAAAAGAAAAATTAATTAAATGAATAAAAAAATACTAATTAGTACTGGTGGATCAGGAGGTCACGTCATACCCGCAACCATAATATATAAACATTTAGAGGGAAATTTTGATGTTTCAATGACATCTGACTTTAGGGGTGTCAAATTTTTAAACAAAGATGAGTACAATTTAAAAATATTTAATGTGAGACCAATTTCAAAAAACTTATTAATAATACCACTTGATTTTATTTTTATGATATTTTTGATTTTTAAATCAATTTCTTTTTTAAGAAAAAATAAAATTGATACATTAATTTCGACAGGCGGATACATGTCGCTACCCTTATGCTTAGGAGCTAGAATTTTAAATATTAAGCTGTTGTTATTTGAACCAAATATGGTTTTAGGTAGATCAAACAAATTTTTTTTAAGTTACTGTCAAAAAATATTTTGTTATTCTAATAATGTCAAAAAATTTCCTATTAAATTTAAAAATAAAATTAAAGTAATTCCAGCATTATTAAGAAAAAATTTTTATAATAAGAGAGATTACAATAAATCCTTAGATACAATTAATTTGCTTATAATAGGTGGTAGTCAAGGGGCTAAAATATTTGATGATTTAGTTAAAAATGCAATTATTGAATTAGCTAAAAAATATAAACTAAAAATTTACCAACAAACTAGTTCTATTAACTTTGAAAGTTTTAAAAAAACTTACGAAGATAAGAATATTCAATGTGAATTATTCAATTTTAACGATGATGTCATAAATTTTATGCAAAAAACAGACCTGTGCATTACTAGAGCAGGAGCATCAACATTAGCTGAGTTAAATTTTACTGAGACTCCATATTTAGCAATACCTTTGCCAACCGCGAAAGATAACCATCAATTTGAAAATGCACATTTTTATAATAAACTTGGCTTTAATTGGTTGTTAAATCAAAAAGAAATAGATGAGAAAACATTACTCAATAAACTAATTAATATTATTGATAATAAAGAAGAATATCTTGTTAAAAAAAAGAACATGAAGAATTTTAACTATGAAAACACATGGAATAATATAAATCTGAAAATTATATCTGTTATTAATGAAAATTAAATTAGCTAAAACTGAAATTATACATTTTGTTGGTATAGGGGGTATTGGAATGAGTGGCCTTGCACTCATTATGAAAAGGATGGGATTTAATGTTCAAGGGAGTGACGTCCTTGCAAATAAAAATATTGAAAGATTAAAAAAAGATAAGGTCAAAATTACAATTAGTCATACTAAAAAAAATATAGCAAAAGCAACAATTGTTGTCATTTCGTCAGCTATTAAAAATAATAACCCTGAATTAATTGAAGCCAAACTAAAACAATTACCTATTTATAAAAGAGGAGAGATGTTGGCAAATATAGTCTCTTTAACAAAAAATATAGTTGTTACCGGTTCACATGGAAAAACAACAACTACATCTTTATTAGCCTCAATATTTTCAAAGACAAAATTGGACCCAACAATTATTAATGGAGGTGTCCTTAATGCAATAAAAAATTCTGCAAAACTAGGTAAAAGTGATTGGTGTATATTAGAAGCTGATGAGTCAGATGGAAGCTTTATACATGTGCCACCAACTTATTCTATAGTAACAAATATTGATCGTGAGCATATGGATTTTTATAATTCAATGAAAGATCTTAAAGAATTATTTATAAAATTTATCAATAAGGCCCCTTCGTTTGGGAAGTCTTTTATTTGTATAGATGACAAGAATAATAAAGATTTATTAAGTAAATTAAAAATGAAGAATTATTATACATATGGAACTGATAATAAATCAAATTTCTATATTAAGAATATAAAACAAGAAAAAGAATATTCTCAATATGATTTAGCTATAAATTTGCCAGGAAAAAAGAATTTAACAATAAGAAAAATTAAATTACCATTATTAGGAATTCACAATATTAGAAACTCTACAGCAGCAATTGCTGTGGCAGTAACAATAGGAATATCACAAAATATAATCAAAAAAGGATTAAAAGAATTTAAGGGTGTTCAAAGAAGATTTAATAAAATTTTTACACATAGAGAAACTAATTTTTATGATGATTATGCCCATCATCCAACTGAAATTAGAGAAGTATTAAATGGTGTGCGAGCTGCTTATAAAAAGGAAGAAGTGATTTGCATATTTCAACCACACAGAATTTCCAGATTAAAAGATCTTAAAAAAGAATTCAGCTTATCATTTAAAAAAGCTGATGTTGTAATATTATGCCCTATTTATACCGCTGGAGAAAAAATAAAATTAGGTTTTAAATATAATAATTTTGCAAAAAATATTATTAAAAATTCAAAAGTAAGATTGTTTATGGTTGAAGATCAGTACCAGTTAGCAAAATTTATTAAAAATACTATTTTTGGCAAAAAGATAGTTGTTGGTATGGGTGCTGGTACAATTTCTGCATGGATGAGACAATTACCAGAATTGATCTAATGAGCATTGAAGAAATAAGAAAATTTTCTAATGAAATTAGTAGTAAAATTAACTTTGATTATGATTTAAAAAAGAGCAATTGGTTTAATATTGGTGGACAAACTAAAGTTTACTTTAGACCAGATAATTTACCTGACTTAATTTTATTTTTAAAAAAATTTGGAGAAAAAGAAAAAATACATATTTTAGGTGCAGGCTCGAATACTCTTATAAGTGATGAAAAATTTGATGGTGTTGTTATCAAACTAGGAAAAAATTTTTCCAACATCTCTATATTACCAAATGATGTCATTATAGCTGGCAGTGCCTGTCTTGATAAAAAGCTTTCTGATTTTGCACTGAAAAATGGAATAGGTGGATTTGAATTTTTAGCATGCATACCTGGTACTATAGGTGGTGGATTAAAGATGAATGCTGGATGCTTTAATAAAGAGTTTAAAGATGTGCTAGTATCAATCCAAGCAATTGATAAAAATGGACAGGTTTTTACAATACCAGCGAGTAAAGTTATATTTAAATACCGAAGCAATGATTTAAAAGAGGACTTAATTTTTTTAAGCGCATCTTTTAAAGGAACAAAAAAAAATAAAGAAGAAATAGAAAACGAAGTTTTAGAATTAAAGAAAAAGAAAGATAAAGCACAACCAACAAAATTAAAAACAAGTGGTAGCACATTCAAGAATCCAATTGATCAAACTGACAAAAAGGTCTGGGAGCTGATAAAAGATTCTGTACCACTAGATATAAGCTTTGGGGATGCTCACATTTCAAATAAGCACTGTAATTTTTTTGTAAATAAAAATAATGCTAGTTTTGAGGATATGAATAAATTGATTGAATTTGTTAAGACAAGTGTGGAAAAAAAAACTGGAATAGTGCTAGAAAAAGAAATTAAAATTTTAAAATAAAATGACAAAAAAAATCTTAATATTATCTGGTGGTATATCTAAGGAACGGTTAATTAGCTTAGATACTGGAAAGCAAGTTGCCAAAGAGTTAATTAAAAATGGATATAAGGTTTTAATTAGTGAGCCTGATAAAAATCTTTCAAAGAATATCACTTCATTTAAACCAGATGTTATCTTTAATGCGCTACATGGACAATTTGGTGAGGATGGATACATTCAAACAATTTTAGAGACTAAAAAAATTCCATACACACACTCAGGTGTAATTGCATCATCAATAGCAATGGATAAAGAAATTTCAAAAAAAATTTTTATAAAAAATAAAATACTAACTCCAAAATATATTAAATTTAATCATAAAAAAAATAAACTTAACATTATAAAATTAATTGAAAAAAAATTAAAATTCCCTGTAGTAGTAAAACCTATAAATGAAGGGTCTAGCGTTCATGTATATATTTGTGACAAGACCAATATATTAAAAAACTTAAAAGTATTAAAAAGTTATAATGAAATATTAATTGAGGAATTTATACCAGGTAGAGAAATCCAAGTTGCAATAATGAATAATAAATCACTTGGTGCAATTGAACTTGAGCCTAAAAGAAAGTTTTATGATTATGAGGCAAAATATAATTCTAGTGCTAAGACTAAGCACTTAATTCCTGTAGATTTGAGTAAAAATAATCTAGCTAAAATTACTGGCATAGCAAGAGCAGCTCATAAAATTATAGGCTGTAAAGGTGTTACAAGATCTGACTTTAAATTTTTTAACGGGAAGTTTTATTTGTTAGAGATTAATACTCAGCCTGGAATGACTAAACTTTCATTAGTCCCTGAGATTGCAAAACATAAGGGTATAAGTTTTATAAAATTAATTGAATGGATTTTAAAAGATGCATCAATCAATAGGTAAAAAAAATAAAATAATAATTTATTTATTATTTTTATTCATTTTAAGCACTACTAGTGCAAAATTTATAAACGATCAAAAAAATTTATCTTCATCAATAACTAAAATAAACATTACAGGTCTTTCTGAGAGAAAAAATTTGGAGATCCTAAATAACCTTAATAACCTTTTATACAAAAGTATATTTGTCATTAATGAGGAAGAAATAATAAAAATTTTAGAAAAACATAATATTATACAAGAGTTTAATATAAAAAAAATTTACCCATCAACACTTAACATTAAAATTAAACCAACTAAATTAATTGCTCGAGTTTCTAATAATAGTCAATATCTAGTAGGTGCCAATGGTAAGTTAATTGAAGATAAAAGTAACAACGAACTACTCCCATACATTTTTGGTGAATTTAATTCTCAAGATTTTTTATCATTTAAAAAAAATATTGAAAAATCTATGTGGTCTTTTTCAAATTTAAAAGAATTATCTTTTTTCCCATCAGGTAGATGGGATATTTTAACTGATAAGGATATTTTGATTAAGCTACCACAAGAACATATTGTAGCGTCATTAAACTTATCTAAGGAACTTATCAATAATGATAATTTTAAAGATTTTAAATTTATTGATTTGAGAATTAAAAATCATTTAGTTGCTAAGTAATGAGTGATAAAAAATTTCAAATAATAATTGACTGTGGTTCTTCAAAAATAAGAGCAGGTGCATTTAATGGGGAAAGTAAGAATAATCCTTTTTTTATTGAGAGTAATTTTTATACAGAGCAATTTAATCTTAAACCAGATATTCAAAAAATTATTGCATCGCTAGAAAAATCCACAAATGAATATATTGATAATATAGATTTGATGATAGATAGTTCAAAAACGATTTCTGTTGCAATTTCTGTATTTAAAAAAATTGAAGAACTGAAATTAAGACAAGATGATATCATATTTTTAATTCAAGAAGCAAAGCAGCAAATAAAAAAATATTATTCAGATTATAATATTGCACACATAATTATAAATAATTATAAAATTGATAATGTTGATTATTCTGAGTTACCAGATGAAATCGATTGCCAATTTATATCGCTAGACATTATTTTTATCTGTCTTCCAAGTGAATTAGTCTTTAGCTTTAAAAATATTTTTTCAGAATTAAATATATCAATTAATCAAATAATTTGCTCTAGTTATGCAAAATCAATCAATTATAAAAATAATTTAAATTTAACAGGAGAGGTATCTTTCATTGATATTGCTTTTAAAAAAACATCAATTATTTCCTTTTATAATGATAAATTGATCTTTTTGGACGTTCTGCCGATAGGTGGAAACCATATTACTAAAGATATTTCTCTACTTTTAAAAATTGATATTAATGAAGCAGAAAAACTTAAATTAAATTTTGAAAAAAATAACGAACATACTGATAATCCAAATTTTTCTTTGGAAATGCTACAAAAAATAGCTTTTGCTAGAACGGAAGAGATTCTTGAATTATGTGATAAATCTCTTGTCTCAAATGCAAAGGTAAAGACCCAATCTAAGATGATACTGATGGGAGAAGGATCAAAAATTTTAGATAATAAATTTAAAGATAAAATTTCATTTTCTAAAGATATTGATTTTTTAGAGGAAACCCTAGGTGATGTTTGTCAATCTGGGTACAAACTAAGAAAAATGTATGACAAACAAGAGGTTGTAGTTGTGCCAAAAAAACAAATAAAACAAGGTTTTTTTGAAAAACTTTTTCATTTTTTCAAATAGACTAGTATTTTCTCGTAACATTTGTTGTTTTTCTAAATTTAAACCAATTATTTATAAGAATAATTATGTCTGTTCTTAATCAAAAAACTATCAATAGAGATATTATCTTTAAAGGCGTTGGGCTTCATAGTGGAGCAAATGTAACTATGACGGTTAAGCCAGCAAAACCAAATTCGGGAATTCTTTTTAAAAGAGTTGATTTAAAAGAAAATAATATAGTAGTTCCAAATATTTTTAATGTTAGTAGTGCAGTATTTTGTACAACCATAGCAAATGAAAGTGGGGTTAGTATATCAACAATAGAGCATTTAATGGGAGCATTATATGGTTTAGGAATTGATAATGCACTAGTAGAGATTGATAATCAGGAAGTACCAATTCTCGATGGGTCAGCAAAAATTTTTATTGAAGAAATATCAAAAGTTGGAATAAAAAGTAGTGAAGCACCAATAAAGATTATTAAAATTGAAAAAAGAATTGAATTTAATGATGGTAAAAAAACAATTTCTATAGAGCCAAGCAAAGTTAGTTTGGATATAGATTTTGAACTAAAATATGAAAATAACTTAATTGGAACGCAAAGAAATTTGGTAAGTGTATTTGAGTCAGATTTGACTGATATTTATAACTCCAGAACGTTTTGTTTATTTGAAGATATAGAAAAATTAAAAGAGATGGGCCTAGCTCAAGGAGGAAGTCTTGAAAATGCAATAGTTGTTAAGGACAATGAAATTTTAAATGACAAAGGTCTTAGAAATAAAAAAGAATTTGTAAACCATAAGATTTTAGATTGTATGGGAGATTTATATCTAGCGGGTTATAAAATAATTGGAAAAATTGTTTGTTCTCAAGGAGGACATAAATTAACTAACCAATTATTGAGAAAAGTTTTCCAAAACGATGAAAATTTTTCATTAATAGAGATTACTGAAAAACATTTGCCAAATACCTTCATAAATAAGAGTCATTTAAGGTCTATCGCTTAGTTTTTTTTATTATATAAATTATAGTAAAATTAAATGAATTTCTTTTCTAAATTAATAATAATATTAGCAATCCTGATCCTAAACGCTTGTTCAAAAAATGATAAGGAAATTTCTTTAATTAAAGAAATTAATCAAGAAGACGAAATGATACAAGCATACAAAGAAGGTGTAAAAGCCTTAGAGGAAAATGATACATTTTTTGCTGCAAAAAAATTTTTAGAAGCAGAATTATTGTTCCCCCAATCTGATTGGGCACCGAAATCTTCTTTAATGGCATCTTACGCCTATTACATTGAGGGCAATTATTTCAATGCTATATACAATCTTGAAAGATTTTTAAAAACATATCCAAAAGACCCTAGATTAGATTATGTGTATTATTTGATGGGTTTATCATATTACGAAAATATCGAAGGAGAAAAAAAAGATCTCAAACCACTACTGGAAGCTAAAAAAAAATTTGAATTTATAATTGAGAATTACCCAAATACTGATTTTGCTCTGGACTCAAAATTTAAAATTGGCCTAATAAATGATATTTTGGCATCAAAAGAAATGTATTTAGGTAGACATTATATAAAAAAAGAAAAATGGGTAGCAGCAATTAATAGATTTAAAACTATATTGAAAGATTACGATACCACAATTTACACAGAAGAGGCAATACATAGATTGGTGGAAATTCATTATAAAATAGGTTTAGAGGGTGAAGCTAAAAAATATGCAAGTTTACTGGGGTATAATTATCTATCTAGTGAATGGTATGAAAAAACTTACAATATATTTAATAAAGAATATGAAGTAGATAAAATTAAAAGTGAGAAAAAAAGTTTAAAAGAAAAATTTAAAAAACTTTTTTAATAAATGGATAATAAAAAAATAAGTAAAGATTATTTACATAAAATTAATTTATTAGAAGAATATAATAAAAACTATTATGACAAAGATAATCCAATTGTTTCAGATCAAGAATATGATTTACTTAAAAAAGAAATAATTGATTTAGAAAATTCGTATAAATTTCTAAATAATGATCGATCACCTACAAAAATAGTTGGTTTTAAACCATCAAAAAACTTTCAAAAAATAAAACATAAAGTTCCAATGTTGTCGCTTGGAAATGCTTTTAATGAAGAAGACTTAAAAAATTTTGAAAAAAAAATAATTAATTTCTTAAGTTTAAAAGATGTAAATTCTATCGAATATAGTGCTGAACCAAAAATTGACGGAATATCTGCATCCCTAATTTATATTAATGGAAAATTAACCAAAGGGCTTTCTAGAGGAGATGGTAATGAAGGAGAGGATATTACACAAAATTTAAAAACCATTAAGGATATACCTTTGGAGATTACTAAGAGTAACTTCCCTAAAGAAATAGATATTAGAGGTGAAGTTTTTATAGAAAATAATGATTTTAAAAAAATTAAAGACAAGTTTGCAAACCCTAGAAATGCTGCTTCTGGATCATTAAGACAAAAAAATTCATTAATAACTGCAAAAATTCCATTAAAATTTATTGCCTACACCTATGGTTATGAAAAAAAAATGAAAATCAAAAATCAAACAAGTTTCTTAGAAAATTTAAAATTATGGGGGTTTAAAATAAACCCATTTAATAAAAAAATTATTGGGGTTAAAAATTTAATGTTAAATTATAAAGAATTAGAGGAAAAAAGAAAAGAGCTGGCATTTGATATAGATGGAATTGTTTATAAAGTTAATGATTTTGATTTACAAAAAAGACTGGGTTTTGCTGCTAATGCACCAAGATGGGCGATAGCACATAAGTTTTCAGCTAATAGCTCAATTTCAGAAATAATGAATATTGAAATACAAATTGGTAGAACGGGTGCACTTACCCCGGTTGCAAAAATTAAACCAGTTAATATAGGGGGAGTAATAGTTTCAAATGCAACGCTTCACAATGAAGATGAAATTGTGAGAAAAGATATAAGAGTAGGGGATACGGTCACTGTTGAAAGAGCTGGAGATGTAATTCCACATGTAGTTTCAGTAGATTTAAAAAAAAGAAAACTAAACTCAAAGAAATTTATTTTTCCATTAAAGTGCCCATCGTGTGGAAGCAAAACAATTAAAGATTATAATGAGACAACTAAAAGACAAGATGCCATAAGAAGGTGTGCTAGTGAGGGGTTTGAATGTGAAAAAATTGCCATAGAGAGAATTAAACATTTTGTTTCTAAGGACGCATTTAACATAGAAGGATTTGGTAAGAAAATTGTTGAAAATTTTTGGAATCTAAAATTAGTAAGACTTCCACAGGATATATTTAAGCTTAATTATAATAAAATAGAAGAATTCGAAGGATGGGGAAAATTATCAGTTGCTAATTTAAAATTCTCAATTCAAGAAAAAAAAAATATTTCTCTAGAGCGATTTATTTATTCATTAGGAATAAGACATATTGGACAAGAAAATGCTAAGCTTATTGCAAGACACCTTAAAACAGCATCTAATTTTTTTAGACTATCAGGGGAAAACAATGTTGAAAGTTTATCTAATATTGATGGAATTGGAATAACTCAAATTCAATCCATTAAAAAATTTTTCCTAAATAAAACTAATCTTAAAGTGCTGTCTGAGTTAGAAAAAAATTTATTAATCAAAGATGTAATTTTAATAAATAATAATGGATTGTTAAAAAATAAAACTTTTATGTTAACTGGAAAGTTAAATGGAATAAGCAGGGCGGAAGCAAAATCATTGATAGAACAAAATTCAGGAAAAATAATTAGTAACGTTAATAAAAAACTTGATTATTTAATTGCTGGAGCCAAACCAACTCTAAAAAAAATAAACACAGCTAAAGAGTGGAATATAAAAATTATTAATCAGACAGAATGGTTAAAAATGTTAAATAAGAGTGGCTAACCACTTTCTTTCTTTTTTATTAAGCAAACCAGAAAATTCTGAATAAATACTTAAATGATATTTAAATAAATAATCTTTTTCTATTTTATTTAATAGCTCGTAGTTAATTAAATCTTTTTCTAAAGGAGCAAGTGTAAGGTTTTCAAAATTAAAGCTTCTTTTGGTTTTTTTGGCATAGATTAAGTTTTCGATTCTAATACCAAAGTGGTTTTTTTTATAAAAACCAGGTTCATTACTCAAGACCATTCCATTTTTTATCTTTATCAAATTATGTTTTGAGATAGATTGAGGTCCTTCGTGGACGTTTAAAAAAAAACCAACTCCATGTCCTGTTCCGTGAGCATAATCTTGACCTTCTTTTTTTAAAAATTTTCTAGCTCTTATGTCGATTTTTTTTCCAGTGTTATCTTTATTCAAATTTGTTAAGGCAACTGCAATATGTCCTTTTAATACCTTCGTATAAGCATTTTTGATAAATTTGTTTTGTTTTAAGAATGAAATAGTCCTTGTAACATCTGTAGTACCGTAATGATATTGTCCACCAGAATCTACCAATAAAATATCATTCTGTTCAATTTTTTTAGTTGTTTTTTTATTAGCCCTATAATGAACAATTGCCCCATTTGAGCCAGCGCCAGCAATAGTATCAAAACTTGGAAATAAATAATCTTTATTTAGTTTTCGGAATTTTTCTAATTTGTTTTGCGCATACACTTCTGTAATTTTTTTATTATTAACATTTTTAATCCAATAAATAAACCTTGTTAACGCTAAGCCATCTTTTTTATGGGCTTCGATCATATGTTTTATTTCATTAGAATTTTTGATTGATTTTAATTCATAAACAGGATCATCAAATTTAAGTATATTAAAATTTGATTTAATTATTTTTTCATAAAAAATTGAGCAGGTTTTATTATCAATAATAAAATTTTTACCTTTTAAATTATCTAAAAATTTTGGAAGTGATTTGATTGGTAAAATTTGTTTCTTTTTAATCTTTTTATCTAATAGGAGATTTTTTAATTTTTTTTCATTTGTTATTAAAAAAAATTCTTTTTTTTTATTTAGTATCAATCTTGCATTCGCAATTGGGCTATTTGGATTATCATATCCACGAATATTTAAAAGCCATGCCACATTTTCAGGTGCAGAAATGAAACAATAATCTGCTTTGTTGTTTTTAAGAAATTGCACTACTTTAGAAATTTTAGAACTATATGGCTCCCCTACAATTTTTGCGTCTAAAGAGTAGAATGGTTTAGTAAGTTTTTCTTTGAATTTAAATATTTGGTCAATTAAGTTTTGGTCAATTGAAATTAAGTTATTATTCTTGAAATATTTATTAAGTAATTTTGATGTAAATAGTGTTGGGTCATATCCTAAATTAAAATTCTTAATAATTGTGTGAGGAAGTTTTTTATGAATTTCAACAATCTTAAAATTTTTAGATGCCTGTTGATGTGCTTGAATAGTATACCTTCCATCAACAAATAAATAATTTTGTTTTTTTAAAACTACTGCAAAACCTGCAGAACCTGAAAATCCAGTAATATTCTTTAACCTATCATTTTTTGCATATTCAGAAAAATATTCATCATTTTTTGGAATAATATAACCATCAATGTTATATTGTTTAAATTTTTTTCTTAGAATTTTTATTTTATTTAAAATCATTTAATTCTTTTTTGATATCTTATCCATCCAGGACTTCTAGTTCCTTCTTCAATTTCAAAATCTTGATTAAATTCAAAATCTTCTTCATTATCTTTAGAGTCGTCAAAAAAAGAATTCTTCTCTAGAAATTTTTCTGGTAA
This sequence comes from Candidatus Pelagibacter sp. PS_28, assembly GCF_059417885.1. Lineage (NCBI taxonomy): Bacteria > Pseudomonadati > Pseudomonadota > Alphaproteobacteria > Candidatus Pelagibacterales > Candidatus Pelagibacteraceae > Candidatus Pelagibacter > Candidatus Pelagibacter sp. PS_28. The sequence continues at coordinate 958,128 of NZ_CM182070.1, read as the reverse complement.
TTCTTCAATAAATCTTGAAGCCATACTGTCTATCCAATTTCCTTGATAAAACCTATTCATAGCAAAAGATATTAGCGCTTTTTTTTTTGCCCTTGTTATTCCCACATATGCCAATCGTCTTTCTTCTTCAAGCCCATTTTGGCCTTTCTCTTCAATAGATTTTTGGTGTGGGAAAAGACCCTCTTCCCAACCGGGTAAGAAAACCACATCAAATTCAAGTCCTTTAGATCCATGCATTGTCATCATATTAACTTTTTCTCCATCCCAATCCTGATCAACAGAGGTGGCAAGAGCAACATGTTCTAGAAAATTTTCTAAATTATCAAAATCTTTCATCGCACTTAAAAGCTCTTTGATGTTTTCAAGTCTATTTTCATTTTCTAAATCTTTTTTGTTTTTTAACATACTTGAATAACCAGATTCATCTAAAACTAGTTGTAATAATTTAACATGGTTAATTTTTTTAATATTAATGTCATTCCTCCACTTATCCATTAGGAATAAAAAAGAGCTAAGACCGATTTTAGTTTTGGGTTTAATTAAATTTTCTTCAATTAATTTTTTAGAAGCAATTTCCAAACTAACAGCATTTGTTATTGAAAATTCATGAATTAATTTTATAGTACTTTCTCCAATTGCTCTTTTAGGATTATTGACTATTCTATCAAAAGCTAAATCATCTTTTGGCTGGTGAATCAATCTTAAATAGGCAACACAATCTTTAATTTCTGCTCTTTCATAAAATTTTGTCCCACCAAGAATTCTGTAGGGTAAGCCAATTTTTAAAAATCTTTCTTCAAATTCTCTTGTCTGAAAAATAGCTCTAACTAGAATAGCAATATTATTAAAAGAATATTTTTTTTTAAGTTTTTTTTCTATTTCATCAGAAACCCCTATTGCTTCATCTTTTCCATTCTTAAAACAATTAAGCTTAACAAGATCTCCTTCCTCCATAGTTGTCTTTAAAGTTTTTCCAACTCTGTTTTGATTGTTAGCTATAAGATTTGAAGCAACAGATAATATATTTTGTGAGGAACGATAATTTTCTTCTAATCTTATTACTTTTGAATTTTTATATACCTGATCAAACTCTAAGAAATTTTTTATCTCTGCTCCACGCCAACTATAGATGGATTGATCGTCATCTCCAACACAGCACAAATTTTTATGCTTTTCTGAGAGCAAGTTTAGCCATCTACTTTGTATATAATTAGTATCTTGGTATTCATCCACAAGTATATATTTAAAATTATTTGAATAAATATTTCTAATGTCCTGATTTTTTTCTAAAATTTTGACCACGTGTAAAATTAAATCTCCAAAGTCACATGCATTTAAATCTAATAACTTTTGTTGATAAATTTTATATAGAGGACGTATAGTTCTTTCAAAAATATCATTTTTATTGATAACGACTTCATCTGGATAGAAGCCTTTATTTTTCCACCTATCAATTATTGAAAGAATAAACTTTGGGGCTAATTGTTTTATGTCTATATTTTCAGCTTTACATATATTTTTGATTAATCTTACCTGGTCATCTGTATCAATAATTGTAAAGTTTGAGGTTAATCCAGCTGCTGGTGCATGCTTTCTAAGTAGCTTTGCACATATAGAGTGAAAGGTTCCAAGCCAAGAAAGCCCTATAGCCTCAGAATTTAATATTGAGCTTACTCTGTTTTGCATTTCTTTTGCAGCCTTATTAGTAAAAGTCACTGATAAGATTTGGTTTGGAAAAGCTTTTTTTTCGTTGATTATATGAGCAATTCTTGAAGTTAGAACTTTCGTTTTTCCAGATCCAGCTCCTGCAACAATTAGTAACGGTCCATCAAGATATAAAACAGCTTCTTTTTGTGCATTATTCAGGTTGTTTAAATATTCAGAGTTTATCATTTTTTAAATTTGATTATAAGCTGTTAAACTTTCAATGTAATTTATGAAACAAATTGTTAAAAATTTTAATAACTTAATTAAAAAGACAATATTCAAAGTTGAGAATAAAACAAATGATAAGTTTCAGGTCAGCAAATTTAGTAAATATTTAATATCTGCAATAGTTGTATTATTTATTTACATTTTTTATTTATCAATACCCCTTTTATATGACAAAAATTGGATACAAAATAAAATTGTAACTGAATTAGGTAATGAATTTAATATAAATCTAGGCAATTCATTTGATTTTTCTTATCGTATTTTACCAAAACCTCATTATTTAATTAGAGACAGCAAAACTTCTTTAGCAGAGATTAAAATATTAAATATTTTTATTAGTCAAAATAATTTTTTCAATAAGGACAGCATTAGAATAAACGAAGTAGTTATTGAAGAAGCAAATTTTTCTTTATTAAGCAATGATTTAAAACCACTTTATAAAGACAGTGAAAATAAATTTTCAAAAAAAAAAATTAAAATTAATGACAGTAATATTTTTTTTAAGAACAATTTAAATGAAATAATTTCAATTATAAAAATCTCCAATGCATTTTTATTCTTTGATGAAAAAAATTTATTTAATCTTTTTGATTTAAAAGGAGAAATTTTTAACATACCTTTCAAACTAAAATATGAAAATGTACTTAATTTACAAAAACAAATTGAGATAAATGCTCCCGATCTTAAACTAAAAGTTATAAATGATTTTTTTAAAAAAGATGAAAACTTAAGTAGTGGAATAAGTAATATTTCTATTTTAAGTTCATCCATTAATACAAAATTTAATATTAAAGATCAAATAGCAATATTTCAATCAGATGGTTCTAGAATTTATAATTCCAAAGTAGATTACAATGGACAACTTGCAATAAATCCATTTGATCTAAATTTAAAAATTAATTTATACGATTATAAAATTTCAAATTTATTTACACCAAACTCTATAATCAATGAATTTATTAAATCAGGTTTATTATTTAATGAAAATATTAGTGTACAAACTTTAGTAAATATTAAGTCTACTAAAAAAGATGAAATTTTTAATGAAGCTAAACTAGAGTTAAGAATTTTAAATGGTAAAATCAGCTTTGATAAATCGGTATTTATCAACAATAATATTGGTTTAATGGAAATTTCTAATAGCGATTTATTTTTAGACAATGACAAGTTATTTTTGAGTTCTAATTTATCAATAGACATTAAAAATATTGATAAATTATATTCTTTTTTAAACACCAATAAGAATTCAAGAAAAAACATAAGAAATATTAAGTTAAATATAATTTATGATTTCTTGAGCAATCAAATTGAACTTAAGAATATTAAGATAAACGGTAATGACGTGAGTTCTCAATTTAACAATATAGCTGAAGGTTTTATTGATATTAATTCTAATAATTTAACTAAAAGTAGAAGGTTGCTGAATGAATTAATTAACCTTTATGATGGGTAAATCATTTTTTTAGGATCTACTATTTTCTTATAATCTTTCTCATCAACAAGACCTGTTTTAAGAGTTTCATATTTTAGTGTTGTCCCATTTTTTAAAGCAGTCTTTGCAATTTTTGCTGCATTATCATATCCAATGTGCGGGGCTAGCGCTGTTACTAGCATTAAAGAATTATCCAGATGCTCTTTAATTCTTTTCTTGTTAGCTTTTATTCCTTTAACACAATAAATTGCAAAATTTTTAGTACTATCAGCAATAAGATCTATCGATTGAAGCACATTATGAGCAATCATTGGCTTAAATACATTCAATTCAAAATGCCCGTGTGATCCAGCAATTGTAATTCCTGTATGATTGCCTATTACTTTCGCACAAACCATTGTTACTGCCTCACATTGAGTAGGGTTGACTTTTCCTGGCATAATAGATGAACCAGGTTCATTTTCTGGCAATATTAATTCACCATATCCAGCACGAGGCCCTGAACCTAAAAATCTCACATCATTTGATATTTTCATTAATGCAACAGCACAAGTATTTAGTGTACCTGAAAAATTTACAATAGAGTCGTGAGCTGCAAGTTCTGCAAATTTATTTGGAGCTGGTTTAAAGGGGATTTTTGTATATTTAGCAATCTCTTTAACAATTTTTTTATCAAAACCTTTTTTAGAGTTAATACCTGTCCCAACAGCCGTCCCGCCTTGCGCTAAAAAATATATTTCTTTAAGTGAAAGCTCTACTCTTTCAATGCATTTTTTTAGCTGTACCTGGTAGCCTGAAAATTCTTGCCCAAGTGATAATGGTGTTGCATCTTGTAAATGGGTTCTACCAATTTTAATAATATTTTTAAATTCTTTAGATTTTTTTGCTAACTCTTTTTCTAAAATTTTTAAACTAGGTAATAGTTTTGATATAGTCTCCTGAGCAACAGATATATGCATAGCTGTTGGAAAAACATCATTTGTTGATTGAGATTTATTTACATGATCATTTGGATGAACTGGTTTTTTTGAACCTTTTTTTCCACCCAATATTTCAATTGCTCTGTTTGCAATTACCTCATTAACATTCATATTAGTTTGTGTGCCAGATCCTGTTTGCCAAACCTTTAAAGGAAAATTTTCATCTAGTTTTCCTTTTATAACTTCATCTGAAGCTTTAATTATTGAATTAGTAATTTTTTTATTTATTTGCTTTTCTTTATAATGCACTAAAGCAGCAGATCTTTTAATGATCGCAATAGATTTTATTATAGAAATATTAACTAAAATTTTTCCAATATTAAAAAACTTATTAGATCTTTGAGTTGATGCACCCCAATACTTATCGCTAGGTACGTTGATGCTTCCAATACTGTCAAATTCTTTTCTTAATTTCATTGATTAATATATAATTAGTAATTTAATATACTTATATATTAATTTTTAAAAACTTACAGGAGCTAAATGTCAAATTTTAACAAAGTAAAAACTTTTATGGAAACCTTTGGTCAAGAAGTCAAAACTAAGCCATCTTTTAGCACTGATAAGATCAATAGCCTTAGATATGATTTAATAAAAGAGGAATTAGAAGAGCTTAAAGAAGCAATGGAAAATAAAGATCTTTTAGAAGTTGCAGATGCTTTAACAGACATATTGTATGTAACGTATGGAGCTGGACATGCGTTTGGTATTGATCTTGATAAGTGCTTTGAGGAAGTGCAAAACTCAAATATGAGTAAGTTAGGTGAAGATGGTAAACCAATTTATAACGAATCTGGAAAAGTTATGAAGGGCCCTAAATATTTTAAACCTGATCTAACTAAATTTGTAAATTAGTAGGGGCGTTCTGTTGCCAGGTGCCCCGAACTTTGCTTGATTATAACCAATTATTTTTACAAAATCACATAAATTTTAAGTATTCGGACGAGTAGAGGACGAGTAAAAATCGACTCGTCACAGATTATAGGATTTGTTAACCTTGGACCATGAAAAAGTTTTTAGGGATTGTGGTTCTGGGTTTGTTGTTGTGTGGGAATGCTAATGCAGGCGTTAATGAACCTGGAGTAACGTCTATTGCAGGGTGTGATAAAGGACTTAAATTTCAACACGAAAAACTTATAAAAAAACATTTAAAAGAATTAATAAAAAAAAATAAAACTGGTGTTCTCTATGCTAGTTGTAATTATGACCAATATTCCTGGGCAGCTAATAAAGGTAAGGATTTAGAAAAACTTCATAAAAAAACATATAAACAATGTATGAAATATGCAGAGAAACATACGGGCAAAGAATGTTATTTGTATGCAGTTAATGAAGAAATTGTTTGGAAATACGACAAGGCTAAAGCATCTACCATAGCAAAAACTAAAATAGCAGAAGCAAAAGTGCTAGAAGAAAAGAATCTAAAGATAGATAAAAAACCAGGAAGATTTTTTGAAGATCAGCCCGATGTAACAGATAATTATCAAATTCATTTTATTTATATGCTTACAGCAAATGATAAAGATCGTGAATTAGACATTAATGGAAAAATTGAAGAATATGCAGATAAAATGAATAAACTTCATGAAAGTTTTAGTAAAAAAACAAAAGGCTCCTCTGGTCCTAAAAAATATAAATATGATTATAGAGAAGATGGTAAACTTGATGTTTCTTTCATTCGATTAGACAGAAAACGTAAAGAGCTTCACAAACATATCAATCAAAATTATAGTGGCTGGTTGTGGGCTAATGGATTTAACAATCCAAAAAAGATTTATTTTACCTTTGCTGATGTAACAAGTGTAGATGGTGGTGAAGGTGGAGTGGGAATGGCATCAATGTTCTTAAAAAACAAATATAATAAAAAAGTAGATAATATGATTAGAACTTCCGTTCATGAAATGCATCATGCAATGGGTGGAGGGTTTGCTTGTGTTCCTGGTATGAGTAAAAATGCTCATTTTACCAGTGGTCAAGACACTCCTGCTAAACAAATGTTTTTTGGTAAAGCTTATGTTCATGATGTAGAAGGATGTCCCAAAGGAGAAGATTCAGTTTACTTAACTCCAACATCAAAAGATCCTTATGATCCATTTAAACTTATATGTCAAAATGAATGGGAAAAATATAATCATAAAAAGTTAGTCAAGCTAAGAGAAAAACAAAAAAAAGATTTAAAAAATGGTAAGTGGAATTATAGATCTGGTGGTTCAGGCTGTAAATTTTCTTACTGGGATCAACAATCAGGAAAAATGAAAATTTTTAACGATCAAATAGCAAAATCTTTTTATCAAGGAAATTAAATAATGAAAAAAATTTTAGGGATCGTGGTTCTGGGTTTGTTGTTGAGTGGGAATGCTTATTCTAAAACAATAGTGGTTAAAGCTAATCCAGAAAAAGGTTTTAATTTTCCTTATTTGTTAAAAACTTCAAAAAAAACTTCAGATGCAAAATATTTAATTGTTGAGTCAAATAACACTGGTAACGGTAAATCAATAAAAGATATGACCAGTAAAGCTAAAAAGTCTCTGGGTTGGGTTTTGGGTTCTGATATTGCAAAAAAATTAAATTTCCCTTTATTAATGCCTGTTTTTCCATTCGCTACTAAAGAAATTGAAAAAGATTTACCCAATTTAAAATGGCATTATTATTTTCCTCAATTAGATAGCGACACTATAAAAATAAATAATGATAAATACAAAAGAATTGATTTGCAGTTAATTGCCATGATTGACGATGCAAGAGAAAGATTGTTGAAAGAAAATAACCAAAGTATAAATGAAAAGGTTATTTTTACTGGTTTTTCATCATCCTCTCTATTTGCAGCAAGATTTACTTTTTTAAATCCAGACAGAGTATCAGTTGCAGTTGGTGGAGGAATAGGAGGTTTGCTACCTGTTCCAGCTGATAAAATTAATGGAATTGAAACTATATACCCTATTGGAACGTATGATTTTGTAAAAATTACTGGAAAAAAATTTCCTCTAGAAGAATACAAAAATACACCTCAATTTTACTGGCAAGGAACAAAAGATAAATCAAATCCATTTAGGAAAGGTGCTGAAGATTTAACAGATAAAGAGTTTGGAATAGTAAAAAAACTTTTTGTAGATGGGCTACTTTTTGAATCAAGTCCTGTTTCTTTAGAAGTTAATACTGTGATGTGGAAAAATTCTCAAAAATACATAAATCAAATTGTAGATAATGTTAAATTTGAAAGCCCAAAAAACTTAGGACACCAAGTAGATAATAAAATGCTTCTTAAAAGTGTTAAATTCATAAAAGAAAACTTATGAAAAAACTTTTAAGTAAAATCTCGACATGTGCCCGACAAAAAGTAATCTAAACGTTAATCAGCATTATAAATAAAGAGAAGTAGGAGAGTGGTAAGGGGCGTTCTGTTACCCGGTGCCCCAGACCGTGCTTGTATAATCCTTATTTTGCAACAAAGTTGAAATACTAGAGGGTACAAAATTACCTAAAATCCCGACACTAGCCCGACAAAGATATTGGTGCTAGGATCGTGGTTCATGAAAAAGATTTTAGGAATTATAGTTCTGAGTTTGTTGTGGACTAACACTTCTTTTGCTAACGACCATAAGCCAAATAATTTTGATGCTTTTGTTTGGTCAGATGGAAAAAAATTAAAAATTCAGAAAGGTAGAGATATTGAAAACCCAGAAAACAAAATCATAATTATCTTCAATCATGGTGGGTGGGGATGGGATAAAAGCTGGGGACCAGGCTGGGCTTCTAGCTTAGCAAAATTAATGGCACCTAATCTTTCTGGAAAAAATATTAAAGGAAAAGAAACCGTTTTATGGATGAATGGAAGTTTAATTGACAAAAAGAATGATCCTTTTAAAGGGAAAGAAATTGGATATGCTTGTGGATGGAAACTTAGAGGAGGTTATCATCCTCCATGGTATGACTGTGTAATAAATAATTTTCCTACTTATTTAAGAGAAAAAAGAACAAAAGAAGCTATAGATTATTTTGCAAGAAAAGGCACACCTAGAAACCAAATATTTTTATCAGGACATTCTTGTGGTGCATGGAACGCACTTAGACTTAAAGGAAAATACCCTGATGCTTTTAACAGTGCTATCGCCTATATGCCTAATTGTTGGGACAGAAAGCCAAATGGACCTATAAGAAAAATGTTAATTGATGAAATGAAAACTTTTAAAGAACTTTCTTCAATTAGTTTTTCAAGTCCCGTTGACGGTCATGCAGACTGGCATAGTGATTACAAATATTTAAAATGGATAGGAGATATACCGGGTGCCACTATGATTGAATTAGCTGGTCACAATGCAAAAAATGGTAGAGAAATTTCTGTAAATGGAAAACTGTGTAAAGATTTGCCAAGAATGCAAGCGGGATGGGAAGAGACCCATGATGTTAAAAAAAAACATAAAGGATTTAAGCCAGTTGATAAAAAAGAAAAGAAAGAAATGAAGAAAAAAGCTAGAGGGCATGTAATGCTTTATTATTCTTGTTTTCAAGATTACTATCCTCAAATTTTAGATTTTATTGTTTCAAAAGTTAAATGAAAAAACTTTTAAGTAAAATCCCGACATGTGCCCGACAAAAAGTAATCTAAACGTTAATCAGCATTATAAATAAAGAGAAGTAGAGGAGTGTGTAGGGGCGTTCTGTTACCCGGTGCCCCAGACCGTGCTTCTATAATTAACCTAAGTTAATTATGCAGCAAGTGCGTAACTTTCGTCAGCATTTAAAGTTTAGCCCGTTACGGTGGAACAATCCCGAACGAAAGAATAGCCTTTAGTCACCCGTCGATCCTATTTCACCCCCGTAAGTTGTAAATGGTGGAGGTGGTGGGTACTGCCCCCACGTCCGTAATGGTTATTACGAAATTCGTTTATCGTCGTAGTTGGCAAGCCAACAGTATTACTATAAAAGCATTTGAAAGAGATTCAATAAAAATCATGAAATTAACTAAAGAACAATCACAAGAAATCAAAGATCAACAAGGTCAGCAAAATCAAACAAAAAGAGTTACAGCTCCAGCGCTTGAAAATATTCTATATGAGGCAATGCCAGCATTAGACCATGGTTTTGTAAGAGTTATTGATTACATGGGAGATGACACTTCAATTGTTCAGTCAGCTAGAGTTTCATATGGAAAAGGAACCAAACAAGTTTCAACAGATGCAGGTCTAATTAAATATTTAATGAGACATTGGCACAGCACTCCATTTGAAATGTGTGAAATTAAATACCATGTCAAACTTCCAATCTTTATTGCTCGACAATGGATAAGACATAGAACAGCAAATGTTAACGAGTACTCAGCTAGATATTCAATTTTAGATAAAGAATTTTATTTGCCATCAGCAGAAAATTTAGCAGCACAGTCTTCAAGTAACAGACAAGGTAGAGGTGATGTAATTGAAGGTGAACAAGCAAAAGAAGTTTTAGAACTTTTAAAAAATGATGCTGAACAAACTTATGATAATTATGAGATGATGCTCAATCAAAGATTTGATGGATCAACGATTGATGAAAATAAAAAAGGGTTAGCAAGAGAACTTGCAAGAATGAATTTAACTTTAAACACTTATACCCAGTGGTATTGGAAAACTGATTTATTAAACTTAATGAATTTTTTAAGATTAAGAGCTGATAGTCATGCTCAGTATGAAATAAGAGTTTATGCTGACATCATGTTAGATACTGTTAAGAAATGGGTACCTATAACTTATGATGCATTCATGGATTATAGAGTAGGGGGCACAGAAATTTCAGCTAAAGGAAAAATTATCATTCAAAAACTTATTAAAGGTGAGGATGTTAATCCAGATAGTTCAGGCTTATCCAAAAGAGAATGGAATGAACTTATGGTTTCTTTTGATCTTAAAGATAAGTTGATTTAATTTTTCTAGCAAAGTCTAAATATATTTTAGAAATTTCGTGTTCAGGATTAGCTTCAACAATTGGCTTTCCTTCATCTCCACATTTTCCAACCTCAGGATTTATTGGAATTTCTCCTAAAAATTCTTTTTCAAATTCATCTGCAGTTCGCTTAACCCCACCTTCACCAAATATTTTATATTTTTTACCATCATCACCAGTGAAATAGCTCATGTTATCAACTAAACCCAAGATCTTAACTCCAAGCTTGTCAAACATTTTAATCCCTCTTTTAACATCAAGAAGAGCTACTTCTTGAGGAGTTGAGACAATAATTGCTCCATCCATCTTAATTTCTTGAGAAAAAGTTAATTGGGTATCTCCAGTTCCTGGAGGCATATCAACAATGATAAAATCTAAATCTTTCCAACCAACTTTTTGTGTAAATGTTTTAATTGCACTAGTAACCATAGGTCCACGCCAAATCATTGGAGTTTGCTGGTCTGCAAGAAAACCAATGGACATACATTGAATGTCATATTTTGTAATTGGAGTTAAGGTTTGACCATCACTTTTTGGTTTTTCATTAATATCAAACATCTTTGGAATTGAAGGACCATAAATATCAGCGTCAAGTAAACCAACTTTGCAGCCAATTTGTTTTAATGCTAAAGCAAGGTTGGTTGCAAAAGTTGATTTTCCAACTCCTCCTTTTGCACTTGAAACAGCTATTGTAAATTTTGTTCCTAAAATTGGGTTCTTTGTGAACTTTCTAGGTTCCAGTTTTTTTTTCATTGCGTCACTTAGTTCTGGCTTTTTATCTGTCATAATCTCATCATTACTTGTTTTTTATTATAAAGACATTATATACTTTGTCATATGTCAGATGATTTTCAAGGTAGAGGCGGAAGCCCATGGGGAACACCTCCAGGAGGAGGAAATGGTTCGGGAAAAGGACCTACACCACCTGATGTAGATGCAATTATTAGAGATATTCAAAGTAAAATAAATAAATTTTTACCTGGTGGAAGCTCATCAGGAGGAAAACCAATTATATTAGTTCTAATTATTTTAGCCTTCGTATGGTTAGCAAGTGGCCTATATAGAGTACTTCCAGATGAACAAGGTGTTGTTCTTAGATTTGGTAAGTTTATTAAAACTACACAACCAGGATTAAATTATCATATTCCTTTTCCAGTAGAGGCTGTTGAAACACCAAAAGTTACAAAAGTTAATAGAATGGATATTGGTTTTAGATCTGAAAGAGAAAGTGGTTTTTCACAAGGTGGAGGAGTGGCAGATATCCCTCAAGAAAGTTTAATGTTAACAGGGGATGAAAATATTGTTAATATCGATTTTTCAGTATTCTGGATAATTAAAGATGCAGGAAAATTCTTATTTGAGGTCCAAGACCCAGAAAGCACTGTGAAAGCTGCTGCAGAAACTGCAATGAGAGAAGTTGTTGCTAAAAGTAATATTCAATCAATTTTAACTGAAGGAAGAGCTAAAATTGAAATTGAAACACAAGAAATTATTCAAAAGATATTAGATGAATACAATAGTGGTATTCAAGTAACTCAAGTACAAACGCAAAAAGCAGACCCACCTAATCAAGTAATTGATTCTTTTAGAGACGTACAAGCTGCAAGAGCGGATATGGAAAGATCCAAAAATGAAGCTGAAGCTTATGCAAACGATGTGATCCCAAGAGCTAGAGGAGAAGCTGCAAAAATTATGCAAGCAGCTGAAGCTTATAAACAACAAGTGGTTGCTCAAGCAGAAGGTGAAGCTAGCAGATTCGTATCTATCTATGAAGAGTATGCAAAAGCAAAAGAAGTTACTCAAGAAAGAATGTACCTAGAGACTATGGAAAAAGTTTTAGCTGATATTGATAAAGTAATTATAGAAAAAAATGCAGGTTCAGGTGTGGTGCCGTATTTACCATTACCAGAGCTAGGTAAAAAAAAGGCAAGTAACTAATGAAAGTACAAAAAATTTTATTACCAATAATTATTGCAGTAGGAGCATTAGCGTTTCTATCTATGTTTATAGTTAAAGAGACAAACCAAGCGATTGTTCTCCAATTTGGTGATCCTAAAAGAATTATTACAAAACCAGGTTTAAATTTTAAAATTCCTTTTATTCAAAACGTAGTTTTTCTAGATACAAGAATTTTAAATTTAGATACACCACCAGAAGAAGTTATTGCATCAGATCAAAAGCGTTTAATTGTTGATGCATTTGCAAGATTTAGAATTGTAGACCCTTTAAAATTTTATATTTCAGTTGGCAATGAAAGAGTTGCAAGATCAAGACTAGCAACGATTATTAACTCAAGACTGAGAAATGTACTCGGACAGCAAGAATTACAAACTTTACTTTCAAAAGATAGAACTAAACAAATGGCTTTAATACAAGAAGGTGTAAATACTGAAGCTGAAAGTTTTGGAATTAAAATAGTAGATGTTAGAATTAAAAGAGCGGACCTTCCACAAGCAAACAGTGATGCAATTTATAGAAGAATGCAGACTGAAAGGGAAAGAGAAGCAAAAGAATTTAGAGCAAAAGGTGCTGAGATGGCAGTTACAATTACTTCAACTGCAGATAAAGATGTTTCTGTAATTTTAGCAAATGCTAATAAAGAATCTGAGATCATGAAGGGTCAAGGTGATGGTGAAAGAAATAAAATTTTTGCGGAAGCCTTTGGAAGAGATGCAGAATTTTTTGCTTTCTACAGAGCGATGCAAGCTTATGAAACTGCTTTAATTGGTGGACAGACATCTTTAATTTTATCGCCTGATAGTGAATTCTTTAAATTTTTCGGTAACATAAAACCTAAAAATTAATCTAAAATAATGAAAGAGCTGATTATAGCTTTTGGACTTTTTCTTTTTATAGAAGGAATTTTATATGCCTTATTTCCATCAAAAATGAAAAGTATGTTAAAAAAAATGGAGATGATAAAAGACTCACAATTAAGAAGTGGTGGGTTAATTTTTGCAGTTATAGGTTTTATAATTATTTGGTATATAAAAAGTTAAAATGAACAGAATTAAAGAATTATTTATTATATTTTTTGCAATAAGTTTTGCTTCAGGAGTATTAGCAAAAGACGCACCAGCATCATTTGCGGATCTGGCAGAAAAATTAATGCCATCTGTTGTAAATATTTCTACAACGACAACAGTTACTACAAATTCAAATCCATTTCCTGGTTTTCAGTTTCCCCCAGGATCACCTTTTGAAGATATGTTCAAAGAATTTGGAACACCTCAAACAAGGAAGTCTGCTGCACTAGGTTCAGGATTTATAATAGAAGAGAGTGGGATTGTAATCACTAATAACCATGTTATTCAAAATGCAGAAGATATTTTAGTTCGAGTTGATGGTGATAAAGAATATAAAGCAACGGTTGTTGGTGCTGATCCCTTATCTGATATTGCAGTCCTTCAAATAGATTCAAAAGAAAAATTTACACCAGTTAAATTTGGAAATTCTGATCAAGCGAGAATTGGTGATTGGGTTATCGCAATTGGTAATCCCTTTGGCTTAGGAGGAACGGTTACCGCAGGAATAATATCAGCAAGAAATAGATCAATCGGTCTGTCTCGTTATGAAGATTACATTCAAACTGATGCATCAATAAACTCAGGAAACTCAGGCGGACCTTTATTTGATATGAATGGTGATGTAATTGGAATTAACACAGCAATTTTGGGTAAGGGTGGCTCTATTGGGATAGGTTTTTCGATACCATCGAACGATGCAAAAAGAGTTGTAAATCAATTAATAGAATTTGGTGAAACTAAAAGAGGATGGCTGGGCGTTAGAATTCAGGTAGTTTCTGAAGAAATTGCTGAAGTTGAAAAATTAGATGATCCTAGAGGAGCATTAGTTGCTAGTGTTGCAGAAAATAGCCCATCTGACAAAGCAGGAATTAAAGCAGGAGACATTATATTAGAGTTTAATAATACTAAAATTAAAGAGATGAAAGAATTACCAATAATTGTTGCGCAAACAGAAGTTGGTAAAACTGTAGATGTTAAAATCTGGAGAAATAAAAGAGAGATTACAAAAAAAATTAAACTAGGAAGACTTGAAACTTCAGAGGATTTTAAAGTAGAAAAAAAGGAAACTAAAGAAGAAACACCTGATATTTCTGAAATTAAATCTTTAAAAATAATTGTAAGACCATTGAATGATGAAGATATTAAGCAAAGAAAATTACCCAATCAAACAACAGGTTTGGTTATAACAAATATTGGAAAAAATAGCCCAATAGATTACTTAAATGTTGGAGATGTTATTGTTGAAGCTCAAAAGAAAAAAATAAAATCTACTAAAGATCTTGAAGATATTGTAGGCACTGTTTTAAAATCTAATCAAAAAACTATTTTGATTGTAATTTACAATAATCAAAACCAAAGAAGATATATTGGTGTTAAGCTAGATTAATAATGGACAAACAGTCCAAAATTATCTTAATTTCAGGACCGACTGCATCAGGTAAATCAAATTTTGCTGTTAAGATTGCAAAAAAAATTGAAGGAGAAATCATCAATGCTGACAGCATGCAAGTTTACAAAAAATTAAAAACATTAACTGCAAGACCCAACAAGCAAGAACAAAAAAATATTAAACATCATCTATATGGATTTGTTGATTTAAATGAAAAATTTTCAACTGGACAATGGTTAGAACTAACAATTAAAAAAATTAAAAATATTCAAAAAAAGAAAAAAATTCCAGTTTTAGTTGGTGGAACAGGTCTATATTTTCAATCATTAATTAATGGACTAGTTAAAATTCCAGAAATACCTCTTAAGTTTAGAAACAAAGTTAGACTAATGTCTAAAAAAGAAGGACAAAAAAAATTTTATAAAAAACTTTTAAAACTTGATCCTAAAATTAAAGACAAATTTGATCCAAATGATACTCAAAGATCCATAAGAGCTTATGAAATTAAATCTTATACAAATATATCTATGTATGATTGGTTAGCTAAGACTAAATCTGAATTTAAAGATAGTGATTTTTTAAAACTGCATATTGAAACAAAAAGAAAAAAACTTGTTGAAAGAATTAATTTAAGAACTTCTAGCATGGTAAAAAATGGAGCCATTTCTGAAGTTAAAAAATTTCTTAAATTAAAAATTAAAAAAGATCAGAGTGTAAACAAGGTAATTGGGATTGCCGAATTGACACAGTATCTAAATCATGAAATTACCTTGGATGAAGCAGAAAAGTTAATATCAATTAAAACAAGACAATACGCTAAAAGACAAGCGACTTGGGCAAGAACTAGGATGTCATCGTGGATTAAAATTGATCCAATCAAATTAGATGGTTATATAAAAAAATTAAAAAAATCTTCTCTTAAACTTGACCAATTAACATAAAGTCCGATAGATTGCCTGGATGCCAAAATTATATTCAGGAGCAGAGATAGTATTCAAGTGTCTTGAAGACCAAAAAGTTGAACATATTTTTGGATATCCAGGTGGAGCAGTTCTTCCTATCTATGATGAACTAAAAAATCATCCAACTATAAAACATATTTTAGTTAGACATGAACAAGGAGCAGGTCATGCTGCGGAAGGTTATGCAAGATCAACTGGAAAACCAGGTGTTGTATTGGTTACTTCAGGACCAGGTGCAACAAATGTTGTAACTGCATTAACCGACGCTTATATGGATTCAGTTCCTCTAGTTTGTATTTCAGGACAAGTACCTACACACTTAATTGGAACAGATGCTTTTCAAGAATGCGATACTACAGGAATTACAAGACCTTGCACCAAACATAATTGGTTAGTTAAAGATATAAATGATTTGCCAAGAATTATGCATGAAGCCTTTGAAGTTGCAACAACAGGAAGACCAGGACCAGTATTAGTTGATATTCCAAAAGATATTCAATTTGCAAAAACAAAATACTCAAAACCAAATAAAGATAAAAAAGTTGTTACTAAAAATTTAAATAGATTTAATCAAAAAGACATAGATCAATTTATTGATTTAATGAGCAAGTCTAAAAAACCAATATTTTATACCGGTGGTGGAGTTATTAACTCAGGACCCAAAGCAAGTGAATTGTTAAGAGAGTTAGTTTCTTTAACCGGGTTTCCTATAACCTCAACTTTACAAGGCCTAGGTGCTTATCCTGGAAATGATAATCAATTTTTAGGAATGCTTGGAATGCACGGAACTTATGAAGCTAATAATGCAATGCATGACTGTGACTTATTAATTAATATTGGTGCAAGGTTTGATGATAGGATCACAGGAAAAATAGATGAGTTCTCTCCGAAATCAAAAAAGGTTCACATTGATATAGATCCATCCTCAATCAATAAAATAGTTAAAGTTGATTTATCAATAGTTGGTGATGTATCGGATGTAATCAGTTCAACGACCAAAACATTAAAAAAGAAAAAATTAAATCTAGAAAAATCTAATAAACAAAAAATTTCAAACTGGTGGTTACAAATTGAAAAATGGCGGACTAAACAATCTTTAAGTTTTGTGAACAGCGATACAATTATTAAACCTCAGTATGCAGTTCAACGATTGTACGAATTAACAAAAAACAGTGACACTTATATTACAACTGAAGTCGGACAGCATCAAATGTGGGCAGCACAACATTATAAATTTGATAAACCTAATAGATGGATGACATCTGGAGGTCTTGGAACAATGGGTTATGGATTACCAGCAGCTATTGGTGTTCAGGTAGCTCATCCAAAAAAACTAGTGGTAGATATAGCAGGTGAAGCCTCAATTCTTATGAATATGCAGGAGATATCAACGGCAGTTCAGTATAATTTGCCAATAAAGATATTTATTTTAAATAACCAATATATGGGAATGGTTAGACAGTGGCAGGAGCTACTACACGAAAAAAATTATTCTGAAAGTTATTCAAAAGCTTTACCAGATTTTGTTAAATTAGCAGAAGCTTATGGATGTGTTGGTATTAGAGCAAAAGATCCAAGTGAATTAGATGAAAAAATTGAAGAAATGATTAACACAGATAGACCTGTTATTTTTGACTGTCTTGTAGATCAAGGAGAGAATTGTTTTCCAATGATCCCATCGGGAAAACCTCACAACCAAATGCTTTTAGGTCCAAAGGATCAGGATGCAAATAAAATTACAGGAAAAGGAAAAGCGTTAGTTTAAATGGTAAAATCTAAATCCGCATATAGCACACCGAGTAAATCTGGAAAAATTGATACACACATTATTGTTGTATGGGTTGATAACGAAGCAAGTGTTTTATCAAGAGTGGTAGGGCTATTTTCAGGTAGAGGATATAATATTGAATCCTTAGCAGTTGCTGAAATTGACCATAAAAAAAATCTTTCTAGAATTACTATTGTCACAACAGGGACACCACAAGTTATAGAACAAATTGTATTGCAGCTCAAAAAATTAGTTCCGGTGCATAATGTTGTTAATTTTAAAAGAGAAGATAAAAAAGTGATATTTAAAGAAATGGCCCTATTAAAAATTGTTGCAAATTCTATCGAAATTAAGAAAGCTTTAAATGCTTGTAAAAAGTATAATCCAGTTATATTAGATCACACAAATAAATCTGTTGTAATTCAAATAACAGCTTTAAGAAGAGAAATAGATAGTATGATAAAGAATTTAAAACCACTTGGTCTTGTCAGTGCCTCAAGAACGGGAGCG
Organism: Candidatus Pelagibacter sp. PS_28; assembly: GCF_059417885.1. Lineage (NCBI taxonomy): Bacteria > Pseudomonadati > Pseudomonadota > Alphaproteobacteria > Candidatus Pelagibacterales > Candidatus Pelagibacteraceae > Candidatus Pelagibacter > Candidatus Pelagibacter sp. PS_28. The sequence continues at coordinate 940,206 of NZ_CM182070.1, read as the reverse complement.
GTAGCAATGACTAGAGGTGCAGAAATTTTAAATTAATTACCAATAGGAGAAAAAAATGAAAATGTTTTATGAAAAAGATGCAGATGTAGATTTAATTAAAAGTAAAAAAATAGCAATTTTTGGTTATGGAAGCCAAGGTCATGCGCATGCACTAAATTTAAAAGATAGTGGAGCCAAAGAAGTTGTTGTAGCCCTTAGAGATGGATCAGCAAGTAAAGCAAAAGCTGAGTCAAAAGGATTAAGAGTTATGAATATGTCAGATGCTGCTGAATGGGCAGAAGTTGCAATGATCTTAACACCTGATGAATTACAAGCTTCAATTTATAAAAATCATATTGAGCAAAGAATTAAACAAGGAACAAGTTTAGCTTTCGCTCATGGATTAAATATTCATTACAAGCTGATTGATGCTAGAAAAGATTTAGATGTATTTATGGTTGCTCCCAAAGGACCGGGCCACCTGGTTAGAAGTGAGTTTGAAAGAGGTGGTGGAGTTCCATGTTTATTTGCAGTTCATCAAAATGGAACAGGTAAAGCAAGAGACCTTGCATTATCATATGCCTCGGCAATAGGTGGGGGGAAATCTGGTATTATTGAAACTACCTTTAAAGATGAGTGTGAAACAGATTTATTTGGCGAACAATCAGTTTTATGTGGTGGATTAGTTGAGCTTATTAAAAATGGCTTTGAAACCCTAACTGAAGCTGGCTATGAACCAGAAATGGCATACTTTGAATGTCTACATGAAGTAAAGTTGATAGTAGACTTAATTTACGAAGGAGGAATTGCTAATATGAATTACTCAATTTCCAATACAGCAGAGTATGGAGAGTATGTATCTGGTAAAAAGGTTGTTGATAGTGAGAGCAAGAAAAGAATGAAAGAAGTTCTAGCTGATATTCAATCTGGTAAGTTCACAAAAGACTGGATGAAAGAGTGTGAAGGCGGCCAAAAGAACTTTTTAAAAATGAGAAAAGATCTTGCGGATCATCCAATTGAAAAGGTTGGTGCAGAACTTAGAGCCATGATGCCTTGGATTGGTAAGAAAAAATTAATAGATAGTGATAAGAGTTAATTTTTACTAAAAACCTAAATCGATCATAAATTATAACCAAAATATAACATTTATTTTGCAATCTCTATTATAGATTGTATTATAGATTTTCTAAAATTATTGGTTATGAGCGATAAAGATAAAGTTATTATATTTGATACTACGATGCGAGATGGTGAACAGTCACCTGGTGCATCAATGAGTATTGAAGAAAAAATTCAAATTGCAAGAATTTTTGATGAATTAGGCATAGATGTAATTGAAGCTGGTTTTCCAATTGCATCCCCTGGTGACTTTGAGGCTGTAACTGCAATAAGTAAAATTCTAAAAAATTCTATTCCATGTGGATTATCAAGAGCTAGTAAAAAGGATATAGATGCATGTCATGAAGCATTAAAAGCTTCACCAAGATTTAGAATTCATACTTTTATTTCCACAAGTCCACTACACATGAAGCACAAATTAAATAAAACTCCAGAACAAGTTTTGGATGCAATAAAAGAAAGTGTAACTTATGCAAGAAATTTAACAGATGATGTTGAGTGGTCTTGTGAAGATGGAACTAGAACAGACATGGATTTTATGTGTAAGATAGTTGAGACAGCAATCAGCAGTGGAGCCAAAACAATAAATATTCCTGACACTGTTGGTTATACAATTCCATCAGAATTTACTAAAATTATCACAACTTTGAAAAACAAAGTTCCAAATATAGATAAAGCTATTTTATCTGTTCACTGTCATAACGATTTAGGATTAGCAGTTGCAAATTCTTTGGCTGGAGTTCAGGCTGGTGCAAGACAAGTTGAATGTACAATTAATGGTATTGGAGAAAGAGCAGGTAATGCTGCACTTGAAGAAATTGTAATGGCGATAAGAACAAGAAATGATTTAATGCCTTTTACAACAGGAATTAAAACTGAATTATTAAGCAAAGCTTCAAAAGTTGTCTCTAATGCAACGTTTCCAGTTCAATTTAATAAGGCAATTGTTGGAAAAAATGCTTTTGCTCATGAAGCAGGTATTCATCAAGATGGAATGCTTAAAAATAGAGAAACCTATGAAATTATGACACCAGAGAGTGTGGGGGTTAAGAAAACTTCATTAGTAATGGGTAAACATTCGGGGCGACATGCTTTTAAAGAAAAGTTAAATGATCTTGGTTATGCAGATGTAACTGATGACGTAATCCAATCTGCTTTTGGTAAATTTAAAGTTTTAGCTGACAAGAAAAAACATGTTTATGATGATGATATTATGGCCTTAGTTGATGATAGTTTAATTTCAGACAATAAAATTAATGCAATAAATTTAAAGTCTTTAAAAGTTTTTGCAGGAACAGGTGAGCCTCAAAAAGCAGAAATGACACTTGACGTTTATGGAGAAGTAAAATCAACATCAGAAACAGGTGATGGTCCTGTAGATGCTATTTTTAAATGTATAAAAGTTTTATATCCACACGACGTTAAATTACAACTTTATCAAGTACATGCGGTTACTGAGGGAACAGACGCTCAAGCTACAGTAAGTGTTAGAATTGAAGAAGAAGGCAAAACTACAGTTGGACAAGCTGCGGATACTGACACATTAGTAGCGTCAGCTAATGCTTATTTAAGTGCTTTAAATAAAATGATTATTAAAAGAAAAAAAACTGTTCCAATGGAGCATGAAACTCAGAAAGTGAAGGGAATATAAGATGGCTAATTGGTTTAAAAGTATAACTAACGTTTGGAGTCAAGATATGGCGATTGATCTTGGAACCGCTAATACACTTGTTGTTTTAAAAGGACAAGGAGTAGTTTTAAATGAACCCTCTGTAGTAGCCATTGCTGAGAATATGGGAAAAAAAACTGTGTTAGCTGTAGGTGATGAAGCAAAGACGATGCTTGGAAGAACACCTGGTAACATTAGTGCTATTAGACCTTTGAGAGACGGAGTGATTGCAGACTTTATAGTTACCGAGGAAATGATTAAACATTTTATAAAAAAAGTTCACAAAAATAAAACTTTTGCAAACCCAAGAATTTTAATTTGTGTTCCAACAGGGTCAACACCCGTTGAAAGAAAAGCCATTCAAGATAGTGCGTTAGCGGCGGGGGCCAGAAGAGTTCAGTTAATTGAAGAACCTATTGCTGCAGCAATTGGTGCAGGTCTACCAATCTCAGAAGCAACTGGATCAATGGTTGTTGATATTGGTGGAGGTACTACGGAAATAGCTGTTATGTCACTGGGAGGTCTTGTTTATTCTAAATCTTTAAGAGTTGCTGGAGATGCAATGGATACGGCTTTAGTAAATTATATGAGAAAAGAATACAATTTAATGATTGGAGATAGTACTGCTGAAAAAATAAAAAAAGAAATTGGTACTGCTATTCCGTCAAACAGTAATACTTATGCAGTTAAAGGTAGAGATTTAAGATCAGGAACACCTAAAGAAGTAAATATTACTGAAGAAGATACAGCAGAAGCTTTAAATGATATTTTAAAAGAAATGGTAAATGGGATAAAAGATGCTCTGGAAAATACTCCTCCTGAATTATCTGCTGATTTAGTGGATATGGGTTTAACGTTAACAGGTGGTGGGGCTTTATTAAAAAATATTGATAAAAGATTCTCAAAAGAAACTGGATTGCCAGTTTTTATAGCAGATGATCCTTTAGCATGTGTTGCAATTGGGACAGGAAAAGCGCTAGATCAAGAAGAAACATTCTCTACTATGTTATCTGAGTATTAGAAATAATGGAAACAAGCAGAGATGATTTTGTAATTGCATTAAGATCTGCTTTTTTAAAAAAAGGAACACAGCAAAGGTTCTCATTATTAAGTTTAATATTCTTTTCTATAGTTTTTTTAATTTTGGGCAGTTTTAACTTTAAAATTATAAACTATGTAAAAATAGGCATTAAGGAAGTAGTTTATAGATCGTCTTTTATAGTTTCTGTGCCAGAAAATTTATTAAAAGATAGTTATCTTACAATCCAAAATCACAAAAAACTTTATAAGGAAAATGAAAAAATTAAGTCTGAACTAGAGATTTTAAAAGCCAAAGATTTATTAAATGAATTTATAATTTCAGAAAACCAAAGATTAAAAAATATTGTTGATGATTATTTGGTTAAATCAGACACTATAATTGCTAAAGTTTTAAGTGATAAAAGTAGTCCATACTTAAGATCAATCATCATTAACAAAGGCAGTAAACATAAAATAAACCTTGGAATGGTTGTAATAGATGGTGAATATCTTGTTGGAAAAATTGTTGAGGTTAACTATTCATCATCTAGGGTATTATTACTTTCAGATTTGAATAGTAAAATTCCAGTCATAGTAGAGCCGAACACAGTATTTTCTATACTTTCAGGGACGGGTAAAGATTATGGGAAAATTCAGTATAGCAAAAAATATGAGGATATCAAAAATGAGTCCGTTATTTACACTTCGGGAGCAGGTAGTTTATTCAAGGCTGGAATACCTATAGGAAGAATGAATATTAATAACTTGAGTGATGAAAAAAAAGTAGATTTTTTTTCAGATTTTTCTCAATTAAAATTTGTAAAAGTTGTTTCATTTAAAAAAAGTGAGAACAAATGACAGGGTTAAGAAATAAAAATTTTATTAGAATAATATTATTAAATGTACCCTTAATTTTACTTTTCGTATCTGTTTTAAATGATTATGATTTTAATTATTTAGGTTTAAAATATTTTTCATTTAATTTTTCTTACATTTTAATTTTTTACTACAGTCTAAAAAAAACTGAAAGTTTAGGATATACCTATATTTTTATTGCAGGTTTGTTTAACGATGTTGTGATAGGAACTCCAATTGGATTAAGCAGTTTAATGTATTTAATACTTTGTGGAGCAGCATCCTATCTTAGAAATATTACTTTAAGACCAAGTTTACTAAAAGATGGTATATTTTTTCTTTTAACAATTTTAATTATAAATTCATTATTGTTTTTATCTTTAAAATTTATTTTTAATTATGAGTTAAATTATTTTGAACAAATAATAAATATTACATTTACTTTTTTGTTTTATTTTTTATTTTCAAATTTATTTAATTTTTTTGAAAATTATGTAGTGAGAAATAATAATGCTGGGTGAAGATTTTGGTGTAAAAAAAGTTCAAACTATTAATAGAAGAATGTTCATTATTGGTGTTGCCAAGTTGGTTGTATTTACTGGAATAATTACTCGATTATTTTCATTACAAATTACAGAGAATAAAAAATATTTAACTCTATCTGACAAAAATAGGTTACGTGAGTGGAGATTACCTCCAATTAGAGGTGAGTTTTTAGATTATTTTGGAAATATTATTGCTGGAAATTTAAAAGTGTATCAATTGCACGTAATTCCAGAGGAAGTAGAAAACTTTAAATATTTGATGGTAAGGTTAAAAGATATTTTATCAATAACTAATAGTGATTTTAAAAAAATAATAGACCAAAAAAATAAACAAAAACCCTGGGAAACTATAATCATTTCTAAAAATTTAACATGGGAGCAGTTTACAAAAATAAATTATTACTTACACGATTTAGTAGGAGCCAAACCAGTTCTATCTGTATCACGAAACTATCCCTTTAATGAAAGTTATACACATGTTTTGGGCTATGTTAGTGAAGCAAGTGAAAAAGATATTCTAAATAATGAAATTATAAGAAGCACACATGTACCAGGACTCAAAGTAGGAAAAAATGGTTTAGAAAAAACTTTTGAAGATGAATTAATTGGTACGAATGGTATCCAAAGGTATGAAGTTAATGCCTATGGAAAAAGAATTAGCCAACTTGATTATACCGATGGATTAAATGGCAAAACAATTAAACTCACTGTAGATACAGAAATTCAAAAGTTTTGTAATGAGCTTTTAAAAGGTGTAGCTGGCTCAATAAGTGTAATGGATATCTATACGGGTGAAATAGTTGCTATGCAATCTTCACCGTCATTTGACCCTAATTTATTTCTTTTTGGAATTAATCAAGATGATTGGCAGTTAATTAGAAATAATCCATTAAAACCATTAGTTAATAAAACTTTATCTGGTTTGTATTCACCAGGCTCAACATTCAAACCAATGGTAGCTTTATCAGCACTAGAAAATAAAATTATTGATGAAAATTTCAAAGTTAACTGTACAGGAAAAATTGAAATGTATGGTCAAACTTATCATTGTTGGAAAAAAAAAGGACATGGCATTGTAGATTTAAAGAGCGCAATGAAACAGTCTTGTGATACATATTTTTATGAGATTGCGAGAAAACTTGGTGTGGATCGATTAAAAGAAACATCTATAAAATTTGGCCTTGGTGAAAAAGTTTTAAATGAAACATTTAGTATTGAGAAAAAAGGGTTAATTCCTGACACTAAATGGAAAAAAAATAATTTAGGAAAAGGTTGGGTTATAGGTGAAACATTAATCACAGGTATTGGACAGGGCTATACTCAAACAACACCTCTACAATTATGCCAAATGACAGCTCAGCTTGCAAATGGAGGATTTAAGATTTATCCAAAAATAATAGTAGATGAGGATAGTAAAACTGCAGAAGAAATTAGATTCATAATGAATAAAAACAAAAAACAATTAAATAAAAAAGACAGTGGATTAAAAAATACAACAGAAGAACTTTTAGAGTTTTTAGATAAAAAAGAACATGAAACTTTATTTAAAAGTTCTAAAAATATAAACTTAGTTCGTGAAGCGATGTTTGCATCTACAAATGAGGTCAGAGGGACTTCTTATAATTCACGTATCGAAGATCCCAAATACCAATTTGCTGGAAAGACAGGAACATCACAGGTTAAAAGAATAACTGAAGCTGCAAGAGAACTAGATTTAAGTACTTCTGAAATTCCATATAATGAGAGGGATCACGCTTTATACATAGCTTTTGGTCCATATAAGAATCCAAGATACGCATTAAGTATTGTTATAGAGCATGGTGGATCAGGAAGCTCGACCGCTGCACCGATTGCAAAAAAACTATTTAAATTAATTGTAGATAGACATGAGCTAAGAGAGAAACAAACTAAACAAAATGATTTAAAAATATAAATGCAATACAACTCATTTAGTACACAAACCACTTTTTTTCAAAAATTAAGAAATTTTGATTACATTTTGTTAATTTGTATTTTATTGCTTGGGTTAATTAGTGCTTTGTCCATGTACTCAACAGATGGGGGGCAAATCTTATTTCATAGTAAAAGTCATATTTCAAAATTTTTAATTTTTTTCACAATGATGATTTTTATGTCATTTTTTAATATTAAATTTTGGCATTACTTTGCTTACTTTTTTTATATTGTAGTTTTATTTTTTCTAGTCTGGGCTTCTTTATATGGCATTAAAGCTTCAGGATCACAAAGATGGATCAATTTATATTTTATTAATTTACAGCCATCTGAATTAATGAAAATTGCAATAATAGTATGCCTTGCTAAATATTATCACCGTATACAATTGAATAAAGTTAATAGTTTTCAAGTTATGTTTGTTGCTTTGGTAATTTTAATTTTACCAATCATGCTTGTTATTACTCAACCTGATTTGGGAACTTCAATTTTAATTGCTTTAAGTGGATTAGTTGTCATATGGCTTGCAGGAATTAATATTAAATATTTTGTTTATTCATTTATAACTTTATTAATTTCAATGCCTTTTGCCATTGCTTTTTTACAACCTTATCAAAAGCTTAGAATTTTGACTTTTCTTAATCCAGATAGGGATCCTCTAGGTGCAGGTTACCAAATTATTCAATCTAAAATAGCAGTTGGATCTGGAGGTTTAACTGGTAAAGGTTTTTTAAAAGGAACTCAAAGTTATTTAGAATTTTTACCAGAAAAACATACAGATTTCATTTTCACTTTATTTGCTGAGGAGCATGGTTTTTTAGGTTCTCTAGTTTTATTGTTAATTTATATAATCATTATTTATAGAGTATTAAGAATTGGTGCAATCTCGAGGAGTTATTTCGCTAAACTTTTTTGCTACGGCTATGGGTCTGCAATATTTTTTTATGTAACAGTAAATATGTCAATGGTTTTAGGTTTACTGCCTATCGTTGGGTCTCCTTTGCCAATTATGTCATATGGAGGGTCTTCAATGCTTGCAACCATGATTGGATTTGCAATTGTCATGAGTGCTAAAATTAATCATAAACAGCTAATAGCGTAAGTATTTTAATGTTTTACTTGTCGAATTTGTCGCGAGAATATTTAATTTTAAGAATTATATAAAGTGTCATGGAAAAAAATTTAAAAATTGGAATTGTTGGTGCTGGTATACAAGGTATTTCGAATGCTTTATTTTTACAAAAAAAAGGTTTTAGTGTAACAATTTTTGATAGAGATGAACCAGGAAGTCCTGCTGCATCCTACGGTAATGCAGGTCACTTTTCTCCATATGCATCTGTTCCTATAAATAGACCTGATGTATTAACTGATGTCCCTGCAATGCTTTTAAGTTCTACAGGTCCACTTGCTTTAAAATGGAACTATGTTCCAAAAATGATGCCTTGGTTTTTACAATTTATAAGAAACTGTACTACAAAAAGAATGATGCATACCGCTAAAAATATGCATCAAATTTTAGATTTAGCATTACCTGCTTATGATGAATTATTTGATGAAGTAGAGCTTGGAGGATTGGTTGAAAAAAAAGGTATTTTATATATTTGGAACGATCAAAGTTTAAAAAGCAGAGAACTAGAGATTAAAGTTAGAAATGAACTGGGGGTTGATCAACAAGTAATTACTCCAAAAGAAATTCATGACTTAGAACCGAATATAAAACCTATCTATCATGGAGGTGTTTATTATCAATATGGTAGACATGCGAGAAACCCTAAGAAAATTCTTTTAAAACTCTATGATCTGTTTTTGAAAAAAGGTGGCAAGTTTTTAAAAATGAATATCAAAGACATAAATTTTAATGATGAAAAGCCAGTTATAAAAGCTGAAATGCAAAGCTTTTTATTTGATAAAATTGTTATTGCCTGTGGTTCATTTTCAAAAAAATTAACAGATAATTTAGATGAAAAAATACCTCTAGATACTGAAAGAGGGTATCATGTGCATTTTAAAAATTGCGATCATCTTTTAAGTAGACCGGTAATTTTCCAAAATAGAGGATTTGGTATTACACCCATGGAACAGGGACTTAGAGTTGTAGGTACAGTTGAATTTGGTGGATTAGACAACCCATTATCAAAATTAAGAGTTAAAAATTTAATTAATAATGCAAAGTACATGATGGGTGATTTACCCGAACATGAAGATGAGTGGCTTGGTTTTAGACCCACATTACCAGACTACTTACCTGTAATAGGACCTTCAAAAAAATATAAAAATGTTTTTTATTGCTTTGGTCATCATCATTTAGGATGGACATTAGGACCTATTTCAGGGAAAATAATCTCTGGAATGATTGCTGAAGAAAATACAAACTTAGATTTAAAGCCATATAGCTCTCTTAGGTTTAACTAAGTGATAAATAAAAATAATGTTGCTTATATTTTCTTATTTTTAGCAGCTTTATTTTGGTCTGGAAATTTTTTAGTTGGAAAATTTGCTAGTCAATATCAAGTACCTCCATTTTCATTAAATTTTTATAGATGGCTTTTTGCTTGGTTGATCTTAGCTCCATTTACAATTCAAGAACTATTTAATAAAAGAAGTTATATTTTAGAAAATTATAAATATTACACAATTCTTGGAATAACGAGCGTCACTATCTTTAATTCAATTGTCTATTATTCTTTAAACTTTACGCAAGTAATCAGTGGAGTGTTGATGATATCAACAATACCAGTGATGATCATTTTCATTTCTTCAATTTTAAAAATTGAAAAAACTAATACTTTTCAAATAATGGGCGTTACATGCTCTTTTATTGGAGTTGTTTTAATTATAACCAAAGCAAATCTTGGAATATTAATGAATTTAGACTTTAACAAGGGTGACATCACGATGGTTTTTGGAATGCTTTCTTGGGCTACTTATTCAGCTCTTTTAAAGAAAAAAAAACACGAACTATCTCAACTAGGTTTACTAGAAGTAGTAATTTCATTTGGCTTTATTTTTTTAATACCAATTTACTTTATAGAGTATCAAATGGGCTTTAGAATTGTTTTAAATCAAAACTTTTACATGATTTTATTTTATGTAGTTCTATTTCCAGGTCTTGCTTCTTTTATTTTTTGGATAAAGGGAGTTGCTTTAATTGGTGCCAATAGAGCTGGTGTTTTTTTGCATATGATGCCTGTATTAAGTGCAATTATGGCAATGATTATTTTTAATGAAAAATTTATGTTTTATCATATGTTGGGTGCAATATTTATTTTAACTGGAATTCTTTTATCAAATAGAAAGATTAAAAATGCTTAAAGTTGCTATCCTAGACGATTATCAAAATGTATCTCACGAATTTGTTGATCTAAAAAAACTGTCAGGAGAATATGAATTTAAAATATTTAGTGAACCATTTGAAGGCGAAGCAGATGCTATTGAACAATTAGCTGACTTTGAAGCATTATTGATAATGAGAGAACGAACTCCTATTACAAAAAATTTAATTGATAATTTAAATGACCTTAAATACATCATTACAAGTGGTTCAAGAAATAAAGCCATAGACTTAGCTGCAGCTAAAAAAAGAAGAGTTGTAGTGTGTGGAACTGAGATTGATTTTGCAGGTACAACAGAATTAACTTGGGGTTTAATCTTAGGTTTAGCTAGAAACTTTAAAGAAGAAATAGATAATATGTATCAAGGTTACTGGCAATCTACTATTGGCTTTGAGTTAAAGGGTAAAATTTTAGGGTTAGTTGGACTTGGAAGAGTTGGTTCACAAGTTGCAAAAATTGGTAAAGCTTTTGGTATGGAAGTTATGGCTTGGAGTGAAAATTTAAATCTAGATACCTGTAAAGAGTTGGGTGTTCTTCCATGTAGTAAAGAAGACTTACTTCAAAATTCTGATTTTTTATCAATTCATGTCCAAGGTGGAGAAAGATATAAAGAGTTAATAAAACTTAAAGAATTAGATTCAATGAAAAAAACTGCTTTTTTAATTAACACATCTAGAGGATCCATTATTAATGAGGATGATTTAATTATAGCGTTATCAACTAATGTTATTGCTGGTGCAGGACTTGATGTTTATGAAAAGGAACCTTTACCAGAAGGGAACAAATTAAGATTTTTACAGAACGCATTATTAATGCCACATGTTGGTTATGTAACTGCAGAAAATTATAGTGTATTCTATACACAAATGATTGAAGGACTAGAGGCATGTGTTGCCGGTAAACCTTTAAGAGTATTAGAATAGATTTATGACAAAAAAAATTAACAAAGACCTTACTGCCGAGCAAAAATTAGTTTTGTTTGAAGATGGTACAGAAGCACCTGGTACGAGTGAATTAAATCACGAGAAGAGAGAAGGTAGCTATCACTGTACTAATTGTGGTGAAAAATTATTTGATTCAACAGCCAAATACGAAAGTGGTTCAGGTTGGCCTTCATTTTATCAATCATTACCAGACGCTTTTGAAACTAAAACAGATACTCTATTAGGGTACGAGAGAGTAGAATATCATTGTAAAAAATGTGGTGGACATCATGGCCATATATTTGAAGATGGACCAAACCCAACTGGAAAAAGATACTGTAATAACGGTGTTTGTTTAACTTTTAAGCCAAAAGATTAGCTTTATTTTAAAAGATCTTGAAGTTTATTTTCTTTTTCTAAAGCTCTAGTTTCATCGTAGCCGCCAATGTGCTGTTCATCAAAGAAAATTTGAGGAATAGTTCTTTTACCATTAGCTTTTGAAATCATTTCATCCATTGCACCATCAACTGTTGCAATATTAATTTCTTTATATTCAATATTGTTTCTGGTTAATAATCTTTTTGCTGCATCACAAAAATTGCAAAGTGGACCTGTATAAATAGTTACTGATTTCATATCTTATAAATAATCATTCTTTTTAATTTTACTAGTTATTTCTTTTCTGGAGTATTCAAATTTTTTTTTATGTTTAATACTTTTTTGATTAACTCTTTTTCTCCACAATCTAAAAGAAACCGGCTTTATAGATCGTCTCATAATCTTAATAACTTCACCCTCTGTTTTTCCAGTCTTTTTCTCAATTTCCTCAAAAGTAATACGATCTGCCCAAGCAGCCCAGATGATCCAGTCAGGATCTGATATATGGGGTTCTGGGTTTTTGACCCTAGTTATGGGGGTGTGACCTTTTTTTTTCATAAATCCCTAATAATCATTATATTTGAAAAAATTGATTAATGCATTTTATTTAGGGTCGTGGTATCTTCATATCTAGATAGTCCATCTTAGCCATCTTTAGCTCCCGGTTTTTTTGGACTATCCTTAAACTTAAAATGCTCCCCTTAAATTACTTCCTTTTTTTACAAATAATCTTATTTTTATTTATTACCCCAGGAACACCTAGGATTGTAATCATTTCATATTCTATGAATTATGGAGTTCAAAAATGTATTTGGACAGCACTTGGAGATGTTACAGCAAATATTATTCAGGCAACTTTAGTAATTTTTGTACTAGGATCTTTTTTTGTCGATAATCCAAATTTTTTAAATATGTTTAAGTGGATTGGAATAGCTTATTTGCTCTACCTTGCTTATGATATTTATAATTCAAGACTCAAAGATATAAGTTCAGAGAATATTTCTTCAAAAAGTTTTTTTTCTTTTTTCAAAGATGGTTTTTTAGTTGCAGGATTAAGTCCTAAAGCTTGGATGTTTTTTCCATTAATCTTTCCTCAGTTTATTGACTTTAATGGAAATTATATTGTTCAATTTTTTATTTTGATTACAACGTATGTTGTGTTAGATTTTTTATCTTTAATTGCTTACGCTGTGCTTGCTAAAAAATTAATTGTTTGGATAAAAGCAAACCCAAAAGTTATAAATACAATTTCAGCGTGTGTATTACTTATAATTGCAATAATTATAGCGTTTATTCAAAAATATTAGGTCGCATCTTTCCACTTGGTGGTTGTATGAAGTTTAATTTAAAGGTTTAATAATTTTTTAAATTTAAAACTAATAGAGGAAGAAATAAAATGAAAATCAGAAATATAATTATTACTTTAGTTTCTGCAATTGCTCTTTTAATTTCAGCTTCAACAATATCTTTCGCGAAGGTTGTTGGGGATAAAATTATTTTAGGTGCAGCTATTTCATTGACTGGAAAATACTCGTCAAATGGTGTTCATACTCAAAACGGCTATAACTTAGCAGTTGACAGAATAAATGACATGGGTGGTATTAAAGTTGGTGGAAAAACTTACAAGTTTGAAATCATTTATTACGATGATGAATCAAACTCTGGAAGAGCAGCACAACTTGCAGAAAGATTAATTCAACAAGATGGTGTTCAATATATGCTTGGACCTTATAGCTCAGGTTTGACTAAAGCTATGGCTCCTGTAACTGAAAAATATCAAGTTCCTATGGTTGAAGCAAACGGTGCGTCTAGATCGTTATTCACTAAGGGCTATAAATATTTATTTGCAGTACTAGCTCCAGCGAACTTATATCTTGATGTAGCAATTGATCTTGCAGTTGAAAAAAATGGTGGAAAACCAGTTAAGATTGCAATGGCATTTGAACAAGACGCTTTCTCTCAAGATGTGAGATTAGGTATTCTTGATGCTGCTAAAAGAACAGGTTCTAAAATCATTATAGATGACAAGTTACCAAAAGAGCTTAACGATATGGCTGCTACTTTATCTAAGGTAAAAGCTACTAATCCGGACGTTCTTGTAGTTTCAGGTCATACTAAAGGTGCTTTGACAGCTGTTAGACAAATCTCAGAGATGAAAGTTGATGTGAAAATGTTAGCAATGACTCACTGTGATGCTGCTAAATTATCTAAGCAACATGGTAAAGCTTCTGAGTACGCGCTTTGTGCTTCTCAATGGCATAAGTCTCTATCTTATACGGATAACTTCTTTAAAGATGGTATGACGTATGATGCAGACTTTACTAAAGCTTTCGGATATGCACCGCCATACCAAGCTGCTGAATCTTCTGCTGCTTTATTAGTTTTTAAAGATGCGTTCGAAAGAGCACAATCATTTGATACTAAAAAAGTTAGAGATGCTTTAGCTGCAACTGACATGCAAACTTTTTATGGAAACATAAAATTTGCTGAAGGTGGTCAAAACGTATCTAAGCCAATGGTGCTTTTCCAAGTATCATGTAACGATGATGGTAGTAAGTGTGAAAACAAAGTTGTTGCTCCTACAAAATGGGCATCAGCTGAGTTGGTACACCCAATTCCATCTTGGTCAAAAAGATAATACCTAATATGTAAAATGCTCCCTAGAAATAGGGGGCATTTTTTTATAAATAATAGAAAGTAAAATTTATGGATTTCTTAATTTTCCAAGCCCCAATACTAATGGTCCAAGCTTCAATGGATGGAATACTACTTGGTATTTTATTTGCATTAATTGCTTATGGAATGGCTTTGCAGTGGGGAGTAATGAATATAATAAACATTGCTCAAGGAGAATTAGTAATCATGGGTGGATACATCGCTTACTTCATGTATTTATCAGGAATTCACCCAGCCTTTGGAGTAATTGTATCACCAATCATTATGTATTGTGTTGGTTGGGGAATGTACAAGCTTGTTATTAATAAAGTAGTAGACAAAGATTTATTTACATCAATTCTTGCAACTTTTGGAATTAGTATTTTAGCACAACAATTAATGAACTTTGCATTTGGTGCCGATGTAGTTGTTGCTCAATCAAATTTTGGAACAACAATGTTGTTTGATAATTCAGTGACACTACCTAATGCTAAGATATTTTCAGGAGCAATTTGTGTGATATCGGCAATTATTCTTGTCATCTACATGAAAAAATCAAAATTAGGAAGAGCTATTAGAGCAACTGCTCAAAATGCAAGAGCTGCTAAAATTTTAGGTGTTGATACTGAAAAAGTTTATGCAGCAACTTTTGGAATAAATGCAGCACTATGTGGAATAGCAGGAGCATGTATTGCAATCACATTCACGTTGCACCCTTATACAGGACTACCTTACACAGTTAGATCTTTCATGATTGTAATTATTGCAGGACTTGGAAATTTACCAGCTGTTGCAATATCTGGTATGGGTCTTGGTATATTTGAGGAATGGGCTGATTATCTGCTTGGAACAGAATTTAGAATAGCAGCTGTATTCTCGTTACTCGTGTTAATCCTTGTTTACAGAAGATTTAAACTATCAAGAAAAAGAGAATATCTGAAATAATGAGTAAAAATACATTTCTATATGCAGGTTTAATAATTCTTGGTTTGGCTGGAGCATTTATATTCCCAGCTTATAAACTTCAGATGTCGTTTCTTTATATTTTAATTGTACTTGCGATGACTTGGGATGTTCAAGGTGGACAGATGGGTTACAACACGTTTGGTAATATATTATTCTTTGGTGTTGGAATGTATGTTGCCTCAAGCACACAAATAGCAATGTTTTTTTCACTAGCTGAGTGGACAGATGCAGGGGGAGAAAAAACTTTTGTTCACACTATCCCACAATTTTTTCAAGGATTTGGAGTTGGAATATTGTTAGCTGGAATTATTCCAACAATAATTGCAGGAGTAATTGGTTATGGAATTTTAGGTTTAAGAGGACACTACTTTGCAATTTGTACATTAGCTTTAGGAATAGCTGCTGGTGAAATTGCTGGTGGAATTGAAATTATTGGAGCAGGACAGGGTATGACAGTTCCAGTTTGGCCAAAAGGTTTTGGAACGAATGCATCATCATCACAGTTTATGTACTATTTAAGTTTTGGTTTAGCAGTTGTAACTTTTATTACTTTAAAGTGGGCTTACAGCACAAGATTTGGATTAGTTTTAAACGCAATTAGAGACAATGAAGATAAAGCTGAAGCAATGGGTATTCATACTATGAGATATAAAATTATAGGTTGGATGGTATCAGCTTTCTTTGTTGGAATTGCAGGAGGACTAATGGGTCACATCAATGGCTATATTGAACCTACAGAAATCGCATTTGCAGGACCTACATTTGGAGTGTTCATGGTGTTAATGGCAATTCTTGGTGGTAAAGGAACTTTATGGGGACCACTAGTTGGTGCTGTTTTATTTCATTTATTTAAAGAAGGTTTTTGGACTTACTTCTTAGGCTGGCAGTATGTAGCTCTTGGAGTTTTAATTATTGTAATCGTTGTTTATTTTCCTGAAGGATTAATGGGATGGTTAAGAGAAAAATATCCTGAAAGATTTGGAGAAGTAATTGATGAAGCTGACCGAAAGGCACAGGTAGAATTAAAATAATGGCCATATTAGATATATCAAATGTAAGTAAATCTTTTGGCGGTGTTAAAGCCAACGTAGATATCTCTATGTCAGTTGAGCAAGGTTCAATTGTAGGACTGATCGGTCCAAATGGTTCTGGAAAAACTACTTTATTTAACTCAATAGTTGGAACCTATCCAATTGATGGTGGATCAATTAAATTTAACGATAGAGAGGTATCTGAGTTACCAGTACCCGTTATTGCTAAACTTGGATTACTTAGAACTTTTCAGCAAACTCGAATTTATGGAAAATTAAACTGTATTCAAAATATGCTAATCAGCCACAAACCTGAAAACGATGGGATTTTAACAGTTTTCCAAAAAATACCTTCAGATTTAACTGATAAAGCAGAAACATTATTAAAGTTTGTAGGACTTCATCAAAAAAGAAAACTTAGAGCAGGAGATCTTTCTTTTGGTCAGCAAAAATTATTAGAACTAGCAATGGCCTTAATGAATGAGCCTAAAATGCTCTTGTTGGATGAGCCAACAGCTGGAATTAATCCAACATTAATTAATGGAATTATAGATCGTTTAATTAGTGTTAATAAAGATTATGGGATTACCCTGTTAGTTATAGAGCACAATATGAAAGTAATTATGAATTTAGCACAAAGAGTTTTTTGTTTAGCACATGGTCAAATGTTGGCAAACGGAACTCCAGACGAAATTAAAAATGATAAGCGTGTGCTAGACGCTTACTTGGGAGCACAATAATGTCAAATCAATATGATGTATTAGGAAAAGCACCAGGACCAGAAGAATTAAAAAAACTATCTCCAGATAATAACCACGTAACAATAAAAAAATTATCTGCTGGTTATGGTAAGATGGAAATTCTACATGATTTTGATTTATGTGTAAGTAAAGCTCAGTCGCTATGTTTAATTGGTCCAAATGGAGCAGGTAAATCTACGATCCTTCATTCTATTTATGGATTTACAAACATTTTTTCAGGACAAATAGAAATTGACGGTAAAGAAATTACTCACTTAACCCCAGCTGAAAAACTTAGGTCATGTGGAATAGCATATATCCTACAAGATAACTCAGTCTTTCCAGATATGACGGTTGAAGAAAATTTACTAATGGGTGGTTATGCTAAAGAAAATACAGACGAGTCTTACCAAGAAGCAGAAAGAATTTTTGAAAAATATGAAAGATTAAGAAATAGAAGAAATCAACCAGCAAAAGTTTTATCTGGTGGTGAAAGAAGACTATTAGAAATTTCTAGAGCACTAGTTATGAAACCTTCTGTATTACTTGTTGATGAACCTTCAATTGGATTAGAGCCAAGATATATAGATATGGTTTTTGAAATATTAAGAGACCTTCAACAAACTGAAAAGAAAACTATTATCCTGGTGGAACAAAATGCAAAAAAAGGATTAGAGTTTGCAGATATTGGTTATGTTTTAGTATCAGGACAAACTGCTATTGCTGGCAAAGGGGATGATTTATTAAAAAATCCTGATGTTGGTAGATTATTCCTTGGTGGTTAATGATTAATAAAGAATTTTTCTTTAAAGGTTTCAAATCTATTTTAGCTCCAGACAGTCCAGCACTTGCGTTAGGATGTTGCTTCATCGCTATAGGTGCACTTCTTAAAAATTTAGGATTTAATATTCAAGAAAGTATTTTTTCAACGATGCTTACTTATGCTTTGCCTGGATCATTAGTCATGGCAGAGTCGTTATTAGTTGGAGCTTCATTATTAAATATTTTTTTAGCTGTTTGGTTTGTTAATGCTCGTCTTTATCCAATGGCTGTTTCTTTGTTTCCATTAATGATGCACAAAAGCCAACCAAAATGGAAATATTACTTTTCATGTCATTTTATAGCAGTATCTGCATGGCTGATTATGAAGAGTAACTATAAAAGTATTGAAAAAAAACATAGAATTGATTTTTGGATTGGAATTGGTTGTGCTACTTGGACTACAGCAGTAATAGGAACTTTTATAGGATTTTATGCATCTGATTATTTGGATAAGAATATGATGATGGGCTTAGCAATTTTAAATCCAATTTATTTTTTATGCATGATGGTTGGGGCAATGAAAACTATTCAAATTACAGCTGCAGTAATTTTAGGCTTGGTATTAGGACCAATTTTTTATTTTCTATCCCCAGAGTGGTCAATTTTATTGGGAGGACTTGTTGGTGGAACAATTGCTTATTTTATAGGAGAGCTAAATGTCAACTAGTATATTTCTTGCAATCTTAGTCACGTCCCTTGCAACTTTCTCTTCAAGGTTTTTAGGTGCAATTTCTTCACAAGGAATAAAAGAAACTTCAAAATTATTTAAATGGTTTAATTGTCTTGCCTACTCAACACTAGCTGCATTAATAGCCAGAACAATTATTTTTCCGGCAGGTATTTTGTCTGATGCTAGCTATCTAAGTAGAATTGTCGTGGTTTTATTCTGTTTATTCATATTTTTTATTTCAAAAAGAAATTTTGTTTATCCTACCATTATTTCTGCTATCATGATGACACTACTAAGTAATTATCTCTAATGAAAAAAATCTCTGGAATAACAATAACGGAACATCAAAATTCAAAAAGAATAATTGATATTAGAATTGAAGATGAAATTTTAGATAAATTAATATTTCCATTCAATAAATTTGATATTACTGCTTTAGAGTATAAACCATTTACTAGATTTACTATTGCCAAAAGTTTAGACGATTTAACCTCTAATAAATTAAGCAAATTACTTAATTCAATAATAAGAGACAGAGATACAGGTTGCTTTATAATAGGACCAAAAAATATAAGTCCAAAAATTAACGATACTTTTTTAGTTAAGCTATCAACGGCAATTGCTTATTTAATTGGCAATCCAAACCATGACGCAATGGCTGGAAAATATTATGCAAGATTTTTTGTAAAGCACGAAGATAAAAGTGACTCGTATTTGAGAAAAGCCTACACAAATATGGATCTCCATACAGATGGGACATATGTCAAAGAGATCACCGATTGGCTGCTTATGACTAAAATTGAAGAACAAAATGTGCAGGGTGGAGAAACAGCAATGTTGCATCTTGATGACTGGGAACATTGTGAGGATTTATTTAATGACCCCATAGGAAAACAAAACTTTGTATGGGGATCTCCTAAAAGTAAAAATATAGAATATAAAGTTGAACATCCAGTTTTTACAACAGATGATAACGGTAAGCCAAATATTTCTTATATTGATCAATTCCCTGAACCAAAAAATATGGATCAAGGAATTTTCTTACAAAAATTATCAGACGCTTTAGAGGAGAGTAAGAATAAAGTAATCACTAAATTAGCACCTGGATCAACTATTGTGGCTAATAATTATTTTTGGTTGCATGGAAGAAAACCCTTTAAGGAAAATAAAGAACTAAGTAGAGAGTTATTAAGAATCAGAGGCTCTTTTTTCATTTAAAATTTAAAAATTGTATTTAATTAGTTCAACTAAAGATTGAGAAATTAAATTTGTTTGTTAATAAGCACTATTTTATAGGGTTATTTTGTTGTAAAAATACAACATATTATAATTTTTTTTATAATTATAAATAAAAATTCCAAATCTTACAAAATTACTATAAAAATAACCTTACTTAATATTAATAAACGGAAAGATTTATGAAAAAACTATTGATTATTACTGCTTCAATTCTTTTAGCATTTACCAATGCTAATGCAGTAGAAAAAAGAATTGGATTATCATTGGGTCAAACAGATGTTGAAGCAAGTGGTACAGAGACATTAAAAGACTCAAGCAAAAAAGCCACAAAATCTGTTGAAGAAACAACTGTTATCCCATCAATTTTTTTTGAATTAGCAGCGGACAATGGATTTGGACTGGGAATAGAGCACGTTCCTGGAACAGCAGATATTCACACTGAATCAAGAGCAGATGATGATGCGGAAACATCTGGTGGAAACAAAGCGTCAGCTGAAATTGACGGGCTTACTTCTTTGTATGCGATGAAAACATTTAATAACGGATTATTCTTAAAAGCAGGAATGACTCAAGCTAAAGTTCAAACAAATGAAGTGTTAAATACTGGATCAACTTACGGAAATGCAACAGTTGAAGGTACACTTTTTGGGTTTGGTTTACACAAGGCTAATGATGCTGGAGTTTTCTTTAGAGCATCTGCAGAGTTTACAAATTATGACTCAATTAAATTGACTTCAGGTACAGCTGATGCAGTTACTGGAAAAAAGAACACAATTGATGCTGATGTAGACACAACTGCGTTTAAAATTTCTATTGGTAAAGCATTTTAATTATTTACGAATAAAAAATAAAATTATAAAGCCCCAGTAATGGGGCTTTTTTTTTGCACGTTATATAAAAAAATACTGATATATTTACAAAATGAAACTAGGTTTTATTGGAAGTGGAAAAATAGCATCATCAGTAATTAATGGTATTTGCAATTCAAAAATATCATTTACTAAAATCCTTATATCTGCTCGAAATAGAAAAATAGCAAACGAACTTCAAAAAAAATTTAAAAAAATAGTAATTACAAAAGATAATCAAAAAATAGTTGATAATTGTGATTGGGTTTTTTTATCTGTTACTCCAACAGTAGGAGAGAGAATTATTAAAGATCTTAATTTTAGATCCAGTCAAATAATCATTAGTTTTATATCAACAATCACTTTATTAGAGTTAAAAAAAGCAATTAAAGTTAAAGCAAAAATTATAAGAGCTATACCATTACCGCCCATATCTTTAAAAAAAGGACCCGTTCCCATCTGTCCACCCAATAAAAAAGTAAAAGATTTTTTTAATAAAATTGGAACAACCATTGAACTTAAAAATGAAAAATCTTCAATCAATTTTTGGTCAACATCTGGAATGATGGCACCATTTTATGAATTACTAAGAGTAATGACAGACTGGTTAATTAAAAGAGGAGTTAAACGAGATAATGCACAAAAATATATTACATCTTTATTTTTATCCTTGTCAGAGGATGCAGTCATTAATTCTAAAAAAGATTTAAAATATTTAGTAAAGGAATCACAAACGCCAAAAGGATTAAATGAGCAAGGAGTTAAAGAGTTAACAAAAGCGGGTTTTTACAAATCTTTAGAAAAGACACTCAACAGTATACACAAAAGATTAAATAAATAAATTTCATGGATCAAGAACAGAATATTTTACAAATTGAAAATCTATCTAAATATTTTGGTGGACTTGCTGCAGTATCAAACTGCTCTTTTAATATTAAAAAAGGAACAATTACTGGAATTATTGGACCAAATGGATCTGGAAAAACAACACTGTTTAATTTAATTGCAGGAAACTTAAATTCATCAATGGGACAAGTATTTTTTAATGATGAAGATATAACCAATGTTCCTTCTTATGAATTATTTTCCAAAGGAATTTTAAGAACTTTTCAAATAGCACATGAGTTCACAAATCTTTCTGTGCTTGAAAATTTAATGATGGTTCCTGCAAATCAGTCAGGTGAAAATTTAATGACAGCCTTACTAAAACCAAGTTTGGTTAGAACTGAAGAACTTAAAGTTAAACAAAAAGCTCAAGACGTAGTTGATTTTTTAAATCTGACACATTTATCAAATGAATTAGCCGGCAACTTATCAGGTGGTCAAAAAAAATTATTAGAACTAGGAAGAACTATGATGGTTGATGCAAAACTAGTATTGCTTGATGAAGTAGGAGCTGGGGTTAATAGAACACTACTTAAAGATCTAGGGACTGCAATTCTTAAGTTAAATAAGGAAGAAGGTTATACATTCTGTATGATTGAGCACGATATGGAGTTTATAAGCAGATTATGTGACCCAGTTATTGTTATGGCAGAAGGTTCAGTTTTATTTGAAGGAACTGCTGAAGAAGCTAAGAAAGATGAAAAAGTTATAGAAAGCTATTTAGGTAGAGGATCAAAGATAAAGGATGAGAACTAATGGCTTTTTTTGAAGGTTTAAAAATGACAGGTGGCTATGGTAATGGACCTGATATCATCAACTCTTGTTCGGTTAATGTAAATAGAGGCGAAATAGTTTCAATTCTTGGACCTAATGGTGCTGGTAAATCAACAGCCATGAAAGCAATGCTAGGTCTTTTAAATCTAAAATCAGGCTCAGTTATAATTGATGGTAAAGATATTTCACAACTTTCACCACAAGATAGGGTGAGAGAAGGTATTTCATTTGTACCACAAACAAAAAATGTATTTTCTGGAATGAGTGTTGAAGAAAATTTAGAGATGGGTGCTTATTTAAGAGATGACAATTATCAAAATATTATAGAAGAAATTTATGAACTATTTCCAATACTTAGAGAAAAAAGAAATCAATTAGTTGGTGAATTATCTGGAGGTCAAAGACAACAAGTAGCTCTTGGAAGGGCATTAATGATAAAACCATCTGTGTTAATGTTAGATGAGCCTACTGCTGGAGTTTCTCCAATAGTAATGGATGAATTATTTGATCATATAATTAAAGTGAAAAGAACTAATGTTGCAATTTTAATGGTTGAGCAAAATGCTAAACAAGCTCTTAATATTTCTGATCGTGGATATGTGTTAGTTACAGGTGAAAATAAGTATTCAGGTACGGGCCAAGAATTATTAAACGACCCAAGAGTAAGAAGCTCTTTTTTAGGCGGATAGTATGGAATTTTTAAACGCAATTATATTATTATTAAATTACATTTTTATGCCAGCACTTACGTATGGCTCACAACTAGCATTAGGTGCAATATTTGTAACTTTAATTTATGGAATTTTAAGGTTTGCTAATTTTGCAACTGGGGACATGATGGCTTTTGGCACGATGGTCACCATATTATTTACTTGGTATTTACAATCACTTGGAATTTCTTTAGGAGTTTTACCAACAGCATTACTTGCCATCCCTTTTGCAATTATTTTAACAATTGGATACATGCTCTTAGTTGATAAATTTGTTTTTAGATATTATAGAGTAAGTAAAAGTCCTCCTGTTCAACTTGCAATGGTTAGTATTGGTGTAATGTTTGTAACTCAAGCTGTGGTTAGAATTATAATTGGTCCATCAGATCAGAGGTTTTTTGATGGGGAAAAATTTATTATCAAAGCAGGTGAGTTTAAAGAAATGACAGGACTTAATGAAGGTTTAGCAATTAAATCTAGTCAGGTATTAACTATATTTGTAACAATTGTATTGGTTTCTATTTTATTTTGGTTTTTAAACAAAACTAAGACAGGAAAAAGTATGCGTGCTTATTCTGATAACGAGGATTTAGCTTTATTGTCTGGAATTGATCCAAAAAGAGTAGTTATGATTACTTGGATTATTGCAGGTATTTTAGCGACAATTGGTGGAGCTTTATATGGATTAGACAAAAGTTTTAAACCATTTACCTACTTTAATAACATGCTGCCAATTTTTGCTGCAGCAATTGTTGGAGGTATTGGAAACCCCTTTGGAGCATTTTTAGGAGGATATGTCATAGCATTTTCAGAAATATTCCTAACTTATGCCTATAAAAAATTCTTTATGTATGTTTTGCCAGCAAGTATGGAGCCAGAAACCCTAGTTCAGTTATTATCAACAGATTATAAATTTGCTGTCTCATTTTCTATACTGGTGATTGTCTTACTTTATAGACCAAATGGAATATTCAAAGGGAAGGTACTGTGAGAAAGCATTTAAATGTAATTATAGCTTATGCAATCATGTTGGGGCTTATTATTTTAGTTGGAATATTTCAATCTTGGAATGTAGCTCTATCAATTTTTAACATGTGTTTAATTTCTGCAGTAATGACTATGGGGGCAAATATTCAATGGGGGTATGCAGGGTTAATCAATTTTGGTCTAATGGGTTATGCGGCATTAGGTGGATTAGCTGCAGTTTTAATTTCTGTTGAACCTGTACAAGAAGCATGGGTTGCGGGAGGTTTTAGTATTCTAATGTCTTTATGGTTAATAGTTGCAATGGTCCTTGCAATACGTTTTGTATTAAAAAATTTTGAAAAATCTAAAATTAGAACTTATGGTATTGCTACAATCATTATTGCTGGAATTATTATTATAAGAGTTACATCAGAGACAAGTATCGAGGCTATTGAAAATGTTAACCCAGCAACAACAGGATTTCTTGGTGGATTAGGATTGCCAATTATGTTTTCTTGGATCATAGGTGCATTTTTTGCAGCAGGTCTAGCATTTATAGTTGGTAAAGTTGCGTTAGGTTTACGTGCAGATTATTTAGCTATTGCCACACTATTAATATCAGAAATAGTTATAGCCATAATCAAGCATGAAGATTGGTTAACAAGAGGCGTTAAAAATGTAATTGGACTAGATCGACCAGTACCTTATGAAATTGAACTGCAAACTAAAGAATGGTTTATAAATTTAGTTACAAAATTTAATTCTGGGAAATTAGATTTAATCTCTAGTATTACCGATAAACAAGCTGCTCTTAATCAATTAGTAATTGAAGGATCATCAGTTTTTGTAAAACTTTGTTATTCAGGTTTATTTTTAATTGTTGTTATAGTCCTGTTAATAGTAACTCAAAAAGCCCTCTACTCTCCATGGGGAAGAATGATGCGTGCTATAAGAGACAATGAAGAAGCTGCTAATGCAATGGGAAAAAATGTCGTCAAGCAACATTTATTAATCTTTATTTTAGGCTCAGCTATAGTTGGAATTGCTGGCGCTATGTTAGTTACTCAAGATGGTTTATTTACTCCAGGTAGTTACCAACCTATGAGATATACTTTTTTAATCTGGGTTATGGTTATTGTTGGAGGAAGTGGGAATAATTTTGGAGCAATTTTAGGAGGTTTTGCAGTCTGGTTTCTATGGATCGAGGCAGCGCCAATTGCATTATTCTTAATTAATCTATTTACAGCAGGTTTAGCAGATACACATTCATTAAAAATTCATTTAACTGAAAGCGTTCCATACTTTAGATATTTAATGATGGGGATGGGGCTTCTGCTGATCATGAGGTATAGACCTAAAGGTATACTTCCTGAAAAAATCGAAATAAAATAAAGATATTATGAAATATATTATACTCGGAGCTGCAATAGCTTGGGCTATGTACATTGGTGATAAATATTTTTTTTAATGAATAAAAATTTATGGTTGCTGATTTTAAGCCAAATTTTTGCTTTTACAGCAGCACCTGTAACAGTTTTCTTAAGTGGAATAATTGGCTCTCAATTTAGTCCAGTAAAATCTTTATCAACTTTACCGATGGCTTTATCAATTGTGGGTATTGCAATTTTTGCAATCTTTGCAGCAAAGGTTATGAGCATAATTGGTCGAAGAGCAGGCTTTATGTTTGCTTCTGTAGTGAGTTCCTTATCATCTGTTCTAGCGGCTTACTCAATAATTATTGAAAGTTTTATCCTTTTTAATTTTTCATGTTTTTTACTTGGTGCAGGAGTAGCCTTTAGTCATCAATATCGTTTTGCAGCAGTTGAGACTGTTAAAAAGGATATGGCACCAAAAGCTATTTCAATAATATTATTAGCAGGAATAGGTTCAGCGTTTATAGGACCAAATGTTGCTAATATAACAAAAGGTTTTATAGCCGAACATTTATATGCCGGATCTTATATTGCGCTTGCTGCTTTAACTCTTACTTCAACAATTTTTCTATTATTTTATGAAGATGGACATAAACCCAATCATGTTAACAAGAAAATTAAACGTAGTTATTTGGAGTTAATTTCTCAACCAAGGTTTTTGCAGGCTTTAGTAGCATCTGCATTTGCTTATGCAGTGATGTCATTTTTAATGACAGCCACACCAATAAGTATGCATGTAATGGAAAAAATAAGCTTAACTAAAACAGGTTTTGTAATTCAACTTCATATCGCAGCTATGTTTTTACCTTCATTGATAACAGGTAATTTGATAAAAAAATTTGGACACAGTAAAATAATGTATGCTGGTGTCTTTTTATTTTTAATAACTATTTTGACTAGTTTATTTGAGCAAAATTTTATTAATTATTTAATTGCATTAATATTTTTAGGATTTGGTTGGAACTTTTTATTTATATCTGGAACAAGTTTACTAGTTTTATCTTATAGAGAGGATGAAAAATTTAAGGCACAAGGCTTTAATGATTTAATTGTTTATTCTATTCAGGCAGTAGCAAGCTTATCGGCTGGATTTTTTTTAACCTTAACAAGTTGGAAAACAATGAATTTAGTTTGTATAATATATTTAGTAATAATTGTTTTATCAACATTAAGAGCAGACTTTAAAGAAAGAAAATAGAGTGGATTTTTTATCTAATCTTCAACTGAGTTTAATTGAAATCTATTTTATAATATTTACCGTATTTATTGCATCTATTATAAGAGGTTTTAATGGCTTTGGCTTTTCTGCAACATGTATTTCTGGCTTTTCTTTTATTCTTCCAGCAATAGAGATAGTCCCAATTATTCTAATACTTGAAGTTATTATTAGTATTTTTATGGTTCCATATATATGGAACAAAATAGACTGGAATTTTGTTTTAAAATTATTGATAGGAATACTCATTGGGTCACCTATTGGGCTTTATTTATTAAAATATTTATCTTCAGATATAACGCACCTGTCAGTTTGCACATTAGTTATATTTTTTTCATTTTTATTAATGAAAGGATATGAGAATAAAAAAATTAATAATAATTATGGAAAGCTTATTACTGGAATAGTCTCTGGAACATTAAATGGATTAACCACATTAGGTGGAATGCCTGTGGCACTTTTTTTATTAGTTACAAGTATTCAACCAGCAGTAATTAGAGGTTCATTAGCAGCCTTATTCTTTTTAACAGATATTTATGCATTTACTCTTAGTTTTTTTGCAGGAATTGTAGATCTGACAACTATTTATAGAACTATTCCACTGATTATTATTTTACCAATAGGTGTTTATATTGGTGATAAATTTTTCGTTAAAAGCAAAGAGGAAACTTATAGAAAAGTTGTTTTTTATTTTCTTATATTAATTTCGATATTTGGTCTTTTTAGGATTTTTAGTAATTTTTAAATAAAAAAAACCCCCAGCAATTTTCACTGCTGAGGGTTTTAAAACTAAGATTTTAATTATCTTTGCTTTTTATTTTTGAATTTTCCGCCTTTGATTTCTTTTTCTAGGAAAGAACCTTCGGCTTCACCTACGTTAGTAAAAGTAACACCAGTTGCACCTTCGTAGTCAACTTTTTTACCTTTAGCTAGTAAGTCTAAACCTTTTTTAAGTTCACCTGGGTAAATCTTAGTACCAGGGGCATTAGCAACGTCCATTACATTTTTTGCTATAGAAGCTCTATCTGCTGATCCACCTGCTTGCATCGCAAGAACGATTAAAGCTGCTGCATCATAAGATTCACCAGTGTATGGTCCAGAAGAATCAATTCCTGCTGCTTTAGCAACAGAGGCAAAAGTACCTGCTGTTTTTTTATTCATTGAACCAGGTATTGAGCCAAAAGATTTATTTAAATCTTTTCCAAAAGCTTCAGTTAACGAGTCACCGATCATACCATCAGATAAAATAAATTTATCAAATGCGCCAGAGTCTAAAGAACCTTGAATAATTCCTTTTCCTCCTTGGTCTAGGTAACCAATTACTGCTACGGCATCACCACCTGCTGAAGCTAAAGTTGCTACTTCAGATGAGTAATCTGCTTTACCATCTTCGTGTGCAGATACAGTTGTTACTTTAATACCATGAGCTTTTACAGCCGCTTCATAAACATCAGCCAAACCTTTTCCATAGTCATTGTTAGTGTAAGTAATTGCTACACTTTTGATTTTTCTGTCTTTAGTAATATCAGCTAAAATCTGACCACCTCTAGCATCAGATGGGGCTGTTCTAAAAAAGAAGCCTTTATCATCTAAAGCTGTAAGTCCTGGAGAAGTTGCTGAAGGTGAAATCATTACTACACCATTTGGTACAGCTACATTAGATGCGATAGCACCAGTTACACCTGAACAGTCAGCACCCATAATTGCTGCAACACCTTGTGCAATAACACCTTCTGCTGCTGCTGTTGCTGCTGCTGAATCAACACAAGTTGAATCTGCTCTTACTACTGAAATAGTTTCTCCACCTAATAGTGAACCTGAATCAGAAGCTTCTTTAAATGCAAGCTCTGCAGATGCAGCCATAGCTGGTGTTAGAGATTCAATAGGACCAGTAAATCCTAAAATGATCCCCATTTTAACTTCTGCGAATGTATTCGTTGTAAAAGTAGAAACGAATATAAATGCAGCAATAAATAGTTTTTTCATTATTTTCCTCTTTGATTGTTAACAATTTATAAAAATCAAATTAAAGACTATTTAAATGAATTTTCAATAGAAGAATTATCTAATTTTTTGAAGCCTATATACAGAAAATATTATAATTAAACCGCCAATTACACTAAGTAGTGTTGGAATTTCTCCGAATATAAAGAACGTTAGGATTAAGCCAAATACAGGAAATAAAGAATAAAAGGGCATAATTTTCTTTACTGAATAAAATTTATATAAATAAAATAATGAGGTGTGTGCAATTACAGAAACCATCACCCCATTATGGAGTAATAAAAGCCAAGTATAAAAATCAATATTTAGTAATTGATAAACTGTGTTTCCCTCAAAAAAAATGGAAAAAAGAAAAAGCAGTATAAAACCAGTAAAGCCCATAACTGTGTTTGTTAATTTCACATCTATGTCTTTAATATATCTAGAAAACACATTCGCCACACCATAGAAAAAAGCAGAAATTGCACAAAGAAAAATTGCAAAAATTTCACTTTTTAAATTTGGATCATAACCAATTAAAAAAATTCCAAAAAAAGAAATAAATATTAATCCCCACATTTTAGGAGTTACTTTTTCACCTAAAAACAAAGAGCTTGCAAGAACTGCAAAAGGTATTGCCAGTTGAGCTCCAATAATTATAGGAGCAACCATAGTTGCTTTTTGTAGAGATAAATTTAAAAAAATAAAAACACCAAAGCCCATTGATAAAGAAAAACCTACTAAAGGTAGATAGTATTTTTTGTTTGGGATTTTAAATTTACAAAAAGGAACAAGGCAAACAAAAAGTATAAACATTCTCAATGAGGCTGCCAATACAGGAGTGAGGGATGTATTTAATGCAAGTTTATTAATTGGATAAGAACTTCCAAAAAGAAACATGATGAATAAAACTAAAAAATAATGTCTGATAGTCAAAAAATTAACCCATTGTAAATGGATCAGTCATTGGTTTATCCGATGAATTTAACCATGTGGTTTTTATTCTTGTGTATTCCTTAATTGACTCAATTCCTGCTTCTTTTCCATATCCACTATCTTTAATTCCTCCAAACGGAGCCATGGGTGAAATTAACCTGTAGGTATTTACAAAAGTAATTCCAGCTCTAATTGCTTTTGATACTCTCAAACCTCTTCCAAAGTTAGAGGTATAAACTCCAGAAGATAAGCCATATTTATTATCATTCATTAATTTAATCACATCCTCTTCTGATTCAAATTTCATAACAGATAAAACTGGACCAAATAATTCATTTTCTGCTGTAGGCAAATTATGATTTTCACACTCAATAATTGTAGCTGGAAAATAATAAGCTTTACTAGATATATTAGACCTTTTTCCACCGCATCTAATTTTTCCACCTTGCTCAACTGTTGCTTTGATATTTTTTTCTATATTTTCTAGTTGTTTATAGCTATTTAAAGGTCCCATTTGAGTTTCTTTATCCATAGGAGCTCCTAATTTTATTTTTTCTGCTTTGGCTATTAGCTTATTTAAAAAGTCATCATAAATTTTAGATTGTATGTAAAGTCGTGATCCTGCAATACAGCTTTGACCGCTTGCACCAAAGATACCAGCAGTAATTCCATTTAGTGCGTTCTCTTGCTCGGCATCATCGAATACGACAACAGGACTTTTTCCCCCAAGTTCTAAGCTTACTTGAGATAAATTTTCTGCAGAATTTTTAACAATATGTTTTGCAGTTTCAGGACCACCTGTAAAAGCAATTCTTTCTACAAGGTCATGTGTAGTTAGAGCTTTGCCACACGGCTCACCTAGACCAGTAATTATATTTACAACCCCTTTGGGTATACCTGATTTTTCAACTAGTTTTGCAAACTCTAATAATGTTACAGGCGCTAGTTCAGAAGCTTTTATTACAACTGTATTACCCATTGCTAATGCGGGTGCTAGTTTTACTGCAGTTAATAACATTTGGGAGTTCCAAGGAATTATTGCAGCAACAACACCAATAGGTATTCTAGTAGTTGTTACTTGCATGTCTGGTTTATCAATTGGGACAACTGTTCCTTCAACTTTATCGGCTAGTCCTGCAAAATAATCATAATATTCAGCAATATAGTTAGCTTGTGTTTTTGTTTCTCTAAAAATTTTTCCTGTATCAATTGTTTCTATTGTACCAAGATGTTCAGCATTTTGTCTTAATTGATCTGCAAGAGATCTTAAGTATTTAGCTCTTTCTCTTGGGTGTAAATTTGACCAAGATTGTTCAAAAGCATTTTGTGCGGCCTTAACTGCTTTATCTACGTCCTTTTCGTTAGCTTCAGGGACAGTTGCCCAAACTTCGTTGTTTTCTGGATTTACAGTTTCTATTGTTTTTTCAGACTCTGAATTAACCCACAGTCCATTTATATACATTTTAAAGTTTTGAATTTTTGTCATTTATTTATTAATAAAATTTTTAAGATTGATATTAACATCATCTGCGCACTCTATACTACAAAGATGTTTTCCATTATTTATCTCAATAAAACTTGAGTTTATTAAATCATTAGATAAGGATTTTGACATCTCGACAGTAGATCCTGAGTCATTTGAACCTGTCATCACAAGGGTCCTAGTTTTAATATTTTTAATTATATCTTTATTATCCTCATGATAAGCAAATAACTTGTAAGCTTTTAAAAAGTTTAAATGATTTTTTTTATTTTTTGTCAAAATTTTTATAAATTGATTATAAGTTTCTGGATGGTCATTTAAGTATTGATCAGTAAACCATCTTTTTAGGGCTTGTTTTGAAATAGGTTTGTTTAATTTAGCCTGTTCAAATCTTTCTATAACTAAGGACCTTTGTTCTGAAGTTCTTTTATATGTTGTACCCATTACAACAAGGCTGTTTAGCTTGTCTTGAAATTTAGAGGCAAAATTTAGTGCAATTAAAGAGCCTAAAGAAAAACCGACAAGATTAATCTTATCCACTTTTAAATATTCTAATATCGATTTTAGTTGATTTGAAAAATCATCTAATGTTACATCTTCTTTATTAAGAATAGTTTTTCCATGCCCCAATAAATCATATGTAATTATTGAATATTCTTTAAAAGCTTCAATTTGGGGTTCCCACATCCGCTGATCAAGTCCAACTCCATGAATAAAAACTACAGGAATTGTATCTTTATCATTAAATAAATAATAATTTTGATTGGGATCAAAATTTTGAAACATTAATTTATTTGGGATCTATTCCCATTTCTTTCATGTCTTGATAACGATCACCCGTTCTAGCATGAGCTCTACCTGTGGAGGCTCCACCAATTGCTATAACAATTTCATCATCAAAAGGAGCATCATGAATTGTGAATTCATGAGTTAAATAATAAGGCCTTAGACCTGAATCTGTTTTATGCATCATTGGAATAGACATTTTTGATCCAGCTGGACCTCTGGTATTGGTAAAACTCAAATAAGATGTCCCCCCAACAGCATCTCTAAATTTATTACCAAATCTTAATGTATGAATAAATGAGGATGCATGCTCAATTTCACCATCAAGCCCGACCGTACCAGCTTTTCCATATGCTAAAATTTTTTCAGGTGAGCCAATCTCTTTTATAAGCTCTGGAACTAAAATATCACCTAACTTAGGTGCTAAATCTAAAATGATTGGTTTAAGATCATCAACAAAACCTTTTCCACTCCATGGATTTTTAAATACAGCAGCAACAGAAACCATTAAAACTGGTTCTTTAGCTTCTTTACCGCCTTCAATAAAAGTCTTATCTACAAATTTTGTAAACTTTCTAAGCTCTAATTTCATTAACTTGCCTTTTCTATACTTGAATTGTCTAAATTAATCTTTGGTATAACCTCATCATTAAACAACTTTATACTTCTCATGCAAGCTTCATGATCTATTCCAGGAAAATTAGACCAAACTTGAAGGTTTTGTAAATTTAATTCAGACTTTAATTCATTTATTTTATTAACAACATACTCCGGTGTTCCAAATAATAAATTTCTTTTATGTAGAAAGTCATAATTAAGCAAATCTAATTTGTGATTTGTTTCTGGCAATTCTTCTCCTGGATCCATATGATTACCCAAACCTCTCCAATGACAAACCCACTTCATGTAATTAATAATATGTTCGCCAGCTAATTTTTCAGCTTCTTCCATAGTTTCTGCAACAAACATATCTCTAACTAAAGATATACCTTCTCCAAGCGGTACTTCTCTATTTTCAGTTTTTGATTTTGCATCTCTATAAATTTCAAATCTAGTTTTTAAAGCTTTTACAGTTGGTATCCACATTATGGTGTTCAATCCATTTTGCGCTGCCCATTCAATTGATCTTGCACCATCAACAACCTGCCATATAGGTGGATGAGGTAGTTGTTTTGGTTTTGGTACTATACTAATTTTTTTTATTTCATTAGTTTTTGTATCAAGAAATTCTTCACTAGGTGGACTCATGTCATGTTGCCAATTAAATCCAGGTGTAGGGTAGTTATAAAATTCACCTTGGTGACTAAAAAATTTTTCAGTCCATGCTTTTTTCATTATGGTTAATGACTCATCAAACAATCTAAAATTTTTTGCCTGATCTTTTAAATCAGCCTCTTTGTTCATGTTGATAGCTTCTCTTCCATATATTCCTCTACCAATACCAACATCAACTCTTCCACCTGACAACTGGTCTAGTAAA
This sequence comes from Candidatus Pelagibacter sp. PS_28, assembly GCF_059417885.1. Taxonomy (NCBI): domain Bacteria; kingdom Pseudomonadati; phylum Pseudomonadota; class Alphaproteobacteria; order Candidatus Pelagibacterales; family Candidatus Pelagibacteraceae; genus Candidatus Pelagibacter; species Candidatus Pelagibacter sp. PS_28. The sequence goes on along the minus strand of NZ_CM182070.1, from coordinate 906,810 downwards.
GCAATGTCTTCTGCAAGACGGATAGGGTTATGAAATGTAATTACATTGCAAGCTTGACCAATTCTAATTTGTTTAGTTCTTGCGGCTGCATCCACACCCATCATTAAAGGATTTGTACAAGATTCCATTCCTTCATGATTAAAGTGATGTTCGGTATACCAAATAGAGTCCCAATTATTTTCATCACAGTAAGTAGTGATTTCTTGGGTTTCATTTAATAATTGATCGTATGGTTTATGGTTCCAGTTAGTAGTGTTACAAAAATATCCAAATTTCATTCAAACCCCCTTAAATAGTTAAATTTAAAGACGACTGATCCCACTTTCGTATTCTTTAGTGTTTAAACTTTAGTAACGACGAGTTATGTACGCTTTTTTGAAACTTTATTTTAACTAGACTCTTTATTCAATATATATTTAATCCAAATATTACAGATAATTTATGAAATTAAACAAGGTTGAGCCAAAATACATTTCAAAATCGAACCCAAGAATTGGTCTTATAACGCTGGGTAGTGATTTTAGAATTGAAAAGGATTTTAATAACGTGATCTATGGAAGAGATATAGATCTCTATGTTAACCGGATTCATTGTTATAACCCTCTAACCAATGAAACATTAGCTAAAATGGCTGATGACATTACCGATGTTACGAAAGATATTTTACCAGATCAAAAAATAGATTGTGTTGCATATGGTTGTACGTCAGGGACAGTTGCTGCTGGGTATGATGTGATAAAAGATAAAGTAAATTTAGCTAAGCCTGAAGCAAAAGTGACAACTCCTATAACTTCTGCAATTAAAGCTTTAAATGTAATGGGTATTAATAAAATCTCTATCTTTACACCTTATACAAAGACAATAAACGACTCTGTAGTTAGTTACTTTGAAAAAGAAAACGTATGCGTTAATTCTTTAACTTATTTTGATATTGCATCTGATTTAGATATTGGAAAAGTTGATGAAGACTATTTATTTGAAGTTTTATCCAAAATAGATCTAGAAGATAGTGATGCATTATTTGTGTCTTGCACTGCATTGCCAGTCTTATCAATAATAGATCAACTTGAAAAAAAATTGAACAAGATAGTTTTATCAAGTAATCAAACATTAATTTGGGACACTTTAAACTTAATTGGAAATAAAGATCCAGTTGTTGGGTTTGGAAAAATTTTTGAAGTTAATTAGAAATATTGTTTAAAAGTTTCATTAATCGATAAGACACCATAATCATTTAATCCACCAATAATTAACTGAAGTGCTACTATTAAAATAAAACCAAGCCCTACATAGGCTATCCATAAGTTTTTTTGAATATAATTAGCTAAATAAGTAGCTAATGCTCCAGTCAATACCACAGATAAAACAAGACCAAATATCATGAAGCCAAAATGACCTTTTGCAGCACCAACTACCCCAATAACGTTATCAAAACTTATTGTAATATCTGCAAATAAAACTTTATAAATACTTTTTACAAATGAAGGTTCTGTTGATTTTTTTACTGGTGATTTAATCTTATTCTTCATTTCAACTAAATCTTTTCTTAAATCATTAACAATCCAAATTAGAAGTAGTCCGCCTAAAATTTTAATATAATAAAATTCAAATAAGTAAGTAGCAAAAAGAGCAAAAATAATTTTAAAAACTAAAGCTCCAGCAACACCCCAGAGAATTATTTGCTTTCTATTTTTTGGTACAAAGTTAGCAGCAATTAATCCAATAATAATAGCATTATCAGCTGCTAAGATGATATCTATAAATATGATTTGAGTTAAAATTATGAATTCTTCGATCAAGATTTTTTTATAATATTAAATAATTATTTTAATTCAATGTTTTAATATTTAGACTTCTTTGATCCGTCGATAATTTCTTTTAGTTCCTCATATTCTTCACAATTACAAGATTTTAAAACTTCTAACCTTTCTTTAGCCATATCTATTCGGTTTGTAACTACATAAAGCTCACCAAGGTACTCATTTATTCCATTATGATTAGGTTCAATTTCTAGGCCTTGTAAGTAAAATTTTTCACCTCCTTCAAAATCTCCAAGTTTTCTAGTAGTAAAACCTAAATAATTTAAAGTATCTGCCTGCAGTGGTTTTTCATCATTAGATTTTAAAAGAAGCTTTTGTGCTTTAGCATATCTTTCTTGTGCTTTGTCAGTTTTTCCTTTTTTTTCATATTTCTTAGCTGAGTTAATCAAATTTTTTGCTTTTGTGTAGTCTGAAGCTTTAGGAGTAGAATCGCTATCACTGCTACTTCCTGCTGCAAATGAATTATTAGTGAGAGCTATAATTATTAGTAAAGTATAAATAAGTTTTTTCATATTTTAATTAAATTTATCCATTTTATTTAAAGGTTTTAGTTCTAAGCCATTATCAACTAAATTATCTCTGATAGATTTTGCAGTTGCCAATGAGCTTGCATTATCACCATGTATACAAACCGAGTCAATCTCACAAGGTATCTGTTTACCACTGAGACAATTTATTGCCTGATTTTTAACCATGCTCAATACATGGTTTTTTGCTAATTCAGGGTCAGTGATTAAAGCGTTTGGTTTACTTCTAAAAATTAAATTTCCATTATCTTCATAATTTCTATCTGCAAAAATTTCACAAGCTATTTTCAAACCATTTTTCTTAGCAGCAACTTCCATTTGCGAACCCGTTGGTACCAGATAAATAATATCCTTATTAAGCTCTTTTATTGCCACTGCTAGAGTTGTAGCTAATTCCAGGTCTTCACAAGCCATGTTATTAAGAGCCCCATGGGGTTTAATATGAGTAACATTTTCATTATATTTTTGAGCAATTTTTTGTAATATTTCATATTGGTCAAAAATTAGTTTTTTTATTTCTAAGGAGCTTAAATTCATTCTTTTTCTTCCAAAGTTTTCAGGATCTTTAAATGATGGATGGGCACCCAAACTAACACCATTTTTTTTTGAAATTTGAATAACCATCTCCATTGTTTGTTCATCACCTGCATGGTAACCACATGCAATGTTGGCAGAATTTACAATATTGAGTAATTCTGGATCATTCTCGATAGAATGAAACTTAGATTTTTCTCCTAAATCACAATTGATATTAATTTCCATACTCTTTACTCTCTAGTATAACATGGCATGGTTAAAAATATATCAAATCTTGGTGATGCAGCAGTATATTGTGATTTTGGCTCAGAAGTTAATGAAAAAATAAATGGAAATGTCATAGATTATTTTCACCATATATCAAAATTAATAAAAGATAAAAAAATTGAAGGAATAATTAATTTAACACCCTCTTATAATAAATTAATCATTAATTTTGATTTATCTATAACCAACTATAAAAAAATTAAAAATTTTATAGAAGGTTTAACTATTAGTAGAGATATTAAAGATAATAATCAAAAAATTAGAATACCAGTTTGTTGTGATGATGAGTATGGACTAGATTTTTTGAGGCTAACTAAAAAATTGAATATAGATAAAGATAAAATATTAGAACTATATTTTGGTAAAGAATATTTTTGCTACATGACAGGATTTATTGCTGGTATGCCTTTTCTAGGAGATATTAATAAAGGTATCAGATGCGATAGATTGGAAACGCCAAGAGTAAAAGTTCCAAAAGGCTCTGTTGCCATAACCGAACAATTTACAAATATTTACACTTTTGAAAGCCCTGGTGGCTGGAATATTATCGGCAACACGCCAAAAAAGGTTTTTGATAAATCAAATTTATTAGATCCAACCTTAATTAAACCAGGCAATAAAGTGATCTTTTATCAAATTTCTAAGGAGGAGTATCTAGACTGGAATGAGTAGTTCATATTTTGAAATTATAAGATCAGGAGTTAACACAACGATTCAGGATAGAGGAAGAAATCACATGTATTATGTGGGTATTACTGTAAGTGGGGCAATTGATCAAAGAAATTATAAGCTAAGCAATAAGTTAGTTGGTAATAATTTAGATGAAGCTGTTATTGAATTTGCTTATCAGGGTCCACTTCTAAAATTAAAAAATGGGAAAATTAATCTTAGTGTTACTGGGGATGTGCTTTTCAAGATAATTAGAAAAAATTCAAACATTGAAAATGGTGTTTGTTATAAAAACTATATTTTAGAAGACGAAGATCAAATTGATTTAATATCAACAAAAAATACTGCTTATGGATATTTATCAATTAGTGGGGGTTTAGAATTGAACAAAACTTGGAATAGTTATTCTATAAATACCAAGGCGAATGTTGGTCCAAATAATGGAAAAAAATATTCTATAAAAGATAAAATTTTTATAAAAAATTATGATTTTAAAAAAATTGAAGAAATAGAAATTGATTATAAAGAAGTTCCAGATAATATAATTAGAGTTATTAAAGGTACCAATTTTGATTATTTTTCAAAAGAGGCACAAAATAATTTTTTTAACAAAGAATTTTCAGTTACAAAATTAACAGATAGAATGGGTATTAGACTAAGTGGTCCTAAGTTAGAAAACATTGTTAGCTCTAATATAAAATCTGAAGGTCTTGTAAAAGGAGTAATACAAGTACCTGCTGATGGAAACCCTATTGTAATGTTGTCTGATCACGGAACTATAGGTGGATATCCCAAAATAGGTGTTGTTATTTCAGCAGACTTAGATCGAGTAGGTCAATTAACACCAGGCACTATTATAAATTTTAAGGAAGTAAGTCTTGAAGAAGCTCAGAATATATTTAAAGCATACACAGAAGATACAAATAAATATTTAAATGAATGTAATTAATAAAATTCCAGGTCCTATATTAGTTTTTATGGGAGCTTGCTGCTTAAGTTTTGGAGGCTTGATTGTTAAATCATTTGAAGGATCAACCTTATGGCAAATATTATTTTGGAGATCTTTATTTTTTTCGCTTACAGTCTTACTTTTTTTAATAATTACTTATAAAAAAAAATTATTTAAAGCGTTTTACGATTCGGGTTTACCAGGACTTATTGGTGGAGTTATTTTATCATTTGGTTTTTGTGGGTACGTCTTTGCGATGTATAATACAACTGTTGCCAATACTAATTTTATTATTTCGACACAAATACTCTTTTTAGCAATATTTGGTTATTTCTTTTTAAAAGAAACAATTTCATCTATTACCTTAGCTTCAATTATTTTAGCAATTACGGGTGTCCTATTAATGGTAGGTAATTCTTTATCACCGGGAGAGATGTCTGGAAACTTAGCGGCTTTTAGCATGCCAATTACATTTGCAGTCTTAATTATAATTGTTAGAAAATTTCCTACAGTTGACATGGTGCCAGCTCAATTTATAGCTGGTGTGAGTTCATGCTTTATTGGATTTTTATTATCTGAGAAGCTTATGATTTCTTCACATGATATATTTTTAGGTTTTACAGCAGGTTTTTTCCAAGTAGGATTTGGTTTTATATTTATAACTATGGGTGCACGTAGTACACCATCTGCAATGGTTGGTATAATCATGTTATCCGAATCTGTGTTGGGGCCAATGTGGGCCTTTTTATTTGCAGCTGAACGACCTTCTTTATTTACTTTAATCGGAGGAGGAGTAATTCTTTTTGCTGTATTATTGCAATTTTACTCACTACTTTTTTCAAATAAAAAAGAAAAAATTATTAATTGACTCTGTTACATATCTGGTAGATTATTCTTATATACGGGAGAGACTACAAACAATCGTAGCGCCGAAGGAGCAACCACCCAGGAATCTCTCAGGCAAAAGGACCGTAACATATTAACTCTGGAAAGAGATTAAGTTCTCGCCGACGGAATAAAACTCTCAGGCAAACATACAGATGGGTACAGTAAGTTAATATGGATATTTTAAAAACCGCACTTTACAGTTTACATCAAAAGCATGGAGCTAAGTTTGTTCCATTTGCTGGGTATCAAATGCCAATTCAATATTCTAAAGGAATTATTGAGGAACACAAAAGTACAAGAGAAAATGCAGGTATTTTTGATGTGTCCCATATGGGTCAGTTATTCATTAAAGGAGATGATAAGTTGGCAAAAGATCTTGAAAAAATTTTTCCAGCTGAATTGAGTAAGGCTAAATTAAATCAATCCAAATATAGTTTTTTAATGAATGATGAAGCAGGAATTTATGATGATTTAATTATCACAAAAGTTGAAGGTGGTTTTAACATTGTATTAAATGCTGCTTGTAAGAATACAGATTTTAAACTTTTAACTAAATTGTTAGAAGATAAGTATGAAATGATTTTAAGTGAAGAGCTATCGCTTATAGCAATTCAAGGTCCTAAAGCAGTCCAAATACTAGAAAAGATAATCAATGGAGTATCAGATCTAAAATTTATGAATGGTGATACGTTTAATTATCTTAAAGAAGATGTTTATATCACAAGATCAGGGTATACCGGTGAAGATGGATTTGAGATATCGATCAAAAATGAGAACGCAGAAGTGTTTGTGCAAAAACTCATAGATGAAGGGGCTAATTTAATTGGATTAGGTGCCAGAGATACCTTGAGACTGGAGGCGGGACTTTGTTTGTATGGTCATGACATGGATATTAATAAAAGCCCAGTAGAAGCAAATTTAAAATGGGCGATATCAAAAAATAGAATTCTTGAGGGTGGATTTATTGGATGCGAAAAAATTAAATCTCAAATAGAGAAAGGAGTAAGTAAAATCCGCGTAGGTATTAAGCCAGAAGGAAGAATTATAGCCCGTGAAAAAACTTCAATATTTAGTGAGGATGATAAAAATATTGGAGAAATTACAAGTGGAACTTTTGGACCGAGTGTTCAGGCCCCAGTTGCAATGGGTTATGTAGAAAATTCATTTTCTAAAATTGATACTAAGGTTTTTTTAGAAGTGAGAGGAAAAAAATATCCGGCAATTATAAGTAATTTGCCATTTTATAAAAAAAGTTATGTGAAAGGAGCTAGTAAATGAGTGAAGTAAAATATTCTAAAGAACACGAGTGGATAAAGTTAGATGGAGACACTGCTGTTGTAGGAATTACACAACATGCAACCGAAATGCTAGGAGATATTGTTTTCGTAGAGTTACCAGAAATAGGATCTTCAGTAGTTAAAGATGGCAATGCTGGAGTTGTAGAGTCTACAAAGGCTGCAAGTGATATTTATACTCCTGTATCTGGAGAAATTATCGAAAATAACCAAGCCATTGTTGACGATCCTGCAAAAGTTAATTCTGATCCAGAAAATGAAGCATGGTTTTTTAAATTAAAAATTACTGATAAGTCTGAAATGGATTCATTAATGAATAAAGAAGAATACGAAAAATTTTCAAAAGAAAGTGGTAGTTAAATGTTAAAGAATGCTCAAAAAGATTTTATACAAAGACATATAGGTCCATCTATTGATGAACAAAATGTTATGCTTAAAGAGTTGGGATACCAAAATCTTGATGATTTAATAAAAGATACTGTACCAGAAAAAATTCTTCTTAAAGATGATTTAGATATTGGTGATCCAAATTCTGAATATAAAGCACTTAGAAAATTAAAAGATATTTCTAAAAAAAATAAGATTTATTCTAGCTTTATAGGAATGGGTTATTATGGAACTTATACTCCCTATGTAATACTTAGAAATATTTTAGAAAATCCAGGATGGTATACTTCTTATACCCCTTATCAGCCAGAAGTAGCACAAGGAAGATTGGAAATGTTATTAAATTTTCAACAAATGATAATTGACTTTACTGGAATGGATATCGCTAATGCCTCTCTTTTAGATGAAGGAACAGCTGCAGCGGAAGCTATGGGATTGAGTTATAGAATATCCAAGTCTGAATCTAAAAAAGTTTTTGTTTCAAAAAATTGTCATCCTCAAACAATTGATGTTATTAAAACAAGAGCTGAACCTTTAGGCCTAGAAATAATAGTTGGTGACGAAGATAAAGATATTAAAGAAGATATTATATGTGGTATCATTCAATATCCAGGAACTCTTGGAGATATTAAAGACCCAAGTGAGGCTATTAGTAAAATACATAAATTTAATGGAAAAGCAGTTTTAGCATGTGATTTGTTAGCACTTGCTAAACTAAAAACACCTGCTGAGTTAGGTGCCGATATTGCTGTCGGTAGCTCACAACGTTTCGGAATTCCAATGGGTTATGGTGGTCCCCATGCAGCATTTTTTGCTACAAAAGATGAATATAAAAGATCAATGCCAGGCAGAATAGTAGGTGTGTCAGTAGATAGACATGGGAAAAAAGCATATAGACTTGCCCTTCAAACAAGAGAGCAACATATAAGAAGAGACAAAGCTACAAGTAATATTTGTACTGCACAGGCACTTTTAGCAATAGTTTCTGCAGCTTATGCTGTCTATCATGGTCCACAAGGAATTAAAAAAATTGCAGAAAGTGTCTCTCAATTAACTAAAAATTTTGCAGATAAACTAAAGCAATCTGGTTATGAACTTTATTCAAATGAATTTTTTGATACGGTAACAATAAAAACTCTAGATAAAACAGAGAAGATATACAAAAATGCGTTAGATCAAGGAGTAAACATCAGAAAAGTGAATTCTGAAATGTTAGCAGTATCTTTTGATGAGAGAAAAAATCTTTTTAGAGCAAATCAGTTACTAAAAATCTTTAATTGTTCAGAAACAATTAAAGAGTCTATGAATGAAAGTTTATCTAATATTCCAAAAAACCTATTAAGAACTTCAACTTATTTAGATCATCCAGTTTTTAATAGTTATCATTCAGAAACAGAAATGCTTAGATATTTAAAAAAATTAGAAGACTCTGACATTGCTTTAAATAAATCTATGATTGCCTTAGGCTCGTGCACTATGAAACTTAATGCAGTTGCAGAAATGATACCAGTTACCTGGAAAGAATTTTCACAGCCACATCCTTTTTCTCCTGTAGAGCAAATGGATGGTTATAGAGAATTATTTACAGATTTGAAAAACTGGCTGAGATCAATTACTGGATTTTCTGGAGTTTCATTGCAACCAAATGCTGGTGCTCAAGGAGAGTTTGCTGGTCTAATGGTAATACGTAAATTTCATGAAAAAAATGGTGAAACAAATCGTAATGTTTGTTTAATTCCAAGTTCAGCGCATGGCACAAACCCGGCTAGTGCTCAAATGGTTGGTATGAAAGTAGTTGTTGTTAAATGTGATCAATATGGAAACGTAGACTATGAAGATTTAAAAAATAAAGCTGAAGAACATTCAGAAAATTTAGCTGCCCTTATGGTCACTTACCCATCAACACATGGTGTATTTGAAGAAAAAATAACTGACATATGTGAGTTAATTCATAATCATGGCGGACAAGTTTACATGGATGGAGCTAACTTAAATGCATTAGTAGGTATTGCAAAACCAGGAAATTTTGGACCAGATGTTTGTCATATAAATTTGCATAAAACATTTTGTATACCTCATGGTGGTGGTGGACCTGGTATGGGACCAATAGCCTGTAAAAAACATTTAGAAATATTTTTGCCAAAACATTCTGTGATAAAAGATTGTGGTCCAGTGACTGGAATGGGAGCGGTATCTGCAGCTCCTTGGGGTAGCTCAAGTATCTTATCGATTTCATGGATGTATATAAAGATGATGGGTTCTGAAGGCCTAAGAAAAGCATCACAAGTTGCAATACTAAATGCAAATTATATTGCCCATAAATTAAAAGACTCTTTTCCAATTTTATATAAGGGTAAAAGTGGCAATGTAGCTCATGAATGTATCATTGATATTAGAACGATAAAAAGTGAAACAGGGATCACCGAAGAAGATATTGCAAAGCGATTGATTGATTTTGGCTATCATGCTCCAACAATGTCTTGGCCTGTTGCTGGTACAATGATGATTGAACCTACAGAAAGCGAAAGTTTGAGTGAAATTGATAAGTTTTGTTCTACTCTTATAAAGATAAAACAAGAAATAGATAAAATTCAGTCTGGTGAATATGACAAGACTGACAACCCATTAAAGAATGCGCCACATACTCACGTTGAATTAACATCCAATAAGTGGGATCATAAGTATGAAAGAGAAGAGGCCGCTTATCCTTCAGAGTTTTTAAGAACAAATAAATATTGGCCTCCAGTTGGTAGAGTAGATAATGTTTATGGAGATAAAAACTTGTTTTGCACATGTCCATCTATGGAAGAGTACGAAGACACAGCAGCTTAAATATTTACTACGATGAAAATTGCTGTAGTAGGTGCTGGTATATCAGGATTAAGTGCTGCTTATTACCTATCTAAAAAACATAAAGTTGATTTATTTGAAAAAGAAAATCAATTTGGGGGTCACGCAAATACAATAAAGGTTGCTTACAACCCTAACAAAGAAATTCCAATAGATATTGGATTTATGGTTTTTAATAAGCAAACATATCCAAATTTAATTAATTTTTTTTTAGAAAATAAAATAGAGATTGAAAAAAGTGATATGTCATTTTCTGTTACTGTAGAAAATAGTGGATTAGAATATTGTGGAAAAGGATTAGGTGGAATTTTTTCTAATAAAAAAAATTTATTTAATCCAAAATTCTTAAAAATGTTTTTTGAAATTTTAAGCTTTTATAAAAACTGTGAAAAAATAGAAATTAAAAAAATTAGCTCAATAACATTAGGGGAGTATTTAACAGAAATAAAAATTTCAGAATATTTTATTAATTATCATATTATACCAATGGTATCTGCTATATGGTCGATGCCTCCATATGAAGCGAAACAAATGCCATTATCTTTTTTTCTAAGCTTTTTCAAGAATCATGGACTGTTTAAAATTAAAGATAGACCTCAATGGTTTACGGTTACAAATCGAAGCAAAACTTATGTCGATAAGATAATAGGCCAAGTTAGTGGAGAACATTTTAAGAATTACAATATAAATAAAATCACTAGAAATGATTTAGGTGCTAAAATTTTTTATGGGGAGGAAAATGAGTTCTTTGAATATGATAAAGTTGTAATAGCAACCCATGCAGATGAAGCATTAAAGATAATTGATAATCCAACACTAGACGAAAAGTCAATATTAAGAAAATTTAAATATAGAGCAAACACTGCAGTAATACATTTTGATGAAAGTATTATGCCTAAAAATAAAAAAGCATGGTGTGCTTGGAATTCTTCAATGGACTCAAATAATAATGAAAAGACAGCTGTAACATATTGGATAAATCAATTACAAAATTTAAAGATAGATAGAAATATTTTTTTAACAATTAATCCATTTAAAGAAATTCCAAATGATAAGATATTTAAAAAAGTAGCATTTACTCACCCTTATTACGATACAGAAGCATTAACCAATCAAAGTAACCTGCATAAAATTCAAAATAAAAAACATATTTTATTTTGTGGTAGTTATTTTGGTTATGGTTTTCACGAGGATGGAATAAAATCTTCTATTGATATGCTAAAAACACTTAATGATTAAAAATTCTTATATTTATACAGGAAATGTAATTCATAAAAGATTTAAGCCCAAAATTCATAGTTTTAATTACAATGTATTTTCACTTCTTATAGATTTATCGGAAATAGATTTACTACACAAAACTTTAAAAATATTTTCATACAATAAACTAAATATTATTAGTTTCTTTGATAAAGACCATGGAGCAAGAGATGGCAGCTCTCTTAAGGAATGGGTTTTAGATAATCTTAGAAAAAATAATATTGAAACTAACGATGTTCATATTAAGCTTTTATGTTACCCAAGAATATTTGGATATGTATTTAATCCATTAAGTGTTTTTTATGTCTACGACAAAAATTTTGATCTAATATCTATTTTATATGAAGTAAAAAACACATTTGGCGAGCAACATGTTTATGTTTTTAAAACTAAAAAAGACCAAAATCTGATTCAACATATGTGTAAGAAGAAATTTCATGTATCTCCATTTATAGAAATGAATTGCATTTATTTTTTTAGACTATTGAAACCTGGTAATAAAATATCTGTAATAATTGATCTGAATGATCCAGTTGGCAAAGTATTATATGCTTCACAAGATGGTATTAAAAGTGAATTGACCAATAAAAACCTATTTAAATCTTATTTAAAACATCCATTAATGACATTCAAAATCATTATAGCGATACATTATGAGGCATTTAAATTATGGACAAAAGGAATTAAATTTATAAAAAAAAAATTAAATATTAAAAATAATATTACTATTGAAAACTAATGTTAATTTACAAAATTTCAGATTTGATTGTGTTTAGTGCATTAAAAAATATTAAGCATGGTTTTCTTGAAATTAAAAAAGTAAATGGTGAAGTTTTAAAGTTTGGCAACCCTGATGAAAATTTAAAAGTTTTTTTAGAAATTAAAGATGAAAGTCTCAATTATAATTTGATTAAAAGTGGAAGTATTGGTTTAGGAGAATCTTATATGAAAGATCTTTTTATAACAAATAATCTTTCTGATTTGATTGAGTTAACAGCAAAGAATATAAAAACTATTTATAAATTTTCTGGAATCTTCGATTTGCCTTTTATCAATTTTATTAAAAATAAAATTATAAAAAATACTAAAAATAGAAGTAAAGAAAATATTGCCAAACATTATGATTTAGGAAATGATTTTTTTTCATTATGGCTTGATAAAACTTTAACCTATTCCAGTGCTATATTTGAAAGCCCCAAACAAGAACTTTTTGAAGCTCAGAACAATAAATATCAAAAACTAATTGATCTTATAAGACCCTCAAGTGGTAATAAAATTTTAGAAATTGGTTGTGGTTGGGGTGGTTTTGCTGAGTATTTAGGTACTAATTATGATGTTAAATTAGATTGTATTACTATTTCCAAAAAACAATATGAATTTGCTAAAGAGAGAATTCATCGATGTGGACTTAACGAAAAAGTTAATATTGAAATAAAAGATTACAGAGATTTAAAGGGGAAATATGATCATATTGCATCTATAGAAATGATAGAAGCCGTAGGTCAAAATTATTTAGATAGTTATTTTAATACGATTAAAAATAATTTAACACCATCAGGTACAGTGGGTATTCAAGCCATAACTATCGATGATAGTTTATTTAATAGATATAAAAATAAAAAAGATTTTATACAAGAGTATATCTTTCCTGGTGGCTTTTTACCTTCTAAAAGCGAATTACAAAATTATGTTGATACTAATGGTTTAAAATTTGGTGAGTATAATTCATATGCCAATCATTACTCCGAGACTTTGATTATTTGGAGAGAAATATTTAATAAAAAATGGGACTTAATTAAAAAACAAGGCTTTGATTTAAAATTTAAAAAAATGTGGGAATTTTACCTTTCATATTGTGAAGCTGGTTTTAAATCAAAAAACATAGACTTAATTCAATTTTCACTACAAAATAAATAACTATAGGAGCTACATGATAAACTTAAAGATAATTAGATTAACAGTATTAATATTTGCTTTATTCTTTACAGCAAGTTGTATAAACAGTAATTCTATGAAGCCAACAGATTTCAAAAATACAGAACCAACTATGACTATAGAGCAATATTTTAATGGTCCGGTTAAAGCATGGGGTCTACTACAAGACCGTAGTGGTAAAGTTACTAGACAGTTTAAAGCTGATATGACAGGTAGTTTTGAGGGAGATATTTTAACTCTTAAAGAAGATTTTTATTGGACAGACGGAGAAAAACAAAATCGTATATGGAAAATCAAAAAGATTGATCAAAATTACTATGAAGGTACTGCACCTGATGTCGTGGGTACAGCTAAAGGTTATCAATATGGATCAGCTTTTAAATTTGAGTACGATTTAATGGTCCCATTCAAAGGAAAGAATATTAAAGTTTCTTTTGATGATTGGATTTTTAAACAGGATGAAGATGTTGCAATTAATCGAGCTACACTTACAAAGTTTGGATTTAAAGTTGGTGAATTGACAGTTTTCTTTAAAAAAAATTAATAATCAATCTTCTTCATACCTCTAGCAACTAGTTTAAAATATAAACTACTAGGTAGCATTTGAAGGAATTTTAAAAAATAGGTAAAGGCTTTGGGGAAATGTATTTCAAAACTTTTTTTGATTACTAATCCTTTATAAATTTCATCTGCAGCAAATTCTGGAGTTTTGATCATGGGCATTGGAAAATCATTTTGATCAGTCATAGGCGTTTTTATGAAACCAGGGCTGATTAACGAAACACGCACATTCTTCATTCTCATATCAAAGTTTAAGCTTTCAGCAAAGCTGGTAAGTGCTGATTTTGAAGCACAATATGCACCAGCTGCAGGCAATCCTCTATAGCCCGCAACAGAAGAAATTATAGATATTTGGCCATTTTTTTTCTCAGAAAAATAATCATAGATTGAATTAATTGAATTCATGGTTCCAAAATAATTAACTTCCATTATTTCTCTTATCTTGTCTAAATTAAATTTTTTCTCGGATTTTGGATCATGCATGCCAGTACCGAACACACAGATATCAATATTATTAAATTGTTTGATTATGTCTTTTGCGACTAATTTACATGCATCGACTTCAGTAACATCCAGGGGAAAAGGAAATATATTTTGATTAATTTTTTTAAGTTCATTTAATAAATTTTCTCGTCTTGCAGATGCAGCAACCATCCACCCATTTTCTGCAAATTTGATTGCAAGAGCCTTACCAATTCCACTACTTGCACCTGTTATCCAAATAACTTTTTTATCTTCCATATTCTATTGTATAATAGAAATATGTTAAAAAACAAATTCTTATCTTTTTTATTGTTTGCTCTTGTAACTTTTTCTGCATCTGCAATAGGAGGTTTAGCTACTGTAGGTTTTAAAGAGCCTTGGTATTCTTTAATCATCAAACCTTCATTTAATCCACCAGATTGGATTTTTGCACCAGTTTGGACAACACTCTATTTTTTTATGACAATTGCTATCTGGAAATTTTGGCATAGTAAAAATAGAGACATGAACACTATTTACCTTTATTTCATTCATTTAATTTTTAATACAACTTGGAGTATAGTTTTTTTTGTTTTTCATAAAATAGTTTTAGCTATGATTGTATTAGTAATTTTAATCTTATTGATAATTATTCTCATAATTAGATTTAAGCGTGTCAACTTGTATAGTTATTATTTAATGATTCCTTATTTACTTTGGTGTCTCTTTGCTTTACTTCTTAATATAAGTTTAATCATATTAAATTAAAATAAATTATGGATGATGTAGTAATAGTAGGTGGTGGAATAATTGGAACTGCTACAGCTTATTTTTTATCTAAAGAAGGTAGAAAAGTAAAAGTTATAGAAAGAGACCCAACTTATAAAACAGCTTCATTTCCATTGTCCCTTGGTGGATTTAGAAGACAGTTTTTTCAAAAAGAAAACATATTACTTGGAAAGTTTGCTAGAGAATTTATTTTTCAAATACCAGAATTACTTAAAACTGAAAAAAATCCAAATCCTACAGCAAGCATGGTTACAAATGGATACTTGTTAATGTTTGGTCCAGAGCATGCTGAGGAACAATATGAAGCCTTAAAAAATCATGAAGCTTGTGAAGCTGGAACTAAAAATATCAAAGGTTCTGAACTATCAAAAATATTTCCTTATATAAATAGTGAAGGTATTGAAACAGCAACTTATACTGACAACCAAAGTGAGGGATGGATTGATCCTTTCATGTTTCATAGCGCCTTAAAAAGTAAGGCAATTGAATTAGGTGCTGAATTTATTAAAGGCGAAGTAAAAAATATTTCTGATATCAAAGCTAAAACAATTATATCGGCAGCAGGATGTTGGACTAAAGAATTATTAAAAGATATTCCGGTAGTTCCACAAAAACACACAGTTTTTAGAGTTAAATGTCCTAAATATATTAAAGAAATGCCATTAACAGGAGATTTAACAACGGGCGTTTACTGGAGACCTGAGGGTGGAGAGTATTTAGCAGGTTCACCTAATTCAGTATTTGATGCTACTGATCTAGAACCAGCTTGGAATGATTTTGAAGAATTAGTATGGCCTGCATTAGCACAAAGAATTCCTGCTTTTGAAGAATTAAAATTAACTGGTGGATGGGCTGGTTATTATGATTGTAATAAATTAGACAATAATGCCGTAGTTGGTAAACACCCTAAATACGAAAATGTATATATGGCTTCAGGTTTTACCGGTAGAGGATTAATGCAAGCCCCTGGAATAGGAAGAGCATTAACTGAATTAATTTCTACAGGATCTTATCAAACGATTGATATTAGTGATTTTTCTGTTGAAAGAGTTCTTGATAATAATGCTAGACCAGAACCTTACGTTTTATAAATAATTTAAGTTCCACAAAAAGTTTGATACTTCACATGACTATGAGGAGCAGGGGACATTAATTCTAAATCATTTTCATTAACCTGATATGGATTTTTTAAAATTTCAATTAATTTATTAAACAAGGTTAAATCACCATTATTAGCTAATGTTAAAGCCTCTTCAATTTTGTGATTACGAGGTATTACCATTGGGTTAGAAGAACTCATTAAGTCCATAGATTTATTATGAGTGTTACCAAACATTACTAATCTTTTCATCCATTTAGTTTTCCATAAAACAAAGTCCGCATTATCATAAACTTCAGAATTCTTAATTGTCTTATTCATCAAAAAAATAAAAGTATTTGTATAATCAGCTTTTTTTTCATACATCCAATTTAATAACTCCATAATTAAATTTTTATCTTCTTTATCTTCACCATATAACCCAAGTTTATCTCTCATCATATTTAACCATTTTGTTTCATAATTTTGTTCAAATTTATCTAAAGCTTCTGTGGCTAATTTAATCGCTTCATCTTCATTGGCACTAATAAGAGGAATTAGACATTCAGCAAACCTTGTTAAATTCCATTTGGTAATTTTTGGTTGATTTTCATAGGCATACCTTCCTAGTTGATCTATTGAACTAAAAACTGTTTTAGGATCATAAACATCCATAAAGGCGCAAGGACCATAATCTATTGTTTCACCAGAGATAGACATATTGTCAGTATTCATAACCCCATGAATAAAACCAACACGCATCCAATCAATTACAAGTTGGGTTTGTTTTTCGATTAAAACATTTAGTAAGTCTAATGCTTTATTCTTTGATGATTTTATATTGGGGTAGTACTTTTCAATTGTGTAATTAATTAAGATTTCTAAATCACTAATATTTTGTTTTGCAGCAATGTATTGAAATGTTCCAACTCTTAGATGGCCTAAGGCCACCCTTGTAAGAATTGCACCTTGTGAAATTTGTTCCCTAACCACATCTTCACCAGTTTTAACTACCGCTAAACTTCTAGTAGTAGGTATTTTTAAAAAATGCATTGCTTCACTTATTATATATTCTCTCAACATTGGGCCTAAAACAGCCCTACCATCACCACTTCGTGAGAATGGGGTTCTACCAGAACCTTTGAATTGTATATCAAATCGTTCATTATTTTTGGTTAAGTGTTCACCAATTAAAACGGCTCTTCCATCACCAAGCATTGTAAAATGACCAAATTGGTGACCAGCGTAGGCTTGCGCTATAGAGTTAGATCCTTCAGGTAACATATTTCCTGAAAAAATTTTTGATAAACCTTCATCATTAACATCTGAAAAATCTAGATCTAATTTATTTGCTAGATCTTTATTTAATATTAATATTTCTGGTGCACTTACTGCAACAGGGTTGATATCTTCTTTGAATGTTTTTGGTAATCTTGAATAACTATTGTCGAAATGCCAACCAATTGTCATTTTATCGATTAGTTAACTTCTGCTTGATTTTCTTTTGGTTTAATTTCAGTTTTAAATTGATTTGAGATTTTTTGAACTTCTACTGCTGAAACTTTGTATTCAGCGCACATTGTTTCTTCATCTTTACCATGACCCGTTACCATATTAACCATGTGTTCTGGAAAATGGAATGTTGTAAATACTATGCCTTCTTTAACTTTATCTGTAACTTCTACTTTTAGAGCAACTTCTCCTCGTCCAGAATAAAGTCTTCCTATGTCACCTGTATTTAACTCTCTTTTGTTGGCATCATTTGGATGAACTAATAATAAATCTTCAGAAACTATATTGATGTTACTTGTACGTCTTGTCATCGTAGCAGCATTGTAGTGCTGTAGAACTCTACTAGTTGTTAAAATTAATGGGTATTCTTTTTTATTTGTTTCAATTTCTGTAGATTCTTTCCAATCAAAATTTTTAAGACGTCCTTTTCCAAGCTTAAAAGTTTCTTTATGTAAAATTTGTGTATCTGTTCCATCCTCTTGAACTGGCCATTGTAATCCCATTTTACCAAGTCTTTCTCTTGTTACCCCTTTAAAGAAAGGAACAATATCAGCTATCTCTGCTAGAACTTGATCAGCATCATATGTAGGTTGGTCAAAACCTAATTTTTGCATCATATCTGTTACAATCATTCCATCTGTCTTTGTGCCAGGTAGAGGAGGCACGGCTTGGTTAACTCTTTGAATTCTTCTTTCGGTATTAGTAAAAGTTCCATTTTTTTCTAAAAAAGTTGTTCCAGGCAATACTACTGTTGCAAGTTTTGCAGTCTCACTCATAAAAATTTCTTGAACTACTAATAATTCTAATGAGTTCATTGCCTGAACTACATGTGCACTATTTGGATCTGTTTGAACTATGTCTTCTCCAATAATCCAGACTGCTTTAACATCTTTATTAATTGCCCCATCAAACATTTCTGGAATCTTTAATCCTTGTTTTGTTGGGTGTACTACTCCATATTTTTCAGTGTAGAAATTTTGAACTTTTTCATCAGCTACTTCAAAATAACCTGCACCTTGATGAGGTTGACATCCCATATCAGCAGCTCCTTGAACATTATTTTGTCCTCTTAGTGGATTAACACCAACACCTTTTCTTCCAATATTTCCTGTAATCATGGCAAGATCAGCAATTAACATTACCGTTTTAGATCCTTGCTCTTGTTCAGTAACTCCTAAACCATGGAATTCCATAGAGTTTTTAGCTGTTGCATAAGCTATTGCAGCTTCTTTAACTAACTGTTTATCAACACCAGCAACCTTAGCTAGATGATCCATATCTTGTCTCTCAATTTCTTTAATGAAATTTGCAAAACCTTCAGTTCTATCTCTGACAAAGTCTTTGTCATAAAGGTTTGCTTTTAATATATAATGCAACATCATATTTAATATGGCTACATTTGTTCCTGGTCTAAGTTTAATATGATAATCAGCAAGTTTAGCAAGCTCAGTAGTAATTGGATCTAATACAATTAATTTTTTACCCTTCATTACTTGTTGCTTAATTTTAGCACCAGTAACTGGGTGAGCATTTGTTGGATTTGCTCCTATAACCATAAATAAATCTGCGTGATAAATATCTTCTGTAGAATTTGTAGCTGCTCCAGTTCCAAATGTTTGTTGCATTCCCCACGCCGTAGGTGAATGACAAATTCTTGCACAACAATCAATGTTGTTAGTTCCTATTGCTGCTCTAATCATTTTTTGAAATACATAATTTTCTTCATTAGTACATCTTGCAGAAGAAATACCAGCAACTGCATCTGGTCCATTAGCTTTTGTAATTCTATTTAATTCTTTTTTAATAAAGTCATAAGCTTCGTCCCATGAAGCTTCTTCAAATTTCCCATTTCTTTTTATTAAAGGAGTTTTTAACCTGTCTGGATGATCGTAAAATCCAAATGCATATCTTCCTTTAATACAAGTGTGACCTGCGTTAACTTCACTTTCTTTAGGAGTTGATATCGCAACAACTTTATTATCTTTAATTGATGCTTCTAAATTACATCCAACACCACAGTAAGAACAAGTAGTTCTAACTTTTTCATCTACAGCAACAGATTTTGATTGGAAAACATCAGAGATAGCATCTGTTGGACATGTGTGTGCACAAGCACCACAAGATACACAAGACGAGTCACCAAATAATGCATCATTATCAGTTGTAATTTTAGATTCAAATCCTCTGCCACTCATTGTTAAAACAAAAGATCCTTGAATTTCATCACAAGCACGAACACATCTTCCACAATTAATGCAGTTATCTAAATTCATTCTCATGTAATCATGAGAGGTGTCTCTTGGAATACCTTTATGTTGTTTTGGTACATTATATCTATGATCTGATATACCTAAATCATTAGCAACATCTTGAAGTTCACAGTTATTATTAACCTCACAAGTTCCACATTCCATTGGATGGTCGGTTAAAACTAGTTCAACAATATTTTTTCTTAAAGCCGTTAAATTTTCATTGTTTGTAAAAATATGTTGGTTTTCACCAACTGGTGTATGACATGAGGCTACAACTTTAGTCGGACCATCTTTAATTAAAGCAACCTCAACCGAACAAACTCTACAAGCACCATATGGAGCTAAGTTTGGATCGTTACATAAAGCCGGAACCTTTTTTTCACCAAGATAGCTTTCTACAAATTTTAAAACAGAAGTATGGTTTGGACCAATTTCATATGGCTTTCCATCAATGTAGGCGATTTTTCTTTTTTCTGAGCTCATTAATTATCTTTCACCATATCATCCTTCATTTCATCACCAAAATATTTTAATATATTCATGATAGGTGTAGGAATTGCACCACACAAAGCACATAAACAGCCTTTTTGCATAGTTACAAGCAGCTCATTTAGTAATTTTAATGGAATTTTAGCAGTTTTATTCTTTGCTTGATCAAACATTTCTTTACCTCTGTAAGAACCAAGTCTACCGGGAAAGCATTTTCCACACGACTCTTCTGCTGAAAACTCAAATAAATGGTGAATATATTCAACCATTGGAAAATCTTTTGGAATACTTACTATACTTGCATGGCCCAACATGAAACCAGCAGCAGTAAATTCTTGAAAATCTAAATTTAATTTTTCAACTTCGGTAATAGGAATTACACCGCCTAATGGACCTCCAATTTGTAACGCTTTAATGGGCTCTTTAAAACCACCACCAATATCATTTAAAACTTTTTTCATTGGTGTTCCCATTTCAACTTCATAAACACCTGGATTATTGAAAAAACTATCAAAGCAAACTAATTTAGTTCCAGCAGATTTTTTATTTCCAATTGCAGAAAACTTATCAGCACCATTAATAAGTATACCCGTAGCTGCAGCTAATGTTTCAACATTATTTACTACAGTTGGTTTCTTGTAAAGACCTTCGGTGACGGGGAAGGGTGGCCTTACATCAACTTCAGCTCTTCTGCCTTCAATTGATGCAATCAATGCTGTTTCTTCTCCACAAATATAAGCACCTTGTCCAATACAAATATTTAAATCAAAAGAAAATTTAGTTCCTAAAATATTTTCACCAAGTAAGCCTGCTTTTTTTAAAGAATTAATGGCACCATTAATTGCTTCAATAGATTTTGGATACTCTCCTCTTATATATAAAACACCTTCATCACTACCAATAACATAACCACAAATAACCATTCCAAATAAAACTTTTAATGGTTGATCTTCTAATAAATATCTATCAGAGAAAGCACCTGAGTCACCTTCATCGGCATTACATATAACATATTTTTTTTCAGAAGGAGCTTTTCTACAAAAATCCCATTTCATACCAGTAGGAAAACCAGCACCACCTCTGCCAGTTAAATTAGAGTCTAGGAGGGATTTAGTTATTTCTTGTTTGTCAGTAGCAATAAATTTTTTTAATTGTTCCTTAAATTGATCTAAATTAGAAAGTTTGTCATCCATTAAAAAACTAGTTGAGGCATAACTTTTAGAAAAGAATTTTTCTTGAACTATGTCTTCACCTTTAATTATTTGATCAATCTTATTAATATCGTTTCCGGCATAATTCTCACCATCATAATGAAAAGCATTATTTTCATAGCAGTGACCAAGGCAAAACATTTCACCAACTTTATCGTCACCTAATTTTTCTTGTAATTTTTTTTTAAGCGGCTCTTGAGTACCAGCACACATGCAAGCACTTCCATTGCAAACAAAAGCTTTTTTTTCTCTATGAGAGGGTCTTAAAAATTCATAAAAACTTTCTGCACCATGAATAGTTGAGACACCCATGTTATATTCTTTTGCAATTTCCTTAATACCATCAGCATTATTTGATTTTAATGATCGTTCAGATATTTTTTCGAACAGATTATTCTTTAAACCTATTCTGCCGGATAAATTACTTATATTTTTTGACACTTATTAACCTTTAATTATCACTCTGTCTTCGTTGCTATAAATATTAAAACTATCTTCTTTTACAAAACCTATCAATGTAATGTCAAACTTATTAGCTAAATCGATAGCTAGGCTTGTTGGCGCACCAACCCCAATTAGAATACCAATATTGGTCATTAAAACCTTTTGAACCAACTCAAAATTTAGTCTTCCAGAGCACGTAATAAATTGTGAAGAGGGGGTTAATAATCCCTTATTTAATGAATAACCAATTAATTTATCAAGAGCATTATGTCGACCAACATCCTCTTTTATACACACTATTCCACCATCGCTTGTAAATAGGCCACTAGCATGAATGCCACCTGTCTTAGAAAACTCTGATTGATTATCCCTTAGCACAGAAGGAGATTTGATAATTATTTCTTTAGAGATTTTAGGTAAAGATTTTAAGACCTTATCTTTTTTGATAATCTCTAATGAATCTAAAGAGGTTTTACCACAAACACCACAAGATGAATTTGTTAAAAAATTTCTTTTAATCTTATCAATATCTATGTTTTCAGAATTGTTTAATGTGACAACAATTTTATTTTGAAGTTTATATTCACCTACATAATCTCCAACACTCTCAATTTTCTCAATATATTCATTTTTTTCAATAATTTTTTCGTTGAAAAGAAAACCTCTAACTAGGTCTTCATCATTACCTGGCGTTCTCATTGTTATAGAGATTATATTTTGTATCCAAGTTTCTTTAGTTTTAAATTTGATTGAAATTTCTAAAGGTTCTTCAATAGAGATTAAGTCTTCTACATTATTTAAATTATTAGACTTATATTTTTGTATTTTATATTTTGAGTTCATTGGATTAACTTAAGGGGTAGTTCTTTTTTAAAATAAATTTATTTAAGATTATTCCAAAAATTAAAATTATTAGACAACCAAAAATTATAGGATTTATTAAATATTCAAATGAAACTCCTCCAATGATGACCATAATAGGGTTTCCACCTGCTGGTGGATGAACAACATCTAACACAATCATAAAAAAAATACCGAACCCAACTGCTAAGGCAATATTTATAAATATTGGTAGATCAACATAGTTTACAAACAAAATTCCTATTAGTGCAGTTATGAAATGACCAAAGAATATATTTTTAGGTTGAGCGAATGGGCTTTCAGGAAATCCGTATAGTAATACCATTGAAGAACCAAAAGAGGCCGCTAAAAATAACCCCATTGTAGTTTTATATGTGAGCAGCGTAAGAAACCCAATAGTAATAGTTGATAAAACTCCTGCGATAGATGCTTTTAAAAGTTTTTCTTTAGTAATGTTAATCATGATTAAAACTTCAATGCCTTCGATATTGTTTTAAACGGTAATAAAAGACATTCTTTTCTTGAGATATTATCTTTATTCATAATTTCTTTGAAATCATTCCATTTTTTTTCAATTTTAATATCTGTTTCATTAAACAAACCTTCAATTGAAATAATAAGAGACTTAATATCACTTATATTTTGATCAATAATCTTTTGAGACAGCATACTAACTGATGCCTGACAATATACACATGAACGGCACTGGTAACCCATATCCTTAATTTTATCATTTTTCACAATTAATCTGATTTCCATTTCGTCACCACACAAGGGGTTTTTATTTTTTGAGTGATGGGTATGATTTTTAACAATTTTGTGATTTGCTGTGTTAGATGCAATTTCGAGAATTCTTAGGTCCATTATAATTCTTTAATTAAGAGATTAATGTTTTATATTTTGATTTATGAATGATAACAATATTTTAGCTGTTGTACTAGCAGGTGGAAAATCAAAAAGATTTGGGCAAGATAAAAATTGCGTAAAACTTGGATCCAAAACATTGCTAGAGCATGTTTTGTTCAAAATTAGCAATAAATTTGAAGAAATATTGATTGTCTCAAGTAATCCATTGAAGATAGAAGAAGCAAAAAATACCACAGTAATTCCAGATTGTTTTAATGATCTAGGACCTTTAGCAGGAGTGCTAAGTTCCATGAAGTGGGTAAAAGAAAATAAAAAATCATACAAATGGATTGCAACTTTTCCATCTGATACTCCATTTTTTGATCCAATTATTATTGAAGAATACAAAGCAAGAATTGAACAAAGTAAAAGCAGTTTATATTTTATTAAATCTAACGAAAAAAGACATAATATTTTTGGTTTATGGTCAATTGATTTAATGGAACAATTAGAAGAAGATTTAATAATAAATAATTATCGAAAAGTTGAGGAATGGGCTAATAAAGTTGGTGTGAGTACAATTGATATTAAAATAAAAAATTATGATCCTTTTTTTAATATAAATACCAAAGAAGACCTTGAAGTTGCTCAAACTATTTTAAATCTTGATAAAAATGATTGATTACAAAAAAGCAAAAAATATTTTAATAAAATCAAAAATAAACATTAAAGATGAAGTTATAAACACATCAAAATCATTAAATAGAATTAATGTTCAAGATATTTATTGTCCTGTGAATTATCCTGCAGGAACTAATGCTGCATTTGACGGGTTTGCCATAAATTCTAAAGATACATCTACGATTAATAAAAAAAGTCCTAAAGAATTTAAAATTTTAAAATCAATATCAGCAGGCGATAATCCTAAATTAAATAAAGTAAAAAAATTTCAAGCTGTTGAAGTGATGACGGGTGCTCTAATTCCTAAATATTTTGACACCATTATTCCCATAGAAAAAATTGTGTTTACTAACAATAAAAAGTCTATCGTAATAAATGAAAAGATTAAAACTAATCAACATATAAGACATGCGGGATCTGATTATAAAAAAAAGGAATTAGTTATTAATAAAGGAACCATTATTCAGCCATCACATATCTTAGCCTTTAAAACATTGGGTATTAAAAGTATTAAAGTTAAAAAGAAGCTTAATATTTTATTTTTTTCCACAGGAAATGAAATTTCAAATAACGTAGATATTGCTGATTGGAAGGTTAGAAATTCAAATAGTCATTATATAAAATCTTTATCTAATAATTTTTTGTTTAATTATATAGAAGGTGGAATTTTGAGAGATAAAGATGAACAGTTTTTTAAAAAACAAATTGATAAAAATCTTAGATCAAAAATAGATATCATAATTACCTCAGGTGCTGTTTCAGCAGGTAAACATGATTTTATCCCCTCTGTAGTAAAAAAATTTAATTTATCAAATTTTTTCAAAGGGGTGGCCATTAGACCGGGTAAACCAATTTTATTTGCTAAATTTAAAGGAAATGAAAAGGCTTTTTTTGGGCTTCCAGGTAATCCTATTTCTTCTTCTGCCTGCTTTAGATTTTTTGTATATCCCTATATTTTAAACATTCTTGGAGTTAAGGAGGAAAAACCTTTTAAAGCTAAGTTAAAAAATTCTTTCTTTAAGAAAAAAAATTTTACTAGATTTATAAAAGCAAGGCTTACTACAACTCATAATGGAAATTTAGAAATCAAGGTACTTAAAGGTCAGGAATCTTATAGAATAAAATCTTTTGTAGAGTCTAATATTTGGGGCCTATTTAAACATGGTCAGTCAAATTTTAAAAAGAACGAACTTATTGATTGCTATTCTCTAATTGGTTCAAATATTAATATTTTTAAATAGATCTCATTTTTATTGTAGTGCCAATTAATAAGCATTAAGTATCGAATTATGATTGAGCTAAAAAATGAAAAAATTGCAATTCCAGTAGTTTTATTAGCAGGTCTTATATGGTCCTTTGGACCTTTGGTTGTAAGATACATGGATCAACCTAATTTAGTTCCATGGCAATATATTTTTGCACGGGGTCTTACAATTTTTTTGATTTTAAATCTTTATCTTTTTTTTGAAGAAGGAAAAGATTTTTATAAGAATTATTTAAAAATTGGAATTTCAGGTGTTATTGGTGGAACTGGATTAGGTATTGCAATGATTACCTTTATTTATTCAATAACAAATACTAGTGCGGCTGTTACTTTACTTTGTTTAGCTGCAATGCCATTTTTTACAGCTTTATTAGGTTTCTTATTTTTAAAAGAAAAAATTTCACTTAATGTTTGGATAGCTATATTTATTGCAACCGTTGGAATAATAATCATAGCCATTGGTAATACTGAAAAAAATTCTTTATTAGGGCTTATTTTTGGAATGACTTCTTCTATTGGGTTTTCTGTTTTTTCAGTGACTTTGAGATGGAAAAAAGAAACACCAAAATTTACAACAGTAGCCTTTGCAGGTCTTTTTTGCTTTGTAGTTGCTGCAATAGTTATTTTATCTAATGATATGGTTTTCTTGTCTTCAAGTTATAACGGAGCATTATTTTCCATACATGGAACGTTAGTTTGTATGGGTTTAATTTTATATTCTATTGGATCAAAAGCAATCCCCGCTGCAGAACTTACTTTATTATCACTAACTGAAGTTATAGGTGGAATATTTTGGGTATGGGTTCCAATTTTAGGAATTAATGAGATCCCATCGACTAATACGATAATAGGTGGCTTCTTTCTTTTTATGTCTATCATTTATTATAGTCTTACAATTAAAACTAATAGACGATTTATTGCTCTAAACTAATCAAAAATGGAAAGACCAAATTTTTTTACTCTAAAGAATGGTGAAAAGGCTAAACTACCTTTTACAGATCAAGAATATCAAAGTCGATTAACTAAATTAAGAACCACAATGAGTAAAAATAATCTTGATATGATTATTTTAACCTCAATGCACAACATTGCTTACTATACAGGATTTATTTATTGTTCTTTTGGTAGACCTTATGGCTGTGTAGTAACGGCTAATAAAATTTCAACAATTTCAGCAAACATTGATGCTAGTCAACCTTGGCGTAGATCTCATAGTGATAATGTTATTTATACTGATTGGAAAAGAGATAATTTTTTAAAAGCAATTGTTTCAATTATTGGAAGAGATGAACCCCCTAAGAATATTGGTATTGAAAATGATCATGTAACCTTAGATGTTAAAGAAAAGCTTACGTCTATTTTTACTTTTTCAGTTTTCAGTGATGTTTCAAAAGATTTAATGCAACTTAGAATGATTAAATCTGCCGAAGAAATAGAAATTATTAAAAATGGTGCAAGAATTGCTGATCTTGGGGGCGAAGAGATTGTCAAAAATATTAAGGTTGGAGAAAGCGAGCTTGAAATTGCAATAGCCGGTAGAGATAGAATGGAGCGTGAAATTGCAAAAACGTATCCAGATGCTGAATATATGGATACCTGGGTTTGGTTTCAGTCGGGACTTAATACGGATGGTGCTCATAACCCAAAAACCAACAGAAAATTAAAATCAGGAGATATTCTTTCTTTAAATACTTTCCCTATGATCTCAGGGTACTACACAGCTTTAGAGAGAACTCTTTTTTTAGATAAAATTGATGATGCATCCTTAAAAGCTTGGGAAGCAAATGTTAAAGTTCATAAAAGAGGATTAGAGCTAATTAAACCAGGTGTAAAATGTTCTGATATTTGTCATGAGTTGAATGAACTATTTGCTGAGCTTGGTTATCTTCATTATCGAACATTTGGTTATGGTCATTCATTTGGTGTCTTATCTCATTTTTATGGAAGAGAAGCAGGATTAGAATTACGTGAAGATATAGATACCGTATTAGAGGAAAACATGGTGGTTTCTATGGAACCAATGATCATGATACCAGAGGGTAAACCAGGTGCTGGTGGATATAGAGAGCATGATATTTTGGTTATAGGAAAAGATAATGCTGAAAACATTACTAAGTTTCCTTTTGGTCCAGAACATAATATTATCAAATCATAAATTATGAGTGAAAAAACTGTAGTAAATAGTTGGAATGAATGGGATCCTTTAAAACATGTAATTGTTGGCAAAGCTGATGGTACTTGTATTCCAGCACCAGAGCCAGCTTTAGATGCAAAAGTTCCAGAGGACAGTGATATGCGAGGCCAGTTTGGACCAAGAACAAAAGATACAGTTGATAAGGCAAATGAACTTTTAGACAATTTTTCAAACATGCTTGAAAAAAGAGGTATCAAGGTCGATAGACCAGACCCAATAGATTTTAGCCAAAAAACATCTACACCTGACTGGGAAGCGGAAACAATGTTTGGCTGCATGCCACCACGAGATGTGTTGTTAACTGTGGGTAGTGAAATTTTAGAGGCGACAATGAGTTATAGATGTAGATGGTTCGAGTACCTTTGTTACCGACCATTATTACAGAAATATTATAATGATGACCCTAATATGAGACACGAGTCTGCACCAAAACCAAGGTTAACTGATGCAGATTATAGGAAAGATTAT
Organism: Candidatus Pelagibacter sp. PS_28; assembly: GCF_059417885.1. NCBI lineage: Bacteria > Pseudomonadati > Pseudomonadota > Alphaproteobacteria > Candidatus Pelagibacterales > Candidatus Pelagibacteraceae > Candidatus Pelagibacter > Candidatus Pelagibacter sp. PS_28. The sequence goes on along the minus strand of NZ_CM182070.1, from coordinate 878,314 downwards.
TTATCAGATAAAATTGGTATTCAAAAAAGATTAGAGTGGACTGAAGATAAATTTTTTGTAACAACTGAAGAAGAACCATTATTTGATGCAGCAGATGTTTTAAGATTTGGAAAAGATTTAGTGGTTCAGCATGGATTTACTACTAATCTTAAAGGAATTGATTGGCTTAAAAGACATTTTAAAGATCATAGAGTTCATGCTGTTAATTTTCCAGGTGATCCTTATCCAATTCATATCGATGCAACCTTTACTCCTATTAAAGAAGGATTAATCATTAATAATCCTCAAAGAAGATTGCCAAAAGAACAAAGAAAATTATTTGAAAATAATGGATGGGAAATTATTGATAGCGCACAACCCGCACATAATGAGCCACCACCATTATGTTATTCTTCAACTTGGTTATCAATGAACGTTCTAGTATTAGATCCAAAAACTGTTTGTGTTGAAAAAAGTGAAGTATATCAGGCAGAACAATTAGATAAATTAGGAATGGAAGTAATCCCTGTTGAATTAAGAGACGCATATGCATTTGGTGGAGGTCTTCATTGTTGTACAGCAGATGTTTACCGTGAAGGTGAATTAAAAGATTATTTTCCAAAACAATAAATATGGCAACAGTTAAAACAAAAAGAGAGCGAATAAAATTTGCTTCTGATAATGTAGCGGGTGCTTGTCCTGAGGTGTTAGATGCGGTATTGAAAGCTAATGATGGTGATAGTACTCCATACGGTAATGACCAAATATCAGCTGATTTACAAAAGAAGTTTTCAGAACTATTTGAAAAAGATGTAATTGTTTTTCCAACTGCATCAGGAACAGCTGCTAATGCATTAGCTTTAGCAACAATGACACCATCATATGGTAATATTTATTGTCATAAACTTTCTCATATTAATACAGATGAATGTGGGGCACCTGAGTTTTATACAGGGGGAGGAAAATTAGTTACTTTAAATGGAATAAATGGAAAAATAACACCTGAAGAATTAGATCAGTCTATTACTGGTAAAGGCATTGTGCATCATACTCAACCTGCCTCAGTAAGCATTACTCAAGTTTGTGAAACAGGAGAAGTATACCAATTAGATGAGATTAAAAAGATTTCTGAAATTACGCATAAGCATAATTTAAATATGCATATGGATGGAGCAAGATTTGCAAATGCTTTAACTGCATTAAATTGTACTCCTGCTGAAATGACCTGGAAATCAGGCATTGATGTTTTATCATTTGGAGCAACCAAAAATGGTTGTCTTGCAGCTGAAGCAATTATTTTTTTTAATAAAGATCTAGTTGGCAATATTGCTTTTTTAATGAAAAGAGCAGGACATTTATTGTCTAAGATGCGTTTTGTATCTGCTCAGCTTGATGCGTATATTTCAAATGATATCTGGTTAAGGAATGCAAGACATGCAAATAAGATGGGAAAAAAATTAAGTGAAGGATTAGCAAAACATAATAGTATTAAACTAGCATACCCAACAGAAGCGAATGAAGTTTTTGCAAAATTTCCAAGAAATATGATTGAGCATTTAAATTCTGAAGGTTACAAGATGAATGAAGATGAGCTTGATGGACAAGCAGTTAGATTAGTTGCTGCCTGGAATACTCAAGAGAGTGATGTGGATCAATTATTGGAGATCTTAAAAAAATCTAACTAGGATTTTGTTTTAAAAATTCAATATATTTAACAACTTCATCAAATTGTTCGTCAGGTATATCTTTATAAGAGTTCTCAAACTTCTCTTTGACACATAGAGCAACATGAGCGTAGGGGTTTCTTCCTTTAGGATGATTTGGATGGCTTGGTAACTGACCTAGTAAATAATCGCCAGCTTCCTGTATCATTTTCCAGAGTTTACTTGCGTTTTCTTTATCCAAGTTTAGTTTTGAGAGGTTTTGTCAATTTTAAAATTTTCTAAAGCTGAAGTAGTTACCTCTGAGTCTTGGTTGTTATCTATCTCTTTTTTTGCAAATTCTCTTTCTTTAAACTTCTGTTCTTTTATTAATTCTTCTTGTAATTTTAATTTTTGTTCTTGGTCAAACTTTTCTTCCCATTCTTTCAATTTAATATTTTCAATTTTTTTCTTTAATTCCTCTTGCTCTCTTAATTCTTTTAAAAATTTTTCTTTTTTTCTTCTTTCCTTTAATTCTTTGTTTTTTTGTTCTTCTTCTCTAACTTTTAAATCTAATTCTTTTCTATTTTGCTCTTCTTCTTTAAGCTTAAGCTCTTTTTCTTTTACTCTGAGATCTTTGTCAATTTGACCCAAATCTTCATCTTTTTTAATTAGTCTTTTATTTTCTATTTTAATAGACTCTTCTTTAATTTTTAATTCTTTATCTTTTAAATTTAATTTATTATTTTCTTTTTCAAGTTTTTCTTTCAAAATTTTTAATTCTTTTTGTTCTTTTAAAATCTCATTTTTTTCTTCAAGTTTTTTTAGCTTAATTTCTTTGATTTTTTTCTTTTCTAAGTTTTTTCTATATTTTGAATATGCATTACTTAAAGTATTGGTGGTAATAGAAGCTAACTTTATTAAGCTAGACTTATTTTTTGAAGATTTAATTTTCTTTTTTTTTTATTTCTTAAAGGCATTCTTTTAAAAAAATTATTTGATCAAATAAATCATGAATACTCAATAAGATTTATATTTTTTTTTAAATACTGTCTAAAATGAGTTCAACCTATGATTGCTATTTTATGATTTTTAGTCTCTAAAGTTTACAAATTCTACAGGAAGACCAATATCAATAGCACTTATTGCTGACATTGCTTCTTGAAGGTCATCTCTTTTTTTTCCTTCAGCGCGTAACTCTTCTCCTTGAATTTTAATCTGAATTTTAAGCTTTAGTTTTTTTATTTCAGCAATAATTTTTTTTGCATTTTCTTGGCTAATACCTTCTTGTAGTTCACTAACCTGTCTAATCGATGAACCTGCAGCATTTTCTGAGTTTTTAATTGATATTACTCTTGGATCCACTTTTCGTCGTATAAGATGAACCTGTAATAATTCATTAACTTGTTTCAATTTTAGCTCATCGGGAGCTAAGGTGGTGATAATCTTATCTTTTCTTTCAATTGAGATATGAAGTCCTTTAAAGTCAAATCGATTACCAATTTCTCTAAGGCAGTTTGCAAGAGCGTTATCAAACTCTGGGTAACTAACTTTACTGATTACATCAAATGAAGGCATAATTTTTTATTATATAATGAATTGACCTTAACAAAAATTTTCATAATTGACTATTTGATTTATTTTGAAACTCTTTTAAGTTGTAATTATATGGAAGATTTAGTCAAAAAATTAGAAGAACAGATCAGCTTTCTTCAAAATGAAATATCGCAAATGAGTGATGAATTGTATTCTCAACAAAAAGAAGTATCAGTTTTAAAAAAACAAGTTTCAAATCTTGAAAAAAGAATTAACGAATTAGAGAGCAGTGATGAAGCGGGTATGGTTATGATTGATAAAAAACCCCCACATTATTAAACTTTATTATTAATCCATGACAGAACAATTTGATGTTATTGTAGTAGGTGCAGGTGCCGCTGGCATGATGAGTGCCATAGAAGCTGGTAAACGGGGACGAAAAGTACTTTTAGTCGATCATGCAAAAAAAATAGGAGAAAAAATTAGAATATCAGGTGGTGGACGATGTAATTTTACCAACATACATACTCATCCTAGTAAGTTTATTTCAAACAATCCTAAATTTGTAATATCAGCTTTAAAACAATACACGCAAAATAATTTCATAGATTTAATAAAGAAACATAATATTAAATTTCATGAAAAAAAATTAGGACAGCTCTTTTGTGATGAAAGCGCCCAACAAATTATAGATATGTTACTTTTAGAGTGTGAGATGGCAAAAGTAGTTTTAAAAAAAGATACAATTATTGATGATATAGACAAACAAGATGATAAATATTTTATAGTTGTTGGAAGTGATAAATACTTCTGTCAGTCATTAATTATTGCAACAGGTGGTTTATCTATTCCAAAAATTGGAGCAAGTAAATTTGGTTATGATATTGCTCAAAAATTTAATTTAAAAGTTATTGAAACATTGCCTGCATTAGTTCCTTTAACTTTTAGTGAAAAGATACTAGCAATATGCAAGGAGCTTACTGGGTTATCTGTTGAAGCAGTTGTTTCATTTAAAAAGACTTTTTTTGAGGAAGGAATGTTATTTACCCATAGAGGTTTAAGTGGACCATCTATATTACAAATTTCTTCTTATTGGAAATTGGGAGATGATATCAAGGTTAACTTATCACCAAAACTAGATGTAGATAAATTTCTAAATGATAGAAAAATCTCCAACCCTAAACAAGATATAAGCATTATAGTTTCAGAAATTCTTCCTAAACGATTAGCTCATATAATCTGCAATGAAAATAAAGTTAATGGAAATATATGTGAACTATCAAAGAAAATATTAACCAGTTTGAGTAATTCTATAAATGCTTGGGCGATAAACCCAACAGGAACAGAGGGTTATAGAACTGCAGAGGTTACCTTAGGAGGTATTGATACTGAAGAAATTTCTTCTAAAACAATGATGTGTAATAATCATCCTGGATTATTTTTTATTGGAGAAGTAGTAGATGTTACTGGTCATTTAGGTGGTTATAATTTTCAATGGGCTTGGTCTTCTGGATATGTTGCTGGCCAGTATGCTTAAAGGCTAGTTGTTGTTTGAGTGTCTTCAGTTTTTTGAGGTTCATCAATAGGTTCTACTGTTGGACTTAACTCAATTCCAACAGGTGTGATAGAGGAGGGCATTGCAACGAATTGCGAGTCAGGATTATCAACAACTTCTCTTATAGAATTTCTATAGATACCAAATGCTCCAATTAACATGTGAAAGAATATTAAAAAAACAAAAAACCCATTTAATCCAACTATATTCATAAAGATAGAACACAAAAAAGGTCCTCCCATTGCACCCATACCAAACGTAAATTGTAAACTAGCACCAGCTGCAACGAATTGTTCCTTAGGTATAAAGTCATTTGTGTGAGCAAGAATTAGAGAAAACATAGGAAGACTACATACTGAAAATAATATTAAGGATATATAAAACCAAGTTCTGTTAGTTGCTAAATCACCTGGTAAATACATTTGTCCAGATGAAATTATTGCACAAAAAGCAAAAAAAGCTGCTCCAAAAGTTGAATAGATAATTACTTTTCTTCTATCAAAAGAATCTGAAATTTTTCCTATGGGCCATTGTGATATAGCACCCGATATAGCTAATAAAAAAGTTACAAGTGAAATTTCAAAAATTGAAAAATTCATTGATGCAGCATAAACAGCAAGTAACGTAAATAAAGCAGACTGTATGGTTCCATAAAAAAATGAACTCACCATTCCAAAAGGAGAAGCTTTATAAACTTCCTTTAAAGACATAGCTTTAACTTTTTTAAAATTAGGTGGTTTTTTTTTAGTAAGTAAAATTGGCACCAAGGCTGCTGAAGTAAGTACTGAAATCAAAATAAATGGTTCAAATTTTATTGGGTCACTAAAGTTTAAAAGAAACATTCCAATGCCCATGGCACCATATAAGATGACCATGTATATTGATAGAATACTTCCTCTATTTTTATTACTAGCTCTGTCGTTTAACCAACTTTCAGCTACCGTATAAATCGAGACCATACTTATTCCTGTAAGAACTCTTAATAAAAACCAAACAAATGGATGAATAAAAATGGAATGGAGCAAAACAATAAGCGATGCAATTGAAGCAAATGCAGCAAACACTCTAATATGTCCAACTCTAGAAATAATATGTGGAATAGATTTTGCACCAATAAAATATCCAGCAAAATAACCGGACATCATAAAACCTGTAGATATTAAACTAAAATCTTCTGCTACAGCTCTTACACCAAGCAATGAACCTTGGAACCCATAAGCCATCATAATGAAACCCATTCCAGTAAATAGCGCCCAAGAGTTCTTTAAAACTTTATTCATAAAACTGACCGTACTTATTTGCGATCTAGATGTAAATCAAGTCTTTATTATGATTAAATTATGAATTCTTTAGTTTAATAAAAGAGTGAATGGCAATTGCTGTAATGATAACGGCACCACCTTGGATAGTCTCAAGGCTAGGTTGCTCCTTAATAATTAACCATACCCAAATAGGACCAATTATAGTCTCCAGTAAGAAGAATAGGTTCACTTCAGCTGCTGGTATGAACCTTGGAGCTATAGTCACTAGCACAAAAGGTATAGCAACACACATAACACACATTAGAGGAACAATAATTAGATCACTATCAACTAGTGCAAAACTTTCAATGAACAGAAGTGCAAACATCGCTACAATTAATTTTCCAACAACAGCAGCTGGAATTAAGTTTTTATCCTTTGCGGATCTAATAGTAACCGCTCCAACAGCTAAACCTAAAGCAGTTATTAAGCCTAATATATCTCCAAAAAAGTTACCTAATTGTATTGAATCGTAGAATATATAAATAGCAGCAGTAAAAGTTACAAATATTGTAATCCATGTTTTTCTATCAGGTAATTCTTTTAAAAATATTGCACCAAGCACTGCAGATAACATAGGAGCCATTGCAATCATAACTAATGTGTTTGCAACATTGGTATTTTGTATTGAAACAACAAAGGTAATATTGGTTATAGAGAAAGTACCAATATAAAGTAAGCCATGATAGCCACTTGAAAAAAGCATTTTAAAGAAATTTAATTTATAAATTAATAACATTCCTAAAAATACAGTAATGAAAGGAATAAGGCCTCGATAAAAAACAAGCCCCCAAGTATCAACATTAGAAAGTCTAATAAATAAACTATCAGGAGTAATAAACATTACTGCAACAAATGCGAGTAAAGATCCTTTTTGCTGGTCGGATAATTTGTTCAAGCTTTTAATCCTTTCCAAAATGTTTTTGCAAGATTAATGCTTGTAAGATCATAAAAAGATTTTAATCCTGTAGGAGAAGTTACATTAATATCTCCATTTAGTTTTTGGTCGATAAAATCAATACCAGAAAAATAGATGTCATTTTTTTTAAGATCTTTACCAATTATATTTGAAATTTTATTTTCTAATTTTGTTAATTTAACCGAGATAGGTATGGCTCCTTTACTCATGTTGCTTAAAAAAGATCCTTTTTTTGGAACTCTAGAGATCGCACCGCAAACTTTACCATTAATTATAAAAACTCTTTTATCTCCAAACTTAATTTTAGGTAAAAACTTTTGACACATAATATGCCCATGTTTTTTTATGAAATTTGTAATCAATTTTGTATTTATTTTATTTTGAAATAAGTGAATATCATTGCCACTAAAACTATGAATAGGTTTTATAATCATTTTTTTATTTTTAGAAAAAAACTTATTAATTTCTTTTATATCTTTTGTGAAAATTGTATCTGGCATATATTTTTGAAAAGATGTTGAATATAGTTTTTCAGAGATATTTCTAATAGAGGTTGGATTATTAATAATTTTAACTTTATTTTTTATCTTATCTAAAATGTAAGTTGTTGAAATATATTCTAAATTAAAAGGAGGATCTTGCCGTATCAAAATATACTTACATTGTGTAAGCTCTAGTTTTTGTTGATTTAATATTTTAAAAAAACGTTTATTTGAATAATTAAACTCTACGTAAAATCCATTCGCTACGACCTTATCGTTAATAATTGAGAGCTCTTTAGGTTCATAATAAAAAATTTTGTATTTTAACCTTTGTGCTTCAATGGCAAGAAATATACTAGTATCCGTTAGAGGCTTTAGTTTTGAAGGATGATCACCTTGAATTGCAACTATCTTATTTGTCATATAAATCGTTTAAATTTTCATTCTTAGAAAATTTATCTATCATATGATCTGCGTTTGTTGTCTTATTATCAATCAGTTTATCTAAGTGATTTAAAAACTTAGCCTCATTATCATTAGATTTACTCAAAATGTCTCTGTTTAATAATCCTTTTCTAGAAATCCCAAGCAGCAATGACGCCCAATGTAATAGGTCTTTTCCCATTAACTCAGTGTTAAACCCTTTTTTAGGTGCTTCTAGGTAGGCATTAATTATTTTATTTTTATCCCACTTAGAAACCAATTCGTAAGCCTCATCTAAATTTCCATATAATATTCCAGCATTAAAAGCAGGTCCAGAACACAAACAGTCCCAACCACAAGTGTCCATTGATCTTAACTCTATATATTTCTTAAGTCTATTTTCTGTAAAAATTGTACTTAGGTGAGTGGTTAAATCATCTTCAGTTGGAAGTCGGTTGTTAATTTCTCTAATTTTTCCATTCATGAAATCTGAAAATGAATAATTGCTTCCTGATAAATATTCTTTTTCGTTTTGAATAAATAATAAAGGAAAGTTTATTGAAAAATCTGCATATTTTTCAAAATCCATATTATCAAAAAAAACTTCAGGTAAACCTCCTCTCGATGTTTCTTGCCAAACTTTAGAACGATAAGAACTGAAACCACTATTTTTTTTTTCAACTATTGAAGAATTTGCAAATAGTGCGATAGATATTGGCACTATAGAATTAATTATTTTAAACTTCTTAATAAAATCTTTTTCAGAATCGTAATCCAAGTTAAGTTGCGTACCACAAGTTCTATACATCATATCTAAGCTTAAAGAACCACCATTAGGCATATCCTTAGTCATTACTTGATATCTTTGTTTTGGATTATTAGGAACTTCATTAAGGGATGAAATCGGATCAAAACCAGCACTAACAATTTTTAAATTTAATTTTTTTGTTACTTGCTGTAACTCAAATAAATAATCATGAGATTCAGCGCAAGCTTCATGGATATTATTTAGTTTATCACCTGATAACTCAATTTGATTTCCAGGCTCAAGAGTAATACTTTTTCCTTGTTTTTGTAATCCAATAATATTTTCTTTTTCCATTATTGGCTTCCAGCCAAATTCACCTAGAAGTAAAAACATTTTTAGGATAGTAGGGTAATCTACTCTTTTGTTTGTTTTTTCATCAAATAAAAATTTTTCATGCTCAATGCCAATTTTAAAATTTTTAACATCTTTAATTCCAGACTCAAAATATTTGATTATATGTTCTTTATGAGTGATCATTGATTTATATATAAGGATTTAAAGTTTATTTTAAAGTCTTTATGTTTAATGCTTCTGTTTGAAAGTTTTGTATTGATTGCTTTAGTTGTTCGAAGCGGTGCTTAGTAATGATAATTGAGTAATTTTATCATCCCCTAATTCATCTATAGGTTTAACAGGATATTCACCTGTAAAATAATGATCTGTTAATTGAGGATAATTATTATCTCTTTTGTTAAAACCCATTGCTCTATAAACACCTTCTAAAGATAAAAAATCTAATGATTTAGCACCAATATATTCACAAATTTCGTCATTAGTTTTATTTGCAGCAAGTAACTCTTTTTTAGTAGGAGTATCCACACCATAAAAATCAGGAAACCTAATTTCTGGACAGGCAATTTTTACATGAACTTCTTTGGCTCCTGCATCATATAACATTTTTACAATTTTATGAGAAGTTGTCCCTCTTACAAGCGAGTCATCTATTAAAATAATTATTTTATCTTTAATAGTAGATTGATTTGCATTTAATTTTAATTTCACACCAAGACTTCTAATTTTTTGACTGGGTTCAATAAAAGTTCGACCAACATAATGATTTCTAATCAAACCTAATTCAAAGTTAATTCCTAAATGTTGAGCAAAACCAAGGGCTGCTGCATTACCAGAGTCTGGTACAGGAACTACAATATCTGCTTTGATTTTGTTTTCTTTTGCAAGTTCAATTCCAAATTGCTTTCTATGTTCATAAGCAGATTTACCATTTAGTAAACTGTCTGGTCTTGCAAAATAAATATACTCAAAAACACACGGACGAACTTCTCTAGCAGGGAAGGGTTTAATGCTTTTTAGTTCATTATTTTCTATATAAACAACCTCACCATTTTCTACATCTCTAATATATTTTGCACCAATTATATCTAGCGCACATGTTTCAGAAGCAAAGACATAGCTATCTTTGATTTTCCCAATCACTAATGGTCTGATGCCATGAGGATCTCTTACACCAATTAAAGTATTTTGTGTTAGCATGACAAGCGCGTAACCACCTTGTATTTGGAATATGGCATCTATAACTTTATCAATTGTTTTGTTTCTTTTTGATTTAGCAATTAATTGAACAATTGTTTCTGTGTCAGATGTAGTATGAAATATTGCACCATCTTGAACCAATCTATTTCGAAGAGTTATTGAATTAGTTAAATTTCCATTATGAGCTACACCGATACCTCCAGCATTTGTATCTGCAAAAAAAGGCTGTATATTTCTTAAAGTGTTTTCACCAGTTGTACTATATCTGTTATGACCTATAGCATAATTACCAGGCAAACTATTTAACACTTTCTCTTTATTAAAATTATCTCCAACTAAACCAAATCTTTTTTCAGAGTAATATTTTTTTCCATCAAATGTAACTATTCCACAACCTTCTTGACCTCTATGTTGTAGAGCATGCAATCCTAAAGCGGTTAGTGCAGCTGAATCTTTATTGTTACTTACGCCAAAGACACCACATTCTTCTTTTAATTTGGGATTATAAATCTTGAATTTTTTCTTTGGAATCTTGATAGTTTTTTTCATTTGGAAACTCTTTCAATAAATAATTACTACCTTTTTCAATATATGGGAAGGCGTATGATTTATCAGTATTAATTGGCCATTTACTATAATTATACACAATATCTACAGCTGAAAATAAACAAATACAGATTACATAACTTCGGATAAATCCAAAAAATAACCCAAATAAGGAATCGAGTCTTCCTAGACCAACAAATTTTACCGTCTTACTAATGGCTTTATTTGTAATAAGAATAACAAAGATCACTAAAATAAAGATAGTTATGCCGAGCGCAATATCTAAAACATATTCACTATCAATTATATTTTTAAAATAAGGCTTAGCTTTTGGAAAAAGAAGTAAAGTTACAACATAAGCCAATACCCATTTTGAAGCTGATAATAAACTTAAAACAAAACCTTTACTATAACACTTGATAACTGAAAAAATTGTAATGATTAGAAATATTAGATCTATTAAAGACACCGCTTGATAAAAATCTTTTAAAGCATCAAGCATAATAATATTATTTTCCGAATGGTTTACTTATTAAAATAAGAGAGGGCAGTAAAGTTAATACTGAAATCATTGCAAGTAACATTGCTAAACCAGTAAATACACCAAAATAAATCGTGGGTATAAATTTAGAGAAAACCAAAATTGAAAAACCAAAGACAATGGTTATTGAAGTATTAAGGATTGCAACACCCACTGTTGAATGACAAACTTTTAGTGTTTTATTATAGTCTTTAATTTTTAAAAACTCTTCTTTAAACCTATAAATGTAGTGAATACTATTATCTACTGCGATCCCTATTGTGATTGCAGCAATAGTAATAGTCATCATATCAAGGGGTATTCCAAGCAGGCCAATAATTCCTAAAATAAAGAAAGCTGCAATAAAATTAGGAACAACACCAATAAGAGATAGTTTAAAATTTCTAAATAAAATCATAAACATTGCAAAAATTCCAATCATTACTAAACCTAATGTGAGTATTTGAGATTTAAAAAGGCTTTGGAGTAAATTATTAAACAAAATTAAAACACCAGCTAGTTTAAACTCTTCTTTGCTAAGCTTTAATTCATTTTCAAGGTCATAATTTATTTGGTTTATTAAATCATTTCTTCTTAAACCATCCTGTGAATCAATAATTCTAAGGCTTATCCTAGCCTCATTATCTTTTATGGATATATAAGGATCTATAATATCTTTTTTTATAGTTTCTGGAATTTTTGAATAAAGCACACCCATTTCTAATGTTCCAAGGGGCTTGTTATTGTTTAACTGTGTAGCAACTTCAATAATTGAACTAAATGATAAAACCTTTCCAACTGCAGGAAGATTATCTAAATAATTATGAACATTTTGAATTTTTTCAATTTTGTCTTTTGTAAACCAGTATTTTTCATCATCTTTACTGCCTTCATCATCCCAGCTTTCAAATTCTTCATCTTCGCTAGTCTCTACTATGATATTTTCAGGAAATTTTAATATAACTTCTAAAGGTGTCGTGCCACCTAGTTTTTCATCAATAAGTTTCATACCTTTATAAATCTCAGTATTTTTATTAAAATAATTTATAAAACTATTTTCAACTTCAAGCTTACTTATTCCAACAACACTTAAGGCGATAACCAAACCTGTTACTAAAAAAATTATACTTTTATTGTTAATAGAAATTTTACCAAAAAAAGAAGTAATTTTAGAATCTGTATCTTCTTTAATCTTTACTTTATTGCTAGACATAAAGCTCAGTAGAGTAGGGAGTAAAGTAAATGTGATTATAAAAGAGGTTATTAATCCTAAAGTCATCATCCACCCAAAATCAATAATAGGTTTTATGCCACTAAATACTAAAGATAGAAAAGCACATATAGTTGTAAGAACTGTATAAATAATAGGCCAAAACATCTTGCTAGTTGTCATTATAATAATTTTTAAATTATCTAAATTCGGAAAATCTTCTCTTAATTGTAGAAACCGGGTGCTCATATGAATATTCATTGCCATAGTTAGAATTAACATTAAAGCAATAAAGTTTGAGGATATAACAGTAACCTTCCAGCCTAAAAGACCAAGTAGACCTGTCATAATTAAAACTGAAAAAAAGCAGCTACTAATTGGAACAATAATCCAAATTAGTTTTCTAAATATAAACCACAGAGTAGCAATAATAAATAAAAGAACTCCTAGACCAAAAACAATAATATCACTTTTAATAAATGACATCATGTCATCAGTGATCATTGGAATACCTCCTAAGTATATTTTTCCAACATCTCCATAGGACTTAATAACCTCTCTTATTTGGGTGATATTTTCATGATTTTTCTTTTTTAAAGTATCTTTATATTCTTCAATTTCTTGAGATGATTTATTTTCAATATCTTTTAGTTCATCTTTTTTTATATAAACAATTATGCCGCTTGTTTTACCATCTTCACTTATTACAAAATTTCTAAAAACTGGACTATTTAATATTTCTTTAAATCCTCTTTCAGTATCGACACCTTCATCTTTTAAAGTTTTAAAACTTTCTAGTCTTTCTTGAAGAGGCGCTTCTGAATTATTTAATAAAGGGATATCAAGTAGTGTAATAACGCTATGAACCCAATCTAGACTTTGGATTTTATATTTTAAACTTAAAAGATTATTAATAGAAGATTCAGTAACCATTCCCTCATTGGGGGAATAAGTTAAGATTAAAAACTCTTTAGAGCCATATCTTTCAGTGACTTCTTTTAAATATTCAAGATCAGGATCCCCTTCGATTAACAGAGTATCAGATGAGGCATCTAGTCTAAAATCTTTAGAAAAATACCCAAAACTTAAGAGAGTAATTAACAGTAATATAAAAATTGATTTAGGATTCTTTAAAACAATATTTTGATAAAATAGAGACAGCATTCACAGCTAATATATTGGATATTAGTTAATTTGAGTATCTTTAAATTTGGTAAACATTGCTTCAAATTCTACCATAACATTACCCGTTGGACCGTGTCTTTGTTTTCCAATAATAAGCTCTGCTAGATTTGACACTTCATTCATTTTTGCTTGCCATTCAGCGTGCTCAACAGTTGCAGGTCTAGGTTCTTTTCTTTCTAAGTAATAGGCCTCTCTATATACAAACATTACAACATCAGCATCTTGTTCAATTGATCCAGATTCTCTTAAATCTGATAACTGAGGTTTATGATCATCTCTTTGTTCTACAGCTCTTGATAGCTGTGATAGAGCTATCACTGGAAGTTTAAGTTCTTTTGCCATTGCCTTAAGGCCTTGTGTAATTTCAGAAATTTCTTGAACTCTACCATCTCTATTATTTCCAGATCCTCTCATCAATTGAATGTAATCTACAACAATCAAATCTAAACCAAATAATCTTTTAATACGTCTTGCTCTGTTGCTCATAGCAGCGATACTGATAGCTGGCGTTTCATCTATATACAAAGGAAGTTCAGAAATATTTTTTGAAGTCTCAATAAATTTATCAAATTGCTCATCAGAAATTCTTCCACGTCTTATATCGTTTGATTTAATTCTAGATTGTTCTGCTAAAATTCTAGTTGATAATTGCTCAGAAGACATCTCTAGTGAGAAGAAAGCTACTGCAGATTTTTTTCCACTTTCTTGTAGTTTTTGAGCAGCATTAAAAGCTATGTTTGTTGCTAAAGCAGTTTTACCCATTGAAGGTCTACCTGCAATAATAATTAAATCTGAATTATGAAGCCCACCCAGTCTATCATCTAAATCTCTTAGACCAGTAGGAACACCAACGATCCCTTCATCATTTCGATAAGCAGCTGAAGCCATCTCAATAGTTTGCTTCATCGCTTCATCAAATTTAATAAGTGATGAATTGAAAGAACCTTTTTCAGCAAGATCAAATAATAATCTTTCTGAATTTTCAATTATATTTTGCCCATTAACATCAAGGGCATTTAGTTTTGCAGCATCAATAGTATTTTCAGATATTTTAATTAATTCTCGTCTGACGAACATATCATAAATAATTCTTGAATATTCTATTGCTTGTCTTGGAGGAGTAGAAAATTTTGTAACTTTTACTAAATACTCAGGAACATTTAACTCGTCCTTTTCATTTTCAAAATAATTTTTTAAAGTTATGGGGTTTGCAAGCATCCCTTTGTAAATTAGGCTTTCAATTGCTGAAAAAATACTTTGATGCATCGGGTCATAAAAGTTAACACTAGAAATAATAGTATTTATTTCATCAAACGTTTCATTTTGAACTAATATTGATCCAATTACAGCCTGCTCTGCTTCAATATTGTTTGGAAGTTCTTTAAAAGTATCTTTAACTATACTGAGGTTATTCTCCATGAAGAAATCTTATCTTAATTAAGATTTAAAAAAATAAAAAATATATGCTGGGGAAAAAATTGTATAATTATTGAATAGTATCAGCTGTAACTACGTTGATAGTAATTTCAGAATCTACTTCAGAGTGTAGAATAATTTTAACCTTAAATTTACCAATTGATTTAATTTCAGTTATTGGTTGTATCATTGAAGGTTTAATATCTAGTTTGTCATTTTCTAATATCAGTTTTGAAATTTCAGTTGGTTTAACTGATCCATATAATTCTTTATTTTCAGTACTTAATTTTTTAATTTCGTACTCTTTATTGTTAATTTGTTCAGAGATTTTTTGAGCTTCTTTTTTCTTTTCAGTATCTTTTTTACTTAGCTCAGATTTAATCTTTTCAACTTCTGCAATATTTTCTTTTGAAGCATAAAGAGCTTTTTTATTTGATATTAAGAAGTTTCTAGCAAACCCTCTTTTAACATCTATGATTTCTCCAATAGATCCAATTCTTCTTAAGTTTTCTAAAAGTATAACTTTCATTTAAATTAACGCTAAATTTCTAGCTCTCTTAATAGACAGAGAAAGCTCTCTTTGTTTTTTTTGTGAAACATTCGTAATTCTTGATGGTAAAATTTTACCATTTTCAGACATATATTTTTTTAACAATCTTATGTTTTTATAATCAACTTCTGGAGCACCCTTAGCAGATAAAGGACAAGTTTTCTTAAATTTGTATTTATTAGGTTGAAAAATACTTAGTTTTGCAAAGTTACTTTGACTACCTTTTTTTTTATTTCCTGCTCTTTTTTTTGATGGCATAATTAGTCTCTATTATATTCTTTTTTATATTCTTTTTTTTCGTATTCATCTTTCTTTGAAAAATATTTAGCCTCTAAATTAAATTTTTTAACTTTAACCGTCATATATCTTAGAAGATTTTTATCAATTGCTTCATTTTTTTCTAATTCATCAATAATTTTTCCAGGACCTTTAATCTTAAAGTGCATATAGATGCCTTTTTTATTCTTTTTAATAATGTAAGCTAAATTTAACAAACCCCAATCTTCAGTTTGTACTATTTCTCCTTCATTTTTTTCAACTATTTTAGAATATTTTTCAGTTAATTGCTTAACTTGCGCTGGGCTAGTATCTTGTCTAGCAACTATTGTGTGTTCGTATAAATTCATAATTGTTCTTTAATAAAAAGTGAGGATATACTATTATAATTATTGAATTACAACACTTAAAACCATAATAAACTTTAGATATTTAAATGTTTTCTGTTATTTTTCCAGGTCAAGGCTCACAATTAGTAGGAATGGGTAAAGACCTACATGCTAAATATAGCTTAGTTCAAGATCTATTCAAGGAAGCAGATGATACTCTTGGTTTCTCACTATCAAGCCTTATCTTAAATGGTCCCAAGGAAGAATTAGACTTAACTGAAAATACACAACCAGCAATATTTTTGCTCAGTTATTCAATATTTAAGTTAATCAAAGAAGAGTTTAAAATAGATTTAGATAAAGCAAAATTTTATGCAGGACATTCTTTAGGAGAGTACTCTGCATTGACCGCAGCTGGGTCATTGTCATTTTCAGATACTTTAAAGATATTAAAAATTAGAGGTAGTGCGATGCAAAACTCTGTTCCAAAAGGAGTGGGTGGAATGGTTGCAGTTTTGGGTTCTGAAATTGAACTAATAAAAAAAATTATTGATGAGAATAAAGATAAATACGAATGCTTTATTGCAAATGACAATTCTGTAGGTCAGATCGTTTTGAGTGGAAAAATTGAAGACCTGGAGAAAATTATGGTTGATTTGAAAGCTTCAAATATTAAAAATATTAAATTACCAGTTAGTGCTCCGTTTCATTGTAAATTGATGAATAATGCAACACTTGTGATGAAAGAAGAAATAGAAAAATTAAATTTTAATGAACCTAAAAACATCCTTATTTCAAATGTAACAGGAAAAGAAATATCTAATTCAAATGAACTAAAAGAATTACTAGTTAAGCAAATTGAAAGTAGTGTTCGTTGGCGTGAGAGTGTTTTATTAATGATTGAGAAGGGCGTTACAGAGTTTATTGAAATAGGACCAGGCAAAGTTTTATCTGGATTAATAAAGAGAATTGACAAAAATGTTAAAGTTAGTGCAATAAATACAGAAGAGGATATAAAGTTAATTAATATCAATGAGTAGTTTAAAAGATAAAAATATTATAGTCACAGGTGCTTCAGGTGGAATTGGTAATTCAATAGTTGAGAAGCTAAACCAAAATGGTGCAAATATTTTAGCTACGGGTACAAGAATTGAAAAACTAGAAGAGTTAAAAGAAAAATTTAATAATATAAAAATTCTTAAATTTGATATTTCTCAACATGATAAAATCGAGGAATTTATAGAAAATGCTACCAAAGAACTAGGTGGATCTTTAGATTGCATTGTTAATAATGCAGGCATTACAAAAGATAATTTAACTATTAGAATGAGCTTAGAAGAGTGGTCAAAAGTTATAAATATTAATTTAACTTCTACATTTCTAATGTGTAAATATTCGATTAAAAAAATGCTTAAAAATAAATCTGGAAAAATTATCAATATAACCTCTGTTGTTGGGCATACTGGTAATGTTGGACAAGCAAACTATACTGCATCTAAAGCAGGTATAGTTGCAATGTCAAAAAGCTTAGCAATTGAATATGCAAAAAAAAATATTAATGTTAATTGCATATCCCCAGGCTTTATTAGTACTGCTATGACAGACCAAATAGATGAAAAATTTAAAGAAACAATAATTGCTAAAATTCCATCTAATAGACTAGGTAAACCCGAAGATATTGCTAATGCTGTTAATTTCTTAAGTTCAGATCAGTCAGACTATATTAATGGAGAAACATTACATGTTAATGGTGGTATGTATTTGGGTTGACAAAACTACTTTTTGAACTATTAACGAAATATAACAAAAAGGAACATTATGTCAGAAGATATTTCAAGCAAAGTTAAAAAAATTGTAGCAGATCACTTAGGTATTGATGAAGCTAAAGTGTTGGACGATTCAAGCTTCATAGATGACCTTGGAGCAGATAGTTTAGATACAGTTGAGTTAGTAATGGCTTTTGAAGAGGAATTTGGTTCAGAAATTTCAGATAGTGAAGCTGAAAAAATTCTTACTGTAGGTGACGCTGTTAACTTTATAGCAGGAAAAGCAAACTAGAAATTAAATGTCCATAAAAAAAGATGGGATAATGGTAATTTTATCATCCCCATCTGGGGCAGGTAAAACAACCTTAGTAAAACTCCTCTCTAAAAATAAAAATTTTCATATTTCAGTTTCTCATACCACAAGAAAACCTAGACTAAACGAAATTGCAGACAAGGATTACTACTTTGTTGATCATGATAAATTCGAAAATTTAATAAAAAATGAAGAATTTTTAGAGTATGCAAAAGTATTTAATCATCTTTATGGAACAACTAGAACACCAGTTATTGAAAAATTAGAAAAAAGTGAAAATGTAATATTTGATATTGATTGGCAAGGAGCTGATCAAATCAAGAATAAAAAATTAAATTATAAATTAATTACTTTTTTTATTTTACCTCCTAGTAAAGAGATACTCTTTGAAAGACTGTCAAATAGAGACATGAAAGATAAACTAATAGTAGAAGAACGCATGAAAGAATTTAGTAGAGATGTTTTGCATTGGATTAATTATGATTACGTAATTATTAATGACAATCTAGAAGAATGTTATTCTAAAATTAGCAGTTTAATTGATGCTGAAATTAACAATGGCTCAAAAGACTACGATAAAGATTTCATTAGAAAGCATGTTGAAAAACTAACCTCTTAAGTCTTCATATTCTTTTACAAGTTTAAAATATACTTCAGGCTCAAGGTTTTGAGGTCTAAGATTAAGATCAATACCAAATTTTTCTGCAACTTCTTTTCCATTATCAAAAACTTGGTTAAAGGGTTTTTTTAACATTTTCCTTCTTTGGTTGAAGAATATTCTAGTTATTTTTTCAAGATTTTTAGGATCCTTTAATTTAAAAAAATTCTCTTTGGGAGTGAATAAAAGTAAAGAACTATCTATTTTAGGTCTTGGTGAAAAGCTTTGTGGTTTAATGTCTAATATCTTTTTTACATTTAATTTCCAACTTGATAAAATTGATAGTCTGCCATAATTAGAGTTATTAAATTCAGATATAATCCTATCGGCAACTTCTTTTTGAAACATTAAAATGAGACTATCGAACCAAAAATTTGAGCCAATATTAAGAATCCATTTAGATAAGATTTCTGTCGATATATTATAAGGTAAATTACCAAAGACAGATAGTTTTTGATCCGAAATAGTACTTTCAGATACTTTTAAGATATCATCATTGATGATTTCAATTTCAGTATCAAACTTCTCTTTTAGCAGTTTAGCTAAATCATCATCTTTTTCTACAACATAGAGTTTCTTTGGTTTTTTTTTTAAAATATATGTCGTTAGATTTCCACTACCTGGTCCAATTTCCAAGACTTCCTTGTTAGTAATATCGGTTATGGATACAATTTTTTCAAGCACTTCTCTATCTATTAAGAAGTTTTGGCCAAGACTTTTTTTTGCTTTTATGAACACTTATTTATCCAAAAATTTTAAAGCTTGAATTAAGCTTTTTGGATCAGATAAATTTTTACCTAGCATTGAATAATTTGGGCCATGATCTGGAGAAATACGAGTAAATGGTAGACCTAAAGTAATATTAATTGCATCAAAACCAAATAAAGCCTTCATAGGAGAAAGTACTTGATCATGATACATACCAATAATTACATCATATTTATTTAAAAATGATTTTGTAAAGATAGTGTCAGCTGGAAATGGACCATTTATTTTATTATTTTTTAATCGCAATTTCTTAATAGCTGGAATTATCACTTTATCTTCTTCAGAATTTTTAAAATTACTCTCACAGTGTGGATTTAAACCTGTTATTGCTACCCTTGGCAGTTTATTAAATTTTGTTTTATAAAATTTATCAATAAGCTTAACATGTTGAAATATCTTTTGTTTTGAGATTTGTTTGTGAACATCTTTTAAAGGTAAATGTGTTGTAAGTGGACTAACAGATAGTTTATTATTAAATATAAGCATCACAACTTTATTATTATTTTTTGTTTTTTTCGCTAAATACTCAGTAATACCTAAAGCTTTACCTTTTAAAAAAGATTTTTTTGAAATTGGTCCATTAATAAATTTAGATAATTTATTTCGCTTGATAATTTTTAATGCTAACTCAAAAGAGTTTTTTATGTATTCATTAGATTTACTAGAAATTTTTTCAAAGCAACTTTTAAATTTATACTCTACATTAATTAAGTTAATTTTTTTATTATCTAGTAAATTAAATTTTTTAAAATTTTGATCAATAGTATTGATTTCAAAAAAAAATCCTAATTTAATCATTTGTTGTTCAAGTAATTTTTTTGAAGCAATAATTATTAAAGGGCTTTTATAATGATGGGCTTGAATGCTTTTAAAAAATATTTCTAAAAAAATGCTATTTGGCTCACCTGCAACAATTAATATAGGTTTATAATTCATTTATGAAACTATTAATTTTTATTTTTTCATAAAATATTTTTGAAAATTGATCTAGTTGTTTGCTGGTCTCAAATTGAATCATCTTATTTAACTCTTCATCTTCATTGATTATCACATTTTCATATTTAATTTCCTCTATTTTTAAAATTAAAAATGAAGAACCTACTTGCACAGGAGATGTGTATTGACCAACTTCTAGTACTTTTAATTGTTCTAAAATTTTTGTTGATAATTTTTGTTCCTCTATCCATCCAATTTTACCTCCAAATTTTGAGCTGTCTGATATACTGTATATATTCGCAGTGTTTTTAAATCCTATCTCGCTTATACTTTGATTAATATTTTCTAATTTTTTTTCAAAATTTGAGTTATTTTCTATGTTAAATAAAATCTCAGATAGAGAGTATTTTTTTTGCTTTTTTGTACTTATTAATTTTTTTACTTTTTCTTTTAGTTGATTTGTATCAATATTAATTTGACCTATATATCGATCGTATATCAATTGATTCCATAATATTTCTATTTCAATTTTTTTTTGGACATAGTTTAATGATATATTGTTACTTTGCAGGTATTCTTCAAATTCTTTTTTATTCTTGATATTTAAGTTTCTATAAAAATTTTCTAGATAATTATCAATATCTATATTTATTGTTTTTAAGTCAAAATATTTTATTAATTCTATTTTTTTTAATTTTTCTCGAAGTGCTGACTCTTTTGATAGTTCAATAATTTTTTGTTTTTCTAAATTTTTTAATTGATTATTAAGCGATACTAAATATCGGTATTCTTTTTCTACGTCAGAATTTGTTATAATTTCATTATTGACTTTGTATACGATGTAAAAATTTTCAGCAGTGCTTGATTTAAAACTTATTACTAGCAATAAAAACAAAAATAAAATAAATTTTACTTTAGGCATTATTTTTTAAGATTTGGAGACTTTGTCTCTCCAAATGGTATTATAGTTAAGTTTAAATATATGCTTTCATTCGCTTTTAAATCTCTATCTGTATAATAATCTTTATTATATTGAATTGCTGCAATTAAGCAGTCATTTCTATATTGATACATTAAATTGTAAAACTCTGTTGCATTGGTCTTCTTATTTTCTCTTGTTTCAAAAATAAAGCTACTTGCTTCATTAAAATTATATGACGTTTTATTTGATAAGTAGCTATCTTTATTTATACCATTGTTTTCATTTAGATATTCAAAAGTAGTTACAAAATTATTAATTTTGAATTCATTTTTTAACATTTGATAATTTGTATCTTTTAAATTTTGATCTTGTGTAAATTTATAGTTAAGACTAAAAAAATCATTGGGGTTATAATTCAGTTCTCCCATTATATCTGAGGTTTTATTGCCCAGTGAACTATTTACAGGTAAATTTTGATCATCCTCTAATTTAAAAACGTTAGCAACTTTTAAGTTAAGAACCTCTCTCTTAGAAGAATCGGTATTATAAAATTCAGTACCAAAGCTTAATGATCCACCTCCCTCAACGGAGTCGCTAGATCCAAGTCTGTTAAGAGCAAAAACATTACTCACATCAATTCTTTTATCTTCATTTCTTGCATTCTTAGAATTGTTAGGACTATATCTAGCTGAAATAATAGGCTTGAGTATGTTTGTGTAATCGTTAGTCTTTTTTTCCATTGGATAAGAAGAATTAAACTCAATCAAAGTTGCTATTTTTGTATCTAAATTTTCTTTATAATTTTCTGAATTTTCACTGTCTGTATTAATATTTTTAAATAAAATATTATAATTATTTTTTAAGCCCTTATTAGTAAACCTAGGATAAGAACTATAAAGAAAATCATTAACAATAACCTTTTCAAAAACATTAGTATCATAATTTTTAATGAAGCCACTTGAGTCTAAATTAAAGCTTCCGGATGTTAACATGTCTGAGTAGAGATCTTTTTTAAGATTATAGCTAGGATAAACATATTCATATTTGTCTCCATCTGGTACATCACTTAAATTTTCGTAGACTATAAAATCAGCCTCCAAACTTAAATCTTCTTTTGACGCACTAAATTTAATTGAAGAAGTTAAAGTTCCAGTGTCAGCGTTTATAAGGGAAGAATCTAATTTATAATTTTTTAGATATGTATCCTTAGAAGTAAATTGTAAATCAGCTGATAAATCTAGATTATCAAAATACTTTGAG
Organism: Candidatus Pelagibacter sp. PS_28; assembly: GCF_059417885.1. Lineage (NCBI taxonomy): Bacteria > Pseudomonadati > Pseudomonadota > Alphaproteobacteria > Candidatus Pelagibacterales > Candidatus Pelagibacteraceae > Candidatus Pelagibacter > Candidatus Pelagibacter sp. PS_28. The sequence continues at coordinate 855,525 of NZ_CM182070.1, read as the reverse complement.
TTTAATTTTTTTTGACTATTTGAAAAAAAATGACTTTGAGAAGAATTATCTTTTTCACTTAACATACTTAAATCAATAGTATGTTTTGAAGTTGCATTAACTACCCTATATTCAGATTGTGCAAGTATTTTATTCGTTGAATAAAGTCTTGGAGTAAATGTTAAATCTCTATTGTTAGAAAGCACATGAAAATATGGTAGTGTAAATGCTGAGCCAGTAGAATTAGACCCTGTAAAAGAAGGCATCAAAAATCCAGATTGTCTTTTTACAGTTGGGTCAGGATGAAAAAATTTTGGAAAATAAAAAACAGGTTTATCATAAATTTTTAACCATGCATTTTCATAATTAATTGTCTTTTTTTTTTATCATGTGTAATTTTTGAAGCTAAAAATTCCCAGGGTGGACAATCATCATTTTTTTTACAGGTTGTAAAAACACCTTTTTCTATAATCGTTTTATTTTTGTCACTTTTAATGGTTTTGCCCTTTATTCTTGGATCATTGTTTTCAGCTAAATTATTAAAATCTAAAAATATGTCCTTTCCAATTAATTTATTGGTTAATAAATTTATATATGCTTTTTCAATATAATATTTGTTATTTTGCACATCTAAAATATTTGCTCCAGATATTTTCAATAAACCATCGTTTAAAGTATAGGTAAACTTTTCTGAAGTAAAATTATTTAAAGCTTTATCATAAAAAGTGGATCTGACATTTGAAAAAATTGTTTCCTCTATTTTGTTATAAAAAACTTCTTTAGATTTAAATGTAACAATGTTTGCAAGGTCTTTAATTTCAACATTTCCTATTGCCTTAATTAATGAAATTTTTTGATCGTAAATTAATTTATCTGCATTAATTTCAATATTTTTTTCAGGTAAAATAACCTTTGCTTTATTAGCAATTAATATTGATGAACTTTTGTCAAATTTAAAACTTTGACCATCAATTTTTATATTAGAAGACTTGGAGTATGCAGAACCTATTCCAGCATTTATAATACTTCCATTATTTGTAATATTTAAATCTGAAGTACTAAAAATAATTTTATTTGCGTAAGCTTTATTATTAATAATTAAAACTACAAAAAAAAATAAAAATATTAAAAATTTTGAGTTATTTTTCATTTAACCTTACAATTCCAATTAAACTAATGAGTATCAATATCATAAATGGAAGATATGTTGATACTATAATTGGTATTTTACCATTTGCCCCCATTAGATAAGACAAATAAGACAAATAATAAACAATTACCGAAAATAATATCCCTGACAATAAATGAAAAATAATAGAAGTATTTCTTTTATTATTAAACATTATTATTGAAGAAAGAATTGTCATAATTGAGATAAATAATGGGAGAGAATAAAGCTTATGCAAATGAATATCAACTTCTCTGGTAGAATTTCCTAAAGACCTGTAATCATCTCTTAATTTTAGTAATTGAAAAACATTTAAAGAGGACAAATTATCAAACAAACTATTTATTTTTTTAATATCAAAGTGTGTTTTAATAAAATATTTTTCTTTAAGTTGCGTAGTTTTATTATCCTTAAAAATTATTGGCTTAGATAAAATCCATTCATAACTGGAAATATCAATTTCTTGAGAATTAATTATATGAATTAATTGAAAATTACTATCAAATTCATGAATCGAAACATTGATTAATGTATTATTTGATATTTCATCTGCATTAATAATATATATTTTATTGTCAATCTCATCTTTAATCCAAAGGCCACTTTCTTTAACAACTGCCAAATATTTATCATCATTTGAGTATGAATTTTTTATATCAAAATAAATAAACTGTAATTTAGCCGACATCGAATAAAATATAGTTATTAAAATAAAACCAAATAGAAGTGATGTAATAAATAATGTTTTTAAAATTCTGATATTGCTTAATCCATTAATCTTTAAGATCTCAAGCTCATTTTTATCAATTATATCTAGAAAAAAAAATTGAGTTCCAATCAAAAAAATAAAAGGAAAGATTTCAAAAAGAGTAGCTGGAGCATTTAGACCACTCAATATTATTGGAAAAAAAAAGTTTGTTTGAAGATCTTTAAAAAAATTTATTTCTTCAAATAAATTAAGAATAAAGATTAATGTAAAGAAAATTAAAAAAGTATTCAAAATTTTTTTTGCAAAAAGTAATATCAAATAAAGTTCAAAAGTTTTAATCATCAATAATTTTTTTTTGATCTAACGTATGCAAAAAGATTAAAGCTCAAAATTGAAAAAACTGGAAAAATTATAAAAAAATATTGTCCAAAAATATTATAAGATGAATATCTTAAAGAAATTTCAGAAATAATTATAGCCACAATACCAATAAAAAATATTATATATTTATAAAGTGTAAATTTTTTATTTTCTTTTGATATAAATAAAATAAGACATGCTATTGAAGACAGTAGAAGTAGGTATATAGGCTTATAAAACCTTTTGAAAAGTTCTACTTTAATATTTGTGATGATATCTTTATTACAAGTTAAAATTTCACTTTTGAATTGAGTTAACTTGTCTTGCTTGTAGTAATTTAAACACTTTATCAAAAGTCTATTGGTTAATTCCTGAATTTTAGGATTAGTAGTACTTTTACTTCCGTACTGAGTTAAGTTAAAATCTATTTTATCAAATGAAAAACTGTTATTTTTATTGCCTTCTAAATTAACTACGTTTCCATTAGATAGCTCTAAATATTTTTTATTTCCTAACTCTTTTATAAAACCTTTATTTGCATAAATAACTCTAGACTTAGAACCAATTTCCTTGAGAAAAATATTATTATAAACTCCTTTTGGTTTTTCTGTCTCAATGAATATAGTCAGATTTTTTACCACATCTATGAATTTGCCTTCTTGAAAAAGTGATGGAAAAAAATCAATATTAGAATTTCTTATAAAATTACGGGCTTTATCCTGGCTATTTGGTGAAAGATACGCTCCAATGATTATTTGAAAAATTAAAAAAATTAATGAAAAAGCCATAATTACTTTACTAAATTGAAATCTACTTATTCCTGTAGTCCAGAAGATAATTAATTCATTCTTTAATTCATATCTGTTAATTTGATAGAACAAGGAAACAAAGAAAATAAAAGGTAAGATTCTATGAATAATTTTTGGAAAGTTAAATAAAGTATATGAGAGATAAACTTTAAAACTATGTCCGTCCTCTGTTATAAAATCTAGATAGTTAACTGCTTGAATTACCCATACAATTAAACCTAGAGATAAAGTCATTAATAAAAAAAAAAGAAGGTATCTTTTAAAAAATGAGCAAATAATAATTTTTTCATTGTAATATAATAAATTTATTCATATATAGCATCCATCTATCTCAGATTGTATTTAAAAATTTATGTCTATTAAAATTAATTATTTAGAAAAACTCGATAATAAACCATTTGAAAATCTTGTTTTATTTGTTGATGAAAATTTCAATATTAAAGATCTTAAAAAATATACTTCAAATTCTGAATTTTTATACATAGCTGACCTACTAAAAAATAGTGATTTAAAAAAAGATCTTCTTTTATTTAAAGTTAATTCAAAAAAAACAGTATTTTTAGTGTCTATTAAGAAAAATATTAAAATATCAGATATAGAAAATTTGGGAGCTAAATTTAATAGTTACATTAACTATGATAAGAAAAATGAATACTTTGTAAATTCAGACACAATCAACAGCAAAATAAAAAATTTTGTAGGTTATTTTATTCATGGATTAAAATTAAAATCATATGAATTTAATATTTACAAATCTAAAATAAATAAAAAAATTGTTTCTATAAATATTATAGGAAAAAAGAATAAAATATCTAATCAAGATCATTTAAGATTTAAAGCTATAGAAGAAGGAAGTTTTTTTGCAAGAGACCTTGTGTCTGAACCAGGAAACATTTTACATCCGGATGAATATGCAAAAAGAATAAATACACTTAAAAAATTTGGATTAAAAATAAATATCTACGATGAAAAAAAATTAAAAAAACTTGGAATGAACGCCTTACTTGGTGTAGGGCAAGGTAGTATTAGAGGATCATATCTTGTAACAATGGAATGGAATGGAGCAAAAGATAATTCTAAGCCTTTAGCATTTGTTGGAAAAGGTGTTTGTTTTGACACTGGAGGTTACTCTTTAAAACCAGCAAAGTTTATGGAAGATATGACTTATGATATGGCAGGCTCAGCTACCGTTGTGGGTTTAATGAAAAATTTAGCAATAAGAAAAGCAAAAATAAATGCTGTTGGTGTTGTAGGGCTTGTTGAGAACATGGTTAGTGGAAACGCTCAAAGACCTGGTGACATTGTAAAATCTTATAGTGGCAAAACAATAGAGGTATTAAATACAGATGCTGAAGGTAGATTAGTTTTGGCTGATGCTTTAACTTTTACTGAGAAAAAATTTAAACCTAAGTTTATAGTTGATCTAGCAACTTTAACAGGTGCTATTATAGTTTCATTAGGTTCTGAATATGCGGGTCTATTTTCAAACGATGATAAATTATCAAAACAGTTGTTAGAAGCTGGAGATAAAACTGAAGAAAAATTATGGAGAATGCCATTGCATAAAAACTATGACAAACTTATGGATTCAAAAAATGCGGATATGCAAAATATAAATTATGTAGGTGGCGCAGGATCCACAACTGCAGCACAATTTTTACAAAGATTTATTTTAAATAAAACACCTTGGGCTCATTTAGATATAGCTGGTATGGCATTTTCAAAATATGGTGGTGCTTTAAATTCAGGTGGTGCAACTAGCTATGGAGTAAGATTATTAAACCAACTAATAGAGGATAATTATGAGTAATATAGAACAAACACTATCAATCATTAAACCTGATGCTGTTGAAAGAAATTTAGATAATGAAATCAAAGAAATGTTTACGGATAAAGGTTTTAAAATTATTAAAGATAAAAAAATTCAGATAACAAAAGCAGAAGCAGAACAATTTTATAAAGTTCATGAAACTAAACCTTTTTATAATGATTTATGTGCTTATTTGTCTTCAGGACCGATAGTTGTGATGGTGTTAGAGAAAGAAAATGCAGTTTTAGGAAACAGAGAATTAATGGGTGCAACTAAACCAGAGGAAGCTGCAGAAGGAACTATAAGAAAAAAATATGGAATTTCTATTGATAAAAACTCTGTACATGGTTCTGATAGTGTTGAAAACGCTAAAATTGAAATTAATTTTTTCTTTAAAGATTAATTAAATAATTTTTTTATAGCCGCTGGATAGAGCTTGTGCTCTTGTTTTAAAACTTTTTTAGCTAAAGAAATAGAAGTATCTTTTTTTGAAATTTTAACTTTCTTTTGCAGAATTATTTTTCCTGAATCAAGTTTTGCTGTTACAAAATGAACAGTACAACCAGCTACCTTATCTTTATTTTGTATTGCTTTAAAATGAGTATCAAGCCCTTTATATTTTGGCAGTAAAGAGGGATGTATATTAACTATTTTTCCATTAAATTTTTTAATAAAATTTTTAGATAAAATCTTCATAAAGCCTGCAAGGCAAATAAATTTTATATTTTCTTTTTTTAATAAATTTAATATTTTTGTTTCAGCTATTTTATAGTTTTTAAAGCTTGGTACATATTTTTTAATATTAAATTGACTTGAAAATTTTAAACCTTTAGCTTTTGAAGTATTTGAAACAATTAAATCTATGGATATAGGTGAATTTTTTATTTTAGAAAATTTTATTAAATTTTTTAAATTACTTCCAGTTCCAGATATAAATACTGCTGTTTTAATCTTTTTAGGACCAGTCAATTTTACCATTAAGTTTAACTTTATATTTTCCTGCAGTTATTTTTCCAATAACATAGGGTTTAAATTCTTTTGTAAAAAATTTAGTAATTTTATTTAAGTTTTTAGGATTAACGATTAAACAAAAACCAACTCCACAGTTAAATGTTTTTAACATTTCATCGTCATCAATGTTATTTTGTTTCAACCATTTAAAAATTTTTTTAGTTTTAACTTTATTTAAATCTATATCAGCGACTAATTTATCTGGAATAACTCTCCTAATATTATCTGCTAGGCCACCTCCGGTAATATTAGCACACCCATTTAAAAGATTGTTATTAATTAAATTTAGAACTTCTTTGACATAAATTTTTGTAGGTCTCATTAATTCTTTTTTTAAAAATGAATTTTTTTTTAAATTAATTTTTTTTTTATTAAGTACATGCCTAACTAAAGAATAACCATTTGAGTGCACACCACTTGATGGTATAGCCAATACCAAGTCATTTTTTTTTATATTCTTCTTTAATAGTATTTTCTTTTCATCAACCAAACCTACTGCAAAACCTGCTATATCGAATTTACCTTTTTCATAGGTACCTGGCATCTCTGCTGTTTCGCCACCAACCAATTCACAGCTTGAAATTTTACAGCCTCTTACTATTCCTTTGAGGATCAATTTTAATTTATTTAAATCAATTTTATTAATAGAAATATAATCCAAAAATAAAAGTGGTCTTGCTCCTTGAACAATTAGGTCGTTTACACTCATAGCAACTAAATCAATGCCAATTGTGTCATATTTATTGAGTAAATTGGCAATCTCTACTTTTGTACCAACACCATCAGTGCAAGCTACAATTTTAGGATTTTTAAGACTTTTTGGAATATTAGTTATAGAGCCGAAGCCACCAATATTATTAAACTTTTTTTGGCCTTTTTTGTTTGATGATATTGACGATATAAATTTAACAAAATTATCAGCAGCATTTATGTTTACACCACTTTTTTCATAGGTAAATTTTTCTTTTTTCATTAGTATAGTATATGCAAATAATTAATAAATTTTATAAATTACTGAATGTATATATTTATTTTATTTCATTCTCTCTATTAATAGTATTTTTTTCCACAACTTATTCAAATGCAAATGCATTTAGGGTATCTAACATTGAAATATCCTCTCCATTTGAATTAAATTTTGAAAAAAATAACGTTATTGACAAAGGATTTCAAACTTCCTTTTCTGATTTGATTTCAATGATTACAACCTCTGGTGATAGAAAAAAGATTAAAAATGTTTCTATAAAAGAAATTAAGGGCATGATTGATTCTTTCACCATTAGTGATGAAAAATTTATAAATAATGAGTATTTTGCAAATTTAGAAACAACATTTAATAAAAAAAAAATTCTTAAATTTTTAGAAAATAAAAATATTTTTCCATCAATACCCCAAAGAAATAAAGTCCTATTATTTCCTATCCTTATAGAAACTAAAAATAACAATATATATCTTTTTAATAACAATATTTTTTACGATAAATGGAATGAACAAAAAAACTCTTATGATTTGTTAGATTATTTATTACCAAGTGAAGATATTGAAGATTTGATAGAGTTACAAAAAATCTCAAAAGATATTGAAACTTATGATTTTTCAAATTTAATTAATAAATATGATATTAAAGATAATATAATTTTAATAATATATAAAGAAAGCAACAGAATAAGAACACTTTCAAAAATTAATTTAAATAACAGCTTGAAAATTCAAAATAAGAACTATCCCAAATTAGATATTTTGAATAATAATGACTTTTCTAATATTGTTGAAAATTTAAAACAGCTTTATGAAGATCAATGGAAAAAAAATAATGAAATTAATACTTCCATAAAACTTCCTATAACAATATCTATTAATTCCAAAAAAACTAAAAAAATTATAGAGTTGGAACAGGTGCTTTATAGTTTAGATCTAGTTTCTGACTTTAGTATTTTGAATTTTAATAGTGAGATTATTCAATATAAAATTACTTATAATGGCACACCTAATATATTTTTAAATGACATGAAAGAAAAGAACCTTGAATTAGAAATGAAGAATAATATGTGGATATTAAAATGAAAAATTTAAATCAATTATTATTAGATTTTAATTATGAACAAAACTTTAAAGATGATGATTTTTATGTTGGAAAGAGTAATTTTTATGCTTTTGAAATGATTAACAAATGGCCAAAGTGGGAAAAAAATTTTTTAAACATTAATGGTGAAAAATTTTCAGGAAAAAGTCACCTGGTTAATATTTTTTTGAAAAAATTTAATGGCATTAGGATTGATGTTAATTCATTAAATGATGAAAATATTAAATCCATTAAACCTTACCAAAATATTGTTTTAGAAGATTTAAATTTAAATATAAATGAGAAGCTTATTTATTCACTTTTTAATATAATAGATCAAGATAATAAGTTTTTGATAGTCACATCAATGAAACCAATATCTGAGATTAATTTTAAACTTGAAGATCTTCGATCTAGAACAAAGAACTGTCTATTTGCAAATATTCAAAACCCTGATGACGAGCTAATGTTTGCATTAATATTAAAAAATTTATCAGATAGACAAATTACATTAGATAAAAAGCTGATTAACTTTATTATTAAAAGAATTGAGAGATCGTATGGCAAAATATTTGAATTCATATATAAAATTGACAAGATTAGTTTAAAAAAAAAAAATCTATCGATTTTAAAATTATTAATGAAGCTCTTGAGGAATAAGTGAATAAATATAGAACACATACATGTAGTGAGTTAACAATAGATAGTAGTGGTAAAGATGTTGTTTTATCAGGTTGGATAAACAAAAAAAGAGATCATGGAAATTTACTATTCATAGATTTAAGAGACAATTATGGAATGACTCAATGTATCATAGATAAAAGTAACGAAAATTTTAATTCATTAGAAAAAATTCAATTAGAAAGCGTAATTAAGATAAATGGTAAAGTTATAGAGAGAACAAAAGAGACTATTAACACAGATCTTCAAACTGGAGAGATTGAGGTTAATATAAATTCATTTGAAGTGTTGGGTACTTGCAAGGAGTTACCAATGCCAGTTTTTAGTGATCAAGAATATGCTGAAGAAATTAGACTCAAGTATAGATTCTTAGATCTAAGAAGAAAAAAAATTCATGACAATATTATCTTAAGGTCAAAAGTTATCTCTTTTATTAGAAACGAGATGTCTAAACTTGGGTTTTTGGAATTCCAAACACCAATATTAACATCCTCTAGCCCTGAAGGTGCAAGAGATTTTTTAGTACCAAGTAGACTAAATCCTGGAAAATTTTATGCACTGCCACAAGCGCCACAACAATTTAAACAACTTATAATGGTTTCTGGTTTTGATAAATATTTTCAAATAGCTCCATGCTTTAGAGATGAAGATGCAAGGGCAGATAGAAGTCCAGGTGAATTTTATCAGCTTGATTTAGAAATGTCTTTTGTTGAACAAGAAGATGTCTTTCAAGTTGTTGAAAAACTAATAGTCAATGTTTTTAAGAAATTTTCTGAAAAAAAATTGATGTATGAAAAATTTCCAAGAATACCTTATGAGGAGTCTATGCTTAAGTATGGATCAGATAAGCCAGATTTAAGAAACCCATTAATAATTTCAGATTTATCAAATATTTTTACACGTGATGATGTTACGTTTGAGATATTTAAAAAGCTTGTAAAATCTGGTTCTAAAGTGAGATGTATAGTTACAAAAAATACAAAAGATAAACCTAGAAGTTTTTTTGATAATATTGATAAGTGGGCAAAAGAACAAGGGGCGTCTGGTCTTGCTTATTTTACAATTGAAAAAGAAGAAAATATTTCAGCAAAAGGACCGGTGGGAAAATTTTTTTCTAAAGAAGCCCTAGAGGAAATTATGAAAATCACTGGAGCTGAAATAGGGGATAGTATATTTTTTGCTTGTGGAAAAATAAATGATGTTGAAAAAATAACCTCTTTAGCTAGAGATAAAATTGCTAAAGATTTAAAATTAATTGATGAAAATACTTTCGCATTTTGTTGGGTTGTTGATTATCCAATGTTTGAAAAAAATGAAGTAACTAATAAAATCGAATTTAGTCACAATCCATTTTCAATGCCTCAAGGAGACTTAAAAGATATTGATTTTGATAATCCTCTTAATATTAAAGCCTATCAGTACGATATTGTTTGCAATGGGATAGAGCTATCTTCTGGTGCAATTAGAAATCACGTGCCTGAATTGATGTATAAACTTTTCTCGATTGCTGGATATAAAAAAGAACAAGTTGATGAAAAATTTAGTGGAATGATCAATGCTTTAAGTTATGGAGCCCCACCTCATGGTGGTATAGCACCTGGTATCGATAGAATTGTAATGCTGTTAGCAAATGAAAAGAATATTAGAGAAGTTACAATGTTTCCAATGAATCAGAATGCTCAAGATTTAATGATGAACGCTCCATCAAACGTTAACGAAGAGCAACTTAAAGAGCTTGGTTTAGCTTTAAAACTGAAAAAATAATATTACTTTTTACCTTTTAAGCTTATCTTAACGTCAGATAAATCAACAAGATTTTTTTTGTAGTTATTTCTAACAAAACCTTTGCTAGTAACATCTTTTATAATTTTAAGTAATTGATTTTGATCCTCAGTATTTTCTTCCTCAGGTAAAGATCTATCTGATCCACCAATTGATGGAGTGTGAGCAAGATCTTCTCTATTTTGATATGAAATTGCTAATTCTCTAAAAATATAATCAAGTATTGAAGAAGCACTCATTATTCTGTCATTACCGTGTACTTTTCCAGATGGTTCAAATTTAGTATCAACATAAGCACTGATGAACTCATCTAAAGGAACGCCATATTGAAGACCAAGTGAAATTGCTATTGCAAAATTGTTCATCAAAGCTTTTACCAGTTCACCCTCTTTACTTGTGTCTATGAAAATTTCTCCAATTTTACCATCTTCATATTCACCAGTGTGGAGATAAACTTTATGGTCACCAATTGTCGCTTTTTGGATGTAGCCTTTTCTTCTATCAGGCATACTAAATCTTTTACTGACACCCTCGTTAATTTTTTTAACAAAATTAGTATTATTTTCTTTTGAAATGACCTTAGGTTTGCTTTGTTCAGTAATAATATCTATTTTTTTAGTTTCAGTTACTTTATTATTTGAATCTAAACTTTTTGTTTTTCTTGTATCAAGTTTAACGTCTAAAACTTCAAATTTTCCATCGTCCCGTTTTTCAAGATTTGCCAACTCTGTTTCATTAATATCATCTAGATAATGATTAACTTTAAAGCTACAAGTATAATAAGTTTCTACTAAATATTTTGCCATTTTTCCTTTAATTAATTTTTTATTTTGAATCGTAAGATAATTAATTTATATACAAATCCTTACTTTAGTCTAATTTAAATAATACAATTTAGGATTGAAGAATAAATAAAATAATATGTTGACACTTTTAAAAAAAATTTTCATTTGGTGGAACCAAGAAACACTAGGTACAAAATTAAAAACTATTTTTTACGGAAAACTTGCTGGAAAAGATTCTAGTGGCAACAAATATTATGAAAGTAAATCTGGAAAACGATGGGTGATTTACAATGATGAAATTGATGCATCGAAAATCCCTAATGAATGGTACTCTTGGATGCATTTCACTAATAATAGAATTGAAAACAATCATGAATTGAAAAAATATGATTGGCAAAAACCGCATCAATCAAATCAAACGGGTACTGAGAATGCCTATCATCCTAATAAAAATAATGATCCTATTAAAAAAAAATATACAATCTGGAAAAGCTAGTTTCTTATTTCTTTTAATTTATTTTTTTTTAACAAGCATATCATTACCCCTAGTAGCTAATGAAAATAATGAAGGAAAATTTGTTGAAATAAAGATTTTAGATAAAGTAAGTTCAAAGACTGATCTTTTAAAATTAAAGATAGGAGAGGAGCTAAGATTTAAAAGTTTATTAATAAAAAGTCTCAAATGTAAAAATTCTGAATTTGATGACAACCCAGAAATAACAGCTTATATTCAGGTTAAAGATACGATTAATAAAGATAACAACGAAGTGTTTATATTTAATGGGTGGACCTTTTCATCTAGTCCTGCAGTAAATCCTTTTGATCACCCAGTATATGATATTTGGTTAACAAGATGTTATTAGAATACTTTTTCATTATCTAGCCAGCTAACATTAAAGTCTGACTCAATAAATTTTTTATGATTTAGTAAAATTTTATGAAGAGGAATTGTTGTTGTTATTCCTTCAATGACAAATTCATCTAAAGATCGATTCATTCTTTGTATTGCTTCAGTTCTATTTCTGCCATGAGTGATGACTTTACAAATCATACTATCGTAAAATGGTGTAACTTTATAACCTTGAAAAATTGCACCATCTACTCTTGTTCTAAAACCTGATGGTTGGTGACACATTCCTATAGTTCCAGGTGATGGTTGAAAATTTTTACTTGCATCCTCTGCATTAATTCTACATTCTATGGCATGCCCTCTAGGATTAATGTCACTTTGTTTTAAAGCTGTTTCACCAGTGTAAGCTATCCAAATTTGCTCTTTAATAATATCAATACCAGTTACCATTTCAGTTACAGGATGCTCTACTTGAACTCGGGTATTCATTTCTAGAAAATAAAATTTTCCATTTTCATATATAAATTCAACAGTTCCAGCACCCTCATAACCAATTTTACTAACCATATTTACCGTTCTTTCAAAAAGATCTTTTCTAATCTGATCTGTTAAAACTGGACTAGGAGTTTCTTCTATTAATTTTTGATGTCTTCTTTGAACTGAGCAGTCTCTTTCATGTAAATGTACTGTTCTATTTTTTCCAGATAATACCTGAACTTCAATGTGTCTTGGATTTTGGAAAAATTTCTCAATATAAATTTCATCATTGCCAAAATATTTTTGTGCTTCAGACTTTGCTGTTGAAAACAATGTTTCAAATTCTTCTTCTTTACGAACGATTTTCATTCCCTTGCCACCACCACCTGCGGATGCTTTAATCAGAACTGGAAAGCCTATTTTTTTACAAAGTTCTTTGGCTTCCTTTATGTCTGTTATTCCGCCTTCAGAACCTTCAATAACAGGTAGACCATGTTCTTTAGCAATTTTTTTTGCTTGAATTTTATCTCCCATCATCTCTATAAGTTTTGAAGAAGCACCAATAAATTTAATGTTATTTTCCTCTAGTACTTTAGCAAAATTTGCATTTTCAGATAAAAAACCATATCCAGGATGAACCGCTTCTGCTTTTGTAAGTTCTATTGCTGACATCAAAGCTGGGACATTTAAATAACTATTTGCAGGTTGGTGTGAGCCAATGCATACACTTTCATCCGCCAGTCTTACATGCATACTATCTTTATCAACATCAGAATGAACAGCGACAGTTGCTATACCCCATTCTTTACAAGCTCTTATAACTCTGACTGCAATTTCCCCTCGGTTTGCAATTAGAATTTTTTTAAACATTACTCTACGATGATAATAGTTTGGCCGTATTCAACAGGTTGGCCATCTTCTACACAGATTTCTTTTATAATTCCATCTGCTGTTGATGGAACATGGTTCATAGTTTTCATAGCCTCAACTATCATAACCGTTTCACCTTTTTTAATTTTTTTACCAACTTCTACAAATTTTTTACCACCAGGTTCTGCCGCAAGATAAGCTGTACCAATAATAGGAGATTTAACTTCAGTTCCAGACACAACAGTCGACTTAACCGTATCAAGGGTTGGTGTTGAAGCAGCAACACTTACAGTTTGATTTGAACTAGATGGATTCGATTTTGATACTTTGATCTTAGTATCTTTATCAGTGTATTCAATTTCAGTTAAATTGAATTCATTTAAGTAGTCGGTTAATTCTTTAATGATATTTTTATCTATTTTCATTTCTGTAACATGTTTTGCATTGCAATTATGGCTAAAATATAACCATTATCACCTAAACCAAAAATTCCACCAGTAGCAATATCGCTGATTAAAGATTTGTGTCTAAATTCTTCCCTTTTATATATATTTGATATGTGAAGTTCAATAATTGGTTTTTTATAAATATCTAAAGCATCCCTGATAGCTACAGATGTATGTGTAAAACCTGCAGCATTAATAATTATACCATCAAATTTACTTTTAGCCTCTTGGATGGTTGTAACTATTTCACCTTCTATATTTGACTGGGAAAATTCTAAATTAATATTTAAATCTTTAGCTTTACCTAAACAATTTTCTTTTAACTTATCAAAAGTTATTGATCCATATTGTGATTGTTCTCTTTCACCTAATAGATTAAGATTAGGACCATTAATAATTATAATATTATTACTCATCAAATTCTTATACATTATGAAAAAAATAAAAAAAATAAAAATTAAATTAAATGGTAAATTTTCAACAATAAATGAAAATTTAAGCCTCTTAATTTTTTTAAAAGAACTAAAAATACCTCTTAAAAAAGTAGCAATTGAATTAAATCAAGAAATAATAGATAAAAATAATTTAAAGACTATAAAACTAAAAAATAATGACAAAATAGAAATTGTTCATTTTATTGGAGGTGGATAAAATTGGTTAATGATAAATTAATAATTGATAAAAAAAAATTTAATTCCAGATTAATAGTTGGAACTGGAAAATATAAAAGTATGGCAGAATGTGCAGAAGCTATTAAATTATCTGGAGCAGAAATTGTTACTGTTGCTGTGAGAAGAGTAAACATTTCTGATAAAAAAAAACCTTTATTGATGGACTACATTGATCCAAAAAAAATAACTTACTTACCAAACACTGCTGGCTGCTTTAATTCTGAAGAGGCTCTTAGAACATTACGTTTAGCAAGAGAAATTGGTGGATGGAAACTGGTAAAACTTGAGGTTTTAGGAGATAAAAAAAATTTATTTCCAGATATGATTGAAACATTAAAATCTACAGAAGTTTTAACTAGAGAAGGATTTAGAGTAATGGTTTACTGTAATGATGATCCTTTAATGGCTAAAAGATTAGAGAATGTAGGAGCTTGTGCAATTATGCCTCTCGCAGCACCCATAGGATCTGGACTTGGAATTCAAAATACAACAAACATAAAAATAATAAGAAGCCAAACAAAGCTTCCTTTGATAATTGATGCTGGCTTAGGACAAGCGTCAGACGCAGCTATTGCCATGGAGTTAGGTTGTGATGGAGTGTTGGCTAATACTGCAATCGCTAAAGCTAAAAAACCATTTCAAATGGCATTGGCATTTAAAAATGGAGTAATTGCAGGAAGACAATCTTATTTAGCAGGTCGTATAGAAAAATCTATATATGGAAGCGCATCTTCTCCAAAAACTGGAATTATCTAGGCTACTGTTTTTTTAAAAAATTTCTTTTTAAAAAAAGGTTTTTTTTTATAAGGCTTTTTTTTAATAGGACTTTCAAAAGATTTAACTTCTTTTTTTTGCTCTTCTAGGTTTTTTAACTTTTCTATATGTTGAACTATTTCTATTGTTTTTTTAGTTTTGTTTTGAAGATCAATTATGTATTCAGGAATAATAAGATTGTTATCTGCAATTATATCGATCTTAATTAAGTTTTTTTCTTCAAAATACTTTAAGTCTTCAATAAAGTTTTCTTTCATAAAGTCTGATATCTTTTCGCAAATCTTAAGTTCTACAAATTTTGCTTTTGTTAAAACAGCTTTAACCTCGACTAATTTAAGAATCTTCATCGCAAAAGACTCATCTGTAAGTGTAACTTTCCATTTTACAGCACTTTCCCTTAATCTTTGTCTAGACATTTCTAAAAGTCCAAATGTACTAATTCTTCCAATTTGAATTCTTGCCCTATCAGTTCTGCATTGTTCTTTAAGTTTTCTCTCAACCAACCTTCTATTTCCAAAACTCAACATATCAATAAAATCAATAATAATTAGACCAGACAGATCTCTTATTTTTATTTGTCGAGATATCTCTTCTGCTGCCTCAAGATTAGTGTCTAAAGCAGTACTTTCTACATTTTTTTGTTTAATAGAGCTTCCTGAATTTATGTCAATTGAAACTAGTGCTTCAGTTGGATTTATAACTAGGTAACCTCCTGATTTTAGTTTTATTTCTGAGTCATAAATTTGATTTAATTTTTCTTCAATGTTCTCTTTAAAAAATAAAGGAACTTTTTCTCTATATTTTTTTATTTTTTTTACATGAGAGGGCATCATTAACTTCATAAAGTTTTGGGCTTTTTTGTAACCTTCATTACCTTCAATGACGATACTATTTGTGCTTTCATCATACATATCTCTCAAAGTTCTTTTTATAATATCACTTTCTTGATGGATTAATGATGGAGCTATAGAGTTTAATGCATTTTCTTTAATTTCATTCCAAGTTTTAATCAAAGTTTGAAGATCATGATCAATATCATTTTTTGTTTTGTTTGATCCTGCAGTTCTTACAATAAGCCCCATTTCTTTTGGAATAACTATATCGTTTAAAATAGTTCTAATTTTTTTCCTTTCTCCTGGGTTAAATATTTTACGAGATATGCCACCACCTTTTGGTGTATTGGGCATTAGGACAATATATTTACCTGCTATAGAAATAAAAGTACTCAACGCAGCACCTTTTTGTCCTCTTTCATCTTTTAAAACTTGTATTAAAATTACCTGATTAGGTTTTATAACTTCTTGAATCTTATATCTTTTAGATCTAAATCTTGTTTCAGATTTTCTACCGTGTAATACAGGCGAAGGTTGCTCTTTATCTTCATCTACTTGAGTGGTATCTGTAATTGGAGTATCACTCCCTTCTGTTATCTGATCATTTGTTTCAAATTCAGACTCAAGTTTTACTTCAACTGGATCATTAATATCAAGATTACCCTCGTTAATATTTTTTTGTTCTTCTAGCTCACTTTTTTTTAATAGTTCTTCTCTGGCTTTTTCTTCTTCTTCTTTTATTTTTGCTAAATCACTCTGAGGTATTTGATAATAGTCAGATTGAATATCGTTAAAGGATAGAAAACCGTGTCTATCTCTTCCAAAATCAATAAATGCAGCTTGTAAAGATGGCTCTACTCGGCTTACCTTGCCAAGGTAGATATTATTTTTTATTAAATTGTTTTTTAAGCCTTCGTACTCGTAGTCTTCAATGTTTTCACCTGACTTAAGTACAACTCTTGTTTCATTTGGATGCGAAGCATCAATGTATAAATTTTTTTCCATATATTTTTGATTAATTGTTTCATTTTATATTTAAATAATTTTAAATTTTGTTTGAATTCTGATGCCTTAACTTTAACAAATTCTTATATATATTAAACTAAAATGCATCGAATAATTAAAAATATATTTATAGTAGTTTTAAGTGTTGGTTTGTTATCTGCGTTTTCTGTATTAGCTGTTTTGTGGGCTTTTTCTAACAATTTGCCAGATTATAAATTCCTCAAAAATTATAAACCATCAGTTTCTAGTAAAGTTTACTCAGGGAATGGTGAGTTGGTGAATGATTTTTCATCAGAAAAACGAATATTTGTACCCTATAAATCAATACCAGAAAAAGTGATTAATGCTTTCTTATCTGCAGAAGATAAAAATTTCTATTCGCATCCAGGAGTAGATGCCAAAGGAGTGTTAAGAGCAATAATTAATAACATTTCCAATGTAGTTGCATCAAGAAGATTGGAAGGTGCATCAACAATAACTCAACAAGTGGCAAAAAATTTTTTATTAACAAACGAAGTAAGTTTAAATAGAAAAATTAAAGAGGCAATTCTTGCTTTTAGAATAGAAAGAGCTCTTTCAAAAGAAAGAATATTAGAACTATACTTAAATCAAATATATCTGGGTGAAGGTACTTATGGCGTTGCATCTGCTAGCTTAGAATATTTTGACAAATCAATTAGTGAATTGAATTATGAAGAAGCAGCTTTATTAGCAGCTCTGCCAAAGGCTCCAAGTAGATATAACCCGTATAAAAATATAGAACTTGCAAAATTTAGAAGAGATTTAGTTATAAACAATTTGTTTGAAAATAATTATATAAGCAAACAAAATCAAAAAGAGCTTTTGTCGAAAAAAATAATATTAAAAAAAAGAAAAAAAATATTTACAGAAGATGCTAGCTACTATGTAGAAGATATTAGAAAAGATGTAGTTGAAAAATTAGGATTTGATAAAGTTTACAAACAAGGATTAAATATAAGTACACCTATTAATATTAGCTTGCAAAAAATTGCAACTGACTCATTGAGACAAGGTCTTATTGAATACGATAAACGAAAAGGGTGGCGTGGTCTATTGACTAATGTTAAAAATTTAGAAAAATGGAATAAAGATTTAGATAAATTTAGATTAGAAAGATCAATTAATTGGGATTTAGCAATAGTTAAAAAGATAGATAAATTTTCAATAGAAATTGAAACGGAATATGAAAAAAAAGGAATTATTAAGTACGAAAACATCTCGTGGATAAAAAAAGATTTTGATGAAATATTGAAAATTGGGGATGTTATTTATACTGAAAACATAAATAAAAATATATTTGCCTTAAGGCAACTGCCAGAAGTTAATGGAGGGATTGTTGTTATGGACCCTTTTACTGGACGGGTATTAGCTCTAAGCGGAGGATTTAGCTTTAAAAAAAGTGAATTTAATAGAGCCACACAAGCACTAAGGCAGCCAGGTTCTGCTTTCAAACCTTTTGTTTATGCTTTAGCTCTTGAGAATGGATATACACCATCAACTTTAATTCTAGATGCACCACTAGTTTTAGAGCAAGGATCTGATTTAAAAATGTGGAAACCTGAAAACTACGGTAAAAAATTTTATGGACCATCAACACTTAGAATGGGGTTAGAAAAATCTAGAAACTTGATGACTGTCAGAATTGCACAAGATCTTGGAGTTAAAAAAATTGTTAATTTTTCAAAAAAACTTGGTATTTATGAAAATCCCAGCGAGCTTTTATCAATTTCATTAGGCTCTGCAGAGACGACTTTATTGAAACTAACATCTGCATACTCTTCATTTATTAATGGAGGAAAATTAGTTAAACCAATAATGATAGATAGAATTCAAGACAGTGAAGGGATTACAATTTTTAATAATGAAATGAGAGAGTGTATAAATTGTGATCAAATATCTCACTTAAGTAACAATTATCCAAATATAAAGGACAGTTTTGAGCAAATATTTTCCCCAGAAACAGCATATCAAATGACCTCGATATTAGAGGGAACTGTTCAAAATGGGACAGGAAAAAATTTAAAAGATTTAAATTTGGATTTGGCTGGAAAAACAGGCACAACAAACGGAAATACAGATACATGGTTTATAGGATTTACTTCAAAATTAGTAATAGGAGTTTATGTAGGCTCAGATAATCCAAGATCACTTGGAAGGTATGAAACAGGAGCAAAAACAGCATTACCAATTTTTAAAAGCTTTGTAAAAAAAGCTGTAAAAAAAGAAGATGCAAGACCGTTTAAAGTTGCAAAAAATATTTTAATGAAAGTTATTGATCCTGTTACAGGAGAAAAAGCTGAAATTGGGACAAGAAGAACAATTATTGAAGCTTATAAAGAAGTGAAAGTAGAAAATTTATTAAATAAAGATATTAATAATAGATTAAAAAATAATAATATATTAAGGTTCTACTAATGGACAACGAATATTTAAATTACAAATCTGAAATAGAAAAAATCAATCAAAGAGTTAAGGAGTACCTTTGAAAAAAATGATATTCATAAAAAATTAGAAAAGAATAACCAAAAAATATTAGAAACTAATTTTTGGCAAGATAAAGCAAATTCTCAGAAAGTTATTAAAGAAAAAAAATTATATGAAGAATTAATAAATTCATATGAAAATTCATCTAAATCAATAATTGACCTTGATGAATTGAACGAACTTGCTTTAGAAGAAAAAAATCAATCTGTCATAAACGAAGTTCTTGAGAGTATTAAAGATTTAAAAAAATTAGCTAAAAAAAATGAAACTAAATGTTTTTTGTCAAATGAAACTGACAGTTTAGATTGCTATATAGAAATTCACGCTGGTGCTGGTGGAACGGAGAGCCAGGATTGGGCAGAAATGTTAAGAAGAATGTATTTAAAATGGTCAGATATTAAGAATTTTAAATCAGAATTAATTAGCGAACATAAGGGAGAGGAAGCAGGCATAAAATCATCAACTATTAAAATTGAGGGTGATTATGTTTTCGGATGGTTAAAAGCTGAGTCAGGAATTCATAGGTTGGTTAGAATATCTCCTTTTGATTCTGGAGCTAGACGACATACCAGTTTTGCAAGTATATGGATTTATCCAGTCGTAGATGAAAATATTGAAATAGAAATTAATGAAAAAGATTTACGTATTGACACCTATCGATCAAGTGGAGCAGGAGGGCAGCATGTGAATACTACAGATAGTGCGGTAAGAATAACCCATCTACCTTCTAAAATAGTAGTTCAATGTCAAAATGAAAGATCACAACATAAAAATAAAGATACCTGTATGAATATGCTTAAGGCAAGACTATATGATTTTGAATTAAAAAAAAAAGAACAAGAAAGCCAAACAATAGAGTCTTCCAAGTCAGAAATTGGTTGGGGTCATCAAATTAGATCTTATGTACTTCACCCATACAGAATGGTAAAAGATAATAGAACTAACTTTGAAAGCTCAAATCCTGATAAAATCTTAGATGGTGAGATTGATGATTTTTTAGAAAGTTCGTTATATAAAGTGAAATAATGAAAAGAATAGTTAAAATTCTTGCAATATTAATAATAACCCTTGCGGCAATTGTTATTTACTTGAGCATCTATGGAGTAAAAACTGACAAGTTTAATAAAGAAATTATAAAGAATGTTTCAAAAATTAATAAAAAAATTAATCTTTCATTAAATGAGGTTAATTATCTATTAAACCCACTGAATTTTAGTATCAATATTTCAACAAAAAACCCCAAAATATTATTGGAAGATAAAAGTCTAGATTTAAAAGACATTACTAGCAATATTTCATTAAAATCTTTTATAAGTAATCAGTTTTCTATTGATGATTTAAAAATTTCAACAAAAGAAATTAAAATCAAAGATTTAATCTCATTAACAAGAGCAGTTGAAGGCTCACCACAACTTTTTGTTTTAGATAACATCACTAAAGAGGGATTAATTTCTGCAGATATAAATCTTAAATTTGATTTAGATGGAGAAATAAAAAACAACTATCAAATAACTGGGACTGTCAAAAAAGCAAAATTTAATATTTTTAACAAGGTTGAAATTGATAATTTAAACCTTTCATTTAATATAAGCAACAATCAGCTAACATTAAAAAAGATAGAAACAAATCTTAATAGTATAAAATTAAAATCACCCTTAATCACAATTGAAAAAAAGAAAGATATATTTTTTGTTGATGGAGAGGTGGCAAATAAAGAACAAAATTTTGATATAAACAAATTAAAACCTATACTTGGTAATTTACCAAACAATATAGAGATAGAAAAAATTGACTTTAATTCTGTAAATATTTTTTCTTTCAATGTTAGCAAAAAATTAAGATTAAAAGATTTAAAACTAGAGACCAACTTAAACTTAGAAAATTTTCAAATAGTTAAAAATCCCCTTAATTTAAAAATTTTTTTACCTAATTATGCAGAACAAATTAAATTTAAAGATCATAAAATTAAAATTAAATTAATTAAAGGTATATTGGATATTGTGGGAGATGGAGATATCTATATTGGCAACGAGTTTGAACAATTATCTTACCGCGTTATTAAAGATGCGGGAGAAATAACATTTGATACAAACCTTAATATTAAAAATAATCCATTAACAATAAATTTTTTAGATTATAAGAAGAAAAAAGAAAACAGTTCAGAAATTTTATTAAAAGGTATTTACAAAAAAAATAAAGAATTGATATTAAAAGATATTTCTATAACAGAAAAAAATAATCGAATTTTAATTAAAGATTTAATGTTTAGTAAAAATTTTAAAGTTAAAGATTTAAGTTACATTAAACTTAATTATCGAAATAAAAATGATCTTCTTAACAATTTAGAGCTAAAAAAAAATAAATCTAATTTTTCCATAAATGGTAAAAGTTTTGATGCAACACAGTTAATTAGCAACAGCATGAGTGATGATGAAAGTACTACAATTTTTGAAAATTTTAATTCTAAATTTAATATTAAAATAGGCACAACTTATATAAATAAAAACGATTATACTAAAAACTTAGCTGGATACTTCACTTTTAAAAATAATAAATTGGATAAATTAAATCTAGCATCTACTTTTTCTAACAATAAAAAAATGAACTTATCTATTGAAACTAATAACCAAAATGAAACTATTACAAAATTCTTTTCAAACTACCCAAAACCTTTGATTAAAAGATATGATTTCATTAAAGGATTTGAAGAAGGTTATCTAAATTTTAATTCTATAAAAAAAGATGGTGTTTCTAATTCTGTATTAATTATTGATAACTTTAAAGTTAAAGAGGTACCTGTTTTCGCTAAGCTTTTAAGCCTAGCGTCACTTCAAGGTATTGCAGATCTTTTAACGGGTGAGGGAATAAGATTTACCGATTTTGAAATGAGATATTCAAGTCAAAAAGGTCTTACTAATATTGAAGAAATGTATGCAATCGGACCTGCTATTTCTATATTAATGGATGGTTATATTGAATCAAAGAAATTGGTTAGCTTGAGAGGAACATTGGTTCCAGCAACAACTATAAATAGATCTATAGCCTCAATTCCACTACTGGGTAAAATACTAATAGGAGAAAAAACGGGTGAAGGTGTTTTTGGTGTAAGTTTTAAAATAAAAGGACCTCCAAAGAATTTATCAACAACAGTTAATCCAATTAAAACACTAACACCTAGATTTATAACAAGAACTTTAGAAAAAATTAAAAAAAACTAAATTAACTCAACTTTAATATGTTTTTTCTTACCAAGTGAGAGTTTAATTAAATTACCCTTAAATAAATCCTCAGTAATTAAAAACTTTTCATCAGAAATAGCCTTACCATTTATTTTAATTCCATTCCCTTTAATTAATCTTCTAATTTCACTTTTAGAACCTTCTAATTTTGATAAAATTACCAAATCTAGAATACTTATATTATCATCTAACATTTTTTTATTAATTTGAGTGGTTGGTAGATTATCACCTAATGAATTTTCAGAAAATGTTCGTTTGGCTGTTTCTTGGCATTTACTTGCTTCATCTTCTCCATGCAACATAGAAGTAGCTTTGTTGGCAAGTAAAATTTTTAACTCATTAATATTGTCATCTTTAATATTTTCAATTTCATCAACATTAATATCTGTAAAAATTTTTAAAAACTTTAAGACATCTCGATCATCAATATTTCTCCAAAATTGCCAGTAGTCATATGATGAAAGAAATTTTTTATCTAGCCAAACAGCTCCAGATTCAGTTTTACCCATTTTTGCACCTGATGCCAATGTAATAAGAGGTGTCGTTAAACCGTAAACATGATTATTTGAATATCTTTTTATAAGATCAACTCCATTAACAATATTACCCCATTGATCAGAGCCACCAATTTGAAGCATACATTTTTCTTTTTTGTTTAATTCTAAAAAATCGTATGCTTGTAAAATCATATAGTTAAATTCCATATAACTTAATGACTGCTCTCTTTCTAATCTAATTTTGACACTATCAAAACTCAACATTTTGTTAATTGTAAAATGTTTTCCAACATCTCTTAGAAAAGAAATATAATTTAAATTTTTAAGCCATGTGTAGTTATTAACAAATATAGGTTTTGTCTCTGGATCTTTATCATCTAAAAAATTTTTTAGAATTTTTTCAATATTATTTATATTTTTTTCTATTTCTTTTTCAGATAAAATTGTCCTAGTTTTATCTTTTCCGGATGGATCACCTATTCTAGTAGTACCCCCTCCTAATAAAACAATTGGTTGGTGGCCATGTTTTTGGAGCAATCTAAGACACATAATTTGAAGTAAACTACCAACGTGAAGACTTTCAGCTGTACAATCAAAACCAATATAAGCTCTGATTTTTTCTTTATCTAATAATTGAGATAGATTTTCTTCACCTGTACACTGGTAAAAGAAACCACGATCTTTAAATTCTTTTAAAAATTTATTCATAAATATGCTATCTAGAATATACAATATTTACTTTAAAAATAAGAATGGAAAAATTTTATACTTCTTTAGGGTTAATGAGTGGCACATCTATGGATGGGGTTGATGCGTCAATTATTAAATCAGATGGTGAAAGTAACTATGAGCCTATATTTGATAAATATTTTGAGTATGATGCGGGAATTTATTCAAACTTACTAAATCTCAGAGATAAAATAAATTCAATAAAAGATATAAAAGCTAATTCTTATCAAATTAACGAGCTCGAGAGAAAAATCACCTTATTTCATGCAAAAATTAGCAAAGAAATTATAAAGAATGCAGGAGTAGATGTAGATATAGTTGGGTTTCACGGTCAAACAATTTTTCACAATGCTCAGGAAAAAATATCAAAACAAATAGGAGATGGCAATTTACTATCAAGTCTTTTAAAAAAAAATGTAGTTTATAACTTTAGAGAAAATGACATTCATAATGGAGGCCAAGGAGCTCCATTAGCTCCAATCTTTCATAACTTACTTATAAAGCAGAATAAAATAGAGAAACCTGCTTGTGTTTTAAACATAGGAGGTATCGCAAATATTACTCTTGTTATCTCAAAAAATAATGAAGATTTAAAAAGTTTTGATGTAGGTCCTGGTAATTGTCTTTTAGATGAATGGGTTAGAAGACACACACAAATGAAATATGATGAAAATGGAAAAGCATCAAATATAGGAAAAACAAGTGAAGTTATTCTAAATCAAGCGATTGATAATTTTGACAATATAAGCAATCAAAAAAAACTTTCATTTGATATAAAAGATTTTGATTTAAGTTTTGTAAAAGGTCTCACATATGAGGATGGCTTATCTACATTAGTAGATTTTACAGCAATAATAATTTATCAATCAATTTTAAAATCAATCAACAGCGAAGAAAATAAAAAGTTATTAATAATAGTTTGTGGTGGTGGAAGAAAAAACCTTTCATTAATGGGGAGCATAAGAAAAAGACTACCAAAAAATATTTCTTTAAAAATAATTGATGATTATAAAATTGATGGTGATTTCATCGAGTCCCAAGCTTTTGCTTATCTTGCAATTAGGTCTGCACTTAAAAAAGTAATTTCATTCCCCAATACTACAAATGTCAAAAAACCATCAATAGGTGGAGTTTTAGTTAAAAACTATTAAGATTAAAATAAAGCAGATTCTTTTTTGATATATTTATCTAAACATTTTACTAATACGTCTTCTGTTTTAGTAAAAAAATGATTAGCATCATTTATAGCCTGAAAGTCAACTTTAATACCTTTTTGGGCACTCAATCTTTTATCTAGATCTGTAATATGTTGTAAGGGAACTAACTCATCCTTTTTTCCATAAATCATTAAACCTGAAGTAGGACATGGAGATAAGAATGAAAAGTCATAAACATTTGGTTGTGGCGAAATTGCAATAAATCTATTTATTTCTGGTCTTCTCATTAACAATTGCATTGCAATTAAAGACCCAAAGGAAAATCCTGAAACCCAACATTGTGAGTTATCAAAATTTTCACGCTCTAACCAATCTAGTGCTGCAGCAGCATCAGCCAGTTCACCTTGACCATTATCAAACTCACCATCACTTTTTCCAACACCTCTAAAATTTACTCTACATACAGAAAATCCATTTTCCATAAAAGTATGAAATGTATCAACTACAACTTTATTATTCATTGTTCCTCCATATTGAGGATGAGGTTGTAATACTAACGCTATTGGTGATGTAATTTTTTCACTTTTGTAATACTTGGCCTCCATTCTTCCAGCAGGCCCAGGTATAAAAACTTCAACTATTTTATTGTCCATAAATGATATTGATTATTATTCTCAAAAAAAAATACACATATCATAACTAAGCGACAATATGTTATCTTTTTTATGTATTGTATACTTGACTAATTTAGTCAGGTTTATATAAAAAGCCCACTTAAATAAGGATAATATGAAATTAACTTCAAAAGGTAGATACGCAGTAATGGCTTTAGCTGATCTTGCTAAGTTCAATAGTGTTAATCCAGTATCTTTAAGAGATATATCGTTAAGACAAGGTATTTCTTTGGATTTTTTAGAACAAATTTTTTCTAAGTTAAAAAAATATAATATCGTAAAAAGTATTAGGGGTACTAATGGAGGTTATATCTTAAACAAAGAACCAGAAGAAATTAAATTAGCAAACATACTTAGTGCCGTAGATGAAGAAGTTAAAACTGTTCAATGCAAGAAGGAATCTAAAAAAGGATGCAATAGTAAGACTACGAAATGTATCACTCATAATTTATGGGACGAACTTGAAGTTCATATCAATCATTTTTTCGAACAAAAAAATTTAAAAGATCTTATAAGCAATTCTTCAGAAAGTAGAAATTAAAATGGATGCAAGAGAAAAAGAAATAGAAAAATTAAAAGATTATAAATATGGATTTTCAACTGATATTGAAAATACTAGAGCACCCAAGGGTTTAAATGAAGAAGTAATTAAGTTTATTTCAAATATTAAAAAAGAACCACAATGGATGCTTGATTGGAGATTGAAAGCCTTTGAAAGATTAAAGCAATTAAAAGAACCTAATTGGCAAAAACCTAAATATCCCAAAATAGATTATCAAGACCTTTATTATTATTCAGCACCAAAAAGCATGGATGACAAACCAAAAAGTTTAGACGAGTTAGATCCAAAATTATTAGAAACTTATAATAAACTTGGAATACCTCTTCAAGAACAAGCAAGACTTAATGGAATAGCAGTTGATGCTGTATTTGATTCTGTTTCTGTTGCAACCACGTTTAAGGGTGAGTTAAATAAAAAAGGAATTATTTTTTGCTCTATGTCAGAAGCTATACAAGATCATCCTGAATTAGTAAAAAAATATTTAGGGTCTGTAATTCCAATATCAGATCATTATTTTGCAACACTTAACTCTGCAGTGTTTACTGATGGTTCATTTGTATATATTCCTGAAGGAGTAAGGTGTCCAATGGAACTGTCAACTTATTTTAGAATTAATGCTACTGAAACAGGTCAATTTGAAAGAACTTTAATCATTGCAGATAAAGGAAGTTATGTAAGTTATCTAGAAGGATGCACAGCACCAATGAGAGATGAAAATCAATTACATGCAGCAAATGTAGAATTAGTTGCACTAGATGATGCTGAAATAAAATATTCAACTGTACAAAATTGGTATCCTGGAGACAAAGATGGAAAAGGTGGAATTTATAATTTTGTAACAAAAAGAGGTTTGTGCAAAGGAAAAAATTCAAAAATATCTTGGACACAAGTTGAAACAGGTTCAGCAATTACATGGAAATATCCAAGCTGTATATTGATGGGTGATAATTCTGTAGGAGAATTTTACTCAATAGCAATAACAAACAATCATCAAAAAGCAGATACAGGTACTAAAATGATTCATTTGGGTAAAAATACAAAAAGCAAAATAATATCAAAAGGTATTTCAGCTGGATTTGCAGATAATACTTATAGAGGCTTAGTGGATATTGCAAAAAATGCTGACAATGCAAGGAATTTTACTCAATGCGACTCTCTTTTGATGGGTAATAAGTGTGGAGCGCATACTGTTCCATACATAAAGAATAAAAATTCTAGCTCAAATATTGAGCATGAAGCAACCACATCTAAAATTAGTGATGAACAATTGTTCTATTGTAATCAAAGAGGTTTAAATCAAGAAGAGGCTGTGAGTTTAATTGTTAATGGTTTTTGTAAAGAGGTTCTTCAACAATTGCCAATGGAATTTGCTGTTGAAGCTCAAAAATTAGTAGGAATTAGTTTAGAAGGGAGTGTTGGTTAATGTTAACAATTAAAGATCTTAAAGCGAATATTGATAATAAAGAAATTTTAAAAGGTTTAAATTTAGAAATTAAACCAGGAGAGGTACATGCAATTATGGGGCCTAATGGATCTGGAAAAAGCACTCTATCAAATGTTCTTTCAGGGAAAAAAGGATACACTGTAACTGGTGAAGTAAAGTATTTTAATGAAAATCTTTTAGAATTAGAAATTGAAGAAAGAGCTCATAAAGGAATATTTTTAGCATTCCAATATCCATTGGAAATACCAGGAGTTAATACCAATATATTCTTAAAAACATCTTTAAATGCAATTAAAAAAGCTAAAGGTGAAAAAGAATTAGATGCTATTGAATTCTTAAAATTAGTTAAACAAAAAGCCGGAGAATTAAAATTTGATGAAAAAATATTAAGTAGACAATTGAATGTAGGTTTTTCTGGTGGAGAAAAGAAAAAAAATGAAATACTTCAAATGTCCATACTAAATCCTAAGCTATCTATTTTAGATGAAACAGATTCAGGACTTGATATTGATGCTTTAAAAATAGTATCTGAAGGTGTGAATGCATTAAGAAGTAAAGACAGTTCTTTTTTAATTATTACCCACTATCAAAGATTACTTGATTATATTAAACCAGATTTTGTTCATGTTTTAATTGATGGTCAAATTGTTAAATCTGGAGGATCTGAATTGGCAATGGAATTAGAAAGCAAAGGTTACGAAACTCTTAGTTAAATGATTGAACAACTAAAATCAGATTTCAATAAGATGACAGAAAATTTAAAATTTTCTGAAAATAATGTTGAGTTTAGAAAAAAAAATTTAAAAAATTTTATTGATAAAGGCTTTCCAAATAAAAGAATTGAAGATTGGAAATTTTCTGATTTAAATCAAATTATCTCATCTAATATTGAAAATTTAAGTTTTTATGATGATAAGACTTACGAGCCTAAAGATCAAATATCATTAATTAATAAGTTCGAACATAATAAGATTATTTTTATTAATGGAGTTATTTCAAAAGTAGACATCAAGTATGAGGATGACACTAAAGTTTTAATTAATAATGATTTAGATTTAAGCAAAAATACTAATAAAATTAATCCATTAGTATCTTTAAACCATGCTCTAGCTAGTGCACATATTGGTATTATTGTTAAGGAGAATTATTCACTAAATAAGCCATTAATTTTATACAATATTACTACTGAGGATGTTAATTCAACAGCACTCAATTTAAGAACAGATATTAAGTTAGAAAAAAATAGTAGCTTGAAATTAGTTACTATATTTGATGATCACTCTCAAAATAATTTCATTAATATTAATCAAAATTTTGATATTGCTCAAGATTCAATCCTTAAAAGCTATAAAATTGATCATAAAACTAATTCTAATATTAAATATTTTTATAATAATATTAATCTTGAAAAAAATAGTATCTCTGAAAATTTTATTTTTTCAACAGGATCTAAATTTATCAAAAATGAAGTAAATTGTAATTTAAATGATCAATACAGTTCAGCATTTATTAATGGTGTGATAAATTTAAAAAACTCACAACATCATGAAATTAAAACGAACATAAATCATTTGGCAGAAAATACAAAAAGCTATCAATTAATCAAGACAGTTTTAAATGATAAATCCAAAGGTATTTATCAAGGTAAAATTTTTGTTGATCAAAAAGCACAGAAAACAAATGGGTACCAACTAAGTAAAGCTTTACTTTTAAATGAAAATACAGAATTCGATGGTAAACCTGAACTTGAAATTTATGCAGATGATGTAAAATGCTCGCATGGATCGACTTCGGGTAACTTAGACGAAGACTCAATATTTTATCTAATGTCTCGAGGTCTAAGTCATCATCAATCAAAAGAATTATTGATTAATGGTTTTCTAATGGATGCAGTTGAAACAATTACAGATTTAGAAATCAAAAATTTAATCAAAGATATGATGGGAGTTGTAGAGTGAGTATAGAAAATATTAAAAAAGAATTTCCAATATTTAATAATAAAGTTCATAATAATGATCTTGTATATCTTGATAGTGCTAACTCATCTCAAAAACCACAATCTGTAATTGATAGAGTTAATGATTTTTATACAAATGAATTTTCAAACACAGGTAGAAGCGTTCATTACTTAGCAGTAGCTGCAACTAATCTTTATGAAAATACAAGATCTTCTGTTCAAAAATATATTAACGCTAAAGATAAAAATGAAATTGTATTCACTAAAGGTGCAACTGAGGCAATTAATCTTGTAGCTAATACCTATGGTCAAAAATTTTTAAAAGAAGGGGATGAAATACTTATAACAGAACTTGAACATCATTCTAATTACGTACCTTGGCATTTTTTGAGGCAATCTAAAAGTATAAAGATTGAGTTTGCTGAAATTAATGATGATGGAGAAATTACTTTAGAAAGTATTGAAAAAAAAATTACATCAAAAACAAAATTAATTGCTATTACACACTTATCAAATGTAACAGGATCAGTTTTACCAGTTAAAGAAATAACAGAATTTGCTCATTCAAAAGGTATTGCGGTTTTAGTTGATGGATGCCAAGGTGCTCCTCATTTAAAACTTGATATGCAAGACATAGACTGTGATTTTTATGCTATTTCTTGTCACAAAATGTATGGGCCTACTGGTCTTGGTGTTTTATATGCAAAGAAAAAGTGGTTAGAAGAATTACCACCCTATCAAGGTGGAGGTGGAATGATTCAAGATGTAAAAAAAGATTGCATTTCATATGGTGATTTACCTAATAAATATGAAGCTGGCACGATGGCTACAGCACAAGTCATAGCATTTGATCAATCTATAAAATTTTTAGAAAAAATCGGAATTGAAAACATGATTAAACATGAGCAAGAATTAATCCAGTATGGTCAAGAAATTTTAAGAAAAAATAATTCAGTTAAATTAATTGGTAACCCAAAAAATAGATCAGCAGTTTTATCTTTTACTATAGAGGGTGTTCATCCACATGATATAGCTACAATATTGGATGAAGATGGTGTCGCTATTAGAGCGGGTCATCATTGTTGTCAAATCCTACATGACAAATTAGGTATACCTGCAAGCGCTCGTGCCTCATTAGGTGTTTACAATACAAAAGATGATTTAGATCAACTTAATAATTCTATCAATAACTGTAAGAAAATTTTTAATATCTAATGAATATAAAAGAACTTTATCAAGAAATAATTTTAGAGCATGGTAAAAACCCGCGCAACTTAAGAAAAACAGAAAATTTTAATAAAGATGCAATGGGCAAGAATCCATTATGTGGTGATAATGTACATGTATTTTTAAAACTTGATGAAAATAAAAAAGTAGAAGATATTTCATTTGAAGGTAGTGGCTGTGCAATTTCAATGGCCTCAGCATCAATTATGACTGATTTAATTAAAGGAAAAGAAGAAGTTGAAGTTAAAGAAATTGTAAATGACTTCTTAGGTATGATTAAGGAAAATCCTGAATTAAAATCAAAAAACCTAGAAGAAGATGAAAAAACTAAATTAATGTGCTTGTCTGGAGTAAAACAATATCCAATGAGAGTAAAATGTGCGACTTTATCATGGCATACTTTAATTTCTGCAATTGACAATACTCAAGAAGAAATTAATACTGAAAAATTAGATTAAATTATGGATTTAAGAGAACAAGTAATAGCTGAAATTAGAAAAATTTATGACCCAGAGATACCGGTCAATATTTATGAATTAGGTTTAATTTATGATGTTAAGGTAAACGAGTCTAAAGCTAAAATAATAATGACCTTGACTACACCAAATTGTCCTGTTGCAGAAAGTTTACCTCAGGAAGTTAAGGATAGTGCAATGCAAGTAGAAGGCATTGAAGAGGTTGATCTAGATTTAGTTTTTGAACCACCTTGGGAAAAATCAATGATGTCGGAAGCTGCTAAATTGGAGTTAAATCTATAATGAGTCCTATCATTAAATTAAGTGATAATGCTGCAAGTCGTATTAAAGAAATTATGTCTGGAGTTGAGTCGAATTCAATTGGCGTTAGAGTTGCAGTTAAGTCTGGTGGTTGTGCTGGCATGTCTTATGTAATGGAATATGCAAAAGAAATAAATCCTTCAGACGAAATAATTGAAGACAAAGGTGTTAAGGTTTTTGTTGATGCTGCAGCTGTTATGTACCTATTAGGCACTGAAATGGACTATAAAAAAGAGGAATTTTCATCATCATTTGTATTCAATAACCCCAATGAATCTGAACGTTGTGGTTGTGGTGAGTCATTTAAAGTATAACATTACTTAAACGCATATCAGTATTGCAAATATCACATATCTATGGTATTAAATAGTCATGAATAAATTTGAATTTAAAAATCTTGTTAAATCTTTAGAAAAGTCACTTAAAGAAAGAACTTTTTTTAAAACTCTTAGAAAAGAAGTAAACACTGGTGCTAATGGCACACAGGATTACGTTGTTAAAAAAGGAATTAACAAAGATACAATCGCAACAACTAGACAGTAATTAGTTTTAGCTGCTGTAATACATCTCAAACTCTACAGGATGAGGTGCGTGTTCAAATCTATGTATCTCTTCAAATTTTAATGCAATGTAAGCATCAATTTGATCGTCAGTAAATACACCACCTTCAGTTAAAAATTCTCTATCTTTATCTAAACTTTCCATTGCTTCTCTTAAGGATCCACAAACAGTTGGAATGTTTTTAACTTCTTCTGGAGGCAATTCATAAAGATCTTTATCAAAAGATTCGCCTGGATGTATTTTATTTTTAATTCCATCTAAACCAGCCATAAGCATAGCAGCAAAAGTTAAATATGGATTTCCTGAAGCATCAGGAAATCTTATTTCACATCTTGCACCATTTTTACTTAATGAAATTGGTATACGACATGAAGCAGATCTATTTCTTGCAGAGTAAGCAAGTAGAACAGGGGCTTCAAAACCTGGAATTAATCTTTTGTAACTATTTGTTGTAGCATTTGAAAAAGCATTAATTGCTTTTGCATGTTTTAAAATACCACCAATATAGTGAAGTGCTGTTTCAGATAACCCTGCATAAGCATCACCAGAAAAAACTGGTTTGTCGTCTTTCCAAATTGATTGATGAATGTGCATACCTGAACCGTTATCTCCCGCAATCGGCTTTGGCATAAAAGTTGCTGTTTTTCCAAATGAATGTGTAACCATTTGAACTACATATTTATATAATTGAACATTATCAGCTTGATCAACAAGCGTTCCAAAGTACATACCAAGCTCATGTTGACTTGGTGCTACTTCGTGGTGATGTTTTTCAACTTTAATACCTACTTCTTTTAAACTTTTTAAATATTCACTTCTCATGTCTTGTTCGCTATCAACTGGAGGAACTGGAAAGTAACCACCTTTTACTGGAGGTCTATGACCCATATTTCCATTTGCATACTCCGTTCCAGAATTATAAGGACCTTCTTTACTATCTATTTTAAAACCAGTATTGTTTGGGTCATTATTAATTCTAACATCGTCAAAAACAAAAAATTCAGGTTCAGGACCAAAAAAAGCTTTATCACCAATGCCAGATTTTTTTAAATATGCCTCTGCCTTTTTAGCTGTTCCTCTTGGGTCTCTCTCATAAGGAGATCTTTTAACGGCATCTAGAATATCACAAAAAAGGATTAGGGTATTATGAGATGTAAAAGGGTCCATAATCATTCTAGAAGTATCAGGTATTAAAATCATGTCAGACTCGTTAATTGCCTTCCAACCGGCAATAGATGAACCATCAAAAAATACACCTTCATTTAACATATCTTCATCAACAATAGTGTGATCCATTGTTAAATGTTGAAGTTTTCCTCTAGGGTCAGTAAACCTTAAATCAACAAACTCAACTTCTTTTTCCTTCATGAATTTTAAAACATTGGCAGCAGTCATAGTTTCTCCTTTTTTAAATTTTGTGGTCAATTAATAACAAATGTTTCTTTAATAATATTGCTTGAATAATAAATATCACCTATGCGTTTTTTACATATGAATTACAACATTATTTGTTAAATTATCAATCAATTATTAGTTGAAATATGAGCTTATTAGATAAAGAACCCGTTAAAAGAGCTGAAAAATTTCTTAAAAACTTCGACCAATCCCTAGAGGTTATAGTTTTAAAAAATTCAGCAAGAACTGCACAGGATGCAGCAACAGCTTTAGCTTGTGATGTAGGTGCAATTGTCAAAAGCTTATTATTTAGAACAGAAAATACCTTCATATTATGTTTAGTGGCAGGTGATAAGAGGTGCTCATTAAATAAATTAAAAAAGATTAAAGAAAAAAAAGACATTTCAATGGCATCACCAGAAGAAGTTAAGACACAAACTGGCTATACAATAGGTGGTGTATCGCCCGTTGGTCATTTAGAGAAAATTGAAATTATAATAGACAATTCTTTAGAAAGGTTTAATGAATTGTTTGCAGCAGCAGGACATCCAAACTGTGTATTTAAAACAAACTATAACGATATTCAAAAGATTACGAATGGAAAAGTTGAAGATATAATTGAATGAGACAACCTAGATTAATTGATTATACATTATTAGTAATCTTAGCTTTAATATGGGCATCAGCTTTTTTTAATATCAAAATTGCAACTGAATCTTTTGGACCAATTACAATAGCATTCTTGAGAGTTTTTTTCGGATCTATTCCAGTATTGTTATTATGTTTTTACAAAAAAATAAAAATAGAAGCATTTTCTAAAGATTGGTATTGGTTTGCTATAATAGGATTTGTCAATTTGGTATTACCTTTTTTCTTAATAGCTTACGGTGTAAAATCTGTACAAAGTAATTTAGCTGCAATATTAATGTCTACAACACCATTAAGCTCAACTGTATTAGGTCATTTTTACACAAAAAATGAAAAATTTAATGCCCTTAAAACATTTGGAATTTTAATTGGTTTTTCAGGAATTATTTATCTGTTTTCAGATAATATATTAATCAATGACAATAATTTTATTTCTGCGTTATTAATATTACTTGGGTCAACTTGTTATGTTGTTGGTGGTGTTTTAACTCTTAAAATTAGTAAGAAAAAAAATGAAAACGTAACAGGATCTATATTAATTTGGGCTGTTATAATTTTATTACCATTAGTTTGTTTTATTGAAAAACCATGGAACTCAACTCCTAGTATTCAATCTTCAATCTCTGTTGTATATTTAGGAATGGTTTCAACTGGTATCGCTTGGTTGTTAAGGTTTAAAATTTTAAAAGATAATGGGTTAATATTTCAATCACAAGTTTCTTACTTGATACCTATTTTTGGAATTATTTTAAGTTATATATTTTTAGATGAACTAATCACAGACAAAGTTTTAGTTTCATTATTTGCAGTACTAGTTGGACTTTATTTTGTAAAAAAAGCTGGATTAAAAAAGTCATGAATGAAGATGACCTGAGTAAAATCAAAGAAAATTTTGAAGAAATTGATAATTTCTGTGAAGAATGTAAAAAAGAAGATGAAAGTGTTTCTCAAAATTTAATTTTAACAGGATTTAAAACCTGTAACTCTTGTAAACTTTCAAAAACTATATTTCCAATTTAACTAATATTGCTAATGGGTAGAGCATTCATTTTACTCATCACAAATGATATTGAAAGAAAAGCAATTATTAAAAAAGCTAAAAAGACTATTCCAAAAGATTTAAAATTAGACTTTAGATTTAAAACTTGTTTTGTTGAAATGATTAATCCAGCAAATATCCAAAACTGAGTTAAAAATATTATTGGGATCATTAAATCTGGTGTGACAGCAAAAAATCTTAAAAGCCCCGGTGCATGAGCAAACCCAACAGCTGTTAATACTTTTTTAAATGAAACTTTAGTGTCTTTATCTGGAAATAATTTTACACCGATCACATAAATAAATAATCCCCATACAAACCAAGTAAGAATGGCAGTTAAACCAGACATTGCAATAGCAGTTTTAATAACAGTGTTTGCAGCAACTGCTCCTGCTAACCCGTCTAATATCATGATAAGCCCTGCAAAATATATTGCAGCTTCACCAAAGTTTTTATTATCTTTGTAAAGAGATTTATCTAATTTAATAGACCGAACAACTATATTTAAAAATTGACCAAACATTATTTATTTTTTTTTACTATTTTTCTGTGCTTTGTAAGAAACAAATAGTGGAAAGAGTATTAAAGCAATTACTATTATTATGCAAATTACGATTAGGAATGATTTTGTCATTATTAGTGGGGGAGAATTAACCTCCCCCAAATAATTAATTTAACCTTTAACGACTTCTCTTGTGTTTGCGTTAAACGATTCTGTAAATGGAATATCTACTACCACAGCATCAACAGGCGTTCCTGGTGTGTCAGAATATTTAGCGGGTAAGTGAACTTTGTACTTAGTTCCAACTTTACCTTTAGGGAAACCATTAGCATTTAATGTTCCATCAAATGGCACATATCCCATTGCTATATTTTGACCTTTCTCAGGGTGATACCAAGGTGATGTGATAAATCCTACAGGATCTCCACCACTCTCAGGTGACACTAACCAAAAGTCAGGAGCATATTCTTCAATTGGTTTTCCACCCAACTCAAGACCTACTAACTGAAGTTTGTAAGGTTTTTGACCAGCCTTAAGATCCGCACCCATTTTCTCTAATGCAGCTTTTCCAATATAGTCAGCTTTTTTATTCCACTCACCTTTGCCAGATAGTGAAACTTGGTAACCAAGGTTACACTGGAAAGGATTGTGTTGATGATCCATATCTTGTCCCCAAGAAAGAATTCCAGCTTGAATTCTTCTGTGGTGAGCAGGGGCGATAACCATTAGGCTATGTTTTTTTCCAGCTTCAAGAACAGCATTCCACATATCATCAGCGTATTTAGTTGCTTCTCTTAAGTAGATTTCATATCCAGCTTCACCTGAGAAACCAGATTGTGAAATAACACAACTTCTGCCACCAACTTTTGCTTCAGCTAAACCATAGAAAGGCATGTTATCTAGATCCACTTGATCTCCAATAAGATCCTTCATTAAAGCTTTTGATTTAGGTCCTTGAATTTGCACTGGGCAAACATCAATTTCCTCAATAGTACAATCAAATCTTCCATCAGCGTTAACACCTTGAAGATACATTCCAATATCAGAGTCTGATAGTGAGAACCAAAATTCATCTTTTGAAATTCTAAGAAGTATAGGATCATTTAAAACACCACCATAAGCATTACATAAAATTACATATCTTGCTCTCATGGGTGAGATTTTAGTTGCATCTCTAGTTATAACGTAGTCAGTAAACTTTTCTGCATCCGGACCTTTAACTCTAATTTGTCTTTCAACAGCAACGTTCCACATTGTAACGTGATTTTTAATTGCCTCATATTCAACCATCGCTCCACCATCTTCGGGCTTTACATATCCTCTTGGGTGATAAATACGATTGTATACAGTTGCTCTCCAACAACCAGCTTGCATTGATAAATGCCAATATGGAGATTTTCTTACTCTCGTTGAAATTAACATTTCAACTTTTGTAGGCCCACTCTGTCTTAAGTTGTATGGTACTTCACGATCTGATTGATCAACTGAAGTTACATGTTTTAGTTTAGTATAGTCAAATTCATTAGACATAACCGTTCTCCTTCAACCACTTGTTTGTTTCCTTCAAGCCGCCGAATGTATAAATGTGGAAGTTACCAGTAAACTCTTTCACTTTCCCAATTAATTCATTAGGGTCTTTAGGTTTCAATAAATCTAATGCCTTACTAAAATTAGACTTAAGAAAATTTATAGAATTTTTCGCCCCGACAATATTAGCAAATTTAATCAAGCTAGTTATTTTCATTGGCCCAGTAATTCCTACATGCACTGGTACTGACTGCTTAGAAATGAAATCTACGATAGGTTGACTTTCTAATAACCACTGGGTCACTATATAGTCGGCGTAAGGTTTTTTATCTATCATAGCCTTTTCTAATTCTTTATCAGAAATATCCTGACTTCCCTCTGGATGTCCTGCTATTCCTATTTTAATTCCATCAAAAAATCCTGTTTCTAAAATTTGAATTGAACTATCAAATTTTCCAACTGGCTCTCTACTTCCTCCAATAACTAAAGCTTGTTTAGCACCCACATCTTTACATCTTGCAATGTAATCTTTAAGCTGATCATCATCCGTAATTGATCTTGCTGGAAAATGTGGAACTGGATTAAATCCTTTTTTAACTAACGCTGCTGTTTGGTTAGCTGTCTCTTTATAGTCTCCTCCTGGGAGCATAGTTACATAAACATTCTTAACGGGTGGCAGTGTATCAAGATCTGTTTGAGGCCCAACCTCAAGTGAAAAATTCATTTTTTCTGATGATTATCTTTTTTGTATATGCTGTCAAAGAAATTCATCTTGTGGATAAAAATATTTGTTGCCAAAAATTGTGCTGGTGATAATTTTTTTTAATGTCTGAAAATCTTAAAAATCCTGAACTTTCAAAAATCTTGGACTTGGAAAAAATTAGAGTGGTTGGGAACCCCATCGATAAAGCCCATGGCCTACCAAATGAGTGCTACACTAGCTTCGACTATCTAAGCATTGAAAGAGAGAGGATTTTCAAGGATAAATGGACGGTGATTGGCGTTGGAAGTTCTGTACCAAATGTAGGAGACGCTCAACCTTATAATTTACTAGGCATCCCTCTTATTATTTTAAGAGATAAAGAGAAAAAAATAAGGGTATTTCACAATGTCTGCAGCCATAGAGGCTTCAAGCTTTTAGATGAGCCTTGTGCTTTGAAAAATGTCTTAAGATGTCCATACCACTCCTGGTCCTACGATTTTGATGGAAAGTTGGTTGCGACACCTCACATAGGAGGCCTAAATATTCATGAGACAGAAAAATTCGATAAATCATCAAGTAATTTAAAAGAGGTTAAAACCAAAATTTGGATGGATATAATATTTATCAATATAAATGGTAATGAATTAGAGTTTGATGAATATATTAAGCCTCTCGAAGAAAGATGGTCAAAATTTATATCTAAGGAAGATCAAAAATTACTTAAGCACTCAAAAGATCATGGATACTTCAGTCTTGATGTTAAGTGTAATTGGAAGTTTGCAATAGAGAATTACTGTGAAAGTTATCACTTGCCTTGGATACATCCTGAATTAAATAAAGTTTCAAATATTAGTGATCATTACCATATTCAAGGTTTACCAAATAGATTTGCTGGCCAAGGAACAAATAAATATGATCAACCTGTTAAAGGAAATCAAAGTTTCAATAATTTTCCAAATTGGCCTAAAGACTTATTCAAAAAGGCTGAGTATATTGCTTTATTTCCAAACGTAATGATTGGTCTTCATGTAGACCATTTTTATGTTTTTTGGTTAGAACCAAAATCTATTAGTGAGACTAAAGAGCATTTAATGATGTATTATGTTGGCGATGATAGTGCAAATGGATCTGAGTTTGCTGAGATGAGAAAAAAAAATTCAGAATTTTGGAAAGAAGTAATGATTGAGGATATAAAAGCTATTG
Organism: Candidatus Pelagibacter sp. PS_28; assembly: GCF_059417885.1. NCBI lineage: Bacteria > Pseudomonadati > Pseudomonadota > Alphaproteobacteria > Candidatus Pelagibacterales > Candidatus Pelagibacteraceae > Candidatus Pelagibacter > Candidatus Pelagibacter sp. PS_28. Next base: position 816,098 of record NZ_CM182070.1, on the reverse strand, counting down.
AGGGTATGCAAGAAGGTAGAAATTCACCAGTATATAATGGCGGGAATTTTTCACCCATAATGGATAACCCTACACATGAATTTCATAAATGGGTTGCAACAAACTTAGTTTAAAATGAAAATAATATTAATTATGGGTCTTCCAGGATCTGGCAAAACAACTTTAGCAAATGAAATTGCTCCATTACTAAATGCTAAAAGACTTAATGCTGATGAAGTTAGAAAAGAAGCTAATGATTGGGATTTTTCAGAAGAAGGCAGAACAAGACAAGCAAGTAGAATGGCAGATTTTGCAAAAAAATTAAAAGATGATGGAAATTATGTTGTAGCAGACTTTGTTTGCCCAACACCAGAGGCAAGAAACTTATTTCCTGCAGATTATATAGTTTGGGTAAATACAATAAAAGAAGGACGTTTTGACGATACTAACAAGATGTTTGTAAAGCCTGAAAAATTTGATTGTCAGGTTACAACTCAAGATGCTAAACATTGGGCACCAATAATAATAAAGGAGATAAAATAATGGCTTACGAATGGGATAATAAAAAACCAACAGCACAAATGCTTGGCAGATGGCAACCATTTCATGATGGTCACTACGCTTTATTTCAAGAAATTATTAAAAAAACGGGACAAGTTTGCATTCAAATAAGAGATGTTCAAGGTGTTGACGATAATCCATTTGATTTTGACACAGTTAAAAAGAATATTGAAGAAAAGTTAAACCCAGAATTTGAAGGAAGATTTAAGATAATGATGGTTCCTAATATTACTAATATTTGTTATGGAAGAGGAGTTGGTTACAAAATAGAAGAAGTTGTTTTGTCAGAAGAAATTCAACAAATTTCTGCAACAAAAATTAGAGCCAAAATGAGAGAAGATGGCAAACTTAAGTAATATTAAAATTAAACTTTTAAATAAAGATATTGCTTCAATCATCCTAAATGAGCCAAAAACATATAACGCTCTTTCATTAAAAAATTTAGGAGATTTAATTAAAGCTTTTAAAAAATTAGATGAAGACAAAAATATTAAGGTAATAATTATTGAAGGGTCTGGAAAAGGTTTTAGTGCGGGTCACAATTTAAAAGAAGTAAGTGGATTAAAGAAAAGAGAAAAATATCAAAAACTTTTTAATCTTTGTTCAAAGTTGATGCTTCAAATAGTTGAAGGAAAAAAGCCAGTTATTGCAAAAGTTCATGGAGCAGCATTTGCAGCAGGTTGTCAGTTAGTTGCAAGCTGTGATCTAGCTTATAGTTCTAATGATGCAATTTTCGCAACACCAGGAGTGAATATTGGCTTATTTTGTAGTACACCAATGGTTGCTGTTAGTAGAAAGGTTAACAGAAAAAGAATGATGCATATGCTGTTAACGGGAGATCCTATTAAAGCAAATTATGCAAAAGAAATTGGACTAATTAATAATCATTTTTCTAAATCAAAATTAAACAATGAAGTGTTAAAAGTTGCAAAAACTATTGCTTCAAAATCAAGTCTTACAATTAAAATTGGAAAACAAACTTTTTATAATCAATTAGAAATGCCATTGAGAAAAGCTTACGTGTACACTAGTAAAATGATGACTAAAAATATGATGGCAATGGATGCTAAAGAAGGCATATCAGCGTTTCTACAAAAGAGAAAACCTAAGTGGAAACATAAGTAGTGAACGATAAAATAAAAGAAATTCTCTCAAAGTATAAAACAATAGCGATGGTGGGTGTTAGTAAAGATGATAAAAAGCCATCAACAATAGTGATGAAGTACATGCAAAAATATGGTTTTAAAGTTATTCCAGTTAACCCAAGTGCCAAAGGTCAAAAGATTTTAGGAGAAGAGGTTTTTGAAAAACTTGAAGATATTAATATACCTATTGATATCGTAGATGTATTTAGACCATCATCTGAAGCTAACAAGTATGCTGAAGAGAGTGTTAAAATTGGAGCTAAAGTTCTTTGGTTACAACTTGGAATTAGAAGCATTGATGCTAAAGAATTAGTGGAGAGTAATGATATTGAGTATATTGAAAATAGATGTACAAAAATGGAATATCAAAAGCTTTTTTTAAATATAAACCCAGCTTTTCCAGTATTACAAAGTTAAATGAATATAGTTAATTTTACTCCAATCTCTGCATTTCTAGGTGGATCCTTAATTGGTTTAGCAGTAGTTATTTTTTTTGTATTTAATGGTCGATTAATTGGAATAAGTGGAATTGCCAGTAATTTTTTAACTTCAAAAGATAATAGATTTGATAATTTTTTATTTTTAATTGGATTAATTATCGGACCTATTGTTTATAAAATATTTACTCAACAGGAAATCAATATCACAATTTCAAACTCATTTTATTTATTAGCAATTGCAGGCTTATTGGTTGGAGCTGGTACAAGAATAGGGGGAGGCTGTACTAGTGGACACGGCATCAGTGGTATTGGAAGGTTTTCTTTAAGATCAATTATTGCAACAGTAACATTTATGATTATTGGAATTTTAACTGTTTTGGTAAAAAATTTAATATGAATAAGATTATATCTTTAATTTGTGGAATAATTTTTGGAATAGGTCTTACCATTTCACAGATGATAGATCCTGCTAAAGTCTTAGGTTTTTTAAATATTTTTAAAGAATGGGATCCATCATTAGCATTTGTTATGATTGGAGCTTTAATAATATCCTCACCATTTTTTCATTTATTTAAAAATAATAAGAAACCAATTTTTGCTGATAAATTTTCTTATTCAAATAATAAAGAACTAAATAAGAAATTAATTATAGGTTCATCACTTTTTGGTGCTGGCTGGGGCTTAGCTGGATTATGTCCAGGACCTGCAATAGCCTCACTGGCTTTATTAAATTTAAATTCTGTAAGTTTTGTAATCTTTATGTTTGTTGGGTTTTATTTGGTTAAATTATTAGATTTAACAACCCAAGCACGATGATAAAAATCATCTATATTTTTTTGAATTAAACTCTTAGCTAAATTATTAGCTTCAATCTCCTCAAAAGGTCCAAATTTTTTTTCTGTATCTTTAATGATAGTTTCAATTTTATTTGGATCTTTATGAATACCAGCAACTACGTAAAAATTTTTCATAGATTTTTAATTTTTCTAGTCTATACACCCTTAATGTAATGAAAAAAATATTTCTTTTATACGGGCACTATAATGAAAAGTCTTTTAATGCAGCTATTAGAGATACATTTATTAAAACAGCGGAAAAAAACGGTAATACAGTTGATTGTGTAGATTTATATAAAGATAAATTCAATCCAGTTTTTGCCGGTGAACAAGCTGGAGAAGACGTTCTAGATCATAGAAGACGTATTGAGAAATGTGATACTATTGTTCTAATTGCACCTATTTGGAACTTTAGAATGCCAGCTATTGTAGAAGGCTGGATAGATAAAGTTTTGTCACCCCCATGGGCTTACACATTTAAAAAATTAGTTGGAAATTATGGTTATCCAATGGGAAACTTAAAAGATAAAAAAGCTATAATCTTTTGTACCTATGGATCCCCAAGGTTAGCGGTTACAACATTTTTTTTAAATTTACCTATTAGAAGGCTAAAAAGAGGTGTGTTTCATATGTGTGGCATTTATAATATTGTATACAGAAGATATTTTGCAGTACCGTTTGTAACAGATGAAAAACGAAAAGAATTTCTTGAGGACGTTAAAAAGACAGCAAATAATATATAAAACCTTATTAATTTACTTTCTAAGTCTTACAATTTCACAAGCAGAATTAATAAAGCCTAATAGTAATATTGAGCCATACCAGGTTGTGGAAATTCAGTTGAAAAGTTTACAAAAAAACAACTCTCCCACTATAGATAATGGCATTGAACAAACCTGGGAATTTGCTCATCCTAGTAATAGAAAAAGCACAGGACCTTTAGATAGATTTAAGACCATGCTGAAGGGCAAGTCATATAAAATATTATTAGATCATTTAGATCATGAAATTGTTCAAGAAAACCTTAACAATTCAGTAGCCTTGTTTGAAGTTAGTGTTCTTGGAAAAGACAAATCCTATTACAAATTTAAATGGCAGGTTGAAAAGTATAAAATAGATGGTCCCTTCAAAGACTGCTGGTTGACCACAATGGTGTCCGCTCCAATGCCCCTAGGATCTTCAATTTAATTTAGAGGGTAAACGAATTTTGTTTCGTTCGTAATGAAAATTTAGTAGGAATCGTGTTAATGAAATCTAAAGCTAAAGTTGTTGTAGTTGGTGGTGGTGTAGTAGGAGTTAGTGCTCTTTATCACTTAGCAAAAAAAGGCTGGTCTGATGTTGTTTTAATTGAGAGAAAAGAATTAACATCTGGATCTACTTGGCATGCAGCAGGTCTACTTCCATTATTTAATATGAGTTATTCGGTTGGACAGCTTCATAAGTATGCAGTGGATCTTTATAAAAAATTAGAAGAAGAGACAGGACAAAATGTTGGTTTCAGTGTCGTATCAAATATTCGTTTAGCAAGCACTAAAGATAGAATGGATGAGTATCATCAATATGCAGGTGTTGCTCAAACAATTGGTGTGGATGTAAAATTTTTAACACCAGATCAAGTAAAAGAAATTTGGCCATTGTGCCGTACAGAAGATTTACTTGGAGCAATCCAACACCCTGAAGATGGATACATTCAGCCAGCTGACTTAACACAAGCAATGGCAACAGGTGCTAGAAATTTAGGTGCAGAGATTTATAGAAACACAGCTGTAGTTGGAATGAAACAAACTAAAGATGGCTGGATTGTTGAAACAGATAAAGGTGCTATTGAATGCGAACATGTAATTTCTTGTTCTGGAAACTTTGCTAGACAAACTGGAAAAATGGTTGGATTAGATATTCCAGTAATACCAGTTGAACACCAGTATATTGTAACAGAACCTCATCCAGATATCGTAAAAAGAAAAAAAGATGGCTTACCTGAAATGGGAGTTTTAAGAGATAGCGACAGCAGATGGTATATGAGAGAAGAAGCAGGTGGATTAATATTAGGACCATACGAAGATGGTGCACCAGCTTGTTATGTTGATGGGCCATCAAAAGATTCAGAGTATGAATTATTTCAAGAAGATTTAGATAGATTAGCACCGCATATAGAAGGAGCTATTCACCGTGTACCAGCTTTTGGAGAAGTTGGAGTTAAGAAAGTTTATAATGGTGCAATTTGTTATACACCAGATGGAAACCCAATTGTTGGACCTGCATGGGGATTGAAAAATTTTTGGATTAATGAAGGACATAGTTTTGGAATAACTGCAGCAGGAGGAGCGGGTTGGCAACTTGCAGAATGGATAATTGATGGTGAGCCTACAATAGATATGCTTGGTGTTGAACCAAGAAGGTTTGGTGATTATGCAACAAAATCTTATTTAAAAGAAAAAAACGAAGAAGCTTACAATCATGTATTTAAAGTTCACTACCCAGATGAAGAAAGAGAGGCTGCTAGAGAATTAAGAACATCACCTTGTTATGATAGAATGAAAGCATTAGGCGCAGTATTTGGTCAAAAATTTGGTTGGGAAAGACCCAACTTCTTCGCAATTGACGGGATGGAGCAAAAAGATGACTGGTCATTTAGAAGATCAAAATGGTTTAAAGCAATTGAGCAAGAATGCAAAAATGTAAAAGAGAATGTTGGTCTTTTAGATATGACGGCATTTGCTAAATGTAGAATTAAAGGACCTGGTGCTGAAGAGTTTTTAGATTATTTAGTTGCAAACAAACTTCCTAAAAAAATTGGAAGAATTGGATTATGTCATGCACTTAATACTAAGGGTGGAGTGCACTCTGAATTTACAATCATGAAAGAAGCTGAGGGAAGTTACTATTTAGTTTCTGCAGGAGCAAACCAAAGATTAGATCATGACTGGATTCAAAAGTGGATGCCAACTGATGGTAGTGTTCAATTTGAAAATTTAACGAACAGTATGGGAGTTCTAGTTATATCTGGTCCTAAAGCTAGAGAGCTAATGAAAAGAGTTTCAAGAGATGATTTTTCAAATGAAAATTTTAAATGGTTGAGTGCAAAAAATATTGATGTTGGTAATGCACCAGTTAATGCTATGAGAGTAAACTTTGTAGGTGAGCTTGGCTGGGAATTGCATCATCCAATTGAATATCAAAATCACATCTTTGATAGATTAATGGAAGCTGGAAAAGATTTAGGTCTTAAGCCTTATGGAATTAGAGCAATGAATAGTTTGAGACTTGAAAAATCTTATAAACTTGTTGGCACAGAATTATCAATTGAATATTCACCTTACGAATCTGGGTTAGATAGATTTGTTCATCCAAACAAAGGAAATTTTATAGGATTGGATGCTTTGAATAAATGGAGAGAAAAAGGATTTTCAAATCAATTGGTTACCTTGGAAGTTCACAATATAGAGGATGCAGATGTTTTAGGGAATAATCCAATTTATGATAATGAAAAAGTTATAGGACGTGCAACTGGTGGAGATTTTGGATTTAGACTTGGAAAATCAATCGCATTAGGAATGGTCAAACCAGAGATTGCGACACCAGGGCAAAAATTGAAAATTGATATTCTTGGTAAAATGTATGATTGTACAATTTTAGAAGAAAGCCCATATGATCCTGAAAACAACTTATTAAGAGCATAATGAAAATATTAGTCGCTGTAAAAAGAGTTATTGATTACAATGTTCAAATCAGAGTTAAAGAAGATGGCACAGGAATTGTTACGGATAATGTTAAGATGTCAACCAACCCACCTGATGATAATGCAATTGAAGAGGCTGTAAAAATTAAAGAAGCAGGTAAAGCAACAGAAATAGTTGCGGTTACTATTGGTGAAGAAAAAGCACAAGAAACAGTTAGAAAAGCATTAGCTGTTGGTGCTGATCGAGGAATTCATGTTAAAGTAGATGGCGTAGTCGAACCCTTAGCAGTAGCTAAAATATTACAAAAAATTGTTGATAAAGAAAAACCTGATCTAGTATTTATGGGTAAACAAGCAATTGATGATGATTGCAACCAAACAGGACAAATGTTGAGTGCTTTATTGAACTGGCCTCAAGCAACTTTTGCATCAAAAATTGACATTAAAGACAATAAATTAGAAATAATTAGAGAAATTGATGAAGGCTTAGAAACTATTGAAGTTAATGTTCCAGCGGTAGTTACTTGTGATTTAAGATTAAATGAACCGCGTTATGCATCTCTACCAAATATTATGAAAGCTAAGAAGAAACCAATAGATCAAATGACAGCTGCAGATTTAGGTGTTGATGCAACACCAAGAGTTCAACAAATTAAAGTTGAAGAGCCACCAAAAAGAAAAGCTGGAATTAAAGTATCAAGTGTAGCTGAACTTGTGCAAAAGCTTAAAAATGAGGCGAAAGTTATATAATGTCAATTTTATTAATTGCTGAACATAATAATAAAGAATTAAGACCTTTTACTCTTAACGCTATTACAGCCGCATCACAAATTGATGGTGATGTTCATGCATTACTAATAGGAAACAATTGCTCTGATGTTGCAAAAGTTTTATCTGAAATACCCTTGGTTAAAAAAGTAATACAAGTTGAAGCTAGTCATTATGAAAATTTTCTACCGGAAAATTTTGCACCATTAATTGTTAAAGTTTCTGAAAATTATTCACATTTAATTAGTTCGGCTAATACATTTGGTAAAAACTTAATGCCAAGAATAGCAGCTTTAATGGACACATCACAAGTTAGTGACATAATCAAAGTGGTATCTCCAGATACATTTATCAGACCTATTTATGCGGGAAATGCATTTGCAACTGTAAAAAGCACTGATACAAAAAAATGTGTAACTATTAGACCAACTTCATTTGAACCTTGTGAAACTTCAGGTGGATCAGCACCCATTGAAAAAATGGATTCGGTAAAAGAGTTTACGTTATCTAAATTTATTAAAAGAGAAGAAGTTAAATCAGACAGACCAGAACTTGGAACTGCAAGAATTGTGATCTCAGGTGGAAGAGGTATGCAAAATGGTGACAATTTTAAATTAATTACTGATATTGCAGATAAATTAAATGCTGCAATAGGCGCTTCGCGTGCAGCAGTGGATGCAGGTTACATAAGTAACGAACATCAAGTTGGTCAAACGGGTAAAGTTGTAGTGCCAGATCTATATATTGCAGTTGGTATTTCTGGAGCAATTCAACATTTAGCTGGTATGAAAGAAAGTAAAATTATTGTCGCAATAAATAAAGATGGAGAGGCACCTATTTTTAGTGTTGCTGATTACGGTTTAGAGGCTGATTTGTTTGAAGCTCTCCCTCAATTCCTAGAAGAATTGAATAAATTAAACACTATACAAAAATAACAAATAATATAAAAAATTACCATATGCCTAGAGAAGCAATGGAGTATGACGTGGTAATTGTTGGTGGTGGCCCATCAGGACTATCGACTGCTATTAAAATTAAACAATTAGATCCAGAATTAAATATTTGCCTACTTGAAAAAGCATCCGAAATAGGAGCACATATTTTAAGTGGCAATGTTTTTGAAACTAGAGCATTAGATGAGTTATTACCAAACTGGAAAGAACTTAATTCACCTATAAAAACTAAGGTTTCTAAAGAAAAATTCTTATTTTTAGGAAAGTCTAAATCATTAAGCTGGCCAACATGGCTGCTTCCATCAGTTCAACAAAATCATAATAATTACATAATTAGTTTAGCAAATCTATGCAGATGGCTAGCAGAACAAGCAGAAGCTTTAGGTGTTGAAATATTTCCAGGTTTTCCCGCAAGTGAAATTTTATACAATGAAGATGGATCTGTTAAAGGAGTTGCAACTCAAGACATGGGAGTTGATAAAAATGGAAATAAAAAAGATGGCTTTGAACCAGGTATAGAGCTTTTAGGAAAAGTTACTGTGTTTGCAGAAGGATGTAGAGGACATCTTGGAAAACAATTAATAGAAAAATATAATTTATCAGAAGGTAAAGATCCTCAGCAATATGGAATTGGGTTTAAAGAAATTTGGGAAATCAGTGAAAAAAATCATGAAGAGGGAATGGTCATGCATACTGCAGGTTGGCCACTCGATAACAATACTTATGGTGGCAGCTTTATGTATCATGCAGAAAACAAACAAGTTTTTTTAGGATATGTAATTGGTCTTGATTATAAAAACCCACATCTTTCACCGTTTGATGAATTTCAAAGATTTAAAACTCACCCTGCAATTAAAAAGATAATTGAAGGTGGAAAACGTATTTCATATGGAGCAAGGGCTTTAATTGAAGGTGGACTTCAGAGTTTACCAAAAATGTTTATGCCTGGAGCTTTATTAATTGGTTGTGATGCGGGAACTTTAAATATGCCTAAGATTAAAGGATCACATACTGCAATGAAAAGTGGAATGATTGCTGCAGAAACAATAAACCAACATTTAAAAGAAAATAAAGATTTATCAATTTATGAGGATAAATTTAAAAAAAGTTGGATTTATGAGGAGCTCCACCAAGCTCGAAATGTTAAACCAAGTTTTAGCTGGGGTTTAATTCTTGGAATAATATTTACAGGAATTGATCAAATATTATTTAGAGGAAAATTACCTTTTACTTTAAGGCACAAACATGCTGACCATGAAACATTAAAACCAGCAAATGAAATGCCAAAAATTGATTACCCTAAACCAGATAATGTGATTACATTTGATAAAACAAGTTCTGTTTATTTAACAGGAACCAATCACACTGATAATCAACCTGTACACTTACAACTAAAAGATCCAAACTTACCGATAAATTATACTTTAGAAAAATTTGATGAACCTGCTCAAAGATATTGCCCCGCAGGCGTTTATGAAGTTCAAAATGAAAATGGTGTAAATAAATTTGTTATAAATTCTCAAAATTGTATTCATTGCAAAACTTGTGATATTAAAGAACCTTCTCAAAATATTACTTGGGTAACACCCGAAGGAAGTGGTGGGCCTAAATACGGAAATATGTAGTTAAAAGGATAAGATAATACCGACAACAATAATTAGGCAAGACGTTAATCCAACAAAAACTAGGTTTGTTAGATTTTCTTTTTCTTTTTCTTTTCTAGCTCTGTTTAAAAGAATATTAATATCTACTCTTCCAGATGATGAAACTTCCTCACTCTTTTCAGGGGTCTCTAAGGGAGGAAGATCATTAATTTCTCTTTTAATTAATTTTTCGGTACTCATGCCATTAATAAACCATTTAATTATAAATAGTACAATTTACCTGATGATCATTTTGGGTTGACTCTAACCTTAATTATGTTCATTTTGGGTTAAAATTTAATTTTATGTCAAAAATATTACCCGAAATATCAAAGCAAATCCGCAGTGAGGATGTTCGAGAAATAATTGAGAAAAACTTTTCTTCGATAATACCTGTTTGGACACCATTACAATTGGCATGGGTCAATAATGTTTACAGAACTTTTCATGACTATGAAAAATTTATGATCATTATGCATTTATTACAGCAGACATTTGAAACATATTCTAAAAACTTTGTGAAGTTAAATTATGAAGAGTATTTTGATCAAAATGAGATTGAAATCGATACAATTAACATAATGGAGATATCTAAATCTCTCAATATACCAAAAGAAACAACTAGAAGAAAAGTTATTGAATTAGAAGAAATGGGCACAATAAAAAGAAAAAATAAAAAGATTATAATTGATAGAAACACTTGGCCAAATATAAAACCTCAAGAAACGATAAAAAGGATTACAAGATTTTTATCAACTTTTTCAAAAATATGTGCTGACGAGGAGCTAATACAAGAACCATTAAGCACTGAAAGCCTAGCAAAAACATGTAAGGAGTATTTTTCATTTGTTTGGCAACTTTATTATGAAATGCAAATGCCTATGTTGTTAGGATTTAAAAAAGTTTTTGGTGACTTAGAATCTTTTCATATTAGTGGTATTTGTTTAATCAATCATGCTTTAAACTCAAAAAGAAATGATAATAGTGAAATGAGTAAAGAATTTTACTTAGAAAAATATTTCTTTGCTGATAATAAAGATGATGCAGGTGTTAATGCAATGTCTATTTCAGATATTACAGGTATCCCAAGAGCTACAGTTATTAGAAAATTAAATAGATTAATAAAAGAAAAATTTTTAAAAATAGATAGTAAAAAACATTATTCTTCAACAGGTGTTTATCAAGAAGAAATATTAAATGTACAAAAAAACACCTTTAATAATTTATCTAAACTTACTGCACGTGTTTATAATTTAAGTTTAATGAAAAATAATTAAAATTTTAAGTATTTTTTCTAAGAATAAATACAAAAATTACTGAAGTCATCATCATTATCAAAGCATAAGCAGCTGTTGGTACAATAAAAGTATTTATATTTTCGCCAAACATTTGCGTTCCAACAAAAAGTGCTAAAGTTCCATTTTGGAGACCACATTCTATTGAAATACACCTTTGCTGCGCGACTCCTGATGCAAAATATTTTGCAATATAAAAACCTAAAATCATCATTATTAAGTTTAAAATTAAAACAGCTAAGCCTGCATTCATTATATAAGAAACAATATTATCCCACTCCTCTATATAAATAGCAGCAAACACCAACACAAATAACAATACTGAAATTTTTTGAATTAGTGAGGCTTGCTTATCAATAAAATTTTTAGCGAAATGCTTAATTATCATTCCAATTATTACAGGAACTGTAACAACAAGAAACATTTTTAAAGCAATACCAGTCATTGATATTTCTTTAATTAAATTAACTCCAAAAAAATCAACAGATGTAAACATTATGAATGGAACAGAAATAATACTAATCAAACTAACAACAGCAGTCAGTGATATTGAAAGTGCAACGTCACCATCAGCAAATTTAGTAATTACATTTGATGTAACACCACCAGGAGCACATGCAATTAACATCAATCCAATAGCAAGTTCTGATGATAGACTTAATATTAATGCTATAGATAGTGCAACAATCGGTAGCAAAACTAACTGAGAAATAAAACCAATTAAAAAATCTTTTGGAATTTTAACTACTCTTATGAAATCTTGGATAGTTAAGCTCAATCCAAGTCCCAACATTATTAAAGCTAAACCTAATGGAGCTATCTTTGTTGCAATTTCCATTTTAAAAACTTATTAGTTCATTTTGAGTTTTACAAGAAAATGATTTTTAATTAAGAATTAATTAAGATAAATCGATAGCATTCTTCTTTAAAACTTCCATAGAAACAAGCTTTAAAGTTTTTTCATGTGTTCTTTTTAAATAAACAGGGCATGGTTTTCCAGCATCAGCAGCTCTTGCATACCAACTAGCACATACACACCAACCATCTCCAGCTTTTAATCCTGGAAAACCAAATTCAGGATGAGGTGTAATTAAATCATTTCCAGCTTCCTTACACCATTCTAAAAATTCCGTTGTAACTTTTGCACAAACTGTGTGAACACCATGATCATTTTCATCAGTACTACAACAGCCATCTCTGTGCCATCCTGTTAAAGGATCGTTAGAGCATTCTTCTAGATCCTCACCTAGAACATTCTTTTGTTTATCACTCATTTAAATTTTTGTAGGATTGGGTTGACCTTTATAGACAACCTCAGGATCAAAAGATTTTTCTTTTTCTTCAAATTTCATTTCAACTTCTCTACCATTTTCAATTGGTCCCAGTGGAATTGATCTATAAAAACATGATCGATAACCAACATGACAACTTGAACCATCACCAATATCGACAGATAACCAGACTGAGTCTTGATCATCATCAATTCTAATTTCAGTTACTTTTTGAGTGAAGCCACTTGTTTTACCTTTGTGCCAAATCTGCTGTCTCGATCTACTAAAGTAATGAGCCTCTTTAGTCTCAATGGTTTTTTTAAAAGCTTCAACATTCATGTAACCATGCATCAAAACATCTTTAGTTTTTGAGCACATAGTAATAACTGGAATTAACCCATCATTATCAAATTTTGGTGAAAGGAGTTTCCCTTCTTCAATTTCGACTATATTTTCTCTTTTTTTAAACATAACTAGGTGATTATGTAGCATATTGAGGAATATATTAAATATTTTAAAAACAATGATTTACTGTATAAACTTGCCTTATGAAATTAGTAGAAGACACAGATAACAAAATTTTAGATACCAAAAAAGTTTCTGATAAAGAAGCTGAAGAGGCCTTTAAAACTATTTTAGCTTGGATGGGCGAAGATCCTAGTAGAGAAGGATTATTAGAAACTCCAAAAAGAGTTGTTAAAGCATTTAAAGAATATTTTGGTGGATATACTGAGGACGCAAATAAAATTTTAGAGAAAACTTTTGGTGATGTTGAAGGTTATGATGACATGGTTGTTGAAAAAAATATTTCAGTATCAAGTCATTGTGAGCACCACATGGCACCAATAGTTGGGACAGCACATGTTGCCTATATTCCAAATGAAAGAGTTGTAGGTTTAAGTAAACTTGCAAGAGTAGTAGAAGTTTTTTCAAAAAGATTACAGACACAAGAAAGATTAACAATGCAAGTTGCTCAAGCTTTAATGACTTCATTAGATGCAAAAGGAGTTGCTGTTACAATTGATGCAGCACACCAATGTATGACGATGAGAGGCATTAAAAAAGAAAATGCAACAACCGTTACAAATTATTTCTTAGGAGAGTTTAAAAAAGATTTAAGTATTCAGAATAGATATTTAAGATTTATTAGTAAGTAACCTTCCTAAGGGAGAAAAACATGTCGGATAATTTTAAAGCATTAGTTGTCAATCAAGAAAGTGAAAATTTTACACGAGAAGTAAAATCAATAGATAAATCATTTTTAAAACATGGAGATGTACTTGTTCAAGTAGATTATTCAGACTTAAACTATAAAGATGCACTTATTTTAAATAATGGGGCAAAATTAGTAAAAGAATTTCCACATATCCCAGGAATTGATTTTGCAGGCACTGTTTTAGAAAGTGATAATTCAAAATTTGTAAAAGGGGATGAAGTGATCCTTACAGGTTGGAGAGTGGGTGAAATTTACTTTGGTGGTTATTCTCAGTTAGCAAAAGTTAATGGAGATTACTTAGTTAAAAAACCAAAAGACATTACATCTAAACAGGCAATGATCTTAGGGACTGCTGGACTAACAGCATTATTATGCTCTTTTGCAATCAAAGCACGAGAAGAACTTCTATTAGGTGAAAAAGTAAAAGATGTTTTAGTAACTGGTGCATCCGGGGGTGTTGGAAGTATTGCAGTGATGATTTTAAATAAATTTGGTTATGATGTTACAGCTGTTACTGGAAAAGCTGAAAATGAAGAATACTTAAGATCATTAGGTGCTAAAAACATAATAAATAAAGCAGATTTAGATAAAGACGCTAGACCATTAGACAAAGGTTTGTGGGACGGTGTTGTTGATACAGTTGGTGGAAAGATACTTGCTAATGCACTTGCTCAAACTAGAGATAATGGAATTGTTGCAGCTTGTGGAAACGCTTCTGATTATAAATTAAATACAACAGTTATGCCTTTTATTATTAGAGGTGTTAAACTTTGGGGAATTAATTCTGTTACAGCATCTATTAAAAGAAGAGAGTTTGTTTGGGGAGAAGTTAAAAGTCTTATTGATTTTGAACAATTAGAAAAATCAATAAAGACAGTAAGCTTAGAAGATTTAATAGATATATATCCAAAAATGTTAAAAGGTGAAACATCCGGAAGATATATAGTCGATCTTAATAAATAATGGATTGGGATAAATTAAAAATATTTCATGCAGTTGCAGAAGCGGGAAGCTTCACTAACGCAACAATAAACCTAAACTTAAGTCAATCAGCAATTAGTAGACAAATTCAATCTTTAGAACAAGATCTTAAAGTGCAACTCTTTGAAAGGCACGCTAGAGGTCTTACATTAACTGAAAATGGTGAATATTTATTTAAAACAGCCCATGATGTAATTAGTAAATTAAAAGAAGTTGAGTCAACCTTAGGAGATCAAAAAAATAAACCAACAGGTAAATTAACTATTACAACAGTTAGAAGTTTTGGTACCCACTGGTTAACACCTCGTATTCAAGAATTTATGACTTTAAACCCTGAAATAGAAATTGAATTAATTTTTGAAGATAAGGAATTGGATTTAAGTACGAGACAAGCAGATATAGGTATTTTCATGAGAAGACCTAAGCAGCTCAATTATATTCAAAAAAAATTAGTGGATTTAAAATATTATATTTATGGCTCTAATAAATATTTAGAAAAACATGGGATGCCTAAAACCATTTCAGATCTTAATAAACATAAATTTATTTCATTTGGAAAAGGAGCACCATCTCCCGTCTATGATCCAGATTGGGCTTTAAAGCTTGGAATTAAAGATGGTAAAAAAAGAAAACCAGTAATGAAAGTTAATAGTGTTATGGGTTTACTTTTGGCAGTTGAAGCAGGCGTAGGTCTTGCAGCACTTCCAGAGTATTTAGTTTCAAATTCAAATAATATAATAAAAGTACTTCCTAATTCAGAAGGACCTATAACAGAGGCTCACTTTGTCTATCCTCAATCACTTAAAAACACAGCAAGAATAACCGCTTTTAGGAACTTTTTGTTTAGTAAAATTGGTGATTGGAAGTCTTAATTAACTAGACTTGTCATTAACATAAACTGAAACACCTCTAGAATTGATATCTACATCAAATTTTTTGTGTAAAGGTGGAAAGGCTCTTTGTGGACAATCCAATCTATCACAAGTTCTGCAAGATACACCAATGGGAATTTCTGTAGTTTTATCACTTACATTAATGTTTTCAGTGTACACAAAATCTTTTGCATACTTTGCGTCACAACCAAGACCAATTGATAAAATACTTTTTGATTGACCAAATCGTCCGACACCTTTTTCAACTGTTCTTGCAATACACACATATTTTTCACCATTAGTCATTTTACTTACTGCTGCTTGAATAACACCGGGTCTTGTAAAGGCTGAATAAACATTCCATCTAGGACAAGCTCCACCATATCTTGGTATATCAATTCCTGATAAAGAAAATCTTTTTGAAATATTTCCTGCCATATCAACTCTTAACATGTGAAAAGGAATTCCAGGTAATTTTGGATCTTGCAAACATGTTACACGGTGAGCAACTTGCTCAAAAGAAGTTGCAAATGTATTTTGTAAAAGTTCCAAGTCATACTTTAATTTTTTACATTCAGCATGAAAGGGCTTGTAGGGCATTAAAATTGCAGCACCACAATAATTTAATAAAGCAACTTTAGTTAATTTTTTAGACTCATCTGATGGAAAAGAAAATTTCGATAAATAATTATCAATATCTTTCATTGCACCTTCTTGTGCAATTTGAGCAGCAGCATGAAGTTTTTTTGTTTCTAGGGAACTATAATCACTTAACAAAAGTTCTTTTTTGCTCTTATTATAGATTTTAGAAAAAGGCTTTCCTTCTTCAGGTAAAATATCTTTTACTGTAATTGAATATTCTTTATTTAAATACTCACATAACGCAATATATCGAGTTCTGTTATTTTTTTGAATTTTATCAAAAACTTTATTTGCAAATTCTTCTAATTTCGGAAAATAGTTTTTATGTTGTTGAAGAAAATCAGATATTACTTCTCCAGGAAAAGAGTTTTTTCTATTATCCACTATCTTACCTGAAATTTTTTCTATTTTATTAATTAGTTCGTGATCTTTCTTTTTAAGAATATCTCCTAATCTAACAAGAGCTCTACCGATCTTAGGGTTTGTGCCAACAAGATCTTTAACTTCAGGACCCAGAATATCTAAGTCTTCAAATAATTTATCATCTAAAATTTCTGAAATTGTATTTTCTAAATTAATATCTGATTTTGAAGTTAAATCTGAAAGTTGGATATTTAATTTATCACAAACCTTAAGTAATAAATCTCCATCTATTTTTCTTTTTCCACTTTCAATTAAATTCAAATAGCTTGGAGAAATTCCCAGATCCTCTGAAAGCTTATTAGCTTGCAGCCCTAACTGCCTTCTAAAAGCTTTTATTTTTGGACCTATTTTAATATCTAATTGACTCATATTAGTTATTTGTAAATTTTGTAAATTTAAATTTACAATAAATTATGTTGTTTTACAAGGCTTTTAACGATTTTGTTGGAATTTGTAAATTTAGTAAATTATAAAGTTTACATGGACGATAAAATAAAAAACACTGAAAATGAAGCTCAAATCATAAGAGAAGAAGACATTTCTCAATATAATGCAAAAGGCATCTATATAAGAGATGATTACTGTGATTGGGGTTCAAGTGGAATGGATGCTTTAGTTGATCAAATCAACGACAGTAATTAATTCGTTCACTTAAATATTTTCACAACATAACAGTAAAGGACTAAATGAGTGCTGAGAACATCTCATACGATTTAAAAAGATTTGCAGGAATTAAAAGAGACTATACCCAAGAAGAGGTTGAGAGATTAAGAGGTTCAATCAAAATTGAATATTCTATGTGTAAACACCAATCCAAAAAATTATGGGATTTGTTAAATTCTGAAAATTATATTAATACATTGGGATCTCTATCGGGAAACCATGCTATTCAACATGCGAAAGCTGGATTAAAAGCAATTTATTTAAGTGGATGGCAAGTAGCAGCTGATGCAAATACAGCTGGTGAAATGTATCCTGATCAATCTTTATATCCATATGATAGTGCACCAAAATTAGTTGAGTCTATGAATAATGCATTAATTAGAGCAGATCAAATTCAGCATATGGAATTACAAGATGGTGAAATGAAATCAAAAGATAGAACAGATTATATGTTGCCGATTATTGCAGATGGTGAGGCAGGTTTTGGTGGTCCATTAAATGTTTTTGAATTAGCAAAAAAATTTATTAAAGCAGGTGCGGCTGGAGTTCACTTTGAAGATCAATTAGCTAGCGAAAAAAAATGTGGCCATATGGGTGGAAAAGTTTTAGTTCCAACTGGCACTATGATTAAAAACTTAAAAGCTGCAAGACTTGCAGCGGATATTGCAGATGTACCCTTAATAATTTTAGCAAGAACAGATGCTAATGCTGCAAAATTAATTACGAATGATTTTGACGAAAATGATAAACCATTTTTAACTGGAGAAAGATCTCCTGAAGGTTTTTATTATGTTAAACACGGAATTGATCAAGCAATCTCTAGAGGTTTAGCATACGCACCTTATTCAGATTTAATCTGGTGTGAAACTGCAACACCAAACTTAGAAGAGGCAAAAAAGTTTGCAGATGCAATTCATAAAAAGTTTCCTGGTAAATTATTAGCTTACAATTGCTCTCCCTCGTTCAATTGGAAAAAGCATTTATCAGATGCTGAGATTGCAACATTTCAGCAAAAAATTAGTGAGATGGGATATAAATTCCAGTTTATAACTCTTGCAGGATTTCATACTCAAAATATTGCAATTTTTGAACTTGCTGAAAGATATAAAACAGAAGGAATGACGGCTTATTCTAAAATCCAAGAGCTTGAATTTGCTAGAGAAAAAGATGGTTACACAAGTGTTAAACACCAACGAGAAGTTGGAACGTCTTATTTTGATGCAGTTTCAAATACCATAAGTAGTGGAAAAAGTTCTACAACTGCTATGGCAGGATCAACAGAATCTGAACAGTTTTAATTAGTCTTTAATAAGCTTTCTAAATATGATTATATATTTGGATGTTTATAAGTAGTTTACTTTTAATTATTCTCTATATTTCTCACAGATACATTGTTGCTTGGATTATCTATTACAATAATACAGATGAACGTTTTGGTAATTCTGTATGGCGTTGGTCATATGACTATCAAGTAATTGGAGAAAGAGATGTTTCAGACCTTGATGATAAGCCATTTGTAAGAAAAAGAAGAGTTAGAAACCGGGCTGTCTCAATAATGTACTGCAATTTCTTTATAGGGTTTTATGCATTCATGTCTTTCCTAAGTAATCTGCTTATCCGGATATTAACTTAATTAACCATTGTAAACTGCGTCAATAAATGCGATTGATAATCATTCGCAATGTTAATAATAAGCATTCTAAACTAATCAAGGGTAAAAAATAAAGGAAAAAATGAAAAAAATTATACTTATTATATTAACCTTGAGTTTTTTTAAAATCATGGCTTTAGCTAGTGAAGTTAATGTTTTTAGCGCAAGACATTATGACTCAGATATTCAGCTTTACAATAAATTTACATCTCAAACTGGGATCAAAGTTAATGTCATATCTGGCAAAGATAAATCTCTTCAAAATAGAATTATAGAAGAGGGAAAAAATTCCAAAGCTGATCTTTATATTACAGCTGATGCTGGGAAGTTAGGACTTTTTGATTTAAAGGGAATGTTTCAAAACTCTATGTCACCAGCAATTAAATCTGCAGTACCGGCAAACTTTAGATCTAAAAATTGGACAGGAATAGCTAAAAGAGCACGAATAATTTATTACTCTCCAGAGAGAGTAAGTGACAATGATCTTAATGGATTGACTTATGAAGGTCTTGCTGATCCTAAGTGGAAAGGTAGAATTGTTATAAGACAATCTAATAATATTTATAATCAATCTCTAGTAGCTTCATTAATAGATAATAATGGAAAAGAGAGCACTACTATTTGGGCAGAAAATTTGGTTAACAATATGGCTAGAGACTCAAAAGGAAATGATAGAGCTCAGATTTTAGCTGTAGCAGCTGGGGAAGCTGATCTTGCTGTTGCAAATACTTATTATTATGCACTAATGCTTTCTGGCAGTAAAGGCGCAGAGCAACAAGAGGCTGCAAAAAAAGTATTACCATTTTTCCCAAATCAGGGTGATAGGGGAACGCATATGAATATTAGTGGGGGTGGAATATTAAAATATGCTCCAAATAAAGATAACGCAATTAAACTGTTAGAGTTTTTATTAACTAAAGATGCTCAGCAACATATTGTTAATAATACGTATGAATATCCAATGATTGAAGGTGTTGAACCTCATGAATTAATTAAACAAATGGGGTTTGATTTTAAACAAGACCTTAAAACTAAAGTAGCTAATTATGGAAAAAATCAAGCTACCGCATTAGAGATAATGCTTAACGCGAAGTGGAAATAAAGAGGTTATAACACAGCGCGCTTTTAATATTAAGTTAATTACCCTGCTTGATGTTATTAGTGCGTTGTTAAAAAATGGGTAATAAGATTAACATTTGGTATTTTAGTTCTTTTGTCATATCCATAATTGTAGCTGTACCCATTATAACTGTATTCAGTAGTTTCTTTGAAACAACTGGAGGCTATGTAACAGTTTTAAAAAATACTTTTCTTTTAGATTATATTTATAATTCATTAATACTTTTGACAGGTGTTTTAACCTTAACTTTTATCATAGGGGTTGGTTGTGCTTATTTAGTTTCATTCTACAAATTTCCTGGTGTTAATTTTTTTAAATGGGCTTTAATTTTATCTTTTGCTGTACCAGCTTATATTTATGCATACTCATTAACCGCTTTTTTTGAAAACTATGGAACAGCTTTTTCAATTTTAAAAAACTTATTGGGTGAGGGAAATTATAATACTCATATCCCTAAGTTTGATGGAATGTTAGGAGCGATAATTTCAATATCATTTTCACTATTTGGTTATGTTTATGTATTAACTAGAGCATCATTTCATTATCAGTCACAAAACTTACTAGAACTTGGAAAAAACCTTGGCTTTTCCAAACAAAAATCATTTTTTAAGATAATCTTACCTTCGGCAAGACCTGCAATAGTTGCTGGCCTTTCTTTAGTTGCAATGGAAACTTTATCAGATTTTGGTTCAGTTTCATTTTTTGGAGTATCAACATTAACAACAGGTATTTATAATGCTTGGATATCTTTTGATGACCTTACTTTAGCAAATAGGTTATCCTCTTACTTATTAATTTTTATACTTGGGTTATTTATCTTAGAAAATTTATCTAGAAAGAAAGCTCAATATCACACATCTTCAAAAGGAGGATTTAAATCAAAATCTGTAATTCAATTATCTGGCTATAAATCAATTTCAGCTTCGTTATTTTGTATAGTTGTATTTTTCTTAAGTTTTTTATTTCCAGTTTTTCAAATGTTATATTGGACAATTATTTTTCCAAAACATTTATTAGATTTAAATTTAATTCAATTATTTTCAAATACGATGTTGTTGGTTTTTTTATCATGTTGTGTGTTAATATTATTGGCTTTTATTTCAAACTATGGAAATAGAGTTTCAAAAAGTAAATTTCTAGAAATGCTAAACACATTTTCTATTTCTGGATACGCTATACCTGGAATTATTTTAGCTGTTGCATTTATAACATTTATTTCATGGCTCGATCTTAATATGATTAATTACCTTGGAACAGAATCTATAAAATCTATTTTTATTGGATCTGTTTTAGGATTGGTTCTAATTTATTTTATAAGATTTTATTCTTTAGCAAATAATGGAATTAAATCTGGATATTTAAAAATTAATTATTCTATAGATGAGAGCGCTTATCTTCTTGGTTATTCTAAATTTAAAACTTTTAAAAATATTCACCTTCCATATTTAAAGAATTCAGTTTTATTAATAGGTATTTTATTAACAATTGAAATAATCAAGGAATTACCGATTACCTTGATTATGAGACCATTTAACTTTGAAACCTTCGCAACAAAAGCATATATTTATGCTTCTCAAGATTTACTTGAAGCTGCAGCAGCGCCATCATTACTGCTTATACTTATTGCAAGTTGCTTTATTTTAATTACATCTAGATATATCCTTAAGGATTAAACTTATGACAAAAAATTTCTTAGAAATAAATAATGTAACATTTGCAGCAAGTGCACAGAGTAAAGTGAATAATGTTTCTCTAACAATTGAAAATCAAGGAGACATTGTTTGTTTGTTAGGACCATCTGGTATCGGCAAAACTACCATACTTAGAACAATTGCAGGTTTAGAAAAAGTACAATCAGGAAAGATTACCTTAAAAAATAAAATTTTGTCATCTGATAATATTCATATTGAACCTGAAAATAGAAATATCTCAATGGGGTTTCAGGATAATTCACTTTTCCCCCATTATACTGTTTTAGAAAATATAAAATTTGGTGCAGATAGGAATAAAAAGAAAAAAAAAGGTTTAAATTTAAATGAAATAAATAAGCTTTTGCACATTGAGCATATTGTTGATAAATACCCACACCAGATAAGTTCTGGAGAAGCTCAAAGAGCTTCATTAGCAAGGTCTTTGCTATCTAATCCTGATTTATTGTTATTAGATGAGCCCCTTTCAAATGTTGATCAGAACTTTAAAGAGGAAATACAGGTTAAATTAAAGCAAATTTTAACAGAACATAAAATTACAACAATTATTGTAACACATGACTCTTATGAGGCTTTTTATCTGGGAACTAAATGTGGAATAATTTTAGATGGACAACTTAAGCAATATGATGACCCATATAATGTTTACCATTTTCCAAACTCAATAGAGGTGGTTAATTTTTTAAATCGAGGGATTTTAATCCCAGCAAAAGTTACAGGTGAAAATAGTTTAGAAAATGATGATCTTGGAACAATAACTGGAGATTTTATTAAACATTATCCAAAAGGATCTGAAGTTCAGCTTTTATTACAGCCTGAGGATCTTGAGCATGATGACAAAAGTAATTTAAAATTAGAAGTTGTGGATAGAAAATTTAGAGGAACAAATTTTATCTATACTCTTAAAACTGCAAGTAATAAATTAATACCTGTTTTTGTTCATTCACATCATATTCATCAGCATGAAGTTGACGAAAAATTTGGTATAAAGAGACCAATTAATATTGATCATATAGTTTGTTTCTAATACAAAATCCTAAATTAAAATGAATAAAAGATTTAAAACATTGTCCAGGGGGATTATTGATGTAAGCCCTTTAATGATACCAGTAGTTCCGTTTGGAATTATATACGGCGTTATTGGAATGGAAGTGGGTTTGAGTGCCTATATGACATTTGGTATGTCTATTATAATTTTTGGTGGAGCTTCTCAAATTGTTTTATTACAATTATTTTCTGGTGGCGCATCACCATTAGTTGCAATCGCATCAGTTACCGCAGTAAACTCTAGACATTTACTATATGGTGCAGTTTTTTCTGAATATCTTTCTCACTTAAAACTGAGATGGAAAATTATATTGTCCTATGTATTAATTGATCAAGCATTTGCTGTTTCAAATATTTATTTTAAAAAAAATAAAGAAAATAATTTTAAACACTACCACTTATTAGGAGCTGGTTTTACCTGTTGGACTATTTGGCAGATATCAACAATTTTAGGTATAGTTCTTGGATCGGTAGTACCTGAAGAGTTAGGTTTAAGTTTTACTATATCTTTAACATTTTTAGCTTTGTTAATTGATGATTTTAGAAAGTATAAAAATATTATTGTAATGTTAGTCTCAGGAATTGTTGCAACTGTTGGGTATAATTCAATACCATTTCAAGCTTACATTATTATAGCAACACTGACAGCTTTATCGGTTGCTACTATAATCACATTAATTGACCAGAAGAAAAAATAATGCATTGGACGACAATTATTTATTGTGGAATTTTGACTTACCTAACAAGATTTTCTATGATTTTTTTCTTAAGGAAAGATATTCTAAACGAAAAGACAAAAAAAGTTTTGTCTTACGTTCCATCAGCCATTTTTCCGGCAATAATATTCCCCCCTATATTTCTTGATGCCACAGGATCTATGGATATTGATAGTAATCCTAAGATACTAGCAGCTATAATTGCGATAATTATTGGATATTTTAGTAGAAGTATTATTGCAACCATTCTTGTTGGACTTGCCTCATATTGGTTCTTGATTTTTGTATATTACCAATAAAAAAGCCTATATTTACTCACAAAATGTTTCCTAAAGTTAAAATTAACAATGAGTTATTGGGCATACTTTATATGCTTTTATGTCAGTTTTCATTTGCAACAAATGATGCTTTTGTAAAAAACATATATGAACATTTCGATGAAATATTTGTTTTAAATCAAATAATTTTTATAAGAGGGATTTTTACACTACTATTTATTGTATTATTTCTTTACATAAAAAAACAATTAAATTTTAAGTTAATTTTTTCTTCAACAGAACTAAAGATAAGAGGGCTTCTTGAATCTTTAGCTGCATTATTTTTTTTTATAGGTATTGCCTTATTACCTTTTGCAAAAGTTTATATTCTATTAAGCATGGCGCCAATTATCTTAACTGCATTTGGTGCAATATTTATGAATGAAAAAGTAAGATGGAGAAGATGGAGTGCTGTAATTTTAGGTTTTATTGGAGTGGTAGTAGTTGTTAATCCAGGGAAATTAGAGTTTGGTTATTATTTTATATTTCCAATCTTAGCAGCAATCATGCTTTCAATTAGAGATATGTACACAAAAAATTTTAAAAAAGATTATCATAGTCTTCAAATTGCATTTATGACGTGTTTTGTTGTGACTATTTTTTTTGGAATATTAAGTATTTACAAATTTTATGATTTTACCTTAAAAGATATTTTTATTTTATTCATTTCAGCTTTTTTTTTAGCAATGGGTTATATTTTTTCAATTGCAACTATCAAGATTGCTCTTGTGTCTGTTACATCAACTTTTAGATATTCAGTGATTTTATGGGGCATTATTTATGGATATTTTTTATTTGATGAAGTTCCTTCGACTAATAGTTATATTGGTGCATTAATTATTATAATTAGTGGTTTAATTATCATATCGAGACAGAAACAAATTGGAGTTATAAAATAAAACAATGAGTTGTTAATTAATCTTGTATCTTATATATTAAGACTATGAAAAAAATATTCATCATAATTTTTACACTGATTTCATTCAACTCATTTGCTGTAGATAAAAGTACTACTTTTAATAATGAAATTTTTGAAAAAGCACAACTTGATGGAAAAATAGTTGTCATAAATTCTTGGAATGAAACATGCACAACCTGTAAGGCTCAAATTAAGATCCTAAATCAAGCCGAAAAAGACTTTGAGGACATCCTCTTTTTAAGCTTCGAGCAAGAAAAGGATAAGACTATTGCAAAACAGCTAGGAATTGACTATTGGACAACAATTGTAATTTACCAAAATAACAAAGAGGTCTATAGAAGCATTGGTCAAATGAATAAAGACAAAATTTATTCTGCTATAAAATCTCTTTAATTTTTAAACAACATCATCATAATAAAGTTAAAAACATTCGTATTTTAAAGATTTTATTATCTTGTATATTACAGTTTTAGTAGTAGATAATCAGAAATTATACCCATTTAATAACGCTTATTTACACACTCTATAAAAATGAAAAAAAAGAAAATTGTTAAAGATAGCTACATTGTAATAACAAAAAAAAGAATACTTAGAGACACAATAGAAACAGAAAAAAAATATACTACTAATTTTAAAGACATTAGAAATTACTTTAAGATTTTTAATAAATCTTTATTTAATAATAAACTCAATCCTTTTAATGATGTAATGATTAAAAGAATAGTAAGAGGATCAGGGCAATGTGTTGAATATATCTCTTATAGAAAAGGTACAAATAAATTTGTACTTGAGATGATGCCTAAGTATAAAAATAAAATGGAGTTTTTAAATACTTTATCTCATGAAATGATTCATTTGT
Organism: Candidatus Pelagibacter sp. PS_28; assembly: GCF_059417885.1. Taxonomy (NCBI): domain Bacteria; kingdom Pseudomonadati; phylum Pseudomonadota; class Alphaproteobacteria; order Candidatus Pelagibacterales; family Candidatus Pelagibacteraceae; genus Candidatus Pelagibacter; species Candidatus Pelagibacter sp. PS_28. The sequence continues at coordinate 790,393 of NZ_CM182070.1, read as the reverse complement.
GGCAACAAACGATTAAAAAAGATACGGGAAATCATAATAAATTATTTTTTAGTTTTAAAAATAAATTTAAAAGATTAAATTTAAAGTTAAGTTATTAAATTCTAATTTTATAAATCTAAACCTTCTTTTTTCCAATTCTTAAGACCACCAATTAAGTGAAAACAATTGGTAAATTGATAGGATTTTGATAATTGAACTGCTAGAGTTGATCTATGGCCATGTGCGCAGTAAAATAAAATTCTTTTATCTTTTAAAGTATTTTTGTTTTGTTGTAGATACTCGTTAATTTCTGGAAAACGAACCACTGTACTATTTTTAATCATACCATCTTTATCTATTTCATTTTGCTCTCTAAGATCGATCAAAATTGACTGAGCATCATTTTTAATTTTATTAAATTTTTCTGGTTCGACTCCATTATTTACTTTTTGTCTATTAAAATCTATTCCTAATTGTAAGTTACTAGGAACTGCAACATCCATCATGCTTGGATTGGGTAAATTTAAATTATTCATAATTTCAATATATTGATCTACAGAACTTACTTGAAGTCTTGGGTTGAATTTTTTTTCTTCTATTATGGTACTGACCATCTCTCCTTTATAATCATGAGCAGGGTAAACTAATGTTTCATCAGGTAGCTTTAAAAGTTTGTTAAAAATGGAATTATACGAATCTCTTGCATTTCCATTTTGAAAATCTGTTCTACCAGTTCCTCTAATTAACAATGCATCTCCAGTGAAAACCCTATCATTCATAAAGAAGCTAAAACTTTCTATGGTGTGACCTGGAGTATAAATTGCCTGTAATTCCAAGCCATCAATTTTAATTGTTTCTTCATCGGCAACTTGCATTGCAACTACATCAGCAGGGGTTTTGTCACCCATTACAGTAACACAATTTGTTTTATCTCTAAGTTCGGCAATACCTGAGATATGGTCAGCATGGATATGGGTATCAATAACTTTTACTAACTTTAAATCTAGTTCTTTAAGAAGCTTAATATATTGTTCAACATTTTCTAACACTGGATCAATGATTAAGGCCTCTCTTCCTTTTGCAGAAGCTATTAGGTATGTAAATGTACTTGAGACTTTATCAAAGAGTTGTCGAAATAACATTGATTTAGAATACCATTTTATCAGAGGTAGTTGTATTTATTTAGTAGTACTAAATCTTAGATAAATTCTGTCCAAGTAATAAAATAAAGATAGTGCTCTTAGCACCATAAACAAACATAAAGATATCCAGATACCAGTATTGCCCATTAATTTTGTTAAATATAAAGACAATAATAGATAAGAAAATACAGAAAAAATCATAGCATTTCTAAGTTCTTTTGTTTGTGATGCACCAATAAATATTCCATCAAATTGATAGCAAAATGATGAAATTAAAGGCATTAGTATTAGCCATACTGCATAAGAAGAACTTAGATTTCTAATAGTTTCAATATCAGACATTAGTATAATGACGTGCTTGTTAATAAAAAAATAAATTATTGAAATAATTAATCCAGTAAGAGTGCTTAAAATAAAAGAGTTTTTAACAATTTTTTTAAATAAGTTTATATCTTTTTTACCCAAGGAATAACCAACCATACCTTCAGTTGAAAATGCGTAAGCATCAAGAATGAAAGCAGATAAAAAGACCAAGTTAATAAGAATAGCATTTGCTGCAATGTAGTCTTCACCAATTTGACTGCCAAGGTAAGTAAACCAAAAAAATGAAAAGGTTAATAATATAGTTCTAACAAATATATTTAGATTAATATTAAAAATGTTTTTAAGTTTATTTAGATCTATTAATTCATTAATATTGATATTGATTTTAGACATTTTATTTAGATACCAAAATGTATAAATTAAAAAAGTTGCAGCTATCAAAAGTGCAGAGACTAAGGTCCCATAAGCAACCCCTTTAATATTCAAATCAAATTTTGAAACTAAAATAATACTTAAAATAATATTTAGAATTGAAAAAAGACCAACCGCTAAACTTGAAATTTTAGTCTTCTGTAATCCGACAAATAAACCAGTTATAATATAAAGGGTTAGTTCACCAGGTGCTGAATAAATTCTTATTTGAAAGTAATCCTGATAAAATTGCCTAGTAGTATCTGATAAATTAAAAATACCCACACTTAGATTAAATATATAACTTTGTAATAAAATTAAGATCAATGAAATTAGTAAAACAAAGAATAAATTTCGAATAACAATATTAAATACTTCTGTATAATCTCCTTTACCATACGCTTGTGAAACCAGACCCACAGTTCCCATCCTTAAAAACCCAAAGCTCCAAAAAATCATAGAAAATAAATTAGCAGCAACAGAAGTTGCTGATAAGTATGACAAGTTACCAAGATTACCCATTAAACCAGTATCAATAATACCAACTAATGGAATAGCCAAATTTGCAAAGAAAATTGGAATAGATAATTTTAAAATGTATTTAATGGAGGGGTTTTGCATTTAAGCAATAAATTTCAGTATAGATTTTGCAGGATTTGTTTTTTTAATCCAATCTTGAGGAATACCTTTTAAACCTTTATAGGCTGCAAAATAAGCACCGACAAAATTAGCACGTGAACAATTGCATCCACCAGCTTTAATTGTTTTAATAACTGCAGTTTTAAAACTTTTAGAGGTTATGATTGCATGTATTCCTCCATTAAAAGTACCTGGATAACTACAAGCTTTACCAAATTTCTTTACAACGAAATTATGGGGTTTTGACTTTACCTTTTTAACTTTTTTGATGTTTTCAATGACATTTTTAAAGTATTTATTTTTTATATTTTTTCTTAAAAAGCTATTAACTGGATCCTTGTCCCCCTTATCAGCTAAATCAATAATCTTAAGTTTTGCCAAAGCAAATTGTTCGCTAATTTTACCATTAGCAACCGTTCTTATAATTTGTTTTGTTTTTTGCTCTGAATTACTTGAAAAATAAAAGGGTAGACTTGCACAATACCCATCAGACTCGTTAACTTTAGTCCCACCTGTAATAGTTTTTTTTAATTTAATATTTTTGATAGTTTCTAAAATATTTTGATGGATCCATGGACCTTTCATGGCTGTTTTCCATTTAATTTTTTTGTATTTTTTTCTTAAAGATAAATTTTTCCAATATCTTGACCCTGGTCCAAAATTTTTGACAATATTCTTTTTAAAAAGTTTAATAACCTCTTTATGATTAGTGGTCTTAATTAATGTTTTAAACATTACTTGACCTACATCATTGTAACCAGAAACTTCTCCTGTTTTTATAGAATAGAATGGAGATCTATTTTGTTTAAAGAATGCAATATTCTTTTTTCCTTTAATATATGATTTTAGTTTTTTTTCATCATAGACCCAATGCAAAGGTCGGGCTGCTGCATCTGCAACAGTTGCGCCAAGAAATATATGTAACTTTTTAAACATGAGTTACTAATACTTTATTTAAATATAAGTTAAAATGTTTTAAATTAGGTAATGTTAAGTATAAAAAATTGGGATAACAAAACTTGGATTTCATCAGCTAAATATATCCAATCATTCAATAATTTTTTATTAAAACAAAAAAAACTAACTAAACACTCAAAAATTCTAGATATTGGTTGTGGCCGAGGTAAGATAATGGGCTCGTTATCCTCTAAACTCAAATTAATTAATAAGCCTGTTGGACTTGATATTGAAAATCACAAAGATTTTGACAAAAGAATCATTTTTAAAAAAACAAATGCAATCAAATATCTTAAGAATAATAAAAAAAAATTTGATTTAATACTGATCAAGCAAACTATTCATTTATTTAATTTAAAAGATATTAAGAAGATTTTAGCCCACTCATATTCTAGTTTGAACATTGGAGGAATTATTTTAATCTTAACCTTAGATACAAAAGATAATGAAATACCTACATTTTTTCTAATGAAACAAAAACTTACTCAATCATTTAAAAGAGACAATCTTATTTGGAAAAAACTACTTCAACTTAATATTAAAAAAACTATCATCAAATTTAATTTTAAAGTTAATATCAAAAAAAATATTTACTTAAAGATGATAAGACAACGTTATATATCAACTTTATTAAAGCTTAGTTCACTTCAAATTTTAAATGGCATTAATGAAATTAACCTAAAATATAAAAAAAATATTTTATTCAACGATAAACTTAAATGTATAATATTTTCAAAAGTATAAAGTATTTCTCGATATTTTTATTAATCTTACCAATTAAAGTATTTAGTTTTGAAAATGAGAAAATTAACTTTGGAAAATTTTCACTAAATAAATATGAAGTAACAATTATGGAGTTTAATAATTATACAATTAAAAACCAAGTCATTACAGAAGCTGAAAAAAATGGTGGTGGGTACGAATGGGGTACTGGTTGGGTAAAACGTGATAATTGGAATTTTAAAACACCCTATGGAAAAAAACCTGATAGTGAATTAGAGCCTGCTGTTCATTTAAGTAGATTTGAAGTTGAAAATTATTGTAAATTTATGAATGGCCGATTACCTACATTTGAGGAGTGGTCTTATGCTGCTTACACTCAAATATTTAATTCTGATAAATTTATTAAAGATAAAACTTATAGATACCCTAGTGGAGATATAGCTAAAGAAATGAACTCCCAAGGTTTATTAAATTATGACAAGCATGTAGATGTCACAATATTGCCAGAAGGCGTAAATGGATTAGTCGCTATGGGTGGTAATGTTTGGGAGTGGGTGGAAGATCAAGAAAAAAATAATTCTTTAACAGCGGGGGCCTCCTGGTGGTATGGAGGTTCAAAGACCAGTATTAATGGAGCTCAATATAAACCCTCGAACTTTTATGCAATCTATGTTGGTTTTAGATGTGCATTTGATAATTAAAAATTATAAAATTCTCTTTAAAATATTCTCTTTTAATAAAAATTTATGAAACAGTACCGCTAGAATATGAAGACTTATTAAACCAATTAGAATGTAGTTTGCTAATATGTGAATTGAATAAAACTGTTCTGAGAGCTCAAAATTATAAGTTAGATTAACTTTTTTGAAAAAAATAACTAAGCTTTCACCATTAAATAATTTCTTAAAAATACCCGATATAGTTATTGTTAATAAAGCTAAATATAAAAAAAAGTGGTTTAACTTTGCTAGAAGTTTTTGACCAGGAAAAGCATTGTCATTGAAATTTGGTGTAGGAGATAATAGTTTAAAAGTCAGCCTTATTAGAGTTGTATAAAATAGGATTAATCCAAATAATATATGATAATTTTCTATATCAACCCTAGTTTGATCAAAGTCTAAATCTACCAAGTAAAAGCCTAGTGGTATTTGAATTAGTAATCCTGCGGCAGTTAGCCAATGGATTAATTTGGCAAGTAATCCATATTTTGATATGTTATTAAATATAGACATGTTTAAATTAAACATATTATGACATTAATTAAAAATACTTTATTTTTTATCTTTATATTATTTTATACTTTCAGTGCTTTTTCTGAGCAAACAGCAGAAGAGATTATTAAAGAAAGACAATCTATTTTTAGTAAAAATTACAAAACGGCAAAAAGAATTAATAGTCTTGCATCTAATGGAAGTTTAGATGAAGCAAAAATATTAATGATTGAAATGAGTGATAATTATAAAAGATTATTAGATCTCTTCTCTGAAAATTCAAAAACTGGATTTGAAACAGAAGCACTACCTTCTATTTGGGAAAATAAAGATGAATTTAATTTATTAATGACAAAAGCTTCAAGTAATATGATTGAGTTAACATCTGCTATTGATGAAACAGAAGATATGAAGGCAACTCTTGGAAAATATATGTGGAGTAGTTGTAAATCTTGTCACTCGAAATTTAGAGCTGAGCACTAAATAAAATTTAAATAGTAAATCCATTTCTTGAATGATATCTTTTATTAATCATGGATAAAATTCAGTCTCATGCAAAATTAGCCATTATAGGTGGTGGTATAATGGGTGTTAGTCTCTTATATCATTTAACTAATGAAGGTTGGACAGACATTGTTTTAATTGAGAAGAGTGAACTTACGTCGGGATCAACTTGGCATGCAGCTGGGCAATGTCCTCATATGTTAAGCAGTTTAAGCCTTGCAAAAATTCATTTACATTCAACAAACTTATATAAATCTTTAGAAAAAGAAACTGGTCAAGCTACAGGTTTTCATGAAACGGGCAGTTTAAGGCTTGCTTATAAGAAAGAAGACCTTGAATGGTTCCATCACACTAAAGGTATATTAGACGTAGTAGGCTCTCCTTGTGAAATTATTACTACAAATGAAATTAAAAAATATCATCCATTTATTAAATTAGATGGAATCGTTGGTGCATTTTACACACCAGAAGATGGATATACAGACCCCACAAGCACAACTAACGCAATGGCAAAAGGTGCAAGAGATGCTGGTGCTAAAATTTATCGTAACAATAGAGTAACAAACATTAAACAATTACCATCAAAGGAATGGAAGTTAATTACTGAAAAAGGTGAAATTACTTGTGAGCACGTTGTAAATGCTGCGGGAAGTTTTTGTCCTGAAGTAGGTGAAATGGCTGGACTAAAAAACATTCCAAGTATTAATATGGTTCACCAATATTTAGTAACTGAGTCTCATCAAGCAATTGAAAAATTAGAAAAAGAACTCCCTGTTGTAAGAGATCCAGATTCCTCATCTTATTTAAGACAAGAAGGAAAAGGATTATTAATTGGTCCTTACGAACAAGATGTAGAAGCTTGGGCTTTAGATGGAATGGATTGGAAATTTGATATGGAGTTACTTGAGCCTGATCTAGATAGAATTGAAAAGCATCTCGAAAAGGGGATGGATAGAATTCCTGAATTTAAAGATGTGGGTATCAAAAAAATAATTTGTGGACCGATCACACACACACCAGATGACAATTTTTTAGCAGGACCTGCGCCGGGTCTTAAAAATTTTTGGATGTTTTGTGCAGCTAGTATTGGAATAGCTCATGGTGGAGGAGCTGGAAAATATATGGCACAACAAATTGTTCATGGAGACTCTGAAATTAATATGCTTGAATTTGAACCTCGTAGATACATGAGTTGGGTTAATAAAAATTATTCAATTGAGAAATCAAAAGAGCAATACAGAAGAATGTATGTAACACCTATGCCTCACGAGACAGTTGCAGCTGGAAGACCAATGAAAACATCAGGTATTTATAAAAAATTAAAAGATCAAGGAGCCGAATATTACGATTTATATGGCTGGGAAAAACCTGCTTGGTTTAATAAAGAAAATATAACAGAAGAGTTAAGCTATAGTAGAAACAACATACATTCTATAATTCAAAAAGAATGTGAGCATGTTTCAGAACATGTTGGAATTATAGATTTAAGCACTTTTTCTAAATATGAAATAACAGGGGAGGATAGCTCCACTTTTCTAGATAGACTTTGCTCAAATATTATTCCAAAAAAAAATGGCAGTATAGCCTTAACACATATAAATAATAAAATTGGTAGAATTCAAAGTGAGCTAACTATCACTAAAGTAAAAGAAAATCATTACTATGGCTTATCTGCAGCATTATCTGAAATAAGAGATTTAGATTGGTTTAATCAAAATAAATTAAAAAATGAAAAAGTTGATATTAAAAATATTACCAATGAATATGGTGTTCTTGGATTAATTGGTCCAAAATCAAGAGAAGTACTAGCAAAAACCACAAAGGAAAGTATTGAAAATGAAAATTTCCCTTGGTTAAAAGCAAAAGAAATTGAAATTAATAATATAAAAGTTTTAGCTTTAAGAGTGAATTACATGGGAGAATTAGGTTGGGAACTTCACGTTTCAATGAATAAATTAGAAAAACTTTATGATTTATTAATGGACGCAGGTCAAAATTTAAAAATAATAAATTTTGGATCTCATGCTATGAATTCAATGAGAATGGAAAAAGGATATCGTGGTTGGGGAACTGAATTAACTCCTGAAATTAGTATAGTTGAAGCAGGTTTAGATCGGTTTTTTAACTTAGATAAAAAAAGTGAATTTATTGGATCAAAAGCAATTGATAAAAAATTAAAAGAAGGAATTAAAATAAAACTAGTTTATTTAGAGGTAGAGGCAAATACAGCAGATGTTTTGGGTAATGAGCCAGTGTACCATAACAATGAAAGAGTTGGCTTAACTACTTCTGGTGCTTATGGATTTAGGGTAAACAAAAGTTTAGCCTTTGCATATGTGAATTCTAATTTAGTAAAAGTTGGAACTGAATTTCTAATAGATATTCAGGGACAAAAAATAAAATCAAAAATTATTGAAGAGCCAGCATTCGATCCTAAAAATTTAAGATTGAAAAGTTAAGATTTAGTTAGTTTATCGGTAAGTTTTCTCGAGATTGGTGAAAAAAAATTTCCAGCTAAGAAAGCAAGTGGAAAAGCAAATAGCCAAGCAGTACCCCAACGATGAAGAAAATCTCCTTCAAGACCAGTGTTAACAATAGTGATTACACAAGACATAAATACTGACATTCCCAAACTAATAAAAAATACAAAAATAATTGAATAATATTTTTTTGAAATCATTAATGCTTGTCTATATTATTTGATGAATTATACAATTAAGCTTATTAAGTAAAAATTTATAAAATGCTATCTGATAAAATTAAAGAGTATCTAAATGAGTATATTAGTCAGGAAGTTTACGTTCAAGTAGCAGTTGCTAAGGGGAAGAATAAAATTTCAACCAATGCTGCAATCAACAAATACTTTGAAAGTAATCACTTTCAAGGTTTAGCTGAAGGCAAACCTTACAATACCTTTTTAGATGATCTTAAGGATAAGTGTTTAGGAAAATTAGTTAACTCTCCAATGAAAGATAGTAAAACGAACGATGAGATTATTATTGAACTCCAGAATAAACTTAATACTTTAGATATTGGTGAATTAAATGATACCTACTGGGAAGTTGAAACTGGTGAATATTTAAGAGGAGCAGATATTAAAGAAATCGAACTTGAGAGAGATACTTTAATTAAATTTTTAATTTCAAAAGATGAAGCACATGAAACAGTAAGTACTCTTTGCAAAAATTATGAAAAATTGTGTAAGGAAAAGTACCCTGAAGCACCATTACCTTTAGAAATATTAGATACTAAACAATAAGTTTCTCTTTAATATTCTAAATTATAGTCTATAAAAATTGTTAGGGGTGTCGTAACTGACTGAGAATAAACCCTAATAACCTGTCCGGTAATTCAGAAAGGGAGAACAATGGATAAAACATACTTTATAAATCAAGGTACATCATTAACACTCGTCATAACTATAAGCTTAATCTTTACAATAGTTGGATTAATTTACTCTAAAAAATATCAAGGGATTAACAATTATCTAACAGCGAATAGAAACATTGGTTTCTTTTCACTAACAACAAGCCTAATTGCATCAGCGCTTGGGGCTTGGATTTTATTTGGTCCAGCATCTGCTGCCACATGGGGTGGAATAGGCGCTGTGATTGGTTATGCATTAGGAACAGCATTTCCAATGATTTTTTTAATTTCACTTGGAAAAAAAATAAGAACTGACTTTCCAAAAGGTTCAACGTTAATTGAATTTTTAAGAAAAAGATTTGGAAAGAGTTTATTTAAACTTATTTTGCTTATGACAGTATTTTATATGTTCGTCTTTTTATGTGCTGAAGTTACTGCAGTTGCAATATTGATAAATTATATTTCAGGAACTGAACTTTGGGTCACCTCTTTAATTATTCTGATCGCAACGCTTGCTTACACTTTATACGGTGGATTGAGAGCTTCAATTTTTACAGATAATATTCAAATGATAGTAATTGTAGCTTTATTATTAATTTCAGTATTTTATCTAACATCATTTACAGGGGATCAGTTTTCTTTCTCATTTATTAAAGAAAAAAGTCCTCACTTATTAAGTGCGAGTTATATTCCAAACTATACTGCAGGATTAACGTTCTTTATCGCGGTTGCTGCAACCAATCTTTTTCATCAAGGAAATTGGCAAAGAGTTTATGCAGCAAAAAATAACGAAGTTTTAAAGAAAAGTTTGATTGTTGCATTTATTGTAATTATTCCAATTGTTTTTTTTATGGGCTTTAGTGGTTTAGTTGCAGTATCAGCTAATCCAAAAGTTATTCCTGACCTTGGTTTCTTTTCTTTATTATTAAGTGAACAGACAGAATTTTTATCATTAATAATTGTGATACTTGGTTTATCATTGACAATTAGTACTGTTGATACATTGGTCAATGCAATATCAAGCTTAATAGTGGTTGATGGTAAAGCAACTTTTAATTTAAATAAAAAAACTAATTATTTAACTCTTTCAAAATATTTTATAGTAGTGCTTTCAATTATAGCTTTTGCAATCGCTTCAAAAGGATTTAGTGTTTTATACTTATTTTTGCTTGCCGATTTATTTTGTTGTGCGTTTGTACTTACTGTTTTTTATAGTTTCTATAATAAGAAGTTGAATGAAAAAACAGCATACATCTCAATTATTATTGGATTAATTGGAGGGTTTCTTTTATTCCCAGCTCCTGATTTTTCAAAGAGCTTGTTAGTTGGTATAATTTTACCAGCAGATACTTTTCCAACTTTTGTCTCTCAATCATTATTGTTTTTATCTTTTATTATTGCAACTTTTTTGCCCGTAATATTTTGGAAAATAAAAGGATCTAAAAAATAGATCTAATAATTTGTAAAAGGTGTATAAGTAACTATATACACCTTAACAAATGTCAGAGATTCAAATATCCATTAACAACTTATCCAAAGTTTACGATAATGGCTTTAAAGCTCTTAATAATGTTAGCCTTAAAGTAAAACAAGGTGAAATTCTTGCAATGCTTGGACCAAATGGTGCAGGCAAAACTAGTTTAATTAGTATTATTTGTGGAATTGTTAAACCTTCTTCAGGAACTGTCACAATTGATAACTTTGATATTATAAAAGATTATAGAGAGACAAGATCAAGAATAGGGCTTGTTCCTCAAGAATTAAATTTAGAATCTTTTGAAACTGTTTTTGATACCGTATCTTATTCAAGAGGACTGTATGGAAAAGCACCTAAACCAGAACACATTGAAAAAATTTTAAAAGATTTAAGTTTGTGGGATAAAAAAAATCAAAGATTAAGACAATTATCAGGTGGAATGAAAAGAAGAGTTTTAATTGCAAAAGCTTTATCTCATGAACCTAAAATATTATTCCTTGATGAACCAACAGCCGGAGTTGATGTTGAACTTAGAAGAGATATGTGGATGGTTGTTGATGACCTTAGAAAACAAGGGGTCACAATTATTTTAACCACTCATTACATTGAGGAAGCTGAGGCTATAGCGGACCGTGTAGCTGTAATTAATCAAGGTGAAATTATTGTAGTTGAGGATAAAAAAGAATTAATTAAGAAAATGGGACACAAAAAACTAACCATTGAATTACAGAAAAAAATTACAGAAATTCCAGAGGATTTATCTAAGTATAATCTTGAAATAGGTGAAGAGCAGATGTCATTAATTTATACTTATAATGTTCAGGCTGAAAAAACGGGTATTACTGATTTATTACAAGATATAAAAGATACTGGCTTAAAATTAAAAGATTTAAAAACAGAACAAAGTACATTAGAGAAAATATTTGTTGATTTAGTAAAGGAGAATAATGAAATTTAACTATTACGGCTTTAAAGCTATTTATGCTCATGAGATGAATAGATTTATAAGAACTATAGGTCAATCTCTTCTATCCCCCGTAATATCTACATCTTTATACTTTGTAGTATTTGGATCAGTTATCGGAAATTATATTCAAAAAATTGATGGGGTTAGTTATGGTTCATATATCGTACCAGGTTTATTAATGTTAACACTCCTTACTCAATCAATAAGTAACACTTCGTTTGGAATTTTTTTTCCAAAATTTAATGGAACTATTAATGAAATTTTAGCAGCACCCATTTCAACACTTGAAACCGTTCTAGCTTTTGTAGGGGCAGGAGCCACTAAAACTTTAGTTGTTGGTGCTGTAATTTATGCAACCGCCTCGTTTTTTGCTGATGTGAGTGTTATGCATCCAATGTTAATGATATTTTTATTAGTGTTAGTTTCTTTTACTTTTGCTTTATTTGGATTTTTAATTGGAGTGGTTAGTAAAAACTTTGAGCAGATGTCAATTATTCCATCATTAGTCATTACTCCAATGGTATTTTTAGGAGGCAGTTTATACTCTCTTGATATGCTGCCACCATTTTGGCAAACAATTTCATATTTTAATCCAGTAGTTTATCTAATAGATGGCTTAAGATTTTCTTTCTACGGCGTCTCTGATTTTGATATTTGGATTAGTATTAGTTCGATGGTTTTCTTTTTAATGGTTTGTATTACCCTTGTGACTATCCTGCTTAAAAAAGGCTACAATATTAAAAGTTAACTCACTTTCATTTTAAGATTAATAATTACTAAAGTTTTATAATTTTTTGATTTAATTTCATGATATGAAATTCTAAACGAAGCTTAGGAAATTTTTTATTTAATAGTTGTTTTAGTTTTTGATAAGAAGTTTTGTGAATTTCATTCTCATCTAAATCTTTTTTACCTTCGGCAATTTTAATCGCCCCACAGTCTTCATGGTTTATAACAATGAGTTTACTTATTTTATGAAGTTCAATTGAAGCTGATAAATTATCAATAAATGTTTGATGCCATTTTTTAAATTTATTATGAGTAACCCCGATAGCTCCACCTGCAATAGTAAATGAGCTATACTTTCCAGTTAAGTTCTTTTTTTTAGTAAATTTATAGACTAGGGATTGGAACCTTGGATCCATACAAGAAAGAACCATTGCTTTAAATTTTTTTTGCATAAAAATTAATTAATAAAATTTAAATACAAAATTTTTTTTTTATTTGTCATTAATTTGTTTATTTTTTAAATGAATTGACTATTGAGAACAGCCTTAAAGTCAGTTAGAGTGTAATTATTATGCTATCTTATATATTGCCTTTTATTGCTTTAATTGTTGTGGTGGTGTTTATCCATGAGTATGGGCATTATTATTTTGCTAAACGATACGGTGTAGGAGTTACTGATTTTTCAATTGGTTTTGGTAAAGAAATTTTTGGTTGGAATGATAAATCGGGAACTCGTTGGAAGGTTTGCGTCATACCTCTTGGGGGATATGTTAAGTTTTTTGGTGATAGAAACGTTTATAGCCAAGCAGATAATGACAAAATTATAAAAGAATATAGTAAAGAAGATCAAGATAAACTGTTTGTACTAAAGCCTTTATATCAAAGAGCTTTAATTGTATTTGGTGGCCCTTTAGCTAACTTTTTATTAGCAATCCTAATATTTTTCTCAGTTTATACCTTTGCTGGAAAAGATTTTACACCAGCTGTAATTAACGAGGTTCAAAAGGATAGTCCTGCAATGGTAGCTGGTCTTAAAGACAATGATATTGTGGTTTCTATTGATGGCAATGAGGTTACAAGTATTATGGAAGTTTCAAAATATATCATGATGTCTACTGATGAATTTATCAATTTTACAGTAAACAGATATGATCAAGATTTAACCTTTAGAGTAAAACCGAATATTGTTGAAGGAGAAGATAATCTTGGAAATAAAATTAGTAAACGTATGGTTGGTATTAAACTTGGTGCTTATAACAATGAGGTAAATCACGTTAAACTCGGTCCTACTAAAGCATTGTTTTATGCGGTTAATGAAGTTTATTATGTAAGCACCTCTTCTCTTAAATATATTGGAAGCATGCTCACAGGAAATGCTGATACTTCACAGTTAGGTGGTCCAATTCGAATAGCAAAAATTAGCGGACAAGTTGCAGAATTTGGAATTTTACCTTTTATAAGCCTTATGGCTTATATTTCTATTAGTTTAGGTTTAATAAATCTGTTCCCAATTCCAATGTTAGACGGCGGTCACTTAATGTTTTACGGAATTGAAAAGATATTAGGGCGTCCATTATCACAAAAAACTCAAGAAGGTTTTTTTCGAATCGGAATGTTTTTATTGCTATCATTAATGTTTTTTACAACGTTTAATGACCTAAAAGACGTTGGTTTATTTAAGTTTTTTAACAATTATATTTCTTAAATAATTCTTTAAAATCAACATTTATTTAACAAATAACTATATATTGGGGTTTTATTTTTAAGAGACACTAACAAAAAGCTTGATTTATGAGGTTTAATGTAAATTATATGAAAATAACCAATAAAACCGGAGCTAAATAAATGAACAAAAAACAATTAATAGCACAACTTTCAGGTTCTTTAAACCTAAGTAAAGCTGATGCTGAGCGTACTTTTGATACTATTACAAACACTATTCTAGATGCTTTAAAAGGTGACGATACAGTGAAAATTGCTGGATTTGGAACTTACAAAGTAGCAAAAAGAAAAGCTAGAGTTGGAAGAAATCCTAGAACTGGAGAGCAAATTCAAATCGGTGCTTCTCAAAAAGTTAAGTTCTTACCAGCTAAAGCACTTAAAGAAATATTTAATAAGTAATTAAATACCAAATTCATTAACAGCCTTTTACAGAAATGTAACAAGGCTGTTACTATATGCAATCACTGCATACCTAAATTTCCCAATCAACATTAGTTTTTAAGTTCATCCAAAATATAAGTGGAAACTTAAACATGGAGGTCTTAATGATAAAAATAATAAAAAAAATATCAGTTCCACTTATTAGTTTATTTTTTTTAATAAACATGAGTAGTGCTGGAATAGCAGAAACAACTATTTCTGCTGAAGTAGGGTTTGTATTTAATACACTCCTATTTTTAATTTGTGGTTTTTTAGTAATGTTCATGGCGGCAGGCTTTGCAATGCTTGAGTCAGGAATGGTTACTTCTAAAAGTGTTTCTGTAATTTGTGCAAAAAATATTGGTTTGTATGCAATTTCAGGAATTATGTTTTGGTTAGTTGGTTACAATTTAGCATACGGTATACCAGAAGGTGGATATATAGGTACATTTGCACCTTGGTCAGATTCAAGTTCACTAGAGACAGGCTATTCAGCTGGATCAGATTGGTTTTTCCAAATGGTATTTTGTGCAACAACAGTTTCAATTTGCTCAGGAGCAATGGCTGAAAGAATTAAGTTATGGCCATTCTTTTTATTTGCAGCAATTTTATCTGGTGTTATTTATCCTATAGTAATGGGATGGCAATGGGGTGGAGGCTGGTTAGCAACTATTGGATTTTCTGATTTTGCTGGATCAACTCTAGTTCACTCAACTGGGGGTGCTGCTGCACTTGCTGGAATTATAATACTTGGTCCAAGATTTGGAAGATTTGATAGTAAAGGCAATCCAAAGGCTATTCAACCATTTGCAGCATCATCAATTCCATTAGTAACTATTGGTGTGTTTGTATTATGGTTAGGTTGGTTTGGATTTAATGGTGGTTCTCAATTAGCATTAGGTTCATTTGCTGATGCAGTGGCTATTTCAACAATCTTTATTAATACTAATTTAGCAGCTTGCGGAGGTGTATTAGCTGCAGCCGTAGTTACAAGATTATTGTTTGGTAAAACTGATGTAATACAAATGTTAAACGGTGCAATTGGTGGGTTAGTTGCAATAACAGCTGAACCATTAGCACCATCTCCATTAGCAGCAATATTAATTGGTGCTGTGGGTGGTGTGATAGTTGTATTTGGAACTAAACTACTATTTTCATTTAAACTTGATGATGTAGTAGGTGCAATTCCAGCTCACATGTTTGCGGGTATTTTTGGAACTTTAATAGTACCGATCACAAATGCAGACGCAACATTCGGAGCACAGTTAATTGGTGTCTTATCAATTAATATTTTTGTTTTTGTAGTGGCTTACATAGTCTGGTCGATTATGAATAGCCTCTTTGGAATTAGATTGAGTAAAGAAGCTCAAGCCAAAGGTACAGATGTTACTGAAACAGGAGTAATTGCTTACGCAATCAGAGACTAATAAAAAACTATCTCTCTTATAGTTAGAAAATAGGCCCCTTAATTGGGGCCTTTTTAATTTCTAGAGTTTTTTAGGGTATCAAGCACTTCTTTAGCATGATCCTTAACTTTTACATTATCCCAAATTTTTACTATTTTACCATTTGGATCAATTAAGAAAGTTGTTCTCACTATTCCCATAAACTCTCTACCCATAAATTTCTTCTTAGCCCAAACTTTGTATTTTTTTAAAATATTAAGCTCTACATCAGATAAAAGATCAAATTTGATCTTAAATTTTTCTTTAAATTTATGGTGGCTTTTTAGATCATCCTTGGAAATACCAAAAATATCACAATTCAGTTTTTTAAATTTAGGTAATAATTTATTAAAATCATTAGTCTCAATTGTGCATCCTGGAGTGTCATCTTTAGGGTAAAAATAAAGAACCACATATTTACCAAGTGAATCTTTTAAAGAATAAATCTCACCATCTGTTGAGTTTAGTTTAAACAAAGGTGCTTTAGAATTAATTTTAAGCATTGGTTATATCGTTTTCATCCCATAATTTTTTATAATCAATAAATGGTGATAATCCATAACTAGAATTAACATTAGTTAAATGTAAAGATAAACTTTTTATAGGTGAAATACAAAATTCTTTTTTATAAATATCATTTAAATATTTTTCAAAGGGCTCATGTCTATCTAAACAAGTGTTATAAAAATTTTCCCAATATTTATTGAGCAAACTTTTTGTTGTCATGAATGTACATAAAGTTTGATTAACCGTTCGCCAGTGACGTTTATTACCAATTAAAATATTAGTTTTTTCATTATTCATATAAAGGTATGGATAATCAGCAGGACACATAAAGATATCCCTATTTACTTGTGAAGCAATTCTTTCATAAGATGCAATCATTTCTTCCATCATAGGTTCAAAATGTAAGTAATCATCTTCAACAAAGAAAACTAAATCCTCACTATATTCTTTTGCTAACTCAAAAGATTGAAGTAGGCTCGCTAAATTAGAAAAAGTTTGATCATTTTTTTGTTGTTTGATTGTATCTTTGTATTTGTCATGGTTTAAAGGAGTAATACCTATATCTAAACTACTTCGATCTATAAGCTTCTTTAATTTATTTAGATTTTCTTCTTTAGAGTTATCATCAACAATTATTGTCTTAAATTTAATGTTTGGGTATTTTTTTATAGAAAAGTTAACTGACTTTATTAATGAATTTAAAGCTTTTAAAGCATATTCAATTTTTGGTTGTTCAAATAATCTTCTTTTATTCTGATCCCATATTTCCACATCAGTATTAGTTCTAAATATAATTAATACAGAGCTAACTTTTTTAGTAATTTTTACCTCACCAAGCGGTAAAATAATTGAGTTTTCATTAATAATTGAAAGATTTTCATTTAATTGTTTCTCGAGTGTAGGTGAGCTAAAGTCACTTTGATCAATTATCTCGTAACCAAGAATTTTTGAAAGTTTAATAAATAATTTTTTAAGGATGTTTTTTTTCATGTAATTGTTTATAGTTATTTCTTTATAATATTATGACTATTAAATCATCACAAACTCTAGTCTCTGAAGCTTTAAGTGAGGTTAAAACTATTACTGCCGACGAAGCATTAAAGTTATCGAATGAGGATAAATGTACTTTAATTGATATTAGAGAAAAAGGTGAACTGGACAAAACAGGTAGAATTGAAAATTCAAATCATATACCTCGTGGAATGTTAGAGTTTTGGTTAGATCCAGAAGGTCCTTATTTTAAAAGTGGAAAAATTGACATGAATAAAGAAATGGTTTTGTTTTGTGCTGGTGGCCTAAGATCTGCTCTTGCAGCCAAATCTTTAAAAGAAATGGGTTTTGAAAATGTATCCCACATTGATGGGGGCTTTGCAGCAATAAGCCAAAGTGATTTTAAAATAGTTTAAACTATTTATTATATTCGTCTAAAGCAAATTCTAGACGATCTTGTCCCCAAAATATTTTATTATTAACAATAAAAATGGGTGCTCCAAAAACTTCTTTTTCATGAGCATTTTTAGTAGCATCTTTTAATTTTTCTTTAATAATAGGATCTTTAATTGTTTTAAAAAAAATATATTTATCAATTTTACATTGTTCAAGTATCTGTATTAAAATTTCTTCGTTAGAGATATCTAAATCATCCTTCCAATAAGCGTCAAACATGGTTTCAATATATTGATCTTTCTTTGATGAATTAATATTAAAATATCCACGCATGATATTTAATGAGTTTATAGGAAATTTAGAATTCCACTTAAAATCAAAATTATTTTTTTTTGCAATTAATAGGCAGTCATTAATCATATGTTTTAACTTATGTTTGTTAAATGCTGGAGCTGTTATTCCTTCTAAATTATGAAGACCACCTAATAAAATTGGTTTATAATTTATTCTAATATCTTTTGGTAACGACTGGATCTTTTTATAAGCTAAATATGCATAAGGACTTATGAAATCAAAATAGAAATCTATTTCTTTAGTCATATAGATTAATTCTTTTTGCGTAAAAAATTCTTATAATCCAATAAAGAGTAAGTCCAATAGGACCAATAAAATATGTTATTAATAATGGAAAAGACATTATTATTTTATTGATACCAAATTTTTGTGAGTCCTTAACAATCCATCCACCACAAAATAAATTGATAGATAAAAAATGAGTCCAAAATAAAATTAAGAAGGATTTATCATTGAATAAATAACCAATTGAATCTAAGCCCAAATATAATTCAAAGTTTTTAATAAAGTCATAGCCCTCGTTAAACAGGACATAAGTTAAATAGCCGTACGCAAAACTTAAAATAATAAAAGGAAAAATTGACGTAATAAAAACTCTACATATCTGTGACTGTGGAAAGAAGACTAATATCAACCAAAAAGGCAAGACACCTAGATTTAACCAAAGAAAAATCATTTCAGTTGTAAAGTATGTATAAATTTGATCGATCATTTTTTAGTGTATTATATAATAAGCTATTGAGATTCATATGAGAAATAGAAAAAAAACATTAAAAGCTACGGTAGAAGAGATGAGAAATTTCTCGTTTGCATATATTGAAAGATATGCCCCGTCAAAACAACAGCTTAGAACCTATCTATTAAAGAAGTATCTAAAAGCTAATTTAGAAAATATTAAAAAACAAGATATTACAGATTTAATTGATGTTGTTTTACAAGATCTTGAAAAAAGTAAGTTTATTAATGACAAATTCTATTCTGAAAGCAAGTCTAGAAGTTTAATTCAAAGAGGTAGTTCGGTTAATAAAATCAGAAACTATCTAATGACAAAGGGAATTAATGATCGTTACATTAAAGAAACAATAGATAAGATTAAAGAGGATAACTCTGACCAAGATTTTTTTTCTGGAATAAAAATATGTAAAAAAAAGAGGATTGGACCAGCGAGAGTAGAGGATAATCGAGTATTATTTTACAAAAAGGATATTGCTTTACTAGCAAGAAATGGTTTTGATTTTGAAACCTCTAAAAGGATCATGGATATTGATCAAGCTGACTATATTAAAATAATTAGATTACTTTAATTTTTTTTCTTTTTCTTCTTCTTCAACAAGAGACTGAATTCTATTTTTAATAACATTTTTAACAAATACAAAAACTAATAAACCAAAGATCGAAACTGATACTATAATTATTAAAATTATTCTTAATTGCTCATCCATTATAATACGTTTTTACTTTTTAAAATTAAACTTGGGTTTTTAAATTCAGTTTTTCCATAGAGTATTTCATTATAATTAAAATCAGTCACTTTCCCCCCTGAGTGATCAAGGATCGCATGACCAGCTGCAATATCCCACTCACAAGCTCTTGGTTCAGCTACATACATATCAAATTCACCAGCAGCAATTACACAAAATTTTAATGAACTCTTCATTTTTTGAAAAGATTGTATCTTATATTTTTTATGAATTTCTAAAATTTCAGGTTTAAGTTCACTTGAATAGCTTACTGCCGTATACCCCTCAAAGTCTTTTTTTTTATTCATTAAAGAAATTTCTTGATTGTCAATTAGTTCATAACTATGAGATAGGCCATAAGAATAAAATACTCTTTTCTTTGCTGGAGCTGTTATAATTCCAATTGCAGGTTTTTTGTCTAAAATTAATGCTGCATTTAAAGTAAACTCATCACGATTATTAATGTAATCCCTAGTGCCATCTATCGGATCGATTAACCAAAAATTATTTAGATTAATATCCATTTTGTGGTTTGCACTTTCTTCTGAAACAATTGAAATGTTAGGAGTTATTTCTTTTATTTTATTTGTTAATATTTTATTAACCTCAATATCACCATTACTCACTGGGGTATTATCTGACTTAATTTCTTTTTTTAAGCCAGCCTTTCTTAAATCTAAAGCTACCTGACTTGCTTTATTAAAAGTATCTATAAGTGAAAGAGTAATTTTCTTTTTTTCTTCAAGGTTCATTTATATAATTTTTCTAATTGAATTACTTTTGAGTTGATGACTTTTTTTCCAGCATTTTCAAAATTTACAGTAACTTTACCATTTATTATTGATTGTACCTGACCTATGCCCCAATCTTTGTTATTTTTGTTGGTAACCTTGTCACCTGGCTCATAATCTAAAATCATTTAATTTACTTATAGTGAATATACTAATAAATATCACTAAATATGACAAAATTGAATTCAATTGGAATAGCAAAAGAACCCAAAGATACTTTAATTGTTGTTGCAATGTCAGGAGGAGTAGATTCTTCGACAGTAGCAGCAATGATGAAAAATGAAGGTTATAAAGTCATAGGCATAACTTTAAAACTTTATAACGATAGTAAAGAAACGGCATCCTCAAAACAATGTTGTGCAGGACAAGACATCATGGACGCCAAAAGAGTGGCTGACAAATTAAAGATAGAACATAAAATTTTATATTATCAAAACAAATTTAAAGAGGGCGTAATTGATAATTTTATAGATAGTTATTTAAATGGAGAAACACCAATACCTTGTGTACAATGTAATAAAACAGTTAAATTTACTGATTTGTTTGAAGAAGCTAAGAGATTAAAAGCTGATGCTTTAGTTACTGGTCATTATGTAAAAAGTATCACAGATGAAAATAACACAGATATGTACAGAGGAATTGATTTAAATAGAGATCAAAGTTATTTCTTATTTAACACAACAAAAGATCAATTAAATTTTTTAAGATTTCCACTTGGCAACCTTCTTAAAGATGAAACAAGAAATATAGCAAGAGATCTAGATCTCAATGTTGCAGACAAACCCGACAG
The DNA here is from genome assembly GCF_059417885.1 of Candidatus Pelagibacter sp. PS_28. Taxonomy (NCBI): domain Bacteria; kingdom Pseudomonadati; phylum Pseudomonadota; class Alphaproteobacteria; order Candidatus Pelagibacterales; family Candidatus Pelagibacteraceae; genus Candidatus Pelagibacter; species Candidatus Pelagibacter sp. PS_28. The sequence goes on along the minus strand of NZ_CM182070.1, from coordinate 769,089 downwards.
CCAAGATATTTGTTTTGTACCAAATGGAGATTACGCCTCAGTTATAGAAAAATTTAGACCAAATTCTTTTAGCAAAGGTAATATTAAAAACATGAATGGTGAAGTAATAGGAGTTCATGATGGTATTATTAACTATACAATTGGTCAAAGAAAAGGAATTCGTGTCTCTGACAAAAACCCATTGTATGTAGTAAAAATCATTGCAGATAAAAATGAAATTATTGTTGGAACTAAAGAATATCTTGTTAAAACAAAAATAAATTTAAAAGATTTAAATATTATTACGAACGACCGAAAAGATTTTGAAAAAGAATTATTTGTGAAAGTTAGATCTACCGGTAGATTAATCAAGGCTAAGATAAATATAGACAATACCTCAGCTAATGTTAATTTATTGGAAGAAGAACATGGCATTGCACCAGGTCAAGCATGTGTTTTTTATTCAAAAAATAATAAAGGTTATAAAGTTCTTGGTGGTGGATGGATTACAAACTAATTTTTCTTTTTCCACATGAAATAAGTTAATAAATAAAAAGTTATAACACCTAAAAAATAATCCCACTCCAGTGCATGTTTGACAAACTTAAATGTGTTTCCTGGCCAACTAATTATTGGAATAGCAATTACAGCAACAACAATTAATGTTGAAACTAAAATTAATTTTAATTTTAGAACTTTAACATTTATAAATTTAGATAATTTTTCTTTAACTGAATATAGTGCGACAACTAGATAAGCTTGCGCTGTAATTTCGAATATAATGAATACTAGCATTATTATTCTTCTGAATAATTTATATAAATTATTATCAAATTCAATTCCAAGAAATATTGAATGAATAGTCAGAGCCACAGCTGAGCCCACACCAAAAAAAATTATTTTCTTAAGATGTTTAAAGTCTTTGTTAAAGTTTAATATTATGTCTCGGTTAAAATACCAGTATTTGATAAGTAAAAATGATGTTAAAAACATTGCTGGTTTAAATATCAACCAGCTTGGGTAAGGCCTAGCCGCTCGACTAATAGAAAGACCACCATCTATATAAGGCCATAACGAATTATGGACTATATGTTCTTGGTTAGGGAATAACGCATGAAACTGCGTAATTAATACTAGACAGGTATTTATTGCAACTAATGGAACAATGAACACCCAAATGCTTATGGATTTAACTTTTTTAATCTCGTCCATTACAAGAGCTATTTTTTCTTATTTTTTCTCTTAGCTCTTCTTTTTTTAGAACCCTGTTTTCTTCGGCCTCTATGTTTTTTTGGGTAACCCATATTATCCTATTATTAATTTTATTGACGTAATTCGAGGGATATAGCATTGTCCCCTTAACTTATCAAATTTTTTATGACTAAATCATTCAAGACTTTCCTTAAACATACGGCAAAAGATTACCACAATCAGTCAGTTAACCCTCCTGTAGTGAGAGCCTCAACTATTATCTTCAAATCCATGCAAGATATTAGAAAAATGCAGGATAAGAGCAAAAAAGATCCAACAGGCGGACATTTTGATTATGGAAGACAAGGAACATCAACAACACATGTTTTGTCACAAATACTTAAAGAAATGGAAGAATGTTACCATGTATTTTTAACACCAACTGGATTCGGATCAGTTTTTTTATCTATTTTTAGCGTTGTTCGTCCTGGTGATGAAATTATTGTGGCAGATCCAACATATTCACCTACGAGAATTTTAACTCAAGATTTTCTAAAAGAATTTAATATAAAATCTGTTTTTTATGACCCACATGATTTGAAAACTTTAGAAAAAGCAATTACAAAAAAAACAAAATTAATTTTTGTTGAAAACCCTGGAAGCAATACGTTTGATTTTCAAGATTTAGGTAAAATAGTATCAATTGCAAAAAAGAATAAAATTTTTTCAGCAATTGATAATACATGGGGAACCCCTTATTTTCTAAAACCAATTAAACTTGGTTTTGATATGTCAATTGTATCGGCTACCAAATATTATTCAGGTCATTCAGATGTTATGGGTGGAAGTTTAGCTGTTAATAAAAAAGTTTTTAAACAAGTTGATAAAGCGAATAAGATAACTGGTTTAAGGCTTGGTCCTGATGATGCGTATTTAATAACAAGAGGACTTAGAACTTTAGATGTTAGATTAGACAAACATGAAAAAAGTGCAAAACAAGTTGCTGAGTTTTTATCTAATTACAAAAACATAAAACTTTTATATCCTCATAAAAAAGATTCCTTTAATTTTAGAATGTGGAAGAAATATTATTCTGGTGCCTCAGGATTGATGGGTCTAAAAATAAAATCAAAAAATAAAAACTCTGTAATTAAGTTTGTTAATTCTTTAAAATTATTTGGTTATGGATATAGTTGGGGTGGATTTGAAAGCCTTGCGTTATATCAAGATAAACGTGAACAAGGTAATAGAGAATATCTAAAATTAGCAAAAGATGAACATTTAGTTAGATTACATATTGGTTTAGAGGATCCAAAAGACCTCATAGATGATTTAAAAAAATCTCTTAAATACGTTAAATGAATTCAGAAAAATTTATTCAAAATAAAACAGCTTTAATAACGCTGATTGCAGCCTGTGTTGTTGTTTTAATTTCTCTTGGAGTTAGACAAACTTTTGGTCTGTTTTTCATGGATTTTAAAAATGACCTAGATATCTCAATAACTCAATCTGGATTAGCAATTGGTATTCAAATGTTAATGTGGGGTTTAACAGGTCCTATATTTGGAGCTATTGCAGATAAATATGGTGGACATAAAGCAATTTGCTTAGCTTTTGTTTTTTATATTTTAGGGATTTACTTTTTATACGCTGGTCCAAATACTGGAATTTTTTTTCAAATCGATTTAGGACTTTTAGTTGGAATTGGTTTGGGCGGAACTGCAATTAGTATTCCAATGTCAATTGTTGGAAAGCATTTTCCATTATCAAACAGAACAATAGCAATGAGTATTGTGACTGCCGTTGGTTCTTTGGGGTATTTTATCTCTCCTCTTTATACGAGTTATTCTTTAATTAAAAATGGATGGGTCGATACACTTTTTGTATTCACAATATTCCTCGTTATTGGACTTATAATAGCTTTTTTTGTTAGATCTCCATCTGCTGCTCAGTCTATTGAAAAACCTAACGACCAAAGTACTTTTGACGCTTTAAAAGAAGCTTTTAAAAACAAAAGCTACATATTGCTTATATCTGGCTTTTTTGTGTGTGGTTTTCACATAACTTTAGTTGGAACCCATGTCCCAAAATATGTAATTGATAGAGGTTTAGAAAGTTGGACTGCTGCTGCAATTTTATCATTAATTGGTCTCTTTAATATATTTGGTTCTTTATTAAGTGGATATTTATCTACGAAAATTAGTAAAAAAATTATCTTAAGTTCAATTTATGCGTTGAGAGGAGTTTCAATTATATTATTCATATTTCTACCAGCGAGTAACATTAATGCATTTATCTTTGGTGCAAGTTTTGGTTTTCTGTGGCTATCAACAGTGCCTGCAACAAGTGGTATAGTTGCTCATATTTTTGGAACAAAATATTTAGGTGTATTATATGGAATAGTTTTTTTAAGCCATCAAGTAGGCTCATTCTTTGGAGCTTTCCTTGGAGGATTATTTCATGATTTATATGGCTCTTATGATTATGCTTGGTATTTAGCAATTGTTTTATCTGTTTTTGCAGCAATAATACATCTACCAATTAAAGAACAAGCAGTTCTAAGACTAAAAACAGAATAGAAATTGAATAAGAAAAACTACTTACTGGATTTAAATAAATCAAAGAAACCCTTTATAATCTATAAATCTGATAAAGGGTTTGATCTTTATACAGACTTTTCGAAAAAGATCATATTAAACAATAATAACATTGAAAAATTCATTAACAAAAATAATAGATTGAGATTTCCTCATAAAGAAACAGATCTGTTTATTGGTTTTTTTGGCTATGAAATATTAAATAATCTAATTGACGTAAAAATAAAAAAACAAAAAACAATAAATTTCCCTAAAGGAATATTTTACAAACCTGAAACAAAAATAAAACTTCCAAACAACCTTGAGTATAAAAAAACAAGATCATTAAATTCTAATGATTTATTCAAAATAAATATTAATAAAAAATCCTATAAGGTAATATTTGATAAATTTAAAAAGAAAATAAAATCTGGAGAAACATATCAGATTAAAATTTGCACTAAATATAGTAATAAATCAGAAATAGATGCTTTAGATTTTTTTAGTAGACTTGTAAAAAGCAATATGGCTCCTGAAGCCTTTATGATTAAGGATAAAAATTATTCAATAATAAGTTGTTCACCTGAAAATTTGATAACAAAAAAAAATAATTTTATAACCACAAAACCAATTGCAGGCACTTTAAAGAAAACTAAAAAATTAAATAAAAATAAAGCCCTTACTTTTTTTAGAAAAAACTTAAAAGAATCCAAAGAACACAACATGATTGTTGACATGGAAAGAAATGACTTATCTAAAATTTGTAAACCAGGTTCAGTAAAAATTTTAAAAAAGAAAATAGTTGAAGAATATAAAGATCTTTATCATTATGTGAGTTTAATTGGAGGACAACTCAAGAGTAGAGTTACCTCATTAGAGATTATAAAGGCAATGATGCCTGGAGGATCTGTAATAGGATGTCCTAAAATTAGTACATTAAATTTGTTAAACAAACAGGAAAAACAAAATAGAAATATTTATACAGGTAGTTTTGGTTACTTAAAGTTCAATGGAGATATGAGGTTTAATATTATTATTAGATCAATATTAAATTTTAAAGGTAAATCAGAAATTTCTGTGGCCTCTGGAGTTGTAATTGACAGTAATGCGGCTCATGAATTTAATGAAAACTATATTAAAGCAAAGTCATTAATGGATCTTTACAAATGATATACATTATTGATCATCATGATTCTTTTACTCAAAACGTTGTACATCAATTTCAAAATTTTGATGAAGTCATTTGCACTAATTTTAATAAAATAAATCAAAATAAATTAAAAAAAGCAGATATTATTGTTTTTTCACCTGGTCCAGGTGCTCCAAAAGATTATCCAATTAGTTCTGAGATTTATAAAAGATTTAAAGGTAAAAAAAAAATTATTGGAATTTGTCTTGGGTTTCAACAAATTCTTCATTGTGAAAATGGAAAAATAGTTACACAAAAAAAGATTTACCATGGTTTCCAATCTAAAATAAAAGTAACTAACAAAAATTCATTGTTTAAAAAAAATAGTCAATTTACTGTAGGCAGATATCACTCTCTAAAATTAAAAGAGCCGTTTGCTGCAAAAAATTTTGAAATTACAATGAGGTGTGCTATTTCAAATACAGCAATGACAATAGAAAATAATAAAGAAAAAATATATGGCTTTCAATTTCACCCTGAATCTTTTTTAACTGAAAATGGTAACTTACTTATTAAAAAAATCTTATCAGCATAAAACTTACAAAGAGATTAATTTTAAAGATCTTTGGGGGGATAATGGTGTATTCACTACGATGTGGATTTTTGGTAAACCTGCTAAAATACTTTTTTTTAAAAAACATATCAAAAATTTAATTAAGTCTTTAAAAATTTATAAATTAAATAACTCAAATCTTGAAAAAAATATTCTTAAATTAATCAAACTGAATATTGATAAAAAAAGATCTTATAATCATCTTGTTAGAGTTGCAGTAAATAAAAAGATGATATCAATTTCTTTGAGAGACAGAAAAACTCCTAAATTAAATTTTAATTTAAAGCTTATCCGTCACAAACGATTTGACCCTAAATTCAAAAATCTTAAATATAACTTTATATTAAAACATTTATCTAAAATGGATAATACCACTTCAGATGTAGGTCTTTGTTACAAGAATACAATTTTAGAAAGTGGAACTTCAAATATGCTGTTTATAAAAGATGATAAAGTATACTCTCCAATAAATAATATTTATAAGGGTATTACCTATAAATTTTTTAATAAAAAATTAGGTAAGATTATTAACAAAGATATATTGATAAAAACTTTATCTGAATTTAGTGAAATTCTTCTCATTGGTTCTGGAAAAGGTGTTGCTTCAATAAAAAATATTAATGAAATCAAGTGGAAGAGAAAAAGTTTTAAATTTTATAAAAAACTATCTAATTTTTATAAAAATGAAGTTAATAAATGTTCTATCTATAGATAAAATTATGTTTGACCCAAATAATCCTTGTTTATTCTGTAACTCCAAACAAAGTGGGCTAGCTGCTGAAAATGATTTGGCTTATGCTAGTTATGACACATATCCCGTGTCCGAATTCCATTGTTTAATTATTCCAAAACGGCATGTTATGGATTATTTTGATTTAAATGACGATGAAGTGATTGCTTGCAATAACTTAATCAAACAAATTAAAGAAGAAGTATTGTTAAAAGATCCTGCGGTTAAAGGGTTTAATATTGGAACAAATGCTGGCGCTATTGCTGGACAATCAATCTTGCATTGTCATATTCATCTAATTCCTCGTAGAGAAGGCGATGTTGATAACCCACAAGGAGGAGTTCGGTCGGTTATACCAAAGAAACAGTATTACAAGCGTAAGGTGTAAAATCTTATATGGTAAAATAACCCATACAAAACGGTTGATCTATTATTTCATCTGTACTAAATAATCACAACCAACAAAAATTCTAAATAAAGGTATTACTAATTATGATGTCAATTAACCCTTTTTCAGTTTTAGCTGAAACAATATCTCCTGCAGCCATACAATTTTTTGTTTTAGCTATGATTGCTTTAATTATTATTGGAACAATAGTTCAGATGATCCATCATAAAAATGTAACTTACTTTTTTAATAACGCAAAAAAAGCAAAATTAGCAGCTGAAAGAGAATTAGGAGCTGGAGAAAAAACATCAATTATTTTAAAAACTGTAGCTCATGATATCGCAACTACTGCGGAGTTGGGAGCTGGTAAAAGAAGAGTTGCACACGTTATGGGAATGTATGGAACTATTTTATTTTGGGTAGCATCTGTTGTAATGGTTTTTTGTTATACAGCACAAGGAACTACCACACCGACAGTTTGGCCTATGATTTGGCATGTCGGAGCAATTATGACTTGTGTAGGTGGATACTGGTTTTGGTTATTTTTAAGAGTGGATGTGTTAGCAGAAGCTCATCCTTGGTATAGAATTATTAAAGCTGACTTATTTGTTTTAGCACTTCTTGCATGTGCTACTACTGGACTTGCTTGGTCATACTTTCAATCTTCAGGATCAGCTGGATTAGGATATTTATTTTTAATTTTATTTATTACTTCAAACATTGTTTTATTTGGGGGAGTTTATTGGTCAAAATTTGCGCACATGATTTACAAGCCTGGTGCAGCAATCCAAAAAAACTTAGCAGAAGCAGATGGATCAAGAGACAATCTTCCTCCACTTGCAGATGCACCAAAACAATTTGGACTAGGAATTAAAAGAGAACAACCAAAACATTATTAAAAAGAGAGAGGTAAAATAATATGTCAACTTTTGTATACATGACGAGATGTGATGGATGTGGTCACTGTGTGGATATTTGTCCATCTGATATAATGCACATCGATGAAAATATTAGAAGAGCAGTAAATATTGAACCAAATTTTTGTTGGGAATGTTATTCTTGTGTAAAAGCTTGTCCTAATCATGCAATTGATGTTCGTGGTTATGCTGACTTTGCTCCTATGGGTCACAGTGTAAGAGTTAGACGTGAAGAAGAAAAAGGAACTATTTCTTGGAAAATTAAATTTAGAAATGGAACTACAAAAGATTTTGTTTCTCCAATTACAACAAAACCTTGGGGAAAATTTATTCCTAAATTAGCAGAAGGTGAAAAACCTAATCAAGGTGAGATCAATTCTCAAATGCTTTACACAGAGCCTAATGGTTTAAATATTGATGGTAAATTACCGGTAGTACCAAAAGATTCATTTAAAAAAGGGGTTTACTACTAATGGCTAAGCATAAAACACATTTTGAAGATTGCGATGTTCTAGTTGTTGGTGGTGGAATGGCTGGAACTGGTGCTACTTTTGAAGCTAGGCACTGGGGAAGAGACATGAAAATTATTTGTGTTGAAAAAGCCAATATTGATAGAAGTGGAGCAGTTGCTCAAGGTTTATACGCTATTAACTGTTATATGGGTATGCAGTGGGGTGAAAACCAACCTGAAGATCACGTAAGATATGCACGTAATGATTTGATGGGTATGGTTAGAGAAGATTTAGGTTATGACATGGCTCGTCACGTTGATTCAACTGTTCATATGTTTGATGAGTGGGGTCTACCAATGATGAAGAATGAAAAAACAGGTCGTTACCTTAGAGAAGGTAAATGGCAGATCATGATTCATGGTGAAAGTTATAAGCCAATCGTTGCAGAGGCTGCAAAAAAATCAGCTGATAAAATTTATAATAGAATAATGATTACTCATCTATTAATGGATGAGGCTCAAGAAAATAGAGTAGGTGGAGCTGTTGGTTTTAATATGAGAACTGGTGATTTCCATGTATTTAGAGCAAAAACTGTAATCGTTGCAGCAGGTGGAGCATCTCACATTTTCAAACCAAGAGCAGTTGGAGAAGGAATGGGAAGAACTTGGTATGCACCATGGAGTAATGGTTCAGCTTATGCATTACCTATCGCTGTTGGAGCTAAAATGACACAAATGGAAAACAGAATTGTGTTATGTAGATTTAAAGATGGTTATGGTCCAGTTGGAGCATATTTCTTGCACCTTAAAACATATACTCAAAATGCAAATGGAGAGAATTATGAAAAGAAATGGTATGACCAAACTAAAGAATTAGTTGGTGAGTATATTGATCACCATCCAACACCAACATGTTTAAGAAACCACGCATTTATACAAGAAACTATTGCAGGTGGTGGACCTATTCATATGGTAACTACTGAAGCCTTCCAAGATCCACACCTAGAGACTGTAGGTTGGGAAAATTTCCTTGGTATGACTGTTGGTCAAGCGGTTGTTTGGGCATCTCAAAACATAGATCCTAAATACACAAATCCAGAATTAACTACATCTGAGCCTTATGTTATGGGTTCTCATGCAACATGCTCAGGAGCTTGGGTTAGTGGACCTGAAGATTTATCTCCACCTGAATATTTCTGGGGTTATAACAGAATGTTAACAATTGATGGTCTTTTTGGTGCAGGTGATACTGTAGGTGGAAGTGCCCATAAGTTTTCTTCTGGATCATTTACTGAAGGTCGTTTAGCTGCAAAAGCTGCTGTTAAATATATTCAAGATAAAAAAGCAGAAGGTATTAAAGTTACTGATAAACAATGTGAGGACTTTAAAACTGCTGTATTCAAACCTTTAGAGACATACCAAGTAGCTCAAAATGAGATCACAGGTGGAACAGTTTCACCAAGTTATATTTCTCCTATTCAAGGTCTTCAACGTCTACAAAGAATTATGGATGAATATGTTGGAGGAATTGCAACTAATTACATGACTAATGGTAATATGCTTAAAAGAGGCTTGGAATTACTTGCTTGGTTAGAGGAAGATTTAGAAAAAGTAGGAGCTGAAGATTTGCACCAACTTATGAGAGCTTGGGAATTAAAACACAGAGCTTTAACTTCTCAATGTGTAACTGAACACACAATGTTTAGAGAAGAAACACGTTGGCCTGGTTATTATTATAGAGGAGATCATATGAAACTTGATGATGACAATTGGCATTGTTTAACAGTTTCTAGACGTGATCCTAAAACTGGTAAATTCTCTCTTGAGAAAGTGCCGGTTTACCACATAGTTGACGAGAACGAGAAGAAAAAAGCTTCTTAAAACAGTTAAATTTAAATTATGAATCTTTTAGAGAAATCTGATGATGAGATTATAGCAATTGCTAATCCTATTTGGGATAATCTTGTTAAAACTTCCAATATGAAAGATTATGGTGGTTTTACTAAAGACTTTGGAACTCAAATGTTATTTGGTGCAAATGAAGTAGAGCTTGGAAAACAGTGGGCTAATAATAAGCTTTTAACAAGCCTAAAAGAAGACTACGAGGCATTTGGTTGTTTAAGACGAGGTCAAAACATCACCGTTCTATTTAAACAAAGAAGCAAAGAGATTGAAGGTGAGTTCTTAGGAAGACTGGTTCTTGGTATCGAGGGTGATGATGTTAAGGTTTTTGGAGCAACAATCTATTAATAAAAAAAATCACTTTATATTAAATATTTATTTGACAAATAATTAACTGGGTGTATTGACAGTTGTAATGTCAATTTTCAACATAAAAATAATAAAAAAACTTTCAAATTTTAAAGCAACTATTATCAAAACAGGTATCTTTGTTAGCTTAGCTGCTTATTGGAGTGTTATTTTAGTTGGAACTTTTATCACCTTTAATTGAGATCTAATTTTTAATAATTTTTTTTAAAAACCAATAAAACATAAATCTTCTAATCTTAATCTGATGAAATAATTTTTATACAGTTATTTCTAAGCACTTATATTTAAAAATATTGACATTTTAACAGTAAAACTTATGGTTGAATTTTGAAATAAATATATTTTTTAAAATTTTATTATAAAAATGACAATTAAAAAGATAGCTATTATAGGCTTAGGATATGTTGGATTACCTCTCGCAGCTGAATTTGGAAAAAAACGTGAAGTAATAGGTTTTGACATCAACAAGAATAGAATTGACTTACTTAAAAAAAACATTGACCCAACTTTAGAAATATCAAAAAAAAAATTCATAGAGGCTACTTATTTAAACTTCACATCTAATCCAAAAGATCTTGAAGACTGCAATATTTTTATCGTTACAGTTCCCACTCCAATTGACAATCATAAGAGGCCAGATTTAACTGCATTAGAAAAATCTAGTGAAACTGTTGGCTCTGTGCTTAAAAGGGGTGATATTGTTATTTATGAATCAACAGTTTACCCAGGTGCTACTGAAGAGATATGTGTACCAATTCTTGAAAAAAAATCAGGCTTAATATTTAATAAAGATTTTTATTGTGGATATTCACCAGAACGTATCAATCCAGGAGATAAAAAACATACATTAATTGACATTAAAAAAGTAACAGCAGGGTCAACACCTGAAATTGCTTTAGAAGTTGATGAATTATATAAAGAGATAATTGTTGCAGGCACACATAAAGCTAAAAGTATTAAAGTTGCAGAAGCTGCTAAAGTTATTGAAAACACACAAAGAGATTTAAATATTGCACTTATTAATGAGCTAGCTCTTATTTTTAAAAGACTGGATATTGATACTGAGGCAGTATTGGAAGCCGCTGGCACTAAGTGGAATTTTTTACCCTTTCGTCCAGGGTTAGTAGGAGGACATTGTATTGGTGTTGATCCATATTATTTAACTCACAAGGCTAACGAAGTTGGTTATTATCCAGAGATGATCTTAGCCGGGCGTAGATTAAATGATAATATGGGCTCTTATGTTGCTAATGAAGTATCAAAACTTATGACAAAAAAACGTATTCAGATAGCAGGAGCAAATATACTTATTATGGGTTTTACCTTTAAAGAAAACTGTCCTGACTTCCGTAACACTCGTGTTGTTGATTTGGTCAAAGAGTTAAAAAGCTTAAGTTGCAATGTAGATGTATATGATCCATGGGTTAATAAAAATCAGGTTGCTGAAGATTGTAAAATTGAACCTATTAATAAACCAATAAAAGGTAAATATGATGCAATTGTTCTTGCAGTTGCTCATGATGAATTTAAATTATTAACAGAAAGTCAGATTAGAAGTTATGGAAAAGATAATAATATTTTATATGATATCAAGTACTTACTTAAAAACAATGAGTCAGATGGTAGGTTATAGGTTATGAAAATATTTATAACTGGATCGTCAGGTTTTATTGGATTTCACTTATCAAAAAGACTTTTAGATAGTGGACATAGTGTTTATGGATTTGACTCGATGAATAATTATTATGATATCAAATTAAAAAAGGCTAGATATGAAATTTTAAAAAAATATAATAAATTTTCATTTACAAAAAATAATCTAGAAAATCAAAAAGTTCTTAGCAATACAATTTTAAAATTTAAACCAAAAATAATAATACACTTAGCAGCTCAAGCTGGTGTCAGATATAGCATTAAAAAACCAAGAGTTTATTTAGACTCTAATATTACAGGAACTTATAATATTATTGAACTTGCAAAAAAAGTTAATGTAAAGCATCTATTAATTGCATCTAGCTCCTCTGTTTATGGGGCAAATAAAAAATTACCTTTTAAAGAAATAGATAAAACAGAAACACAATTAAGTATTTATGCAGCTACAAAAAAATCAACAGAAAGCATTGCTCACTCATACTCAAATGTATGGAAGGTGCCAATTACGATGTTAAGATTTTTTACTGTTTATGGACCCTGGGGTAGACCGGACATGGCTTTATTTAAATTTACTAAAGGAATTATTGATAATAAAAAAATTGATATTTATAACAAAGGAAAAATGTATCGTGATTTTACGTATATTGATGACATTATTGATGGCATTAAAGCATTAATAAATAAAGCACCAAATTCAAAACAATTTAACAAATTCAAAAATGATAGCTTATCCTCTGTTGCTCCATTTAGAGTTCTAAATATTGGTAATACTCGTAAGGTTTATCTTTTAGATTTTATTGATGCATTAGAGAAAGAACTTGGGAAAAAAGCAATAAGAAATTATATGCCAATGCAAAAAGGAGATGTAAAAATGACTTTATCCGATACTACTTTGTTAAAAAAACTCACAGGATACAATCCCAAGACAAACTTTAGGCTTGGTATTAAAAATTTTCTAAAATGGTATTTATCGTACTACAAGAGCCAAATTAAAAAGTAATATATCTTTAAATTTTTTTAATTGTTAAATTTACAAGTATTATAATTTATTTATTAATTTAAGATTAATTAATCTACTATCTGCTCTTTATAATTTAATCTACTTATTGACAATATTATAATGGAAGCATAGTTAGTATAATATTATTATGGATGTATTTTTACCAATAGCTCAAGTATTTGTTAACCCAATTGAAATACTTTTATTGAGTGCAATCGTTGGAGTACTTTCTGGTTTATTTGGTGTTGGTGGAGGTTTTTTAATGACGCCATTCTTAATTTTTTTAGGTGTACCCCCTGCATATGCAGTTGCAAATGAAGCTAACAATATTCTTGCGACATCAGTTTCAGGATCAACAACTCATTATTTAAAAAATACTTTAGATTATAAAATGGGTTTTATGATTGTTATTGGTGGAACAATTGGAACTGCTTTAGGTATTTATACTTTTACATATTTTAAAGGTATTGGAAAAATTGATACGGTTATTTCTTTAGCCTACATGTATATACTTGCAATTATTGGTACATTAATGTTGGTTGAAAGTCTTAAAGAAATAGACAGAGCAAAAAGAAAAATTATAGTTAAAAAAAAATTACACGTCCATTATTGGATACATGGTCTTCCATTAAGAATGAGGTTTCCAAAATCAAAATTATACGAAAGTATATTTACTCCAATTATTATTGGTTTAGTTGTAGGATTTATTGCCGCTATAATGGGGATAGGTGGTGCTTTTATATTAGTGCCCGCAATGATTTATATAATTAAAATGCCAACAAAATTAGTTCCAGGAACTTCTTTGTTTGTTACAATTTTTGTCAGTGTCATAGTTACTTTTTTGCATTCAATTAATTTTGGCTCTATAGATTTAATGTTGGTATTTATGTTAGTTGTTGGATCAATTGTAGGGGTTCAAGTGGGACAGAAACTTGGTGAAAAAATTGATAGTTCTGGTTTAAAAGCATTACTGGCAATTTTATTATTGATAGTTGGAATAGCTATTGCCTATGAAACTTTTTTTGCAGAACAAACCGAAAAAGAAATAATACAAGTTTTAAATGCAGATTTAAATTTTTTCTCACTATTTATTTTAGAATTTTCAGAAGACATGCCATTTTTTTATGGATTATTTTCAATTATGTTTGCAATTCTTTTGGGCGTAGGTGCTGCTCTTATTAGACGTATTTTTTCTAATTTCAAAAAAAAGATGTTACTGAAGAAGTCTTAGTTTAAAAAGTTAATATAGAATTCTATACTTAAAATACTTACCAAACCTACTGTCGCCATCCCTATAAATCCGACCAAAAAAGGTTTGTAACCCATAGTTTTAAGATCTCTCAGATTTGTTGATAAACCAATAGCAGCCATTGCCATTGTTAAAAATACTTTTGAAGATGATTTAATAATATCAACTGTCTCTAGCCATAAATTATTATATGAGTTTAAAAAAAATTGATCCCCAACATTTCTTAAAATTATCATAGCAACAAAACCTATTACAAAATATGGAAAAATAGCTAATATTGAGTATTTTTTTTTAACAACATTGTTTCGATTATAAAGAAATGCAAACAATGGAATCATTATTACCAAAAAAGTATTTCTTATTAATTTTGTTACTGTTGCAATATTTAATGTTTCTGGGCTGTTAAACTGTTGATCGTAAATAAGTCCAGCCGCAGCAACTTGTGATGTTTCATGAATTGATGTACCTAAAAATAAACCAACAAACATTGGTTCAGTATCAAAGTAATAATTAGCAAAATAAGGATATATAAGCATCGATAAAATTCCAAACAAAGTAATATTAGCAATTGCATATGATACTTCATTTTTTTTTGCACCAATTACTGGAGCAGTTGCCATAATTGCTGTTGTCCCACATACTGTGCTACCAATAGATATTAAGTAAGCCATTCTTGTTGGGATTTTAAGTTTTTTAATTAACAGTTTTATAACTATTAATACTGTTACAATACAAATTATGATTAAAGGTATTGCTACTGCTCCAAATTCTAAAAACTCAAAAGGTTTTAATTGAATTCCTAAGCAAATTATTCCAAGCTTAAGAATATATGATTGAGTAAAGTCCAAACCTTTTACAATGCTGTCTCTCATTTTGAATATATTTCCAAAAAGAATTCCGATTAAAATAGCAATCATGGCTGTCGATATTGGGCTTTTATCGTAACCTAATAATTCAATACCAATAATATTATTAAATCCTTGAGATAAACTGTAGAGAATAAAAGCTAAAACAATACCTGGCAAAATGACCAGATATTTTTTAAATAACATTACTTTATAGATAAATTTTAAGCACTTCTATAAAGCTTAGTCATAACAAACTCTTTATGACCTAAAGCTTCAGCACAAGTTAATCTACCGTTAGCAACTCTAATCATTGATTTGATTAATTCATCACCAGCTTGTGATAAATTCATTTCACGAGATAGAATTTTCGATACATCACAATCAATATGTTCACCCATACCTTTTACAGTTAATGGGTTGGCAGTTAACTTAACAACAGGTTCAATTGGATTACCTACGATATTACCTTGACCTGTTGGGAATAAGTGAATGTTAAATCCAGCAGCTGCTTGAAGTGTAATACACTCTGCTGCAGCAGATGAAGTATCCATAAAGTATAATCCTTTTCCTTTAGTAGGCTCTTCAGCTGGTTCTAAAACATCAATAAACTTACAATTTCCAATTTTTTGGAAATTTCCAAATGCTTTTTCTTCAATTGTAGTTAATCCACCCGCAATATTTCCCGCAGTTGGTTGACTTTCAGAAAGATCATCTGTTGCTTCTTTTAAAATAAAGTCGTTGTAATCGCTCCAAGTTTTCATGAATTTTTCTGAAGCTTCTGGAGTGGCACCACGTGTAGCACAAACTTTTTCAGCACCAGTTAACTCTGAGGTTTCACCAAAACATAAATGAACTCCTAATGGCTCTAATTTATCCATTAAGTTTCCAACTGTTGGGTTAGCAGCAAGACCTGATGTTGTATCAGATTCACCACATTTAACCGAAATCCATAAATCACTTAAAGGACACTCTTCTCTTTGTTTTTCAGAAGCCCACATTGCAAACTCTTGAGCTTTTTTAGAAGCTTTCATGATTGTTCCAATATCACCAGTTCTTTCAATATGAAATCCTTCAACTGGTTTTCCAGTTTTAGCAATTTCATCAACAATTCTTTTTGTCCATTTAGGTTCAATTCCAATAACAATTACAGCAGCAACGTTAGGGTTTTTTCCAGTCCCAATCATTGTTCTAAAGTGTAGATCTAAATCAGCACCAAATTGAAGTCTTCCATAAGAGTGTGGAAGGGCAATCGTACCTTTAATATTATTTGCTACAGCTTCAGCACAAGCATTAGAGATATCATCTACAGGTAAGATGATTACGTGATTTCTAGTACCAACTCTGCCATTTTCTCTTTTATAACCTAAAAAACTTTTTGGAATTTCCATATTTTTTACCACTTCTTCGTTTTTACATTGTGAACATGAACATGCTCACCTTTTTTGATTGATTTAACTACTTTTCCAATATCATGACCATATTTCAAAATAGTATCACCTTCATTAAGGTCAACCATTGCAATTTTATGTCCTAATTGAATTTCATCTACTGATTGAATTTGAACTGTTTTATCATTCTCCATAATCCAACATGCGCAATCTTGTTTTGGAGTAATTTTATCAATAACAACCACTCCTACGTTGTCTTTCTCGTCGTGTATAATAATATCTGTAGCCATAATTGTGTCGATTTGTTTGTTTGAAATTTTTTTAATCTTATATATTAATCTTTAAAATTAACAAATTATTTATAGATTTTTTAACAACTTAAGCAGGAAGGCCTAATTATTATGACTAAAATGACAACAGAAGAAGCTTTTGTAAAAGTTTTACAAATGCATGGAATTGAACACGCATTCGGAATTATCGGTTCAGCTTTTATGCCTATTTCAGATATCTTTCCTGATGCTGGAATTACTTTTTGGGATGTTGCTCATGAAACAAACGGTGGATTAATTGCTGATGGTTACACAAGATCTACTGGTAAAATGTCAATGGTTATTGCTCAAAATGGTCCTGGAATTACCGGTCTTGTAACACCAATTAAAACTGCATACTGGAACCACACACCATTATTATTAGTTACACCGCAAGCTGCTAATAAAACTATGGGTCAAGGTGGTTTCCAAGAAGTGGAACAAATGAATTTATTTAAAGATATGGTTTGCTATCAAGAGGAAGTTAGAGACCCTTCAAGAATGGCAGAAGTATTAAATAGAGTAATTGAAAAAGCAATCAGAGGATCAGCTCCTGCACAAATAAATGTACCTAGAGATTATTGGACACAAGTAATTGATATCGATCTTCCTCCAATTGTTAGACTTGAAAGACAAGCAGGTGGAGTTGATGCAATTAAAAAAGCAGCAGACTTATTATCAAATGCTAAGTTTCCAGTAATACTATCTGGTGCAGGTGTTGTAATTGGTGGGGCAATCGAAGATTGTAAAAAATTAGCTGAGAAATTAGATGCTCCAGTTTGTTCAGGGTATCAACATAATGATAGTTTTCCAGGAAGTCACCCATTAGCAGCTGGACCTTTAGGGTATAACGGATCAAAAGCTGGAATGGAATTAATTAAGAAAGCTGATGTTGTTCTTGCACTTGGTACAAGATTAAATCCTTTCTCAACTTTACCAGGTTATGGAATGGATTACTGGCCTAAAGATGCAAGTATCATTCAAGTTGATATGAATTCAGATAGAATTGGTTTAACAAAAAAAGTTACAGTTGGTATTTGTGGGGATGCAAAATTAGTATCACAACAAATTTTAGCTCAACTTTCTCCAACAGCAGGAGACACAAATAGAGAAGAGAGAAAAAATATAATCCACCAAACTAAATCTGCTTGGTTACAAGAGTTATCAAGTTTAGATCACGAAGATGATGATGAAGGTACAGTTTGGAATGCAGAAGCTAGAAAAAGAGATGCAGATAGAATGTCACCTAGAGAAGCATGGAGAGCAATTCAAGCAGGTATGCCTGAAGATGTAATTATCTCTAGTGATATTGGTAATAACTGTGCAATTGGAAATGCTTATCCAACGTTTGAAAAAGGTAGAAAATATTTAGCACCAGGATTATTTGGTCCTTGTGGTTACGGTTTTCCAGCAATTCTTGGAGCAAAAATCGGATGTCCTGATACACCAGTAATTGGTTTTGCAGGTGACGGTGCATTTGGTATTAGCATGAATGAGATGAGTTCATGTGCTAGACCAGAATGGCCAGCAATTTCAATGGTAATCTTTAGAAATTACCAATGGGGTGCTGAAAAAAGAAATACTACTTTATGGTTTGATGATAACTTCGTTGGAACAGAGCTTGATCCAGAATTAAGTTATGCAAAAGTTGCTGATGCTTGTGGATTAAAAGGTGTCACTGTTCGAACCATGGAAGAGACTACTGCTGCTATCAAACAATCATGTGAGGATCAAAAGAAAGGGATTACAACATTTATTGAAGTAATTCTTAACCAAGAACTGGGAGAGCCTTTCAGAAGAGATGCTATGAAAAGACCAGTTAAAGTTGCAGGGATCAAAAAAGAAGACATGATCAAGCAACCATCATTGATTTAGATATAAGCAATTAAAATAAAAATGTATAATAAAAAACTAACATAGCATCTTCTTTTAAATAATATAGTATCTTCTGCTAATGGACAAAAATAATTTAGATTTTTTTCTTAATGAAAACATAAATATAAATCTCAATAATTTTACTGTAAATTTATTAGCTACCGTAATTCTTTGCTTTGTTTTAAGACAATTATATATAAAATTTTCATCGTCCTTATCTAATAAAGACGAATTTTCAAAGAATTTTGTAATTTTAGGTATTACCACTTGTATTGTTATAACAATCGTAAAATCTTCTTTAGCATTATCATTAGGACTTGTAGGAGCGTTGTCTATCGTAAGATTTAGGGCTGCAATTAAAGAACCAGAAGAATTGGTTTATTTATTTTTAACTATTACGATTGGTTTAGGGAACGGAGCAGGTCAATTAAAAGTAACATTAGTAGGGTTAATAATTGCCTTCTTTATAATTATATTCTTTTCTAAGATTAAAATTAAAAAAAACCTTACCAATTTAGAGAGCACCCAAATTTCAATTACAATTAATAATGAAATGACAAATTTAAAGATTAATAATCTTATTAATCAAATAAAAAAGCATGCAATATCAATAGATCTTGTTTCTTTAAATAAATCAAAAAAATTAATAATTATGAATTTTAATATTGTATTAAAAGATTTTGATAAACTTAATCTTATTAATGATAAAATTATAAAAATATATCCAAATGCAAATATTGTTGTTGGTCGAGAACACAATATTTCTTTATGAAAATAAAAAAGATTAAAAGTAAAAAATTTATTGACAAATTTTATAGAGTATATTTTTTTATTAGTTTAATCATAATTTTTTTAATCACTTTAGCTTTTTTTAATCTAAGTTTTTGGACGAACTATAAAGATGAATTTTTTAAAAAAATACATCTTAATGGAATGTCAAACTATAAATATTTACCTAATATTCTTGTTTTAGTAGCAAAAAATTCATTTACTAAAATAGAAGATTTTAATCTAGAAATAAATCAGAGAAATATAATTTTAATTGAAAATAACAGAAAGCAAATACTTGATAACTATAGTCAAAGATTTGTTTCCGCTGAAGGGTATATTTATTTCAATGGAGAGAAAATAAGAACGAACATTAGATTAAAAGGTGATAGACAAGTTCATTATAATGATAAAGAAAAATCATCATATAGATTAAATCTTAAAAAAGATTTTGCTTATAAAGAATTAACAAGTTTTTCAATTCAAAAGCCCCGAATAAGGAACTATATTCATGAATGGATTTTTCACAAAATGGCTAAAGAACTTAATTTAGTTAGTTTAGAATATAAATTTGTAAATTTTAAAATAAATGGTGAGGATAAAGGACTATTTGTCATAGAAGAAGGTTTCAGTAACACTTTAATTGAAAAAAATAATAGAAGAGCAGGTCCAATTTTTGGTTTAAACGAAGAATTTAAAGTTTCTAATTTCTTTTCTGCAAAATTTGATCCTTATCAACTCAAATATTGGACAAGACCAGATAATAAAGATTTATTTTTAATTGCTAAAGAAAAATTAACTGCATTTCAGAATAAAAATTTAGATTTAATTGAAATAATGGATATAAAAAAATGGAGTGACTATTTTGTATTGTGTGATTTATTGTACACACACCACGGACTATTGCCAAAAAGTGTAAAATTTTATTACAATCCAATATCAGGATTATTTGAACCAATTCCATTTGATGGACACAAAATGCCAGCGTACGATTACTCTCCAAGAATAGGAAAGTATTTTAATGATAGCTCAAGTTTCGAATTGGCCCAAAAAAAATTTTTTAGTTCTGATGGTGAAAAATTCTTTTCAGACTGGTTAAAACTATTTTTTTTTAAAAAAGATGGTGAGTTAAATAAAATATTTTATCTTTCATACAAAGATAGTTTAAACAAAATTACAGATGAAAAATTTATTAATAATTTTTGGAAAAAAAATAAGAGTTTTATAGATAAAATAAATTCAAAAATTTATCTTGATGATTTTCAATTTGATTATAACACGGAAAGAAAAAAAGGCTTAGGTATCTATTACTTTGATTATGATCAAATTATTCTAAGATCTAAAACACTTAAAGAGAAAAATAGTATTAATTTAAGCAATCTAGTAATTGAAGATTATTTTGATAGAATTAAAATTATAAACAATAATTATAATAACAATTCTCTATTTGTTAAAAAAATATTTTGCAGTTTAAATGAACATGAAATCATAGAATTTAATATTAAAAGTAAAGAATTTTTAGTAAAATTTGATAAAAGTCATATAAATAAAAAAAAATTAAATTTAATAAATAATGTTTGTTCGAAAATCATTTTAATAGATCGCTTTACTAATAAAGAGTATGAAAAAAAAATAGATCAAAATTTATTTATAAAAAAAAAATCAACTAGAGATAAGTTTAAATGAGTATTTTGTTATAAAACAAAAAAAACTTTATTTTAAAGATAAAGAAACTATTGTAGATAAAAATCTTTACATCCCAGCTGGATTTAAAGTTATAGTTAATCCAGATCAAATAATTAGATTAATTAACAAAGCTGTTATCTTCTCGAAATCAAATTGGAATTTTAACGGCAAAAAAGAGAAACCTATATTAATTTCTGGTTTCAAAGACAACTTTGGAGGTGGAATATTCATTAGCTCAAAAAATAAAAACTATATGAGTTATGTTAACATAGAATATTTAAGTGGTCCTGAAATTAATAAAATAACAAATAATTTGAATAATTTAGCTAATCATAAAATATATGGAGCATTAAATTTTTATGAGACAAATATTGAAATAAATAATTTGTATTGTTTTAATATTTCTGCTGAAGACTCTTTAAATATAATAAATTCTGATTTTTCAATTGTAGATAGTAAGTTCTCAAATATAAGTTCTGATGCAATAGATTTTGATTTTTCAAACGGTAAAATTGAAAATACAGAATTTCAAAATATTTTAAATGATGCATTGGATTTTTCAGGCTCTAAAGTATTTGTTAAAAATATAATAGCAAATAATGTAAGAGACAAAGTTATAAGCGCAGGCGAAAACTCAAATTTAGAATTAGAAAAATTAGATGTTAATAATTCTTTTATCGGAATTGCAAATAAAGATGGTTCAAATTTAATTTTAAAAAATTCAAATTTTAGAAATGTAGAAATACCTTTGGCTGGTTATCTAAAAAAAAATTTTTATGAAAATAGTTTTATGAATATAAAAGATTCTAATTTTATTAATTATCAAAAAAAATATATTTTATCAAATAAAGCAACCATAATGTTGGATGGTAAAAAACTATTTCAAAATAACAAAAATAAAAATATTTTAGAAATAATATATAAATGATTGAGACAAGATTTGAGAGAAAATGGGTTGTCCAAAATACTTATATTTCACAGTTAATATCTGCTTTAAAAGTTTCTAATTTTGAGTTTTCAAAACATCATAATAGTAGATGGGTTAATTCAATCTATTATGACGACATGTTTAACAATTCTGTTTACCAAAATCTTAATGGAGATCAAAAAAAACAAAAAGTGAGATTGAGGTGGTATGGTGAAAAAAAAATTTTGAATCCAAGATTAGAAATTAAAAATAAGAACATGTTTTTAACCACAAAGACAATTAAAAAAATATTTTTTAGTAGCAAATACCCTGATAGCAAAATATTACCAGACATTAATGATCAAGTAAAATCTATAAGTCCCTTACTTATTAATTATTCACCAAAAACATCAACACATTATTATAGGCATTACTTTATCTCAAAAAATAAAAAGATTAGAGCTACAATTGATGAAAAGATTTATTATCTGTCAATTAATAATTTAAAAATAGATCTATTTCAAAAAAAAGATTTTAATTTAATATTAGAATTAAAGTATAATAAAATTCATGATGACTATGTAAGAAAAAATTTTTCAAAATATAACAGCTTAAGAATAAGTAAAAACTCAAAGTTTATTAATTCTTTTTTTTTTAATAAATGAGGATAATTAATGATAATTATTGTAGTTGGGTAAATGATTTAAGTCTAAGAACCAATATTAAGACTCTTTCAACTAATTTAAATAGCGAATGGTTGATTATTGGAGCTGGTTATACAGGCTTGTCTGCTGCTAGAAAATTGTCAGAACTACACCCAAATCAAAAAATTATTATTGTTGATGCCCAATTAGCAGGTGAGGGTGCAAGTGGAAGGAACTCAGGATATTTAGTTGATACGACCCTTAATGATGGTTTCACCTCAAATAAAGAACTTTCTAATTATAAAAAGAAAACAGACATTTATAAATTAGGAATTGATGTTGTGAAAAAGTTTATTAAAGAGCATCAGGTAGATTGTGAGTGGAATGAATGTGGGAAATATTTCGCCTCATCAAATGAAAAAGATAGAAAGATACTAGAAAATTTTAGCAAAACTTTATTAAAATTAAATTTTGAACATAATATTTTTGATAAAGTTGATTTAGATAAAAGATTAGGTACGAATTTTTATAACTTAGCACTTTACACTAAGGGAGGAATTTTATTACATCCTGGAAAATTAGTCAGAGCTATGATTGACACGTTGCCAGATAATGTTGAACTATTGGAAAAAGCTCAATTAGATGAATGGTCAAAAAATAAAGATACAATTATTTCTAAATTTAATAATCATAAAATAATTACTAAAAATATTATTTTTTGCACAAATGGATTTTTAAAATCACTTGGTATTAAAAATAACTATAATTTCCCCTTAACCTTAACTGCAAGCATGACAAGACCATTAACTGATACAGAGTATAAGTCAATTGGTGAGCCTAGAGAGTGGGGTGTGCTGCCTGTTAGACCAATGGGAGCAACTATTAGAATGACAAAAGATAAAAGAATTTTAATTAGAAATACTGCAGAAGTTCATAGTCCTTTTAAAATGTCTAAACCAGAGCTGGATAAAAGATCTTTAAATCAAAAACTTGGTATCAAAAAAAGGTTTCCAAGTTTAGCAGATGATATTATTGAATCTAGTTGGTCTGGCGTTGTATCTAGAACTAGAAATAGTTCACAAATTTTTGAAAAAGTAGAAGATAATGTTTTTGTGGCAGGTTGCTATAATGGTTCTGGTATTGGAGTTGGAACTTTATTTGGTGAACAGATAGCAATTAAAGCAAGTAATGAAAATAGTGATGAAATTAATATAATAGAATCTCGAACTAAACCTACTTGGCTTCCACCTCAGCCTTTTTTAAATTTTGGGGTTAAAACAAGATTGATGTTTGAGAGGTTTAGATCTCGATCTGATGTATAGTTATTGATTTCTTATAAGTGGATAAACCTTAGGGCTCAAATACTTAAAATTAGTAATCATAATTAAGATTAAAGTAGCTAGTCCAATTCCAATAGTTACCTGTAAAAAAATTGCCAAATCAAACTTCCAAGTGATTTGAAAAATATTTTCAATGATAAATTGCGAACCTATGACTGCAAAAAAGAGAGCTATTAGAATTATGGATGTGAATATAATAAAAAACTCAATAATTGAAGAAAGTATAACCTCAACTTTGGAAAAACCTAAAATTTTAAATATTAAATTTTGAAATTCTTTAATTTTACCCTGAACTATAATTGCACTTGATATAACAATTAAACCAATGACTATAGTTATTGCAGAGATAACGGTTACAGCAATAAACACTTTGTTTAAAATATCTGTTACTTTCTCCAAGTAATCAGTAATTTTTATAATAGAAAGACTAGGCATTTTATCTAGTAAAGCAGTTTCATTAAAATTTTCTAAGCTTTTAAACTTTGAGGTAGCCAAATATTCGTGAGGTATATTTTTTGCAAATTGAGGATTTAATAACATTGCAAAATTAATAGTAAAATCTCTGTAGTCTACTAACCTGAAATTTACTATTTCACCTTCAATTTCACGTCCATAAATATTAAGAGTAAAAATATCACCAATTTTAATATCAAAATCTTTAGCAATTTTACTATCAAGTGAAATTTGAAGTTTATCAGGTTTACTTAAATCCCACCACTTACCCTCAATAATTGGGTTATCTTTTAAAACTTTATCAGCCCAAGAAGACCTTCTGTCATTTCTAATCACCCAGTGGCTATCATTACTTGAATCGATATAAGTATTTGGATCTATTCCATTTATTTTTACAATACCTGTTGAAACCATGGGAACAATTTCAAGGTTGGCTTCTTTATCCATGTCAAAAATTAAATCTTCAAATATTTGTCTTTCATCACTTTGAATACCAATGAAAAAATAATCAGGCGCAAGTTCTGGTATAGATTTAGCAATTTCTCTTTTAAAATTTGAACCCACAAAAGCTAAAGTTAATAGTAAAGTGACCCCTAAACCTAAAGACATAATAGTTATAGGGGTAATACTTTTAGTTTGAGTAATATTTTTAACTGATACTTTAATTGAAATATTTGGATGCTCTTTAAGTCCTTTAAACAATTTAATGATTAAGTTTGATAATAAGTAGAAGACTAATAAACAAACAAAGAAAGCTCCAAAATAACCCAAACTATAAACAGGTCGAGCAGAACCGATGGTAAATAAAGAAATTAAAATTGATAATAATAGCAGACTTAAAAGAATTGATTTTTTTGAATAATAAAATTGAAGGTTTTGAAATACATTTCTAAATAAGTTTGATGCCTTAACTTGATCAATTGCATTAATGGTTGGTATAGAAAATATGATTAATACTAATAACCCTACTAAAAAAACTTTGAAATAATTAAGAATAGAAAAACTACCTTCAATATTTAATCCAAGACCAGCTGACAGATAAACATCAACAATAGGAACTAGAAAGAAACTAAAAGAGTAGGCGGCAGTGGATATTAAGAATAATAGAATGAGTAATTGTAGATAGTAGACTATTTTAATATCTTTTGAGAAAAAGCCTAAAGACTTCTTAACTGCTATAGACATATTGTTCTGATTTATAAATGAAAGTAACGTGTTAGCAATTCCAATTCCTGCAATTAGCATTGCACTAATTGATACAAGAGACAAAAACTGAGAGAAATTATCAATTATTCTCTTTAAAGGGCCGTCAGATTTTTCGTGATATCTAAGTCTAACCTTTTTTTCATCTTTGAATAACTGTTCAATTTTTTTAGATAAAGCTTTTGGATTATCTCCCTCATTAAATTTTACTTTATACTCATAATTTAAAAAGCTCCCTAGATTATTAAGTTTTAATAATTCTAATGTTTGTTTGCCAGCTAAAGCAAAATCACCAAATACAAAAGCACCCCCAATATCAGGTACTGATTTTACGATACCAATTACAGTAAACAACTGATCTTGAACTTTGATTTTATCATTAATTTTTAAATTGAGATTTTTGAAAATATTTTCATTAACAAGGATTGTATTCTCTATAGTTTGTAATTTTTCAAATGCACCACTTGGTTCATAACCTACCTTGCCAAATAATGGGTAATTTTGATCTACGGTTTTAATTCTAGAAAATATTGATTTATTTTTAGATTGATTGGTAGTTGAGATCATGGTGCTAAACTCAACCATTTGTGAAACAGTAGCAAATTCTTTAACTTGGTTAATTAATTCTAAGTTGCCAACATTACGATTATAGTCAATTTCAATATCTCCACCTAAAAGTGCTCTTGAATTATTATTTAATTCTTTATTTAAACTATCTTCAATGGTGAAAATTGAACTTAAAATAAATAGGCTGATAAAAAGTGTTAGAATAATACTAGAAATTTTTTTATAATTTCTACTCAAGTCTCTTAAGGCATATATCAAAGTTAACTTGTACTCTGAAAGCTTAGACAATTTTTCCATCTTTGATTTTAATTTTTCTTTTTGCTTTATTTGCAAGTTTTGGGTCATGGGTGACCATAATTAAAGATGATTTTTCTTCTTTAATATATTTGAATAAAATATCTGCAATCATTTGTGAATTTTCACTATCTAAATTTCCCGTAGGTTCATCTGCCAAAATTAGTTTAGGTTTCATGGCTATAGCTCTAGCAATTGCTACACGTTGCTGTTCACCACCTGAAAGTTGACTAGGTAAATTATTAAATCTATTTTTTAGTCCAAATCGATCTAACAACTCTTTGGCTCGTTCAGTAGGGTTTTTTAAATTATTTAACTCTAAGGTTAGAGCAACATTTTCAACAGCTGTATAATTTGGAATAAGATAGAAAGATTGAAAAACAATACCAATATTTTTCCTTCTAATTTTAGAAACTTCATCTTCACTCATTTTAGATATTTCTTGATCTTCAAAAAATATCTTACCAGAGGTTGTTTTCTCTAGTCCACCTGCAAGCATGATTAAGCTAGTTTTTCCAGATCCACTTTCACCCACTATTGAAATAGACTCATTTTTTTTAGTTTCTAAATTAACATTCTTTAAAACCTTAATAGTATCATTACCAGTTTGGTATTTAAGATTAACGTTTTTTAGCTTAAGAAGACTATCCATGATTAAAAGATTTATTATTAAAATTATTGCCGTCTGTCTAGTGAGCATAAACGTCAATGCTCTAGAAAACGTTATCTTATTTGGTGATAGCTTAATGGCAGGCTATGGTCTTCCACAGGAAAAACATTTAGCCATTGTCCTTCAAAATAATCTTAATGATAGTGGTTATGATCTTGGAATTATTGATGGAAGTGTATCTGGAAGCACATCTGCTGGAGGATTAAATCGAGTTGAATGGTCTTTATCTCAACCTAATATTGACTTAATGATCTTAGGATTGGGTGCTAATGACATGTTAAGAGGAATAAGCCCAATCGAGACTGAAAAAAATTTAGAAAAAATTATTCAAACAGCAAAATTAAAAAATATAGAAATAATTTTAGCAGGAATGATTGCACCAACAACTCATGGAATTAGTTATAAAAAAAAATTTGATAATATTTATCCAAGTTTAGCTCAAAAATATGAGTTAAATTTAATTCCTTTTTTATTAGAGGGAGTTGCTTTAAAACCTGAACTTAATCAAGAAGACGGTATGCACCCAAATGAAAAAGGAACTATAATTATAAGTGATACACTTACAAAAAGTATCATCAATTATATAAAAAAATAGTATATCGTGATCAAATGTTTTTAAATACGAAACTAAAATCTAGAGAAAAACCAATAAAAGTTGCCTTCATTGGATGTGGAAAATTTGTAAGCATGTTTCTTGCTCAATACAATCAATTACAAAAAATTACTATTGATACTATCGTTGATATTAATATTGATAACGCCAAAAAAAACTGTCTTAAGAGTGGTTTAACTACAGAGACAGTTAATAAAATAAATTTTGTAACTACTTTAGATGAGGCAATTGATAGAGATGTTGAAGTTTTTATAGAAGCTACTGGAAATCCAATTATAGGAACAGTTCATGCTGTAAAAATTATTAAAAATAAAAAACACATCATATTGGTAAATGTTGAGGCTGATGTTACTTGTGGGAAATATCTTGCTGATCTTGCAAAAGAAAACAATGTTATTTGTTCAATGGCATATGGTGATCAACCTTCATTAATTATGGAACAGATTGAATGGGCTAAGTTAAACGGTTTTTCTGTGGTTTGTGCAGGAAAAGGAACGAAGTACCACCCAGATTTTGAATATTCAACACCAGACACGGTTTGGGGTCACTACGGTTTAAGTAAAGAACGTGCTGAAATTGAATCTGGTATGAATCCTAAAATGTTTAATAGTTTTTTATGTGGAGATAAATCTGCAATTGAAATGTGTGCAGTCAGTAATGCATCAAATTTAAAATGTCCAAGTAATGGATTAACTTTTCCACCTGTTGGGGTTTATGACATTGCTAAAAAATTAATTCCAAAAGTGGAAGGAGGATTAATTGATTATGAAGGTCAAGTAGAGGTGATATCTAGCATTGATTTAAATCAAAAAGATATTCCAAATGATCTTAGATGGGGTGTTTACATAGTAATTAAAGCTCAAAATCAATATGTCAAAAATTGCTTTAAAGATTATGGAATGGTGACCGATTTGTCTGGCAGTTATTCAGCTATATGGAGGCCATATCATTATATTGGTTTAGAACTTGCTCAATCGATATATGCAATTGCACTTGATCAAAAAGCAACAGGACAAACTATAAATTATAATGCAGATGTTGCAGCTTATGCTAAAAAAGATTTGAAAATTGGAGATCGATTAGACGGTGAGGGTGGTTTTTGTGCTCGAGGGAAATTAATTACTTCTAAAAAATCAAAAGATGAAAAAATTTTACCTCTTGGTTTAACTGATGGAGCAATTGTTAAGAAAGATATTAATAAAGATCAATCTATAAGATTAGATGATGTGGAGTTAAGTCTTCCAGAAGATGTTGTTAAAGCTAGACAGTATCAATATGATTTAATTTAAAGAACAACCAAATCCAACTTTTGCTTACCTAATCTCTCATTACCGTTCTCGGTCACTAAATAGGTCTCACCTAAATTCATAGCAAGTTTACTATCTGAATCCATTAAGATCATATGCATAAAGAAGACATTACCAGGAGTTATTACATAAGGATTACCTGTGTATAACATTGGCCAGTCCATCCAATTGGGTGAGAAGGTGGTCCCTAATGAATAGCCACAAGCATTCATTCTTGATTTATTATACCCAAGATCATCAAAAGTTTTGGCATGTATATCAAATACATCTCCCGCAGTTTTTCCTGGTATTAGAGTTTTTGCACAATTAGTCAAAGCCTCAAGACAAGCCTTATGCATCTTAATATGCTTTGGATCAGCTTTACCAATAGGAATAGTTCTAAACATTGCAGAGTGATAATGTTTGTAGGTTCCAGCCCATTCAATAGTTAACTGATCAGTATTTGATAAAATTCTTTTCTCAGATTGATATCTGCATAATAATGCATTGTGTCCAGAGCCTATAATATATTCATTTGCTGGATAATCACCGCCACCTTCTAAAACAACTCTTTGCATTTCAGCTAAAATTTTTGCTTCACTAGCACCAGCTTTTGCATATTTCCAAACCTCATCAAGCGATTGATCCGCAAGTTCTGCAGCTTTTTTTACATAAACAATTTCTTCAGTTGATTTAACAACCCTATGTTTGGTGATTAATTCTGATTGATCTTCTACCTCACAATAACCTTCTAGCGATTTATTAAGTCTTAAAGCATTACGACCTGTCATACCGTAAGCTTCATATTCAATTCCAATTTTTTTATCTTTTAAATTTAATTCGTTTAAAATTATTTTAAGATCATCTGTAGGATTAGACTGGTCTTTATCTACCCAAACTCTTATGTCTTCAATGTTCGATGTGTTTTGTGCCTGTCTTAAATCTGGAGCCCTTGTTAAAAGAATGATATTTCCTTTATTGTCCAGTATTAATGTTTGAAAGAAAACATAGCCAAAGGTATCATAACCTGTAAGCCAAAACATAGATTCTTGGCGAAACATTAAAAGAGCATCAAGATTATTCTTTTTCATTGATTTTAATGTAGCAAGTTTTCTTTTTTCAAATTCTTGTTTGCTAAAATGAAGTGCCATAATAAAAACTATAACTTTTAAAAATATTTAGCACAAGTAAGTTTAGTTTTTATTTGTTCATAGTAAAACAAACCCAAATTATTGTTAATTATTATGGTTTTTAAACAATACTTTAATTGTAAGTGATACGCTTACAAGAAGTATCATTAATTATTTAAAAAATTAAAATAAAGAAACGTATTTCAAGCTTGTTTAAGTTTTAAAAAAATCTTATCATTAAACACAAATAATAATAAAACATCATGATAAAATTTTCAACGTCACCTTTTTTGTATAAGATCAATTATTTAATTAAACATAATGCTAATATTTTTATAATTTTAGCTTTTTTAAAATTTCAAATAACAAAAATATTTTTTAATCAGTTTAGAGCAAAAGAAAAAAGAAAAAATAAGATGTCGATTAAAGACAAGCGAATAACACACGATTTTTTTTCTATGAATTCTTATGATTGGAAAAAAAATTTAAAAGAATACTTAAGTAAAGATACTAAATACTTAGAGATAGGTTCATTTGAAGGTATTAGTGCGTATTTTATTCACAAATATTTAAAACCCAAAAAGATTTACTGTGTAGACACTTGGAAAGGTAGTAATGAGCACGGACCAGAAACAATCTTTACAACTGTTGAATCAAATTTTGATAATAATTTAAAAGATATTAAAAATTTAATTAAGTACAAAAGTACTTCTGATGATTTTTTTTCAAATAATAAATTAATATTTGATATTGTTTATATAGATGGTCTTCATAAACATTACCAAGTTAAAAAAGATTTAATTAATGCTCTTAAATTTTTAGACAGAGATGGAATTATTATTTGTGATGATTACTTTTGGAATCTTGATGCTGATAAGAAAGACATACCAATAGGAGCAATTAATGAAATTGTAAATGAAAATAATCTCAAAATTGTTGCTGTAACAGTTAACCAGATTTTTTTGAAGAAAAGTTTTAAAAAAAATTAAAATTAATTATTGAATTATTGCTTTAGCTGAACCTAGTTGATCAACTTTTCCAGTATAAAGACCTTTACCTAAGATTGGAACAACACCAACAGTCGATCCTGTAAATACATAAAAATCTTTATCAAGAGTGACTTTATCTTTTTTTAATTCATTCAAAACAAATCTAAGTGAGTTTAATGGGTTTATATAAACGGTATTTGTATTTCCATTAACGCTTTGTCCAATTTTTTTATTAGCAATATTTGTCTTTAAATTTCCAATATTAATTTTTTTATATTTTTTCTTTTGCCCAATTAAAAACTTAACATTAGCGCCAAAATCACTACATAAATCTCCAAAACTAGTAATGCCTTTTTTCTTTTGTCTGTAACCAATAACCTCAATACAAGCTGCCATATGAGAAATATGTTTTGTTATATTTTTCGTAGTAATTGATCCTTTTGATGAGAAAAAGTTTTTCTTAATTAGGTAACAAACCTCAAGCTCTATACCTAAAGTTGATTTATTAATTTTTACTTTTTTTCCACTTTTTATAAAATTCTTTTTAAAGATTGCAGCATAGAAAGGTTTTTTTTCTTTAAGTTTTTTCATGACAGGTATACCTGTCCCTGCAGCTTTGAATCCTATTATTGGATCTTTAACTTTACTCTCGCATAATTTTCTTAGCTTTTGAGCTTCACTTAATGTTTTTGTAAATTTTATTGGAAGTGGTGCAATTATTTTATTGTTAACAAATGCATTAACTAATTTATCTGCTGTTTTTTCTAATATGGTTTTTTTCATTATTGAATGTTTAATATAGTTGCAGGATCTAGTCTAGTACCAAACCAATTAAGTCTTACATCAAGATGAGGTCCTGTTGATCTACCAGAGGAACCAACTGTAGCAATGATATCTCCTTTTTTAACATGGTCACCTACATTTACAAAAATTTCATCCATATGCATGTAAAGAGTTGAAACACCATGACCATGGTCAAATATTAAAGTTGCTCCAGTATAAAATAAGTCCTTTTCAGCTAGAGTAACAACACCGTTATTCATTGCTTTAACTGGAGTACCTTTTTTTTGAGCAAAATCTAAACCATAATGAGGCCATTTGGGTATGCCATTTAAAATTCTTTGACTACCATAAACACCAGTAATTATTGCATCATCAACTGGGATAATAAACTTTTCTTTAAAAAACTGTAAGTCACTTTCAATTTCTCTTGCATCAGCTATTAATTTGTTTTCCTTTTTTATTCTTGCATAAAATTCTTCAGGTGGTGTAACTTTTTTTTTAGGTAAGCCTTCAATTTTTTGAATATTATATTTTCTTTTTTTAATTTTTTTTATAATTTTGTTATTATTTTCAGTAATTGTAATGTCAAATTTTCTATCTTTTTCAATTCCAAATGCAAAATAACCATCTTTTGTGACTTTAACTTTTTTTTTATCTACAAAAATTGATGACCCAGGCTCAGTTTTTCCAATAATGTAATGTCCTTGAATGAATTTTCCCTGAAACTCTACTGCAAAAGATTGAGTTGAAAAAAATAACGCTACTAATGAAAGTAATCTATATATTACTTTGCTGTCCATCCACCGTCTACTAGGATTGATGTGGCTGTAATCATCGATGAAGCAGATGAAGCTAAAAAACAAACGCTTGTTGCAACATCACTTTCTGTTGCCAATTTTCCCATAGGAATATTCCCTAAAGCTAGTTTTTTAAACTCTTTATTTTTAAAAAATCTTTTAACCATTGGTGTTGCTACAAAAGTAGGGGCCACTGTATTTACTCTAATATTGTTTTTTGCAAGCTCAACACCCATACCCTTAGTCAAACCTTCAATACCAAATTTTGTCATGTTATAAACATTTCTACCAGACATTCCAACATGACCAAGTTGAGATGACATATTAATAATAGATCCACCTCTTTTTTTATTCTTTAACATTTTTTTAACAACTAATTGAGCAACATTAAAAGCAGCTTTAAGGTTTAAATCTACTAAGTAGTTCATACTTTCTTGTTTAATTTTTTCAAAAGGTTCTGGAATATTTGTCCCAGCATTATTAACCAAAATATCTATAATCTTAATCTTATCTAGTTTTTCTTTAAGATCTTCATAATTCATTACATTACAATTAACTTTGATAACTTTACCTTTTATCTTCTTTATTTCTTTTTCAAGTTTATCAAGATCTGATTGAGTTCTACTTAAAGCAATGATTGTAGCTCCAGCTTCAGCTAGAGCAATTGAGCAGGCTCTTCCCAATCCTTTACCAGCACCTGTAACTAATGCATATTTGTTTTTAAGATTTATTTTTTGTAAGTACATTTAAATAAATAACTTTAAATCAGTATAAATTAATTCGATAGCAACAACCAGTATAGCAATTAAACCAATCCATGCTATCCATTTATACTCATTAATCCATCTTGAAATTACAGTAGCAGCTGTTGCCATAAGAATTATTGATAAAGCTAAACCAAATATTAATAATACATAATGATCACCAGCAGCACCAGCTACACCTAAAACATTGTCCAAGCTCATCGTAAAATCAGCAAGTAAAACTGTCCATATAGCTTTCATAAAGCTTGAATTATCTACTTTAATATCTTCATCACCTGACTGACCTTTGATTACATCTGTGTAGAGTTTGTAGACTATATAAAGAAGAAGTAATCCTCCTATTAATCTTAATCCTGTTATTTGTAATAAATAAGCAGTTAACATGGTTAAGATAATTCTTAAAATTACTGCACCACCTATCCCCCAAAAAATTACTTTTTTTCTTTGTTCGGGTGGAAATTTAGAGGCAACCATTCCAATAATAATGGCATTATCACCAGCTAATACTAAATCGATAAATATAATTTGGCCTAAAATTATAAGTTGTTCAGGCCCGAATAATTCTGCAAACATCAGCTGCTTAGTATCATATCAGCACCTTTTTCTGCAATCATTATTGTGGGTGCGTTAGTGTTTCCAGAGGTGATATTGGGCATTATTGATGCATCTATTACTCTTAAATTTTTAATTCCATGAACTTTTAGTTGATCATCAACAACGGCCATATCATCTTGACCCATTTTACATGTTCCAACAGGATGAAAAATAGTTTGAGCATAATCTGCTGCTGCTTTTAAAATATCTTCATTTTCTGTTAAATGAATTCCAGGTCGGTATTCTTCTGGGCTAAATTTTTTAAATGTCTCAGATTCTAAAACAATTTTTCTTGTTAATTTAAGACCAGCTGCTGCAATTTTTCTATCTTCATCTGTCGACAAATAATTCATTTTTATTTTTGCGTAAGTTCGTGAGTCTTTATCTGTTATACTAATATGACCTCTACTAGTTGGTCTAATTTGTGAAACTGTTGGAGTAAAACCATGAAAATCATGGTTTTTGGTAGCTCCCAATGTATCCATACTCATTGGCTGAACATGCCATTGTAAATCAGGCAGCTCTAATGAAGGATCACTTTTTGCAAACATACACATCTGACTTGCACCCATAGTCATTGGCCCACTTCTATTAAAGATATATTCTAATCCAATTAACAAGTTACCAAATAAACTATTAATTTTTTTATTAAGAGATTTTATATTTTGTATTTTATATATTGGTCTAAACATTAAATGGTCTTGTAAATTTTCACCAACACCCTTTAATTCATGCACCATTTCAATTCCTAGTTCCTTTAATTTATTTGAATTTCCAACTCCAGATACTTGTAATAATTGTGGAGAACCAATTGCTCCTGAAGATAAGATAATTTCTTTATTTACACTTACAGTGAATATTTCATTTTCAATCCAATACTCAACTTCTTTAGCAACTTTGTTTTCAAAATTAATCTTTTTAACGTGAGCTTTTGTAATTATTTTTAAATTAGGTCTTTTCTTAGCTGGGTTTAAATAACCAACAGCAGTACTACATCTAAAGCCATCCTTTTCTGTTACTTGAAAATAACCACAGCCATGATTGTCTCCTGTATTAAAATCTTTAGTTTTTGGAATTCCAAATTCCTCAGCCGCTTTTTGAAACTCATTTAATAAAGGCAATTGTATTCGTTGATCAGAAACAGACAAAGGACCTCCTACACCATGAAATTCACTTTCTCCTCGTTCTTGATTTTCAGCTTTGATGAAATAAGGTAACACATCTTCCCAACTCCAGCCTTTATTTCCTAGCTGTCTCCAAACATCGTAGTCTCTGTGTTGACCCCTAACGTAAAGCAGACCATTTATTGATGAGCTACCTCCAAGAGTTTTTCCTCTAGGATACCTTATGGACCTATTGTTCATAGTTTCATCTGGCTCTGTATTATAACACCAATCAACATTAGGGTTATGCATAGTTTTGAAATATCCTACTGGTATATGAATCCATGGGTAATTATCTTTGCCACCTGCTTCAATTAAAAGAACTTTGTTTTTTGGACTTTCAGACAGTCTATTTGCAAGAACACAACCTGCTGATCCAGCTCCTAAAATAATATAATCAAAATTTTCCATCAATTTAGAATGTTTATAATAGTAAAAATTAAAATTCTAGTATTACCAATGCTTATAATTAGTATTTTATTAATATTAAGACTTGTTTTAATTTTTTATTTTTGAAAAGGTGGTTTTTTTATAAAAAAACACAACAAGAGGAAATATAAATATGAAAAAAATCATATCTTTGTTTGTTGGATCGCTTCTACTTACTGTAATGACAGTAACGGGTGCATCTGCACAAACTCTTAAGTGTCAAACAGTAATTAGTTCAAAAGCTGATGAAGTGGTAATGTTGAAAGACTTCACTGATACAGTAACAGAATTAACTGGTGGATCGCTTAAGTTCGAAATTATGCCAGCTGGATCTGTAGTGGGTGTAAAAGAAACTTTAGATGCAGTTGATAAAGGATTAATCGATTGTGGTTTTGCTTGGACTCACTATTGGTCAGGCGATCACCCAGCAGCTATGTTATTTGGTTCGCCAGTAGCAGGTGCAGGTGTTGGTATCGATAACATCGCTTTTTTATCTTGGTTCCAATATGGTGGTGGTAAAGAACTTTACGACCAACTATGGTCTGAGATGGGAAGAGACATCAAAGGATTTATGTTACAACCGGTAGGACCTGAAGCTTTAGGTTGGTTCAAAGAGCCAATTAATAGCATGGCCGACTTTAGAAAGTACAAGTTCAGAACTCCTCCGGGAATTCCTGGCCAAACTTATAAAGACATTGGTGTAGCTTCTGTTGCAATGGGTGGTGGAGATATTTTACCAGCACTTGAAGCAGGAACAATTGATGCTGCTGAATGGTGTTGTCCTAAGCCAGACATGACATTCGGTTTCCAGAAAGTTCTAAAACATTACTATCTACAAGGTCTTCACCAAGTAGTAGTAAATGCTGATTTCTACATTACAGGATCTAAGTATAAAAAGATGTCTGCTTTAGAGAAAAAAGCTTTAGAAGTTGCTGCGAATGCATCTCTATCAAAATCTATGAGTTACAGAATATATGAAAACGGAAAAGCTCTTGCTGAGTTGACTGGAAAACACGGTGTGATTTTACATGATACTCCAGCAGATTATTTCCCAGCATATATGGCTGCTGCAAAAGCAAGTCTAGAAAAAAATGCTAATGAGAACAAATTCTTTAAAGAAGTTTGGGACTCTCAAAAAGCGTTTGCTGATATTGCAGTTCCTTTCTGGTCTGGATCTCAAATGTCTAATGCTAAGCTAGGAATGGCTCACGCAGCTACTTTAAAGTAGTATTTAGATAAAAAATAAATATAACTAGAGCGGATTTTACGATCCGCTTTAGTTTTTTTTTAAATATTTATGCCAAGAAACCACAAATCTAAAAAACCTCTTAAATCTATAAAGCCTATGAAACTAGACATTTCAGATGAAATGATTGCTGAAAGAAGAGGTGGTTCAGGTAAAATGCCAAGAAATATGCCTAAGTGGATGGCATTAGCAATTACAAAAATTGATTTATTTAATAAATGGGTTGGCAACACAGTTTGCTGGATTACTATACCGTTAATATTTGCAATGGTTTATGAAGTTTTAGCCAGAAAACTTTTCAATGCACCCACTATGTGGGCTTATGACATGAGTAGATTTATGTATGGAGCCTTATTTATGTTGGGAGCTGGTTATGCGCTTTCAAAAGGTGTTCATATTAGAGCAGACTTTTTATACAGAAATTTTAAAACCAAAAACCAAGGAAGAATAGATTTTTGGCTTTACCTAATATTTTATTTTCCAGGACTAAGTGTATTTCTTTATATGTCAACTGGCTTTCTTCAAGAGTCTATCATGAGAGGTGAAAAGGGTATGGACACAGCATGGATGCCTTATATGTGGCCAATTAAAGCTTGTTTGTTTGTCGGAATTATTCTTTTGATTGTTCAAGGGATATCGGAATTATTTAAAAGTTATTGGGCAGCTACTAAAGGTAAGTGGCCTGGAGAGGAGAAATAATGTTAGCTGAATTTATGGATCCTGCTTTATTAGGATTTATTCTTATAGGAGTAATGCTTTTTTCAATTTTTGTAGGATTTCCAATTTCATTTACCTTAATTTTCTTGGGTTTTGTATTTGGTTATTTAGGATTTGGTAAATTAGTATTCTATTTAATGACCTTGCAGTTTTCTATGGTCATGACAGAGCAAACACTTGCTGCAGTTCCCCTCTTTGTCTTTATGGGAATTATGATGGAGCAAGCTGGATTAATGGAAAGATTATTCTCAGCTTTCCAACTTATGTTAGCTAAGGTAAGGGGCTCACTTTATTATGCTGTGCTTTTCGTTTCTGTAGTTTTTGCTGCAGCAACTGGAATTGTTGGTGCATCAGTTACCATCCTTGGGATTATGGCTGCAAAATCAATGAATAAATCAGGATACAATGTAAGATTAGCAGCTGGAACTATTACTGCTGGTGGTACGCTTGGAATTTTAATCCCACCTAGCATTATGCTTGTTGTGATGGGTCCAATAATGGAAATTCCTGTAACAGATTTGTTTGCTGCAGCAATAATACCAGGTGTATTGCTTGCAACTCTTTATGCGGCATACACAACAATTAGATGTTGGATAGATCCAAGTTTAGGACCTGTATTACCAAAAGAATTAAGAGCAACAAGTATGAAAGAAGTTTGGGTTGAATTTTTCTTAGGATTAGTTCCACCTGCAGCATTAGTGTTTGCTGCTCTTGGAAGTATCTTGTTTGGATTTGCAACACCAACAGAGGCTGCTGGGTGCGGAGCTATGGGATCTTTACTTTTAGCTTTAGCTTATAGAAAATTAACTTTCAAAAAATTACAAGACTCTCTCGTTAAAACATTAGAAATAGCAGCATTAATTATGGTTTTAGTCGCTGCATCTAACTTCTTTGGAGCTGTATTTTCAAGACTTGGAACACCCATGCTTCTTACAGAATTTTTACTTGGTCTAGAGATGAACAGATACTTAATTCTTGCAATGATTATGGTTATAATTTTTCTTTTAGGTTGGCCTCTAGAATGGGTACCAATCGTAATGATAATAGTTCCAATCATATTGCCTTTAGTAGAAGCGCTTGGTTTTAATTTAACTTGGTTTGCAATACTTGTTGCAGTTAATCTCCAGACAGCCTGGCTCTCACCACCAGTCGCCTTATCAGCATATTTTCTTAAAGGTGTTGTTCCAGAGTGGGATCTTAAAGATATTTACTACGGCATGATGCAATTTATGGTAATTCAAATTATAGGATTGATTTTAATAATAATCTTCCCACAAATAGCTTTATGGCTACCAACCT
Organism: Candidatus Pelagibacter sp. PS_28; assembly: GCF_059417885.1. NCBI lineage: Bacteria > Pseudomonadati > Pseudomonadota > Alphaproteobacteria > Candidatus Pelagibacterales > Candidatus Pelagibacteraceae > Candidatus Pelagibacter > Candidatus Pelagibacter sp. PS_28. The sequence goes on along the minus strand of NZ_CM182070.1, from coordinate 730,181 downwards.
ATCTATATGGACAGTAGAACTTATTAGTTTATTATAGTTTTAGTGAATCAGATCAAATCAAAAAATACTCTAATTAACTGGGAATTAGTTGCAGTTAATCCAAATGAAAAAAATTGGAATTGGAAAGATCTTTTTTATTTTTGGGCAAATAATATCCAAAGTTTGATTGCTTTTTCTTTAATTGCCTCACTTTATTTAGTTTATGAATTAAATGTTTTTGTAGTTTTAACTGGAAGTTTAATTGCTTCAATATTTGTTTATTTCTTTGCAAATTTAATTGGTAAACCATCTCAAAAATATGGACTTCCTTTTCCGGTAATTTTAAGAACCTCGATTGGAATAAAAGGAGCTAAATATTTTGCTCTATTAAGAGGATTGGTTGGAATTTTCATGTTTGGAATTCAAACATATTTTTTATCAAAACTTTTTAGCTACTTAATTAGAATAACCTTATATTCTATTGATAATTCACTTTTAGATCAGGATATTTTTTTAGTATTTGTTTTTGGTTTAAATTTAATTGATTGGATAGCATTTGTTTTTGCAATTTTATTACAAGCTTTTTTATTTAGTAAAAGCCATCAGTTTAATAGACTTATAATAAAAGTTTCTGCGATTACCGTTTATTCAGGAATGCTTATATTTTTTTTAACAGTTTTTCTTTATGATGTTAAGGTTACTTCTGCTGCATTTGTTGATATTTTTTTGATACAAAATATTTTAAATAGTAGCAATGTTGCTCCATTGATTACTGTGGCAGCAACTTTATTTGCTTATTTTTCAGTAGTTATAGTCAACTACGGTGACTTTAGTAGATATGTAAAAAATGAGAGTGAATTAAAAAAAGGAAACTTAAGCTTAATATTAAATTTGATAATTTTTTCTTTCTTTGCAGTTTTTATAGTCATTGGATCAGATATTTTTCTAAACAAAAATTTAGAACTCATGGAAAGAATTTTAACAAATCCTACAGATATCATTGGTAAAATTGACAATTCTCAGTTAACTGTGATTGTCTTATTTTTTATTGTTTTTGCATCTGCATCAACAAATTTAATAGCAAATTATGTTCCAGCTCAAAATTCATTACTGAATTTTTTTCCTCAATCTCTTGATTTAAAAAAATCTGCTATTGTTATTACGATTATTGGTTTTATTGTTGGTATGCTTTGGTTGCCATTATTAAGTCAGATTGGAATATTAGCATTTGTGGATACCCTTGGTTCTTTTTTTGGTCCATTGTTTGGTGTTATGGTTGTTGATTATTATTTATTAAAAAAAACTAACTTAAATAACAATGAGATTTTTTCTTTAAACGAGAAGGGCATGTATTTTTATTCTAATGGCTGGCATTTAAAAGCTATCTATTCATTAGTCTTAGGTTTTATTTTTGCGGCCTCAACTATCTGGAATGAAAGTTTAATGAGCTTCCATTCTTATTCTTGGATCATTGGAGCATTTGTATCATCTTTGACTTATTATCTTTTAGCTAGTAAATAAACCAATGCATCAGTTTGATTTAAATAATAGAACAGCAATTATCACAGGTGGAGCCCAAGGGTTTGGTCTTGATATAGCAAAAAGATTTTTAAGCTCAGGTGTTAAAACTATTATTTGGGATATAGATGAAAATGAACTTAAAAAAGCCACTCAAGAACTAAACAACCCAAATCTGTCTTATAAAGTTGTTGATGTTTCCAATTATAAAAATGTTAAAGAAACTGTAGATGAAATAACAAAATCTATGAACATTGATATTTTAATTAATAATGCTGGTATTACAGGTTCGACATCCTCTCTATGGGATTATGATGTTGATGAGTGGAATAAAATAGTACAAATTAATTTAATGGGGACTTTTAATTGTTGCAAGTGTGTTGTGCCCAATATGATTAAAAATAATTATGGTAGAATCATCAATGTTGCATCTGTAGCTGGCAAGGATGGTAACGCTAATGCTAGTGCCTACAGTTCAGCTAAAGCGGGAGCTATTGGTTTAACTAAATCATTAGGTAAAGAACTGGCTGATAAAAATATAGCTGTAAACGCTGTTACCCCAGCTGGTGCAAAAACAAGAATTCTTGATCAAATGTCAAAAGAACATGTTGCCAGAATGCTTTCTAAGGTTCCTAGAGGTAGATTTTTAGAGATAGAAGAGTTTACTTCATTAATTTGTTGGCTAGCTTCAGAAGAAAACTCATTTTCAACAGCAGCTGTTTTTGATATTAGTGGTGGTCGTTCTACTTACTAATTAGCACTTTAGAATCAACATTAAGAGACTTACTTTCTTTAGAAATAACTGGTGCCAGTAGAATTATGGACCAATATATTAATAAAACAAATATAGAAATTAATTTCATTCTATTTATATAGTATCCAATATTGATAATTTAATGCTTAAAGTGTGTTCAAATATTGTTTTAAAATTAAATTTAGATATACCCTCAGACTGATGAAATTTTTTTTAATATTATTAGGATATTTATTTTTAATAACAAAACCTTTGTTAGCTGAAAATGTTTACGTTTTTGATTTTACTAACGATGAGCTAAATACATTAAAAGTTAAAAAAGTTAAAGGAGAGACCAGCTGGGCTGTTGGGTCTAACGAAAATGGTAACTTTATAAGAGCAGAGGCTGAAGGTGTTGGGTCAGGCTTGGGAAAAGAAATTAGAATTGATCTTAATAAAACTCCTATTATTAATATTACATGGAAAGTTGAGAAAGATTTATCTGGAATTATTGAAAATAGTAAAAAAGGGCACGATTATGCTGCTAGAGTTTTTGTAATAAAAAAAACAGGTTCTACACCATTATCTAACAGGGCAATTAATTATGTTTTTTCAAGTAATAATGATGTTGGAAAATATTGGCCAAGTCCATATACAAAAAAATCTATTGATTATGTTCTCTCAACTACAAAAAATAACAAAAATACATGGGTTACTGTTAAAGCAAATGTGCAAAAAGATTTTAAGAAACTTCATGAAATTGATGTTACAGAAATTTCAGGTATAGCTATAATGACTGACACTGATAATTCGAAATTAAAAGGTATCTCTTATTATCAAGATATTTATTTTTCAGCTGAATAAGATTATTTAAATACTTTTTTAAGACCAATACTTAAAAAAGATAAAAGTACTGCAACAATTACATCTTCAATGGGTGCAGCATTAGGGACCAAATAATTCCAAGCAATTACACCTAAAAGCCAAATAATATAAACTTTCATTGTTATATTATATCTTAGTTTGATGCTAAAAATATTTATTTTTGATAGTATAAATTCATGCACGAAAATTTTTTTCACAATATAAAGGTTTATTATGAGGACACTGATGCAGGTGGTGTTGTTTATTATGCAAACTATTTGAAGTTTCTTGAAAGAGCAAGAACAGAGGCATTGTTTACAATCGGATTTAATAATAAAAAAATTAAAGAAGATTATGGAGCCTTAATTGTTGTTAAATCTTGTAACATTGAGTACAAAAAACCCTCCTATCTTGAAGACGAGTTAAAAATTAGATCCTTTGTTAAATCTATTACAAAAACTTCTTTTTTTATGTCACAATTTATTTCTAGAGATGACGAATTAATTGTTGAGGCAAAAGTACATTTAGTTTTTGTAGATAAAAATGGAAAACCTATAAAAGTTCCAGAGGACATTTTTAAAGTTTTTAAACCTTATTTTTGCGATAGTATAAAAATTAAATAATTTTCTTAGCCTTCTTTAACAAGCTTACCATTTTTTGTGTATTAATTATTTTTCTATTAACATTTCTTGGACTAGGGTGATAACTAGGAATTAGAATTTTATTATCAGGTAATAAATATTTTACACCGTGTATGAAGATTAGTTTTTTATCAAAATGATAATTTTTTTTATAAAATTCTATACAATTATCAAACGAAACTTTACCTAACGCTATAATAACTTTTAAATTTTTTAATAAGATCAATTCATTTTTAAAAAATGTTGAACAGTTGGATAATTCATTTTTTATAGGTTTATCTTCTGGAGGGACACATTTAAGAATATTTGTAATATAGGTTTTATTTAATTTTAAACCATCATCAATATGCGTAGAAGTTGATATATTCGATATGTTAGCTTTAAATAAACATTTAAAAAGAAAATCTCCAGATTTATCTCCAGTGAACGCTCTGCCTGTTCTAGTACCCCCGTGAGCTGCAGGCGCCAGACCTACTATTAATAGTTTAGCGTTAATATCACCAAATCCTGTAACTGGTTTAGCCCAATAAGTTTCCTTTATATTTTGTTTTCTTTTTTCTATAGAAATTTTTTTACTAAACGCAATTAACCTAGGACAACTTTTACATTTAACTATTGAATTATTTAATTTTTTGAATTTTATATCCATATATGAATCTTATAAAATTTTTTTTATTAATACTTTTATCTTTCAATATTTCAGTAAAAGCAAATTCAAATGATGAAATACAAAGTTTGTTAAAAGAAGGTAAAAAATTAATATTTATAAGACATGCAATTGCACCAGGTGGAGGTGATCCATTAGATTTTGATATATTAAAATGTGAAACCCAACGAAATTTAAGCATAGAGGGTATTGAACAATCTAAAAGTATTGGGAAGTTTTTTTCACAAAATAATATTAAGATCGATAAGGTGTTATCCAGTGAGTGGTGTAGATGTAAACATACAGCTCAACATGCTTTTGATAAATATGAAACAAAAAGTTTTTTAAATTCATTTTTTAGTGCAAAATTTGCAAGTAATAAAAATAAACAAATTTATGATTTAAAAAAATATATTAATGAATGGAACGGTGATAACAATTTAGTATTAGTAACACATTATGTAACAATTCAAGAAGTGCTAAATATTACAACTTCTTCTGGAGAGATAATCATTTCAGACAAAAATTTTAATGTTCTTGCTCGACAAAATTTTTAAAAAATATAAACTAATAAAATGTCATCTAAAAAAGCTATGAAGTTAGCTCAAAAACAAGCTTATGCTAAACATAGAAGCAATATAACTAATACTAGGTTTGGTTCAAAAAAAATAAACTTTACAAGTAAAGTAAATAAGAAAAGTAAAAAATCTTAACTTTCTTTTACGAAAACTTCCACTTTATCACATGTTGAAATTTTTGAGATACCTTGTTCTCCATTTATGACTGTTTTGATTTTAATTAATGGTTTATTTTTTTCAAAAACTAGTTGGGTATAAAATTGTGGGTAACCAATTTTGTCTGTTAGTATTAAGCTCTCATCTTCATAGATAAATCTTTCAATTAAATTTTCTTGTTTAACACTAAGATCAGTAGATTTATATTTTTTAAAAGTTTTACTGTCATAAATATAATTTCTCTTCATTAAAGACTTTTCTAAATCTAAAATATATTCATTTTTAATAAAACCATCTTTTAAATTCTTACAGCCTGTTAAATGCATAATTTCAGATAAAGCAAATGTCTGGAAGCTTACTAATAAGATTGAAAATATACCAAAAAAAATTATTTTTTTACTTTTTTTCATGTTTGTCAGCATAAAAAAGTGCAATTAATAAAATTGCTGTCCAAATTATCCCTATAAAAGCTTTGGGTCCAGTTTCTGCACTCCATATATTTAAAACCAACGCTCCAAAGATTAACCCCGCAACATAAATTAATATAGCTAAAGTAGATTTACTCATTATTTAAATTCTTTTTATAAAGTGAAATTCCATTTTCAATCTTATGACCATAAGATTCTTTAAAACTCTCTAATTGCCAGCCACTCAGACGTGTTTGAATGATTGTTAAGTTTGATTTTTTCCATTCTTCTGTAGTTTCTTGCATTTTCCACATTTTTTTTTCCTCATTATTTCTTGCACATCCATAACAATATCCTGTTTGAGGATCTGTTTTACATATACTTATACATGGAGAAATAATCATTTTTTTTAAATTACTAGTAAATATAATTGATTATTAATATATTTCATTATTATTGTCATTGGACAAATAGAAACTATCCTATATAAAGCCACAAGAATTGTGGGCGAATGGCGGAATTGGTAGACGCGCTGGTCTTAGGAACCAGTATCGCAAGATGTGAAGGTTCGAGTCCTTTTTCGCCTACCAACAAGCTTAAAAAATTATGAAAGTTACAGTAGAAAATAAAAAAGGTTTAAATAAAGACATTAAAGTTTTCATAGATAAAGAAACTATGAATTCTTATATGGATGAAAAATATGAAGAAATTAAAAAGACTGTTAACTTAAAAGGTTTTAGACCTGGCAAGGTGCCTAAAGAAGTTTTAAAAAGACAATTTGGCCAAGCAATTTTTAGTGAAGTGCTAGATAAAGTTCTTAAAGATACATCAGTTAAGGCTTTAGAAGATAATAAAATTAAGCCAGCTGGACAACCAAAGCTCGATCTTAAAACCTATGGTGAAGATAAAGATTTAGAATATGTAATGTCGATAACAGAACTTCCAAAGGTAGAGTTAAAGTCTGTTGAAAATATTAAATTTGATGAATATTCAGTTAAAATTGACACAAACGAAACAGATAAAAGAATTAAAGAAATAGCCAAAAGTCAGAACAATTTTAAAGAAGTTGCAGCAGATGTTAAAGCAGTAGAGAAAAATTTAGTTATTTTTGACTACAAAGCAACGATTGATGGAAAAGATTTTACTGGTGGTGAAGGAAAAAATACTCAATTAATTCTAGGTAAGGACTTATTTATTAAAGGCTTTGATAAGCAGCTTATCGGCGTTAAAAAAAATGATGAAAAATCTGTTGACGTTACTCTGCCTGAAAATTATCCACAAAAAGAATACGCAAATAAGAAAGCTAATTTTATTTGTAAAATTACAGAAGTAAAAAAATCAGAGGAAGTAAAAATAGATGATGTTTTTGCTAAAAACTTAGGTGCAAAAGATCTTGCTGATTTAAAAGTATTAGTTAGTAAACAAATTAATGATGAATATAAAAATTCTCTAGATAAATTGACAAAAACTCAAATCTTAAAAGAAATTGAAAATTTTAAAGTGGATGAAATTCCGGAAAACTTAATTGAAGAAGAAGTTAAGATTTTATCTCAAGGTATGACTGAAGAAGATTCTAAAAAAAGTAGAAAAAATTTTGAGGAAATCGCTAAAAAAAGAATTAAAGTTGGGTTGATATTAAATGAATTCGGTGAACAAAATAAAATCAAAGTAACCGAACAAGAAGTTCAAGCTGAAGTTCAAAAACAACTTAGAATGATGCCTGGCCAAGAAAAGATGGTTATGGAATTTTATCAAAAAAATCCATCAGCATTAGCTAGCTTAAGAGGAACCGTGTATGAAGAAAAAATTATCGATTTAATTAAAACTAAAGCAAAACCATCTAAAAAAGAAATTAGCAAAGAAGAAGCAGAAAAAATTTTAAAGGAACATCAAAAACAAGATCATAATCATGAACATGACCACAATCATGACCACGATCATCCTGAGGAAAAAAAAGCTTCAAAATCTACTAAAATTGAAAAAAAACCAAAACCCTCAGCATCTAAAAAACCTTCAACAAAAAAAGTTAGTAAAAAGTAATCACAAGTTGTATAAGTAAGAGAATCAACTTATGACAACAAATTTATTAGATCAAATGAATACTCTTGTACCTATGGTTGTTGAACAATCAAATAAAGGTGAGAGAGCTTATGATATTTATTCAAGACTTCTCAAAGAGAGAATTATTTTTTTGGTAGGACCAATAAATGATAACGTAGCATCTTTAGTTACAGCTCAACTTTTGTTTTTAGAGTCTGAGGATCCAAAAAAAGAAATCAATTTATATATCAATAGTCCTGGAGGACTAGTGACAGCAGGTCTTGGAATTTATGATACTATGCAATACATTAAACCAGATGTTTCAACATTATGTATTGGTCAAGCTGCATCAATGGGTTCATTTTTATTAGCTGCAGGTAAAAAAGGTAAAAGATTTTCTTTGCCAAATTCTAGAATTATGGTTCACCAACCTTCTGCTGGTTTTCAAGGACAAGCTACAGATATTGAAATTCATGCTAACGAAGTTTTAGCCTTGAAAAAAAGACTTAATGAGATTTATTCAAAACATACTGGAAAATCTGTTGATGATGTGAAGAAAGCACTAGAACGTGATAACTTTATGACTCCAGATACCGCAAAAGAGTTTGGTTTGATAGATGAAGTAGTTGAAAATAGATCTTAATACACAACATCTTGACACCCCATTAAACTGACACTTGATTAGTATGAGTCTTCTATATTAAAGTAACTTTACTGATTCGTTTATAAATTATATGACAACAAATAATAAAAATATTCTTTATTGTTCTTTTTGTGGAAAGAGCCAACATGAAGTTAGAAAACTTATTGCAGGTCCAACTGTATTTATATGTGATGAATGCGTTGAACTATGCATGGATATCATCAAAGAAGAAAGTAAAGACACATTTGTTAAACATCAAGATGGGTTACCACCGCCTAAAGAAATTTGTGCTGTATTAGATGATTATGTTATTGGGCAGCCTCACGCAAAAAAAGTTTTATCAGTTGCTGTTCATAATCATTATAAGAGACTTAATTATGAGACTAAAACCAGCAAAACAGTTGAACTTTCAAAATCAAATATTCTTTTAGTTGGTCCAACTGGTTGTGGAAAAACTTTATTAGCTCAAACTCTAGCAAGAATCCTTGACGTTCCTTTCACAATGGCAGATGCAACCACTTTAACAGAAGCAGGTTATGTTGGTGAAGATGTTGAAAATATAATTTTAAAATTATTACAAGCTGCTGATTACAACGTTGAAAAAGCACAACGTGGAATTGTATACATCGATGAAGTTGATAAGATTAGCAGAAAATCAGAAAACCCTTCTATAACTAGAGACGTGTCTGGAGAAGGTGTACAACAAGCTCTATTAAAAATTATGGAAGGGACAGTGGCGAGCGTTCCACCTCAAGGTGGCAGAAAGCATCCACAACAAGAATTTTTACAAGTAGACACAACAAATATTTTGTTTATTTGTGGTGGAGCATTCGCTGGCTTAGATAAAATAATATCTCAAAGAGATAAAGGTACATCAATAGGATTTGGTGCAAATGTAAAAAAAACAGATGATAAAAAAACAGGTGAGTGGATGAAAACTTTAGAACCTGAAGATTTGTTAAAGTATGGCTTAATCCCAGAATTTATTGGAAGACTTCCAATGATAGCTACATTAGAAGATCTTGATGAAAAATCTCTAGTTAAAATACTACAAGAACCAAAAAACTCGCTAATTAAACAATACCAAGAATTATTTAAATTAGATGGAGCTAAGTTAAGTTTTAAAGAAAATGCGATCAAAGAGATTGCACAAAAAGCAATTAATAAGAAAACTGGGGCTAGAGGCCTTAGATCAATCTTAGAAAATATTTTATTAAAAACAATGTACGATCTTCCAAGTCAAGACAATGTGGAGGAAGTTATTGTAGACGCTAGTGCGGCCAAAGGACTATCTCAACCAATCATAGTTCATTCAAAAAATAGTAGCAAAACAAAGACTGACAAAACTTCTGCTGCCTAATTTCACGTTAATAAGTAATAAATACCTATTGCAATATCATATTTAATATCCATATTTAGATGATGGATGTAAAAATTGAACGACCTTTATTACCGTTAAGAGATATTGTTGTATTTCCAAATATGGTAGTCCCATTATTTGTTGGCAGAGATAAATCTATTGCCGCTTTAAATGAAGTTATGAAAAAGGATAAAAAAATTGTTCTAGTTACTCAAAAAAATTCAGAAATAGATGACCCTAAAAAAACTGATGTTTTCATGTATGGTTGTGAAGGTAATATCCTTCAGTTATTAAAATTACCAGACGGTACAGTAAAAGTTTTAGTAGAAGGAAGTAAAAGAGTAAAAATTTTAGATTTTAAAGATAATGAGAAATTTATTATTTGTGAATATGCTCATCACCATGATGTAGTAACTAAAGATGAAGACTTAATACCAATAGCAATGACTGCTGTAAGAAGATTAGAAAAACTAACTTCAATTAATAAAAAAGTATCAAGTGAAACAATTAATAATATTAAAAAGTTAACTAATGCATCACACATCGCTGATAATATTGCATCTCACCTAACAGCTACAATTTCAGAGAAGCAACAAATATTTGAAACTATAGATGTTAAGAAAAGACTTAATTCTATAATTAAAATAATGGAGAATGAAACCAGTATTATTGGAGTTGAAAAAAGAATTAGAGGAAGAGTTAAAACTCAAATGGAGAAAACTCAAAGAGAATATTATTTAAATGAACAACTTAAAGCTATTCAAAAGGAATTGGGTGAAATCGAAGATGGAAAAGATGAAACTTCAAGTTTGAATAAATTAATTATTAAAGCAAAAATGCCAAAAGATGTTGAGAAGAAATGTATGGCTGAGCTTAAAAAATTAAAAAATATGAGCCCAATGTCTGCTGAGGCTACTGTTATCAGAAATTATCTTGATTGGATGACAGATCTTCCTTGGTATAAAAAAAGCCAAGTTGATATTGATCTGAAAAAAGCACTTGCAGTTCTTGATGCAGATCATTTTGGTTTAGAAAAAGTTAAAGAGAGAATTATTGAATTTTTAGCAGTCCAAAAAAGAATGGAAAAGATTAAAGGTCCAATTTTATGTTTAGTTGGTCCTCCAGGTGTTGGTAAAACATCATTAGGAAAATCAATTGCAAAAGCTACTAACAGAGAATTTGTAAGAGTTTCTGTAGGTGGTATGAGAGATGAAGCGGAAATAAGAGGACATAGAAGAACTTATATAGGCTCTTTACCTGGTAAAATTATTCAAATGATGAAAAAAGCAGGTACAAAAAATCCACTTATTCTTCTTGATGAAATAGATAAAATTGGAAATGATTATAGAGGAGATCCATCTTCTGCTTTGTTAGAAGCATTAGATCCAGAACAAAACACAACATTTAATGATCATTATCTAGAAGTTGATTATGATTTATCTGACGTCATGTTTGTTACTACAGCTAACACTTTGAATATTTTACCACCGTTATTAGATAGAATGGAAGTCATTAGATTAGCTGGTTATACAGAAGATGAAAAAATTAATATTGCAAATAAGTATCTACTACCCAAACAAGTTAAAGATAATGGAGTTAAAGAAAATGAAATGACTTTATCTGAGGATATAATTAAAGAAATTATCCAAAGCTATACAAAAGAGTCTGGTGTAAGAAACCTAGAAAGAGAAATTTCAAAAGTAGCCAGAAAAGTTGTTAAGAAAGTAGTTTCTGGAGAAGAGAAAGAAGTTAAAATTGATTTAAAAAATTTACCAGACTATTTAGGAATTCAAAAATTTAAATTTGGTGAACTTGAAAGTAAAGATAAAATCGGTGTTGTTACTGGTTTAGCTTGGACTGAATACGGTGGGGAAATTCTTAAAATTGAAACTGTTATAATGCCAGGAAAAGGCAGAATGCAAATTACAGGAAAATTAGGTGAGGTTATGCAAGAATCTATCAAAGCTGCAAAATCTTTTATTAGATCAAAAAGTTTAGATTATGGAATCATTCCTCCTTTATTTGAAAAAAAGGATTTTCATATTCATGTTCCAGAAGGAGCTACTCCTAAAGATGGACCCTCAGCAGGTATTGGTATGGTCACTTCAATAGTTTCTGCAATCACAAATAACCCTGTCAGAAGAGATGTTGCAATGACAGGCGAGGTAACATTAACAGGTCAAGTATTGCCAATTGGTGGATTAAAAGAAAAACTATTAGCAGCACACAGAGCTGGGATAAAACAAGTTATAATTCCGAAGGAAAATGAAAAAGATCTTGTTGATATGCCTAAGAAAATTATTGATGATATAAAAATTACTCCTGTTGAGCATGCTGACGAAGTATTAAAAATAGCTTTAACAAAAGAATTAAAAAGAGTTGAGTGGGTCGAGGTTGAGAAAATTTCTCAATCTAATGATAAATCTCAAGCCAGTATTCAATAATTACCAATTTACATTATCTATTCCTTGATGTAATAGTAGCGCTTGTTTTGGGCGGTTAGCTCAGTTGGTAGAGCATCTCGTTTACACCGAGGGGGCCATAGGTTAGAGTCCTATATTACCCACCAATAACAATAACTGATTACTTTTATGCAGATGCTAATGAAGATGGTTATATAGATATAGTTATAAGGTTTAAAAATGTTGTTAATAAAAAAAAGTAATTAATTAATAAAAACCAACTCAATATACAAACTTGTAAAATACAATTTAACAAGTATCATTTAAGCATGAAAAAGGTGATGTACTTCTCGATTGCATGTGTTTTGATATTTTTATTTTCTTTTTCTTATGGATATTTAGTTTCTAGAAATAAAATATTCCCATTCTCTACTTTAAAAGATTTATTTGGTACAAAGACAGGGAGTTATATTATGATTGAAAAAGCAAAAAAAAAGAGTTGGTATAAAAAAATGAATATAGAAGAAGCTAATAAAGTAATTATCATAAATAAATATAATAATGGCTACTATATTTTTAATAATAGGAGATACACAGATAATTCAAATAATATTGAGCTTAATGAAAAAACTTTAATCCAAATAGCACGTCATAGATCAGATGATTTAAAAATTATGTTAAGAGAAGGTGTGTTTATTTATAGAGTGCTATGTGATGCTAATAATAATGAACAATACATAGATTGGTTAGATGCAGGCTACACTGTCGAAATAAATGGACTTTCCTGTGTACATAAAAAAGTAATAAAAAAATATTTTACCAATGGAGTTTTGTCAGTCAAGGCTGGAGGGCCAATATCTGCGGACCCAATATTCGTAGATAAAGGTAAATCAAATAATGTGGTAGTATATATTGAAAAATAGCTTATAATTTAATATTTAATCAAATTTATTATGGATTTATCTAGTTTAAAAATTTTAGCAACACAGAATATCACCATAAACTTACAAAATTTCGTCATTAGTTTATTAATTTCAATATTTTTAAGTTTTTTGGTTCAGCAGTTTTATAAAAGATTTTCTTCAACACTGTCTAATAAAGAAGAGTTTTCTAAGAATTTTCTAATTCTTGCGGCTACAACTACAATTATCATAACCATTATAAAATCTTCACTGGCACTTTCCTTAGGTTTAGTTGGTGCCCTATCTATTGTACGTTTTAGAGCAGCAATAAAAGAGCCTGAGGAATTAATTTATCTTTTTTTAATTATATCTATTGGGATTGCATGTGGAGCAGGACAGTTTCAAGTCATAATAATTGGCATAATTATCATCTTAATCTTAATATTTTTACGTTCTAAATATACGAGTAAGATTAAAATAAAAGATTTAGACAAATTAAGTTTGTCAATAATTTGCAATTTTAATGCAAATGAGAAGGAAATAGAAAATTTAAAAAATTTACTACTAAAAAAATCAGATTTTATAAAATTAATATCATTAGTTAAGTCTGATAGTAGCACAACTTTAAATTTTCAAATTAAAATAAAAAATTTTCAAGCATTAAATACCGTTGTTAACTCTATACAAAAAAAGAATGTAAAAGTTGTAGTTGCGCAAAGTGATATTATTGCAATTTAATCATATTTTACAAAAATGATTATTAGAAGTAAAATAAAGAAACCAAAAACTGGAATAAATTCAACTTATAGATTTCTAAAATATTATTTTTTTTTAAGTGTAAGCTTATTTTTAATATTTATATTTTTAGTTTTGCAAACAGGTTATTGGGGTAATTATAAAAAAATATTTTTTGATAGACTTTATAAGTCATCCTATAATAATTATTTAAAAATTCCTCAAATAATACCTCAGATTATTTATGGTTATTTTATAAAAATTCCAGAAATCAATATTAATATAAATTTTAAAAATCGTTTAATCTTAGAAGAGGACAGAAAAAGTGTCTTAAGAATTGGTGGTGATACTAGTGGCATGAGCTATAATTTTATTGAAGTCCCAGCCTCAATACAATTTAATAAACAAATTCATAAAGTAGATTTACGTTTAAAAGGTGACAGAAACATTCATTTTAATGAAAAAAACAAAGCTTCTTATAAAATTGAGTTAGATAATAATAAAAAAATTTTAGGATTAAATAAGTTTTCATTAATGAAACCTAGAGCTCGAAATTATATACATGAGTGGCTTTTTCATGAATTAATGCAAGTAGGTGATTTAATTGCACTTAAATATAAATTTATTAATTTAAAGATTAATGGTGACAGTAATGGTCTCTATGTTTTAGAGGAAGGCTTTGATAAGGTTCTTTTAGAGAGAAACAAAAAAAGAAATGGACCAATATTTTCTTTAAATGAAGAGTGGAATTCTGAGCAAAATAATAAAAACGGTAAAGAAGTAGTTTTTGAAATTTATAATAAAAAAAATTGGCTATCAAAAGAAAATATTCAATTAACACTTTTCGCCAATAATTTACTTAAAGATTTTCTTAATGGCAATCTGCAAATAGAAGATCTATTTGATGTTGAAAAATGGGCATGGTACTTTGCTGCATCAGATATTAATTATTATGACCATGGTACATTATTAAAAAGTGTCAAGTTTTATTATAATCCATTAAGCGCAAAATTTGAACCAATACCCTTTGATGGTCATAGACAAGTTGTAGATTACAATAAGAATATATTTGATTGGCAAAAAGGATACTACAGGAACAGTAGAGCGTCATTTGAAAGAGCAATTTTATGTAACAAAGACATTGAAGATTGCCCAAATCCTTTTGCGCATAAATTTTTTTTTAGAAAAATTGACACTCCAAATAAAAAATTTTTTTACCTATATAAAAAAAATATTCATAAAATAACTTCTAAAGAATTTTTAGATAAATTCTTTAAGCAAAGAAAGAATGAGATTTTAAAAATTAATGCTAAAATTTATGGTGATTATTTCTATGCAGATAATACATACTATTTTGGTCCTGGGTTATATTACTTTAATAAAAATGAAATTTACGAAAGAGGAAATAGACTGAGATCGAAATTTTCATCCGAAACATCTAATTTTTTAATTACCCAATCGGGCAACCGTATAGATATTAAAAATTGGAATTTATTTGAATTTAATCAACTTCCAGATAAGAGCTTGGTTGTAGAAAAAATCTATTGCCAAGACAACTTATTGGATAAAGAAATAATTTATGAAATTAATCAATCTATTGATCAAAAAAATCAATTTATTATTTTAGACAATAAGGTAAATAATGAAATTTACTGTAATAAGATCTTGTTCGCAGACAAGATATACAAAAATAAATTCTTTAAAATAATTGATCCATTAAATTCTAAATACACAAGTCACACAAGTATACCAAAAAATACTTATTTAGAATATTTCTATGCTGAGGGCAAAACATTAAGGCTAAAAAAAAAAATTACTACTATTGATAAAACTATAACTATACCTAAAAATTATGTTGTAAAAATTATCCAAAATGAAGAAGTGATACTATTAAATGAATCATTTATCATATCCGAATCATCATTTTATATAGATGGCGGAGATCCAAAAGTGAATACACCTATAAAAATTATAGGAAGAAAAGATAATAAAGGTGGTGGTATTTTTATAAGAAATACCATTAATGAAAATTATTTTCATAATGTAGTTTTTGAAAATTTGAAAGGAAACTCTAATAATTTTTTATTTGATAAATATATTTTATATGGAGCAATAAATATTTATAATTCCAAAATACGAATGCAAAATTTTGAAATAAATGAAGTTTTTTCTGAGGATGCGATCAACATAGTAAATTCTGATTTTTTGATTGAAAATGGAGTTATTAAAAATATATCGTCAGACGCAATTGATGTTGATAATGGAGAAGGAGTTATAAGTGGTTTAGAAATAACAAATATTAAAAATGACGCAATAGATGTCTCAGAAACTAATGCTGTTATATCCGACATATATTTTGATAATATTGGTGATAAGGCCGTTAGCGCTGGAGAAAATTCAAACTTAAAAATTAATGCTGTTCATATTACAAAATCATATTTAGGTATAGTTAGCAAGGATGGATCAACTGTAACTGCAAAAAATATAAATACATCTAATGTAAGAATACCTTTGGCTACATATATTAAAAAGAATGAATACAATGAACCTGAATTAAATATTAATGATATTGTCTATCAAGATTACATCACATTATATGCCAAAGATGAACCATCCAAACTTACCATTAATAACATTATTAAAAATAAGATAACTAATAATATCATAGGTAAAATTTACAATCCTGAAGATAAAATTTAATAATGAAAAATAATTTTAGATTTGAAAGAAAATGGGTATTTAAGAATATAGATAAAGAAACTTTATTATTAAGTTTGCTAAATAGTAAATTATTTTTTATAGAACAATTTAATGAAAGAGTTGTTAATAGTATTTATTTTGACACGCTAAGCTTAAAATCTGCCGTGGATAATCTTAATGGTATAAACGATAGAGAGAAGCACAGAGTAAGATGGTATGGAGAAGATACAGGTAAATTAATTTCTCCAATATTAGAAAAAAAAATTAAAAAAAATTTTCAGGGTTATAAAATTTTATATAAACTTGACAAATTTAACAAAAAAAAATTAAGTAATAATACTTTATCTAGTTTAACCGAAGATATAAATAAATTACTGCCTCTAAAAAACTTAGAACCTGTATCAATGACAAGTTATAGGAGGGTTTATTTAATTTCTGCTGATAAG
The DNA here is from genome assembly GCF_059417885.1 of Candidatus Pelagibacter sp. PS_28. NCBI lineage: Bacteria > Pseudomonadati > Pseudomonadota > Alphaproteobacteria > Candidatus Pelagibacterales > Candidatus Pelagibacteraceae > Candidatus Pelagibacter > Candidatus Pelagibacter sp. PS_28. The sequence goes on along the minus strand of NZ_CM182070.1, from coordinate 713,431 downwards.
AAAATTAGGGCAACACTTGATTTTGACTTAAAATATAAAAAAATGATTAATTATGTAGAGAAATTTTTCATTAATACCAATAATCTTATACTTGAATTTAAATATTCATCTAATTTAGATAGCTATCTAAGGAATCTTATACCTGGTATCACAAGACTTTCAAAAAATTCTAAGTATATTAACTCACTACTTACTAGTAATTTTTATTAAGTTTTAAAAACACCAACTAAATTTCTTTATTGTTATTTATGTTGTTCGTTTTATTTGTCATTACCCTCATTCAAGTGAGGTAATAAAAAAGCAGCCATTTATGCACCAGGTATGGAGAATAAAATCCAGCTGTATAAAAGCCAGGTATGCAATAGGTATGGAGTTTGTTCACAAATGTACTTTTTATTCCTTTCTTAAGTGTTTGCTTTCTCAAATAAGTTGTTATAAAAGGTGCGTAATTTGGTTTTGGGCGGTTAGCTCAGTTGGTAGAGCATCTCGTTTACACCGAGGGGGTCAAAGGTTCGAGTCCTTTACTGCCCACCAAAACAACTAAAGTGGGGGTGTAGCTCAGTTGGTTAGAGCGATCGCCTGTCACGCGATAGGTCGAGGGTTCGAGTCCCTTCACTCCCGCCACTTTTTCCCTATTAATTAACATTTATATTATTAAAAATGTGACGTAAGTACCCTTCAACAAGAGGTAAAAACTGCTATATAGACTCAAATGCTTTCAGAATTTTTAAAAGATTACTTACCAATTATTATATTTTTGATTATTGCACTTGGTCTGAGTTGTGCTTTTGTTGTTGTAAACTTAATATTATCACCAAAACATCCAGATCCAGAAAAATTATCTGCGTATGAATGTGGTTTTGAACCCTTTGAAGATTCAAGAATGGAATTTGATGTAAGGTTTTATTTAGTGGCAATTCTATTTATAATCTTTGATTTAGAGATAGCTTTCCTTTTTCCTTGGGCAATATCATTGGGCAATATTGGAGGTCTTGGCTTTACTTCAATGATGATATTTTTATTCATTCTTACGGTTGGATTTATTTATGAATGGAAAAAAGGTGCACTAGACTGGGAATAAAATTTTAGATTATGAACTTAGAAAATAAAAATAAAGAAATTCCTGAAGAATTTAAAAAACTTGCTGAAGACTTTAGTAAAAATGGTTTTATCACAACTTCACTTGATAATTTAATAAACTGGTCAAGAGCTGGTTCATTACACTGGATGACTTTTGGTTTAGCTTGCTGTGCTGTTGAGATGATGCAAACAGCAATGCCAAGATATGATTTAGAAAGATTTGGTGCTGCACCAAGAGGGTCACCAAGACAATCTGATGTTATGATTGTAGCTGGAACTTTAACTAATAAAATGGCACCGGCATTAAGAAAAGTTTATGATCAAATGCCTGAACCGAGATATGTTATTTCGATGGGTAGTTGTGCAAATGGTGGTGGTTATTATCACTACTCTTATTCTGTAGTCCGTGGTTGTGATAAGATAGTACCTGTGGATATTTATGTGCCAGGATGTCCTCCATCAGCTGAAGCATTACTTTATGGAATCTTGCAATTACAAAAAAAAATTAGAAACAAAGGATCTTTTGAAAGGTAATTTATATGCAAAATTTAATAGATCTTGAAAAAAAAATTAACTCGGAACTTACAACTAAAATTAAAAAAACTGAGATTAGACATGAACAGTTATATGTTAATATTAATACTGAAGATTTGATAGATGTAACGTTATTTATTAAAAGTAACGAGAATACAAAATTTAGACAGTTAATTGATATTACAGTTGTTGATTACCCTGAAAATGCTCAACGTTTTAAAGTTGTATATTTGTTTTTAAGTCATGAATTTAATCAAAGAATTATATTAAGTTACCTAATAAGTGAAAATGAAGTTATTCCATCACTAACACCCATTTATCCTGCAGCAAATTGGATGGAGAGAGAAGTTTTTGATATGTATGGAGTTAAGTTTAAAGACCATCCAGATATGAGAAGAATACTTACTGATTATGGCTTTGAAGGACACCCCTTAAGAAAAGATTTCCCTTTAACTGGTCATACTGAAGTTAGATATAGCGAAGATCAAAAGAAAGTCATTAGTGAACCAGTTAAGTTAGAGCAAAATTATAGAAATTTTGATTACGAAAGCCCTTGGGAAGGAACAAAATATATTAAAGATCAAACTGACCTTGAAAATGACAAAAAAAATTAAAACATTAAATCTAAATTTTGGACCACAGCACCCTGCAGCGCATGGTGTTTTAAGATTAATTTTAGAATTAGATGGAGAGGTTGTTGAAAAAGCTGATCCACATATTGGCCTTCTACACCGGGGAACAGAAAAGCTAATAGAAAATAAAACGTATATGCAAGCAGTCCCTTATTTTGACAGACTTGATTATGTTGCACCAATGAATCAAGAACATGCTTTTGCTTTAGCTATAGAAAAAATTTTAAAGATAAATGTTCCAATTAGAGCCCAATTAATCAGAGTAATGTTTTGTGAAATTGGAAGAATATTGAGTCATATATTAAATGTTACAACTCAAGCTCTTGATGTTGGTGCTTTAACTCCATCACTATGGGGTTTTGAAGAACGTGAAACATTAATGACATTCTATGAAAGAGCATCTGGTTCAAGACTACATGCCAATTACTTTAGGGCCGGTGGTGTTCATCAAGATTTACCGATGGGTCTTGAAGAAGATATAGGTAATTTTTGTGAATCGTTTCCGAAGATAATAGACGATCTTGAAACATTATTGACTGACAACAGAATATTTAAACAACGAAATGTTGATATAGGAATTGTAACCAAGGAAGATGCGTTAGATTATTCTTTTAGTGGTGTTATGATTAGAGGCTCTGGAGTTCCTTGGGATCTAAGAAAATCTCAACCTTATGACTGTTATGAACAACTAGAATTTAAAATTCCAGTAGGAAAAAATGGAGACTGTTTTGATAGATATTTATGTAGAATTGAAGAAATGAGAGAAAGTGTTTCAATAATCAAACAATGTTTAAGTAAAATGGAAAAAGGACCAATTAAATCATTAGATGGAAAAATTAGTCCTCCACCCAAAAAAGATATTAAACAATCAATGGAAGCTTTAATTCATCACTTTAAATTATTCACTGAAGGTTATCGTGTTGACAAAGATGAAATTTATACAGCTGTTGAAGCACCAAAAGGTGAATTTGGTGTTTATTTAATCTCTGATGGAACCAGCAAACCTTACAAATGTAAAATTAGAGCTCCAGGCTTTTCTCACCTACAAGCAATGGATTATTTGATTAAAGGACATATGCTTGCTGATGTACCGGCTGTTTTAGGTTCGTTAGATATTGTTTTTGGAGAGGTTGATAGATAATGAGTTTAAGAAAACCTGCAAAAGAACAACCAGAAAAATTTGAATTCACAGCAGATAGTCTAGCTGCAGCAAAAGAAATGATTTCCAAATATCCAGAAGGAAAACAACAAAGTGCTGTAATGGCATTACTATATATCGCTCAAAAACAAAATGATAACTGGATACCACTTGCAGCAATGAAATATATCGGAAAGTTTTTAGATATGCCTTATATAAAAGTTTATGAGGTGGCCACTTTTTATACAATGTACAACCTATCACCAGTTGGGAAACACTTTATTCAAGTTTGTACAACTACACCATGCATGATCAGAGGAGCTTATAAACTTGTTGAAGCATGCAAAGAAAAAATTTCAGAAAATGAAAATCAATTATCTACTGATAAATCATGCTCATGGATGGAAGTTGAATGTTTGGGTGCATGTGTTAATGCCCCAATGATGCAAATTAATGATGACTATTATGAAGACCTCGATAAAGAAAAAACTTTAAAAATTTTAGATGAGATACTTGATGGTAAGACGCCAAAGCCAGGATCATATAGAGGAAGAGTTAATAATGAACCTGAAAATAACAGAAAAACACTTTTGGATTTAAAAAATGCTTAAAGATAAAGATAGAATATTTCAAAACCTATATAATGATAAAGGTTCAGATGTTGAGTCTTCAAAAAATAGAGGCGACTGGATAGATACTGCTGAAATAATTAAAAAAGGTAGAGAATGGATTATAGAAGAAGTTAAATCATCGGAATTAAGAGGAAGAGGTGGTGCCGGATTTCCTACGGGTCTTAAATGGTCTTTTGCCCCAAAAGAACTTGGTTCTAGACCTCACTATCTAGTTATAAATGGTGATGAATCTGAACCCGGCACATGTAAGGATCGTGATATTTTAAGGTTTGAACCTCACAAATTAATAGAAGGATGTTTGATTGCTGCTTACGCAGTTCAGGCCCATGTTTGCTATATTTATATACGTGGAGAATATTTTATTGATGGACAAAAACTTCAAAAAGCAATCGATGAAGCTTATGAAAAAAAACTTATAGGAAAAAATGCTTCTGGTACTGGTTGGGACTTAGATATTTATATTCATTATGGAGCAGGTGCTTATATATGCGGTGAAGAAACAGCACTTCTAGAAAGCATTGAAGGTAAAAAAGGTCAGCCAAGATTGAAACCTCCTTTTCCAGCTTTAATAGGACTATATGGATGTCCAACAATAATTAATAACGTGGAAACTATAGCTGTTGTTCCGACGATTTTAAGAAAAGGTGGTAAATGGTTTGCGTCATTAGGAAAAGCGAAAAATACAGGAACTAAAATATTTTGTATATCTGGAAATGTTAATAAGCCATGTAATGTTGAAGAGGAAATGAGTATATCTCTTAAAGAGTTAATTGAAGTACATGCTGGCGGAGTAATTGGTGGATGGGATAATCTACAAGCAGTAATACCAGGTGGATCTTCTATGCCTATTATACCAAAAAAAACATGTGAAACTCTAACAATGGATTTTGACTCACTTGTTGCTGAGAAAAGTGGTTTAGGAACCGCAGGTATTGTCGTTATAAATAATGATCAAGATATTATTAAATGTATGGCAAGAATTGCTAGATTTTATAAACATGAAAGTTGTGGACAGTGCACACCATGTAGGGAAGGCTCTGGATGGATGTGGAGAATGCTAGAAAGAATGGCTAAAGGAGAGGCGTCAAAAGATGAAGTAGAAATGCTTGGTGATGTTACAAATCAAATTGCTGGTCATACTATTTGTGCCTTTGGTGAAGGATCTTCATGGCCTGTTCAGGGTTTGTTAAGACATTTTAGAAAAGAAATTGAGGAAAGAAATAATTTTGAACCAACAATAAAAAAACTTAATGAAGTTCCTTATTTAGTTGATCAACATTTATTGGATAAAAAAAATGCCTAAATTAAAAGTTAACAATATTGAAGTCGAAGTTGAAGATGGCTTAACAGTCTTACAAGCTTGTGAAAAAGCTGGAGTTGAAATTCCAAGATTTTGTTATCATGAAAAACTTTCAATTGCTGGAAATTGTAGAATGTGCCTGGTTGAAATGGAAAAATCTCCAAAACCAGTAGCTTCATGCGCAATGCCTGCTGCTGAAGGTATGAATATTAAAACGAATACTGAATTTGTTGAAAAAGCAAGAAAAGGTGTGATGGAATTTTTGCTTGCAAATCACCCATTAGATTGTCCTGTATGTGATCAAGGTGGCGAATGCGACCTTCAAGATCAATCAATGTTTTATGGGGTAGATAAATCTAGATTTAAAGAAAATAAAAGACAAGTTCCTGAAAAAAATATGGGTCCTTTAATTAAAACTCAAATGACTAGGTGCATCCATTGTACTAGATGTGTTAGGTTTGCAACAGAAATTGCTGGTGTACCAGAAATAGGAGCAATAGGACGTGGTGAAGATATGCAAATAACTACTTACCTTGAGCAATCAATGCAATCAGAATTATCTGCTAATGTTGTTGATTTGTGTCCTGTTGGAGCCTTAACATCTAAACCATATGTTTTTGAAGCAAGACCTTGGGAATTAAAAAAAACTGAATCTGTTGATGTTATGGATGCTATTGGCTCTAATATAAGAGTTGATACCTATGGATGGGAAGTAAAGAGAATTTTACCAAGAATAAACGAAGATATTAACGAGGAATGGATTTCTGATAAAACAAGACATGCTTGCGATGGTTTATCAAATCAAAGACTAGATACACCTTATATTAAGTATAATGGAAAATTTGAAAAAGCGTCATGGTCTGAAGTTTTTAATATAATTAAATCTAAATTTAAAAACACTGATAAAGAAAAAATCTGCGGGTTAACTGGTGATTTAGTCAATATGGAAACACTTTATATATTTAAAGAATTTTTTAATAAAACATTAAGTTCTCAAAATATAGAATCTAGAGATGATTACAGTTATTTAAATCCAGAAAAGCGAGAAAATTATTTATTCAACTCATCAATTAATGGAATTGAAGAAGCTGATTTTATTTTCCTTTTAGGGACAAACCCTCGATTTGAAGCAACAATTTTAAATGCCCGAATTAGAAAATCCTATCTTCAAAATAAAACTAAAATTATTTCGCTAAATGAAGTAGGTGACCTTACATACCCTTACCAGTCTTTAGATGGAAACACTGAAACTGTTAAAAAAATTATCGAAGGTAAGCATGAGGTATCTGATTTAATTAAACAAGCTAAGAAACCTATGATTATAATGGGTCAATCTGCACTAAAAAGTAAATCATCTAAATATATTTTTGAATCAATCAAGCAATTTTTAGATGAAAATAATAAACTTTCCACTGATTGGAATGCTTTAAATATAATTTCTGATAATGCATCCACAGTAGGTGCGTTTGATCTTGGGGTATATAAAACAACTGATGGTGACAATGAAGTTTTGAAAGACTTGGAAAATCACAAGTTTGAAATTGTTTATCTTCTAGGTCTAGATACTATTAATTTTGAAAAAAAAAATGAGTTTATTATTTATCAAGGCTCTCATGGAGATAAAGGAGCGGAAATAGCAGACATTATTTTGCCAGGAGCTGCTTATACAGAACAAAATGGTTATTTTACAAATTTAGAAGGTAAATTACAAAAAGCCTACAAAGCATCTTATCCACCAGAACTTGCAAAAGAGGATTGGGTAATAATTAATGAGCTTGCAGAGTCCATGAATCATAGAAAATTATTTAATGATAAAGATGAGCTGGATAGCAGTTTAATTAATCAAATAAATCTACATATTGAAAAAAATAACTCTTTAACTTCATCAAAAGTTAAGGAATTAATTTTTGAAAATGAATTGATTAAAATAGATAATGATTATTATTATTCAAATGTAATTGCTAGAGCTTCAAAAACTATGTCTGAGTGTAGACATTTAAAAGCAGATTTAAAGTCTACAGGAACAGAAGGTTAATTTATGGAATATCTTAATATTATTTTTTTACAAACTTACAAAATATTATTTTTATTAGTTCCTGTTTTAGTTTCTGTGGCTATGATTGTGTGGCTTGACCGACGTATTTGGGCTTTTGTACAAAAAAGACAAGGACCTAATGTTGTTGGACCTTTTGGTTTGCTTCAATCATTAGCTGATGCATTAAAATATATTTTTAAAGAAGTTATAATTCCTTCAAGTTCAAATAAAGTAATCTTTATACTAGCACCAATTGTAACTATGACTTTGGCCTTAGTTTCGTGGGCTGTTATTCCATTCAGCGCAACTCAAGTATTGGCAGATATTAATGTAGGTGTCCTTTATTTATTCGCTGTTTCTTCTTTAGGTGTTTATGGAATTATTATGGGTGGTTGGGCTTCAAATTCAAAATATCCTTTTTTAGGCGCTATTAGATCTGCCGCACAAATGGTTTCTTACGAAGTATCAATTGGAGTTATTATTATAAACGTTTTGCTTTGTGTTGGTTCACTAAATTTGAACGACATAATTATGGCTCAGGAAAATTTATGGTTTATAATTCCATTATTTCCAATGTTTGTGATTTTCTTTATTTCTGCATTAGCGGAGACAAACAGACCACCATTTGATTTGCCTGAAGCAGAAGCAGAACTTGTTGCGGGTTATCAAACTGAATATTCAGGCATGATGTATGCAATGTTTTGGCTTGGAGAATATGCAAATATTCTTTTGATGTGCGCTATGGGGTCAATACTTTTTTTAGGTGGATGGCTATCGCCTATTGATCTTTATCCATTTAACTTAATTCCAGGCGCAATTTGGATGATTTTCAAAATATTATTCTTATTTGTTTTGTTTGCCTTGGTTAAAGCTATTGTTCCAAGATATAGATACGATCAATTAATGAGACTAGGATGGAAGATATTTTTACCATTATCATTAACATGGGTAGTTCTAACAGCTAGCTATTTGTTTTACTTCAACTTATTACCGATTAATTAATTATGAAAATTTCAAGAATATTTAAAACAATTTTTTTATTAGATTTTTTAGGTGGCTTAAATATTGCTATCAAAGAAATATTTAAATCTAAAAAAACAATAAATTACCCTTTTGAAAAAGGAAAAATAAGCCCAAGATTTAGAGGTGAACATGCTTTAAGAAGATATCCTAATGGTGAAGAAAGATGTATTGCATGTAAGTTATGTGAAGCTGTGTGTCCAGCTCAAGCAATCACAATTGAATCCTCTGAAAGAGCTGATGGTAGTAGAAAAACTACTAGATATGATATTGACATGATGAAATGTATTTATTGTGGTCTTTGTGAAGAGTCTTGTCCAGTTGATGCGATTGTACAGGGGCCTAATTTTGAATTTTCAACTGAAACAAGAGAAGAGCTTTATTATAATAAAGAAAAATTACTCGATAATGGAGATAGATGGGAAAATGTTTTAGCAGCCAATATTAAAGCTGATAACTCTCACAGATAATTATGTTAGCGCACGCAATATTTTTTTATACGTTTTCTTTTATAGCAATTATTTCCGCTATAATGGTAACAGTATCTAAAAACACCGTTCATTCTGTTTTCTTTTTAATTTTAGATTTCATAAGCATTTCATGCCTATTTATAATGATTGGTGCTGAATTTTTAGGAATGATCATGTTGATTGTTTATGTAGGCGCGGTTGCTGTTTTATTTTTATTTGTAGTTATGATGTTAAATGTAGCTCAACAAAAAAATCAGTGGTTTAGTGCACAGGAAAGTTCAAAACATATACCTATTGGACTAATAGTGAGTGTTATAATATTTTTCGAATTAATAATCGTAATTGGTGGATGGAAATATAAACCTGATCTTGTCTCGGCAATGTCTTTAACAATAGATAAAGATATAACCAATACTCATTCAATTGGTTACGTTCTGTATACAGATTACATTCATGTTTTTCAGTTAAGTGGAATGATTTTATTAGTTGCAATGATAGGTGCTATTGTTCTTACATTTAGACAAAGATCTGGAGTTAAAAGACAAAGTTATTTTAGTCAAATATCTCGTGAAAGATCAGATGGTGTTGAATTAATTGATGTTGAGAACAATAAAGGAGTTAAATCTGATGATTAGTATAGGTTTAGGTCACTATCTTACATTGGCTGCAATAATTTTTACTATCGGCATAGTCGGATTATTTTTAAATAGAAAAAATATTATAGTAATTTTAATGAGTATTGAGCTTATTTTATTAGCTGTAAATATTAATTTAGTTTCATTTTCAATATTTTTAAACGATATTTCTGGTCAAATATTCACTCTTTTTATATTAACTGTTGCAGCGGCAGAGGCGGCAATAGGTTTAGCAATTATTGTTGTCTATTATAGAAACTCATCAACAATTGATGTTGAGAAAATTGACAGTTTAAAAGGATAATATGGAATTAGCTTTAATATTTCTTCCATTATTAGCCTCAATAACTTCAGGTTTTTTTGGTAAATATTTAGGTGATAGGAATTCAGAAATTATAACTAGTCTTTTTGTGTCAATTTCAGCGTTACTTTCAATTATATTATTCTATCAAGTAATTGTTAACGGATATGAAAGTAATGTAGTTGTAGCAACTTGGATTAACTCTGGAACTTTAGATGTTAATTGGTCTATTAAAGTTGATGCTTTATCATCTGTAATGCTTGTTGTTGTAACTTTAGTTTCAGCTTTAGTGCATATTTACTCAATTGGTTATATGTCTCATGATCCGCATAAGCCAAGATTCATGGCTTATTTGTCACTTTTCACTTTTTCAATGCTAACATTGGTTACCTCTGATAATTTTCTTCAGCTATTTTTTGGATGGGAGGGTGTAGGGCTTTGTTCATATTTCTTGATTGGTTTTTGGTTTAAAAAAGAAACAGCAAATGCAGCTGCAATAAAAGCCTTTGTGGTAAATAGAGTAGGTGATTTTGGCTTTGCTTTAGGAATTTTTTTAATCTTTTATTTATTTGGTACTGTAAACTATGTAGAAGTTTTTAATCAAATTCCACAAATTGTTGAAAAAAAACTTTTATTTTTAGGAATGAATGTTGGAGCAATTGATTTAATTTGTATTCTTTTATTCATAGGTGCAATGGGTAAATCAGCACAAATTTTCTTACACACTTGGTTGCCAGATGCCATGGAAGGCCCCACACCAGTTTCAGCTTTAATTCATGCGGCTACCATGGTTACAGCTGGTGTTTTTTTAGTTGTAAGATGTTCTCCAATTTTTGAATACTCACCTCTTACACTAAATATAATTACTGTTGTTGGAATGACTACAGCTTTTTTTGCTGCAACTGTAGCTTTAGTGCAAACTGATATAAAAAAAATAATTGCATACTCAACTTGTAGTCAGCTTGGTTATATGTTTTTTGCGGCAGGAGTAGGTGCTTATAATGTTGCTATGTTTCACTTATTTACTCATGCCTTTTTCAAAGCTTTACTTTTTTTAGGTTCTGGATCTGTAATTCACTCATTTAAAGATGAGCAAGATATTAATCAGATGGGAGGTGTTTATAAAAAACTTCCATATACCTATATATTTATGATTATTGGAACATTAGCTCTTACTGGTTTTCCATTCTTATCTGGTTTTTATTCAAAAGATGCAATTATAGAATTTGCGTATCTTAAAGGAAATACAACAGGATATTATGCGGCAGGTGTAGGAATTTTGACTGCTGTTTTAACATCAATTTATTCTTGGAGATTAATTTTTAAAACGTTTCATGGAGATTATAATAATAAAAAAATTAATATTAACGAAATGCACGAATCCCCATTAGTAATGCTTTTACCTTTATTTATACTTGCTATTGGAGCTATTTTTGCTGGTTTTTTATTTAAGGATTTGTTCATTGGTAATAGTAGTGGAAATAGTTTTTGGGGAGATTCAATTAAATTTTTAAATCCATTAAGTACAGAACATCCTCCTTTATGGTTTCTTTTAACTACACCAGCACTTGTATTAACCTCCATTCCAATTGCTTATTATTTATTTGTTAAAGATAAAGATATTCCAAATCGAATTGCTCAATCCAATAAACCATTACATAATTTTTTAATAAACAAATGGTATTTCGATGAACTTTATGATGTTTTGTTCATTAAATTTTCAAAAAAATTAGGAATATTTTTTTGGAAGGTGGTTGATGTTAAAATTATTGATAAATTTGGACCAGATGGAGTTTCTTCATTGATTAATAGGCTATCTTTAAAAGCAAGTAAATTTCAAAGTGGATTTATCTATCAATATGCATTTATGATATTATTAGGATTTTCTGCGTTATTAACATTTTTAATTTTGAATTAATGAATTTTCCAATTTTATCATCTTTAATTTTACTACCTGTAGTGGGCTCTTTGTTTCTATTATTTTCCAAAGATAAGAATTCTAATACAGGTAAATATGTTGCTTTATTTACATCGTTTGTTAACTTTTTGATTTCTTTATACCTCTGGTATCAGTTTGACCCAACCACTTCTGATTTTCAGTTTGTTGAAGATAGAGAATGGTTAAAGGGAATTATTAATTATAAGATAGGTATTGATGGAATATCAATCTTATTTATAGTTTTAACTGCGCTAATAACACCACTTTGTATAATCTCAGTTAACAATACTGTTAAAGACAGACTTAGAGATTTCCTGATTGCTATCTTAGTAATGGAAAGTTTAATGATTGGTGTTTTTTGCTCTCTTGATCTTGTTATATTTTATTTATTTTTTGAAGCTGGATTAATACCTATGTTTTTAATAATTGGAATATGGGGTGGAGCAAGAAGAGTATATTCAGCATTTAAATTTTTCTTATACACATTACTTGGTTCTGTTTTAATGCTAATTGCTATAATTTCGATCTACTGGATATCAGGAACCACAGATATAACTCAGCTTTATGAACTTGGTATAGACACCAAATATCAAAATTTATTATGGTTAGCTTTCTTTAGTTCTTTTGCTGTCAAAACTCCAATGTGGCCTGTACACACTTGGTTGCCAGATGCACACGTTGAAGCGCCTACTGCTGGCTCTGTTTTGCTTGCAGCTATATTACTTAAAATGGCTGGTTATGGGTTTATTAGGTTTTCTTTAGGACTTTTCCCAGTAGCTTCTGATTTATTTACGCCTCTTGTTTATGCCTTGAGTTTGATTGCTATTGTATACACATCTCTTGTTGCGCTGATGCAAGAAGACATGAAAAAGTTAATAGCGTATTCTTCAGTTGCACACATGGGATTTGTTACATTAGGTATTTTTACAATTACCCAACAAGGTATTGAAGGAAGTATAGTTCAAATGATAAGTCATGGTTTGGTTTCAGCAGCATTGTTTTTATGTGTTGGAGTTGTTTATGATCGTATGCATTCCAGGTTAATAGCAACTTACGGTGGCTTAGTTTCGGTTATGCCTAAATATTCTATATTATTTATGCTTTTCACTTTAGCTGCATTAGGCTTACCAGGTACTAGTGGTTTTATAGGTGAATTTTTAATACTGATGGGGGCATTTAAAGATAATTTCTTAGTAGCAGTTATAGCTAGTTTAGGTGTTATTTTTGGCGCCGCATATATGTTGTGGCTATATAGAAGAGTTGTATTTGGAGAAATTAAAAATAAAGAACTTTTAAAAATGCCTGACCTTAATAATTCAGAAAAATTTATTTTGTGGTGTTTAGCAATACCAGTTTTATTTTTTGGATTTTATCCAGAACCTCTTATTAACACGATTGAAATTTCTGTAAAAGATTTAATAGAGATGTACAATTTTAACTTAAATATGAATATAACAGAGATACAAAATTAATGGATAATTTAAATTTTATACTACCTGAAATATTTATCTCTTTGTCTATAATGTTTTTATTGCTTCTTGGAGTTTATAAAAAGAATAGCTCAAATATTGTTCATAATCTTGCAGTAGGATCTTTACTTATTACGGGTATTTTAATTTTTAATAATCCGTTAGATCAAAATATTTCACTATTTAATGATGGTTACGTTGTGGATAATCTTTCATCATTTATGAAAATACTCACTATTTTAGGAGGTGCATTTGTTTTATCAATTTCAACAAGATATCTCAAAATATTTAAGATTTTTTTAATAGAATATCCAGTTTTAATTCTTTCTTCAATTTTAGGCATGATGGTAATGATCAGTTCAAATGATCTTATGGTTTTTTATATAGGTCTTGAGTTGCAATCTTTAGCTTTATATGTGTTAGCATCATTTAATCGAGATCAATTAAAGTCTTCAGAGTCTGGACTAAAATATTTTGTTTTGAGTGCTTTATCATCAGGATTATTGTTGTATGGATGTTCTTTGGTTTATGGGTTTTCTGGATCAACTAATTTTAATGTTATTGGTGATTTAATGAATTCATCTCATTATGGTTTAACATTTGGAATTGTTTTTATACTTGTTGGTTTGGCATTTAAGATATCAGCTGTACCATTCCATATGTGGGCACCAGATGTGTATGAAGGCTCTCCAACTGCTGTCACATTATTCTTTGCAATTGTACCAAAAGTTGCAGCTCTTACGGTTTTCATAAGATTTTTATATATACCTTTTGTTAATATGATCGATCAATGGCAACCTATATTAATATTTTTATCAATCGCCTCTATGATCTTTGGTGCTATTGCTGCAATTGGTCAAAATAATCTTAAAAGGTTGATTGCATATAGTTCAATAGGTCATATGGGTTATGCTCTAGCTGGTTTGTCTACAGGTTCAAACGAAGGCATTCAAAGCTCCATTGTATATATGTCGATATACTTGGTTATGAATCTTGCCTTTTTTAGTTGCCTATTGATGTTAAAGAGAAATGATGCTTACTATGAAACCATTGATGATTTATCAGGGCTATCAAAAAATCATCCAATTTTATCATTATCATTACTAGCTATTCTTTTTTCATTAGCAGGGATTCCTCCACTAGCTGGTTTTTTTGCAAAATTTTATATTTTTAAAGCTGTCATAGAGCAGTCAATGTACTTCTTGGCTATTGTGGGTCTTTTATCAACAGTAATAGCTGCATTTTATTATCTCAAAATAATTAAGGTTATTTACTTTGATAAAGAAAAAGAAAGTTATGACACAGATCATAATATTTGGCTAAAAGGATCCCTGACTTTTTCAACATTATTAATTCTCTTATATTTTATTTTTCCAAGCAAATTATTGGAAATTGTATCTAGAATTAATATTATTTAATGAAATTAAAAAAGTTTAATTTTAAAACTGTAAATAGTACTAACGATCTAGCCATACAAATAATTAAAAAAACCAATAATAAATCTGGAATTATAATTGCTGAAAAACAAAAAAAGGGAAGGGGTCAATATGGAAAAAAATGGACTTCTTTTAAAGGAAATTTATTTGTTAGTATTTTTTTTAAAATTAACAAAGTCCAATTATCATTGAAAGATTTAACAAAAGTTAACTGTCTTTTAGTTAAAAAATTATTATCAAAATTTTATAATGGTAAAATTACAATTAAAAAACCAAATGATTTATTAATTAATAGAATGAAAATTTCAGGTATTTTACAAGAAATATTAACCAAATCTGGTGAAAAATTTATTGTTGTTGGAGTGGGTGTAAATTTGACTAAGAGTCCAATTATAAAAAACTATTTAACTACAAATTTGTTTGACTTAACTGGTACCAAAATTACCCCTAATTATGCTGCTTTAAGGTTAAAAAAAATTTATGAAACTTTTATTCCAATGTTTCCTAAATTTAATATAAAAAACTTAGATAGAAATTTAAAATGATTATTGTTGGCGATATAGGAAATACTGAAACTAAAATTTGTTTAGTAAACTCTAAAAATATTATCATTAAACGTGTTATTTTGTTAACAAAAAAAATAAATCACTCCTCACTTAATAAATCTTTACTTGGCCTAAATTTAAAAAATAAATCAATTAATAAATGTTTATTTTGCAGCGTCGTACCAAAAAAATTTAATGCAGTTAAAATCTTTTTTAAAAAAGTTTATAAAATTAAGTGTCACGAACTAAAAAAACTTAATTTAAATAAATTGATTAAGATTAAAGTTAATTATAAACAAATTGGTTCAGATAGATTAGCAAATGCAATTAGCATCATTAATAATAAGGATAATTTTATAATTTTAGACTTTGGAACTGCAACCACATTTGATGTTTTGATTAAAAATACTTATCATGGTGGCGTTATAGCACCTGGTGTTAAACTCTCATTGGATACATTAACCGATAAAGCATCACAAATTCCAAAGATCAATTTAAAAAAAACAAATAGAGTAATTGGTTTAAACACTATTAGTGCTGTTAGAGCAGGTTTTTTTTGGGGATATGAGGGTTTAATTGACAATATTGTTAATTTAATTAAGAAAGAGACTAAGATGTCCTTTAAAATTATTATTACTGGAGGATTTTCTGGTTTATTCAAAAATTCAATAAAAACGAAAGTTACATTAAATAAAGACATAACAATTAAAGGCCTAATCAGAGCCACTACTTTAATTAAATAAATATGAAAGATGAATTATTATTTTGCCCTCTAGGAGGGTCCGGAGAAATTGGTATGAATATGAACCTATTTGCCTACGGTAAACCTGGTGAGCATAAATGGATCATGGTTGATATTGGGGTTACATTTGCTGATGATACTTTACCAGGTATTGATCTTATTTACCCAGATCCTGGATTTATTGTTGATAAAAAAGATGACCTTTTAGGAATTATTTTAACTCATGCACATGAAGATCATATTGGTGCGATCGCACATCTTTGGCCTCAACTTAAATGTAAAATCTTTGCAACTCCATTTACAGCGGTTTTAATAAAAGAAAAATTTAAAGAAAAAAATATAGATGTAACCAAGTTTCTCAAAATAGTTCAATTAAATGGAACAGTAAATTTAGATCCATTTAAAATAGAATATATAACTCTAACTCACTCAATCCTTGAGCCCAATGGTCTTAGAATTGAAACTCCAGCAGGTGTAATATTGCATACTGGTGATTGGAAGATTGATCCTGAGCCACTTATTGGTGAAAAGATTAATTCAGATAGACTTAAAGAAATTGGTAATGAGGGCGTGCTTGCTATGATTTGTGATTCAACAAATGTATTTAGCATGGGTAAAGCTGGTTCAGAGTTAGATGTTAGAAAAAGTTTATTAAATATCATGGGTAGCCTTAAAAAGAGAATTGTTATGGCTTCTTTTGCTTCAAATGTTGCACGTATGGAAACAGCTTTTTATTGTGCAGAAAAAACTGGTAGACAAATATCTTTAGTAGGAAGGTCCATGCATAGAATATTTAAAGCAGCAAGACAATGTGGTTATTTAAAAAATGTTATAGAACCTATCGATGCGCGTGATGCCAAAAAAATTGCTAGAGAAAAAATAGTTTATCTTTGTACAGGTAGCCAAGGGGAACCTATGGCAGCACTAATGAGAATTTCTAGTAATACTCACCCGGATGTATTCATTGAAAAAGATGATGCTGTTATTTTTTCTTCAAAAATTATTCCAGGTAATGAGAAAAAATTGTATAAATTACAAAATCAACTAGTTAAAGATGGTGTTGAAGTTATTTCAGAAGAAAGCGAATTTGTTCATGTTTCTGGACACCCCAATAGAGATGATCTTAGAGAGATGTACGATTGGGTAAAACCTCAATGTGCAGTTCCTGTTCATGGTGAACACAGACATATGATTGAACATATGAAGTTTGCTAAAGAAATGAAAGTTCCACATCCTGTTCAAGTTGAAAATGGAGATATTGTAAAATTAGCACCTGGTAAACCACATGTTTTTGATAAAGCACCAAGTGGTAGACTTTATTTGGATGGTAATATGAGTGTAGAAGAAGATGCTCAATCAATTAAAGATAGAAAAAACATTAGTGCAAATGGATATATGGAGGTTACTATTTTAATTACTGCAAAAGGTAATATCCACAAAAGACCCGTGTTAACTTTTAGAGGACTGCCTGTTTATGATGTTGATGAGTTTATATACGAATTAGAAGAAGCAATCGAAAAAACAACTAGAACTTTTTCTATAAAAAGTAAAAAGCAAGAATTTAATTTAATTGATGCTTTAAAAATAACATGTAGAAAATGTGCTAAAGATTTCACTGGTAAAAGACCATTTATCAATATCAACCTAGTAAGAATTTAAATGAGTGCAACAGGTCTTGCTATAATTTATATAATAATTTGGTGGATAGTTTTTTTTACAATCCTTCCAATTGATGTAAATAGACAAAAATCTATCAAAATTGATGGTGAAGACGCAGGTTCTCCTGAAAATCCTAAGATGCTAAAAAAATTCATTTATTGTACTGGTATAACAACAGTTATTTTCGTGATAATTTATTTATTGATAAAATATGAATATTTAAATTTAAGATATATAATTAATTAAAATGTACATTTCAAAGTCATTCATTCCAATATTAAAAAATAACCCATCAGAAGCAAAAATTAAATCACATCAGTTAATGCTAAGGGTTGGTATGATTAAACAATCCTCAGCAGGTATTTATTCATGGCTACCTTTAGGTTTTAAGGTGATGAAAAAAATTGAACAAATAGTAAGAGAAGAACAAAATAAAATTGGTGCCCAAGAAATACTTATGCCAACTATACAGCCCAGTGATATTTGGAAAGAAAGTGGTCGTTATGACGATTATGGTGATGAAATGCTTCGTATTAAAGACCGTCAAGGTAGAGAAATGCTTTATGGACCAACCAATGAAGAGTTAGTTACAGATATATTTAGATCAAGTGTAAAATCTTATAAGTCACTTCCTCAATTATTATATCATATACAATGGAAATTTAGAGATGAAGTTAGACCAAGATTTGGAATAATGAGAGGTAGGGAGTTTTATATGAAGGATGCATATTCGTTTGACGTTAATGACGAAGATGCAACATTCTCGTATAATAAATTCTTTTTCTCATATTTAAAAACATTTAAAAGATTAGAACTTTCAGCAATACCAATGGCAGCTGATACGGGACCAATTGGTGGAAATTTATCTCATGAATTTATTATTTTAGCAGATACAGGAGAAAGTAAAATTTTTACAGATAAAAGAGTTTTTGATTTAGGTAGTGAAGGAACTGTATTGGATAGACAATCCTTACAAGACTTAAGAAAAAAATATGAACAATATTACGCTGTAGCCGATGAAAAATTTAATAAAAATGAATTTGAAGAAAAGGTGTCAGAAGAAAATAGGTTAATTACAAAAGGTATAGAGGTAGGTCACATTTTTTATTTTGGAGATAAATATTCAAAAGCTTTAAATGCAGCTGTAGATCTCCCAGGTGGCAAAAAAGATTTTGTTAAAATGGGATCTTATGGAATTGGTGTATCAAGGCTAGTTGGAGCAATTATAGAAGCTAAATATGATCAAAAAGATGAAATAATGAAATGGCCATTTTCTGTAGCACCATACGAACTTGCAATAATACCTATGATTAACAAAAATGATACATCGGCATTAGATAAAGCGAATAAACTTTTTAAACATTTTGAAAGTAAAAATATTGATACAATTATTGATGATATGGATGAAAATCTTTCATCTAAAATTAAAAAATTTAATTTGATAGGTGTGCCTTATCAAATAATTTTAGGAAAAAATTCAGAAGATAATTTATTAGAGTTTAAAGAGATTGGAAAGGATCCTAAAAGTTTAACACTAGATCAAATAACTCAAATTTTAACTGAACAAAAATTAAAAAATTGATTTCTGCATTAGAAAAAGAAATTACACTTAGATATTTAAAAACCAGAAAAAAAGACGGTTTTTTAAATATAATATCCATTTTTTCATTTATTGGAATTAGCCTTGGTGTTGCAGTACTTATTATTGTGATGTCTGTTATGAATGGCTTTAGAAGTGAGTTAATTAATAAGATTGTAGGATTTAATGCTCATGTCACTGTTAAGCCATATGAAACTTCTATTAATTTAGAAAAACTAAATAGTGAAAATCTAAAATTAATTTCAAAAGAATTAATACTTAGTAATTCTGGTGAAGCAATTGTTATTAGTAAAAACTACACTAAAGGTTTAATTTTAAGAGGTTATAGTAGAGAAAACTTTCTAAAACTTGATGTTGTAAAAAAAGGAAACTTAATTGGTAAATCAAACCAATTAACAAAGAATTCGATATCAATAGGTAAAGAATTAAGTTTTAATTTAGATCTTAGTGTAGGAGATAAAGTATCAATAATGTCTCCAGTAGGCATTGAAACAATAATAGGAAGTCTACCCCGGCAAGAAACTTTTATTATTAGATCTATCTTTGATAGTGGTTTAGCGGATTTTGATGCAAATATTGCTTTTATAAATTTAGAAACATTGGAAAACTTTTTTAGTTTTAAAAAAGAAGACCGTAACCTAGAAATTTATTTGAACAAACCATCAAATATTGAAGAAGCAAAAAATAAAATTCAAGAAATATTCAAAAATGAATTTGTATATAGTTGGGCTGATATGAATAGCTCATTGTTTTCTGCATTAAAGGTTGAAAGAAATGTAATGTTTATAATCTTATCTTTGATTATTATAGTAGCTGCTTTTAACATTATTTCGGGTCTTACAATTTTAGTTAAAAATAAGACAAGAGATATAGCTATACTCAAGTCGATTGGTGTCATGAACAAGTCTATTGTTAAGATATTTTTCCTTGTTGGTGTTATTATTGGAACTACAGCAACACTTTTTGGAATCTTTTTAGGTGTAATATTTTCTCTATACATTGAAAACCTGAGAGAATTCTTAAGTAATACATTTAATATTAGCTTATTTCCTGAAGAGATTTATTTTTTGAGCACAATGCCCTCTGAAATAAACCCAACTTCAATTTTTATAATTTCTCTTTGTTCAATTTTTATAACTATTATCGTTTCAATTTTTCCAGCAATAAAAGCTTCAAAATTAGACCCTGTTAAAGGACTTAAGTATGAATAATTTGATATCATTAAAGAACATATCTAAATCTTTTTCTAACAATAAAAAAATAAATGTTTTAAAAAAAATTAATTATTCTTTTACAAAAGGTAAGATTTATTCTCTAGTTGGTCCATCTGGATCTGGAAAGTCTACATTATTAAATGTTTTGTCACTAATAGATAAACCTACCACTGGTTCATTGATAATTAATAAAACACCAGTAAACTTTAATGAAAATGCGAAAAATGATAAAATTAGATCAAGTAAAATTGGTATTATCTATCAACAAAATAATTTACTTCCAGATTTTACTGCATTAGAGAATGTTTATTTAGCTGGTTTAGCTTTAACAAATGATAAAAAAAATTCAATTGAAAGAGCAAAAGAAATTATAAAAACAATGGGTCTTTCATCACGTGAAGCTCATTTTCCATCTGAACTATCAGGAGGTGAAATGCAAAGAATTGCAATGGCTAGAGCACTAATTAATGAACCTGAAATTATATTAGCAGACGAGCCTACTGGCAGCTTAGATCATACTACTGCTAAAGAGGTTTTTAATGTTTTATATAAATTAAAAAATAAAAATAGATTAATAATTTATGCAACTCACAATAGATTTTTTGCTAATATGGCTGATTGCAAATTAGAAATGATTGATGGTAATATAAAAGCTATCAATGCCAGAATTAAATAATCAAAATTTTAATCACTTAAAAATTCATACACAGTATTCAATTTGTGAAGGTGCTATCAAAATTGATAACTTAAAAGATTTTTGTAAAGAAAAAAAAATACCTTGCTTAGGTATTTCAGACACATCTAATTTATGTGGTGCATTAGAGTTTGCTGAAAATATTTCTAAGGTTGGTACACAGCCAATTATTGGCACTCAAATCTATTTTAAATTTGAAGATACAACAGGGCTATTACCCCTAATAGCTCTTAACGAAAATGGATATAAGAGAATTATTGAACTTTCCTCAAGGTCTTACCTTGAAAATGATGCATTATCTGACCCTCATTTAGATGTAAAAGATCTTTTAATAGACACTGAGGGTGTGTCCTTACTTTCTGGAACTATTCAAGGGTTATTTGGTAAACTATTTGAAAAAGGTCGTTTAGATGAAATATCAAAACTATATAGAAGCTTATCATCAAAATTTAATGATAATTTTTACTTAGAAATCCAAAGACATGGTGATCAAAACGAAATTGCTTTTGAAAAATTCAATTTAGAACAATCTTCAAAAATTCAAATACCAATTATAGCTACAAATGAAGTTTATTACTTAACACCCGACATGCACGAAGCTCATGATGCTTTAACGTGCATTGGTTCTAAAACTTATGTTAATGAAAAAAATAGAATTAAATATAGCAACCAGCATTATTTTAAATCTAATGAAGAAATGTCAAAGCTATTTTCAGATCTTCCTGAAGCTTTAGAAAATAACTTCAATTTACCATTTAAATGTAATTTTAGACCACAGTTTTCAAAACCTGTACTTCCAAATATTAGTTCTGAAAAAGGAGGTAGTGCTGATGAAATACTTAAAAAA
Organism: Candidatus Pelagibacter sp. PS_28; assembly: GCF_059417885.1. Lineage (NCBI taxonomy): Bacteria > Pseudomonadati > Pseudomonadota > Alphaproteobacteria > Candidatus Pelagibacterales > Candidatus Pelagibacteraceae > Candidatus Pelagibacter > Candidatus Pelagibacter sp. PS_28. Next base: position 691,509 of record NZ_CM182070.1, on the reverse strand, counting down.
GATTCGCTAGACGGATTAAAAGAAAAATTTCAGAAAGTTTTTAAAATTGAAGAAAACAATTTAAAAACAGATGATAAATTCTTGAAATACAAAGACAGACTAGATCATGAGTTAAAAATCATAATTGAAATGAAATATCCAAGTTATTTTTTGATTGTATCTGATTATATTAAATGGGCTAAAAATAACGATATTCCAGTAGGACCTGGTAGAGGTTCTGGTGCTGGCTCACTGGTTGCTTGGTGTTTATCCATTACGGATGTTGATCCGATTAAATTTAATTTAATATTTGAAAGATTTTTAAACCCTGATCGAGTATCAATGCCTGACTTTGATATAGATTTTTGTGAGGAAAAAAGAGATCTTGTTTTTAAATATTTAACTACAAAATATAAAGATAGTGTTGCTCATATAATTACATTTGGAAAATTAAAAGCAAGAATGGTTATTAGAGATGTTGGTAGAGTATTAGGTCTACCATATGGTTTTGTTGACAGTATTTCAAAAATGATCCCTTTTGATCCTTCTAGACCTCAAAGTCTAACTGAGTGTATTAATAGTGAACCACGACTTCAAAAATTAGTTAATGAAGACCCACGTGTAAAAAAATTAACTGATCTTTCTTTAAAATTAGAAGGTTTAAATAGAAATGTAGCAACACATGCAGCAGGCGTTGTAATAGCTGATAGAAAATTAACAGAAGTTGTACCTTTATACAAAGATGCTGCAGCAGACTTGCTGTTACCATCAACACAATTTGACATGTATTCAGCAGAAAATGCTGGCTTAATCAAGTTTGATTTTTTAGGATTAAAAACTTTAACAGTTATTAATAGAACACAAAAATTGATTAATAAAAAAGTTAAAGATTTCAAAATTGAAGATATTGATTTTGATGATCAAAAAGTTTTTGAACTTTTATCTTCTGGTAACACTGTTGGATTATTTCAAGTTGAAAGTGCTGGTATGCGCGAAGCATTGTTGCAAATGAAACCTAACCACATTGAAGATATTATTGCTCTTGTTGCTCTTTATCGTCCAGGACCTATGAGCAACATACCAATTTACAATGACTGTAAACACGGAAGACAAACACCTGATTACTTACATCCACTACTTGAAGATATTTTAAAACCTACTTATGGAGTTATTATTTATCAAGAACAAGTGATGCAAATAGCGCAAAAACTCTCTGGTTTTACCGCTGGTGAGGCAGATATTTTAAGAAGAGCTATGGGTAAAAAAAAAAGAGCCGAATTAGAAAAGCAGAAACTGGGATTTATTGCTGGTGCTTTGAAAAATGGAATTAGCAAAGATGTTGCAGCAAGTATTTTTTTAAAAATTGAACCATTTGCTGAATATGGATTTAACAAAAGTCATGCTGCTGCTTATGCTATAATTTCTTATCAAACAGCTTTTTTAAAAACCTATTATCCTAAAGAGTTTTTTGCAGCATCTATGACAATGGATATTTCAAATCAAAATAAATTGGGTGAATTCCATGAAGAATTAAAAAGAATTAATATTAAAGTAATACGACCTGACATTAATAAGTGCTTTGCAGATTTTCAATTTGATGACAATAATTTTTATTATGCACTTGGTGGAATTAAAAGTGTTGGCTATGAAGCAATATCAAATGTTATTAAAGAAAGAAATGAAAATGGAGATTTTAAATCTATAAATGATTTTTTAAATAGAGTTAATCCTAAAGATATAAATAAACTTCAATTAGAAGGTTTGGTTAAAGCAGGAGCTTTTGATAATATAGATAACAATCGACAAGCCTTATTTAATTCTATTCCAAATTTTATTTTAAAAACAAAAAATATTTATGAAAACAAAGCAGCAAATCAAATTGATCTTTTTGGTTCAGATGAAGAACAGGATAATGAAATAGTTCTAAATATTGATGATTGGAAGTTTGAGGATCGTTTATCAAGAGAATTTGAAGCTATTGGTTTTTTTATATCTGACCATCCTTTAAATCAATTTAAAGAAATTTTTGATGACTATAAAATTGTCGATTACGCACAATTTAATTTGGATGATACAATAAAAGAGGCAAATATTGCAGCTACACTTTTAAAAATCACTGAAAGAAAAACTGCAAAAGGTAATTCATACGGAGTTATTAAGTTCACTGATTTAACTAGTGTTTTTGAGCTGTTTATTTTTTCAGATATTTTAGAACTTAATAGAGAGGCTTTAGTGGAGGGTAGCTCCTTAATCATAACTTTGATCAAAACCATTTCTAACGATGAAAATAGATTTAAAAGAATAAATGTTCAAAAAATTGCATCTCTCAAGGATCTTTTTAATAAGCCTGTTAACGAAATTTTATTTAATATTAAATCAATTAAAGACATCGATAAAATATCTGATTTAGTGAATGAAGAGGGGACAACTGAGGTAAAAATTAATATAACTGATAAAAACAATGAAATTAGCTTTAAATTGAAAAACAAGCGTCTAATTGACAGGAAATCTATCAATATTATCAGAAATAAAGATATTTCGACAACTATTCATTAAAAAAGACTTGTTTGTTTTATAAATAATTTGTAAATAACTCTTAAATTAAATTAACACTCACACAGTTTGTGGTTTTATACCTCCGGTCCTTAAATGGAAATTACTGTGGTGGCTTAACCGGGAATAAATATGAAAATACCAAGTCTAACTATCCAACAACTATTAGAAGCAGGCGTTCATTTAGGTCATAAGACCTTAAGATGGAACCCAAAGATGAAAAAATACATTTTTGGAAAAAGAGATTCAATTCACATTATTGATTTAACTCAAACATTAGAACTAACCAATGTAGCTTTGGAAAAAGTTTACAATACGATAGCCAATAATGGCAAAATTCTTTTTGTATCTACTAAAAAACAAGCATCAGAAGCTATTGCTGAAGTTGCAAAAGAAACTGGACAATACTTTGTAAACTATAGATGGTTAGGTGGAATGCTAACCAACTGGGGAACAATCTCAGGATCAATTAAAAAGATGAAAAAATATGAGGCTGATCTTGTAGCTGAAAATAGAGGCTTTACAAAAAAAGAACTATTAAAGATGAGTGTTAAAAAAGATAAATTAGAAAGAGCATTAGGTGGAATTGCAGAAATGAAAAAGGTTCCCGATCTAGTTTTTATTATTGATACTAATTATGAATCTCTAGCTATTGCTGAAGCTTCTAAATTAGGTATTCCAATCTGTGCTATTCTTGACAGCAATTCTAATCCTGATGGTATTGATTACCCAATTCCTGGTAACGATGATGCTAGAAGAGCGATTGATTTGTATTGTAATTTAGTAAAAGAAACTATTGAAAATGCAAAAAAAGCTGCTCCATCTAAATCTGTGGAAAAACCAGATGTTGATGAAACAAAAACAAAAGAAACTTCATCAAAAACTATTCAGGAGATTGATAGAGAAAAGTTAGATGCTAAATTTTCAAAAAAAGATAAGGAAAAACTAAATTAACATGAGTGATATAGAAAAAGTAAAACAATTACGTGAAGCAACTGGTGCTGGATTTAAAGATTGTAATTTAGCAATCAAAGAATCTGAAGGTGACTTAGATAAAGCTGTTGAAATTTTAAGAGTAAAAGGAATTTCTAAAGCTTCAAAAAAAATGTCAAGAGATGCTAAAGAAGGTGTTATTGCGACTTCAGGTGATGAAAATAAAATATCAGTTATTGAAATTAATTGTGAAACAGATTTTGTTGCTAAAAATGATGACTTCGTATCCTTTGCAAAAGAATTAAGTGAGCTGAATAATCAAAATTCATCTGATTTAGAGAAACTCAATAAATCAAAAATGGCAAATGGAGAAACAGTTGAAGATAGCCTTGTTGCATTAATTGCAAAAATGGGAGAAAAGATAACACTTGGTAAAGCTAAAACATTTAGCCAACCAGGTTCTAAAAATTTTAATTATTTGCATACTGTAGTTAAAGATAATTTGTCTAAACTATCTGTCATAACTTCACTTGAGACCTCAAACGATAGTGAAGATGTTAAGGCTTTTGGTAAACAACTTTCAATGCATATTGCAGCTTCAAATCCTTTGGCACTAAGTTCAGATTTGATTGATAAAGATCTTCTTCAAAAAGAACAGGATCTTGTTGCAGAAGAGTTAAAAAACTCAGGAAAACCCGAGGAGATTGCACAAAAAATTAGTTTAGGTAAAATGAATAAATTTAAAGAAGAAAATGCTTTATTAACACAAGCCTGGGTTATGGAACCAAAAAAGAAAGTTCAAGATATCATAAAAGAACTAAACATACCCGATTTAAAGATTAACAATTTTCTAAGAATTAAAATAGGTGAATAAATGTTTAATGAAAAAACATATAGCCAGAAGATGGATAAAACCATTGAAGTTTTTCAGAAAGAGTTAACATCATTAAGAACTGGCAGAGCAAATGCCTCGATGTTAGATCTTGTTAAAGTTGATGTTTATGGTCAAGCTATGCCTTTAAATCAAGTATCAAGCATAACAACTCCAGATGCCAGAACAATTAACATCCAAGTTTGGGATCTTAATAATGTGCCACTTGTTGATACTGCAATTAAAAAATCAGAATTAGGTTTAAATCCTCAAATTGATGGTCAATTAATTAGGTTGCCAGTACCAGATTTAAATGAAGAACGAAGAACAGAGATTAAAAAATTAATCAAATCTATGGGTGAAAAGTGTAAAATCTCAATTAGAAATATTAGAAGAGAAGCCAACGATGATTTAAAAAACCTAGTTAAAGAAAAAATAATTAGTGAAGATGAAGAAAAGATTAATGAAAAATTAGTACAATCATTTACGGATGAGCATATTAAAATCATAGATACTAAAGTTGAAGCCAAAGAAAAAGAAATAATGACCATATGAACCCAGTCAAACATGTGGCCATCATCATGGATGGAAACGGAAGGTGGGGTATTAAACATAAAAATTCAAGAAACGCAGGCCATAGAGCAGGGTTATATACAGTTGAGTCTGTTATTGATGAATGTTTGAAGATAAATATTAAATATTTAACACTCTATACCTTTTCAACTGAAAATTGGAAAAGACCAAAAAAAGAAATAAATTATTTATTTAATTTATTGGAGAATTTTTTGACAAATAAAATTGATAACCTATTAAAAAAAAATATTAAACTAAAATTTATAGGCGAAATAAATAAGTTACCCATTAGATTAAGAAAAATTTTAAAAAATTCAGAATTAAAAACATCAAAAAATTCATCATTACAGGTAAATGTTGCTTTGAATTATGGTTCCAAAAGTGAATTAATTAACTCTATAAAAAACATCAGGAAAAAAAAAATTAAAATAAATGAAAAAAATATTGATAATAATTTATTTACAAAAAATATGATAGATCCAGATATTTTGATAAGAACTGGAAATACTCAGAGACTAAGTAATTTTATGCTATGGCAGTTGGCATACACGGAAATTTTCTTTGAAAAAAAATTATGGCCTGACTTTAAAAGTAATGATTTTAAGAAAATATTAAATAAATTTAAATCCATAAAAAGAAATTTTGGCTCAATATGATGAATAACGAATTAAAAAAAAGAATATTCACATCTATTATTTTACTTTCTTTATTGGCAGCAATGTATTTTTATACATTTATAATGATTGGTTCAATAATGATTATAGCAATAATTATATGGATTGAATTTTATGCATTGATTTCTAAAATTATAAAAGGCAATAGATATCAGGACCATTTTTTTAGGTATATATCAAAGTCAGCTTCATTACTGTATTTATCTATTTTGGTTTATTTTATATTTATAATAGAATCTGATTATACTGATTTAAAAATATATTTATTGTATTCAGTTTTAGTTGCAATTTTATCTGACATTGGTGGATTAGTATTTGGAAAAACTTTTAAAGGAAAAAAACTTACTAAAATAAGCCCTAATAAAACTATATCAGGATCCATTGGTTCAATTGTTTTATCGATGGTTTTAATACCAATATTTTATAATGAAGTAATTATATACGACTTGCTTACTTTAATAATACTAACAATTGTAATTTCTTTAATTTCCCAAATAGGAGATCTATTCATCTCTCTTTTAAAAAGAAAAGCTAAAGTTAAAGATACTAGCGATCTTCTTCCTGGTCACGGTGGATTACTTGACAGAATGGATGGCATAATTTTTGCTGTGCCGTTAGGTATACTTTTGTTAAATTTTTTAAACTAATATGAAAAAAAAAATAGTACTTTTAGGCTCGACCGGTTCAATTGGTAAATCCTTTTTGGACATAGTTAAAAAAGATAAAAAAAATTGTGATATTTTATTATTATCTGTAAATAGAAATATTAATGAATTACTTAAACAATTAAAAATTTTTAAAGTTAGAAATATTGTTGTTAGAGAAAAAAAAAGTTTTTTAAAAATTAAAAAAATACTTAAAAATAAAAAAATTAATATTTATAATAACTATGATTCAATACATAAAATTTTTAATAAAAAAAAAGCTGACTATATATTAAATGCAATTTCTGGTTTGGATGGTTTAAGCCCCACTTTAAAAACAATTAGGTTTACAAAGAATATAGCAATAGCCAATAAAGAGTCTATCATTTGTGGCTGGTCATTAATAAAAAAAGAATTAGATAAATTTAAAGTTAAATTTATACCAGTAGATTCTGAACATTTTTCAATATGGTCTTTAATTGATGATGCTAAAAATATTAATATAGAAAAAGTATTTATTACAGCATCAGGTGGACCATTTAACAAATTAAATTTTAATAAGTTTAAAAAAATTACTATAAAACAAGCGCTTAAGCACCCCAATTGGAAAATGGGAAGAAAAATAACAATAGATTCTGCAACATTGATGAATAAAGTTTTTGAAATTATAGAAGCTAAAAAAATTTTTAATTATAAATATAGTCAATTAAACATCTTAATTCACCCAGCTTCCTATGTTCATGCTATTATTAAATTTAATAATGGCTTAACAAAAATGTTAATACACGATACAAATATGAAAATTCCAATTTTTAACTCTTTTTATAGCAAGTATGAAAAAAAAATTCGAACGCAAAAACTTAACTTTAATCTATTAAGTAAACTTAATTTTACAAAGGTAGATACTGCTAAATTTCCAGTTGTAAAAATTTTAAAGAAGATGCCACACAATGACTCATTATTTGAAACTGTTATAGTAAGTGCGAACGACAAATTGGTTGATTTATTTTTAAAGAAAAAAATAACATTTAATCAAATATCAACTTTCTTATTGAAAATAATCAAAATGAAGGAATTTACAAAATTTAAAAAAATTAAGGTCAAAAATATTGATGAAATCATCAAATTGAACAGTTATGTAAGTTTGAAAATTAACAAATTAACTATATAAAACCTTATGTTTAAAACAATTATAAGAATTAATTTTATTTTATTCTTTATTTCCACTTTATCTATAGCTCAAACTATTAGTGATATTAAGGTGGATGGTAATAAGAGAATATCTAAAGAATCTATAATAATTTTTGGTGATATAGATTTTAACAAAAGTTACAATGACGATGATTTAGATATGGTGCTTAAGAATATTTATGAGACAAATTTTTTTAAAGAAATTAACTTAAAAATTAATAATTCAATTTTAGAAATTTCTGTCATTGAAAATCCAATCATCGAAGATGTCCAAATAAATGGTATTAAAAGTACAAAATTAACTGAGCTATTATTTGATAAGATTAAATTAAAAAACCGTAGTTCTTATATCGAATCATTGTTTCTATCAGATTTAAATTTAGTAAAGAATATTTTGAAAAGTAGCGGATATTACTTCGCTGATGTTAAAACTACCTCTACATTAAATGAAGAACAAAATTCTACACGACTTACTTACGATATAAATTTAGGCAAAAGAGCTAAAATCCATGAAGTACAATTTATTGGAGATAAAAAAATTAAAGATAGAAAACTTATGAACATAATCACCTCTGAAGAGTCTAAATTTTGGAAATTTATTTCACAATCTATTTATCTTAATTCGGAAAGAATAGAATTAGACAAAAGACTATTAGCAAATTTTTATAAAAACAATGGGTATTATAATGTAAAAATAACAAACTCCTTTGTAGAATTTAATAATGAAGATTCTTTTAAGTTAATTTTCAATATTAATTCTGGTGAAAAATTTATATTTAACGAATTAACTTTAGTTTTATCTGATGACTACGATTCAAAATATTTTACTAAAATTAATGAATCCTTATTAGATTTAAAAAATCAAGAGTACTCATTAGATAAAGTTGAGAAAATTTTAAGAGAAGTTGATAAAATAGCACTTACTAAACAATACCAATTTATTGATGCGTCACTAGAAGAAACAATAATAGATAATAATAAATTGAACATTTCATTTTCTTTGAAAGATAACGAAAAATTTTATGTTGAAAAAATTAACATACTAGGAAATAATTATACTATTGAAGAGGTTATTAGAAACTCTTTAATAATAGATGAGGGTGATCCTTATAATGAAATTTTATTCAACAAATCTGTAAACAATATTAAAGCAAAAAATATTTTTTCAAAAGTAGAAACTAATATTGTTTCAGGTTCTAGCGAAGGTCTTAAGGTGGTAAATCTTACTGTTGAAGAAAAACCTACTGGAGAAATTTCTTTAGGTGCTGGTGTTGGAACATCAGGCGGCACAATAGGTGGAGGTATAAAAGAAAATAATTTTTTAGGGAAGGGGATTAAATTAAACTCAAATTTACAACTTTCAGAAAACTCTGTTAAGGGACAATTTATATATGAAAAACCTAATTTTAATTATTCAGATAACTCTTTATTTACCTCTATAAGAAGTACCAGTACTGATAATATAACTGACTTTGGTTACAAAACATCAGATTTAGGTGTATCCCTAGGTACTTCTTTTGAACAATTTGAAAATTTATACTTTAGACCTGAGGTTGATATCTCCTACGAAAAACTTGAAACAACAAGCGCTGCATCAACATCTCTAAAAAAACAAGAAGGAAATTATTTTGATAGTTATTTTAACTATTCTTTAGTCTATGACTTAACAAATAAAAGATTTCGACCAGATGAAGGTTTTAGAAATATATTTCAACAGGAACTACCAGTAATGTCAGATAATTATGAAATTGTTAATTCATTTGAATCAACCAGATATCAGAAAATATCAAATATGGTTACAAAAGTTAGTTTTTATGGAAAAGCTGTAAATTCACTTGGTAATGAGGATGTAAGAATCTCAAAAAGGTTATTTATGCCTAGCAGTAAACTCAGAGGTTTCGAATCTGGTAAAATTGGTCCAATCGAAAATAATGACTATATTGGTGGTAATTATATTTCTGCTCTAAATTTCAGTGCTACACTACCTAAACTTTTACCATCCTTTCAAAATGTAGATTTTTCTCTATTTATTGACGCTGCCAATGTATGGGGTGTCGATTATGATAGTGCTATTGATGATAATAATAAAATTAGGAGCTCAACAGGAGTCGCAATGGATCTATTAACACCAATTGGACCTCTAAATTTTTCATTGTCTCAACCTATTACTAAAAGCTCTACTGATAAAACCGAAAGTTTTAGATTTAACCTTGGCACAACATTTTAATGACTTTCAAAAAAATCTGTATTTATTTAACCACAGTATTTATTCTTTTTTATACAAATATTGCTCTATCAAATAATAATATTTACTATCTAGATATAGATTATTTGATGAATAATTCACTAGCTGGGAAGTCAATCATTAAGAAATTAGATGAAAAAACTAAATTAAATAAAAAAAAGTTTGAAGAAATTGAAAAAAATTTACAAACTGAAGAAAGGAATATAATTTCAAAAAAAAATATTTTAAGTGAAAAAGAATATCTCATTGAAGTACAGCTATTTAAAAAAAAAGTTGAAGACTACAAAGTATCTCGAAGTAAAACAATTAATCAAATTATAAAAATAAAAAATGTTGCCCAAACAAACCTTACTGAGTCACTTACACCAATTCTTGCGGATTATGCTAAAAAAAATTCTATCTCATACATCATTCCAAAACATGGCATTATAATAGGTAAAAAAGAATTAGATATTACAAGTCAAATACTTGAAATTTTAAATTCAAAAATTAAAAGTATAGAATTACAATAATTATGACCAATAAATTAAATAAAAAAGAAATAATCAATTTATTACCTCATAGAGAGCCCATGCTCCTTATAGAAGAATTAATTAATATCAAAAAATTATTTTCTGCAACGGCAATTGTTAATGTTAAGAAAGATAGTTTTTTTGTCCAAGGACATTTCCCTGGTAATCCTGTCATGCCAGGAGTTTTGATTGTTGAAGCTTTTGGTCAAGCAGCTGCAGCTCTTACCGCGCATGGGATTGATAGAGAAACTTATGAAAACAAACTTGTTTTTTTAATGGGTATTGAAAAAGCAAGATTTAGAAACCCAGTTATTCCAGACTGTAAGCTAGAACTAAATATAGAAGCAATTAGATCTCATGGAAGAGTCTGGAAGTATAAGGGTGAAGCATTCGTTGATGGAAAAAAAATGGCTGACGCTATATGGTCAGCTACCATTGTTGATAAAAAATAATTAGTAATAATTCTTGATAAGCAAACCTTTAAAATTTTTGATAAAAAACTTTATCAATGAATAATCCATTTTTTAAGAATAAAGGTCCTATAAAAATTGATGATATCTTAATTTCTGCAAATATTAATAATAAATATAAATATGTTGAAACAAATATTTTAGATATCAAGGATCTTGTTACAGCATCAAATACAGATATTACTTTTTTTCATTCAAAAAAATATGAAGCTGTGGCTTCAATCACTAAAGCTGCTTATTGCTTAACTACTAAGCAATTATCAAGTATATTACCAAATGATTGTAAACCTATTGAGGTTGATAATGTTCTTATCTCTACTGCTATAATTACTAAAATATTTTATCCGGATTCTGTTACTGACGATTTTGATCCCCAAACTGAAAACATTGAAAAAACAATTTTACATAAGACTGTGAAACATGGTCAAAATGTATTGGTTGGAAAAAATGTTAAAATTGGGCTCAATTCTTCAATAGGGCATAATTCAATAATTGAAAGCAATGTAATCATTGGTGATAATTGTTCAATTGGATCTAATGTTATCATCAGAAATACTTTAATTAAAAATAACGTTTATATTTTAGATGGATGTGTAATTGGAAAAAAAGGTTTTGGTTTTTTCCCAAATAAAAATAAAAATACTAGATATCCTCACATAGGAATTGTGATAATTGAAGATAATTGTGAAATAGGTTGTGGATCTACAATAGACAGGGGCTCTTTGTCTAATACTGTAATTGGCAAGAATACCTTTATTGATAATCAAGTTCATATTGCTCACAATAATAAGATCGGAGAAAACTGCATCATTGCTGGTCAAGTTGGATTTGCTGGAAGCTCTACATTAGGAAATAATGTGATGATTGGTGGTCAAGCAGGCATATCTGGGCACTTAAAAATTGGTAATAATGTGCAAATAGGAGGTGGATCCGGTGTTATAAAGAATATTCCTGATAATACTAAACAAATGGGTTATCCTGCCAAAGATTTAAAAAAATTCATCAAAGATAATAAATGATCCATAAAACAGCAATAATAGATCCAAAAGCAAAAATAGCTTCAAATGTTGAGATTGGTCCATATTGTATAATTGGCCCCAATGTAGAAATTGATGAAAATACTATCATTCATTCTCATGTTAATATTTCTGTAAGTGCTAAAATTGGAAAGGGAAATAAGATTTATCCTTTTGTTTCAATTAATGATCCACAGGACTTGAAATACAATGGTGAACCTACCAATTTAATAATTGGTGATAATAACAAAATTAGAGAGTATGTAACAATAAACCCTGGTACAGTTAGCGGTGGGGGCAAAACAGTTATTGGAAATAATTGTTTATTTATGATTTCATCACATATCGCTCATGACTGTCATGTTGGTAATAATGTAATAATTGCAAATAATGTACCTTTAGGTGGTCATGCAATTATTGAGGACAATGTTGTTATTGGTGGCAATTCCGCTGTTCAACAATTCACTAGGATTGGAAAAATGGCAATGATTGGTGGAATGACGGGTGTATTACATGACGTAATACCTTATGGATTGTCTACTGGAAATAGAAATTCATTGCAAGGATTGAACTTAATAGGGTTGAGAAGAGCTAAGTATGAAAACAAGGATATCTTAGGTTTAAGTGACGCTTACAAAGAAATTTTTGCTACAAAAAATATTAATGAAAATATAAGTAAATTAAATGGCTCTTTTCAAGAAAATCCGTTAGTTAAAGATGTAATTAAATTTATAACAAAAGATAAAAAAAGATCTATTTGCACACCATTTTCATAAGATGATAGGATTAATTTTTGGTGATACTGATTTTCCAAAGGAAATTCTAAAAACAATTAAAAAAAATAAAATAAAATATTTGATAATTGATTTATCAAAAACAAAGAAATTTAAGAAAGATAAAAATTCTTTTGCTGTATCCATGGGTCAATTTGGTAAAATTATTAATATTCTTAGGGAAAATAACTGTAAAAAAGTCTTATTTGCTGGAAAAGTAAATAAACCAAACTTTTCTAAATTAAAATTGGATTTAAAAGGAATTTATTATATACCAAGAATAATCAAAGCCTCAAAGCTTGGAGATGCAGCGATACTTAAAGAAATTATTAAGATATTTGCTCAAAACAAGATTAAAACAGAAAATTCTCTTAAATTTAATCCCGAATTATCTTTAACGAAAGGTAATTATTCAAAGATAAAACCAAACAAACAAGATCAATTAGATATTAAAATAGCAATTAAAACATTAAATAATTTAAGACAATATAATTTTAGCCAAGCTGTTGTAGTTAGAAACAAAAAAGTGATTTCTATAGAAGGAAAAGGTGGGACTAAAAAAATGCTTGAAAAAAGCAAAAGCAAAATATTTAGAAATCATGGAGTATTAGTTAAGTTTCCCAAAAAAAAACAAGACTTGAGAGTAGATCTGCCAACGATAGGATTAAAAACTGTCAAACAAAGTAAGACTGCTGGTTTAAAGGGTATTGTTATAAAAAACAAACAACATGTTTTTTTAGATAAAATCAAATGCATAAAATTTGCGAATAGAAATAAGATGTTTATCTCAGTAAAATGAAAAAAATCTTTATATTAACTGGTGAACCCTCTGGAGATAAACTTGCCTCTAAAGTCATATCCAAAGTCCAAAAAAATAATCCAAATATTCAATATGCTTGTGTCGGTGGAACACATTTAAATTCGTTAGGGATAAAATCTATTTTTAAGCTAAAGGAAATTACCCACATCGGCTTTACAAGTGTTTTATTAAATATTTTTAAAATAAAGAATAAAATAGATAAAACTGTAGAAGAGATAATAAGATTTAATCCAGATATTTTGTTTAGTGTAGATAGTCCTGATTTTACATTAAGAGTTGCAGAAAAAGTTAAAAAATTAAACAATGATATAAAAACTATTCATTATGTAGCACCACAAGTATGGGTATGGCGTGAGGGCAGAGTAAAAAAATTTAAAAAGTTTTTAGATCATATTTTATTATTATTTGATTTTGAAAAAAAATACTTTGATAAAGAAAATATTCCAAACACTTTTGTCGGTCATCCGTTGCTAGAAGAAGAGTCAAAAAACAAAATAGATCTAACTAACATCATATCTAATGATAAAAAAATTATTTCTCTTTTTTCTGGAAGTAGATCGTCGGAAGTTAATTTACTTTTACCTATCTTGATAGATTTTATTAATATGATGAATAAAAAATTTAATAATTTTACTTTTATTTTTCATACTACTGAGGATAATAAAAATTTAATTAGTGAAAAAATTCATAATATAAATTTAAAAAATGTTGAAGTTATTTCTGAAGAAAATATTAAAAAACAAATTTTAAATAAATCTATTTTTGCAGTTTCTAAATCTGGAACTGTTTCTCTTGAAATTTGTAACGCAAGAGTTCCTTCTATAATTATTTATAAAATGAATTTTTTGAATTTTTTAATTGTTAAAGTGTTGGTGAAAACAAAATTTGCTAATATCATCAATATTATTAACAACAAAGAGATAATTCCTGAATTAATACAAAAAGAATGTAATGCTAAAGAGATTTACGACTCTGTTGTTTATTTTTTAAAAAATCCAGAATTAATGAAAAAACAAATCAATGAGTGTGATGAAACTTTAACTAAAATTAGATCAAAAACCTCATCTTCTGATGAAGCTTCTTCCGTATTAACTAAGTTTCTTATTAGTTAATCTTTTTATAACTTCCTCTTTTCCAAGTGAAATAATTATATCATATATGCCAGGTCCAAATTTTGAACCTGTTAAAGCTATTCTTAAAGGCTGACCAACTCCTTTAAAATTTGTATTATTTGATTTAATTAGTTCATTTACTATTGGTTCCAATGTTTCTTTGCTAAGTTTATCTATGATAGCAAATTGAGCATTGAAATCAGAAATAATTTTTTTTGCCTTATCATCAATGATCTTAATGTCATCCTGATTAAAATTTACCTCATCTACAATAATATATTGACCATTATTAAATATATCTTCTAATGTTTTTGCTTTATTTTTTAAGAAAGTTAGAGATTTTTTGATCTTATCTTTTTTATCTGACTTAATTTCACTCTTATATAATTTGCAGTATTCTATTAGTTGATTAAATAAATCATTTTCATCAATATTTTTAATATAATGCTCGTTCATTGATAGAATTCTGCTCATATCTAGTTTAGACGGTGATTTTCCTATACCTTCTAAGTTAAAGTACTTAATGCTCTCATCTAGAGTAAATATTTCTTTATCTTCAAAAGACCAGCCCAATCTCAGTAAATAATTCCTCAATGCATCAGGCATTATTCCTATTTTGGAGTAGTCATCTAAAGTTGATGCATTATCTCTTTTTGATAATTTTTTACCTTCTATTGTATGAATAAGAGGTATATGTGCAAATTGAGGAACTTCCCATTTCATTGCTAAGTATATTTGCATTTGTTTGAATGTATTAATCTTATGATCGTCGCCTCTAATGATATGGGTCATATTCATTTGATGATCATCAACGGTTGCAGATAAATTATATGTTGGCGTTCCATCATTTCTTAATATTATAAAATCCTCTATTATAATATTCTCTATTTCAACATTTCCTTGCACCAAATCTTTTAGTACTGAAGTTCCTTTAATTTTACTTTTAAATCTAATTACTGGTTTGATAATTGTAGGCGCATTAGACTCTTGAAGATCTCTACATTTTCTATTGTAAACATAAGGAAGTTTTTTTTGTCTCGCTCGTTTTTTTTGCTCTTCTATTTCATCACTTGAACAATAACATTTATAAGCATGACCATTTTTAAGCAGTTCATTAGCTACATTTACATGATCATCAATTTTAGTTGATTGAATGTATTCATCACCATCATGCTCAATACCAATCCATTTTAAAGACTTGATAATTTGAATTTTGTGTTCATCTTTAGATCTTTCCTTGTCTGTATCTTCAATCCTTAGATGAAAGGTCCCATTTTTATTTTTAGAATATAGCCAATTGAATAAGGCAGTTCTTACACCACCAATATGAAGAGCTCCAGTAGGAGAGGGAGCAAATCTTGTTGCTACTTTTGACATCAATGATTTTTAGACTATTTTCTTAGAAGTTTCTATATAAAGATACAAGAATACCTTGAACTTTTACTCTATCTGGACCAAATATTTTGGTTTCATAGTTTCTATTAGCACTTTCAAGCGCTACAGTTTTTCCTTTTCTTCTAATTCTTTTCAACATTGCCTCGTGTTCATCTATTAAAGCTACCACAATTTTACCGTTATCAGCAGTGTCAGATCTTTTTATGATAACAGTATCACCTTCATTAATGCCAGCCTCAATCATTGAATCACCTTGAACTTTTAGACCAAAATATTGACCGTTTTTTTCAAGATTGCTTGGAAGAGGTATACGAGAAACTTCATTTTGTATTGCCTCTACAGGTGTTCCTGCTGCTATACTACCTAATACAGGAATTTCCATTTCATTTAAGTTAGTATTTTCTGTATCTAGACCACCCTTAATAACACTAGGTGAAAAGCTATTGTAAATATCATTAGCAGAAGCTGTTTCAGGAAGTTTTATAACCTCTAAAGCTCTAGCTTTGTGAGCCAACCTTCTAATAAAACCTCTTTCTTCTAAGGCACTTATTAATCTGTGTATTCCTGACTTAGATTTTAAATTTAAAGAATCTTTCATTTCTTCGTATGATGGAGATACACCTGAGGCTCTCAACTTTTTGTTGATGAATAAAAGCAGGTTTTTTTGTTTTTTAGTTAGCATAAGAACAAATAAAGTACAAAATCTGTTCTACAAGTGTTCTTTTAATTCTGCAATAGCTAAAAAATGTTTAAAATAGGGGCTTATTTTGCTAGAGAACGGAAAAAATCGAATTTTTATTTAAATTTTTTAAAAGTGATTCACCAATTAAAAAAGTTTTTATTTCTGTTTTGTTCTCTAAGGCAAGAAGTTCTTCCTTTGTTTTAATGCCACTTTCAGAAATTAAAGGGGAGGAGTGATTACTTAAGACGTTATAGATATCATAAGTTGTATTAAGATCTGTTTTTAAAGTTTTAAGATTTCTATTATTTATTCCAATTAATGCTTCTTTAAAGTTAAGAGCTTTTTCGGCTTCTCCTATTGTATGGACCTCAACAATTATTGACATATTAAGTCTCAATGCTTCTTCATATAATTCATTAGCAAGGTCGTCAGAGACACCAGCTAATATAATTAATATTGCATCCGCACCATAACTTTTTGCAAGAGGTACTTGAAACTTATCAATAAAAAAATCTTTACATAAAACGGGTAAATTTATTTTTTCTTTCACTTTACTAATGTCACTTAGGCTGCCCAGAAAGAAATCTTCTTCAGTAAGAATTGATAAACATGTAGCTTTATTGTTGTTGTAGATTTTTGCTATTTCTATAGGGTTATAATCATCAATTATGATACCTGCAGTTGGGCTTGCCTTTTTTATTTCTGCAATTAGAGAAATTTTATTATTATCAATGTTGTTTTGAATTTTATCTTTAAAGTTAATAAATGATTTATTTTGATCTATTTGTTCATTTAAAGAATTTAATGAAATTGATTTTTTTAATAAATCAACTTTTTCAATTTTTTTTTTAATAATTTCCTTTAGTACATCTTTAGACATTTTGAATTTCCTTTAAGTCATTGTATGTTTTTCCTGACAATATATGTGTTCTTGCTTCATTATAAGCATCAATAAAAATTGTATGTTTTTCTGAAACAATAAGACCTGCAGCAGCATTTAAACAAACAGCTTTTGAAAAATCATTATCCTCACCTTTAAATATATCTAACATTTTATTTGCGTTAAATTTTGCATCATCACCAAGTAAATTTTCAAATTTATTTGCACCTATATTTAGTTTTATAGGATCAATTAATATTTCAGAAATTTTACCATCTTTTAATTGAACAACATTAGTTTTTGAATAGGGTGATATTTCATCTAATCCATCTTCACTATTTACAATCCAGGCAAATTTAATATCTAAATTATTCAAAGCATTAGCAAAAACTTTTAATAGTTTTTTATCAAAAACACCAATTACTTGTCTGTCAACAAGTGCAGGACTACTTAAGGGACCAATCATATTAAAAATTGTTCTTTTTCCTATTTTTTTTCTAGTAGGACCAACAAATCTCATTGCACTGTGATAGTTAGGTGCAAACATAAAACCAAAGTTATTTTTTTCAATTTGTTCCTCAATATCTTTAGGCTCTAAATCTATCTTTATATTTAAAGCTTCCAAAACATCTCCTGAACCACATTTAGAGGAAACAGCTTTATTGCCGTGTTTTGCAACTTTTATCCCCATACTAGATAGAAGTAGTGCTGAAGCGGTTGAAATATTAAGTGTGTTCATACCGTCTCCACCCGTTCCACATGTATCAATACAGTCATTAACGGTAACTCTTTTAGATTTATCTCTTAAAACAAAAACCCCTCCAGCAATTTCATCTGAGCTCTCACCTTTAGATGAAAGTAGAGTTAAAAAATCAAAAATCTCATCATCTGAAGCTTTGCCATTCATTAGGATTTCAAAAGCTTTTTTGCTTTCAGCAAACGATAAGTCTTGTTTATTTTTTAATTTATCTATGAAAATTTTCATTTACTTTTTGTAATTAATAAAATTTTTTAATATTTTAATTCCAGAGGTAGTTTTTATACTTTCAGGGTGAAATTGAACACCGTGAATATTATATTCTTTATGCATTATGCCCATTATGATTCCATCTTCAGTTTCTGCAGTAATTTCAAGTTGATCAGATAATGTTTTTTTATCAACTATAAGACTGTGATACCTTGTAGCTTCAAATTTAGAGGGAAGATTTTTAAGTATACCTATTTTTTTTGATTTTATAAAACTAGTCTTCCCATGCATTAACTTTTTTGCTTGAATAATTTTTGAACCGAAAACTTGGCCAATAATTTGATGACCTAAACATACTCCAAGAATTGGCATTTTTTTATAAAGTGCCTTTACTATTTTAATACAATTTCCTGATTGATCTGGATTACCAGGTCCTGGTGATATAATAATTTTGTCATATTTAATCTTTAGTATTTGTGCATGGGTGATTTTATCATTTCTAACCACATCAACTTTAACGCCTAGTGATGATACATAGTGATATAAGTTAAATGTAAAACTATCATAGTTATCTATTAATAAAATTTTCATTATTTTAATGCATTCACTAAAGCTTTGGCCTTATTAACAGTTTCTTCGTATTCTTTAATTGGATTACTGTCAGCTACTATTCCTGCACCAGCTTGGACATAAAATTTTTTATTTTTTACAACAGCAGTTCTTAACGCAATGCATGTGTCAAACTCACCATTCGCAGAAAAATAACCTATACCTCCAGCATAAACTTTTCTTTTAGTGGTTTCTAGCTCATCAATAATTTCCATAGCTCTAATTTTAGGTGCTCCTGAAACAGTCCCTGCAGGAAATCCAGCAAGTAGTGATTTAAATTTTGAAATTTTTTTATTATAAATGCCCATCACATTAGAAACTATATGCATTACATGAGAGTATTTCTCGATCATAAAACTATCTGTAACTTTAACAGTTCCTATTTTAGAAACTTTACCAGCATCATTTCTACCTAAGTCAAGTAGCATTAAATGTTCAGAAAGTTCTTTTTTATCTTTAAGCAAATCTCTTGCAAAAAAGCTATCCTCTTTTAAATCTTTACCCCTAGGTCTAGTTCCAGCAATTGGTCTAACAGTAATCTTGTTATCTCTTAGTCTTACTAAAATTTCTGGACTAGCTCCTATAATTTGAAAATCATCAAAATTAAAAAAATACATAAATGGAGATGGGTTAGTAGTTCTAAGTTTTTTATAGATTTCTAATGGTCTTTTAGACAATTTAGCTTCAAACCTTTGACTTAAGACGACTTGAAAAATATCTCCAATTTTTATGTATTTTTTAGCTTTGCTCACCATCTTTAAAAACTTATGCTTAGTTGTATTAGATTTAATTTTTATATTTTTGATAATGGTTTTATTAAAACCTTTTTTTTGGAGAGAGGCTTGAATTAATAATTCATTTATTTGTTTTTCAATTTCAAGGTATCTACTCTTATAATTTATAATTTTTTCATCCTTAAAGATATTAACAATATAAAAAATCTTCTTTTTCAAGTTATCATGGACAACTAACACTCTTGGTCTTAAAAGCCTTACATCAGGTAGTTTCAAATCATCTCTACATTTATTCGGAATTTTTTCTATGTATCTAATTGAATCATAAGAAAAATAACCAGAAATTAATGAACTAATAGGAGGAAGCCCTGATGGTATTTTAAATTTAAATTCTTCAATTATCTTTTCTATAATTTTTTCAGGTTTTCCTTTAATTTTTTTTTTAGTTTTGTTTGTAACTAAATATGAATTGTTATTATTGAATTCCCAAATTTTATCAGGGTTTTTACCAAAAATAGTGTATCTACCTCTTATTTTTCCCTTTTCTACAGATTCAAAAACAAAACTATTTTTTTCTAAAAGAAAATTATCAATTAGATTTATGATTTCGTCATCTTTTCTTATTTTCCTAGTGGTGTAGAGGATTTGATTTTTGTTTCTTTTATGTTGAAACTTAAAATCATTAAAGTTTCTATTTAACATTATCTAAAATAATTTTTAACTCGCTCAAGTGTTTTTTCATTCACAACAACTTGGTATCTGTTATTTAAAAATAAATCATATGATTTTAAAATTTTATTTTTACTTTGCGCCCCTTCTTCAGAAGATATTTTTCCAAAATTAGCAGAATTTTTGTTAATGTTTTTTTCTTCATATTTTATAGTCTTTGCAATAAACACATCATTTTCATTGTTTGTGATTAATGTGAAAGAATTAATAGGAAGAGAATAGAGTATTTGAATTGAGTTTGTCTCAAATTTTTTAGTATCATTTATAGAATCTAGCTTAATTTCTTTTATATTTTTTTTACCAAACTCATTAAATGACACTTGATTGAATGTTTTTTTATTTATTTTTTCTAAAATATTTTTATTAAATTCAAACTTTTCTTTTTGAAATAGAAGATTTGTAATTTGTTCTTTAAATATAGGATTTTCAAGATCTGGCAATTTAGAGATTGAATTATTTATATTGTAAAAAATATAAGCACCATTATTTTCAAGAATTTCAATTTTATCTTCTCTTGAATTATAGATCATATTTTCTATTATTTTTTTATTATCAAGATTTATGTATGAGTTAACTTCAGTAGGGGAAATATCTAAATTTTTAACTATAGTTTTAAAATCAATATTTTTTGATATTTGGTTTTCTATATCGTCAATTTTATCAAAAAATGCTTGATTAAAATCATCAATACCTAGTAAGTTTTTTGGGCTAATTTCAACAAAAGTGAAATCAATATAATCTTGTTTTAATTTTTCTGCATTTTCTTCAACGAAAAACTTAATATCGTTATCTGTAAACATTTCCTTTTTTTTATAAAAGGTACTTAGATCGATATATTCGATATCTAATTTTTTGTTATTTTCTTTATAAAATTTATTAATTAAAAATTCTGGTGATTTTGTTCCACCACTTATGTAGGTAAATAATTGTTTTTGAAGTTCATTATTTTTCAAGCGTATTTCAAACATGGCTGCAGAAGAATTATTTGTTAATAAAAATTTTTCATATAATGTTCTTTGAAATAATCCATTTTCATCATGGAAATTTTTATTATTTTTAATTTTTCTAATTAATACGTCTTCTGTGATTGAAAGATTAAGTTCTTCTATTTCAAGATCAAGAAGAGTCGTGGATACTAATGTAGATAAAAGTTCTTCTATAATATTTTTATCGATATTTTCTTTAATTACCTGTTGGCTTAATCCTGATTCATTTAAATAATCCATAAAATCTTGTGTAGAAATGTTAGTATTATTTATCTTAGCTATGTTGTTTTGATTGCCAGTGCTAAATCCTCCACCAAAACCACCAAAACCAAAAGCTACTATAATTACAAAAATTAGTAGTAGACCACCAATTTTCTTTTTAGAAAAATTTTTAAAAGGATTTATCATTACTTCATTAATTTATTGATCTTTAAAATACCAAGCTATAGATTAAATTTTTCATTATGACAAATAAATATATGTATTTTGTAGCTAATTGGAAAATGTATGGGAATTTATCTTCTTTAAATACATTGGATAAAGTTATTAGATTTTCAAAATCTAAAGAAATAAAGGGAGGTAGATTAATTTACTGCCCTCCAAATACGTTAATAAGTTCTTTTGCTAAAAAATTTAATAATTGTCAAATTGGTATTGGTGGACAAAATTGTCATGAAAGCAAAGATTATGGTGCCCACACTGGTCATGTTAATTCCCGTATGTTAAAAAACATTGGTGCGCATTTTGTAATTATCGGTCATTCTGAAAATAGAAAACAAGGTGAGAGTGATAAACTAATTAATCTAAAAATAAAAAGTGCTCTCGAAGCTAAATTAAAAGTTATTTTTTGTATTGGTGAAACTTTAAGTGAAAAAAGAAAAAAAAAGACACGTTCAATTTTATCTAAACAAATTAAAATTGGTCTAAAAAATATTAAAAATAAATCTAATATTTTTATTGCTTATGAGCCTGTTTGGGCTATTGGCAGTGGCATTATTCCAAAATCATATGATCTTTTTAAAACCATAAAATTTATTAAAAGTAAATTTAGAGATAAATTGCCAAAAGTTTTATATGGAGGTTCAGTCAACCCTGAAAATATTACAAACTTAAAAAAAATTAATAATATTGATGGTTTTTTGATTGGTGGTGCATCTCAAAGTGCTAAAAAATTTATTGATATAGTCAAAAAAACGTATAGTTAAGCCACATGGAAAATATTTTATTAGTAGTCAACTTAGTGCTAGCAACAATACTTGTACTTTTGATACTTGTACAAAAATCAGAAGGTGGTGCTCTTGGGATTGGTGTCTCTCAGGATAATTTTATGCTTTCCAGATCTGCAGGTAATTTTATGGGTAAGGCTACCGCAGTAGTTGCAACTTTATTTATAATTTGTAGCTTAGCTTTAACAATTATATCTAGAGGTGAGTTAACACCCACATCTTCAGTCTTGGATATCATTGAGGAAAAGTCAGGTGATACGCCTTCAATTCCTGAAAATAATAATTAATCCTTTTAAATTCATTAATTAATCGCTATAAGATAATACCATGGCGCGATTTATTTTTGTTACCGGCGGTGTGGTTTCTTCATTAGGAAAAGGTCTTTCCTCAGCTTCCCTTGCTTACTTGTTACAATCTAGAGGTTTTAATGTACGTTTAAGAAAACTAGATCCCTATTTAAATGTTGATCCAGGAACGATGAGTCCCTTTCAACATGGTGAAGTTTTTGTAACAGATGATGGTGCGGAAACAGATTTAGATTTAGGTCATTATGAAAGATTTTCTGGAATATCTGCAAAAAAATCTGACAATATTACAACGGGAAAAATTTACAGTGATGTTTTAAGAAAAGAACGTAAAGGAGGGTACCTTGGAAAAACCGTTCAAGTTATCCCACATATAACTGACCGTATTAAAGATTTTATAAAAAGCGATACATCAAAAGAGGACTTTGTAATTTGTGAAATTGGTGGAATAGTTGGTGACATAGAAAGCCTCCCTTTTGTAGAGGCTATCAGACAATTCTCCAATGATGTGGGTAAAAAAAATGCTTTATTTATTCACTTAACATTAGTCCCATATCTTAAAGCTTCAGATGAAATTAAAACCAAACCTACTCAACACTCTGTTAAAGAATTAAGAAGTCTAGGTATTCAACCTGATATAATAATTTGTAGATCTGAAAGATCTATACCCTTAGAGCATAGAAAAAAGATATCCTTATTCTGTAATGTTGGAATTGAAAATGTAATTCAAACTGTAGATGTTAAAACCATTTACGAAGCACCAATTAGCTTTAGTAGAGAAAATTTAGATAAACAAGTTCTTGAATATTTTAAAATAAAATCTAGAAAAAATGTTAACTTAAATCCTTGGAAAAAAATTACCAAAATTGTTATACACACAAAAAAAACAATCAATATTGCAATTATTGGAAAATATGTAGAACTTAAAGATGCTTATAAATCATTAGATGAGGCTTTAACACACGGTGGTATTGATAATAATTCAAAAATTAATTTAGTGAGAATAGATTCGGAGAACTTAAAAATTTCTGAAATTAAAAAAAAATTAAAAGGTGTTTCTGGAATTTTGATACCAGGAGGATTTGGCAAACGAGGAACAGAGGGAAAAATTGAAGCAATTAAATATGCTAGAGAAAAAAAAATTCCTTTCCTTGGAATTTGTTTTGGTATGCAAATGGCTATTATTGAGTTTGCAAGAAATAAGCTAAATATAAAGAAGGCCACATCAAGTGAGTTTGGATTTGGAGGAACACCAATCATTGGTTTAATTTCTGAATGGAATAAAGATGGTAAATTAATCAAAGGTACTGATAAAAATCTTGGTGGTACTATGAGACTTGGTCTTTATGAAGCCAAATTAAAAGACAATTCTTTGATTAGAAAAATCTATAAATCAAAATCAATTCAAGAAAGACACAGACATAGATACGAAGTTAATATTAGTTATAAAGATCAATTTGAAAAAAATGGCCTTATCTTTTCAGGATTATCTCCAGATAATAAATTACCAGAGATTATTGAGCTAAAAAACCACCCATGGTTTATAGCCGTTCAATTTCACCCAGAATTTAAATCTAGACCTTTAGCACCACATCCTTTATTCTCATCATTTATCAAAGCAGCTAAAAATCATAAATGAAAAATATAAAAGTTAATTGTGGAAACATAGAAATTTCAAATAGTAACAAAATTTTTATTATTGCTGGCCCATGCCAACTTGAGACTAAACAGCATGCCATGGATATGGCTGGTAAGATTAAAGAAATAACTTCTAAGTTTAATATGGGCTTTGTTTACAAAACATCTTTTGATAAAGCTAATAGAACAAGTTTAAAAGGAAAAAGAGGTATGGGGCTTGAACAATCTTTACCTATTTTTGATAAGATTAAAAAAGAATTAAAAGTTCCAATATTAACTGACATACATAATGCTGAACAATGTTCAGTTGTAGCTCCTCATGTTGATGTATTACAAATTCCTGCATTTTTATGTAGGCAAACAGATTTATTAATTGCTGCAGCTAAAACTGGAAAAATTATAAATGTTAAAAAAGGTCAATTCCTAGCACCTTGGGATATGGTTAATGTTACAAAAAAAATTGCAGACTCAGGTAATAATAATATTTTAGTTACAGAAAGAGGAGCAAGCTTTGGTTATAATACTCTTGTCTCTGATATGAGATCTCTACCTATAATGGCAAAAAATGGTTATCCTGTTATTTTTGATGCCACACACTCAGTTCAACAACCTGGAGGCCTAGGCGAGACTAGTGGTGGTCAAAGAGAATTTGTTGAATACTTGGCAAGAGCTGCGGTTGCTGTAGGTGTTGCAGGTGTTTTTATTGAAACACATCAAGACCCAGATAATGCTCCATCTGATGGTCCCAACATGGTTCCGTTAGATAAATTAGAAAAATTACTATCTCAATTATTTGAAATAGATAATCTGATTAAAAAATAAATGAGTAAGATTTTAAAGATTAAAGCTCGTCAAGTTTTTGATAGCAGAGGAAACCCCACAATTGAAGCTGAAGTTTATTCAAAAAAATTAAGTGCGTCTGCCATTTGTCCATCGGGTGCTTCAACAGGAACTTACGAAGCATTTGAAAAAAGAGACAATAATAATAAAAAATATTTAGGTAAAAGTGTTTTAGGTGCAGTTAATTTAGTTAATACAAAAATTTCAAAAAAATTAATAGGTACAAATATTCATGATCAAACACGTATCGATACAATTTTAATTAATCTTGATGGTACTAGGCAAAAAACAAATTTAGGTGCTAATGCTATTTTAGCCGTATCAATGGCTGCTAAAAAACTTTCAGCAAAGATTAAGAATATTCCACTGTATAAGACTTTTTTAGTAAAAAATAATTATAAATTACCATATCCATTAATGAATATTATCAATGGTGGAGCACATGCTAATAACGAATTAAGAATTCAAGAGTTCATGATTAGACCGGATAAAGCTAAGAGTTTTTCAGAAGCTATGAGAATATGCTTTGTTGTAATTAATAACTTAAAAAAGCTGATTATAAAGAAAAGGTTGTCAACATCTGTAGGAGATGAGGGGGGCTTTGCTCCAATGATTAGTAACAATCAAAAAGCTTTGGATTTAGTTGTTGCTGCAATTAATAAGTCTGGTTTTAAAAATGGCAAAGATGTTTCGATTTGCTTAGATGTGGCGGCAAATGAATTAATGAAGAAAGATAAGTATTCTATTCACTCAAAAAAATTTGTTTCGGTAGATCAATCTATTAAAGAATATAAGAAGATAATAAGTAAATACAAAATTAAATCTATTGAAGATCCATTTGCAGAAAATGATTGGATAGCATGGAGTAAATTAATGAAAAATACTAATAATGTGCAAATAGTTGGAGATGATTTGTATGTAACCAATTTAGAAAGACTTAAAAAAGGCTTTTTAAATAATTCTTCAAACTCTATATTAATTAAACTCAATCAAATTGGTACGGTATCCGAAACACTTGAAGTTATAAAGTTTGCACAAATTATTGGATATAAAACAATAATTTCTCATAGATCTGGAGATAGTGAAGACACTTTTATAGCAGACCTGGCCATAGGTACAAATTCTAATCAAATCAAAACTGGATCTTTAGCTAGATCAGAACGTGTTGCAAAATATAATCAATTATTACGTATAGAAGAAGAACTTGGAAAAAAAGCATCAATGAGTAAAATTTATTAATGCTGGGTAAATTAAAAAACAATTATTTTTTATTAATCTCTACTTTTTTAATACTTTATTTTTTCTTTAACCTTCTAGATGGTGAAAGAGGCCTTTTTTCTTATTTTAAAAAAAAAGAAATTTTAGTTAATCTCAAAATTGAAGAAGCTAATTTATCTAATAAAATCAAACAGCTTGAATTTAAAAACTCTCTATTAAGTAATAAATTAGACCTAGATTATGTTGAAACTTTAATTAGAGAAAAATTTATGTTTGGCAAAGAAGGAGAGACCCTTTATATAATTAAAAAGAATGACAATTAAGCCAAGACATCCAGAAAAAGTTAACAAACCTTTAAATCCAATCAAAAAAAAACCTGATTGGATAAGATCCAAACTTGTTAATAGTAAAGAGTTTTTTCTAACAAAAACAATTGTTAATAATAATAATTTAGTAACCGTATGTCAGGAAGCAAACTGTCCGAATATCACAGAATGTTGGAGTAAAAGACATGCAACATTTATGATAATGGGTGATACTTGCACAAGAGCATGTGCTTTTTGTGATGTAAAAACAGGTAAGCCAGGAAAACTAGACTCATTAGAACCCGTTAAGATTGCTGAAGCCGTAAAAAAATTAAATTTAAAACATGTCGTAATCACTTCTGTTGATAGAGATGATCTTGAAGATGGAGGGTCAAATCATTTTTTTGAGGTAATTGATCAAACAAGAAAAAGAAATCCTAATACATCAATTGAGGTTTTAACACCTGATTTTCTAAGAAAAGGAGATGCTTATAAAAAAGTACTAGAAGCTAATCCTGATGTTTTTAATCATAACATTGAAACTGTGCCTAGACTTTATTTAAAAGTAAGACCAGGCTCTAGATATTTTTCATCATTAGAACTCTTAAAGAATGCAAAAATAGTTAATAAAAATGTTTTCACAAAATCAGGGTTAATGGTTGGATTAGGTGAAAATAAAGAGGAGATCATTCAAGTGATGGATGATCTAAAAGCAGCTGAAGTAGATTTTTTAACCATTGGTCAATACTTACAACCCTCTGTAAGACATCACCCCTTAGATCGTTATTACCATCCAGATGAATTTAAAGAGTTAGAAACAATTGCAAAATCAAAAGGATTTTTATTAGTTTCATCGACACCTTTAACTAGATCTTCGTACCATGCAGATGAAGATTTCGCTAAACTTCAACAAAATAGAATTAATAATCATTAATGCCTAAGGCATCAGTTAAAAGAAGCATAAATAAAAAAAAAGATAAACTTATTGAGTTTGTTTTAGATATTGAAAAATATCCAGAATTCATACCTTTTTGCTTAGACTCAAAAGTCTACGATAGAAAAGAAGAAAAAAATCAAATTTTAATCATAGCGGATTTAACAATTGGAAAGGGTCCTTTTAGCGATACCTATAAAAGTGACGTTAGATTTAATAAAAAAGATGACACGATTAATGTTACTAATTTAGATGGGCCACTTAAACACTTACAAAATAATTGGAAATTTATAGAAAATAACAACATAACTGAGGTTTATTTTGATGTTGATTTTGAAATTAAAAATAAGTTTTTAAATTTGTTAATGGAAAAATCTTTTGAATTTGGTTTAAATAAAATTGCTGATGCTTTCCAAAAAAGAGCTGAAACAGTATAAAAAAAATGTAAAAGACTGCTTAAATTAAAGAGCTAACAATATCCAAGGCTCTTTTTACTGAAGCTTTTTGAATTGAGTTTCTTGTTTTTTGTTTAAAAATATTTTTAGTGACAACTATTTTATTAGATTTTTTTACTCCAATATAGATTAGTCCGACTGGTTTATTTTTAGTCCCACCATTAGGACCTGCAATACCAGTGACAGATACATTTATTTGAGCTTTAGATATCTTTGCTAAATTCATAACCATAGCCTCACAACATTCAGCACTAACAGCGCCATATTTTTTGATAATATTTTTATTTACATTTAAAATATTGATTTTTGCTTGATTAGAATAGGTAATAAGACCTATGTTAAATACTTTAGATGCGCCACTAATGGAAGTAATAGATGCAGCTAACATCCCTCCTGTGCAAGACTCGGCAAAAGATATTTTAAGTTTTTTTTTGATTAATTTTTTTACAATATTTTTCATTATAAAATGTAGCTCTTTAAAACCATGAAACATAAAAGGGTTAAAACCACATAAAAACCAGCACAAATATCATCCATAATTACACCAAAGCTATTTTTAAAGTTTTTATCAAAAAAGTTTACAGGAAATGGTTTCATGATATCAAAATATCTAAAAAGAATAAAAAATAGTGCATAATAAAAAATAGCTTCTACTCCATCTTTTGTTGTTCCATGTGATATCTCATAAAGATATATGGGAATTGATTGACCTAAAAATTCATCAATTATAATTTCACTAGGATCTTTATTTTCATTATTTTCTATATGACTTGAAACCGCATAAAATGCGTAAATAAATATTATTATTAACCCAACTAAAATTATATTTGATGAAATATTTAAAGTGTGGAATAGATAATAAAGAATAATCACAGTAGCCAGTGACCCAAAAGTTCCAGGCATATACTTAATCTTACCAAGACCAAACATTGTAACAAATAATGAGTTGATAGATTTAATCATTTTTAATAACTGAGGCTATCACTTCACAGGCAATTGCCTTTTCTTTACCAATCACACCTAATTTTTCAGTTGTTTTACCTTTTATATTAATTTGACTAGGAGAGATATTACAGATTTTTGCAATACAATTCGATATTTGTTTTTTAAATTTTTGGATTTTAGGTTTTTGAGTAATAATATTAATGTCAAGATTATTGACTAGGTAACCTTTTTTAACAATCTGCTTAATGATTTCACTTAATAGAATTGTAGATCGAATATTTTTAAATTTTTTATTCTTATCCGAAAATTTTTCACCAATATCACCCATAGAACAAGCTCCAAGTATGGCATCTGTTACAGCGTGTAATACAGGAT
Organism: Candidatus Pelagibacter sp. PS_28; assembly: GCF_059417885.1. Classification (NCBI taxonomy): domain Bacteria; kingdom Pseudomonadati; phylum Pseudomonadota; class Alphaproteobacteria; order Candidatus Pelagibacterales; family Candidatus Pelagibacteraceae; genus Candidatus Pelagibacter; species Candidatus Pelagibacter sp. PS_28. The sequence continues at coordinate 661,920 of NZ_CM182070.1, read as the reverse complement.
CTCCATCTGAATGACCTAATGTACCAATGGGTGAAGGTATTTTAATTCCACCTAAATAAAGTTTTTTATTAGGTACCAACCTATGAACATCAAAACCTAGTCCAAATTTTATTAAATTATTAAACTTAATATCTGATTTTATTGTAATTTTTTTGTTAGCAGTTTCTCCTTTTATAATTTTTATTTTTTTACCAGCTCTTACAAACAAATTCGCATCATCAGTAACTTCCTTACTTTTGTTATTTTGAAGTGAAGAAAGTTTTTTATAGTTAAATGCTTGAGGTGTTTGGATTAAGTAAATATTTTCTCTTTTTAAATTTTTAACATTATTCGAAATTTTCTGCTTAACCGTATCTGTAGTTTGAATTGCAGGAATTACACAATCATTTGATTTTAATTCATTCATTAGTTTATCTAAAAGTTTCAGAGAAAAATTCGGTCTTGCAGCATCATGAATTATTACATTTTTAAAATTATTTCTTTTAATACTTTTTAAGGCATTATAGGCAGACTCTGCTCTTGTTTTACCACCTGTGATAATTTTGATGTTTTTAATATTAAGTTTCTTGATATAAATTTTATGTTTTTTATTTATTACCAGGACAATTTTATTAAATTTATTAAAAACTTTAGCTTTATCAATTGAATGCAATAATAAAGGTTTACCTCTATAATTTGTGTAGGGTTTTGGAGTATTTGAATTAAATCTTTTACTTTCACCGCCAGCAAGTATTATAAAGCAACTATTCATGATAAAAATATATAACACATTATTTTGTTCAAAATGATTGATTTTATTAAAAAAAATATATTCATCATTGTAATATTTTTAACCACTTTATTCACAGGTTTTATAACTTTTTTAACATTTATTGATAAAAGTTTTTTAAGATTATCTGATGATAATCTCCAACTATTATTAATTGGAAATATTGCATTGTTAATACTTCTTTTTTTTATGATATTTTCAGAAGTAAGAAATTCTTTAAAGATAGATGTTGATGTAAGTGGCTCTAAAGCCAATAGAAAATATATAACATTCTTTGCATTATTTACTTTAATTCCTTCGATTTTAATTTCTTTATTTTCATTATTTCTCCTTTCATTTGCTCTTGATAAATATTTGGATAAAAAAATAACAACAGCTGTTAATAATTCTTATGAAATTGCAAAAAGCTATACAGAAGAAGTTAGAACAAAAACACAATCAGAAATAATTTTAATAGCATTTGATTTAAACAAAAGTATCAATTTTTTAAATACAAATATTAATCAATTTAAAAGTTTTCTTAAAACTCAAAAACTAATTAGAGGTATGGATGAAGTTCATATTATTGAAGGTAATGGAAATTTATATTTATCAACTTTAGAAGATAATACTTTATATACACCACCTTTAACTGATGCTTTAGAAATGGTCCAAAACGATAAAAGACCACTTAAGATTATTAATGCTTATAAAAATCAAACTGCATCCATTATGAAGCTTGAAAACTTTGATGGTAAGTATTTATATATAATAAAGTATTTAGATAAAAAAATTTCTCAATATTTACTAGAATCTCAAGAAGCGCTTAATTTTTACTACACAGTTCTAAATAAACAAACTGGAATTAAGATATCATTTGTATTTATTTATCTTGTTATAGTTTCATTATTATTATTTTTATCCATATCAATAGCTATAAGATTTTCATCAAGGTTTTTTAGGTCTATTAATAATTTAATTATTGCATCTTCTAATATTGGAAAAGGTAATCTAGATATTAAAGTACCAGAAATTAAAACTGATAAAGATATGGAGACTTTAAATCAAAATTTTAATTTAATGATAGATAAATTAAAAGCACAACAAGAAAAAATTATAATCAAAGAAAGACATGAAGCTTGGGAAAATCTAGCTAGAAAATTAGCTCATGAAATTAAAAATCCACTCACACCTATTCAATTAACCATTGATAAATTGAAAAGCAAATATTCAGAAAAAGTAGCAGATCATGAAAAAGAAGACTTTTCCAAAAGTTTATTGATTATTGGAAAACAAATTAAACAAATTGAAAATCTAGTTAATGAATTTTCGGATTTTGCAAGAATGCCAAAACCAATTCTCAAAAATAATAACTTAGTTTCCTTGATAAAAGATAATGTTAAATTAATAAATGAATTAGATAATGAAATTATAATTGATTTTAAATCAAATAAATCCAATATTTTTTTAAACTCTGATAATGAACAATTAAGTAGAGTTTTCTTCAATTTAATTAAAAACTCTATTGAAAGTATACAGGATAAAAAAATTGATAATGTTAATTTTAATGGAAAAATCGATATTTCTATAAATGAAAATGAGGAAATTATTAACTTCATAATTATTGATAATGGATTAGGATTTGGAATATTTAAAAACAATGTAAAAGACATTCTAAATCCTTACTTTACAACCAAAAAAAAAGGTACTGGCTTAGGTTTGTCGATTGTTAATAAAATAATAAATGATCATAATGGTAAAATAAATTTTATATCACTTGAAAAGGGCGCAAAAATTGAAATTATATTTACAAAATAATGAGTACTGAAATATTAATTATTGATGATAATGCAGATATTAGAAATATTATTAACGATCTAATAATTGAAGCTGGCTACAAAACAAGATTAGCCGCAAACTATAACCAAGCATTAAATGAGATTGATAAAAAACTTCCAGATGTTGCAATTATAGATGTTAAGTTAGACAAAAGTGACAATGATGGTTTAGAACTTTTATTACATATTAAAACTAAAGATAAAAATATTCCAGTTATAATAATTACGGGTCATGCAAACGTTGAAATGGCAATCAAAGCTTTAAAAGCTGGTGCTTTCGAATTTATTGAAAAACCCTTTAATCAGGAGAGATTATTAAACTTTGTTAATAGAGCTGTTGAAAACTTAAATCTTAAAAATAAGAATAAAGAATTTGAAAGTAAACTTTTTTATTCTTATGAACTAATTGGTGTTAGTGACAATTTTAAAAAAATAAAAGATCAAATAGATAAAATATCAGTTTCTGAAAGTAGAATTTTTATCAATGGACCTACTGGCTCAGGTAAAGAATTGATAGCAAGAAAAATACATAAAGAATCCAAAAGACAGAAGGGTCCTTTTGTTATTTTGAATGGCGCATTACTTGATATTAAAAAATATGAATTAGAATTATTTGGCGAAGAAAAAGATAATGGCTCCATAACTTATGGCGCTTTAGAGAAATCAACAAAGGGTATACTTTTAATAGATGAAATTTCTGAAATCCCACTTGATACTCAATCTAAAATTTTAAGAGTTTTAATAGATCAAAAATTTAGAAGAATTAATGGCAACCATGATATTAATGTTGATGTAAGGATTATATGCTCATCTAGTAAAGATATAAAAAAAGAAATAGAAAATGGTAATTTTAGAGAGGACTTATATCATCGACTTAATGTATTTGAAATTAACATCGATCCTTTAAAAGACAGAGTTTCAGATATACCTTTGTTAGTTGAATATTTTTCTGAAAAAATTTCAATAAACTACAATTTAAAAAAACTAAGTATTGATACAAATAATAAATATTTACTCAACTATGATTGGCCAGGAAATGTTAGAGAATTAAGAAATTTAATAGAGAGAATAGCAATACTTGCGCCTGATAGTACTGATAAAATTTCAAATATTATTAAAGAATCTCTAAAAACACCTGATATTAGAAATATACCATCAGAAAACTCTTTATCTATACCACTAAAAGAAGCTAGAGAAAATTTTGAAAAAGAGTATTTAACTACACAATTAAAAAAATTTAATGGCAATATATCAAAAACTGCTGATTTTATTGGAATGGAAAGATCTGCCTTACATAGAAAGCTTAAAGGTTTAGGGATCAAGGAATTAAACTAAATGAATATTATAATTTGTGGAGCAGGTAGAGTGGGCTTTACTATTGCAAAAATTTTAAGTGAGCAAGGACACTCAATAACTATAATTGATCAATCAAGTGAAGATATACAAAAGATTGATGACACACTAGATGTAAAGTCTATTGTGGGTAAAGCTACCTATCCATCAATTTTAGAGAAAGCAAACGCAACTGAAGCTGATATGATTATTGCAGTAACACGTAATGATGAAATTAACATGTTGATATGTCAAATAGCATTTTCAATATTTAATGTTCCAAAAAAAATAGCAAGGATTAGATCACAAGATTATTTAAATCCAAAATTTACAAAAGTTTATAATAAAGAAAATTTACCAATAGATGTTATTATTTCACCTGAGATTGAGATAGCAAAATCACTTCAAAGAAAATTAGAAGCTCCTGGTTCACTAGATAATGTTCCTTTTGCTAATAATAAAATTAGATTGCTAGAGATTTTGATAGATGAAAATTGTCCAATAAAAGACATCAAACTTAATGAGCTTACAAAAAAATTTCCAAAACTTAATTCTAATATAATGGGAGTAATTAGAGATGAAAAATTTGTTTTATTAAAAAAAACAGATGTTATGCTTAAAGAAGACAAAGCTTATGTTGTAATTAACGCCTCACAAATGAATGAAACTTTAGCAGCCTTTGGTCATACAGAAAAAATTTCTAATAAAATTTTGATTATTGGAGGAGGAAATATAGGATTTAACTTAGCAAAAAATTTAGAAGAAAGTTTTGATTCTGCAAGAGTTAAAATAATAGAAAAAGATAAGGAAAGAGCAGAACTTATTGCAAGCCAATTAAATAACACAATTGTTATAAATGGAGATGCTTTAGATGAAGAAGTTTTATTGGAGGCAAATTTAGAAGAGGTTCAAACTGTTTTGGCTCTAACAAATGATGACGAAGATAATTTAATGATAAGTGTATTGGTTGAAAAATTTGCTAAAGACAATGATGAATTAAGTGACAAAAGAACTATGGCTTTAATTAACAAGCCCAATTATTCTCTTTTACAAACTTCTTTAAAAATTGATGATTTTATTGATCCTAGAATGAATACTGTATCAAGTATCTTAAAACACATTCACAAAGGTACTATTGAAAATGCTTATAGTATTTTGAATGGTGAATATGAGATTATTGAAGCTGAAATTATTGAAACTTCAGAGTTAGTAAATAAAGAGTTAAAAAATTCTAACTTACCAGATGAAATAAGAATTGGTGCAGTTTTAAGAGGCGAAGAAGTAATTATCCCTAGATCAAATTTTGTATTTAAAAAAGAGGATATTGTCGTTCTTTTGGCTAATAAAGATTTCCTACATGTTGTAGAAAACATGTTTCGTATAAGTTCTATTTAATTTAATGAAATACTTTAAACTCATTTACTTGAGTGTTTTTTTTGGAATAGTCTCAATTTTAGCTTTTTTTAATATCACTTACTCTTACTATCTAAACCTCTATCTAAATCTAAATACCTACATAATTACATTTATAGTCTCTATTCTTTTAACAATATTATTTTATTATTCAAAAAATAATGATGAAAAAAAAATAACTATATATGATAAAATATTAACAATACTTCTTGGTTATTTTTTATTACCACTAGTTATTTCTATACCTTTTTATTTTAGTATTTATAATTTAACTTTTGTTAATGCTTTCTTCGAGTCAATTTCTGGATTCACCTCAACAGGCTTTACTATTTTTAACAATATTAATCATATTGATCAAAGCTTAATATTATGGAGATCTGCATCTCAATGGATAGGGGGTCTTTATTTTTTATTTTCTATAATACTTTTAATTGATATTTTTGATCATAGTTTTAAAAAATCTTTAACTAATTTTTTATCTTTTAATAAATCCGAAACATTCAAGCAAGCATTCAAAATTTTTTTATTTTATTCATTAATTACGCTTTCAATTTTTATAATTTTAAGTTTTTTTGATATTAGGTTATTTAATTCTCTAAATTTAGCAATGACCATAATTTCATCAGGTGGTTTTTTACCATCTAATAATTTGTCTAATATATTGGTCAATAATTCCCAAGTTATAATTATATCAATTTTATTACTATCTTCTTTTTTTAGTATTTTTTTAATTTACAATTTAATCTTTACAAAAAACCATAACCTTAATTTCTTTAATGAAGATATTCATTTGTTATTTTATTTCTTATTTTTGTTGATTATTTTTTTTGTATTTTTAAATTTTGAAAATAATTTTAGTGAATTATTTTTATCCTTAACAAGTAGTATTTCTAATGTAGGTTTTTCTCTTAATAATTCTTCTAATAATTTATCTTTTGTTTTTCTAATACTTGTTATTATTGGTGGATCTTTTTTTTCGACAAGTTCTGGTATTAGGTTTTTAAAAATTTATTCTTTATTTAGATATTCAATTAACGAAATTCTTTCTTACAGTAGACCTAAAAATATTTACATAAATAAACACTTGTTTTCAAAAGATACATTTAAATTAGATGAAATTTATAAATATTTTTTATCTGTAATAGTTTTTATAATCTCTTTATTAATTTTAACCTTTCTATTAACTTTAAGTGGAATTGATTTTGAAAGCTCTTTTAAACTCTCAATATTAACCATCATGAACACAGTAAATTCATCAATGTTTGGGTTGCCTGATTTTAGTTTTTATGATCTACATTTTATCACTAAGTATTATCTAATTTTCTTTATGATTATTGGTAGACTAGAGCTTCTAACTTTATTAATTATTTGTAAAAAATTTCTTTTTAAAAATTAAATTCGTACTATAAATATACTAATATTAATTTGCGCTCTTAGCTCAGCTGGATAGAGCATCGGTTTTCTAAACCGAGGGTCGGTGGTTCGAGTCCACCAGAGCGCACCATCACTATATGTAACACATTGTTTTTAATGGAGCACTACATATAGTTAGAACAATTCTAAAAACTAAATTTTTATTTTGATGGTAGATATAAAATGTTAAACATCTAACTTAATTCAAATCATTTTGAATTATTTGTTAACAAATAAATAAATAAAACAGAGGAATAAAATATGTTTAAATACGTAAAACAATTAACTTCTCTAGTTGCTATGGTTGCAGTTCTGTTTACTTTTACAACAGAAACAATGGCCGCTAAGAAGTCAAAAACTCTTAAGAACACTCAGAAAAAAGGTTTCGTAAGATGTGGTGTATCTCAAGGTCTACCTGGATTTTCAAATGCTGACGCTGCTGGAAATTGGACTGGTGTTGACGTTGATGTATGTAGAGCGGTTGCTGCTGCTGTATTAGGTGATGCGAACAAAGTTAAGTTCACTCCACTAAGTGCTAAAGAAAGATTCACAGCTCTAACTTCTGGTGAGATTGATATCTTATCAAGAAACACAACTTGGACACTTTCTAGAGATGCTGACATTGGTTTAACTTTCGTTGGAGTTAACTTCTACGATGGCCAAGGTTTCATGGTAAGAAAAGACTCAGGAATTACTTCTACGAGCCAATTCAAAAATGGAATCTCAGCATGTACTAACATCGGAACTACAACTGAACTTAATATGAGAGACTTCTTTAATTCAAAAGGAATTTCATATGAGCCAGTAGCTTTCGAAAAAGCTGATGAAGTTGTTGCAGCTTATGACTCAGGAAGATGTGATACTTACACAACTGACAAGTCTGGTTTAGCAGCACAAAGAACAAAAATGACTAACCCTGATGATCACATCGTGTTACCAGAGACTATTTCTAAAGAGCCTCTAGGACCTGTTGTACGTCAAGGTGATGCAGTTTGGGAAGACATCGTAAGATGGTCTCTAAACGTAATGATCGAAGCTGAAGAATACGGTATTACATCTTCAAACGCTGACATGATGAAAACTTCTGATAACCCACAAATCAAAAGACTTGTTGGTTCTGAAGGTGAAATGGGTGCAGCATTTGGTTTAGATAACGATTGGAGCTTAAGAATTATCAAACAAGTTGGTAATTATGGAGAAAGCTACAAGAGAAATATCGCTGATACTGGTATTTTACCTGATAGAGGTCCAAACCAATTATGGACTAAAGGTGGAATATTATACGTACCACCAGCAAGATAATTAATATCTAATAAAACACATAAAGGGCTAGATTTATCTAGCCCTTTTTTTATAATACTCATCACATGAAATTAAAAAAAATCTTACCTCAACTATTAACATTATTATTTATAGTTTTAATATTTGGTTTCTTTACCATGAATGCTCAAGAGAACATGGATACAAGAGGTATCGAATTTGGTTTTGGTTTTTTAAGTCAAGAAGCTTCATTTGATATACAATTTTCTTTAATTGATTATGACGGATCACATTCTTATGCAAGAGCATATCTTGTTGGATTATTAAATACACTCTTAGTAGCTTTCATTGGAATTATTTTAGCTACATTATTGGGTCTTATTGTTGGTGTTGCAAGATTATCTCCAAATTATTTGATTAGAAAAACTGCTTCTTTTTACATAGAATTCTTTAGAAATGTTCCATTATTATTACAGATTTTCTTTTGGTATTTTGCAGCGCTAAGAGCTCTGCCAATGCCTCAAGATGCAACAATGATATTAGGATCATCTTTCATGACCATAAAGGGACTTTATACACCAGCTCCAATTTGGACAAATTTCGATATTTTTTTTACAACGTTAATTGTGGCAATGATTTTAATTTTCTTTTTTGTCAAATTTGCAAAAAAGAAACAAGAACAAGAGGGAAAACAGTTGCCTGTATTAATTATCTCATTAGCTATTTTTATAGGTCTACCACTGTTAACATTTTTAGTTGGTGGTGTTGATTTATCTTTTAGCTTTCCAGAATTAAGAAAAATGTCACAATCTTCTTACACATTTGATGGAGGTATGGGTATACCACCTGAGCTAATTGCGTTAACTTTAGCCTTAACTCTCTATACGGCAACTTTTATTGCAGAAAATGTAAGAGCAGGTATTCAAGGTATTGGTAAAGGGCAAAAAGAAGCTGCTGCATCAATTGGTTTAACACCAAGCCAAGTTTTGAAATTAGTAATTATGCCTCAAGCGTTAAGAATAATTATACCACCTACTACTAATCAATATTTAAATTTAACCAAAAACTCTTCTTTAGCAGCAGCAATTGCTTATCCAGATCTAGTTTTAGTTTTTGCGGGTACTGCAATGATGCAAACAGGAAAAGCAATTGAAATTGTTGGTATTACAATGGCTACATATTTAACTATTAGTATAGCAATTTCATTACTAATGAATTGGTACAACCAAAGAATAGCAATAAAGGAAAAATAATGAATTCAAAAAATCTTGATTTACCAAAAGCTAAAGTTCAAATAAATAGAAATACATCTCTTATTATTGGAATTTTATTTTTTTTCTTAGGTATTTTTGATTTTTGTTTAAATAATTTCTTTGGTACAAATATTACCGCTTTTTTACCTAGGTTTATTAATTTTTTTACTCCCTTAATCTTTGGGGTAATTGGTCTTCATTTTATTAGAATTGAATTTTCAGGTATTAAAATTTTAGATAGCCTTAATAAAAATATTAACCCAAGTAATTTTAACGCAGCTTTAAGTTTGTGTATTATTTTTCTTATAATATTTTCACTTCCTCCATTATTAAATTGGTTCATTTTTGATGCTAATATTTCTGGTGACACTAAAGAAGCGTGCACTGGTGGCGGTGCCTGTTGGGTTTATATCAAAGTTTGGTTTAATAGATTTATGTATGGAATGTATCCTAATGCTGAACAATGGAGAATTAATGTAACATTTGTTACTGTATTAGCCTTTATGGCAGCTGGATTTTTTGTACCTGCTAAATTTAGAAATTATCTTTCTCTTTATTACACTCTTATATTGCCAATTATTTCGTTCATCTTAATTTACTATTTGATTTCAGGAGGTTCTTTTGGACTTGAGTGGGTTGAAACAGGTGCGTGGGGTGGCTTATCTTTAACCTTTATAGTTTCTTTTTTCTCATTAATCTTTTGTTTTCCAATTGGCATGATGCTCGCTCTTGGTAGAAGATCTGATTTACCCGTTGTTAAATATTCATCTCTTTCATTCATTGAATTTTGGAGAGGTGTTCCATTAATTACAGTTTTATTTATGTCAGCTGTAATGTTTCCAATGTTTTTACCTGACGGAACATATGTAGATAAACTAATTAGAGTTGTTGTAGCAATTACTTTATTTGAAGCAGCTTATACAGCTGAAGTTATAAGGGGAGGACTACAAGCTCTTCCAAGAGGCCAATATGATGCAGCTAAGTCACTTGGGATGGGTTACTGGAAACTTCATATTTTTGTTATTCTTCCACAAGCTTTAAAATTAGTAATTCCAGGAATTGCGAATACATTCTTGGCACTTGTAAAAGATACACCACTAATTTTTGTGGTAGGTCTTTTAGAGGTAGTTGGTATGTTAAATTTAGCTAAAACTAATCCTGAATGGCTAGGATTTTCAATGGAAGGATATGTATTTGCTGGAATAATATTCTGGATTATTTGTTATAGTATGAGTAAATATAGCCAGAAATTAGAATTAAAATATAAAACAGATAGATAAATTATGTCAGATTCAATTATTCAAATTCAAAATGTAAACAAGTGGTTTGGGGACTTTCAAGTATTAAAAGAAATAAATCTTGAAGTTAAACCTAAAGAAAAAATCGTTGTGTGTGGACCATCTGGATCTGGAAAATCTACACTAATTAGATGTATTAATAGACTAGAAGAGCATCAAAAAGGATCAATCATTGTTGATGGCACTGAAATTTCAGAAGATACAAAAAATATAGAACAAGTTAGAGCTGAAGTTGGAATGGTTTTCCAACAATTTAATTTATTTCCTCATTTATCTATTTTAGACAATTGTACGTTAGCTCCAATTTGGGTAAAGAAAATGCCAAAAAAAGATGCAGAACAATTAGCTTTAGAACACCTTGAAAAAGTACAAATTTTAGATCAAGCCCAAAAGTTTCCAGGTCAATTATCAGGCGGACAGCAACAAAGAGTTGCCATTGCAAGAGCACTTTGTATGGAACCTAAAATTATGTTATTTGATGAGCCTACATCAGCATTAGATCCTGAAATGATTAAAGAAGTACTAGATGTTATGGTTAATTTAGCAAAACAAGGTATGACTATGATTGTTGTAACTCATGAGATGGGCTTTGCTAAAGAGGTAGCCGATCAAATGATTTTTATGGATGAGGGAATGATAGTTGAAAAGGCCACAACAAAAGACTTTTTTGCTAATCCCAAAAATGATCGAACTAAACTTTTTTTAAGCCAAATTTTGTAGGTCTTTTAAAGGTTCATATCTCAACAATTTTATTTATAAATTATACTTTATAAACTCTTGACACGTTTTGTATTTTTGTACCTAATTTTCTAAAATAAAAAAATTTTTGTGTTGCGATAACAGTCAAAAATTAGTTCAATAAGGTTTTAAAAATAAATTTTAAGAGGGGTCTTAATGGAAGATAATTTTAACAAACATTTAGGTAATAAATTAAAGCTAAGAAGATTAGCTTTAGGTCTCACGCAAACAAAAGTTGCAAAAGCAATTAATGTTACTTTTCAACAAATTCAAAAATATGAAAAAGGAACTAATGGAGTTAGCTCAATAAGACTTCTTCAATTAGCAAATTATTTAAAAGTTCCAGTAAATTATTTTTTTGAAGATTTTTCAGAATATTTAATAAATCTAGAAAGATCTCAAGAAGGTCACATGAATGTAAATTATAATTTTTTAGTTAAATTATATTCTGAACTTAGTAACGATCAAAAACTAAAATTTAGTAAATCTTTACAAATTTCAAATATTGGAGTTTCGAAAGTAGGCTAATATAAATCATAGTTTAAGACCCTAATAAATTTAAATATTTTCATATAAATAAACTAATAATTTTAAGTTCTTTTTAATAAGATTTATCAATAATAAAGATAGTAATTTTTTTGGCTCCTCGGGCAGGACTCGAACCTGCGACCAATTGATTAACAGTCAACTGCTCTACCAACTGAGCTACCGAGGAATATCAAAAACACAACTTACTTTTTTTTAAAAGTAAAACAACATTTTTTTTGGAGGCATCGCCCAGAATCGAACTGGGATACAAGGATTTGCAGTCCTCTGCGTAACCATTCCGCCACGATGCCTTTTCATCTCAATTTAAAACAAATAGAGAGCCTTTTATATATTAAATATATAAAATTAGTCTACCAAATAAGCTTTCAAAATGATTATTGTTAAATCATATTATTAAATTATAAACTTATTATCACCTATGAGTAACGATAAATACATACATACAGATGTTGAAGATAAGATTTATTCTTATTGGGAAAAAAATAATTTATTTAAACCCATTAAAAATAAGAAACAATTTTCAGTGGCTATACCTCCTCCCAATGTAACAGGTAGCCTTCATATGGGGCACGCTTTGAATAATTCAATTCAAGATCTTTTGGTAAGATATCACCGTATGAATAATTACGAAACATTATGGCAACCTGGAACAGATCACGCAGGTATTGCTACACAGGCTTTAGTTGAGAAAAAATTAACCACTGAAGGTATTGATAAAAATCAAATTGGAAGGAAAAAATTTATAGAAAAGGTTTGGGAATGGAAAGAAGAGCATGGTGATATCATTTTAAATCAACTAAAAAAATTAGGTTGTTCTTGTGATTGGTCGAGAAATGCTTTTACAATGGATGAAAATCTTTCAAAATCAGTTTTAAAAGTTTTTGTAGAGCTTCATAAAAAAGGTTTAATCTATAAGGATAAAAAACTAGTTAATTGGGATACAGTTTTAAAAACTGCAATATCTGACTTAGAAGTTGATCAAAGAGAAGTTAATTCTAAAATTTATTACATTCAATATCCAATTGAAGGTTCTAGTGATTTTATAACTATAGCTACAACTAGACCTGAAACTATGTTGGGTGATTCTGCCATCGCTGTAAATCCTAAAGATGATCGATTTAAACATTTAGTTGATAAATTTGTAACAGTTCCAATTGTTGGAAGAAAAATAAAAATAATCAAAGACGATTATGCCGATCCAGAAATGGGAACTGGTGCTTTAAAAATAACGCCTGCTCATGATTTTAATGACTATCAAGTTGGACAAAGAAATAATTTAGAAATCATAAATATTTTTACTGAAGGTGGTAAAGTCAATGATAATGCTCCCAAAGAATATATTGGCCTTGATAGATTTGAAGCTAGAAAAAAAATTTTAAAAGAACTTAAAGAAAAAGAATTCTTTGTTAAGGAAGAAAATATAAAGAATAAAGTTCCCTATGGGGATAGATCTAACTCGATAATTGAACCCTTTTTAACAGAACAATGGTTTGTAGATGCAAAAAAATTATCAGTTAAAGCTAAAGATATAGTTAACTCTAAAAAAACTAATTTTTTTCCTACTAATTGGTCAAAAACCTATTTTCAATGGATGAATAATATTGAGCCATGGTGTATCTCAAGACAGCTTTGGTGGGGACATCAAATACCAGCATGGTATGGGCCAGATAAAAAAATCTTCGTTGCAATAAATGAAGACGAAGCAAAAGCAGAAGCCAAAAAATTCTATAATAAAGAAGTAGAATTAATTCGTGATCCAGATGTATTAGATACTTGGTTTTCATCAGGCTTATGGCCTTTTGCTACATTAGGGTGGCCTGACGATAAAGAATATGTTGATAAATTTTACCCTACATCAGTACTTGTTACAGGGTTTGATATTATATTTTTCTGGGTAGCTCGAATGATTATGTTTGGAATGGAGTTTCTAGACAAAGAACCTTTTAAAGACGTTTATGTTCACGCCCTTGTTAAAGATGAGAAAGGACAGAAAATGTCTAAATCTAAAGGAAACGTAATTAACCCTTTAGATTTGATTGAAAAATATAGTGCAGATGCTTTAAGATTTACTTTACTTTCAATGGCATCACCTGGAACAGATGTAAAACTTTCTGAAGATAGAGTTAAAGGTTATAGAAATTTTTTAAATAAATTATGGAATGCAAATAATTTTTTAATTACTAATAATTGTGATTTTTCTAAAATTGATGAAAAACCAAGTTTATCAATTAATATTAATAAATGGATCTATTCTGAACTTATAGAAACTAAAAATAAAATTGAAAAAAATCTAAAAGATTACAGGTTTGATGAAGCTGCAAAAAATGCTTATCAATTCACTTGGCACTCTTATTGTGATTGGTATTTAGAGCTATCTAAAACAATCCTATTTTCAGAAGATGAAAAAGCAAAAGACGAAGTAAAACAGGTATCTGCTTATGTGTTTAGACAAATATTAATAATATTACATCCATTTATTCCATTTGTGACTGAAGAAATTTGGCTAAATAATAAATTTGATAACTCAGGTAAAGACTTTTTAATGTTAGCTAATTGGCCTTCTGGAGAGCTTGAAAGTGATTCATCTAATAATCAAGTAAAAAAGATTATAAGTATAGTCTCAGAATTAAGATCGTTTAAAAATGAATTAAGTGTAAGCCCTGGGTCATTTATAGATATTTCAATAGAAACTGTTAGTAAAAAAGAGCAATCATTTTTTATTGATAATCAAATTATTCTTAAAAAACTTGGTCGCATTAGAAATTTACATAATAAAGATTTAGATAAACCAGCTGCTACATTGATGGTTTCTGGTGATCTGTTTAAAGTATATTTTGATGAAGATGTTGATTTAAAATTAATCAAAAAAAACTTAACTACAAGACAAGATAAATACCAAGAGGAAATGAATAAGATATCAGAAAGATTAGCTAATAAAAGCTTTGTTGATAGAGCACCAAAAGATATTGTTGATCAAGAAAAAACTAATTATAATAATTTAAAAAATGATGTTGAGAGAATATCAATAACTATAAAGGGTATATAATGGCAAAATTTAATAAAAAGAAATTACCAAGCAGACATACTTCATTAGGTGCTGATAGAGCTCCACATAGATCATTTTACTATGCGATGGGTGAAACGGAAAAAGATGTAGCAAAACCTTTTGTTGGTGTTGTGTCAACTTGGAATGAAGCTGCTCCTTGTAATATTGCTTTAATGAGACAAGCTCAATCGGTTAAAAAAGGTGTTAGAGCCTCAGGTGGTACTCCTAGAGAATTTTGTACAATAACTGTAACTGATGGTATTGCGATGGGTCATGAGGGAATGAAATCGTCTTTAATTTCTCGTGAAGTAATTGCTGATTCAACTGAACTTACTGTACGTGGTCATTGTTATGATGCATTAGTTGGTATTGCAGGATGTGATAAATCTTTACCTGCTTTAATGATGGCAATGGTTAGATTAAATGTCCCAAGTGTATTTATTTATGGTGGCTCAATACTTCCAGGTCAATACAAAGGAAAAGACGTAACTGTTGTTGATGTATTTGAAGCAGTTGGAAAACATTCAGCAGGACAAATGACTGCTAAAGAATTAAGAAAATTAGAATTAGTTGCATGTCCAAGTGCTGGCGCATGTGGAGGTCAATTTACTGCAAATACTATGGCCTGCGTTTCTGAAGCTATTGGTTTAGCATTACCTTATTCAGCTGGAACACCTGCTCCATACGAAGAACGTGATAAGTATGCATTATTGAGTGGAAAGACTGTAATGAATTTATTACAAAAAAATATTCGTCCAAGAGATATTGTTACCAAAAAATCTTTAGAAAATGCTGCAACAATAGTTGCGGCTACTGGTGGATCGACAAATGCTGCTTTACACTTACCAGCTATTGCTAATGAAATTGGAATTAAGTTTGATTTAATGGATGTAGCTAAAATATTTAAAAAAACTCCTTATCTTGCTGACTTAAAACCAGGTGGAAAATATGTTGCAAAAGATATGTGGTTAGCTGGTGGAGTTCCAATGTTATTAAAAACTCTTTTTGATGGTGGTTTTATTCATGGTGATTGCATGACTGTTACTGGAAAAACGATGAAACAAAATTTAAAAAATATTAAATTTAATCCTAAGCAAAAAGTTCTAAGAGCATATGACAATCCCTTATCACCAGATGGAGGAGTTGTTGGTCTTAAAGGTAACTTAGCCCCTGATGGTGGAATTGTTAAAATTGCTGGTTTAAAGAAATTACAATTCACTGGAAAAGCTAGATGTTTTGATAATGAAGAAGCTGCAATGGCTTGTGTGCAAAATAAAAAATATAAAGCAGGTGATGTAATTATCATTCGTTATGAAGGACCAGTTGGGGGACCTGGTATGAGAGAAATGCTTTCAACAACGGGTGCTATTTATGGTCAAGGTATGGGTGAGAAGGTTGCCTTAATTACTGATGGAAGGTTTTCAGGTGCCACGAGGGGCTTTTGTGTGGGTCATGTTGGCCCTGAAGCGGCCTTAGGCGGCCCTTTAGCTCTTTTACGTAATGGTGATGTAATTGATATAGATGCTAAAAAAGGAACTATTAACGTTAGATTAACTAAATCACAATTAGCCACAAGACATAAAAAGTGGAAAGCAAAAAAATCAAGCTTTGGATCTGGTACTATTTGGAAATACGCTCAAACAGTAGGTCCCGCTTATTTAGGTGCACCAACACATCCTGGTAAAAGAAAAGAAGTAAAAGTTTACGCTGATATTTAATGAAAATTAAACCCGTTATTTTATGTGGCGGAGCAGGAACTAGACTTTGGCCTAATTCTAAAAATCATCAAGCAAAGCAATTTATTGATTTTGGTAATTGGACTTTATTAGGAAAAACTCTTGAAAGAGTTAAATCTTCAACTTTTGATGCACCAATCATAAGTACAAATCTTAAATATTTAAAAGAAGTAAAAAAACATCTTAAGAAACAAAAGATAAGTAAATATAAAATTGTTTTAGAACCTGCAAAAAGAAATACAGCACCAGCAATTCTTGCATCAGCACTAATTAAAGACATTCCAAATGAGCAACCGTTAATGTTTTTTGCAGCAGACCACTTAATAGAAAAAGCAAGTATTTTTAATAAAGCTATAAATATAAATAAAGCCAATTTAACTAACCAAAATATATTCATCTTTGGGATTAAACCAACATCTCCATCAAGTGAATACGGTTATTTTATAACTAAAAAAGTTAAAGGAAAAATTAATAAAGTTACAAAATTTATTGAAAAACCAAAAGAAGCTAAAGCTAAACAAGTCATTAAACAAAAAGGTTATTGGAATTCAGGTATGTTTTTTTTAAGAAAAGATTCAATAATAAATAACTTTAAAAAATACCAGCCAATTATTTATAAAAATTGTGTTAGTGCCGTTTCAAAAGCTAAACTTAAGAATAACACTTATTACCTAAATAAAGCTTCATTTGAAAAAGCTACTGCAAAATCTTTTGATTATGCAATTTTAGAAAAAACTAAACAAATAAACGCTATTAAATTAGATATACCTTGGTCAGATCTTGGCAGCTGGAAAGAGATCTTAAAAATGTATGATAAAAATAAGAATAAATATTATAAGAAAAAAAATGTTTATTACCGACCTTGGGGTAGGTATGTTAATTTGTTTGAAGGCAAAGGTTTTTTAATTAAAGAACTATTTGTAAAACCAAAAGGTATATTAAGTTTACAAAAACATCATCATAGATCAGAACATTGGTTGGTAACCGAAGGAACTCCCAAAATTACACTTAACAAAGATAGCTTTTTAAAAAAACAAAACGATCATATATTCATTCCATTAGAAGCAATTCATAGAATTGAAAATCCTGGTAATAAACCTGTTAAAATCATTGAAGCTCAAGTAGGCTCAATTTTAAAAGAGAGTGATATTGTTAGGTATCAAGACGTATACGGCAGAGTAAAATAGATTTTAAGGTTTTTCAGAAATTTTTAATGGCAGATCTGATGTTACGTCAAATCTTTCTTTTTTTGTTATATCTTCAACCTGTTTAGCTTTTTTTTCTAAACACCATTTTTCATAAATTTTACAAAATGTGAATATCCCATTGTATCTATCAATCATTTTTACATTATCCAATTCGTCTTTTATCAAAAATTTAATATCATATAATTCTTTAATATTAACTTCTGTTAGAATTTCTCTTGAGTCTGGATTGTAATATCCAGAACCATCTTCACAGGGGGTTTCTAAAGCCTCATCTATATATTTTTGAAAAATTTTTCCTCTGATAAAATTTTCTTCAAAGTCTTGAGAGTTAATAGTTTCATAAATTAATCTTCTTAAAGGAGGTTTATTCATCTCAAACCACATTATAAGTAATTCGTAATAAATTAATTCATACAACCTTATATGTATGGGTTTGCCCTTAACTATTCTTGACCAATTAAGATATCTTCTTATATCTATATTTCTTTCAATACTTTTCATGATAAGTATTTTTTATTTACCTCCTTTAATTGTAATGTAACCACATCTTTTGCACTCAAGTGTTGTAACTCTATCTGTTGGTCCAAAACCAAACTCAATATTTAACGTTTTGTAGTCATGTATGCCCATAAAACAGAGTATTTTTATCATTTTCAAAAACATAATTTTGACACTTTAAATTGTTAAATTTATTTTTTGATGGTCAGCAGATAGCTGAAATGATTGCGGTGATTTAAGAAATAACTATACCGCAGAATTAGATAAAGTTCTACAAGTGTTCAGCTATTTTAAACTTATTTAATTAAGTAGAGATCTTTTTAAACTTTTTTTAAAAACATAGTCTCCTTTATATGTAATTTTGTTAGGAATTTATTACAATTATAGATGAAACAAAAATCTTTATTATCAGGGTATTGACATAATAAAGTGTTATGTTATAACATCACATAATGAATAATAATGATATAGTTTTTGATATAATTAAGAAATCTAAGAAGCATTTAACTGCTTATGAAATATTAGACAAATTTCAGAAATTTAAGAAGATACAACCGATGGCTGTTTACAGATCTTTAAAAAAACTAATAGAAGAGGATAAGATACATAAATCTAATCAAAATAAGACTTATGTATTGTGCAGTCATGAACATGTTAAGCATAATCCATCTATAGCCATTTGTAGAGATTGTGGAGACACAGAAGAGCTTAAATCAGAATTATTTGAAACAATATTTAAAAAAAACCCAATCAAAAAATATGACTTCAACAAGTTTCAGCTTGAAGTTTCAACAATATGTAGGAGATGTAACTAATGGAACACGCACACGAATTACCAGAATTTCTTCATTTTTTAGAAGAACTTATAGAAGAATATGGAATATTAAGAGGTTTTATCTTTGGTTTCGTACATACCCTAATACCATTAATTGGTTTTTATTCAGGTTGGAGCATAAACCGTTTTTTAAAATTAGTTTCTAACGGTGCAATTGCTGGAATAATTGGAATAGTTCTAGCTCATATTATAGCAGACTTTATAGCAGCCTTACTTGATCCTAATTTAAAAAGTGCAGCATTTGGAATTGTACTTGGTGGTTTCATACCTTTATTAGCTGTACCTTTTTTAGAAAAATATGTGACCAAAAGCCAATATCATAATGTCGTTGGTGATCATGAAGATCTAAAAAAAGATTTGAAAAGCAAGCATAAATAATATTTAATATTGGGATGAGTACAGTTCCCTTAACATTAAATGAAATTTTAGAATTAGCTAAAAAAACATTATTAGCTAATGGTTGTGATGAGGAAAATGCTAGTATTTTAGCAGATACTATTATGAGAGCTGAAAGAGATGGTTCTGTTTCTCATGGTTTGTTTAGATTACCTGCTTATGTGTCTGGTTTAAAAAGTAAAAAAATTAACGGTAAAGCAAGACCAGAATTAGAAAATGTTGCTCCAAGTATTATTAAAGTATTAGGTAATAATGCAGTTGCTCCTATGGTTTTAAGCTTAGGATTACCTGCAGTTATTGATTTAGCAAAAAAAAATGGTGTAGCAGTTCTTGCTATAAAAAATTCACATCACATGGCAGCTCTTTGGCCTGAAACTGAAGCTATTGCTGAAGCTGGTCTTGTTGGTATCGCTTGTACATCTTACAAGCCTGCCGTTGCACCAGCGGGTGCTACGAAACCTTTATATGGTACAAATCCAATTTCTTTTGCTTGGCCTAGACCTGGTAAAACTCCAGTTGTCTACGATATGGCAACAGCCTCAATGGCAATGGGTGAAGTTCAGATAGCAAAAAGAGAAGGGCACAAAGTTCCTCTTGGAACAGGTTTAACTAAAGATGGTAAAGAAACAACTGATCCTGCAGAAATCGCTGATGGTGGAGTTATACTTCCTTTTGGTGGCTACAAAGGATCTAGTATAGCAATGATGGTTGAATTATTAGCTGGTGCATTAATTGGTGAAAATTTTAGTTTTGAAACTGCTGCTAAAGACAATAATGACGGTGGTCCTCCAAGTGGTGGTGAATTTATTATAGCAATTTCACCTGATAAAATTTCTGGTAAAGGTTGGGATAAACATGCTGATGATTTTTTTAGTAAAATGTCAGCTATGGATGGTGTTAGACTTCCAGGTGAAAGAAGACATAAAAATAGACTAGATAAAGGTCCAAGAAACATTAACGAAGAACTTGTTAATAAAATTAAATCTTTAAGTTAATTCAATTTCAATAGGTGTGTGATCTGAGGGTTTTTCTTTTCCTCTGGGGTCTTTATTAATATTAACATTCTTAACTATATTTAATAAAGAATTTGATACTAAGAAGTGATCAATTCTTAATCCGTTATTTTTCTGCCAAGCACCTCTCATATAATCCCAATAAGTATAACCTTCCTTTTCACCATGAATGTGACGGTAGGCATCATGAAAACCTAGATTAATCATTTCTCTAAATTTTTTTCTTATCTCAAGTCTGTATAAAGCGTCATCTTCAAACCCTTTAATATTATAAGCATCTTCAGCTGAGGGAAGAATATTAAAATCTCCAGCTAAGATAATATTTTCATTTTTCTTTGAAAGAGTTTTTAATTGTTTAATTAATTTATCTAACCAGTTTTTTTTATAAGTGTATTTATCAGTATCTACAGGATTACCATTTGGAGTATAAATATTAATCAGTTGAACATTTTTTTTCTTATGTTTTAGTTCTGCTGAAATAATTCTAGATTGTTTCAATTTATCTTTAATTAAATCTATTCTAACATTTTCTAGTTTATGTTTGGATATAATAGCAACACCATTATAACTTTTTTGTCCAAATACATGACTCTCATAATCTAATGCTGAAAAATCATCATAGGGAAAGGTCTCATCTTGTGTTTTAATTTCCTGCATCATAACAACATTAGGAGAAAATTTTTGAAGGTATTCTTTAATACTTTCAATTCTTGCTCTAACAGAATTAACATTCCAAGATGTAATAATCATTATATAGAGAAAGAAACACCACAACCGCAAGAAGATTTGCTTTGTGGGTTAGTGATCTTGAATTGATCGCCAATTAGTTCTGAAACAAAGTCCACTTCTGAACCTTTTAATAAGTCTGCTGAAGTTTTATCTATAAGAATATTTTCATGTTTTAAGTCGTCTGCTTCTAATTTTTTGTCAAAAGTAAACTCATATTGAAAACCTGAGCAACCACCACCTTTAATAGCGATTCTAAAAAATGACCCTGGATCTTTTTGAGACAACAAATTATTAATCTGTTTTATAGCTTTATCTGTAAATTTAATTTCTTTAATCATATAACAACACTGATAATACTAATATAATATCAATTTATTAAATTTAAAGTATGAATAATTACTCAAATTTAGCTTTATCTAAAAGCAAAGGTCGTATTTTTAAAGAAGCTAATTCACTTTACAGAACTCCATTTCAAAGAGACAGAGATAGAATTATTCACAGTGCCTCATTCAGAAGGTTAAAACATAAAACACAAGTTTTTGTTAACACAGAAGGGGATCATTTTAGAACTAGAATTACCCATTCAATTGAGGTTGCGCAAATTGCAAGATCAATAGCTAAACATTTAGGTTTAAATGATGATCTAGCTGAAACCTTAAGTTTGGCTCACGACTTAGGGCATACACCGTTCGGACATGCTGGAGAAGATGCTCTTAATGAATGTATGGTTAACTTTGGAGGCTTTGACCACAATCTTCAAACCTTAAGGATAGTTATGTTTCTTGAGCATAAATACCTTAAATTTAAAGGCCTGAACTTAACATTAGAAACTTTAGATGGATTATTAAAGCACAATGGCCCAATTGATGATCTCTTTACTGTTAATAGGTTGATTGGATTAAAAAGTTTTAAGAATAAAATAAACTTTACTAACTCTGGTTCATTAGAAGCTCAAATATCAGCAATCTCAGATGACATTGCTTATAATAATCATGACATACAAGATGGAATTAGAGCCAAAATGTTTAATTTAAACGACTTGATTGAAATTAATTTTTTTAAAGATATTTATAAATCACACAAAAATAATATTAAAAATAACAATAAAGATATTTTGATATATCAAATAATACGAGATTCAATTGATTTAATGGTTAGAGATTTAATTAAGAATACTAAAAATAATTTAAAAAATAATAAAGTTAAATATTTAAAAGATGTTTATAATTTAGATGATCCTATAGTGTGTTTTTCAAGTAAATTTCAAAAAATTGAAAAAGAAGTTAGGTTTTTCCTAAGAAGCAAAATGTATAACAACAAAAAAGTATTATTAAAAAATAATCATGGAAAAAAAATTATTAATAAACTTTTTTATAAAATTAAGAGTAAGCCCAAAAAATTTTTAAACGATGATCAATTAAAGAATGACCCAAATAGAGCAATAGCTGATTTTATTTCAGGTATGACAGATAGATATGCAATCAATTTAAATAAAGGTATTTAATGAACATTTTTGATCTCTACTTGGGTAAAATAATAATCTTGATTAAAAAGCTTAATAAAGATGGTTCTTTAGAATTACCCGAATCTTTAAATGGAGTTAATGTAGACATACCACCATCAAATTTTGACTGCGATATATCAACCAATGTAGCCATGGTTCTCTCTAAGGCTAATAAAAAATCTCCAATTGATATCGCAAATATTTTAATTGAATTGATTAAAAATGAAGATGAAAAAATTGAATCTATTTCTGTAGCAAAACCAGGATTTATTAATATTAAATTTAAGACAATATATTGGAATAATTTTATTAAAAGTATTAATCAAAATCACAAGGATTACGGTGTCAATAATAAAGAAAAAAAACAAAAATATCTTATAGAATTTGTTTCAGCTAATCCCACTGGCCCTCTTCATGTTGGACATTGTAGAGGAGCAATATTGGGAGATGTTATTTCAAATATATTAATTTTTAACAAGCATGATGTTTCAAAAGAATATTATGTTAACGATTATGGTAATCAGATCATAAATTTTACAAAATCTGTTTTTTTTAGAATTAGAGAAATACTTTTTAATGAAAAATTCCCTATTGAAAACTCAGATTTATATCCTGGTGATTACTTAGTTGATATTGCTAAAAATATTATAAAATCTAATAAAGTTTTAAAATTTGATAAATTTGAAAATGTTTCAAAAGAACTAACTTTATTATCGGTTTCAGAATCTTTAAAATTGATTAAAAATAATTTATCAAATCTTGGAATAGTGCACGATAGATTTACAAGTGAAACTGATATTGTCTTAAATAATGAAGTTCAGAAAGCAATTGATAAATTAAAGGAAAAAAAGCTAGTTTATAGTGGAAAAATTAAGGCTCCCAAAGGTGAAGATGATGAAAACTGGGTAGAAAGGGAGCAACTTTTATTTAAATCAACAGATTTTGGTGACGATAAAGATAGAGCACTTCAAAAGTCTGATAAATCGTGGACTTACTTTGCTAGTGATGTTGCCTATCATGATAATAAATTAAATAGAAATTACGATACACTTATTAATATATTAGGGGCTGACCATGCTGGCTATATTAAAAGGATAACTTCTGTCGTTGAAGCTCTATCAGGAGATAAAAAAAAATTGATTTGTAAAGTAAGTCAACTCGTTAAATTAATTAAAGATGGAAAACCTTTTAAAATGTCAAAAAGAAAAGGTGACTATATAACAGTTGAAGACTTGATAGCCGAAGTTGGTAAAGATGCCACGAGATTTATTATGCTTAATAGAAGTAGCGATGTAGAGTTAGATTTTGATTTTACAAAAGTTAAAGAAAAATCTAAAGATAACCCACTTTATTATGTCCAATACTGTTATGCCAGAATATCATCTGTCTTTAGACACGTAAATCTTAATATAGAAAATGATTTGAATATAAAAGATTACGAATTTGAATATACTGGTGATGAAATAAAGATATTAAAAAAAATAGCAGAATGGCCTAAGTGTATTGAAGCTGCAAGTCTAAGACTTGAACCACACAGAATACCAGTTTATCTTTACGAACTATCATCAGAATTTCATTCTTATTGGAATATGGGCAAAGAGGATCAATCAAAAAGGTTTATTAACGAACAAAAGAAAATTTCAAATGATAAATTAGTTTTTTTAAAAGTTATATCTAATGTTATCAAATCTGGAATGGATATTGTTGGAGTAAACACTCCTCAAAAAATGTAATGTTAAAAGAACTTAAATATCTTTTATTTTTGATTGTTATAATTTTATTTTTTTTTCTATCTTTCAAATATTATTTTTCAAATGAAAATAAAAAAAATTCATACCGATCTTTGAAAAATATTGAGGATAAAACTGAAAATTATTCTCGTAATCTTATTATACTTAAAAGTGATACTGTTGATATTGTTGAATATGTTGAAAAAACCATAGATAAAAATAAAAAGAATTACAAGTTTTGGGAACTAATTAATAATGATGGATAATCGTAAAAGTTTCATAGTTGGTTTAAAATCTACTAAATTATTGACTAGTGAAAAAAAATTTCTAATTAAACATAAACCTTGGGGAATAATACTTTTTTCAAGAAATATTAAAAATATCACACAAGTAAAAAAATTAACAGGTCAAATTAGAAAAATATTCAATGATAAAAAATATCCTATTTTAATTGATCAAGAGGGTGGTAGAGTTAATAGAGTAAAAAAATTTTTTAAAGCAGATAAGTTTACTGGAGAATTTTTTGGTAATCTTTATCTTAAAGATAAAAAAAAATTTTATATCGAATACAAAAAGTTTATCAATAAAACTGTCTTATTATTAAAAAATATAGGAATTAACATAAATACTTTACCAGTCCTTGATGTTAGATCCAAAGGATCAAGTGCAATAATTGGTGACAGAGCCTTTTCAGACAATACAAAGATTGTTTCAGAAATTGGAGATATTTGTATTAAAGAGTTTCATAATAATAAAATTGCCACTGTGATAAAGCATATACCAGGCCATGGCTTAGCAAAGGTCGATAGTCATAAAAAAACCCCTACAATCAATAAGGAATTAAGATATTTGAATAATCATGACTTTATGGCATTCAAAAATAAAAATAGTTTATTTGCAATGACAGCACATCTTATTTATAAAAAAATTGACAAAGTCAACACAGCAACACATTCAAAGAAAATTATAAAATTAATAAGAAATAAAATTAAATTTAGAAATATTTTGATGTCTGACGATATATCAATGAAAAGTTTAAAGGGCTCTATAGCAATTAATACAAAGAAATCCTTTGCTGCAGGTTGTGATTTAGTTCTTCATTGTAATGGAGATTTAAAAGAAATGAATGATGTAGCCCTATATTCACCAGTTATAAGTAAGTTTATTATAAAAAAAACATCACAATTTTATAAGATTATAAGCTAATATTTGACATGTCTGATACTGATTCTAAAAACTTTAATGTAGATCTTGACAATTATAACGGCCCACTTGATGTGTTATTAGATTTGGCAAAAGCTCAAAAAGTTAACCTTGAGGATATTTCTATAACTTTACTGGCTGATCAATTTCACAATTATATTACTAATGAAAAAAATCTAAATCTAGAATCTGCATCAGAATACTTGTTGATGGCTACATGGTTAACTTATCTTAAATCAAAACTTTTATTGCCAGGAAATCCAGAAGAAGAATTTAAAGTTTTAGAAGTTGCTGAAAAATTAAAATTACAATTAAAAAAATTAGAATTGATTAGATTACTTTCTGACCAAATGTTACAAAGAAAAAGACTTGGTAGAGAAATAAGAACTAGAGGAATTAAAGGATATATACGATCTATATATAGTACTGAATATAAACTAAATCTTTACGAACTTTTAAAATCTTATTCCTCAATTATTATGACCAAAGATTTTCAAAGGATGAATATTCCTAAACTTCCAGTTTTTACCACTGAAGATGGCATCAAAAGAATCAAAGAATTCTTTGGTAATTTAATTGATTGGAGAAATATTAATGAACTAATACCTTCTTCATTTAAAAGTGGCTCAAAATATAAAACAACTGGTAAAGCAGGAATTTTTGCTGGTTCCTTAGAGTTGGTTAAAGAGGGCAATCTGACTATAAAGCAAGAAAACTTATTTGATGATATTTATATTAAAGAATTAAAATGACAAAAATAAAAAAAAAAACAAATAACAATATAGTTACTTTCCCATCAAAAATAAATGATGGTGAAAGAGAAGTTGAGGCAATAATTTTTGCTGCTGCTGAACCATTAGATATTGACACTATCGAATCTAAAATTTCAAAAAAAATTGATGTTTTAAAATCATTACAGAAATTACAAAAAGAATATTCATCAAGAGGAATTAATTTAGTTTGTATTTCTAATAAATGGTCTTTTAGAACTTCTGAAAATTTATCGAACCTTATGTCTCAGGAAAAAACTGTAGAAAAAAAATTGTCAAGAGCTGCAGTTGAAACATTAGCAATAATTGTTTATCACCAACCTGTTACTAGAGCTGAAATAGAAGAAATAAGAGGTGTTGCTTTTGGAACAAACACACTTGAGATTTTAATGGAGCTAAATTGGGTAAAACCACAAGGCCGTAAAGACGTACCCGGTAAACCAATTCAGTATGGAACAACTGATGATTTCTTAAGTCATTTTAGTCTTCAAAAATTGTCTGATTTACCTACAGTTGACGAATTGGGATCTGCCGGTCTTATTGATAGCTCAAATATTGATAATGCAATATTTGGTACTGGTAAATTTTACAAAGAGAAACAAGTTGAAAAAAAAGAGGATATTTATGAAAATATCGATGAGATGTTAGGTGGAACACTAAGTCCAGATGAAGAAAAGTAAAAAGTTACTTTAAAAATAAATTTAAAAGAGGTATAAAATATTATGAGCATCGGAATTTGGCAAATAGCAATCGTAGTTATTCTTGTTGTACTTTTATTTGGTAGAGGCAAGATATCTAGCTTAATGGGCGATGTAGCCAAAGGTATAAAAAGTTTTAAAAAAGGTATGGCTACAGACATTACAGACGAACCTGAGCCTAAAAATGTTTCAGAAAATAATCAAGATAGCAAAGACAAAGAATAGATTAAATGCCCACTATTGGCTGGTTTGAGATTTTAATAGTTGTTGCTGTTGCAATCATTGTTATTGGACCCAAGGACTTCCCCTATATGTTAAAAAAAGTTGGTTCGTGGATTGGAACCACAAAAAGATATATTAGCAATATACAAAATGAAGTAGCTGACCTTGATATCAATTCTAATGAAATAGAAAAACCCATAGAAGAAAAAAAGATAATGACAAAATCTGAAAATGAAGGCGGTTTTGTAAGCCATCTAACTGAACTTAGAAAAAGATTAATTCATTCTTTTATTTTTTTATTCATTTTTTTTATTGGATGTTATTTTTTTTCAGAACATTTATATGGTTTTTTAGTTGAGCCTTTCGCTAAAGCAGTAAATGAAAGTGGAACTGATAGAAGGTTAATTTTTACAGCTTTACAGGAAACATTTTTAACATACTTAAAGGTTTCTTTTTTTGCAGCATTCTTTGTTACATGTCCCTATATATTGGTACAAATATGGAAATTTATTGCACCAGGACTCTATAAGCATGAAAAAATTGCAATTGTTCCTTATCTAGTTTTAACGCCTATATTATTTTTTCTAGGAGGCATGCTTGTTTATTATTTAATAATGCCGCTAGCTATTAAGTTTTTTCTCTCTTTTGAGAGTACAGGAGCTTCAACAGGATTACCCATTCAATTGGAAGCTAAAGTTAGCGAATATCTTTCTCTGGTTATGAAATTAATTTTTGCATTCGGTATAAGTTTTCAGTTGCCAGTTGTCCTTAGCTTATTAGCTAGAGTAGGTATTGTTGATGCTGAATTTCTTAGAAAAAAAAGAAAATATGTCGTTGTAATAATTTTTGCTGCAGCTGCACTATTAACACCACCTGATCCCATAACTCAAATTGGACTAGCAATACCATTATTGATTTTATATGAATTATCTATATTTTCTGTAAACATTATTGATAAGAAGAATAAAAAAAATGCATAATATTAAAGAAATTAGAAATGATGTTGAGACTTTTAAAAAAGCTTTGAATAAAAGATTTATAGAAATAGATGTGGATAAGATTTTATCATTGGATGAGAATAATAGAGAGTACATCCAACAAAGAGAATTACTTGAAAAAGAAAAAAAAGATATCTCAAAGTCTAAAGATCAATCACTTTTTGAAAAATCAAAAAAGATAACTGTTGAAATAGATAATATTAGTAAATTACAAGCTAGTGTTAAAAATGAATTGGAAACAATTTTGTCATCAATACCAAATATACCTCATCCAGACGTTCCTACAGGTAAAGATGAAAACTCAAATGTAGAAATTTCTAAATCAGGAACAATACCAAATTTTAAATTTAAACCTAAATCACATTATGAATTAGGTGAAGACTTAAACATGCTTGATTTTGATCTAGCAACGAAAACTACTGGTTCAAGATTTGTTTTTGTAAAAGATAAATTGGCCATGCTAGAAAGAGCTTTATCAAATTTTATGCTTGATACACATGTTAATACTAATGGTTATGAAGAAATATCCCCGCCACTAATTGCAACAGATGCTACTATGTATGGTACGGGACAATTACCTAAATTTGATAATGATCAGTTTGAACTTAAATTAGACGATTCTAGTGACAGAAAATTTTTAATTCCAACTGCTGAAGTTATTTTAACCAATATTGTAAAAGACCAAATTATTGATAAAAAAAAACTTCCAATGCGAATGGTTGCCTCAACACCCTGTTTTAGAAAAGAAGCAGGAAGTTATGGTAAAGATACTAAGGGAATGATTAGACAGCACCAATTTTACAAAGTTGAAATGGTGAGTATTGTTGAAATTGATAAGTGCTTACCTGAACTTGATAGAATGACTGATTGTGCAACTAAAATTTTAGATTTACTAAAACTTCCATACCGAAAAATTGTTTTATGTA
Organism: Candidatus Pelagibacter sp. PS_28; assembly: GCF_059417885.1. Classification (NCBI taxonomy): domain Bacteria; kingdom Pseudomonadati; phylum Pseudomonadota; class Alphaproteobacteria; order Candidatus Pelagibacterales; family Candidatus Pelagibacteraceae; genus Candidatus Pelagibacter; species Candidatus Pelagibacter sp. PS_28. The sequence goes on along the minus strand of NZ_CM182070.1, from coordinate 632,566 downwards.
CTGGCGATATGGGTTTTAGTGCTGAAAAAACTTTTGATATTGAGGTGTGGCTTCCATCAGAAGATAAATATAGAGAAATCTCAAGTTGTTCTTCATGTGGATCATTTCAAGCTAGAAGAATGAAAGCCAGATATAAAAACGAAAAAAAAGAAACTGTGCTTGTTGGCACCTTAAACGGCAGTGGTTTAGCAGTTGGTAGAACATTAGTTGCCATATTAGAAAATTATCAACAAGAAGACGGGTCTATTCTAGTGCCAGAAGCTTTAAAGCCTTACATGAATAATATTGAAAAAATCGTTAAGATTTAAAGTTGTTTTAATTAGATAGATGTTGTAAGAATTCATTTTAATTAAGGAGAATTATGGATCAAGGAATAGGGCAATTTATACCATTAATTTTAATTTTTGTTATTTTTTACTTTTTTTTAATAAGACCTCAACAAAAGAAAGTTAAAGAGCATAAAGCCATGGTAGAAAACTTATCAAGAGGAGACAAGGTTGTCACTTCTGCTGGTATTATTGGGACAGTTGAAAGAATTATTGATAATGAAAAAGTTGAAGTGCAAATTGCTGACAACGTTAAAGTAGAAATTATCAAATCTACAGGTATTCAAGGATTACTTAACTCCCCTGAAGTAAAAAAATAACATTTTACTAAAGTGTTATACTTTTCTAAATTAAGAATTATCTTAGTTTCCTTAGTATCAATTTTTTTTATTTTTATCGCTGCATCAAATTTTCAAAACCCTGAAGACAGTTTTATTTCTAAAAAGATAAATCTAGGTTTAGATTTACAAGGCGGATCATATCTTTTGCTTGAAATTGATAATGAACCCGTTGAAATTCAAAAATTACAAAATACAACAACTGTTATTAGAAATTTTTTAAAAGATAAGAAAATATCTTTTAATGATCTAAGAATTGAAGATAAAAAAATAATATTCATTATACCCAATGATAATATTGAGTTGGTTCAATCTTTTTTTCTTGATAAAGAAAGTGATATTAACCCTTATTATTTTCAATATAAATCACATCAGTTTGATGTAAATATTCAAAATAATGAATTTACGCTAACTCTATCAAAATATGGACTTGTTGAAATTAAAACATCTTCACAAGATCAAGCTATAGAAATAGTTAGAAGAAGAGTTGATGAAGTTGGTACAAATGAACCTAATATACTGAAAAGAGGTAATAATAGAATTCTAGTTGAGCTTCCTGGTCTTGATGATCCCATGCGTATCAAGTCACTTTTAGGAAAAACTGCAAATTTAACATTTAGATTTGTAACTCAAAATAATAATGACACTTTTGGTACTGAAATGCTTCAATTTGAAGATGGAACTAGCGAAGCAATGGTTAGCAAAAGAATAATCTTAAATGGTGAGAATTTATTGGATGCTCAACCACAAATGAATAATCAAACCAACGAAACAGTAGTATCATTTACACTTGATAGAGTGGGGGCAAAAAGATTTGGTAAAGCAACCAGTACAGGAATTGGCAAACAATTAGCAATAGTTTTAGATGGTAAAATTGTTAGTGCTCCAGTAATAAGAGATACTATAGCAAGTGGAAATGGTCAGATCAGTGGAAATTTTACATTTCAATCTGCAACAGACTTGGCATTACTTCTAAGATCAGGAGCGTTACCAGCTCCACTTAACATTATTGAAGAAAGAACAGTTGGACCTGACCTTGGTCAAGATTCAATTAATGCAGGAGTTATAGCCCTTATGATTGGTTTCTTATTAGTGATAATTTTTATGTTTGTTAAATATAGAATTTTTGGTCTAATTGCTAACATAACACTATTAATTAACTTATTTTTTTTAGTCGGTATTTTAACTTTATTTGAAGCAACATTAACACTTCCTGGAATAGCAGGTATCATTTTAACGGTTGGTATGGCAGTTGACGCTAACGTATTAATTTTTGAAAGAATTAAAGAAGAATGCAAGAAAGAAAAAAATAATATTATAGCTTTTGATACAGGTTATGTGAAATCAAAAACTGCAATTATAGACGCAAATATAACCACATTAATTGCAGCTGTAATCTTATTCTTTATGGGCTCTGGACCTGTTAAAGGTTTCTCTGTGACTTTAGCTGTAGGAATTTTTACAACACTGTTTTCAGTTTATTTTATTGCAAGAATGCTTACGGGTCTTTATGTCGTAAGAAATAAAGAAAAGACTGAACTAATATAATGATTAATTTTAATAAATTTTATAAACTATTTAATCTAATCTCTTTAAGTTTAGTTGTTGCATCTGTTCTATTATTATTTTTTAAAGGACTTAATTTTGGCGTAGATTTTAAAGGTGGAACTTTAATAGAACTAAGGTCTAACGATAAAAATATTAACGTTACTTCTTTAAGGCAATCTTTTAACAAAATGAATTTAGGAGATTTTAATATTAAAAAATTTGGCAATGAAAATGATTTTTTAATAAAAATAGAGAAAAAAGATACAAGTGCAAACGCTATAGAAGTTATAAAAAAAGATTTAACATCTTCATTGGGGAGTTCTTTTAATTTCAGAAGAGTTGAAAATGTAGGTCCAAAAGTTAGTTCTGAATTATTAAAGTCTGGTATTATTGCAATTGCATTGTCTCTAGCTGCAATGTTATTTTACATATGGATAAGATTTGAATGGCAATTTAGCTTAGGTGCTATTTTAGCTCTATTTCATGATGTCATTATAACACTTGGTCTTTTTTCATTATTTAGTTTGGAAATAAATCTATCAATAGTTGCCGCCGTTTTAACTATAGTTGGTTATTCAATGAACGATACTGTTGTCATTTATGACAGAGTTAGAGAAAATTTAAGAAAGTTTTCTGATATCAAGATTTATGAACTTACAAATATCTCAATCAATGAAACACTTTCTAGAACTATAATTACATCAGCCACAACATTGCTTGCTTTAGTTTCAATTTATTTATTTGGTGGAGAAATATTAAAAGGTTTTTCTCTAGCTATGATAATGGGTGTTGTATTTGGAACTTATTCTTCAATTTATATAGCTAATCCTATACTTGTGAAACTTAGAGTTTCCCAAAAAACAATCCTAAAAGAAGATACAGAATAGATCTAATAAAGATTTTGAGCTGCTACCATTGAAAGTAACATTGGTAACGATAAAAGAGTATTTGTTCTTGAAAACAACATTGCTGTCCTTGCTGATTTTGCTTTAACATCAGGTTCGCACTCAACAATACCTAGTGCTCTTTTTTGATTTGGCCAAATTATAAACCAAACATTAAAAGCCATGTATAAGCCAAGCCACATTCCAATACCAATAGCTGTACTTTTTCCACCACCACCTAAAGTCATAGCATCATGTAAATAACCATTTAAATAAGCTAAAATCAATCCAGACAATACTGTTAGTAAAGCTGCCCATCTAAAATAAAACAAAGCTGCTGGCGCAATAACTTTACCTATAGCAGGTTTTTGTTCGTCAGGAATTTTAGGCATGTTTGGAATTTGAACAAAGTTAAAATACCAAAGAAGTCCAATCCACATAATAGCAACCGTTACGTGAATAAATCTTGTTAACCAACTCCAAAAAATTGTATCAAAATCAAAACCACCATTACCATAAAATAATCCTAGAAAAAGGATAATAGCTAAAGCTAATGATGCATGAATTGTCTTTGGAAGAGATGATAGTAAATTACCCATAATTAGAATCACTTATACACTAATTTTTTAAATCTTTAACTTCTTTTTAAATTTTTCTTCCAGCATAGGTTTTAAGAATTCCCCAGTATAACTACCTTTTATTTTTATAATATCCTCAGGTTTGCCTTCTGCGATAATATTTCCTCCTTTGACACCACCCTCAGGACCCATATCAACAATATAATCAGCTGTTTTAATTACATCTAAATTATGCTCAATAACAACAACAGTATTTCCTAGAGCCACAAACGTATGTAGTATTTCTAATAATTTTTTAATATCATGTTGGTGAAGTCCAGTAGTTGGTTCATCTAAAATATACATAGTTCTTCCTGTAGATCTTTTCGATAGTTCCTTGGCCAACTTAATACGCTGAGCCTCTCCACCAGATAATGTTGTAGCCTGTTGTCCAATCTTTATATAACCAAGTCCAACTTTTTTTAATGTTAATAGTTTGGTTTTTATATTTGAAATATTTTCAAAGTATTCACATCCTTCATCAACAGACATATTTAATACATCGGCTATACTTTTATCCTTAAACTTTATTTCAAGAGTTTCTCTATTATACCTAGTTCCCTTACATTCATCACATTGTATATAAACATCAGGTAAAAAATGCATCTCGTATGTAATTACTCCATCGCCCTCACAAGCTTCACATCTTCCACCTTTAACATTAAATGAAAATCTTCCAGGTTTATATCCTCTTGTTTTTGACTCAGGTAGTGCCGTAAACCAATCTCTAATAGGCCCAAAGGCTCCAGTATAGGTTGCTGGATTTGATCTTGGTGTTCTCCCAATTGGTGATTGATCTATATCAATTATCTTATCTATAAGCTCAACACCCTTATAACCTTTAAACGCTTTTGGAACTTTTCTAGCTTTGTTATTTAAGGTTAAATTTAATGCATGATATAATGTTTGCAATATTAATGTAGATTTACCACTGCCAGAAACTCCAGTCACGCATGTAAAGCTTCCTGTTGGAATTTTAAGATTAACGTTATTCAAATTATTTCCACTAGCTCCATTAATTTCTACAAATCTACCATTCTTAGCAAGTCTTCTAGTTCTTGGAATTTCTATATATTTTTTATGAGATAGGTATTGACCAGTGATACTATTTTTATTTTTAAGTATCTCGTTATAAGTTCCTTGTGCAATGATCTCACCACCGTTAGTACCAGCTTCTGGTCCTAAATCTATTATGTGGTCAGCATTTTCCATAGTTTCAGTGTCATGCTCAACAACGATTACTGTGTTTCCAAGATCTCTTAGTCTTTTCAATGCATTAATTAGTTTAACATTATCTTTTTGGTGCAAACCTATAGAAGGTTCGTCAAGAACATATAATACTCCTGTCAATCCTGAACCAATTTGTGAAGCAAGCCTAATTCTTTGTGCCTCTCCACCGGAAAGAGTCCCTGACTCTCTTGATAAAGTTAAGTACTCAAGTCCAACATTTAAAAGAAACGTTAACCTCTCATTAATTTCTTTTAAGATATGTTCTGCTATTTTAAATTGTCTTTTATCAAGATTTTGTTCCAACCCTTTAAACCAGTTAGCAGCATCTAAAATAGATTTTTTTGTAACATCGCTTATATTTTGATTATCAATTTTAACACATAAAGCTTCCTCTTTTAGTCTATTACCATTACAACCTTCACATGCAGAGTCTGATTGATATTCTGCTATAGCTTCTCTCTTCCACTCACTGTCAGATTCAAGAAATCTTCTTTCAAGATTGTTTATGACACCTTCAAAAGTTTTTTTATGAGAGTATTTTTCATATCCATCATCATAGACAAATTTTATTTCTTCTTCGTCTGATCCAAATAAAATCACATCTTTAAATTTTTTGGGTAATTTTTTCCATTTTTCATCTAAAGAAAATCCATAGTGCTTAGCAATAGAGGCTAATGTTTGAGCATAATATAGTGTGGTTGATTTAGCCCACGGTTCTATAGCACCATCAGCTATACTTTTTTTTTCATCAGGAACTACTAAATTTGGATCTACATTTAATTTAATCCCAATACCCTCACATTCAGCACAAGCCCCATATGGACTATTAAAAGAAAAAAGTCTTGGTTCAATTTCTTCGATTGTAAAACCACTTTCTGGACATGCAAATTTTGTTGAGTAAATTAATTTTTCAATTTTTCTAAATTTTTGAGGTAAAGTTTCGTCTTCGTACTCAACAAATACAAGACCATTTGATAAATTTACAGCTGTTTCAATACTTTCAGCTAAACGATTTCCTAGATTTGAGTTCAAAACAATTCTGTCAATTAAAACAGATATATCATGCTTAAGTTTTTTATCTAATTCAGGTGCTTTATCTATGTCATAAAGAATCTCATCAATTTTAATTTTTCTAAAGCCTCTTCTTTTATAGCTTAAAATATCTTTTCTATATTCACCTTTACGGCCACGGACCACTGGCGCATATATATAAATTGTAGATTTTTTGGGAAGTTTTTTTATTAAATCGACAATCTGTGTAATTGTTTGTGATGTTATTGGTTTTCCAGTAAAGGGTGAATAGGGCACACCAGCTCTCGCATAGAGCACACGCATATAATCATAAATTTCTGTAACTGTAGCAACAGTTGATCTTGGGTTCTTTGATGTGTTTTTTTGTTCAATAGCTATTGCTGGACTCAATCCTTCAATAAGATCAACGTTAGGTTTTTTCATTTTATCTAAAAATTGACGAGCATAAGCAGATAAACTTTCAACATATCTTCTTTGTCCCTCTGCATAGATAGTGTCAAACGCTAATGAAGATTTTCCAGAACCGGAAAGTCCAGTAATAACAACAAATTGATCTTTGGGTATTTCTACAGAAACATTCTTTAAATTATGCTCCTTTGCACCCTTGATAACTATCTTTTTGATCATAATTTTAGTTGCTTTAAATTAATAAAATTAATATTGAGTTTATATTGTGATATAAAAACTAAATAAATAAATAAACACTTATAAAATATTATGGCTGGAAGTTTAAATAAAGTATTATTAATTGGGCGTTTAGGCGCAGACCCTGAAATTAAACAAATGGTAAACGGCAAAAGCGTTGCAAGATTGAGTTTAGCAACAAGTCAATCATGGAAAGACAAGACAACAGGTGAAAAAAAAGAAAAAACGGAGTGGCACCGAATAGTTGTATTCAATGATGGGTTAGTAAATGTTGTGCAGCAATATTTAAAAAAAGGAGCTCAAATTTATGTTGAAGGACAAATAACTACTAGAAAATGGAAAGATGAACAATCTGGACAAGACAAATATTCTACAGAAATTGTAATTCAAGGATATAACTCTTCACTAACAATGTTAGGTGGAGGAAATACAGGTGGTGGAATCCAAAATGATAACTCACAAGCACCTGCTAATAATTTTGAAGATAGTCCACAAACTTCAAATGATATGGATGACGAAATTCCATTTTAGTTTCTATGAAAGACACAGAAATACCTAAAGATAAAAATATTAAACTTATCTCAATGCATGATGAGATGAGTTCATCGTATTTGTCATATGCGATGAGTGTAATTGTGAGTAGAGCTCTTCCTGATGTTAGGGACGGACTTAAACCTGTTCATAGAAGAATATTATTTGCCATGTATAAAGGTGGTTACGATTGGTCAAAACAATTTAGAAAATCTGCAAGAATAGTTGGAGATGTTATTGGTAAATATCACCCACATGGAGATCAGTCTGTTTATGATGCTCTAGTTAGAATGGTTCAGGATTTTTCTATGAGTTTACCTCTTGTTCAGGGCCAAGGTAACTTTGGATCTATTGATGGAGATCCAGCTGCGGCTATGAGGTATACTGAGACTAGATTAGCTAAAGTTTCGCAATACTTAATAGACGATATTGAAAAGGATACCATCGAATACAAGAGTAACTACGATGAAACAGAAAAAGAACCATCAGTTTTACCCGCTCAATATCCCAATTTATTGGTTAATGGAGCTGGTGGTATAGCAGTTGGAATGGCAACAAGCATACCTCCACATAATTTAGGTGAAATCATTGATGGAACATTAGCCTTAATTGAAAATAAAGATATTAAGATTAAAGAATTAATGAAACACATTCCAGGTCCTGATTTTCCTACAGGTGGTGTCATCATTGGGAAAGAAATTATTAAGGCAGGATATAATGTAGGTCGTGGGTCATTTAAAATTAGAGGTGAAATAAGTGTTGAAGCACAAAAAAATGGTAGAGAAAGATTAGTTATTACTTCTGTACCTTATCAAGTAAATAAATCAGTTTTAAATGAAAGAATTGCCCAACTTGTTAGAGAGAAAAAAATTGAAGGAATAAAAGATATTAGGGATGAGTCTAATAGAGAAGGGATTAGAGTAGCAATTGATTTAAGAAATGGTGTTGAGCCAGAAACTATTAAGCGATTACTTTATAAAAATACTTCGATAGAAAGTTCTTTTGGTTTTAATACTTTAGCAATCGTTGATGGCAAACCTAAAATATGTAATTTAAAAGAGTTTTTAACAAATTTTTTAACGTTTCGTGAAGATGTTGTTATTAAGAAAACTAAATTTGACTTAAAAAAAGCAGAGGACAGAGCTCATATTTTGATTGGGTTATCTGTATCTGTTGAGAATTTAGATAAGATTATAAAAATTATACGGTCTTCAAAAACTCCTGATGATGCTAAAAAATCATTATTAAACACTAAGTGGAAAATTAATAAATCTTTAAAGTTAATTTCACTTGTCGAAGATAAGAAGGGGAAAAATTTATACTCATTATCTGACCCTCAAGTAATTGCTATTTTAGAACTTAGACTTCAAAAACTTACAGCTCTTGGTATTAATGAAATAGAAGTCGAAATTAAAAAATTAGCTGATTTAATTAAGGGATATAAGAAAATAATTAATTCCAAAAAAGAACTTTTAAACGTAATAAGTGAAGAGCTTAAAACTATTAAAGAAAAATTTGCTGTACCACGAAGAACTAAAATTATAGATGCTATTTTAAACTATGATATTGAAGAAACTATTCAAAAAGAGTCTGTTATTATTACAGTTACACTTCAGGGATATATTAAAAGAGGAGCATTAAGCAGCGTTAAACAACAAAAAAGAGGTGGCAAGGGTAAATCTGGGATTACAACGAGAGATGAAGATTCTGTAGTACAAACTTTATCAGTTAACACACACACTTCTGTTCTTTTCTTTTCGACAGAAGGACTTGTCTACAAAATTAAAGCTTGGAAGATACCTGAGGGATCAACTACATCAAAAGGTAAATCTCTATTTAATATCTTACCTTTAAAAAATCATCAATCAATCAGTTCAATTATGCCATTCCCTGATGATGAAAGTGATACGAAAAATCTTCAAATTGTTTTTGCAACTGCAAAGGGCAAGGTTAGAAAAAACAGTCTAGAAGACTTTTCTTCCATTAATTCAGCTGGAAAAATTGCAATAAAATTAGATCCCAATGATAAAATCGTAGGAGTTGAAATTTGTAAAGATGATCAAGATGTAATGCTAAGTACAAAAAATGGTAAATGCATTAGATTTGAATCAAAAAAACTAAGAATATTTAAGGGTAGATCCTCAAAAGGTATAAAGGGTATAGAGCTATCTCCTAATGATGAGATTGTTTCTCTTTCAATAACAAATAAAGAAAAAATAAAAAAAGATACTAAATCTGATGGAAGGTTTGTTTTATCAATTACAGAAAATGGATACGGCAAAAAAACTTTAAACAATGAATATAGAGTTACCAATAGAGGTGGTAAAGGCATAATTGGAATTGTTAACTCACCTAGAAATGGCAGTATATGTTCGTCATTTCCTGTTATAGAGGGAGATGATGTGATGATTTCAACAAATAAAGGTAGAGTGATTAGAGTTGCCGTTAAAGAAATCAGAACAGCGGGAAGAAATACTCAAGGTGTAAGAATTATCAAATTATCTGGTGATGAAAAAGTTGTTTCAGCAATAAAAATTGATGATAACTTGGAGTAATGAAAAAAGTTGCCGTATATCCTGGAACATTTGACCCAATTACTTTTGGTCATATTGATGTTATAAATAAAGCTTTAAAATTATTTGATAAAGTTATTATTGCTGCTTCTGATGGCGCTAATAAAAATTATCTTTTCAATTCACTTGAAAGAGTACAATTAATTAAAAAAGCCTTATTTGTTGATTTAAAGTTTGATAAAAAGAAGATTGAAGTTATTTCATTTACATCATTGACAACTGATTTATGCAAAAAATATAAATCTAATATTATTTTAAGAGGTTTAAGAGCAGTATCTGATTTCGAATATGAATTTCAACTAGCTGGAATGAATAGAAAATTGAACAATAATATAGAAACAATTTTTTTAATGTCTGATGTTGAAAATCAAATCATTTCATCAAGATTTGTTAAAGAAATAGTTAGACTAAAAGGTGATATCAAAAAATTTACTACAAAAAGTACAATAAAATCTTTAAAAGAAAAATATGAATAAACTTATAACAAAATTTTTAATTTTATTATTTATACTAACCAACAACACAATCGCAGAGGAGAATATTATGATTTTAAAGCTTAAAGATGGAGACGTTAAAATAGAACTTTTTGAAGATGTGGCACCTAATCATGTCAAAAGAATTAAGCAATTAGCAAAAGATGGTAAATACGATGGTGTTGTATTTCACAGAGTAATTGATGGCTTTATGGCGCAAACTGGTGATGTTCAGTTTGGTAACTCTTCTAATGATCAATTTGATTTAAGAAGAGCTGGAATGGGTGGCTCTGATTTACCTGATCTTAAAGAGGAATTTAGTGATTTACCTCATGAAAGAGGAACGCTATCTATGGCTAGATCACAAGATCCAAATAGTGCAAACAGCCAATTTTTTATATGTTTTAAAGAGGCGTCTTTTTTAGATAGACAATATACGGTATTTGGTAAAGTTATTGAAGGCATGGATCTTGTTGATAAAATCAAAAGAGGAGATCAAAACAATAACGGTTCTGTTTCTAACCCAGATAAGATCATTAGCTTTAAATAATTTTAGTTCACAAATTTCATGGCGTTAAAGAATTTCAAATTTAATGTCTTAGAGAGCGATAAATTTGCTAGAGTTGGAGTAATCGAAACTCATAGAGGCAATATTCAAACACCTGCTTTCATGCCTGTTGGAACACAAGCTACAGTTAAAGCATGTTTAATTGATGATATTGTTAAAACTGGGTCTGAAATAATTTTATCAAATACCTATCATTTAATGATCAGACCAGGTGTTGATAGAATTATTTCTGCTGGTGGTCTACATAAATTTATGAATTGTAAGCTTCCCATACTTACAGATTCTGGCGGGTTTCAAGTTATGTCTCTTTCTAAATTAAACAAAGTAGACAGAGAAAAGGGTGCAATATTTAACTCTCATGTAGATGGTAAAAAATTTATATTAAGTCCAGAAGAAAGCATAAGAGTTCAAAAAGGTTTAGATTCGGATATTGTTATGATTATGGATGAGTGTCCTAAGAAAACTACTGACTTTAAAGTAATTAACAAATCTATGGAACTATCCATTTATTGGGCTGAAAGATCTAAAATAGCTTTTGGATTAAATCCGCATAAAGCTTTATTTGGAATAGTCCAGGGTGGTTTATTCAAAGATCTAAGAACAAAATCTCTTAATGAGTTAATTAAAATTGGCTTTGATGGATATGCGATTGGAGGACTTGCTGTAGGAGAAAGTCAAAATGAAATGTTTAATGTTTTAGATGATTTAAAAAATATTATGCCAGATGACAAACCTAGGTATTTAATGGGGGTTGGAACCCCTGCTGATATTCTTGGAGCCGTTAAGAGAGGTGTTGATATGTTTGATTGTGTAATGCCTACCAGATCTGGAAGAACTGGTTTAGCTTTTACATGGAATGGCCGTATGAATATCAAAAATAATAAATATAAAAATGACAATGAACCACTTGATCCTGATTGTTCAAATTTAAGTCTTAATAAGTATTCAAAAAACTATTTAAATCATCTTTTCAATACAAATGAAATCCTAGGTTCGACACTTTTAACCCTACATAACATCAACTTTTATCAAGAATTAATGTCATCTATTAGAGAAAATATTAAAAAAGGAACATTTGATAAATTTCATGATGAATACATTGATAAGTTGTAATTTAAATATTTGCAATTTCCGATGTTATGGAATAAATAATTGCTTTTTGGTAATAAAAATTATTTAAGTTAGATATTTTTTTATTGTTTAAATTTTTAAGTGTAAAGAAATTTAAAAATTTTAAAGAAGACTTCACCAAAAGTTTTTTTTTAAAATTAAATAAAAAAAACTTTTATCTCAACTTTAATAATTTATATGTGGGCCCTTAGCTCAGTTGGTAGAGCAATTCCCTTTTAAGGAATGGGTCGATGGTTCGAGTCCATCAGGGCTCACCACTAAAAAAATCTTTTAAATATTAGCTAATTATAATCGGTGGATAGTCTAAAATGACACTATTTTCCCATTCTGATAAATCTTTTATTCTTTTTGAGGATGATGGGTGGGTGCTCATAAATTGAGGTGGTTCTTTGCCTTTATTTTCTGCCTTCATCCTTTCCCATAACTTTTTAGTTTCCCTTATATCAAAGCCAGATAAAGATGCAAAAATCATTCCCAGGTAATCAGCTTCACTTTCTTGAGTCCTTGAGAAAGGATTCATTATTCCTATTTGCGATAATAGACCTACGGTGTTCATGCCTGTAGCTTGATTGATTTGCCCTAACTTTCCACCTGAAAAAATATCGATCAAAGAAGTTCCAGTTTGTAAAAGTGCACTTCTACTGGCTCTTTCAACTGAATGTTTAGCAACAGCATGTGCAATCTCATGACCCATAACTGAGGCAAGACCGTTTGTATTTTTTGTAACATCAAGTATTCCTGTGTACACGGCTATTTTACCACCTGGCATGCACCAAGCATTTTTTACTTTTTTGTTATCTATTAAAATATACTCCCAATCAAAATTAACAGTTGGATCATTTTGACCTGCTCTATAAAAATACTCAGATATAGCGTCTTCCATTCTTTTTCCAATATCTTTAATTTCATTGAGTGTTTTAGTGTCATTACTCATTTTTTCTTTTTCTTTAACTTTTTCAAAAATTTGAGCTGCCTGAGCATTTAATTTTGATTCAGGTATAATTTTCAATTGTCTTCTGTCTGTTATTGGAGCCGTAGAACAAGCACCGAGCATTAAGCCCGAACATCCACATCCAATATAATTTAAAAATTTTCTTCTATTCATTTTATTAAAATTTTGATAATCATATAAATATATACTTTTATGAATTTAAACAATAAAATCTTGGTTGTGCTTTTTGTTATAGCTGTATCTTTTGTAATTTATTCTAGCTATCATTAAATTTTTATGTCTATTAAGAAGAAAAAATCATCTGCTTTAAGATTAAGGAACTATTTTTTTACTGGTGTAATTGTTTTAATTCCAATTGGTTTTACTCTTTATTTAAGTAAATTTTTAATTAATTTTTCTACTAAATTAGTACCATCAGGTCTAAATCCTAATACTTATCTTCCTTATGCGATACCAGGTATTGAAATAATTTTAACAATTCTTTTTATTACAGTTGTTGGTGGCCTTTCTTTAACTTTTATAGGTAAAAAATTTTTACAAATAATTGATGATTTGTTTAAAAGAATGCCAATATTAAGAACAATCTACTCTGCCATTGGACAAATGACAGATTCTTTTCGGGAGCAAGAAGGTAATAAAAAAAGTGTTGTACTAGTTGAGTATCCAAGAAAAGGATCTTGGGCCGTAGGTTTTGCTACGAAAGAAAATTCAGGTGAAATTAAAGCCAAAACAAATATTAACTTAGTTAATGTTTTTGTTCCAACAACTCCAAACCCAACAAGTGGGTTTTTATTAATGATACCGAAAGATGATTTGATCTATTTAGATATGACATTTGAAGAAGCATCAAAATTTATAGTCTCAGCTGGAACCTCTAAGCCTAAAAGTTAAACCATATCATTAATTATATCTGCTTGATCATATAACTTGAGTAAAGCTTTATATTTTTTAATATCAGTATTTTCTAATTCTATCTTTTTAATTTGTTTCTCTGCCATTAAAAATAAATCTTCATTTTGAATGGGGTCTGCTAACCTAAAATTTTTAATTCCACTTTGCTTAAAACCAAGTAAATCACCAAAACCTCTTAACTTCATATCTTCTTCTGAAATTTCAAAACCATCATTAGAGTTTTTTAAAATATTAATTCTTTTTTTAGCATTCACGCTTAAATTTGACTTAAACATCAATATACAGCTTGCTTGTTTTGTTCCACGTCCAACTCTTCCTCTTAATTGATGTAACTGAGATAATCCAAATTTGTTGGCATTTTCTATTATGATTACATTAGCATTAGGAAAGTCAATACCAACTTCTATAATTGTCGTTGAAACTAAAATTGAATATTTTTTATTAAGAAATTTATTTAATATTTCCTCCTTCTCTTCATTTTCAATTTTCCCATGTAATAGTGCAACTTTATTTGGGAAAATTTCATTAAGAAATTTATATTTCGTAACTGATGATTGGTGATCTAATTTTTTTGACTCCTCTATCAAAGGACACACCCAGAAGATTTGGTTTCCTTCTTTTATTTCTTTTTTTACAAAGTTGATAACATCATCTATTTTACTTTCTAATTTACTATAAGTTTTAACTTCTTTTCTATTACTTGGTTTTTCTTTAATAATAGAAACATCCATATCACCATAAACTGACATCGTTAGAGTTCTCGGAATTGGTGTCGCTGACATTAAAAGAACATCACAATTATCACCCCCTTTATCTGATAAAAGTTTTCTTTGTCTAACACCGAATTTGTGCTGTTCATCAATTATAATATAACCAAGGTTTGCAAAAATTATTTTTTTTTGAAAAATTGCATGCGTGCCAAATACCATTTGAATTTCATTGTTTTCCAAGTTTTTTATAATTCTCTTTTTTTCACTATTTTCACTCTTACTAGAAAGTAATTCAATTTTTATATCTTCAGGAAATAGTTTTTTTGCTAAAGTATAATGCTGTCTTGCCAATATTTCAGTAGGAGCCATTAATGCAACTTGGAACCCTGAACTAATGACATTCAACGAAGAAATTAATGCGACAATAGTTTTACCACTCCCAACGTCACCTTGTAAAAGTCTAAACATTTTACTTTTAGAATTTAGATCCTTATTAATATCATCCAATGAATTTTTTTGATCATTGGTAAGTGTAAAGTTTAATTTATTAACTATATTCTTATGAGCTTTTTCACTGAAGTTTTTAGAAATTTTTTTAATTTTCTTAATTTTTTTTCGAATTTCTGAATTAACTAAAAAAGATGCTAATATTTCATCATAAGCAAGTCTTTTATAAAAGTCGGATTTATAATTTTCAATATTTTTTGGATCATGTAACTTTATTATAGATTCATTCCAACTTTCATTATTAAAAATTTTTAGAATATCTTTATCGTGCCACTCTTGTAAAATAGGTATGTTTTTTAAAATTTGATTTATAATTTTATTATAGGTTTTTTCAGTAATACCTTCTGTTAATGAGTATTTATTATCAATATTTTCAATTAATGAACTGTCTTGTGAAATATATGTGGGATTTGTTATTTGATATCGTCCTTTATAATTGCCTATCTTCCCACTAATTGTCACTTCTTCATTTAGTGGTAAAATTTTTCTTACATATCCTTCATGACTATTAAAAAATATACAATCAATCTTTCCAGTTTCATCAATACAATTAACTCTATTAGGTAAGTTTCTAACTCTTGGAAATTGATATTTTAATGGAACAATCCTGATAGTTTGGATTACACCTATTTGAAGATCGCAAACTTTACTAACGAGCGTTCTGTCTGTATATGATTTAGGCAGTCTCCAGAGCAAGTCAAAAATATTATTTATTTTTTTTTTCTTCAAAATTTCCATGGTTTTTTTACCCACACCATTTAATTTTGTTAGATCAGCTAATAAATAATCATAATTATTCTTATTTTTCATATTAGTTGTAATATATTAAATATTATGACCATTAATATAAAGGATTTAAAAAATAAAATAACTTATAGAGCTAACTATAGAGGCACTAAAGAAATGGATAAATTGTTAGGTTCATTTACTAAAAAATATATTGATCAGTTTAATGAACAAGAGCTAACCCTTTTGTGTGATTTGTTAGACTTTGATGATGAGAATCTTTATAAATTTAATCAAGGTCAAAATCCAACAATTCAAATTGAATTAAACAAGGTTTCAGAGATGTTTAAAAATTATAATTATGCAAGTGAATAGTGGCGGAGAGACTGAGATTCGAACTCAGGAAAGAGTTGCCCCTTTGCCGGTTTTCAAGACCGGTGCATTCAACCACTCTGCCATCTCTCCGTTAGCAACGTTTTATTATTATAAATTTTTAATTCAACAATAAAATTGATAAATTAAACAGATAATCGTTTAATAGGTATAAATTTATTACTGTGGAAAAGCAAAAATTCAATACAGGTATAGGATTAACTGCACTAGGTTCTTTTTGGTGGGGTGTTATTGGTGTTATTTACTTCAAATATATTTCATTTGCAGGATCTATAGAGGTAGTGATCCATCGTTGTGTGTGGACATCTGTAGCTTTAATAATAACTACTTTTTATTTTTCTAAATGGGATATTTTTTTTGAAATTATAAAAAATAAAAGAAATATAATTTATTTATTTTTTTCAAGCTTACTAATTTTTATAAATTGGGCAACCTGGATTTATGCAGTGGGCACAGAAAAAATTATCGATGCAAGCTTTGGTTATTTTATTATGCCAATCTTAAGCGTATTTCTAGGATATATCTTTTATGGTGAAAAAATTAATAAAAGAAGAGGTCTTTCCATACTTCTTGTTTTGCTGTCTATATCATTTCTTTTGTTTAAAAGTTTTCATTCAATACCATGGGTTGGAATAATTGTAGCTCTAAGTTGGGGTTTTTACAATCTTCTTAGAAAAAAAGTAAATGTCGATACCGATGTTGGACTTTTAATAGAAAGTCTTTTTATATTACCATTTGCGTTATTTGCTTTTTTTTTACTTTTTAAAAATAATTTAAATATTTTTAGTATTAATGAGCCTTCATTAATGTTTATACTAATGTTAGCTGGACCAATGACTGTTATACCTCTATTTCTATATGTAAGAGGTGTTGAGTTGTGTGGCCTTGGACCCACTGGAATGATTTTCTACATAACCCCAACATTTCAATTTTTATTGGGCTTTTTTTATTATGATGAGGCTTTTTCTTTCGATAAATCATTAAGTTTCATTTTAATATGGATTGCTGTAATTATTTATTTAAAAGATTTATATGAACATAATTAAATATCTTATAGTTATATTTTTCACATTTATTCACGGAACACTAAATGCCAATGAAAAAGAATTTAAGGAGTGGTTGGTTAATTTCAAAGCCTATGCTTTAGAAAAAAAAATTTCAGAAAAGACATTCAATTTAGCAATGTCTGATGTTGTATTTTTACCTGATGTAATAAAATATGACCGTTTTCAACCTGAGTTTTATGAAGATACTAAAACTTACATATCCAAAAGAACTTCTAAACAAAAAGTAAGTGCGGGCATTAAACTTTATGAATTAAATAAAGATTTCATAAATTCGGTAGATAATAAATTTTCTGTTGAGAAAGAGTTACTTTTAGCATTAATGGGAATAGAGACTAATTTTGGAACTTATGTTGGAAAAATGGATATATTATCATCACTTGCAACTTTAAGTTATGATCAACGTAGATCTGATTTCTTTACCAAAGAATTAATTACTATTCTTCAATTAATAGATGAGGGGAAAATAGACCATAACATTTTATATGGATCATGGGCAGGTGCCTTTGGTTTTTTTCAATTTATGCCATCAACAATAGACAACTATGCAATAGACTATGATAAAAATAATATTATTGAGCTTAAATCAACTAAAGATTCATTTGCATCTGCAGCAAACTACATAAATAAAATAGGATGGAAAAAAAACCAACCTTGTTTCATTAAAGTAAAATTAAAAGAAAATATACCTAACAATATATTAAATATATCTGCAAAAAAACTTCACAATAAAATTAAATTTAAGCTTTTAAAGAAATATATAATTAATCAAGATAGTTTTAATTCTATTAATGAAAATTTGATTGCATCAATAATAACGCCAGACAAAGATATAATACCAGATGCACAAAACTTAGATCCGGCCTACATTGTTTTTGATAATTATGAAAAAATACTACAATGGAATAGATCTTTAAGATTCAGTCTCGCAGTATGCACATTAAAAGAAAAGTTTGAAAATGCTTTATAAAAAACTATTAACTCTATGCTGTTTAATTTTATTAAATAACTGTACAGCAACTACCTCAACCAAAAATAAAAATCTTAATTCATTGGAAAATCCATTTATAAATAAAGGATTTAGCCTTATTTATAATGATAAGTTTTATTATGATAAGGTTATTTCCAAAAAAATTGATGAACGAAGCTTAGTTATTTTTCAAAAAAATTTAAAAAAAAATACAATTGTTAAAATTACTAATATTTTAAATAACAAATCAATTATAGGCACTGTTGGTAGTAATGCTGATTATCCTTTATTTAATAATGCAGTATTATCATTGAGAATAGCAGATGAAATTGGTTTGAATGAAAATGAACCTTATGTAGAGATTTTAGAAGTTCTAGAAGATGCAATATTTGTTGCAAAAAGAGCAAAAACATTTGAAGAAGAAAAAAAAGTTGCTAACAAAGCACCAGTTAACAATATTAATATTAGTGATCTTAACACTAAACAAACAAATACTAAAAATGAATTAAGTAAAAAGTTTTCTTATGAAATAAAAATAGCCGATTTTTATTTTAATAATACAGCATCTTTGCTAGTCGATAGAATCGTAAAAGAAACCATGATTAAAAATGTCAAAATCAAAAAAATTAATGAAAAAAAATATAGAGTATATGTAGGTCCTTTTAATAACATTAACTCTCTACAAAAATCATTTAATGATATAAGCATACTTGAATTTGAAAATATTGAGATTATAAAAAATGATTAAATTAAGACTTATAACAATTATATTGACGCTATTACTAACAGCTAATGCTAATGCTGCATTTGATGTAAAGGCGAGAACAGCAATATTACAAGATTATCTTTCTGGTGAAATATTATTTGAAAAAGATGCCGATAAATCAATTTACCCTGCATCAATGACAAAAATTATGACAGCCATTATTGCGTTTGATTTAATTAGAAGTGGTGATCTAAGTTTAGATGAAAAATTTTTAGTATCAGAGAATGCCTGGAGACTTTCATCAGCTGGCTATTCATCTATGTTTATAATGGTTGGTGATGAAGTTAGTGTGGAAAATTTACTTAGGGGAATAATTGTTGCATCTGGTAATGACGCATGTGTTGCGTTAGCAGAAGGTATAGCTGGAACAGAGGATGAATTTGCAGTGATGATGACAGCTAAAGCTAAAGAAATAGGAATGAATAATACTAATTTTGCTAACTCATCAGGAATTAATGATACTGAAAACCTATCAACTGTAAGAGATATTATGCTTATGTCTAATTATCTTATTAAAGAGTTTCCTGAAGAATATAAGTATTTTGCAGAAAAAGAATTTACTTGGGATAGAACAGGGGGTGATCCCATTACTCAAGGTAATAGAAATCCGTTATTATATAAAAGCCTTGAGGCAGATGGAATTAAAACTGGTTATTTAGCTGTTGAAAAATATTCACTGGCATCATCTGTTGAAAGAAATGGTAGACGACTAATAGCTGTAGGTAGTGGCTTCAATACTAAAAATGATAGATCTCGCGAAAGTGCCAAACTTTTAACATGGGGTTTAACTAATTTTGACCTGGTTGAAATTACAAAAGCAAACACACCAATAGAAGACATTGATGTTTGGTTGGGTAAAAAGGATACTGTTAAAACCTATATAAAAAATGATATCTACAAAACTATTCCTAAAGCAAAAAAAAGACTATTGAAGGTATCATTGAATTATAATGGTCCAATTCAAGCACCAATTAAAAAAGATGATATCTTAGGAAAATTAAAGCTAATCTTTGATGGTGAACTTATCGAGGAATATGATCTACTTGCTTATGAAGATGTTAAGAAATTAAATGTTTTTTCACGGTTAATGAAATCAATTAATTTTTTAATTTGGGGCGATGTCTAAAAAACCAATAATTGTTTTTGAAGGTATAGAGGGGACAGGTAAATCTCATCATATTAAAAATGTTGCTAAATACTTAGCACGTAAAAAAATTAAATTTATTCAAATTAGAGAACCTGGTGGCAGTGCAAATTCAGAAAAAATAAGAAATCTTATTCTTAATAACAAATCTACATTTAATAAAGAAACTGATTTACTACTTTATCTTTCGGCAAGAAGTGAAAATATAGAAATTATAAGAAAAAACGTTGGTAAAAAAATAATATTGATAGATAGGTTTTCAGATTCAACTATTGCCTACCAACATTATGGTATGGGTGTAAACCTTAAGTTTATACAAAATATTAACAATCACCTTTTAAAAAATATTAAAATTGATTTTACTTTTTTAAATACAGTAAATTTATCAAATATGAAAAAAAGGCTTAAACTAAGAAAAAAGCTTAACAGATATGATAAATTTAACAGTAAATTTTATGAAAAAGTACAAAATGGTTTTATAAAGATATTAAAAAAAAATCCTAAAAAATATATTAGAATAAATTCAAATCTAGATATAGATCTTAATGAAAATATAATATTAAATAAAATTAACGACTTAATTTAGATTTATGAATTTAAAACCATCTGAAAACACTAAAATTTATGGTATGGAAAATTTTTTTCATGAATTAAGTGGACTATATAAGCTCAAAAAATTGCCTAATAAAATTTTACTGTCTGGAAAAAAAGGTTCAGGAAAATCAACATTAGCCTATCATTTAATCAACTATATTTTATCCGAAAATGAGGATTATAAATATAATTTAGAAAATTTTTGCATCAATAAGGACAATAAATCCTATAAACTTTTGCAAAATAACTCCCATCCAAATTTCTATTTAATAGATTTATTAACAGAAAAAAAAAGCATTGATGTAGGTCAAATACGTGAAATGATTAGTTACACAAATAAATCAACATTTAATAATATGGCAAGATTTATTTTAATAGATAACGTTGAAAATCTAAATAAGAATTCTGTCAACGCATTACTTAAAATTATTGAAGAACCAAATGAAAATGTTTTTTTTATCTTAATAAATAATAGTGAAAAAAATATACTACCCACACTAAAATCAAGATGTTTAACATTCAAGATTAATTTTACATTTAATGAGTCCTTAAGTATTTCAAATTTAATACTGGATAAAAATGTACTTGATTTTATTAATTATGACTTACTAAGTTTTTATAATTCACCTGGTGAAATCATTAGTTTGTTTAATTTTGCTGAAGAAAAATCAATTAATTTAAAAAGTCACTCTATTTCAAGCTTTATAAGATCGATAATAGAAAATAATCATTATAAGAAAAATAAACCTGTCAAAATTTTATTAATAAATCTAATCGAGTTATTCTTTTTGAAAAAATATCTGATAACAAATTCGAAGGTTACATTAATTAATTTTTATCAAAAATTTATAAAAAAAATTTATGATACGGAAAAATTTAATCTAGATGAAGAAAGTTTATTTTTAGAATTTAAATCAAAATTGTTATAAATGGATAAAAATTACTATATCACTACACCAATCTATTACCCTTCTGCAAGACCTCACATGGGTCATGCATACTCAAGTATTGTTGCTGATTTTTTTGCAAGATTTAAACGTATAGACGGGTTCAATGTTCATTTTTTAACAGGTACTGATGAGCATGGTTTAAAAATACAACGAGCAGCAGAGAGAAAAAAAATTGATCCCCAAACTTTTTGTGATGAAATTAGTCAAACGTTTAGAGATCTTTCAAAAACATTAAATTTATCTAATACTGATTTCATTAGAACTACCGAAGAAAGACACAAAAAAACAGTTCAACATCTATGGAATGAACTTGAAAAAAATGACGATATTTATTTATCAAAATACTCTGGTTGGTATTCTGTTTCTGATGAAGCTTATTACAGTAATGAAGAAATTATTGAAAAAGAAAATGTTAAAATCGCCATTTCATCTGGTTCTCTGGTCGAATGGATAGAAGAAGAGTCTTATTTTTTTAGATTATCTAAGTGGCAAGATAAACTACTAAATTATTATGAAAAAAACCCAGACTTTATTTCACCAAAA
The DNA here is from genome assembly GCF_059417885.1 of Candidatus Pelagibacter sp. PS_28. Classification (NCBI taxonomy): domain Bacteria; kingdom Pseudomonadati; phylum Pseudomonadota; class Alphaproteobacteria; order Candidatus Pelagibacterales; family Candidatus Pelagibacteraceae; genus Candidatus Pelagibacter; species Candidatus Pelagibacter sp. PS_28. The sequence goes on along the minus strand of NZ_CM182070.1, from coordinate 610,439 downwards.
TCCAGAAAAAATGAAGTAATTAGTTTTGTAAAAGGTGGGTTAAAAGACTTATCCATAAGCCGTAAAGCATTCTCTTGGGGCATCAAGGTTCCTAATAGTCAAGATCATGTAATTTATGTTTGGCTTGATGCACTAACCAATTATATAAGTGCTTTAAACTACCCAGACACAAATGATGAGCTGTTTAAAAAATTTTGGCCTGCATCTGTTCATTTAATAGGTAAGGATATATTAAGATTTCACTCTGTGTATTGGCCAGCATTTTTAATGGCTGCAAAAATACCTTTACCTAAAAAAGTATATGGTCATGGCTGGATTTTATCTGGTGATGAAAAAATGTCAAAATCAAAAGGAAATATTCTTGATCCCTTAGATATTATCGAAATTTATGGACTTGACCCATTAAGATATTATTTGATTAAAGAAGTTTCATTTGGAAATGATGGTAATATTTCACAAGATAGATTAGAGGATTGCATCAATAGTGATTTGGCTAATAATTATGGCAATCTATGTCAAAGAGTGACTGCATTTGCTGAGAAGAATTGCTCTTCATTAGTACCAGATAATACAAAATTTAATGATGAAGATTTAGTGATGCTAAATAAATTTACTGATAATTTAGATCTAATAAGAACTGAAATTGATAATCAAAATATTAATTATTATATTAATTTCATTGTTAGCGCTTTATTTGAAGCAAATAAGTATTTTAACGATCAAGAGCCTTGGAAAAAAAAAGATGATAAAGATAGATTAAATACCATTGTCTATACATCTTTAGAAATGATTAGAAAAATTTCATTTATGCTTTATCCAATAATTCCAAGCTCAATAGAAAAAGCCTTAAAGATTTTTGATTTAAATATTGATGCAATTAATTTAGAATCTATCGCAAAACATGACTATCTAATATCTGGAAAACCAATCAACAAAATAGATATTTTGTTTAAAAAAATTGAAAAGAAAAATGATTGATTCTCATTGTCATTTAGATCATGAACCTTTACTTGAAAATTTAAATGAAGTTGTAAAAAGATCTAAAGAAGTCGGAATCTCAAAATTATTAACCATATGCACTACACCTGAAAGTTTTGATAGGATAAAAAAAATTATTAAAACCGACCCAATGATTTATGGAACTTTTGGTATTCACCCTCATGAAACTGAGAAAAGTCATTTAATTGATAAAAATTATATAACAAGTCAAGTAAATCAAAATGAACGAATTATTGGTATTGGTGAAACAGGCTTAGATTTTTTTTATAATCATAGTAATAAAGAAAGGCAAATTGATAGTTTTAAAGCTCATATAGAGGCTTCTATAGAGCTTAATATGCCTATTATCATACATTCTAGAAATGCAGAGAATGAAACATATGAAATTTTAAAATCATATAAATCAGAAAAACTTAAAATTTTAATGCACTGTTTTACTGGTTCGTTAAATTTTGCAAATAAATTAATAGAATTAAATGCCTTTTTTTCAGCAAGCGGAATAATTACTTTTAAAAATAGTTTAGAACTTCAGGAAACTTTTAAAAACATTCCCTTAGATAAACTGCTTGTTGAAACAGATAGTCCATTTTTAGCGCCCATACCAATGAGAGGGAAAAAAAATGAACCAAGTTTTATTAAATATACTTTAGAAAAATTATCTATTTTAAAAGAAAAAACTGATCAAGAAATGTCCGATTTAACTACTCAAAATTTTAATAAACTTTTTAATCTATAATGTCTCTTAAATTTATTATTTTGGGTAGTGGTAGCTCAATGGGTGTACCTAGAGCAGATGGATATTCTGGAGATTGTGATTTAAGAAATAAAAAGAATTTTAGAACAAGGTGTTCTGCTCTAATTAAATTTAACGATCAAAATATTTTAATAGATACATCGCCAGATTTGAGGTCACAACTTCTAAAAAATAAGATTAAATCTATTAATAAAGTTTTTTATACCCATCTTCATGCTGACCAGACACATGGTATTAATGACCTTCGACCATTTTTTTTGATAAACAAGAAACAAATTCCAGTCTATGCAGATCCCAATACTAAGAAATATTTGTTTTCAACTTTTAAATATTGTTTTAAATCATCCTATGGTTATCCATCAACTTTGAATATTAATAGCCTTAAAAAAAAACATGAATTTATAAATAAAGATAAAAAAATTAAAATTGAATCAATAACCGTTCAACACGGTAAGATTAAAAGTATTTGCTATCTAATTAATAATAAATTAGCCTATGCAAGTGATATTAGCCTATTCTTTAAAAAAGATTACAAAAAATTAAAAAATTTAGAATATTTGATTATTGATTGTCTGTGGTACCGTAATCATTCAGCCCATTTCAATTTAGATCAAGTTTTAGAAATAGTTAAAATCCTTACTCCTAAAAAAACTATATTAACAAATATGCATAGCGATTTAGATTATGTAAAACTTAAGAAAAAATTACCCAAAAATATTATTCCTGGTTTTGATGGTTTGACCGTTAGTTTAAAGAATTAAATCTATTTGTTTTGTTATCTTGTCTGACATTGGTGTAATAAAAGAATTGAACGTGTCCTGTATTTTTCCTTCTTTATTAATTAAAATCTTATGAAAGTTCCACTTAGGAACTGTAGAATTACCATAATTTTTTTTTGCCCATTTATATAAGTCATGTGCATTATTACCTTTAACATCAGTCTTGTCTGTTATTGGAAAAGTAATATTAAAATTAGTTTCACAAAAATCTTTAATTTCTGAATTAGTACCTGGTTCTTGACCACCAAATTGATTTGACGGAACGCCAATTACATAGAAGCCTCTGTCTTTATACTTTTCATAAAGTTCTTGCAGACCTGTATATTGCTTGGTAAATCCACACTTACTAGCAACATTTACCAAAAGTATAGTTTTTCCTTTGTATTGATTTAAATCAATAGTTTCATTATTTATATCTTTTATCGAATGATCAAAAAATAGCTTTTCGTATTTAGCATCAACTTTTTCAAAAAATGTAAACATAGATAGAATTAATAAAATTAATAAATTATTTTTATAAACCATGGTTTACTTTTTAGATGCATACAACAATATAAAATATCCGAATACAGTAGACAATAAAGATCCAGCAAGAACACCAATTTTTACTCCATCAATATATTGAATATTTTCGGCAAAGGCTAAGTTTCCAACAAACAAGCTCATAGTAAAACCAACTCCTGTTAATATTGAAACTCCGTATAAGCTTAACCAGCTAGACTTATCTGGCATTTGTGCCACACCAAATTTAACAGCAATGAAAGAAACAAGCATAACCCCAACTTGTTTACCCACGAATAACCCCAAAAGAATACCTAATGGAACAGGTTCTAATAATGAAGTTAATGATAGCCCCTCCAAAGACACGCCTGCATTAGCAAATGCAAATATAGGCATTATCATAAAAGCAACATAAGGACTGATTGCATGTTCTAATTTAATTAATAAAGAGAAATCTTTTTCTTTAATTCTGTGAGGTATGGTTGAAGCTAATAGAACACCTGCTATTGTTGCGTGAATTCCAGACTTATATGTGAAGAACCACATAAAGGCACCAATTATTAAATAGGGAATAAACTTTTTAACACCAAATTTATTTAAAGTAAGTAGTAAAATATATGAAATTAAGATTAAACTTAAATAGCTTATGCTTAAGTCACCTGAGTAGAAAAAAGCTATAATTAATATTGCACCAAGATCATCGATTATAGCAAGAGCCGTTAAAAAAACTTTTAAAGAAATTGGAACTCTTGAACCAAGTAAGGATAAAATTCCCAATGAAAATGCTATGTCTGTAGCAGATGGAATTGCCCAACCATTTAATGTTTCAGAATTACCAAGGTTTATAAAAACATAGACTAGAGCAGGGACCACCATTCCTCCAACAGCTCCTATAATTGGCAGCAATGCTTTTTTTAAATTAGAAAGCTCACCTTGAATGAACTCTCGTTTTATTTCTAGTGTTACAAAGAAAAAGAAAATTGCCATTAACAAGTCATTAATCCAGTGATGTACGGAAAGTTTTAAACCGAAATCATTAATACCTATAAATAGATATTGATTTAATGTATCAAAATATAAATTACTTAAACTAGAATTGCTTATTACCAGAGCAATAATTGCTGCAATTAACAATACAAGACCACTTGCCGCTTCTAATTGAAAAAACCATTTAAAAGGTTTTGAAAGATTTTTAATCATAATTTTATATTAAATCTCTAATAAATAATGAGATATCTTTAATACTTTCATACAAATTATAAAGTATAAATTCGACATTTGGGACAATTTTCCCAATAGGATATTTAAACGTGTCCACAATAATTATAAAAGCTACGAATGAAATAATTGATACAACAAAAATATTTAATATTTTAAAATTTTTTTGTTTTTTTGGCTGTGTATTTACTTGTTTGCTTTCACCTTTATTTATCTCAATTTTTTCTTTATTTTTTTCTTCTAAGTTAACTTCTACTTCGTCATTAGACGCATCTGATACACTTTCTACATCAATGATCGGTGAATTATTTTGTTCAAAAATATTAGCATTATCATTAGCAATATCTTCATCAATTGAACTTACTGGGTTTTCAGGAACTGCTTTTTTAAAAAACCATTTATGATCACAGCTAGCACACTGCAATAAACGACCCATGTCGGGAATTAAACTCGAGTCTACATCGAATTTTTTATTACAATTATTGCAAGTGATGATCATAAATGATGTATATCTGATTCTTGTAAAAAAGCCTTATTTTTGATGTTCTTTATTCTTTGAAATTATCAATATCTAATGTATTAGTACCTCAATCGGGGCGTAGCGCAGCCTGGTAGCGCATCTGGTTTGGGACCAGAGGGTCGCAGGTTCAAATCCTGCCGCCCCGACCATTTTATGAAAAAAGCAAAGATTTATATACCCACTAAAAATTCAATGCAGTCTGGCTTAGGTAAATCAGACAAATGGTTAATTGAATTTGAAACTGAAGATACAGGAATTAATCCCTTAATGGGTTGGGAAACTAACTCTAATACTCTTTCAGAATTAAATTTAGAATTTTCTTCTAAAGAATTAGCAATAGAATATGCAAAAAAAAATAAAATTGACTTTGAAATCATTGAACCTCAAAAAAGAAAAACTGTTAAAAAATCTTACGCAGATAATTTTTTAAAATAATAATGTTTAAATTTTTCACTCAAAAAGAATGGCGATTATGGTCATGGGTTGGTTCATTTATTATTCTTTCATCGCTTTGGGTTCAGGTACAAATTGATGTTAAAATAAATGAATGGTTTGGTCAGTTCTATGACATGATACAAAAAGCCTTAGCAGCCCCGAACTCAATCACAATTGGAGAGTACTGGGCAAGCTTGTTATCATTTATTACATTGGCTGGTATTTATGTGGCTTTAGCTACAGTTGTTGCTTTCTTTACCTCACATTATTTATTCAGATGGAGAACTGCAATGATTGATTGGTATCACAGTGTCTATGATAAGGCCCGAACTATTGAAGGGGCTTCACAAAGGGTTCAGGAAGACACAATAAAGTTTTCAAGAATTATGGAAGGACTTGGTACAAGTTTTATAGAAGCGATAATGATGCTTGTTGAGTTCACCCCTATATTATTTGGTTTAAGTGTTGGAATACCTATTTTATTTTTTGGGGATTGGAATTATGGTTTGGTTACAGGTGCATTTATATGGACTGTAGGTGGAACTCTTTTTTTAATAATATTAGGTTCAATTTTAAGATTAGTTGGTGTTGAGTATGACCTCCAAAAGAATGAGGCTTCTTATAGAAAATTACTTGTTATAGCTGAAGATGATATAACAGTAAGACCAAAGAACTTAGATGAATTATTTAATGATGTAAGAAAAATTCATTTTAAGTCTTACTTAAGATATTTTTATTTTAATCTAGGTCGTATAACTTATCTTCAAGCTAATGTTCTTTCAGCTTATGTTTTTTTGGCTCCAGCAATAGTTGCTGGTGTTGTGACATTAGGTGTAATGCAGCAAATTATAAGAGCTTTTGGAAGAGTAGAGGGGTCCATGCAATATATTTTTAGATCATGGCCTACAATCATAGAGTTAGCCAGTGTTTATAAAAGATTAAAAGAATTTGAATCCAAAATCAATGCTACTGAATCGATTACTCAAAAAGATTAATGGCTATTGATAAAAAATATGTTGATCAAATTTTAAAAGTTTCTGAAAAAGCAGCACTAGCCTCTTCTTATTTGGTTGGAAAAAAAGATAAGATTGCAGCAGATCAAGCGGCTGTTGATACAATGCGATCAGAATTAAATAAAATTGATATGAATGGTCAAGTTGTTATTGGTGAAGGTTCACTTGATGAGGCACCAATGCTTTATACAGGTGAAAAACTTGGAAATAAAAATGGACCCTATTTTGATATTGCAGTTGATCCTTTAGAAGGAACAAATTTTGCAGCAAATAATTTACCTGGAGCAACATCTGTTATTGCAATTGCAGAAAAAGGAAATCTTTTTAATGCACCAGAAACTTATATGGATAAAATTGCAACTGGACCAATTGAAAAAGGATTGGTTGATCTAGATTTTCCATTAAAGAAAAATGTAACAAATCTTGCGGACTTTCTAAAAAAAGATATTTCATCACTGACAGCATGTGTAATGGACAGACCAAGACACAGAAAAATAATTGATGAATTACAGCAACTAAGTATTAATATTAAATTAATTACAGATGGTGATGTACTTGGTGCATTGTATGTGACAAATCCAAAATATAATGTTGATATATTTTTGGGTATTGGTGGTGGTCCAGAGGGAGTGTTAGCAGCATCAGCCCTTGATGCTTTTGACTGTTACTTTCAAGGGAGATTTATATTTGATAATGACAAAGATATTAAAGATGCAAACAATATGGGAATAACTGATTTGAATAAAAAATACGAATTAAATGAAATTATAAAAGGAGACTCTATATTTTGTTGTACAGGAATTACTACAAGTGAGATGTTAGTAGGTGTAAAAATTGATAATAACAAATATACAACCGAAACATTGGTTACACATAAAAGTTTAAAATTTAAAGAAACGATAAAAAGAACAAATCTTATTGAAGAATGATTTCTGTTTCAGGTAAGGAGTGGAAACAAAAAAAAATTAATCAAAACTTAGTTGATAAAATAAAACAAGATTTTAATTTTAGTGATATTTTATCTAGGCTAATTATTTCAAGAAAATTTGAAGATAATGAAATTGCAACAATCACTTCAGATTTAGATTTAAACAACGTTTTTTTAAAAAATAAAGATTTCAGTCAATCTATTCATCTTGTTGTAAATTCTATCAATAATAATGACAAAATTTGCATTTTAGGGGATTATGATGTGGATGGGTCTGCTGCTACATCATTATTTGTTAAGTTTTTAGAAGATATAAATCATCCTTTTTTTTACTATATACCTGACAGGGAAAAAGATGGTTATGGTGCTACCAAAAAATTATTCCAAAAACTGATCTTGGAAAAGCCGAAATTAATTATAATGGTGGATTGTGGTTCTACTTCTAACGAAGCGATAGATTTTTTGAACGAAAATGAAATAAAGTCTTTAATTATTGATCATCACGAAATTAATAAACCCTTTCCTAATGCAAACTCAATTATAAATCCTAAAAAAGATAATGGCTATAGAGAGTACGACTATTTGTGTGCAACAACACTTACATATTTTTTTTTAGATTTACTGATTAAGGAAATCAAAAGTAAAATAAATATTTCTGATTATTTGATATATGTTTTATTAGCGACTGTCTGTGATGTTATGCCTTTAAGAAAACTTAATAGATTAATTGCTTTAAATGTGATCAAAAATTTTGATATTACAAAAAATTTACCTCTTAATACTTTATTTGAATTAAATAATAAAAAAAATAAAATTAATATTATTGATCTAGGCTATTTAATTGGTCCCATATTGAATGCTGGTGGCAGATTAGGTAAGTCTAAATATGCTACAGAATTATTATCTTCTAATAATGATAAAGTTGTCAAAGACCGGTGTAATCACTTAATTAAATTGAATAATAAAAGAAAAGAAATTGAAACTTTAATATTAAATGAAATTGATTTTCAAAAAATTGAAAAAGAAAATAAAGGAGTAGTTATTTATTATAATCCAAATATTAACGAAGGTCTAATTGGAATTATTTCAGCAAGATTAAAAGATTATTTCAATAAGCCAGCTATTGTTATAACCACGTCTAATGAATTATTAAAGGGATCTGCAAGATCAGTTTATAATTATAATATTGGTTGTGTAATTAAAAATTCACTAGATCAAGGTATAATTTTAAAAGGTGGTGGCCATAATATGGCTGCAGGATTTACACTAAATAAATCTAACTTAAAAGATTTTAAAAACTACATCTTAAAAGATTTTTTAAGATCTAATACAGTAAATTTTAATAATTTCTCATACGAATCAGAAATTTCATCACTCGCATTTAACAAAGATTTTTATGAACATATAAGGAAATTAGAACCTTTTGGGACAGGAAACCCAGTGCCAACATTTCTTATAAAAGACTTAAAAATAATTAAACCTACTTTATTAAATAACAAGCACATATCTACAATACTAAAATCAAAAACAGGATATTCGATTAAATCAATAGCATTTAATTCTATTAACACTAAGATTGGTAATTACTTAATGGGTTATAAAAATAGTATTAATGTAATAGCTCAAATCAATGAAAATATCTGGAATAATAAAAAAACTCTTCAATTAACTATCAGAGACCTTATCTTATAGCTTAATTGCGCTTGATAAATAATAACTTTTAAAATAAAAGATCACAACGTGGTCCCTTCGTCTATCGGTTAGGACAGCTGGTTTTCATCCTGCAAAGGGGGGTTCGATTCCCCCAGGGACCGCCATAATCCTTATGTATTATTTTACATATATGCTTAAATCTATCACTCCAGGGACTAAAAAGAGTTATGTTGGATATACTATAGATATTGATAAAAGGTTAGATAAACACAATTCTAATAAAGGCGCAAAATCTACTAAAGGTTACAAGTGGAAATTAATTTATAAAAAAAAATTTAAAAGTAAAAATGAAGCGATGTCATTTGAATATAAATTAAAACACAATAAAGTATTAAGAAAAGAGATTTTAGAAAAATATAATAAATGAAAATTTCTATATTATTGCCTTATAAAGAAAATTATTCACCTCAATATGCAGGTGCGGTATCACTATTTGTAAACGATATTACAAATATAAGTTTTTTTAACAAAGATATTCTTATTTTTGGTAACACTCAATCAAAAAAAAGATTATCGAAAAATTATATTAACTTAGAATTAAATAAAAAAATATTTCAAAGTACTAGTAAAATTTATGTTGAAACTTTTCTTAAAGCTCAAGGGAAATTAAATACTGAACTTATAGAAGTTCACAATAGGCCAAATTATATAAAAATAATTAAAAAAAAATATATGAATAAATTGTTTTTATATTTTCATAATGATCCTCTATCAATGAATGGTTCAAAATCAATTAAGGAGCGTATTTATTTATTAAATAATTTAGATCAGATTATATTTAATAGTATATGGTCACAAAAACGTTTTTTTATTGGTTTATCAAACCACAAAAATTTACTAAATAAAACATCTGTTTGTTTTCAGTCATCATCAAAAACAAAGATTAATTTTAAAAATAAAAAAAAAATTATATCTTTTGTTGGAAAATTAAATAAAGCTAAGGGATATGATATATTTGGTCAGGCTATAATTAGAATATTAGATAAATATCCTAATTGGTCTGCTAAAGTTTTTGGAGATGAACCAAGAGAGAGATTATCATTTAAACACAAAAATTTAAAAATATTAGGTTTTAAAAACAATGAATATATATTAGATAATCTAAAAGAAATTAGTATTTCTGTGGTATGTTCTAGATGGGAGGAACCTTTTGGTAGAACAAGCTTAGAAGCTGCTAGCAGAGGTTCGGCTGTTATAATCAGTGACAAAGGTGGTTTACCTGAAACTAGTAATTCAGCAATAATACTAAAAAAATTAAATCACATTAGTTTATTTAATATTATTAATAATCTTATAAAAAATGAAAAAAAATTGTTAAAAATTCAAAAAGAAAATTACAATAATTTTATTTATACTCACAAATATATTTCTAATATTATTGATAATTTAAGAAAAAGATTCATATCTAAAGAAATAAAAAATTTTTATATCAAAAAAGAATATCCACTAAAAATTATTCATATAACAAATTTCAACCAACGTTTTGATGGTCGTTTACATTACAATACAGGAAAAAGATTACAAAATGGATTTATCAGATTGGGTCATAATGTTTTGGCTATAAGTGATAGAGATATCATTAATAAGAATAAATCTTTTAAAGATATTAGTGGAAAAAAAAGTTTACAAAATTCAATTATTAAAACATATAAAAATTTTAAAGCTGATTGTATTATTTTAGGTCATGCAGACTCTGTTGAAAATAATACTTTACAAGAATTAAAAAATTCAAATAAAAACTTAAAAATATGTCAATGGTTTTTAGACCCCGTCGTAAAAAATGGACCAGATTACAATAAAAATAATGAAAGAATTAATAATAAAGTAAAATATTTAGATGCAACATTTTTGACAAGTGACCCAAATACATTAAAATATAAAATTAACAATTCTTTTTTTATTCCAAATCCTTCAGATCATTCTTTTGAAACATTAAAAAATTATGAAAAGAATTGTAATAATGATATTTTTTTTGCAATGAGTCATGGAGTACATCGAGGTTCGTTAAAAATAGGTAAGAATGATGATAGGGAAATTTTTATAAATAAACTTGTTAGTAAAAACAAAGATATCAAATTTGATTTATATGGTATGAACAATGTGCAGCCAATCTGGGGAGACGATTTTTTATCAAAAATATCTAATTCTTCAATGGGGCTTAATTTAAGCAGAGGTCCGGCTTCGAAATATTATAGTAGTGATCGTGTGGCTCAACTATTTGGAAATGGACTACTTACATTTATTAATAAAAAAACTCAATTTAATAATTTTTTATCTAAAAATACCTTTGTAAGTTATCAAGACATTGATGACCTTAGTTTTAAAATTAATAAATATAAGAAAGACGACAAAGAAAGAAAAAAAATAGCAAAAAATGGTAGGGATTTTTATTTAAGATATATAAATTCAACTTTAGTTGCTGATTTTATTTTATCTAAAACATTAGATATTAAAAGTAAAAATAGTTTTGTGTGGGATATATAATAGTTTAATGAAGGTTATAAAAAATAGATTTAAAGATTTGCTCGTTATAGAAGGTGAATTACATAAAGATAAAAGGGGATATTTACGAGAACTTTATTTAGAAAAAATTATAAAGAAAAAATTTAGATGTCAAATTATTTCTAAATCTAAAAAAAATGTTTTAAGAGGTCTACATATTCAAACAATAAATTCTCAAGGAAAATACCTGTCTGTAATAAAAGGTAAAATTTTTGATGTTATGGTTGATTTAAGAGTTAAATCAAAAACATTTGGACAATATTATTCTTTGATACTTAGCAATAAAAACTGTAAAAGTATTTATATTCCTGAAGGCTTTGCACACGGTTTTCTTGCTTTAGAAAAAGAAAATATAATCTCTTACAACTGCACGAACTATAGAAATACAAAATCTGAAATAACCTTAAATTGGAACGATGTTGATATTGGTATCAAGTGGCCTAAAATAAAACCTATTCTATCAAATAAAGATGCTAATGGTTTATCTTTTAAGAATTTTATTACTAAAATTAAAAATAATTAATGAAGATAGAAGAACGTCTTAAAGAAAAGTATTTGTATAAAAAAGGATTTAATTTTTTTAAAATATTTTATTTTATCTATCAATATTTTAAAACTAGAAAAATTCTTAAACAAAAAACTTTTTATTCGAATTGGGGCCTAGATATGTTGGCTGATGATTTTTTCAAAAAAAAAGAGTATGGCATATATATTGATATTGGTTGTCACCAACCTTTCTTAAATAATAATACTTATAGACTTTATAAAAGGGGTTGGACTGGAATTAATATTGATTTAGATTTTAATAGTATTGATTTATTTAATTTTTTTAGAAAAAAAGATTTTAATGTAAATGCTGCAATTTCAGATAAAAATGAGGATACAGATTTATATTTTTTTCATAATAGATCACCTATTAATACTTTATCAAAAGAAACTGGGGCAAAAGCTAAAGAAATTAGAAAAATAAGAACTCGTACATTAAATGATATTATTGAAAATAGCCCATACAAAAATCAAAAGATAAACTATTTAAGTATAGATGTGGAGGGTCATGAAATGAATGTATTAAATGGTTTCGATATAAATAAATATAAACCTGAATTAGTTGTTTTAGAATTTATAGATATTAAAATTAAAGAATATTACATGAATAAAATTGATAACATTATATCCTCAGAAATTTATAATTTTATGACAAAACACAATTATAAATTAATTAACTGGGTTCATGACGATTTGGTCTTTGTACCAAATAGTACAAATTAATAATGATATCTATAATAATTCCTACTTTTAATAATTTAGATTATCTAAAACTTGCTATAGAAAGTATTCAAAAAAATTCAAAATTACCAAATGAAATAATTCTACATGTTAATGAGGGAAATGATGGAACTCTTGATTATGTAAAAAAGAATAATTATAAATTTTCTTATTCCAAAATCAATGATGGTATCTGTGTAGGTTGCAATAAAGCTGCATCAATTAGTATTTATGATCTAATACTTTATGCTCATGATGACATGTATTTTTGTCCTAATTGGGATCAATATCTGATTGAAGTAGTTAACAAGTTAAATACTAAACTTTTTTATTTGTCGGGAACGATGATCAATGGTGATCCAAAACTTAATGGTCATCTAAATTTCTATGCTGGTGAAACTGCTAAAACCTTTGATGAGTTAAGATTATTGAAAAATTATATGAGTCTTGATTGTAATGATTTCCAAGGTTCTACTTGGGCACCACATCTTATTCATAAAGAGGTTTGGAATAAAGTAGGAGGCTTTAGTGTTGAATTTTCACCCGGCACAGGTTCTGACCCTGATTTAAATATGAAATTATGGAAGCTGGGAGTTAGAATATTTAAAGGTGTTAGTAAATCTAGAGTTTATCATTTTGGTTCAGTTGTTACACGTCAAAAAGAAAAAAATTTTTTTTCAATCACTGATACTGGAAATAAAGGAAATAAAATCTTTTTAAAAAAGTGGGGGATAAGTATTAGATTTTTTAAAAAACACTATTTAAGATCTGACACTAAGTTTGAGGGTTTGTTAAAAGAACCAAGCAAAAACATTAATTATTATTTAGATTTATTAAAAGTTAAATTAACCCTATTTTATATCAAACTATTTAATTAAATGAATATATTGCTTAGCTGTCCTTCAAATTTTAGTTTGAAATCAAATAATCTTAAAGAATTAGGTGGCATAGAATCTTTAAATATAGAATTAGCAAAGACCTTAAGTAAAGAAAATTTTAATATTACACTAGCAACAAATTGTAAAAAAACATTAATTAAAGATAAGATTGTCAATATACCTATCAACGAACTAAAAAAGAATGCTAAAAATTTTTCGTTTGATACAATTATTTCTTCAAATGATACGTCTCTATATTCATATTTTAATAAATCAAAAAAAATTCTGTGGCTTCATAATAAATTGCAAATTGAAAAAGCAATTAGAAAAAAAAATTTTTTTCCAATAATTTATCATAGACCTTATGTAGTTTTTGTAAGTGACTATCTTAGCAATATCACTAATAGCTTTCTTTTGTTTAAAAAAAGATTTGTAATTTCAAATTTTCTTTCAGATTTTTTTATAACAAAAAAAATAAATTTTAATAGAAAAAAAATTTTTGTCTGGTCAGTTCAACGGGATAGGGGATTAAATGAATTAATAGAAATTTGGGTTAATAAAATTTACCAAAGAGATAAATCTTTAAAATTATATATTTTTGGTGTTAATACTAAAAAACTAAAATCAGAACTTAAATTTTTAAAATCTAAAAATATTTTTTTTTCGGACGTGTTTCTAAATCAAAACTTAAAAGTACATATTTAAATTCATTAGCAATGATATGTCTCGGATACGATGAGACATTTTGCTTAAATGCTTTGGAGGCAAATTCATGTGGTTTACCCATTATTACATTTGGAAAAACTGCTTTAAAAAATTATTCAATTTCTAACTATAATAGCATTATAGCAAAAAATTTTGATGATTTAGAAAATAAAATTTTTTACCTATTATCATTAAATAAGTATAAGAAAAATAAGTTAATTAAAGATTCATTTAATCATTCAAAAAAATTTAGATTAAGTATTATTTCTAAACAATGGGTAAAATTATTAAAAACTATATGAGTTTTTATAAAGATATTACTATTATTATTGTTAGTTATGAAAGTGAAAAATTGATTATTCAAAATTTAGAAACTTTAAAAAAATTTCCCACAATTATAATTGATAATTCAAAATCGAATAAATTTAATTCTCTTATTAATGATTTTAAAAACATAAAGCTAATTACGCCTGACTTAAATTTAGGTTACGGGAAGGCTAATAATTTAGGTGTTAATAAATCGAAAACTCCTTATGTTTTAATCGTAAATCCAGATATTCTTCTTAACGAAAAATTTATAAATACTCTTTATTCTGAATTTTTAAATTATAATGATGATGTTGGTGTTATAGGACCTTCTTTATACGACTCTAACATGAAAAGAAGAACCAACGGTTCAATTTCTCATGTCAAAAAAATAAAAGGGAGAAAGCTTTCCAATTCCTTAAATAATATTCCGGAAAATAATATGTGCTGTGATTTTCTAGTTGGATGCTGTCTTTTTATGAGAAGAGATTTTTTCTTGGAATTAGGAGGATTTGATAAAGACTTTTTTATGTACTTTGAAGATAATGATTTATGTGATCGTATAATTAAAAAAGGCAAAACTGTAGTTGAGGTGCCCTCAGCTAAAGTTATTCATTTAGAAAACTCTTCTTCAAAAAAAAATTATTTCCAAAGTTATAAATTATCAATAATTCATAAAATTTCTGAATATATTTACCTGAAAAAAAATGTTTTATTAATTAATTTGATTTTAATTATTTCTAAAAATTTTATTGATTATTTACAGAGATTTATAATTAATTTATTAATCTTAAGATTTAAAAATTCTTTAAAAAATTTTTTTAGATTAATATCAATTTTATTATATGTAACTATGATATATAAGTTAATTTTTTAGAAAAAATATGGAAAATCTTAACCTTTTTAAACTTTTCTTTTTTAGGATATATCATTTTATATTTATAGAAAGATTTTCTAAAAAACTATTTTTTGATTTTCCTAAAAATATTTATCGTTGGGATTTGATTCAAATGATAATCAATAAATACAATTTTGAAAATTATCTTGAAATTGGTTGTGATAAAGACCAACTATTTTCTAAAATAAGAATTAAGAACAAGGTAGGTGTAGACCCAATTAGTGGTGGCACAATTCGCTCTACTAGCGATATTTTTTTCTTAAATAATCCTAACGATAAATATGATGTAATTTTTATTGACGGGCTTCATTATTATGAACAAGTTATTAAAGATATTAAGAATTCTTTAAAGATTCTAAATGACGATGGGTTTATTTTAGTTCATGATTGTCTTCCTAGAAGTTTGGCGCATCAGGCTGTACCAAGATATAGAGGATCTTGGAACGGTGATGTTTGGAAATCTATTGTTGAATTAAGGTGTGATCCGTATTTAGATATAATTACTAGTAAAATTGATTTTGGTGTTGCCATAATAAGAAAGATTAAAAACCATAATATTCTTGATCTAAACTGTAAAAATTTTAAAAGATTAAAATTTAGTGATTACTATTATAATCATAAAAATTTTTTAAATATTAAAAGTTATGATGATACTTTGAAACATTTAAATTTAGACAAATAAAACTAAATTTTAATCTTATTTAATGCATTATTTTTAAATAAGTTTGCTTCTTTAATGTATCTTCTTACCATTTCTGAAGATTTATGCCCTGTCATAGCCATTATACTTCGCTCCTCTGCTCCAGATTCAGCTGCTGAAGTAGCGAAACCTGATCTTAAGCTGTGACCTGAATAATTTTTATTATCTATACCAGCTAATTGTAAATATTCTTTAATGAGTAAAGCTACTGTTTGATCTGTTAATCTTTTTTCTGTTAATCTTGAACCCTTAGAAAATCTCCTAAATAAAGAACCAGAATTAATTTTTGCTATATCTATCCAATTCTTCAATGAAACTACTGGACAATATTGAGAATTGTCAAAGTAGGGGAGGCCTTTTATAGAACCTTCACCAAACTGGTCGGTTTTTGAGCGTTTTATATTTATCTTAAGTCCTTCTTCAACAAAATCTAAATCATCATAATCAAGTGAAACTATTTCATTTCTTCTAAAACCACCTGAAAATCCAATTAAGATTATAGTTCTATCTCTAAATATTTTAATCTGCTCTTTTTTTTGCTGATCTATAACATTAATTATTCTTTTTAAATTATTGATTAATAATGGTTTTTTTCCATTTTGAATGCTTCCTTTTCTTCTTTTAATACCCATTAAATTTTCGACAATTAACGGATGCTTGGTATCTAAATAATGACCTTTAAGCCTATGTATTACTCCTATTGATACCAATCTTCTCTTTATGGTACTGATCTTAACTTCTTTAGTTGATAATTGTGTCAAATATAATGAGATTATTTTGGCTTCTGACGGTAAAGATTTAAATCCGTTTTGAGCACAAAACAGTCCAAAATCATTAAAATCGGACTTATAGGCTCTTATTGTATTCTTAGCTTTAGAGCTTTTAAGATTTAATAATGTTTCTTCCTGTAATGTTTTTATGTCTGTTATTATTTTATTCATGTCTATTACTATTGATAACCATTAATTATCGTTAGTAATATATTAAAGGTTTTAATATGTCAAGCAACAAAATATATTGATTATATGGATATAATTATAATTGTATTATTAATAATGATTATAATACTTTTAATTGGTCCGATGAATATAATCTAATTTCTTTGTCAATCCGAGAATTTTTAGGTACTTTAATTTTATTTTGTATCTGTGTAGCAGCATACATTTATCTAACGGGTTATTAATAAAACTGTTAAATATCAATAAATTAAAATATAAAATTAAACTAAATGATTAGAAAATTGCAACAAGCAGATAAGGAAAATTGGTCTAAATTATACAATGGTTATGCTGATTTTTACAAAGTCCCAATGGATAAAGGAATTTTAAACACTTTATGGGGATGGATTCACGATGAAAGTCATGATATTAACGGTATTTGCTTTGAATTAGAGGGTAAAATCGTTGGAATTGCCCATTATAGAACAATGCCAAGGCCGATTAAGGGCCAATTAATTGGTTTTTTAGACGATTTGTTCGTAGAGCCAGAATTTAGAGGTCAAAAAATAGCTCAAAAGCTTATTAGTCATCTAAAATCCTTATCTAAAGCTAATAATTGGGATGGAATTCGTTGGATCACCCACTCTTCCAATGAAAATGCTAAAAAATTATATGATAAAATAGCCAATAACACAGGTTTTGAACTCTATGAACTTAAAGGGGACTAAGTTTCAACTAAAAGTCTGGAATTACCTAAAGAAAATACCCAAGGGCAAAGTTAAGACCTACCTGGAAGTTGCTAAAGCGATTGGAAAACCTAAGGCATTCAGAGCTGTTGCTAATGCAGTGGGTAAAAACCCTTATCCACCCAAAATACCCTGTCATAGAGTAATCAGATCAGATGGAAGTCTCGGCGGATACTCTGGAAAAGGTGGAATTCAAGAAAAACGACGTTTATTGAGATCAGAAAAAGTCTTCATAAAATAGTACTTTTAACCCCAAAAAACGTTTAAAACCATTGCTATTAAACACTATTTAGGTATTTTGCCATATTTTCCTTTAATTGCTGTAATACATCCTTCAGTTGTACTAGAAATAGACTTTTGGCTAAAATAGACCATCCTATGAGCGTTTAAACAGTATATTCTCATACTGCATTGCTCTACTTGCCAACAATAGCAACGATTATAGAGAGAGTAAAAAAGACCATTTTACTAGCTTTTTTAACCCCCTATTCTACTCTATAAATACTCTAATTTTAACAAAAATACCCTATTAATTGAAACAAGTATTTAATATCAATACTAAATCACCATTTTAGCCAGCTTAAAAACTATGTTTAATTTACTAAAAATTAAAATTACCCAATTCTCGCTTTTTCAACGTTAGAAAAATAGATTTATGCTACTTTTGTTTTATTTTTAAGCTATTTTAGTAACTATAATTTAACTATTTTTAAATATTATTATATTTTATCTGTGATTTTTAGACATTAATAGTATTATAATTAAACTAATAATTACAGTAGTATATAATATACTATTAATGTATAATATTAGATATTAGTAAACAAGTAATACCTAGTCAGTAGGATTTAATATAAGATTCTCTTCTTGAGATATAAACTCCACTCATAATAATAATGGATAAGCCTAAGAATGTCCAATTATCAGGAAAGTCACTAAAGAAGTAATACCCAATAATTATATTAGTAATGATTTCAAAGTAGCTAAATGGAGCCAATTTAGAGGCATCAGCGTATTTAAGTGATAATATAAGAAATAAGTGCCCAATGCAGGCAAATACGCCTATTGAGGCCATCATAGACCATTGAGAAGGGGTTGGATTAACCCATACAAATGGCATTAATCCTGAAACGGCGATTAACCCAACTAATCCAGTTAGTAATAAAGTTAATAAAGGGTTATCTGAAGTGCTCAATTTACGTGTAATTATTAAATAGAACCCATACATTATACCTGTTCCTAATGCAGCTAGACTGGCCAAGTTAATCTCCACAAAACCTGGTCTTATAACTACTAGAGAGCCTATAAATCCTATAATAACAGCAGTCCACCTTCTTATACCCACCTTCTCACCCAAAAATATAGGAGAAAATGCAGTAACAATTAAAGGTGCTACAAAAGCAAGTGTCAGAGCTTTAGCTAAAGAGATAACAGAAATTGCGTAGAAAAAACAAATATTAGCAGAAAGTAGTATTAACCCTCTTATTATTTGTAACTTAGGTTTATCAGTCCAAACAAGCTGCTTATTGTAAAACAAGAACATTATTGGAAGAGTGAATGCGACCGTAAAAAAATATCTAGCCCACGTGATCTGTAAAACGGGCATATCGGCACTTAAATATTTTGCAAAACCATCCATGATTGGAAGCATTACCCAGGCTAAAAGGTTAAATATGATGGCTTTCATAAGCCAATAGATACAGTTTAATTAAAGTACTTTAAAGCAAAGAATACGACAACGGGAATAGTAAAAAAAGACATGACTGTTGAAACAACAATGGTACTAGCAACACTATCTACAATCTTTTTTGGTGAATAAATTGATGCTACAAGATAATTTAAAACAGCACTCGGCATTGAACATTGAATTAATAGAACGCCGGCAGCAAAACCTGAAAGGTTAAAATATTTTATTATTGAAAAACCAATTATTGGGCCAAGTATTACCCTTCCTATTGATGATATAAATGCTTTTTTGAATGAAAAAACCTTAAAACGAGTAAGAGCAATTCCTAAAGACATTAATATTAAAAAAATCGTAGCATACATTAGTAGAAAAGTTGTATTTTCAACGAAGAGAGGAAGTTCTATTCTAAAGTATAGAAAAATTACTGAAATTATAATCGCATAAAAGGGTGGGTTTTTAAGAATTACACTTAAATCAAATTTTCTATCAGCAAGAAATACTCCAAGAGTAAAATGGCATAGCACTATTAAGGCTGAAATTGCAGCAGCGACACCTAAACCTTGGGTGCCGTAAGCGAATAAACATATTGGTAAACCCATATTACCAGTATTAGGCATAACAAAGGGAGGTAATTCACGAATAATATCTCTAGTATTTAAAAAAAATAAAAAAACTATACCTACTATTGTGAAAATAAAAATTGCTATCAAATAGTACCAAAAATAATTTTTAAAAATGTCAAAAGACATTCCAGTTGATGTTAAAGAATATATTATCATTGCAGGAGTACCAATATTTGCTGCAAAGGTAGTAATAAAAGAAGTGTCTAATTTTGGATTATTTTTGCCAAGATAATAACCAATACCAACAACAAAAAAGACAGGAAATAAAACCTCAAACAGTTTTAGATATATTTCCATTAATTATAAATTCTAATCAATGTTGGGTATCTGAGAATATTTTTGTCTTTATTAAAAACAGAAAGACAGATCTTGGAATTAAGTTCATTAGTTTTATGTGTAATAATAACAATAGTAGCTTTATTGTTTTTTTTATCAGGAGTTTGGATTAATCTTTTTACTGAAATTTTATACTTAGCTAGTCGGTTTGTGATTGTTGATAAAACACCTGGTTTGTCTTTAACTTCAAATCTCAAATATAGTGAATTTACATAATTATCAACGTTGTAACATTTAATTAATGTACGTTTATTGCCAGGGATGCCAAATGGCTTCTTAATATTACCTCTTAAAATTGAAAGTAAATCTGATAATAAAGATGAAGAAGTAGGTCCTGGGCCAGCACCCTCTCCTTGTAATATACTTTCACCCACAGGTTTTCCTTCGAGAATAACAGCATTCATAACACCTCCAACATTACCAATATAGGAACTTTTGCTAACTAAGCATGGGTGTACAGTTTCAAAAAGTTGGCCATTAATTAGTTCTGAAATGCCAAGGAGTTTGATTCGTAAATTTAATTGATTGGAAATTTCTATGTCTTTTAATTCAATTTTTTCAATACCCTCCATTAAGCATTTATGTTTTGAAATTTTAGTATTAAAGGCTAAAGCAGATAAAATTCTTACTTTAGCAAAAGCATCAAAACCATTTAAATCTAATTTAGGGTTACCTGGTTCAGCGTATCCCAATTTTTGAGCTTTTTTTAATACGCTAGAAAAACTATCATTAGAATTTTCCATTTCTGAAAGAATATAGTTAGAAGTACCATTTAAAATTCCATAGACTTTAGAAATTTTGTTAGTCGCAAGACCCTCTTTAATGGTTCTTAATATTGGAATACCACCAGCAACAGATGCTTCAAATTCTAAATTAACATTATTATCCTCTGCTAATTTTCCTAAATAATCACCATGTTTAGAGATAAGTGCTTTATTAGGAGTGATTACATGTATTCTATTTTTTAAAGCAGTTTCCACAACTTTTTTTGAAATCCCATCTGACATACCTATAGCTTCAAATAAAATATCTACTTTGGTCTTATTAAAAATTTCTAATGGGTTTTTAAAAAATATTTTCTTATTAACTTTAAATCTTCTTTTTTTAGAAATGCTTCTTGCTGAAACAGCTACTACTTTAATCTTTTTACCTGTCTTAAGTTCAATATCTTTTTTTTTAGTGTTAAGTTCATTTAACAAATAAATGCCAACTTGTCCTAGACCAACTACAGCAATGTTGATTATATTTTTCATCTATTGGTTAATATCTGGGTATTCTGCATTTTTTGAATAATCTTTAAGAAAGAGGTTAAATTCATCAAAAGTCATAGATTTGTAATCACCAGTTTTTTTTAATATCTTTGAAAGTTTTTTTTCGTCAGTAGACTTTTTAATAGAATCTCCATTCCAATTAATAGACTCTTTGTTTAATGTGCACGAAGTTAAAAATACAATTAAAGATAAAAATAAATATTTCAAATTAATCCTTTTGTTTCATTAAAACCAAATTTGATATTCATATTTTGTATTGCTTGACCTGCCCCACCTTTAATTAAATTATCAATAACAGATAAAATAATAACTCTATTTTTATACTTAGTTTTACAAATTACTATAGAGCAATTATTTGTGTTAATTACGTCATTTGTACTTAACAATGAATTTGTTTTTAAAATTTTAACGAATCTGTTTTTTGAATATTGACTCTTTAGAGTATTTTCTAAATTTTTAATACTTACACCTTTGCTAAGATCTACGTAAATAGTACTAAGTATCCCTCTAAACATTGACGTTAAATGGGGTGTGAATGTAAAAGAAAATTTATTTGTAGTGTGGTTTTCAATTTCTTGTTGAATTTCAGAGTTATGTCTATGGAAACCTACACCATAAGCACTTAAGGATTCATAAAGATTTTTATCCTTATATTTTTTATGTACACCTCTCCCAGCACCAGAGTAACCAGATTTTGAATCTATAATAACATTATCTGTTTTTATTAAATTTTTTTTAACTAAAGGAATAAGTGGTAAAAGTATTGATGTTGGGTAGCAACCTGGACATCCAATAATATTAAATTTCTTTACTTTACCACCATTGATTTCTGGTAATGAATAAATTGACTTTTTAATATTTTTGATAGATCTGTGTTTTTGTTTGTACCATTTTAGATAATCTGATGCTTTATTAAGTCTAAAGTCTGCAGCTAAATCAATTAATACATTATGCTTTAATAAATCATTTGAAATATCTTGTGCTTCACCATTAGGTAGAGCTGTAAAAACAAGGTCTATGTTTTTCAAAAGTTCTTTATTGTATCTAATAATTTTAGGTAATTTTTTTGAACTTAATGATTTATCATAACTAGAGATATTTTTTCCAACAGACGTATTACCACAAAGATATTTAATGTTAACATTGCTGTGTTTAACTAATAATTTAATTAATTGAACACCAATATAACCTGTTGATCCAGCAACTAAAACATTAAGCTTAGGCATTTTTTTATTATAACAGTTTAGAGTTAAAAAAGAATTATCTTTTCGAGAATTGGAAGCTTCTTCTTGCTTTTCTTCGACCAGGTTTTTTTCTTTCAACCGATCTAGAGTCTCTAGTATTAAGCTTTTCTGTCTTAAGTACTGCTCTATTCTCTGAGTCAAATAAGATTAATGCTTTAGCAATACCATGAACCATTGCGCCAGCTTGACCTGTGTGACCACCGCCTGCTACACTACATCTTACATCATAATCAGTTGCTTGGTTTATAATCTCAAATGGTCTTGTGATTTGCATTTTGTGACTTCCGCTAGTGAAGTACTCATCCATAGTTCTGCCATTAACGTAAATTTTGCCAGTACCCTTTTTCACCCAAATTTTTGCAATAGATTTTTTTCTTCTACCAGTTGCGTATTTACTATCTTTAAAATCTAATTTAATTTTAGGTTTTTTTGTAGATACTTTATTTGGTGAAGCTTCTGTTTCCATATTAATTTCTTATTAAATTTTTACTGTTTAATTTACCTAGGTCTAAAAGTTTTGGGTTTTGTGCTGCATGAGGGTGTTCTTCACCAGCATAAATTTTTACTTTAGTTAATTGTTTTCTTCCTAGAACTCCACCAGGTAACATTCTTTTAATAGCTAATTTTAATGTCTCTCCAGGTTTATTTTTTTCTAATAACTTTTCAGGAGTAATTTCTTTAATTCCACCTGGGTGACCAGTATGTCTATAATATTTTTTATCTTTAAATTTTTTTCCAGTGAACTTTGCTTGTTCAACATTTTTAACAACAACAAAATCACCATCATCCATATGAGGTGTAAAAGTTGTTTTATTTTTTCCTCTAACAATCATAGCGATAATAGAAGCTAATCTGCCAACTACAGCATTTTTAGCATCAATCTCAAACCAGTTACTGTTTAAATCACCACTTTTTAGAAATTTTGTCATTGTGCGAGGATTAATACTATTATTAGATATAATGTCAATTTTATATTTCCCTTGCAATATCTTGCTTAAATGATATTTCTATATAGCCGATTTGTTCCTATTGCAGGCTAGTTATTGCTAAAAAGGATTTTTTACCCACATTATCGGTAGGCGCATTTGAACTGTATTGTACGCCTTGCATAAAGCAAAAGTACTAAAAAAGGAGTATTAAGATGAGTACAAAAAGACAAAACCCTGAGACTATAGCTATACATGGTGGTGATTATAGAAGCGATCCAACAACCAAAGCAGTAGCAGTTCCAATTTATAGAACAACATCGTATCAATTTGATAGTACTGAACATGCTGCGAATTTGTTTGCTCTTAAGGAATTTGGAAATATTTATACAAGAATAATGAATCCAACAAATGATGCTCTTGAAAAAAGGGTTGCTTCATTAGAGGGAGGATTAGCCTGTTTAACAGTAGCATCTGGACAAACCGCATCAACTTTTGCAATTTTAAACGTTGCACAAGCTGGGGATAATATAGTGAGCTCTACGGATTTATACGGAGGTACTATTTCGTTATTCACGCATACATTAAGTAAACTTGGTATTGAAGTTAGATATGCGGACCCTTCTGACCCAAAAAACTTTGAAAAAGCTGTTGATGATAAAACTAGAGCTTTTTATGGTGAAACTTTACCAAATCCTTATTTGAGAGTTTTTCCGATTAAAGAAGTTTCTGATATTGGTAAAAAATACAATATACCATTAATAATGGACAACACAGCTGCCCCTGTAATTTGCAAACCTTTAGAACATGGTGCTGCTGTAGTAGTTTATTCATTAACAAAATATATAGGTGGTCACGGTACAGTTGTAGGTGGAGCTTTAGTTGATGGAGGTAATTTTGATTGGACAGCTGATCCCAAAAGACAACCTTTATTTAACGAACCTGACGCAAGTTACGGTGGAGCTATATGGGGAAAAGTGGTTCCAGAATTAACTGGGGCTAATGTTTCTTTTGCAGTAAGAGCTCGGGTTACATTACTAAGAGATCTTGGTTCTGCCCTATCACCTGACAACGCATTTGGAATTATTCAAGGGCTTGAAACAGTTGCTCTTAGAATGAAACAACACTGCTCAAATGCATCAAAAGTTGTTGACTATTTAAAGAAAAATAAAGAAGTAACAAGAGTAATCTATCCAACAGAACATGAGGGTAAAATTGCTGATCGTGCTAAAAAATACCTTAATAAAGGAAATGGTGGTTTAGTTGGTATTGAGCTCAAAGGTGGTATTGAAGCAGGTAAGAGATTTATTGAGTCTTTAAAAATGTTTTATCATGTTGCAAATATTGGAGATGCAAGAAGTTTAGCAATTCATCCTGCAACAACAACTCATAGTCAGTTAACAGAAAAAGAATTGTTAGCCTCAGGTGTAACTCCTGGATACGTAAGATTATGTATTGGTATTGAGCATATAGATGACATTATTGAGGATTTAGACCAAGCTTTAAATAAATCTTCTAAAGGAAATTTGAAAGCAGTTAGTTAGAGTTTTTATATAATATCAAAAAATAAGAACTCAAAACTAATATTGAACCTAGCTGGTGTAGTGAAGCGTATGTAATCTCTACACCAGAAATCAAAGTTATAATTCCTAAAAAAATTTGAAACAAGAAAGCAACATCAAAAAATAATACATATTTAAAATCATATTGTTTTTTAAAATAGATAAAATTTAAAATGATTATAAAAAATAAAAGCAAATATGCAGTTGATCTATGAAAAAATTGAATAATTGATGGGTTATTAAATAATTGAGTGGTAATTAAATCACCATAACTTACATCATTTGGAAAAAAACTACCATTCATATCAGGCCATGAGTTATAGATGAGACCACCATCTAAACCAGATAAAAAAGCACCCAATACAATCTGTAAAACTATCAATTTAAGTATGAATAATAAAAGAAAATTTGGAATTTTATTTTCAAATTTCTTAATTTTATGAATATCTAAAATATACCAGAAAATTAAACATAAGATAAATAAAGCTAAAGATAAATGAATGCTGAGTCTAAAGTGACTAACGTCATTATTTTCAATTAATCCACTAGATACCATATACCAACCAATGACCCCTTGAAGACACACAAGAAAAAAAATCCAATAATATTTATTTGAATAATACAGGGTTTTTTTAAAGTAGAGAGTAAAGAAAAGCAAAGGCACTAAAGTAAACAAACCTACAAATCTTGCTAACAATCTATGAGCATACTCCCAATAAAAAATCACTTTAAATTCATCTAAGGACATGCCGGAGTTAATATTTTTATATTCAGGTATTTTTTTGTACTCTGTGAAATAAAAATTCCACTCATTAATATTCATAGGTGGGAGTATTCCAGTAAAGAGCTCCCAAGCTGTGATTGATAAACCAGAGTCTGTTAGTCTAGTAAGACCACCGACAGCTACCATAAGAACAATTAATGAAAATAAAGTTATTAACCACAATTTTAAATATTTTATATAGTTGTCGCTATTTACAAACATAAATTATACTTATAATAATTATCTTAATAACCAATTGAATAAATGTCGCCTACTAATAAAAAAAAACTAAATCTCATTAGAATTAAGCTTGATAAACTTGATAATGATTTACTTAAATTAATCAAAAAAAGATCCTCACTAGTCAATGAAGTGCTAAAAGTAAAAATACATAAAAAAGAAATAATTGATCAAAAAAGGATCAATTTTATACTTAAAAAGATTAAAAAAAAATCAATACAGACTAATATAGACCCAAAAATCACTAATAGAATTTGGAAAAATATGATTTGGTCTTTTATTGATTACGAAAAAAGAAATTTTAGAAAAAAATAATACTATTTACTGTGTGGAGGTAATTTTTTTTCCACAAACATTTCATGTTTTCTTGTAGAAGGATTGTATTTCTTTGCAGACAATTTAACTTTAGCTTTTTCACCACCTGCAGGTTTTTTAACATAATAAAAAAAAGGACTATCAGGTTTAGCCTCTGGTACTAATCTAACTTTAACGTGTGTTTTTTTTGCCATTTTATTTTAAACTTTTTATCTTTTTTATTAAATCGGAAATCTTCTTAAGTTTATTTTTTAAATTATAATCAGCATTTATAGAATTATTTGGTAATTCGTCAAGTTTTAATGATTTATCAGAATTAAGAACTTTTTTAACACCAATAATAGTCATTCCTTGATCTTTGAGCAGATATTTAACTTTTTTTAAAACCTCAATAGTATCATTATTATAATATCTTCTATTACCATTTAAAATTTTTGGCTTAATTTGCTTAAATTCCTTCTCCCAAAATCGAATAGTATGTGTATTCAAGGTTCCTTTTTTTTTGTTTACAAGACCAAGAATTTTAGCAACCTCACCTATTGACTTATAAGCATCATTATTTTTATGAATCATTCTTAGAATTTACCAAATCTTTAAATTCCTTAGAAGCTTTAAATAAAACGACATCTCTATTAGATATAGTTGTTTGTTCTTTTGTTTTGGGGTTTCGTCCAATTCTACTTTTCTTTACTCTTATAGAAAAAGTACCAAATTTAGAGAGCTTTAATTTCTTTTCTATTTTTAAATTGTCTACTATTGTGATTAGAAAATCATCAATCAAATTTTCAGATATATTTTTTGAAAAACCAATTTGCATATAAATTGAATTTATAAGATCTTTTTTTGTTAAGTTAGTTCTTTGCATTAACTTATGTTGTTTCTTATCTTTTCTATTAAATTACCAGTGACAATTCTAGTGCAAACACTTAATGAGTTTGAAAAGCCTATATAATCTGTTCCACCATGGCTTTTAATAACAGGAGAATCTAAACCTATGAAAATTGCACCATTATAAAGTCTTGGATCTAATCTTTCTTTAAATTTTTTTAAATTTGAAATATTTAGTAAAGATGAAATTTTACCAATAATATTACCTGTCATGGCTTTCTTTAATTCACTTGTAATAAAATTTGCAGTACCCTCAGCTGTCTTCAAGGCAATATTTCCAGTAAATCCATCTGCAACGATAACATTTACATCGCCATTCATTAACTGATTACCTTCTATATAACCCTTAAACTCAAAGTCAGTGTTATTTCTTTGATTTAATTGTTGGTAAGTTTCTTTGATAGTCTCATTACCTTTAATTTCTTCAGAACCTATATTTAATAAAGCAACTTTAGCTGTATCATCAGGATATAAAGATTTAAATAAGGAAGATCCCATTATAGAAAAATCAATTAAATTTTTTGGACTACATTCGATATTAGCTCCCAAATCTAGCACAACACTCATATTCTTTTTATTTGGCCATAAAGCAGAAAGAGCTGGTTTATCAATATTTTCAATCATCTTTAGATTAAGTTTTGAAATAACCAGTAATGCTCCAGTGTTACCGGCAGAAATAACTATGTCTGATTTTTTTTCTTTAACACTTTGTATGGCTAACCACATACTGGTGTTTTTTCCTCTTTTAGCACCTTCTAAAGGACTATCAGTTCCTTTAACAAAATCTTTAGTGTGATTTATTTCAAATGAAGATGTGGGTAATTGATCATTTATATAATTTTGTATTTTTTCCTTATCACCAAAAATTTGATAAAAAGTATTAGAGTTACTTTTATAATGATGATTAATTCCATCAATAATTTTTTTTGGTGAATTATCACCACCCATTGCATCGACTGCAATTTTTATTATTTTGCTCATTTAAATTTGGAATTTTATTCCTTAGGATCTAAAACTTGTCTACCTCTATACATACCTGTTTTTAGATCTAAGTGATGAGGTAATCTGTATTCTCCAGATTTCTTGTCCTCAACAATATTTGTAGATTTGAACTTCATATTCTGAGCTCTTCTCATTCCAGTTCTTGACGGTGATTGTTTTCGTTTAGGTACAGCCATAATAAAATTTAGTGTTTAACTACACCTTTTATATAAGAATTTAAAGTATTATTTTTTAAATTTAACCTATAATTTTCAAAATATTTAACCAAATACTCAATATTAGATGAATTATCTAAAAAATTTACCAAAATAGAGTTTCTAGATTCTATATCTAATTCATCCCAACTGTGAATTTTGTCGATCATTCCATAGAATAAGTTTAAGTAATCTTTCATTTTTTTATTAATTGATTGGTCACCGTAACCAATTTCCCTGATGCTTAATTCAATTTGTCTGAAGGTAAAATCATAAATCTCTTGTAGTATTTTTTTATCATTATTTTCCTTATAAACTTTCAAAAAAAAAGCAAAATGCAGTAAAAAAAATATCAATCTATCAGAAAAAGTATCCTGATTTTTAAAATTCTTATACAAATCTTTATTTCTAGTTAATTTAACTAAATTGTTGTAAATATTTAAATATTCTTTGCTCATGAAAAATTATTTTTATCTAATTATTATTTTTTTATTTATTTCAAATTGTACATTAAATAAAGTTATAAAACATCATGGAGTACATTTTTTAGAAAAGAAGAATGAAAAACTTATAATTGGTAAAACAAATAAAAACGATATAATTGAACTTTTAGGACCTCCTTCAACAAAAGGGGCTTTTAATCAGGAATTATGGATTTATATGGAAATACAAACTAGCTCCTCAAAACTATCAAATTTAGGGAAAAAAGAATTGTTAAAAAATAACATCTTACTATTGGATATTGATAATAGAGGTCTTTTATCAAAAAATGTTTTTTTAACTAAGGAAGATATGAACAATATAAAATTTTCTGAAGACACAACTCAAATGAGTTATTCTAAAAATAATTTTATATATGAGTTTTTGTACTCAGTAAGACAAAAAATAAACGACCCTCTTGGTAAAAAAAAAATAAATTAATTTAACCAGCAATCACCGCCAACAATAGTAAAGCCACAATATTTGTAATTTTAATCATTGGATTAACAGCAGGACCAGCAGTATCTTTGTAAGGATCTCCAACAGTATCACCAGTAACAGCAGCTTTGTGTGCTTCAGAACCTTTTCCACCGTGATTTCCGTCCTCAATATACTTTTTTGCATTATCCCAAGCACCACCACCCGCAGTCATTGAAACAGCTACAAATAAACCTGTAATAATTACACCTAACAACATTGCACCTACTGCAGCTAGAGCAGCAACTTGACCACCTATAGCTAGTATTACAAAGTATAAAACAATAGGAGAAAGAACTGGCAATAACGAAGGTATAATCATTTCTCTAATTGCAGCTAAAGTTAATAAATCTACTAATTTAGCATAATCAGGTTTTTGTTTACCTTTCATGATACCTGGATATTTTTTAAATTGTCTTCTTACTTCAACAACTACTGCACCACCTGCTCTACCAACAGCTTGCATACCCATTGATCCAAATAAATATGGAAGCATTCCACCAATTAATAAACCAACTACAACGTAAGGATTTGATAAATCAAAAGTTACAACAATTCCTTCAAGCTTTGAACCTGCTACACCTGAAAAGTGCTTGATGTCTTCAACATAAGCTGCAAATAATACTAGAGCACCTAAGCCTGCTGAACCTATAGCATAACCTTTAGTAACAGCTTTAGTTGTATTACCTACTGCATCTAATGCATCAGTAGTTTTTCTAACACTATTTGGTAATTTAGCCATTTCAGCAATACCACCAGCATTATCTGTTACAGGACCATAAGCATCAAGCGCAACAACCATACCTGCTAATGCAAGCATTGTAGTTACTGAAATAGCGATACCATAAAGACCAGCGATTGAATTTGTTGCTAATATACCCGCAACAATAATTAAAGCTGGTACTGCAGTAGCTTCCATAGAAACAGCTAAGCCTTGAATAACATTTGTTCCATGACCAGTTGTAGAAGATTTAGCAATACTTCTTACTGGTCTGTATTCAGTACCAGTGTAGTATTCAGTAATCCAAATTAATAGTCCAGTAATAACTAAACCAATTATTCCACAATAATACAAACTCATACCAGTAAAGCTTTTACCATTAACAGTATATTCGCTTGCAAATCCAATTACATAATCAGTAACAGGGTATAAAATTATTAATGAAGAAACAGCAGAAACTACAAACCCTTTATATAAAGCGTTCATAACATTTTTACTTTTTCCAAGTTTAACAAAGAAAGTTCCTAAGATTGATGTTAAAATACAAGCACCACCAATAGTTAGAGGATAGATCATCATATTTAAATCACCATAAAAAAATATCGAAGAAAGAACCATTGTTGCAACAATTGTTACAGCATAAGTTTCAAATAAATCTGCTGCCATACCAGCACAATCACCAACGTTATCTCCAACATTGTCAGCAATTACAGCTGGATTTCTAGGATCGTCTTCTGGAATACCCGCTTCAACTTTACCAACTAAGTCAGCACCAACATCAGCACCTTTTGTAAAAATTCCACCACCTAATCTTGCAAAAATTGATATTAAAGAAGCACCAAAGCCTAATGCAACTAATGCATTAACAACTTCTCTGTCATTAATACCTGCTTTTAATAAAAAATAGTAATAAACTGCGATTGCAAGCAAAGCTAATCCAGCAACTAACATTCCAGTTACAGCACCTGATTTAAATGCAACAGCAAGACCGTTTGCTAAACCTTTTCTTGATGCTTCAGCAGTTCTAACGTTAGCTTGAACAGAAACTAACATTCCAACATAACCAGCTATACCTGATAATGTAGCACCAATAAAATAACCTAAACCAACTAATGGACTGAACACAAAGCAAATAATAACTAAAACAACAACTCCAACCACGGCAATTGTTTTGTATTGTCTTGCTAAATAAGCCTTAGCACCAATTTGAATTGCTGATGCTATTTCTTGCATCTTGGCATTTCCAGCACTTGAGTTAAGGATATTCATTCCTGTAAAAAAACCATAAACGATTGATAGAGATCCAGCTGCTATGGTAAGTAATAATATTGTTTCAATTAGTGAGTTCATTTTGCCTTTGGTTGTTTGGTTGTTAAATTTTATTCATTAAAGTCCGGACAATACAAAAAAAGCAATAAAAGGCAATATTTAACTTTTTAAAACTTATGAAAATAACCTTTATTTTTAAGGGTAAATTGCCGATTTTCATCATCTACAATGGATGATTTTTTAACATGGCTTTGAATTGTGCCAATTTTAGTTAGCTTAACTCTACAATTAGTAGCAATTTTTCTTATGATTCTCATCTTATTTTTAGAAGCTGTAAATAAGACTTGATAATCATCACCATTAGAAATGTAATTAATCTTAGATAGTTTTTTTAGAGCAAGTATCTTCTTTAGGTTACTTGAAATTGGAATATCTTTTAAAAAAATTTTATAAGATAATTTCTGATTATTAATCATTTTATCAAGGTCCGCTATAAGTCCATCAGATATATCAATTGAGGTATTTGCAAACTTTTTAATTTGATCAATTAATTTTAATTGAATATTCGGCATAAAATATTGATTAGTAAAATATTTTTTTAATCTTGAATTAAGCTTAATTTTATTTTTTAAAACTAATAGCCCTAAATAGCTGTCTCCTATATTTCCAGAGACATATACATCATCATAAAGTTTAGCTTTGTTTCTATGAATAATATTGTCGGCAAAACCTAATGAAGTAATTGTAAAACTTAACTTGTTAGAAAAAACTGTATCTCCACCGCTTAAAAATATTTTATATTTATTTTGTTCTTGATTAAGTGACTTGCTGATTTTTGATAAATTTAATTTAGAAAAACTTTTTTTATTACCAGAACCAGAAATAAAATAATATTTTGGTTTAATACCTTTGCATATTAAATCTGAAATTGATGATCTAATTATTTTTTTAATGACAAGCTCAGGTCTTTTAAAGTCTATGAAATGATTGCCCTCTACATATGTATCAACTGATACTGCTAATTTATTTTTTTTATCAAAAAAAACATCATCATTCAAATTTAAGGCACTTGGTGATTTTTTAGAAAGTTTTTGAAAATAATTTTTTATTAATTCAAATTCATGCATTGGTAGTTCTTATTTTTTTAGCTATCTTATCTAATATTGCATTTAAATATTTAGTTTGACCAACTTCTAAAAAAAAGTTTGATGCATCAAGATATTCTTTAATAATTATTTTAGAAGAAACTTTAGGTTTGTATAAAAACTCAAAAATAGCAGATTTTACTATCACTTGAAAAACCTGATCTAAATTAGTTAACTGCAAATCTTCGCTTAGATATTTTTTAACTTCTTCTTTAATAACTTCATCTCTTTCAATGGTACCTAAAACAACATCTTTAATGAATTTTTTAAATCTATGTTTGGGAAAAGTTAAGTCTGTGTCATCATTAAAAAAATTTCCATATAATTTTTGGATAATGATTACCCTCGGACTTTGATTAGGATTATATGGAGTTCTCATTGTTATTGAGAAAGAACAGATATTACAGCTTGAGCTGCTTCTCTACCCTTATTCCTTCTAGCTATAGCTTGACGCATATTAAGACAGGTAATAATTCCATTACCAATGGGTTTTTTACTATCTACAGAAAGTTTCATTATTGCCTCAGTTGAAGAATGAGAAATAAAATCAAAATGAGGTGTTTGGCCTTTAATAACACAACCAAGTGCTAAAAAAGCATCATATTTTTTAATATTCTTTGAAATTGTAACTGGTATTTCAAAAACACCAGGAACATTAATAATTTTTATTAAACTAGATTTGGGCAATATGCTCTTTGCGCTACTTAGTAAACCCTTTGATATATCTTTATAATAATCAGCTATAACTATTAAATATTTTCTTTTCATTAAATAATTTCCTGTTTAGTAATCTTTATATCATAACCTTCCAAACCAATAACTTTTTTAAGAGACTTAGTAATTAATATCATATTTTTAATCTTTAAATCTTTAATTATTTGAGCACCAATCCCATAATTTCTTATAAGTTTATCATTTCCTTTTTTATAGAAATTTTTGTTTTTATAATCCTTAAGTGTTTGTGTAACAGATTTTAAATTTGTATCTTTTATAAAAACTAAAACACAGTTATTAAATTTTTTAAAATAATTTAAAGTTTTATCAAATGAATTTGGTAATTGTTGATTGATTAAATAATTTTGAACTACGTTAGAAGAAATTACTCTAACTCTTGGTATTATCCCTTTTTTAATATTTCCTTTAATCAAAGCAAAATGCTCAGATCCATCTAAAAGGTTTTCATAAATTCGAATTTTATATTTTTGATTTTTTACTTTAATATCTGATTGTTTTTTAAGTTTAATTAGTTTTTCTTTTTTTAAACGATAAGCAATAAGGTCTTCGATTTTACCTATCTTTAAATTATGTTTGTTTGCAAAATCAAATAAATCTTGGCCTTTGGCCATTGTCCCATCTTCATTCATTATTTCACAAATAACTGCAGAGTTATTTTTTTTAGCAAGTTTTGAAATATCAACAGAGGCTTCTGTGTGACCAGCTCTTACTAAAACGCCGCCGTCTTTCGCAATAATTGGGAAAACATGTCCAGGAGAAACTATGTCTTTCTTATTTGCATTTTTTTTTGAAGCAATTTTAATTGTTTTTGCTCTATCTTTTGCTGAGATACCTGTTGTTATTCCTTTTTTTGCTTCAATAGAAATTGTAAATGCAGTTTTATTCCTTGATTGATTTATTGGTGACATCAAAGATAAATTTAATCGCTTTGCTTGTACACTATCTAGCGCCAGACAAATTAATCCACGACCATATTTTGCCATAAAATTTATATTTTTAGCACTTGAGTCAGTGGTCGATATTATTAAGTCTCCTTCGTTTTCTCTTTTCTCATCATCAACTAAGATGAACATACCGCCCTTCTTTGCGATATTTATTATACTTTCAATGGGTGCATAATTATTTTTTTTCATTAAAATAATTTCTAACGTATTTAGATAAGATATCTATCTCTATATTAACTAGACTGCTTTTTTTTAATGAAGATAAATTAGTTAGCTTAAAAGTGTGTGGAATAATCCAAACTTGAAAACCTTTTTTGGTAACTTTGGAAATTGTTAAAGAAATTCCATTTATACATATAGAGGCTTTATCAATTAAATTTGCTCGTTCTTTTTTAACAATTTCAAAATCAAATAAATATGATTTATCAATTTTTTTAATACTTTGTATTTTACCTACTGCATCGATGTGGCCTTGACAAATATGTCCTGATATTTTTTGGCCAAATTTTAAAGGAAGTTCAAGATTAATTTTATCATTTATTTTTAAGAATTTAAATTTTGATCTTTGTATAGTTTCATCAGAAAGATAAAATTCCATTATCTGATTTTTAATGTCGATTAATGTTAAGCAAACACCATCACAAGCAATTGATACGCCCAAATCTTTACGTGTTAATTTTAAATTAGCTTTTACAAAAATATTAATACCTTTTGATCTTTTTTCAAATTTAGTAATTAAACCTTGGTTAAAAATTATTCCATTAAACATAATATTATTTGTAAAGTGTAATTACATCTTTGCCTAATTTTTTATTAATTTTCAATTTATTTTTATAATTTTTCTTTAATTCTTTAAGAAAATCAAACTCTTTATGATTAACTAACTTTGATAAACTTTTAGTACATTTGTATAAATAAAATTCATTAAATAATTTTTTTTTAATAATGTGTTTAGAAAGATCATTCCCCCCTTCAACTAATAAATTCCTACAGCCAAGGACATAGAGTTTCATTAAAATTGATTTAATATCAAAGCTATTTTTATTTAATTTACTTTTGATTAATGTTATACCTTTTTTTTTTAACATTAATTTCACTTCAGCTTTGGTGTTATGATAAAAAATTATAGTATTGTTTTTATTTGCTGTTTTAAAAATATATGAATTCTTTTTAATTTCTAAGTTTCTATCTAAAATTATTCTTTTAGGAGAAAATTTACTCAAACCTTCTAGTCTGCAATTGAGTTTTGGGTCATCTTTATTTAAAGTTTTGGAGGAAATCATTAACGAGTCATTTTTATATCTAAGAAAATGTGTAAATTTATCAGTATGAATATCTGAAATTCTTTTTGTATCTTTACTATATATCAAATTATTTTTAGAAATTGCAATTTTACCAGTAACATAAGGAAGGTTTTTTTTTCTATTAAAAAAATAAGGTATATAAAATTTATTAATTTGTTTTTTGAGTAAATCTTTTTTTACTAAAATATTTTTTGACTTAAGAGTTTTTAAAGTTTTACCTTTAACTTTTTTATCAATATCTTCAACTCCATAGACAACTTCTTTAATTTTATTTTTAATTATAATATTTGTGCACGGAGGCGTTTTTCCATAATGACTACATGGTTCAAGGGTCACATACATTTTTGAGCCTTCTAAATTTTCATGTGAATTTTTAATGGCATTAAATTCCGCATGAGGTGTACCTTTAAAACCTGTTTGACCAATTGAAAGTATTTTATTATTTTTAACAATTACACAACCTACAGAAGGATTAATTCCAGTTAGTCCATGACGAGCTTTTGCCAAATTCAAGGCAAGCTCCATAAAAATTTTATCTTTAATTGAAAATTTATCTTTTTTTGTAGACATCTAATTTGTCCACGAATTGCACAAAGTCTTTTTCTTCTCTAAAATTTCTATAAACAGATGCAAATCTAACGTATGCAACAGGATCAAGATCTTTCAAACCCTCCATAACCATTGTGCCAATTGTATTTGATGAAATTTCACTTTGACCAAGTTCTTCTAAAGCTCTTGAAGTCCGACTAATAAATTTTTCTGCAGTTTCGGTATCAATAGGTCTTTTCTTTAATGCTATATAAATTGATTTAGAAAGTTTATCTCTATCAAACGATGATTTTCTTCCATTCTTTTTGACGACCATTATTTCTCTAAATTGTACTCTTTCGAAAGTTGTGAATCTAGCTCCACACACACAAAGTCTTCTTCTTCTTATGGCTGTTCCATCTTCTGTAGGTCTAGAATCTACTACTGATGTTTCACCTTTTTTACAAATTGAACAAATCATTATTTTAAATTTTTATAGATTGGGAAGTTAGATGTAAGATCTATAACTTCATTTCTAACCTCTTCTTCAATTTTACTGTTATCCTTAGGGTTTTGAGACAAACCTTTTACAACTTTGGTAATTAATTCTCCTACTTTCTCAAACTCTTTCAATCCAAAGCCTCTAGTTGTTGCAGCTTGAGTTCCAAGTCTTATCCCAGAAGTAATCATTGGCTTTTCAGAATCAAAAGGTATTCCATTTTTGTTACAGGTAATATTAGCATTTGAAAGGCTTTCAGCAGCGGCATTACCCTTAACATTGAAAGGTCTTAGATCAACTAACATTAAGTGTGTATCAGTTCCACCAGAATAAATTTTAAAACCATTATTCTTAAGTGTCTCAGATAAAATTTTGGCATTTGCCAAAACTGATTTGATATAATCTTTAAAATCTGGTCTTAAAGCTTCCAAAAACCCAGCAGCCTTTCCAGCGATGACATGCATCAACGGTCCACCTTGATAACCAGGAAATACTGCAGTATTAAATTTTTTTGCTAGGTCTTCATGATTAGTTAAAATAATTCCACCTCTAGCACTTCTGAAAACTTTATGAGTTGTTGAAGTAACTACGTGTGCGTATTCACATGGGTTAGGGTAACCTTTACCAGCAACTAAACCTGAAAAATGAGCCATATCTACCATCAAATATGCCCCTACTTTATCAGCAATCTCTCTAAATTTTTTAAAGTCAATTACTCTAGAGTAAGCACTACCACCACAAATTATGAGTTTTGGTTTATGTTCTAATGCAAGTTTTTCAACATTATCATAATCAATAAGTTCAGACTCTTTATCAACGTCA
Organism: Candidatus Pelagibacter sp. PS_28; assembly: GCF_059417885.1. NCBI lineage: Bacteria > Pseudomonadati > Pseudomonadota > Alphaproteobacteria > Candidatus Pelagibacterales > Candidatus Pelagibacteraceae > Candidatus Pelagibacter > Candidatus Pelagibacter sp. PS_28. The sequence goes on along the minus strand of NZ_CM182070.1, from coordinate 572,665 downwards.
TACCCTATAGGATTAAACCATTTACCTGACATTGATATTTTTAACCCATGAGTAATATGTCCACCAGAATTTAAACTCATTCCCATAAATGTATCACCAGGATTTAATAGCGCTAAAAATACAGCACCATTTGCTTGAGCCCCAGAATGTGGTTGGGCATTTGCAAATTTACAATCAAAAATTTTCTTTAATCTCTCTATGGCTAAATTTTCAGCAATATCAACATGCTCACATCCATTATAGTATCTTTTTCCAGGATATCCTTCTGCATATTTATTTGTTAATACAGAGCCTTGAGCCTCTAAAACAGCTTGAGAAACTATATTTTCAGAAGCAATTAATTCTATATGTTGTTGTTGTCTTTTTAGCTCATCACTTATGGCTTTATGTAATTCTGGATCAGTTACAGATAAGCTGTCTTCAAAAAAGCTTTTATAATTTTCATTTAAATAGTTTTTTTCACTAGACATAATTAAATCTTTTTAATTCTTTTTGCGTGTCTTCCACCTTCAAACTTTGTATTTAAAAAAACGCTAACACAATCTAAAGCAGTTTTTTTAGTAAGAAGTCTTGATCCTAATGTAATGATATTTGCATCGTTATGCAATCTTGATAATTTAGTCGATTTCAAATTAAAACACTGAGCAGCACGTATATTTTTATGTCTATTTGCAACAATATTCATTCCCATCCCAGAGCCACATACGAGTATGCCGGCATGATTATTGTTTGTTTTAACTTTTTTAGCAACTTTATGAGCATAGTCTGGATAGTCAACACTTTCACTATTGAACGGACCTAAGTCTGTATAGTTAATTTTCTTTTTATCCAAATGAAGTTTTATTAATTCTTTTAATTTAAAGCCAGCGTGATCAGAAGATAAAAATATTTTTTTCAATTTAATTAAACTTATAATCTAAAACACAGGCTACCAAGTGAACTCTGTTTTCTTCACCACCATTAAAGGCATTATGGTATTTTACATTATTAGTTACCCACACTGATCCATCAGCAGGCATATGTTTTGCGACATTATCAATAACCATTAAGCAACCAGGGTTTGTAATTATAGGTATATGTAACCTTGGCTCTGGATCTCTGTGCCAACTCAATGTTGATCTCGGCTCCTTAAGTAAAATTCTAACTCTACCTAATTTGTATTTTGAAGAAAGTGCATCAAATACTTCCTTGAAATAAGTGTTTTCATAGTCTGGTACAAATTCAGAGTATGCGGCCTCATCTATTGAAACATCTCTAGTAACTTCTTTTCCTGATTTGTCTGGTTTTGTCCAGTAAGAGCCTCTAGCCTTACTTCCTTTAATAGAATCTGGATCTCCAGGAATTTGTGTTAAACAAATAGCACCAAAGTGAGCAATGCCACCGCCATCATCAAATTTTCTTGTTTGAACAATTTGGTTATAAGCTTCTTGGAGTTTATTAATATCAAATTTAATATCTTGTTTTTGAAAATCACTAAAATCTAAAACATTTTGATCTTTTTTAAGATCTAGGTCAATTATGTTATTGTTGTCTAAGCTCATGCAGTTGTTTTCTACCTTTTTTAATATATATTTGTATAATACATTTGTCGCATTTTAAAAGCAGATTTAAACATGATTACAGGAAATTACCCAAATTTAAGACTTAGACGTAGTCGTAAAAATGATTGGTCTAGAAGATTAGTTCAAGAAAATAGCCTGTCATCTAGCGATTTTATATTACCTATATTTTTGATTGATGGAAAAAATACAAAACAATCCATTAAAACAATGCCTGATGTTTATAGATACACAATAGATAAGCTTGGAATTATTGTTGATAAAGCAATCAAAAGCAAAATACCTATGGTTGCATTGTTCCCTTATACAAATAAAACAAAAAAAAATGAAATTGGAACTGAAGCATTAAATGAAGACAATCTTGTTTGTAAGGCCATTCGATATATTAAAAAAAGATATAAAAATGAAATTGGTATTATGTGTGATGTAGCTTTAGATCCTTATACCTCACATGGTCACGATGGTTTAATAAAATCTGGCTACGTGTTAAATGATGAAACTATTGAAGTATTAATAAATCAATCAATGTTACAAGCAGAAATTGGCTGTGATGTTCTGGCTCCCTCAGACATGATGGATGGAAGAATAGGTAAAATAAGAAAAGCTTTAGATAAGGAAGGTCATGAAATGGTTCAACTACTTTCTTATGCAGTAAAATATGCTTCAAGTTTTTATGGTCCATTCAGAGATGCAGTTGGTTCTAAAGGTTTGTTAAAAAGTGATAAGAAAAATTATCAAATGGACTTTAGAAATAGCAATGAAGCAATAAGAGAGGTGGCGCTAGATATTAAAGAAGGAGCTGATATGGTTATGGTTAAACCCGGTATGCCCTATCTTGATATAATTAAAACAGTTAAAGATAATTTTAAAATTCCTGTTCTCGCTTACCAAGTATCAGGAGAATATTCATTATTAAGTAATAGTATCAAAAAAGGTCTAATAGATAAAAACTCAGTGTTAGAGAGCTTGATTGCTTTTAAAAGAGCTGGAGCAAACGCTATAGTAAGCTATTACGCAGATAGAATTGACGATTTAATTAAATAACTATTTTAAAAGATTAATAAAATGAGTTCTAGAAGTAGGAAGATTTAAATTATTTGGTTTTAGAATACTTTTTTCAAGGTAATCACTAACAAGCTTAAGTCCTTTAAGTAAATTTTTTAAATTAACATCTATATTATTTTCATCTATTAAAAAATTTGGAATACTTTTTTTTTCAGTTGAGGATTTAACGTAATAATTAACTTCATTATCAACAATTTCTTTTTCAGCCATAGTTTTTAATTCCAAATCATATCCCAATAATTTTAAAAGTTCTAACTCCCAGAAAATATATTTTTGAATCCAATTTTCAGAGTTTAATATTTCAAAAAATTTATCAATTAATTTAAAAATTTCTATATTAGATTGTGCTTCAGCAGTAAGAAGTTTTATAAGGTGCATTGCCGATGTAATGCATGATAGTTTCTGATTTTCATCAAAATAGAGCGGTGTTAAAGCTTTTAAAATCTCTATTTTGAAATAACCAATTCTAGTAACACTTTTAGAATTATAGTTTACATAAATCTTATTACCAATTTGCAAGTAGTTTTTGATTTTCTTTGAAGTTCCACCAAAAATTATCCCTGAGATTTTTCCATGGTTTTCTGTAAAGACCTCAGCAATTATTGAATTTTCACTATATCTATTTTTAGAAACTAAATAAGCGCTATCGTCCCAATTCATTTTTTAAAAATATCCTGTAAACATAAAGAAGCAGCATTCTGCTCTGCATCTTTTTTAGAAGTTCCTTCTGCTGTAAAAAATTTAGTATTTTTTAATTTAACGGCAACTTTAAAAAGAGGTTTATGTCGGGGCCCTGTATTTGAGATTAGTTTATAAATAGGCAAAACTTTGAAAATTTTAAGTGAGTATTCTTGTAGTTTTGTCTTAGCATCAATTTGAGTTATAACACTCGCTGTAATATGTTCGCTCCATAAATTAAGAATAATTTTTTCAGTAAAATTTAAACCTTTATCAAGATAGATCGCTCCGATTAAGGCCTCTAAACAGTCCGCTACAATTTTATCTTCAATTTCAATTTTTTTATTCTTGGGGTTTAAAACTAAAATATATTTCTCTAGTTCTATTTTTTTTGCAATTTCTAAACATTTTTTTTTATTTACCAATGAAGCAAATTTTTTATCTAACACCCCTTCCTTTTCTTCAGGATAAAGTACTAGTAATTTTTTTGCAATAATAAGACCTAAAACTCTATCCCCTAAGAATTCAATCTTTTCATTGTTGTTTATTGAGTCAAAACTTTTATGCGTTAAACTCTTAATCAAAATTTCTTGATCAGAAAACTTTATGTTTAATTTCTTTTCTAATTTTATGGGGTTAGTTTTCATTAAATAATTTTCTTAAAAAACCTGTCGAATCTAATTGTCTTATGCCATTTCCAAAAAGAAAAAATATTTCCAATTCTAAAATCAGATGAAAAAAAAATAAATTGAGCCTTACCGACTAAATTATCTTCATGTACATATCCAACACTAGTCAAATATCTACTATCTTTAGAGCAGTCTCTATTATCTCCTAAAAAAAAGTAGTGTTGAGGCGGAACTATAAAATTATCTGAACTTTGAAAACTATAACTTTTTAAATATACACTATTATGTGTTTTACCATTTGGAAGCTTTTCCTCAAATGTATTAACATCTATTGTTTGATCTCCACAATAAATTTTATCATTTTGAGAAATTCTAGATTTTAATATTTGATTATTATTTACGAATAAATCGCCGTTAATAAATTGAATATTGTCTCCTGGGAGACCAATTAGTCTTTTAATATAATCAGTTCTGTTATCAGCTGGTGTTTTAAAAACAATAATGTCTCCAACCTTAGGTTTATTATAAAATAGTCTTCCATTTATTATTGGTGGACTAAAAGGAAAAGAATGCTTGCTATAACCATAAGAATATTTCGTAACAAACAATCTATCACCAATTAATAACGTTGGTTCCATTGATGATGAGGGAATATAAAAAGGTTGAATAAAAAAAGATCTAATAATAATAGCTATAACTAAAGCATAAAAAATTGTTTTAATATTATCGATTATAATTTTTTTTGATATCATTTTTTTTGTAAAATCACGTAGGCTACAGAATATTTTTTTTCATCTGAAATTGACAGAAAGAAATTAAAGGATGATATTTTAAATCGCTTTTTAACAATTTTTTTTATTTTGTCTGTGACGACAAATGAGGGTTTACCTAACTTATCGTTAATTATAGTTATATCCTTGAAATTCAAATTCTCTCTAAAACCAGTTCCAATTGCTTTAGAAAATGCTTCTTTAGCAGCAAATCTTTTAGAATAAAAAGATTTTTTATTAGTTATTTTTTTGGCTAACAATATTTCTGAGTTAGAAAAAACTCTTTTAATAAAATTAACATTTTTTAAAGATTTATGTATTCTAATATTTTCTACTATATCAACACCAATACCTAGAATTTTCATATTTATTTATTGGTTATTTTTTTAAATATTTTAATGGTTTTTTTTAAACCATGAGTAAGTGACTCACCAATTATAAAATGACCAATATTAAATTCTGTAATTTCTTTAATTTTACTTAGTATAGAGGTAGTTTTGTAGTCAAGACCATGACCTGCATGAACCTCTATACCAAGTTTAACGCCAAGTTCTGAACATTTTTTAATTTTTAAATATTCATTTTTATAACTTTTATTTTCTTTTATTAAATTTGAAATTTTTCCTGTATGTAGCTCAACACAAGTAGCATTTAATTCTTTTGCAATTTTTATATCTTTTAAGTTTGGGTCAACAAATAGACTTGTTCTAATATTCTTCTTATTAAATAATGATATTATAGATTTAATTTTTTTCTTATTTTCAATTAAATTTAATCCACCTTCTGTTGTCACCTCTTTTCTTTTTTCAGGAACTATACAAATAAAATTAGGTCTATTCTTTAATGCTACATTAATTATTTTTTTGTTAAGTGAAATTTCTAAATTAGTAATTATTTTTTTATTTTTACAAATTTTAACAACATCAGAATCTTTTATATGTCTTCTGTCTTCTCTTAAATGAATGGTAACTGAATGTGCTCCACATTTAATTACATGTTTTGCAATAGTAAATGGGTCAGGATGAAAAGATCCTCTTGCATTTCTTACTGTAGCAACATGATCAATATTAACTCCTAGTCTTTTCATTTAATAAATCTACTTCCAGGTACTGTAATTGGAGTATTTTTAAGACTTTCAGGTAATTTATTACTCTTAAATGTTGGAACATCTATCTTCATATGTGAGATAATATTTTTTTTTATTTTTAATGAATTCTTGGTTGATCTGTCAATAATTGAAGCAAAACCAATAAGTTTTGCACCAGGTTTTGTTATCAATTTAACACACTCTAAACTCGATTTACCAGTTGTTATAACGTCTTCGATTATTAAAACTTTTGATCCTTTTTTTATATGAAAGCCTCGTCTTAAAGTAAATTTACCATTAACTCTTTCACAAAAAATTGTTTCTTTTTTTAAAATTTTACCAATTTCATAGCCTATAATAACCCCGCCCATTGCCGGAGCTAAAATCAAATCTATAGATTTAAATTTTTTTTTTATTTTTTTTGCTAATGAATTACAAATATCTTTTGCCAAATGTGGAAAGCTTAAAAGTTTGGCACATTGAATATATTTAGGTGAATGCAAACCTGATGAAAGAACAAAATGACCTTCTAAAAGAGCATTAGTTTTTTTTAAAATATTTAAAGATTTTTTGTGTGAAAGCATTCCTTTTTTCCTCATGTCTAATGATTTTAAATTTAATATCTTTTTGTTTTAGCTCACTGATAAAATTTGTAAAGTTTTTCAGGTCTTTAATAATAAGGTTAAATCTGAAGTTAATATAATCTTTAGTTTTTTCTTTCATCTCTACACTTGATATATTCAATTTATGAGAGCCTAATGATGTAGTTATTTGACCAAGTTTACCAGGTTGATCTGGGAGAGAAATCCAAAGTGTTGTATTATATTTTTTTATTCTTTTCTCTTTTTGTTCACCTTTAGAATGCCAGTATCTTCTAATAGCAGCTCTTGCTTTTCCAGTTTTTGTAATTGGTATCCAATGCAATGATGGTGATTTATTTTTAGATGTTATGATTTCAACTACGTCACCGTTATAAAGTATGTTTTGTAATTCACTGTCATTACCATTAATTTTACAGGATATTGCATGATCACCAACTTTTGTATGAACAGCATATGCAAAATCTATAGGTGTTGCATTTTTTGGCAACTTAATAACTAAGCCTTTTGGTGTAAAGCAAAAAACATTTTCTTGAAACATTTGTAGTTTTGTATACTCAAAAAAATGTTCAGGGTTTTCATTTTTACCAATAATTTCCACAAGGTCAGCTAACCAGTCATATTCTTTCCATGTTAATGAATCAAATTTTTCAGATGATTTATATTTCCAATGGGAAGCAATACCTCTTTCTGCAAATTCATGCATTGGCATAGTTCTTATTTGAATTTCAATAGGTCTTCTATTTGGACCTATCACAGCTGTGTGCAATGACTGATAATTGTTTATTTTTGGTGATGATATATAATCTTTAAATTTTCCTGGTATACAATTCCAGTGTTGATGAAAAATTCCTAATGCTTTATAGCAATCTTCTCCACTATTAAGAATAACTCTAAATCCAATTATGTCTGTAATTTGCTCTAATGATGTTCTTTTTTTTTGAACTTTTCTCCATATAGAAAATGGAGTTTTTTCTCTTCCAAAAATTTCAGCATTAATTTTATGTTCGTTTAAAAGCTCACTTAATTGTAAAGAAATAGAATTAAAACTATTTACTTTGTCTTCTTTAATTTCGTCTAATCTTTTTTTAATAAGTTCACGTGCTTCATTATTCAAAACTTTAAATGATAAGTCTTCAAGTTCATCTCTAATTCTATGCATGCCCATTCTATCTGCTAAAGGAGCATAAATTTCCATTGTCTCTCTCGCTATACGTTCTTTTTTTTCAACTTTAGATATAGCATCAATAGTTCTCATATTATGTAAACGATCTGCCAGCTTTACAAGTAATACTCTTATGTCTTTTGATGTAGCTAAGATTAATTTTCTAAAGTTTTCTGCTTTAGATGATGATGTTGCTTGGTTTTCAAAAACAGAAATTTTGGTTACACCATCTACAAGATTGGCAATCTCTTCACCAAATTCATCTTTAATATTTTCATAAGTTGCGTGAGTATCCTCAATCGTATCATGTAAAAGCCCTGTAACAATAGTAGCACTGTCTAACTCTAGCTCACTAAGTATTGAAGCAACAGCTATAGGGTGATTTGAATAAGGATCACCTGAATCACGTTTTTGGTTTTCATGAGCTTTAACAGCATAATTATATGCTTTACTTAATTTTTCTGGATTTAAAAATTTATTATAAGTTTTAACTTTGTTTATTAACTCTTCTGAATTAATCATTTTTTAACTATAACACCAATTTATATTTGTTTGATAGATCTTAAATCTTTAATTGGTAAAGAATTAATTAAATTTACTATATTAATCTTAGATTCAGGATGCTTCCAACCTCTGTTTATCTCAAATAATGGTAACAATACAAAATTTCTCTTAGTCATCTCTGGATGAGGTATTATTAACTTGTTACTATTTATATTCAAAATTTTTTTATCATAATCAATTATATCAATATCACATGTTCGTGGAGCATTTTTTTTTAGTCTAACCCTGCCTAATTTTAATTCAATATTGTTACAAATTTTTAATAATTCTAAAGGTGTTAAGATTGTTTCGATTTCTATTACAATATTTATGAAACATGGCATTAAAGGATTTGGCCAAGATTTTGATAAATAGTGAGATGAAACTTTTTTTATCTTAATTTTATTTTTCTTAAGTTCAGACAAGGCTATATGAATGTTGGTAATTTTATTACCTAAATTTGATCCTATTGCTAAATATGATTGTTTAACTTGATTTTCTAATATGTCTTGCTTTTTCACGATTCCAGTCTCTATTTTTTTTAGTAGCTCTTTTATCAAATTGTTTTTTACCTTTTGCTACTGCTATTTCTATTTTAGCTTTTCCTTTTTTAAAATACATCTTTGTTGGAACTAGTGTAAAGCCATCCCTCTGCATTTTACCAATTAATTTGTTAATTTCCTTTTTGTTTAATAATAATTTTCGTTCATCTGTTGGATTATGATTTGAATAACTGGCTTGCTTAAAAGCAGCAATATGAGAGTTAATTAAAACTATTTCACCGTCTTTCTCTACAGCATAAGAGTCAGCAATATTAACTTTTCCATCTCTAATGGATTTAATTTCAGACCCTTTAAGAACTATCCCAGCTTCAATCAAGTCTTCAAAAAAAAAATTAAAACTTGCTTTTCTATTTAAGCAAATAATTTTTAAACCAGGATTGGCTTTCTTGTTCATTAGAGTAGATTTGCTGATACTAAAGCTTCTTTAACAATATCCTTGGTTGGGTCTGTAACTTTAACTAAAGGTAATCTAACCTCATCATCACAAAGACCCAGAAGTTTTGCGGCATATTTAACAGGGCTTGGATTGCTTTCTATAAACATTGAGCTGTGAATGGGTTGTAAAATTTTATCTAACCTGATTGCTTCAAGCTTGCTTTCATTATTTTCTATTTTTGAGGCTTTTTGAAAATCAGAACATAACTTAGGAGCAATGTTAGCAGTTACACTTATAGAGCCTACCCCACCTCTGTTATTAAATTCTAAAGCGTTATCATCATTACCTGTTAGTTGAACAAAATCAGTTCCCATTTTATCTTTTTGTTGATTAACTCTATCCAAATCTCCAGTAGCATCTTTTACACCAACAATATTTTTCAATTCAAATAATCTTGCCATTGTATCAACAGACATATCAATTACAGATCTTCCAGGAATATTATAAATTATAATTGGTATCCCACATTTATTGTTTATTGCTTTATAATGTTGATATAAACCCTCTTGAGTTGGTTTGTTGTAATATGGAGTTACTATTAGAGCCGCATCTGCTCCCGCTTTTTCTGCATGAGTTGTTAAAGAAATTGCTTCTTTAGTCGAATTAGAACCAGTGCCAGCAATAACTATATTTTTTCCATTGCTTTCTTTAACGCATAAATCTATTACTTTTTGATGTTCATCATGGCTTAATGTTGGCGACTCACCTGTTGTCCCAGCAGGAACCAAGCCGTTTGTACCGTTTGATATTTGAAAATGAATTAGCTTAATATAAGCCTCAACATCTAGCTCATTATTCTTAAACGGGGTCATTAAAGCAACATTTGATCCTTTGAACATAAATACTTATAACATAGTTTAAAGATTCATTTAGTAAATTTATGCCCAGAAAGATAATTTTTTTTATAAAATCACTATTATTAAGTTTGGTAATTATAGGGAATATATTTGCTGCTGAAATATCAATAATTCCTTTAAAAAAACCTATTTTAGATGAAGAAGTTAAGAGGCAAAAGATATCTCAAGGGATCCTTAAACCTAAACCTAAACCATCACAAAAAAAAGAAGAAGTCAAAATCATAACAGTCAAAAAAAATCAAAAAAAAATTAATTTTCTCATTCCTAAAAGTAAGCCATTAATAGTTAAAAGTGAAAAATCTGTAGTTCAAAAAAGCTCAAAATACTACAGCCAAAAAGACTATGATATTGCGAAAAAATCTATCCAGGCAATGGAAAAAAGTCAATGGACAACTGCATTGAAAAATTCAAAAAAAGCTAAAGATAAATCCATATATAATTTTATACAATGGAGACATTTATTAACAACAGGAAACCAAGCTACGTTTTATGACTACATAACTTTTATACAAAATAATAAAGACTACCCAAGAATAAGTAGAATAAAATATTTAGCAGAACAAAAACTTTCAACGGATAAAATTTCTCCTAAAAAAATTATTAATTGGTTTGGAGTTGATGAGCCCTTAAGTGGCTATGGTATGCTGGTATTAGGTGAAAGCTTTATACAAACTGGAGATAGTGAAAAAGGAATTGCTTTAATTAAAAGAGGCTGGATTACAGCAGAACTTTCTAGAGCTAGCATGAAATCTTTAAGTAAAAAATATAGAAAATATTTAAACTCAAAAGATTATGTAAATAGAGCTGATTATTTAGCATGGGAAAATAAATATTGGGATTTAAAAAGAATGCTTCCTTATTTACCTAAAGATTATCAACAACTTTATACAGCTAGACAAATTTTGATGAGCAAATCTTATGGTGTTGACCAGGCAATAAAAAATGTTCCACAAAAATTCAAAAATGATGCTGGTCTCAATCATGATCGACTTAAATGGAGAAGAAAAAGAGGCAGAATTGATAGTTCACTTGAAATATTGTTTTCAATTAAAAATAATAAAGATTATCTAGTGAGACCAGATAAATGGTGGGTTGAGAGAGCAATCATGTCACGAGCTCTAATTTATAAAAACAAATATGAGGCGGCTTATAAAGTTGCTAGCCAACACTCACTAAATAAAGGATCAAAGTTTGCTGAGGCAGAATGGTTGAGTGGTTGGATTGCATTAAGTTTTTTAAATGATCCTATTTTAGCAGTTGATCATTTCAATAACTTTTATCAAAATGTTAGTTACCCCATAAGTTTGGCGAGAGGCGCTTATTGGCTTGGTAGATCTTATGAAAAAATTGGTGATAAACGACAATCAGAAGATTGGTATCGTGAAGCAACAAAATATTTAACAACTTACTATGGTCAATTAGCTTTTTTAAAAATCAACCCTAGTCAAAATTTTGAACTTGAAGAACAAGCTAATGTTAAAGATGAGTATCGAAAATATTTTTATAATAAAGAGCTTGTAAAAATTACACATCTTTTAAATGAATTAAATAAAGATAAATATACCAAAAATATACTGAGACATTTAGCTAATGACAATATTGCAAGTGGAAGTGAGATTTTAGCAGCTGAACTTGCTACAAATATATCAAGATACGATTTTGCGATCCAAGTATCAAAACTAGCCTCATATGAAAAAAGATTTCATAATACTTTTAATTATCCAATTATAAGTGTCCCACAATATGTTAATGGCAGAAAAATACCTGAAACAGCATTTATACTTTCTCTTATAAGACAAGAAAGTGAGTTTGACATGAGAGCAAACAGTCATGTTGGTGCTCAAGGATTAATGCAAATAATGCCCTATACGGCTAAGCTAGTTGCTAAACAAGCAAAACTTCCATATTCAAAATCAAGGTTAACTTCTGATCCTGAATACAATATTAATCTAGGATCTCATTATATAGCTGGTTTAATTTTACAATATGATGGTGCCTACCCATTTGCTACCGCCGCATATAATGCTGGTCCTAAAAGAGTTAAACACTGGAAAAAAATAAACAAAGATCCTCAAAAAAAACAAATTGATTTTGTAGATTGGGTTGAATTAATTCCATTTAAAGAAACTCGTAACTATGTTCAGCGTGTTATGGAAAATTACAATGTTTACAGATATATCTTGGAAAAAAAACCTATTAAAATGAAAGACTTTTTTAAAGATCAGCCTTTATTTTGATGGTTGAAGAAAATAAATTCAAACTCACGGGTACACGTTTCTCCTCATAGTCGTTTAACAAGTCCCTTCATCAACTTTACTATATAAATAAAGGTTTTATTGAATTTTTATCAAGAATTATAAATTTTTAATTTCCTTTTTTAGTTTATTAATTATGAATGATCTCGCTCCATAAATAGATTCATTTGTTGCCCCACCAATGTGAGGTACTATTATTAAGTTATCATTTTTATTTGCATATTTAATCAATTTATGTTGTTTTAAATCTTTTTTGGAAAGCCATTCTCCATCAATAACATCTAACCCTGCCTTAAATTTTTTCCTCAATTTTAGATAATAAAGAAGATCTTTTTCATTAATGATTTTACCCCTGCTTGTATTAATCAATGTAACATCATCTTTCATAATTGAAATTTTTTTTCGATTAATAAAATTTTCATTTTTTTTATTTAAATGTATGTGTAATGAAATTACGTCTGACTTGATTAATAAAGTGTTTAAACTAACATTTTTAACTTTATTCAATTTTATTTTTTTATTTTTATCAAAACCTATAACTTTCATACCAAAACCATTTGCAATTTTAGCCGTAATCTTGCCAAGTCTACCCAATCCTATTATACCTAAAGTTTTTCCATATAATTGTCTTGCTGTAAACTTATCTCTTATCCAATTACCAGATATTGCAGAAAAATAATTTTGTATTAAAGACCTGTTAATGAATAATAGTAAAGCAAATACCAATTCGGATGTTGCAGTAAAAGTATCAAGTAACTTTCTTTCTTTTGCTATATGAATACATTTTATTTTTCTCTTCTTAATTTCGTTCATATCTAAATGATCGGTTCCTGTTGATGGGCTTAGAATAAGTCTTAAATTTTTTGATTTATTCAAAAATTTTTTATCTACTTTGATTTTTGCTGACGATATATAAATATCAGCATCTACTATTTTTTTATATGTAGAGTCTAATGAAAAACTTAAGTTGGTTTTTTTTTTTAAAAAATCTAATTCATCACCCAGCATACTCAAATCAATAGAGCTGAATATATTTATTTTTTTATTCATATAATTTTTTTAATCTTTTTTCAGCTCTTTTTAAATCTTTTTTAAAATGAATATTGGTACAATTATCTATAATCTTAATCTTTTTTTTTACCTCACTTCCCATTAAAATTTTTTTAGAAATAATGTAATGAGCTCCATTTTTAATATTATTTTTATCAACACTATATAAAATATCTGCTTTTTTTTTTATAAATGATTTAATTAAACTATCAATATCACAGTTTCGGTCTGGATGATCTGGTTGCAATCCTACGATAATTTTTGCAGATTTATTGGTTTTTTCAAAAGCATGTTTGTATACATCTATAATAGGTGTTTCTCCACAGAGTTTTAAAGGTCTTATAATAACTGGTATTTTATATTCTTTCATTAAGCCTGAGATCTTTTTTGAATTTGTTGAGACATAAATTTTATCTAATAGCTTTGATTTTTTGGCATATTTTATTGACCAATAAATCATGGGTCTTTTGTTTAAAATTTTAATATTTTTATTTTTTAATCGTAACGAGCCACTCTTAGCTGGTATAACTGCTATTATCATCTAACAGAATCCCTTTTTATGATTTCATTTTTTTTAATAACTTTAACTACTTTTTTTCCTATTATAAGTTTTCGATCTTTATATTCATAACCAATTCCAGGTCTCAACATTATTAAATTTGACTCTTTTATTGTATCTCCAATTTTAAGTATTTTATTAGCAGCAATAGATCGTCGTATTTGTATTTTATTTTTTTTTTCATTTTTAGTAATTTTTTTTTGAAATTTTCCATTCATTATTTCAATTTCTCTAATTCTTTTAACCAGAAGACTCATTTCTTTTGGATCCGCTGATAATTTATGATCTCTAAATTTTGAAAAATTATGACTTAATGTAAAATGTTTTTCAATTATTCTTGCCCCCATTGATGCTGCTGAGATACAAGCATGTATGCCAATAGAGTGATCTGAATATCCAATATAACAGCTTGGAAATTTTTTTTTAAGAAATGTAATTGAATTAAGGTTTAGTTCTTCTCGTTGTGCTGGATAATTAGAAACACAATGAAGAATACCTAATTTTGAATTTATTCTTAATTTTTTAATAAAATTATATAATTTCAATACTTCATTATAATCCAACATTCCTGTAGAAATAATTGTTGGTTTTTTAAATTTTATAATTTTTTTAATAAGTAAATCATGGTTATTGTCACCTGAAGCTATTTTGAATATTGGTTGAATTTTGTTTAAATAATCACAACTCTTTAAATCTAGAGGTGTAGAAAAAAAAATTAATCCCTTTTTTTTGGCATAGACTGATAATCTCTTAAATTCATTAAATGATAATTGAAATTTTTTTAATAATTCTATTCTTTTTTTTTCTATAGAATTTGATAAATATCCTTCAATTATATACGATTGAAATTTTACCGCATCAACCTTTGCCTCAGATGCTTTATCAATCAATTTAATAGCATTTTTATAATTACCTTCATGATTATTTCCAATTTCAGCAACAACAAAAATATTATTTTTTCCAAAAAAATTATTAGATATCAATTTATCTTTTATCCTTAAAAATTTTTTTATACCAATTTATGTATTCTCTATATCCGTCTTCTAATTTCCAAGATGGTTTGTAATTTAATAATTTTTTTGCTTTTTCTATTGATAGAGTGCCTCTTTCTGGCATTAATTTATCCCTTTCTTTATTTTCTATTTTAATATTTGGAAAACTTTCTTTTAGTATTTCAATTAATTCTTTTATAGCTCTCCCATGACCATGTGTAAGGTTAAAAATTTGATTTATTGCATTTTTACTTTCGATAGATTTAGCAACACCATCAATTAAATCGTTAATATATGTAAAGTCTAATTTATCACTACCATCCCCATCTGTAATAATAGGTTTATTTTGAATAGCATTTTCAATAAATATTTGTCCTACTCTTCTACTAATACATCTTTCCCCATATAACGCAGAAGGTCGTATTATGGTATAAGGTAAATCAAATACTTGATTGTAACCTATTACAAGTTTTTCACCTGAGAATTTTAATGCACCGTATATTCCAAGAGGATTGCAATTGCTTTCTTCATCTACATTTTTTTTATTAAAATTTCCATATACCATGCTTGAAGAAAAATAAATGAACTGTTCAACTTTATTTTTAGAGCAATCTAATGCATTTTCCAAAGTTCTAAAACTATGATCAAAAGTTGAATAAGGATCTTTGTTTGATCTGTTAGAATGAGAAACAGCAGCTAGATGAATTACAATTTGTGGCTTTATATTGTGAAGAATTTTTGTTAATGCATGATAATCTCTGGCATCCTGAATGATTAATTTAATATTTTCTTTTTTAATTAGTCTCAATCTCTCATATAAAAAATTAAGAGCTAAATCAGGGTTTGGTAAATTGTCTTTATTATCTATTACTGAATTAATATTATTAATTGCCAAACTGTCAATTAATGTAACCTCGGCTCCTAATTTTTTTAAATGGATACCTAAATTATGTCCAATAAATCCAGCACCACCTATTATTACAATTTTTTTATTCATAATGCCTCAATATATTGTTTATAATTTTTGAAATTTGTATAATTTGATTTTGTTTTAAATGTGGTCCAATTGGTAATGATATAGAATTATCACTTATAATTGATGCATTTTTAAAATTTTTTTTATTATATTTATATTTATTTTTATAATAGTTCATTCGAGGTACTGGATGAGGATAGTAAATACTTGTGCCTAAGCCCTTTTTATTCATTTTTTTAATAATTTCATCTCTTTTATTTGAGATATCAGTTTTCAATATTATTGATAAACAATAATTTGAGCTCTGTAAAAACTTATCTTCATTTTTAATTACTTGGATTTTTTTATTATCTTTAATTTTTTCATACATCAAATTAAAATTAATTCTTCTTTGTTTTATAAAACTAGGTAATTTTTTAATTTGACTACAGCCAATAGCAGCGTGTATTTCACTCATTCTGCAGTTTAATCCAAGGTAATTACTATTATAAAGTCCTTTTTTTCTTTCAGAAAAAGTTTTATTTACACCAAAAGCTCTCAATAATTTCAATTTTTTTGATAATCTTCTATTACTAGTAATAATCATTCCGCCTTCACCAGTAGTAAAATGTTTAACGGGATAAAACGAAAAAACCCCAACATCTCCAATAGTGCCTACATGTTTATTGTTATATCTTGCTCCAATCGCTAATGCACAATCTTCTAAAATAAAAATATTATTTTTTTTTGCTATTTTTTTTATTTCTAAAATATTTACAGGTATCCCAAGAAAATGAACAACAGCTATAGCTTTTGTTTTTTTATTAATTTTTTTTTCAATATCTGAAGCTAAAATATTTCCAGTTTTTAAATCACAATCTACAAAAACTGGTTTTGCACCTGTTAACTCAACTGCATGAGCGGTAGATATGTGTGTTTGGGCCGGAATTATAACCTCGTCACCTTTTCCTAGGCCTAATGCAAAATATACTAAATGCATTCCAGCTGTGCAAGATGATACACTTATTGCTTCTTTAGCTTTTGTAAATTTTTTAAAAAGATTTTCAAATTTATTTGTTATTGGTCCATGCACTAAAATATTACTATCTAATACTTTTTTAATTGAATAATTTTCAGAATTACTCAAAATTGGTTTGCCAAAAGGAAATTTAGTTTTCATTGTTTAATATCTTATTTTTTCCCATTTATTTGATTTTACAGATTTGTCAATCGCTAGAGAAATTGCCATTGAACTAAAAACATCTTTTTGACTTACTAAAGGTTTTTTCTTCGATACCAAGCTATCTATAAAGCTTTCTAATACTTTTTTTTTATTTTTGTTGAGATAATTATCATTTATTTTAATTATTTTATTATTTATTTGTCTAGAATTACTAACATAAACTCTTTTATAATCCTGTATAAAAGTGCGCTTTGTGCCATATAATTTAAATGTATGATGGTGTGGCATAACACATCCAAAATTTGATGTAATATTTACTATTGTATTATCCTCAAACTTAATTGTTGAATTAATAATATCATTTGATTTAAAATTTGTGTGTGCTGTTGAAATATTATTTCCTGAAGCTACGACCTTTTTTGGTCTTTTTTTTAGTAAAGAAAGAGCTAAGTCAATAATATGAATTGCACCGCCATGTGTTACTGAATAATTAAACATATCACTACGCCATCCATTAACAATTTTACCTAAACGTCCATAATTATATTCACCCGATATATAAAATATTTTGCCAAATTTTTTTTTTCTATCATATTATTCAATGCCATAAACTGTGGGGCTCCTCTTAAAATAAAGTTACTTGATATTCTGATTTTAGGATTTTTTTTTAGTATTTCTTTTATTTTTATAAATTCTTTATAATTAGTACAAAGTGGTTTTTCCACAAAAACATGTTTGTTATTTTTAACAGCAGTTATTAATTGTTCACAATGATAAATATCGTATGATGCAATACATACTAAATCAATATTCTTATCTTCTATAATGTCCCTATCAACTAAAGTTGTTTTTATTTTAGGAAATTTAGATTGTATAACTTTAATTTTCTCTTCATCAAAATCACATACTGAAATGACTCTACAATTTTTATTTTGGATAAAACATTTTAAATGATTTAGACCAACACCCAAACCTATAATACCGACATTTAATTTTTTAACCATTATAAGCTCTCAACATATTTTTCATCTCTTTATTAAAATCTTTAAATCTAATTTTTTATTAATCATATTCATATTAATTTAATTTCTGATTTAAGCTCATCATACTCACGCATCTTTTTTTTCATAAATATTATTGTTAATTTTAGTCTATGTTTAATTCCTATCGGAGTTAAAACGTAAATATAATTTATTTTATTAATATTATTTTGAAAATTATTGATTTTTATTAACCCTTTTTTTTTAAGCGCTTTTATACAATAGTTTAATTTACCTAAACTTATACCTAGCTCACTAGCTAATTCTCTTTGGGAGCTCTTTGGTTTTTTTTGAATTTTTCGTAAAATTTGAAAATGATCTTCGTTAAAATTCATATAATGAAATACTTATATAACGTTCATATTTTGAACAGTAAAGAAAAATATTTACTATTAAACTATGATTTTGTTTTTGAATAATTTGATAATTTTGAGTTGTTAAACTTAATTATTATTAAAAGTTAATAATTTATACATATATATGAATTTTTTTGAAATTAAAAAAATTCATATTTAAGATTATTTTTTTTTGCTAAATTCTTTTGATTAAAAATCATGCCTATTTTGTTTGAAACATTAGTCGACATAACAATTTTTTTCTTATCAAGAATTTTCCAATTAAATTTTTTGTAGAAATTAATCATTTTATTATCACAAATTAAAAAAGAAAATTTATTACTCAATCTTATTAACTGATTATTAAAGTTCATAAGTAAACTAGACATATTTTTTTCTCTGAAGTTTTTTTTTAAAATTAATGTATCAAATAATAAATATTTCTTAGAGACTGCATTGATTTTACACGTTCTATATCTCAATAGAGTGTATCCAATTATTTGTGATTTGAAATAAAAGATATTATGAATATCATTTTTTTTAGTATTTGTTGTGAACCAAGCTATTTGAGATTTCAAACCATATCTCCAATGTGTATTTTTTAGCACACAAATTTTGTTTATTTCTTTTATAGATAGTTGATATGTTTTTTTTGATAAAATTGTATAATTCATAATTTTAAATTAAATATAACATAGCATCTCAAAGAATATAAAATTTTACCAGTTTTAAGACCTACATATAATTCGAACGTTTTTTATTATATTTGCTAAATAATTTAGATGAAAGAGTATTAATCAAAGATAAGAAATTTAAAACAATCTTCATAATCAAAGACTAACAAGCCTCTAATTAGGTGTCCATATTCTGAAAAATTACTATGAATCAATCAAATTTAAGATGATTGTCATGGCGGAAGAGGAGGGATTCGAACCCTCGGTACAAGTTTCCCCGCACGGTCATTTAGCAAACGACTGGTTTCAGCCTCTCACCCACTCTTCCACTGCGACATTGATATAACCGATTGTATTGAATATTCAATATTTATAAAGTAATTCTTGAATAATATTATGAAAAATAAGTATTCAATATTTTCATTAGTCAAAAATGCTTTTTCCTATCATGAAAATTGGCAAAAAGCCTGGAAAGATCCCACTGTAAAAAAAGAATATGATGCGGTTATTATTGGTGGCGGTGGTCATGGTTTGGCAACTGCTTACTATTTAGCAAAAAAACATAATATGACAAATATTGCGGTAGTAGAAAAAGGCTGGATTGGTGGTGGTAATACAGGAAGAAATACTACGATTATAAGATCTAATTATTTATGGGATGCTAGTGCTGGTCTTTATGATCATGCTTTAAAATTGTGGGAAGGTTTATCTCAAGAAATAAATTACAATGTAATGTTTAGTCAAAGAGGCGTGATGAATCTTGCTCATAACTTACAGGACGTTAGAGATTTAAAAAGACGAACGCATGCTAATAGATTAAATGGCATAGACGCAGTTTACTTAAGCACAGAAGAAGTTAAAAAATTTTGCCCTATTATTAATACCTCACAAGATATTCGATATCCTGTACTGGGTGGAACTTTACAAAGAAGAGCTGGTACCGCAAGACATGATGCTGTTGCTTGGGGGTATGCTAGAGGTGCAGATGAAATGGGTGTAGATATAATTCAAAATTGTGAAGTTAAAGGAATTAAAAGAAATGGTGATGAAGTAGAAGGTATTGAAACAACTAAAGGTTTTATAAAAACTAAAAAAGTTGGAGTGGTTGCTGCTGGTCATTCAAGTGTACTAGCAAACATGGCAGGTTTAAGATTACCTTTAGAAAGCAAACCTCTTCAAGCTCTAGTTTCAGAACCAGTTAAGCCTATTATTGATACGGTAGTAATGTCTAACGCTGTACATGCATATGTTAGTCAGTCTGACAAAGGTGAACTTGTAATAGGCGCAGGCACTGATGATTATGTTTCTTATTCACAAAAAGGTAGTCACGATATTGTTGAGGGAACATTAAATGCAATCTTAGAACTTTATCCAATTTTTAGTAGAATGAGAATGCTTCGACAATGGGGTGGAATTGTAGATATCTGCCCAGATGCTAGTCCTATTATTAGTAAAACGACGATAAAAGGTTTGTACTTTAATTGTGGTTGGGGAACTGGTGGATTTAAAGCAACACCTGGATCGGGTGATTTATTTGCTCACACAATCGCAAATGATGAACCACACAAACTAAATGCTGCATTTAATTTAAATAGGTTTATCAGTGGAGACCTTGTTGATGAACATGGTGCAGCGGCGGTAGCTCATTAATGTTTTTAATTACTTGTCCTTTTTGTGGTGAACGAGAACAAAGTGAATTTAAAGCTGGTGGCGAGGCTCACATTGAAAGACCTAAACAACCCACGGAATTAAGTGATGATGAATGGGCAGAATACTTATTTATGAGAAAAAACATTAAAGGTATTCAATTTGAAAGATGGAACCATGCTCACGGATGTAGAAAGTGGTTTAACATGGTCAGAGATACTTCAAATGACCAAATTAAAGCTGTTTATAAAATGGGTGAAAAACCTCCTATAAAATAATTTAATGCTAAAAAATTTAAGAGTTACAAGTAGTAAATATATTGATGAAACTTCTAGAATTTCTTTTAAATTCAATGGAAAATCTTATTTTGGATACGAAGGTGATACCCTTGCCTCAGCTTTGCTAGCTAATGGTATTCATCTAATAGGAAGAAGTTTTAAATATCATAGGCCACGAGGAATAATGACTTCAGGATCTGAAGAGCCTAATGCAATTGTACAGGTTAATAACAACACAGCACTAACAGAACCCAATGTTAGAGCAACCGAACTAGAAATCTATCATGGGCTTGAGGCAAACAGTCAAAACTGTTGGCCTAGTGTTGACTTTGATATTGGAGGTATAAATAATTTCTTATCCCCACTTCTACCTGCTGGTTTTTATTATAAAACATTTATGTGGCCTGCTAATTTTTGGGAAAAGTATGAATATGTTATAAGACATTCAGCAGGACTAGGAAAATCTCCAACCGTGCCTGACCCTGACATATATGATCATAAATACATTCACTGTGATGTTTTGGTTATCGGAGCTGGCATTAGTGGAATTATAGCTGCAAAAACTGCAGCAAAGAATAATCTTAAAACATTATTACTTGATGAAAAAAATGAAATCGGAGGATCTACAATTTTCCAAAATTCAGATCATGTAAAAATTAACGATCAAAATTCTTCTGTTTGGTTAGAAAATGAAATTAATGAATTAAGAAATATTGAAAACCTAGAAATTAAAACAAGAACTAGTGTTGCCGCATATCATGGATATAACTATTTATTAGCTAGAGAAAATTTAACTGATCACCTTCCTAAAAATGAAAAAAATAAAAAAGTAAGACAAAGATTATTAAAAATTAGAGCTAAAAAGGTTATTGTTGCTACTGGTTCTTTAGAAAGACCTCTGGTATTTAATAATAACGATAGACCTGGTATTATGCTTTCATCTGCAGTTAAAAAATATGCAGATTATTATGGTGTTGCAACTGGTCAAAAAAATATATTTTTTACCAATAATGACTCAGCTTATGAAAGTGCAATTTCATTACAAAAAAAAGGTATTAAAGTTGAAGCAATCATAGATATTAGAAAGCAATCTAATACTGCATTTACTAAAGCAGCTGACGATTTAGGAATTAAAGTTTATAGATCACACACAGTTGTAAATACTGAAGGTTATAAAAGAATTAATAAAATTACAATAATGGAATTGTCAGAAGATGGTCAATCTTTTGCAAATCCAGAAAAAATAGAACTTGATTGTGATTGCCTAGCAATTGCAGGTGGATGGACGCCAGCCGTTCATTTGTTTACTCAATCAGGAGGTAAATTAAAATTTAGAGAAAAAGATCAAGTATTTATTCCTGATATATACTCATCAGCTCAAATTAGCATTGGTTCTTGTAATGGTGATTTTGATTTAGATGATGTTGTAAAAAATTCTACAAAATCTTTAAAAGAATTTTTAAATATAAATGAAACTGAATTTGATAATTTAGAAATAAATTGTCCTAAAGATAATGAGATTAGAAATATTTGGCTACTTCCATCCGATAAAGTTTTAGGAAAAACAAAACCTTTCGTAGACTATCAAAATGATGCAACTGCAAAAGATATTAAACTTGCTCTAAGAGAAGGTTTTAGATCGATTGAACATGTAAAAAGATATACAACAACTGGAATGGGTACCGATCAAGGAAAGCTTGGTAATATGCATGCCCTTGGTATTATTGCAGAAACTGCTGGTGTTAAGATGGGTGAGCTTGGAACTACAACTTTTAGACCTCCTTACACTCCATTAACATTTGGAACAATTGTTGGACGAAATGTTGGTGAATATTTTGATGCATTTAGAAGAACTCCAATGAATGACTGGCACATAGAAAATAAAGCTGAATTTGAAAATGTTGGTCAGTGGAAAAGAGCTTGGTACTATCCAAAAAATAATGAAACAATGCATGAGGCCGTTCAAAGGGAAAGTAAAGCTGCAAGAAATAGTGCTGGTATATTAGATGCTTCAACTCTTGGTAAAATTGATATTCAAGGAACGGATGCTTCAGAATTTTTAAACAGAGTTTATACAAATGCTTGGTCAAAACTTGCCATTGGAAAATGTCGTTATGGTTTAATGCTAAATGAAGATGGTATGGTTTATGATGATGGGGTTACAACTAGACTTGATGAAAACCATTTTATTATGACCACAACAACAGGTGGTGCTGCAAACGTATTAGGAAAACTTGAAGATTACCTGCAAACGGAATGGCCTGAATTAGATGTGTATTTGTCATCTGTAACAGATCATTATGCAACAGCTAGCATCTGTGGTCCTAATAGTAAAAAAATTCTTAATAAATTAATACCTGATCTTGATCTTTCAGATGAAAGCTTTCCACACATGTCATTCAAAAATACAAAAATTGGCAATATTAAATGTAGAATTATGCGTATTAGTTTTACTGGTGAACATAGTTATGAAATTAATATCCAAGCTAACTATGGTGAAGACTTATGGAAAAAATGCATGGAAGCAGGTAAAGAATTTAATATCACTCCTTATGGCACTGAGACAATGCACTTATTAAGAGCAGAAAAAGGATTTATTATTGTTGGCCAAGATACGGATGCAACGATGACACCTATAGATTTACAAATGGATTGGATTGTTAGTAAAAAGAAATATGACTTTATTGGTAAAAGATCTCTTTATAGATCTGACACCATGAAAGAAGATAGAAAACAATTAGTAGGTTTACTGACAGATAATCCAAGTGAAGTTTTAGAAGAAGGAGCTCAGATAGTTGCTGACACTAGTTTAAAACCAGTTGAAATGCTTGGTCATGTAACTTCAAGTTACTATAGTCCTAATTTGAATAAATCTATTGCTCTAGCAGTAGTTAGAGGTGGAAAAAATATGCTAGGTCAAAAACTATTTATTCCAATGGAAAATAAAAATATTAATGTGACTATTGTTGATCCTGTTTTTTTTGACAAAGAAAATTTGAGGTTAAATGCTTAATTATAAAACTTCTATTAAAGGTGATATAACATATTCCGATTTAGAAATTAAAGAAATTAAACCTATTATGAAATTAATCATAAGAGGTAAAACAAAAGATTTTATTACTGCAGTTGGTAAAAATCATAATATGGTTTTACCCACTGAGGCTAATACGTCTACATCAGCAGAGAAATTAACTGCATTTTGGTTAAGTCCAGATGAATGGATGTTAATATCAAATGAAACTGTGAGTGAGGAAAGTAACACCTATCAAGTTGAAGACGATTTAATCAAAAATATATCTAATGTTAAATTGGGCGCTGTAACTGATGTTAGCGACCAATTTGTAATGTTAAATGTAAAAGGTGGTAAGGTTTTTGATTTATTTGCTACAGGTTCTCCTTTCAATTTTAATGATTTTAAAACAAAAAAAGGACCAGTTGTTCAAACAATATTATCTCATATTGATGTAATTATTCATCATAAAGAGATTAATGAGGTAAATTTATTTGTTAGAAGGTCTTTTTCTGAGCATTTACACTCTTGGTTGAGTGATAGTGCGTCAAGGTTATAAGCTTATATTTATTAAAATTATTGTTATATAAGTTTTATGAAAAAAATACTTCTTGTGGTGCTATTAGCACTTTTACCCTTCTCTCTTAACGCAGAATCAAAACTTGATCAGATTTTATCCTCTGGTGAGTTAAAAGTTGGAACAACAGGTGACTGGGATCCAATGACCATGAAAGATCCTGCTACAAATAAATATAAGGGATTTGATATTGATGTCATGCAAGAATTAGCAAAAGATATGGGTGTGAAAATTACTTTTGTTCCAACTGAATGGAAAACAATTGTTTCAGGAATTACTGCTGGAAGATATGATATTTCTACAAGTGTCACTAAAACTCCAAAAAGAGCAGAAGTTGCTGGATTTACAGATTCTTATTACAAGTATGGAACTGTTCCATTGGTACTTAAAAAGAATTTAAAAAAATACTCAACATGGAAATCTTTGAACAATAAAGATGTAACAATTGCTACAACTCTTGGGACTTCTCAAGAGGAAAAAGCTAAAGAGTTCTTTCCTTTGTCTAAATTACAATCAGTTGAATCACCTGCAAGAGACTTTCAAGAAGTATTAGCTGGTAGAGCTGATGGAAACATTACAAGTTCAACAGAAGCTAATAAATTAGTTGTCAAGTACCCTCAATTAGCAATTGTTCCTGATGGAGAAAAAAATCCTGCCTTTTTAGCAATGATGGTTAGTAAAAATGATCAAGTTTGGAATGATTATGTAAATGAGTGGATTAAAAGTAAAAAATCCTCTGGTTTTTTTAACAAACTACTTGCTAAATATAATTTAAAAAGCTTATAAAAAATTAGATATTAATCTCTAATTCATTATAACTTTAAGAGTGAAAAATTTACTTTTTTTACTTTTAATTTTACCCCTTACCTCTTGTAGTGGTCAGGAATTAGGTTGGTTTATTCTATCACCTAACAATGTTGAAGGTTTAACAAATCTAAAATTTTTATTAAGTGGTTTAACTACAACTATTTACATTTCAGTAGTATCTATAATTATATCTGCAATTTTAGGGTTTATCGTTGCAATTCCTTCTTTAGCTAAGAATAAATTTTTAACATACATAAATATTGGATATGTGGAAATTGTAAGAGCAATACCGTTACTTGTTTTAATATTATGGATTTATTATGGTTTACCTATAATGACTGGATTAAGTTTTAGTCCATTTGTGTCTGGAATAATTGCGCTGGCTATAAGTGAAAGTGCTTTTCAAGCAGAAATTTTTAGAGCAGGAATAAACTCAATTAAAAAATCACAATGGGAAGCAGGCTCATCACTGGGTTTAACTTTTTATAAAAGGTTAAGATTAGTAATTCTTCCACAAGCAATTAAAAATATCCTTCCTGCATTAGGCAACCAGTTTGTATATGTATTAAAAATGTCTTCATTGGTATCAATTATAGGTATCGGTGACTTAACAAGAAAAGCAAATGAATTAGTTGTGTCAACCTATAGACCATTAGAAATTTATACATTTTTAATCTTGGAATATTTAATTTTGATATTAATTGTTTCTTTCATAGTGAGAAAATTTGAAAAAAAACTTAAACAAGATGGTAATAATTAATGAGTAATTTAGACTATGATGTTGAACTAAATGATGGTGTTATTACTTTTAAAAACATTAATACTACACTTGGTTTTGTTAGATATAATGAGACAGCCGTAGTGGAGTATATTTTTGTTAACCCCATGTTTAGACGTCAAGGACTTGCTAAAAAACTATTAAGTATCGTTGAGGAAAAAACTAAAATCAAACCCACACCTCAAGACCCAATCAGTCCTTTAGGTGAAAAGCTCTTTAAAATTAATAAACAAGAGATTAACTAGAATTTTGGAGCACCTGGTAACAGAACTACCCTATTAGCTTTAATTTTTCTTAGATTTTCTGTAATCCCAAGGATAATCAAACTCCATTGACCACATACCTATTTTATTAATTCTTGCATAATCTTCATCAGATACAAATTTTTTTGAATACCTTCTATAGGCAAATGCATAGCCACTTCTAACTAAATAACTTGATAAACTTTCATTATTAACAAAACATTCGGCCAGTGTTCTTTTGTATTGATCTTTTCCTTCACTAATACATTCAACATTATTGTTTGAAATTTTATCAATAAGGATTTGTTTTGCTGTAATTCCACAAGGATCCTTAGCTCCTTCGTTCAGGCAAGTTTGTTTTAATTCAGGTGTGTCTATCCCTGTAAATCTAATTTTTTCTCCATTAAGATGAATTGTGTCTCCATCTACAATTTTGATTGTTTGAGATTTGACCTGGTTAGTAGTTAAAATAAATATTAGTATTGAGACACTAATAAGAAAAATGGCTTTTTTTTTGTTTAAAAACATTATTTAAAAAATATCCAATAAAGATGATTACTGCAATACCCATAAACCAATTGGTTGCCATGATGGTATAAAAAATATCTGCATAATCTCCTCCTCTAATATTAATTACATACCATAATGATAAGAACGGAAATGCAGTTAACCTTAGAACGCTTAAGTAAAGACTGTAAATTGGCTTTTTTAGCGCCTGGAAGACAGCTGTTGTAATAAAGAATACTGGGTAAATAGGAGCTATTAATGCAGCAACTTTTAAATATATAGCACCATGATAAATAGCTTCTATATTATCTGTAAACTGAGATACAAAAAACTCTGCACCGAAGAATAAAACTACACCTGCTACGGCCATAAACGATGATCCAAAAAATAATGCCTTAGTATAAAGCTCTCTAATACGGTTATAATTTTTAGCACCAAAGTTTTGTCCACCGATAGAAAGTACTGCTGTATTTAAACCAATTACTGGAAGTAAGAAGACTTGTTCAACTCTTAAAGCTGCACCATAACCTGCTGTTGCAAGATCACCAAATTGTCCAATAAAATATAATATGTTAAAAATACCTACTCCAATAAATAACATGCTAATCATAATTGGCATTGCTTGTGTGAATAATTCTTTAAGAAGAATAAACTTAGGAATAAAGCATTTAATAGATAAATATTTTCTTAATTTACATGAGTTAATTTTATAGGCTAAATAAATAGTACCAATAGATTGAGCGATAACAGTTGCTATTGCAAGGCCACCTATACCATAAGCTGGAACAATTCCGTATCCCCAGATAAATAATGGGTTTAAAAAAATATTTAAAAAGAAGCTAAAGATAAGAACATTTCTATAACTTTTAGTATCTCCCTGTGCATTTAAAGCACCATTTAAAGAGATTTGGATCATAACTATAAATGTTCCATAAAAAATTATATCTAAATACTCTCTAGTTAAAGCGATACCAGCAGCATCAGAGCCCATAACGCTCAAGAGAAAATTAGAGGCGTTTAATCCAAATAAAGTAACTACAATAGAAGTTACCAATGAAAAAATTACTGATTGGGCAATAAATAGTGAAGCTTTATTAATTTTTTTAGCCCCTAATAAATTGCCAATACATGAGTTCGTTGCAGCACCAATACCAACACCAACAGCAATGATCACAAAATATATGGGAAATGACTTAGCAATAGCACCTATAGCTTCTGCAGAAATTCTACCCGCAAACCAGGTATCAACTAAATTATAAAATGTTTGAAATAATGAACCAACACTTGCTGGGATGGTTACTTTTCTAAGTAATTCCCAAATTGGATCTTTAGTTAATTTAATGGCTTTGGACAATTATTTTTCCTATTTAAATTCTTTTTGAAATATATGCTTCCATCCACTCTTTTTAGCAAGGTTTATTTGCTTTTGTCTCATTCGAAATCTCTCTTTTTGAGTTTGAGTTAAATTATCATGACAGTTTACGCATGAAACACCCTCCTCATATTTTTTAGACTTCTTATCTTTTGGTGAAACCGGTTTTCTACATCCACTACACATTGAGTATGTACCAGTTACTAATCCATGTTTAACACTGATTCTGTTATCAAAGACAAAACATTCCCCATTCCATAAACTTTCTTTTTTTTTAATATTTTTTAAATAATTTAAAATTCCACCTTTTAGCTGATAAACATTTTTAAAACCTTTTTTTTCTAAAAATACTGAAGCTTTCTCACATCTTATTCCACCAGTACAAAACATTGCAATTGGTTTTGTTTTTTTTAGTTTATTTAGGTATTTTGGAAATTCTCTAAAATTAGCAACATCAGGATTAACTGATCTTTTAAAGGTACCTACATTATATTCAAATGGTTTTCTTGAATCTAAAACTAATGTGTCTTTATAATTAATTAAGTTATTCCATTTTTTAGGATCTATATGATTATTTTTCTTATTTTTTGATGACAAAGAAAGACCCATGGGAACTACTTCTTTTTTAATTTTTACTTTTGGCTTATGAAATGGTTGAAATTTACTTTTTGAAATATTTTCACTATCAAACTTTTTAAAATTCAATATCTTTTTAATCGTGGTGATAGTTGACTTTAGATCGTCAGTTTTTCCTGAGATTGTTGCATTTACTCCTTCACTAGCTATAATTATTGTTCCTCGGATATTTTTTTTAATCAAATAATCCTGTAGTAAAATCTTATTTTTTTTTAAAGAAGTGAGTTTTTTAAATTTGTAAAAACCAAAAACATCAAACATTATATCACTCTACAAACAGTCATACCGTCACCTAAAGGGACAATGATTTGTTCCACTCTTTTATCGTTTGCAACATAAGTATTAAAATCTCTAATATTTACAGTGAATTTATCTAAATTATCTTCATCAGCGACCTCACCATGCCATAAAACATTGTCTACAATAATCAATCCACCTTTATCTAATAACTTCAGTGATCTTTCATAATAATCTTTATAATTCATTTTATCGGCATCAATAAAAACCATATCAAATTTACTATTCTTTAATTCATCTAAACTATCTAATGCAGGCTTAACAATTGTTTGAATTTTATTATTAAGATTAGCTTTTTTAAAAAAACTTACTGCAATCTTGTTGGTTTCTTTGTCTTTATCTAGTGCTATAAGTTTGCCATCATCTGGTAGTGCTAAAGCAATTGAAAGTGCACTTAACCCAGTAAAAGTACCAATTTCAAGCACATTTTTAATGTTAGAAGTTTTTATAATTAAATGAAGAAAATGACATTGAGATGGTGCTACTTGCATTCTCTTAATATCTCCAAGTGTATTATTGTAATCGATTATTTCTTGCTGAATGGGATTTAGCTTCAAACTAAAATTATTTATATATTTTTCAAGTTTTTTTGTAATTTCAAGATTCTTACCCATGGTATTTTAAGTCCTTTGTGTCTACCAATTTCACCACGAGGGCTTTAATGAATTTCATGAGTATTTATGCTAATATTTATAATTGAACAAGAGGAATAAGTAAAATTTTTTTATTTTATCTCTTGATGTGCTGGTCTTGTGCTGGTTGTCCTTTAAAATCCTATTTTAAATTTTGTATCAAAAGACAATAGCCATTTCTCATCTTTATTAGTGATGATTTATAACTATCTGAATTATTATAAATTTTTTCAATAATTTTAAAAATATGAACAAAATTAAGCTCTATATCCTCAATTACAAGAATACCATTTGGGTTTAAGTGATCCAATAAATCTAAAATTACATTTAAATTAGCATCGGGTTGATGGAGTCCGTCATCAATAATTAAATCTAACTTTGGAATTGATTTCTTAATATTTTTAATTGTTTTGGTTTCTAATTGATCAATAAAAAAAGTTTCTATATTTTTTTCTTCAAATAAAATTTTTTCATCAACATCAGCACCATAAATTTTAATTCCCAAATAATCTCTAAAAGCTCTTAATGATGACCCTGGTTTTCCATCTAATCCCATATTTGATCTGATTTTTATGTTATTTGTACCTAAACCAATTTCAAATAAAGAATTAATTTTAAAGTTACTAAATATTTCAAAATAAATATATACTAATAATGTTCTAACTTTATCACTACCATATTGATTAAATAAATTTTTTAATTTTTCACACTTTTCATTATTTAAATATTTTTTTTCAAGTTCTTCTATTTTTGTTTCATTTATTAAAAATTTTTTATTAATTAAATTTTTTTCAGAAATATAATCAATTTTTTCTAACGTATTGAACAATACATTTATTTGATAATCTTTTTTGAGATCTTTAAAAGAAACTTGAACATTTGATAATTGATAAAAAACTCTAAATAATTTTTTTAAATTAAAGATTTTTAAAAAATTTAGAGGATTTCTTATCAATTGAAATATCAATCTTTTTAATCTATATAAAAAACTTTTAAAATTCATAATTTAATTAACTTTTATAACTACTTTCCAAATTAACCAGCATAAACTTTCCTACTTAACAACAAACCCAAAACCATGATTACTGAGATATTTTTCATTAATTTACTATACATTATTTATCATTCTATGTGCTGGTCTTGTGCTGGTTTCCACAAATTAATTAAGTGTTATTATTCTACATTAATTCAGAACTAAATTTTAATTATGAGGTTTTAAGGATGTTTAGACTACCTTGGACTACTATGGACTGACACGTCTGTGAATCCCTCGGCTTTTAAGTCCTTTGTGTCTACCTATTTTAAGACTATTGAAGTTTTTTCTTTAATATTTCATTTATTAGTTGTGGATTAGCTTTACCACCTGAAACTTTCATTGCTTGACCTACAAAGAAACCAAATAGCTTTTCTTTACCATTCTTATATTCAATAGCTTTTTCTCTATTAGTATCAATTATTTTATCTATTAACACTTCTAAAGCTTTAGGGTCACTTTCCTGTTTTAAACCTTTTTCTTCAACAATTATTTGAGGATCTTTGTCTCCATCAATCATTAATTCAAATATTGTTTTAGCTATTTTTCCAGAAATTGTTCCATTCTTAATTAGATTAATTAACTTTGCTAAATTTTTGGCACTTACTGGGCTTTCTGAAATTTCTAAATTTTTATTATTTAAAACAGCAAACAATTCACCTGTAATCCAGTTAACTGCTAACTTCATATTTTTGTTTTTGCCCATTTTTGCAACAACTTCCTCAAAATATTTAGCTGTATTAATGTCAGACACTAGTATTGTAGCCTCATAAGCAGAGACTTTAAATTCATCAATAAATCTTTTTTTCTTATCGTCTGGTAATTCTGGGATATCTTTTTTAAGTTTTTCTATAAATTCATCTGTTACTTCTAATGGTAATAAATCTGGATCTGGAAAATATCTATAATCATGAGCATCTTCTTTAGATCTCATAGATCTTGTTTCATTTTTTTTAGTATCAAATAATCTTGTTTCTTGATCAATTGTTTTACCTTCTTCAATTAAATCAACTTGTCTATTAGCTTCATAATCAATAGCCATTTGCATAAATTTAATTGAGTTAACGTTTTTAATCTCACAACGAGTTCCAAGCTTATCAGAACCTTTAGTTCTAACAGAAATATTAACGTCAGCTCTTAAAGAACCTTCTTGCATATTTCCATCACACGTACCAAGGTATCTCATAATAGATCTTAATTTTTTAATATAAGCACTAACTTCATCTGGAGTTCTCATGTCTGGTTTGCTAACAATTTCCATCAAAGCTACACCAGATCTATTTAAGTCAACCAATGTATTTTGTGGGTCCATATCATGAATACTTTTTCCAGCATCTTGTTCTAGGTGCAATCTTTCAATCCCTACTTCTTTTTGGCCATGTGCCATATCAAGAATAACTGTTCCCTCTCCTACTATTGGATACTTAAACTGTGAGATCTGATAACCTTGTGGAAGATCTGCATAAAAATAGTTTTTTCTATCGAAAACTGACCTTTTATTAATTTGAGCTCTTAAGCCTATTCCTGTTTTAATTGCTTGTTTTACACAGTACTCATTAATAACTGGAAGCATTCCTGGAAATGCAGCATCTACTAAACTTACTTGTGTATTAGGTTCAGCACCAAATGTTGTTGATGAAGATGAAAATAATTTTGAATTTGATGTAACCTGCGCATGTACTTCAAGACCAATTACCACTTCGTAAACATTGTCTCGTCTTTCGATTAAGTATTCTGAATTATTTTTAGTCATTTATTTAATCCACCAATCAGTAATTTTATTTTTAAACTGAATTTTCTCTTCAATAGCATAAGCAATATCTAAAATATTTTGCTCATCAAATGCTTTACCAATAATTTGTAGTCCCAATGGATAACCTTTAACATCTATTCCTGCTGGAATTGAAATTGCTGGTAATCCAGCTAAATTCACTGGAACTGTAAATATATCATTTAAATACATTGAAACTGGGTCATTAGTTTTTTCACCAATCTTAAAAGCGGCACTTGGTGTTGATGGAGTTAAAATTGCATCAACTTTTTTGTAAGCTTCATCAAAATCGTTTTTTATTAATTTTCTAACTTTTTGTGCCTTTAGATAATAAGCATCATAATAGCCAGAGGACAAAACATAAGTCCCAATCATTATTCTTCTTTGAACTTCACTACCAAAACCTTCAGATCTTGTCTTTTCATACATATCAATAAGGTTTTCACCTTTAGATCTAAAGCCATACTTAACGCCATCATATCTTGATAAGTTTGAAGAAGCTTCAGCGGGTGCTACTATATAATAGGTAGGTAAAGCATAGTTTGTATGAGGTAATGAAATTTCTACAATTTCAGCACCACAATCTTTTGCATACTCAGTGCCCTTAATCCATAAATCCTCAATTTCTTTTGGCATTCCATCAACTCTATATTCTTTAGGAATTCCAATTTTCTTATCTTTAATATTATTTGTTAATTCTTTACTGTATTCATTTCTTTTAAAATCAATTGAAGTTGAATCTTTTTCATCATAAGTGCTAATTATTTCTTGAAGCAATGCGCAATCTTTTACATCTTTAGACATTGGTCCTGCTTGATCTAATGAAGATGCAAAAGCAACAATTCCATATCGTGAACAGCTTCCATAAGTAGGCTTTAATCCAACAGTACCTGTAAATGAAGCAGGTTGTCTAATAGAGCCACCTGTATCAGTTCCAATTGTAATAGGCGTTAAATTAGCTGCTAGAGCTGATGCAGAGCCTCCTGAAGAGCCACCTGGTACTAAACCTTTATCTATTGGACTTTGTACATTTCCAAAAAAACTAGTTTCATTAGATGAGCCCATTGCAAATTCATCACAATTTAACTTACCAAGTAATATCGCACCTTCATTCCAAATATTTTGAGTAACAGTAGATTCGTATGGCGGAATAAAATTATTTAAAATTTTACTACCTGCTGTAGTTTTTACATCTTTGGTACAAAACAAATCCTTAACAGCTATTGGAACACCCGGAAGTTTTAAATCAAAATTTGGTTTTTGATCAAAACTTTTAGCTTTCAAAAGTGCATTAGAAAAATCTTCTGTTATGTATGTATTTAAATCTCTAGATTTTTCTCCTCTATCAATAAAAGCTTTGGTAGTTTCTTCAGAAGAAATCTTTTTATCTTTAATATTTTTAACTAATTCAGTTAAAGTGAGTGATGTAATATCAGACATTATTCAACAACCCTTGGTACTACAAAAAAATCTTCATTTTCCTCTGGTGAGTTTTTTAATATTTGATCTCTAATATTTTCACTTTTAACCTCGTCAACTCTTAATTTTAATGTGGTCTCTGCAACAGAAGTTAAAGGCTCAATATTATCAGTATTGAGTTCATTTAATTTTTCAATGAAATCAAATATAGAGTTAAGATCTCCAGCTAATTTATTAGCTTTTGCATCATCAACTGAGATTCTTGATAATTTAGATATATGCTTTATTGTTTTAAGATCAATTGTCATGTGGTAATTAAATATGTCGGCAAACTATCACTTAAGTATAAAATATACAATATGATCACAATTGAAGATTTTAAAATAAAACACACAAATAAGGTGAGATTTATTGGTTTAGATTTAGGGTCTAAAAGAATTGGCGTCTCAATTTGTGATGAAAGACAATCCATAGCCACACCCTTTAAAACCATAAACAAAACCAACACAAACGAACTAATTGATGAACTTAAGATAATAATTAAAGATAATAATATTGGTGGAATAATTGTAGGGAACCCAGTTAATATGGATGGCAGTCTAGGTAGATCCGCTCAATCAGTTAATGATGTTGCATCAAATATATCAAAATCTATAGACCTACCAGTAATTTTGTGGGATGAGAGACTTTCAACAGTTGGAGCATTTAATCTATCGAGTTTATTAGATGTTAATGTTTCAAAAAGAGTTAAAACAATTGATCAAAATGCTGCGGCCTTTATTTTACAAGGGGCAATAGACTTTTTAAATAATTAATACTTGCCATAGTGATGGTTAATAGTTATAAAGTTAATTTTAATGGCAACCAAAATAAATAAAGCTATTAAAATCTCTCAAAAACACCTCCTAGGGATTCAAGATCTATCAATTAATGATGTTAATTTTATTTTAGAAGAAGCTAAAAGTTTCATCAAATTAAATCAAAGTAAAAACAAAAGATTAAATGTCTTAAGTGGTAAAACTCAAATTAATTTGTTTTTTGAGCCTTCAACAAGAACACAGAGTTCATTTGAATTAGCTGGAAAAAGATTAGGTGCAGATGTTATGTCAATGAATATGGCAAATTCAGCTATTAAGAAAGGTGAAACACTAATAGATACCGCAATGACTTTAAATGCAATGCATCCTGATATAATTGTAATTAGACACCAAGACTCAGGAGCATGTAATCTTTTATCTCAAAAAGTAAATTGTGCAGTACTTAATGCTGGTGATGGAAGCCGTGAACACCCTACTCAAGCTTTATTAGACGCTTTAACAATTATAAATCGTAAAAAGAAAATTGAAGGTTTAAGAGTTGCGATTTGTGGTGACATAACTCATTCACGTGTTGCAAGATCAAATATTTATCTTCTAAATATGCTGGGTGCAGAAGTTAACATTATCGCACCATCAAATTTAATGCCAAAAGAAATAGAAAAGTTTGGGGTTAATACTTTTACAGATATGAAAAAAGGTTTGAAAGATTGTGATATTGTAATGATGTTAAGGTTACAAAATGAAAGGATGACTAGTTCTTTCTTGTCTTCTAATAGAGAGTACTATGAATATTATGGACTAACTCCAGATAAGCTTGCTCATGCGAAAGATGATGCTTTAATTATGCATCCAGGCCCTATGAATAGAGGAATCGAAATTGACACTAAATTAGCAGATGACATTAACAGAAGTGTAATTAAGGAACAGGTTGAACTAGGTGTTGCAGTAAGAATGGCTTGTTTAAAAATATTTTGTGAATAAATGAAAAAACAATATTTTATAAATGCAAATATAATTGACCCTTATAACTCTATCAATGAGAACGGCGGATTAATTATTGGAGAAGATGGCTTTATTGAAGCTGTTGGTAAAAAAGTAAATATTAATAACATTCCTTCAAGAGAAAAAGTAATAGATTTAAATGGCAAATATATATTCCCAGGTCTAGTTGATATGCGTGTCTTTGCAGGTGAACCTGGTTATGAATATAAAGAAAATTTTAGAACTCTAAGTAATGCAGCTCTTGCAGGAGGTGTTACTTCAGTTGTTACTATGCCTAATACTGACCCAATTATAGATAACGTTTCAATAGTAGATTTTTTAAAAAGACGTGGAAGAGACAAATCTAAAATTAATGTTTTTCCAAGTGCTGCTCTTACCAAAAATATTGAAGGAACTAGCATGACTGAATTTGGTTTACTTCAAAGCAGAGGAATAATTGGATTTACTGATGGAGTTAAAACAATTCAAAATACTAGATTAATGTCACGTATAATGAATTCAGCTAAAGACTTAGGCGCACTGATCATGCAACACGCTGAAGATTATGATTTATCCAAAAATGGAATGATTAATTCTGGAATTATTGCAACTAAACTTGGATTATCTGGAATACCTGCTGTTGCTGAAAGAATAATTATTGAAAGAGATTTAACGTTACTTGAAAACATTAAATGCAGATATCACATATCACAGATTTCAGCTGCTAAATCAGTAGAAATTATCGAGGAAAGAAAAAATAAAGTTAAATTTACGACAGGTGTATCCATAAATAATCTTTCATTAAATGAAAATGATATAGGAGATTTTAGAACTTTTTTAAAATTATCACCGCCATTAAGAACTGAAGAAGATAGAATTGCTCTAGTACAAGGATTAAAAGATGAAACAATCGACGTTATTGTATCTGATCACAAACCAGAAGACGAAGAGCAAAAAAGATTAACATTTGCACAAGCGTCTACAGGGGCCTCTGGAATAGAAACGCTTTTATCATTAAGTCTAGAATTATATCACAATGGCTCTGTTAAATTAGAAACTATCATTAAAGCTTTAACATCAAACCCTGCAAAAATTTTAAAAATTGATAAGGGTAATCTTTCAGTAGGCAATGAAGCAGATTTTTGCATTGTTGATATTGATAAGCCATGGGTTGTCAAAAAAGATAAGCTTGTCTCCAAATCAAAAAATACCTCTATTGAAGACAAAAAACTCCAAGGAAAAGTCACTAATACATTTGTAAAAGGTGAAGAATTATTTAAGTTATAATAATGGAATATTTAATTGTTGCATTAAGCTCATATTTATTAGGATCAATACCCTTTGGTTTTATACTTACAAAAATATTTTTAAAAAAAGATATTAGAGATATTGGCTCAGGAAACATTGGAGCTACAAACGCTCTTAGAACAGGTAATAAAACATTAGGCTACGCAACTTTACTACTAGATATAACAAAAGCTGTATTGCCTGTATTATATTTAAAATTTAATTATCCTGATTTTATCTTTATTGCATCATTAAGTGCATTTTTAGGTCATGTTTTTCCAATATGGCTTAAGTTTAGAGGAGGCAAAGGTGTTGCAACATATGTTGGAATATTATTTTCGATAAACATAGTTTTGGGTTTAGTATTTATTATTAGTTGGGCTGTTACATTTCTTATTTCAAAATACTCATCACTTTCATCACTAGTTGGTAGTTTAATGGTGCCAATGTATTTAATAATTTTTGAAAATTATAATTCAATATTTTTCATAATAATGTTTGTGCTTATATTCTACACGCACAGAGAAAACGTCAAACGATTGAAAAACAAAGAAGAAACAAAGACTAAAATTTATTGATTTGACTATCTAAGTCTTTTAAGTAATTTGTTTAGTAATGAATCTTGTAGTCGTAGAAAGTCCAGCTAAAGCTAAAACTATCAACAAATATCTTGGTGATGAATATATTGTTTTAGCGAGTTATGGTCATATTAGAGACCTTCCCTCAAAAAATGGTTCTGTTGATCCAGAAAATAATTTTAAGATGGAATGGGAAGTCGATAATTTTTCTAAAAAATATCTTAAAGAAATTACAGATGCAGCTAAGATTTCATCAAAAATTATACTAGCAACTGACCCAGACAGAGAGGGAGAAGCAATTGCTTGGCATGTTAAAGAATATTTAAATGAAAAAAAATTAATTAAAGACAAGCATATAGAAAGAGTTGTTTTTAATGAAATTACAAAAAAAGCTGTTATTCATGGAATTGAAAACCCTCGACAAATAGAGCCACTACTTGTTGATGCCTATATGGCTAGAAGAGCCTTAGACTATTTAGTTGGCTTTAATATATCACCAATTTTGTGGACAAAGTTACCAGGTTCTAAATCTGCAGGTCGTGTTCAGTCAGTTGCCTTAAAATTAATTACAGAACGAGAACATGAAATAGAGCTTTTTGATCCTGAGGAATTTTGGACTTTAAGTATTCAATTCAACGATAGTGATAAAAATTCTATATTAGCAAGTATCACTCAATTGAATGATAAAAAAATTGAAAAATTTTCTTTTAAAAATAAAGCTGAAATTGATAAAACAATGGAAGAGGTTAAATCTAAGAATTTCAATATAAATGACATCTCTAGCAAAGTTGTTAATAGAAACCCTTCTGGCCCTTTTACTACCTCCACATTACAGCAAGTTTCTTCTGGTAGGTTAGGATTTGGAGCGTCACGTACAATGCAAATAGCTCAAAAACTTTACCAAGGTATAGAAATTGACGGTGAAACTATTGGTCTTATTACGTATATGCGAACAGATGGCACTAACCTGTCCACAGACGCTATAGATACTTTTAGAAAATATATAAAAAATGAATTTGGTGATGAATATGTTCCAGATAACGCAGCAAGTTACTCTGGAAAAAAAGCTAAAAATGCTCAAGAGGCACATGAAGCAATTAGACCCACAGATATAATGCGAGCACCAGATACAGTTAAAAAATACCTAAGTCCAGATCAGCATAAATTATATGATTTAATTTGGAGTAGAGCCCTATCCTCTCAAATGAAACCCGCTCAATTTGACAGAAATACTATAACGATAACTTCGGATGATAATGGAACAATTTGTAAAGCTAGTGGATCTGTTATTAAATTTGATGGCTTTTT
Source organism: Candidatus Pelagibacter sp. PS_28 (assembly GCF_059417885.1). Classification (NCBI taxonomy): domain Bacteria; kingdom Pseudomonadati; phylum Pseudomonadota; class Alphaproteobacteria; order Candidatus Pelagibacterales; family Candidatus Pelagibacteraceae; genus Candidatus Pelagibacter; species Candidatus Pelagibacter sp. PS_28. The sequence goes on along the minus strand of NZ_CM182070.1, from coordinate 533,693 downwards.
AAAAGTTATGAAAGATACTAAAAAAGATGATGATGAAGATATCCTTCCTGAAATGAACAAGGGTCCAGTTAATATAGAATCTCTATTAGATGAACAGCATTTTACACAGCCACCACCAAGATATTCAGAAGCTAGTTTGGTTAAGAAATTAGAAGAATTAGGTATTGGAAGACCTTCAACATATGCAAGTATAATATCTGTTATATCTACTAGAGGATATGCGGAAACAATTAATAAAAGATTTCACCCAACTGATCGTGGTAAATTAATTTCTGCTTTTCTTGAAAAGCTTTTCTCTAAATATGTTGATTATAACTTCACAGCAAGTTTAGAAAATCAACTTGATGATATTACTACCGGGAAGGAAGGATGGATAAAAGTTCTAGAGTTATTTTGGAAAGACTTTAATCAAAACGTATCTGACGTTAAAGAGAAAAGAACTAGGGAGGTTTTAGATCTATTAAACGATAGTCTAGGAAGTTTAATTTTTGAAAGAGATGCGGATGGAAATATTAATAGACAATGCAAATTATGTGACAGTGGATCATTAAGTTTAAAAAATAGTTTTAGAGGTGGTGCTTTTATTGGTTGCTCAAATTATCCAGATTGTAAATTTACCAGACCCCTGTCTAAAGCAAAAGCAGCTGCTCAATCTCAATTAGCTGAACCAAAGTTTATAGGTAAGCATGAAAATGGAAATGACATGTACCTTAAAAATGGAAGATTTGGTCCCTACTTACAATATGAAAAAATTGAGGAAATAAAAGAAGAGATTATAATTGAAACAAAAAAGAAAAAGAAAACAAAAAAAAAGAAGATAGAAAAAGAAGATAATAATTTAAGAAATGTATCAATACCTAAAGGAATTACATTAGATAGCGTGGATCTTGATAGAGCTAAATTTTTATGCTCATTACCAAAAAATTTAGGCATTAACCCTGAAAATCAGAAAGATATAATATTAAACTCAGGAAGATTTGGCCCATATTTGAAATGTGAAAACAAATCAGCAAGAATTGAAAATGTTGAGGAGATCTTCTCAATTGGACTTAATAGAGCAATAACTCTAATAGCGGAGGCTAAACCTGGTAGAATGTCTGCATCAATTATAAAAGATCTAGGAGAACACCCTGAAGACAAAAAACCTGTTAGAGTAATGAAAGGACAATATGGGCCTTATATTAAATATAAATCTCTTAATGCAACAATTCCAGAGGAAAAAGACCCCTTAGAACTTAATATGGAAGAAGCTTTAATATTAATTGAGAAAAGAAAAGAATACGATAAAAATAAAAAAGTTAAAAAAAAGAAAAAGAAATGAAAAAAATAGTATTTATAACATTAATTACATCAGTCCTTATGTCTAAAACTATGGCTGAAAAAATTGATTGTAATCAGTTTGAAAAGATTAGTGCAAAATACATAGAGTGTTCAGCAAAAAATCTAAAAGAAAAATCTTCAGAACTTAAATTAAAAGCGACGGTTGGAGCTGAAGAACTTAAAGATAAAATAACTACTAATGCTAAGAGTGGAAAAAAGAAATTTGACAAATCTAGTTTTAAAGAAAAGCTTGTTAAATTTAAAAACAATAAAACATTAACTGAATCTATGGAGAAATAATCATGTCATATGAAGATAAAATAAAAAAATTAAACTTAGAACTACCAGAAGCAAGAGATCCAGTTGGATCATATCTTGCATCAAAACAAATTGGTAAAATGTTATTTATCTCAGGACAAATTTCTATTGCAGCAAATGGAGAATTGATCAAAGGTAAGGTTGGTAAGGATTTAAAAACTGAAGATGGATATGAGGCAGCTAAACGTTGTGGCCTAAATATAATATCTCAAGTTAAAAAAGCTTGTGGCAATGATCTTTCAAAAGTAAAATCTTGTATAAAACTTACAGGGTTTGTTAATTCAACAGAAGACTTTATAGAACAACCCAAAGTAATAAATGGTGCTTCAGATTTAATAGTTTCAGTTTTTGGAGACACTGGAATGCACACAAGAGCTGCAGTTAGTACAAATAGTTTGCCCCTTGGTGTGTCAGTTGAAGTTGATGCTATTTTTGAATTAAATTAATTTCCAATACTAAAATATTTAATTTTCTGATCTTTCATCTTATTAGCAGAATAAATATTTCTCATATCAAAAATTGAAAATTTTTTATTTTTAACATCTTTTTTGAAATTAATAGTTTTAAAATCATTCCATTCTGTATGAATAATGATTAAATCTGATTTTTTAATTGCGTCTTTAATGTTGTTTGAAAAAGTAACATTATTAAATTTTTTAAAATCTGACTTTTCACCAGTAGGATCAAAATAGTTTATTTTTGCACCTTTTTTAATTAATGCAGGGATCATTGTTAGACTTGAAGAATCTCTCATGTCATCAGTATTTGCCTTAAATGTAACACCTAAGAAACAAATATTTTTATTGTTTACTTTATTTTTTAAAATATCAAAAACTCTTTTTAACATTAATGATGATCTATTTTCATTCGATTTAATGACACTTTTAATAACTGTTAAATTTGTTTTAAATTTATTGGCAGTAGCTGTAATAGCTTTAGTATCTTTAGGAAAACAAGATCCACCATAAGCAGGACCTGCTCTTAAAAAACGGCTGCCAATACGATCATCAAGCCCCATTCCAATGGAGATATCCTCCACATTAACATTAATTTTTTCACACAAATTGGCTAGCTCATTAATAAAAGTAATCTTTGTTGCGAGAAAAGCATTAGAAGCATACTTTATTAATTCGGCTGCTCTTCGAGACGTATTAACGTACTTTGCACCTTTTGATATCAATGGTGAATAAAGATTTTTTAATATCTTATTAGATTTTTTATTATTTGTACCTATTACTACTCTATCTGGATAAGTAAAATCTCTTATAGCATCACCTTCTCTTAAAAATTCAGGATTTGAAACTACTGAAAAAAAATTTTTTGATACTTTTTTTGAGATAATTTTTTCTATTTCGTCTCCAGTGGTCACAGGAACAGTAGATTTAGTTATAATAACTTTAAATTTTTTAATAGATTTACTAATTTCTTTTGCAACATTGAATACCTGACTTAAGTCAGCGTTATTTCCATTTTTTTTAGTGGGTGTGCCAACACAAATAAAAATAATATCAGACTTTGAAATTGAATCTTTTAAGTTCGTAGAGAACTTTAAACGATTATTTTTATAATTTTTAATGAGTAATTCATCTAAACCAGGTTCGTATATTGGGATAATACCATTTTTTAAGTTTTCAATTTTACTCAAATCTTTATCAACACAAATTACGTCATTTCCTAAGTCGGAAAAACAAACTCCACTTACTAAACCAACATACCCCGTTCCTATCATACAAAGTTTCATTATTTAGAAATCTCCAAAGTTGATTTAATATAACCCTTCATTGTTCCGCAATCTAAGTATTTACCTGAAAAATTGTGACCGATAAACTGATTATCATCTTCTATTAAAGCTTGGATAGCGTCAGTGATATGAAATTCACCACTTTTACCTGGTTTTAGAGATTTTAATTTAGAAAAAATTGTTTTAGGTAATATATATCTTCCTATTACAGCATTATTAGAAGGTGAAGTTTTTATAGAAGGTTTTTCAACAACATTATTTATAATAAAATTATTTTTATCAATTTTTTTTCTGATGTTGTAGATACCCCACCTAGATACATCATTTTTATTAACCTTCATACTTGCCATAACTGATGCTTTAAATTTATTATGCACAGCAATCATGGACTTAGAGCAGTTTTGTTTAATTATCAAATCATCAGGTAGCAACATTAAAAAATATTCATCTGTAATAAATTTTTTAGTCTTGTAGACAGCATCACCAGTTCCTAATGGTTTGTCTTGAAAAACAAATTTAATCATTTTTTTATATTTGAGAATTTTTTTATATTCTTTGATAATTTTTGGATCATTTTTTTTCTTGATAATATCTTTATAAAATTTATCATTATAAAAATATTTCTTTATCATCAATTTTTTTTTAGAAATAATAAATACAATTTCCTTAATACCAGCCTCAATACATTCTTCGATAATATATTCTAAGCCTGGTTTTCCATTAATAGGTAGAAGCTCTTTAGCAAAAACACTTGTTAGTGGTAGTAGTCTAGTCCCAAGACCAGCTAAAGGAATTATAGCTTGTTTAATCATATAAATGTTTTACTTATTAATATTCTTATTACAAATGAAATTAATAAAATTAAAAACTGATTTAATTAAGGCAATTGAGTTAGATAAAAGATTAGGTTTTGTCCCAACAATGGGAAGTTTGCATGAAGGTCACAAAACATTAATCAAAACATCACAAAAAAACTGCAAAAAAACATTAGTAAGTATTTTTATTAATCCAACTCAATTTAACAATAAAAAAGATTATAAAACATACCCAAAGAATTTAAAGCAAGATTTGAGTTACCTTAAAAAACTTAAAGTTGACTATGTATATTTGCCAACCATTAAACAAATTTATTGGAAAAAAAATAATAAAATTAAACTAAATAAATCACAAAAAATATTATGTGCAAAATTTAGAAAAGGACATTTTGAAGGTGTGCTTGATGTTTTGGATCGTTTTATTGAATTAATTTCTCCAAAAAAAATGTTTATGGGGGAAAAAGATTTTCAACAATTTTTCTTGGTTAAAAAATATATTGAAAATAAGTACAATATCAAAGTTCACGTTTGTAAAACAGTCAGAGAAAAAAACAAACTAGCTTTATCTTCTAGAAACTCTTTATTAAATAAGAAAAGTTTTATCAATTCAGGAATAATTGCAAAAAAACTATTATCTCTAAAAAATGAGATTAAAAAAAACAAAAAAAATTACAAAAAAATGATATTTAATTTAAAAGAAGAACTATCTAAAAATTTTGATATTAAAATTGAATATTTGGAATGCAGAAACACACATAATTTAAGCACAAATATTATGAACAAACCTTTTAAACTTTTTGTGGCCTACTATATTAATAACGTACGATTAATTGACAATTTTTAGAGAAAATAAGCACTAACACCAAGAAATGAAACAAAACCAATAACATCAGTAATAGTTGTTACAAACACACTTGATGCAATAGCAGGATCAATATCCATTTTTTTTAAAGTTATAGGTACTAAAATTCCAAATAAACCTGCAACAATCATCGTAACTATCATTGACATAGAAATTATTAAAGAAAGTAGAGAATCTTGAAACCAAACTTGAACTACTAAAGCACTTATTATTGCAAATATAATGCCATTTAAAATACCAATATTAAATTCTTTTAAAATATTTTGTGTAAAATTGTTTTTTGTTAAGTCATTTGTTGCTAATGTTCTTACAGTTACTGCCAAAGTTTGCATTCCAGCATTACCACCCATAGAAGCAACAATTGGCATAAGAAATGCGAGTACTACCATTTGTTCAATTGTAGCACCAAATAAACTAATAACCCAGGTTGCAAGAAATGCTGTAAATAGGTTTAATAAAAGCCAGTTAAATCTTCTTCTAGTTTTCTTAAAAACTCCATCAGTAATTTCTTCATCCCCTACCCCAGCTAATCTTAAGGCATCTTCTTCAGCTTCTTCTTTTAATACGGTTAAAACATCGTCATACATGATCATACCAACCAACTTGTTTGATTTATCAACAACAGCTGCTGAATTTAAGCTATAGTTTTCAAACACGTTACCAACTTCTTCTTTGTCCATATCAACAGGAATAAGTAGTTGAGATTCTGACATAATAGAAAGCATTTTAGTTTCTCTCGAAGTAGTCAAAACTTTAGATGATGGAACGGTTCCAATCGGTTTAAAATCTTCATCTATAATAAAAATTTCTAAAAATTCCTCAGGTAAATCTTTATTTTCTCTTAAATAGTCAATTGTTTGACCAACTGACCAATTACTAGGAACGGCCGTGAACTCACGTTGCATTATTCTAGCAGCTGTGTCTTCCGGATAACTTAAACTTTCAAGTAAAGCAAATCTATCTTTTGGAGGTAAGGAGCTTAATATTGTATTCTTATCTTTTTCATCAACATTTTCTAAAATTGTAATTGCATCATCAGATTCAAGATTTTTTAAAAGTCTAACAATAGTATCAGGTGAAAGATAAGCTATGATTTCAGACTGCACCGACTCGTTTAATTCAATAAAAACTTCTGGATCTATATTGAAATTATTAAGTTTAATTAAGCTTTCTCTATCATTTTGACCAAGATGTTCAATTATATCAGCCGCATCAGCTGGGTGCATCTCATTAAAAGAATTAGTAATAAATTGAGCATCATTATTAGCAATCTTAGAAGTAACAACTTTTATGTACTCTTTATTAAACTCAAAATTAACTTTTTTATCTTTTATTTTTTTTATTAAAGACATAAATTTACCTATAAATCAATTTTGCACTAATAGTGCATAATAAAAATAATACAATTTATAAATGAATATAGAGATTAAAAAGTCAATAAAACCAATAAAATATGAAGATGCAATAAAACTACTTGAAGAAAGATTATTGGAGATAAACAATGGTCAAAAAGAGGATTTGATATGGATCTTAGAACATGAAGAGGTTTATTCAGCAGGTACGAGTTATAAAGAAAAAGAAATTCTTAATAAAGATATTAGTCTAGTAAAAACAAACCGTGGAGGAAAAATTACTTATCATGGTCCAGGTCAATTGATTTGTTATTTTGTGATAGATTTAAAAAAAAGAAAAAAGGATATAAGAAAATTTATAACTTTAATTGAAGAGACGATTATTGACAGTTTATCAAAATTTAATATTAAGACATTTGGTGATCCAAAAAACATTGGTATTTGGACTGACCATAAAGGTAAAATTAATAAAGTTGCAGCAATAGGTGTAAGAGTAAGTAAGTGGATAGCCTATCATGGATTTGCAATAAATATTAATAACGATCTTACAAAATATAAAAATATTATTCCGTGTGGTATTTCAGACAAAGGCGTAATCAATCTTAAAGAAATTAAAGATCAAGACTATAAGAATTTAGATGAAATTATTATTGAAACCTTTTCTAAGAATTTGGAAATCTAAGTCTTTTTGTCTTTAAAAGTTTTTTAAAATAATCTGGTAATAATGCTGTGTAGGTATATTTTTTATCATTTATCATAAATTTAATTTGATATGAATGAAGCATTAAATTTTTATTTATTGCTTTATCTGTGTTACTAAATTTATATTTTTGATCTCCATAGATTGGACATCCTACTGCATAAAGTTGTTTTCTTAGTTGATGTTTTCTTCCTGTGATTGGTTTCATTTCAACTAGACTACATATAGAATTTTTATCTAAAACTTTGTAAAGTGTTCTAGCTTTTTCAACTACCTCTCTATCATTATCATATCTGGTTAAATCATCATTCCACTCACCAGAGTCCTTTTGCAATTCTCCATGGCATATAGCCAGGTAAGTTTTATGAACTTTTCGAAGTCTAAATAAAGAGGTTAATAACTGAGCGGATTGTCTGTGTTTTGCCATAATAAAAACTCCAGATGTATCTTTATCAAGTCTATGTACAGAAAATGGTTTTGTGTCCTGAAAAATTTCACTACGAGCAAATATATCTACAAGATTTTTTTTAGATTTAGTTCCACCTTGAACTGAAATACCAGAGCTTTTATTAAGAACAATGAAATCATCATTATTATCAATTATTAATTCTTCATTTTCTTTAATAACTTCTTCTGAAGGTACAAATTTGATTGTCTTTTGAACAATTGTTTCTTTAAAATCAAAGTTGAATAAATCTATAGTGTCACCTGTCTTTACTTTATGAGAGCTTTTAATTTTTTTATTATTGATTTTAACTTTTCCACTTTTTAAACTTTTTTCAATTAGACCTTGAGGGTAATTGCCAAGATTATTACGTATCCATCTATCGATACGCATATCGTTAAACGTTGAATCAACGTTAAAAGACTTTTTCATGATGATATAATTTTATATAAAAAATTAAGCAGTAGCTAATTTTTTCTCTTCAGTTTTATCTTTAGCTGGATCTTTTTTCTTTCTATCAACTCTTTTTGCCTCAACATCTCTATCTACAAATTCAATTACAGCCATAGGTGCATTGTCACCATATCTAAAGCCAGCTTTGATGATTCTTGTGTAACCACCATTTCTTGCTTCATATCTTTTTGACAATGTTTTTTTTACTTTATTCGCAGATGTTATGTCTTGTAATTTAGACATTAACATTTTTGTAGTTTGAAGAGTCTCTTTTTTTCCTAAAGTTATGATTTTATCAGCTTGAGGTTTTAAGAATTTAGCTTTTGGAAGTGTTGTAGTGATCTGCTCATATTTTATTAAAGAATTAAGCATATTCTTCAATAAAGCTTTTCTATGTTCAGAAGTTCTATTTAACTTCTTATTAGCCATTCCATGTCTCATTAGATTTGCTCCTCTAACTTTTTAGACATTTCAGCTATATTTTCTGGTGGCCAGTTCGGAATCTCCATACCTAAGTATAAAGACATACCAGTTAAAACTTCTTTTATTTCATTAAGTGATTTTCTTCCAAAGTTAGGTGTTCTAAGCATTTCACCTTCTGACTTTTGAACTAGATCTCCAATGTAAATAATATTATCATTTTTAAGACAATTCATAGAACGCACAGATAATTCAAGTTCATCAACTTTTCTTAATAAATTCTTATTGAATTCAGGCTCAGATGAAACTTCTTTTACAGGTACTTCAACAGGTTCGTCAAAATTAACAAACATATTTAGTTGATCTTGGAAAATTCTAGCAGAATAAGCAACGGCATCTTCAGCAGAAATTGATCCATTAGTTTCAACTTCCATAATTAATTTATCATAATCAAGGGCTTTTCCTTCTCTTGCTGTGCTTATAGAGTAAGAAACCTTCTTAACTGGACTATATAAAGAATCTATAGCAATTAATCCCAAAGGTGGTTCTTCTGGCTTGTTCATTACTGCAGGAACGTATCCCTTACCTGTTCCAACATTCATTTCCATATGGAAATGAGTATTCTCATCTAAATTACAAATAACCAGATCAGGATTTAAAATTTCAATATCAGCAACTGGTGCTATGTCGGAAGCTTTAATTTCTCCAGGACCTTTAGCATCTAAAATAAGTTTTTTAGTAGTTTCTGATGAGCTTTTTAAAGCTAAGGATTTAACGTTTAAAACTATGTCAGTAACATCTTCTCTAACACCTTTGATAGATGTAAATTCATGTAAAACACCATCAATTTGAATTGAAGTTACAGCAGCACCTCTTATTGATGAAAGTAAAATTCTTCTTAAAGAATTACCTAAAGTTAAACCATATCCTTTTTCTAAAGGTTCTGCGATAATTTTTGCATGTGATTTGTCATCACTAATTTTAACATCTAATTGAGCTGGTTTAATTAATGCTTTCCAATTTTTAGCATTTACATTTAAACTTTCCATTTATTAAACTCTCCTTTTTTTTGGTGGTCTTACGCCGTTATGTGGCATTGGTGTTGTATCTTTTATTGAAAGAATCTTAAATCCTCTCGCTTGTAAAGCTCTTAATGCAGTTTCTCTTCCTGAACCAGGTCCTTTAACCTCAACTGATAAAGTTTTCATTCCATATTCTAAAGCTTTAGATGCAGCAGAATCTGCAGCAATTTGTGCAGCATAAGGTGTTGATTTTCTTGAACCTTTAAAACCTTTTTGTCCAGCAGATGCCCAAGAAATTACATTTCCATTAGTATCTGCAATTGAAATTATTGTATTGTTAAAAGTAGACTGTACATAAGCAATACCATTAAGAATATTTTTTTTTATTTTCTTTTTTTTGGAATAAGAGCTTTTCTTAGATTTTTTATCTACTTTTTTTTCTACAACAGCATCTTTATTCTCAACTTTATCTACTTTAGCCATAAATTAATTATTTTTTAAGTGGAGTTAATTTTTTACCAGCAATTGCTATTGCTTTACCTTTTCTTGTTCTTGCATTACATCTTGTTCTTTGTCCTCTAACAGGAAGTTTTTTTCTATGTCTAGATCCCCTGTAGCAAGCAAGGTCAATTAATCTTTTAATAGTTAAAGAGTAATCTCTTCTAAGATCACCTTCGACTTTAAAATTTGCATCAATGTATTCTCTAATTTTTAAAATATCTTCGTCAGTAAGTTCATTTATTCTTTTTGCTTTAGGAATTTCTAAAGAAGTACAAATTTGGCTAGAAAATTTATTACCAATACCATAAATGTACGTTAGTCCTATGTGGACAAGTTTGTTTTGCGGAATGTTTACACCTGCTATACGAGCCATATTTTTGAGAATAAATTTAGCCTTTTATATAAGAAGATGTTCCAAAGTCAACGTCTTAAACCTTAAGAATTTCATTAATTTTATTGGTTATTTGATCAATTTCACCGGCTCCATCAATTTCAGTGAAATTTGAATTTTTTGAATAGAAGTCTAACACTGGTTTTGTTGAAGACATATAAGTGTCATATCTAGAAATAACAATTTCAAGATTGTCATCTTTTCTTTTCTTTAAGTGCTCAACACCACAAGGATGAAGCTCTATTTGCTCCTTATTAAAATATTCATTTAACGTCATATTACATTTTTCACAGGTCATTCTGCCCATAATACGTTTTTCAATAATATCTCTTGATACATTTAAAAATATAGTATGTCCTATTGTTTGGTTAAACTCATTTAATAAAACTTCTAAATTAATAGCTTGTTCAACATTTCTTGGATAGCCGTCAAAAATGATTCTATCTCTATATTTTAAATTAGTTAAAGATTGTCTTAATAAAGTATTTACGATCTCATCTGAAACAAATTTGCCATTAGATATTAACTTTTCTATATCCACTCCAAGATCAGTTTTAGATTTAACTTCATCTCTTAATAGATTTCCTGTTGATAATTGGAAGTAATTATGTTTTTTAACAATAGATTGAGCTTGAGTCCCCTTACCCGCTCCTGGAGGACCAAAAAGAATTATATTCACTTAATTATTTTCCGAATTTTGTTTTTTTAATTAATTGCTCATATTGAGAGCTCATTAATCTAGTTTGGATTTGTGTAACAGTATCTATTGCAACTACAACAACAATCAAGATTGAAGTTCCACCTAAATAAAAGGGTATTGGATAATTAGCAATTAGAAATTCTGGCATTAAACAAACTATTGTTAAATACAATGCCCCAATTGTCGTAAGTTTTGTCACAATTTTTTCAATATACAAAGCTGTATTTTCACCTGGTCTAATCCCAGGTACAAAACCACCATATTTTCTTAAGTTATCAGCGGTCTCAGTTGGATTAAATGTTATGGATGTATAGAAAAAAGTAAAAAATATTATTCCAGAAGCATAAAGCAACATGTAAAGAGGTTGTCCTTGTGTAAAGTATGAACTTAAATTTAAGAATGTGTCATTGTCTGAAAAACTAAAATTAGAAAAAGTTACAGGCAATAACAATAAAGCTGAAGCAAAGATTGCTGGAATAACACCGGCTTGGTTAATCTTTAAAGGTAAATGAGAAGATTCACCACCGTACATTTTATTTCCCATTTGTCTTTTAGGGTAATTTATTAAAATTTTTCTTAATGCTCTTTCCATGAAAACAATGAACATAATTGTTGCGACTAATAATACAAAAATTCCAATAATCATAATTGTAGATACAGCACCCGTTCTACCCAACTCGAATGTAGTAACTAAAGCACGTGGAATTTCAGCAACAATACCAGCAAAAATAATCAACGAAATACCATTGCCGATACCTCTTTGTGTTATTTGTTCACCAAGCCACATTAAAAACATTGTACCAGCAACAATGGTTGATACCGCTGTTATAGTGAAAAATAAGCCTGGATTAATAACTAAGTCAGCAGAAGATTGTAAACCTATAGATAATCCGTAACCCTGAATAGTAGCAAGAATTACAGTTCCATATCTTGTGATTTGAGTTATTTTTGCTCTTCCAGTTTCACCTTGTGCCTTTAAATTTTTAAAATAATCAGAAACGCCAGTTAATAACTGAACTATGATTGAAGATGAGATATAAGGCATAATTCCAAGTGCGAATATAGCCATTCTACTTACAGCACCACCTGAAAAAACATTAAACATTCCAAGTAATCCTTGTTGATTACCACTCATCATTGTTTGTAATTGCTCAGGGTCAATGCCTGGAATTGGCACAAAAGTACCAAATCTATAAACTGCTAAGATAAATATTGTAAAGATTATACGATTTTTAAGATCATTAGTTTGAGAAGAAGAGCTCATAATATCTTAATTATTTTTTTAGTTGTATTGTTCCGCCAGCTTTCTCTAATTTTTCTACAGCAGATTTAGAGATTAAGTCAGCTTCGATATTAACTTTATCTTTAATTTCACCTGTACCTAGTATCTTTAATTTTTGTGAATTTTTATTGATCAATTTAAGTTTTTTAAGTAATGCCATATTAATAACATCACCAGAATTAATTGTTTTTTCAGTTATAAAAGTTTGAATTTTTTCCAAGTTCATTATTGCAATAATAGCTTGGTATCTCTTAATTGCATTAAAGCCTCTTTTAGGTAATCTTCTATATAAAGGCATTTGACCACCTTCAAAAGCTTTAATAGCAACACCAGATCTAGATTTTTGACCTTTAACACCTCTGCCAGATGTTTTTCCTTTTCCAGAACCGATACCTCTACCAACTCTCATCTTCTTTTTGTATAAAACTTTTCCTGTAGTATTTAATGTAGTCATTATCCTCTTTTTTCGATTACATCAGAAATTTTTTTATTTCTAATTGTTGCAATATGCTTTGGTGAATTTTGTTTTGAAAGAGCTTTCATCGTCGCTCTTATCATATTGTGAGGGTTTGATGTACCCATTGATTTAGCAACTATATCTTTAATTCCTAAAACTTCACAAACTGCTCTTACAGGACCGCCTGCAATAATACCTGTTCCCTTAGGAGCAGATCTTAAAATAATTTTACCAGCACCATCTTTACCATAAACATCATGATGAATAGTTCTACCTTCTCTTAGCGGCACATGGATTAAAACTCTTCTTGCTGTTTCATTGGCTTTTTTAATTGCATCAGGCACCTGTTTGGCTTTAGCATGTGCTACTCCAATTTTACCTGCTTGATTACCAACTACAACTAAAGCTGAAAAACCAAATCTACGACCACCTTTTACTACTTTTGTAATTCTGTTGATGTGAACTAATTTTTCTAAAATATCGTCGTCTTTTTTGTCTTTAAAATCCATAATTAAAATTCCATTCCATTTTTACGTAGTGTTTCAGCAAAAACTTTAACTCTGCCGTGGTATTTGTATATACCTCTATCAAAAAAAATTTTTGATATTTTCTTTTCTTGGGCTTTCTTTGCAAGTTTCTCTGCTACTATTTTAGAAATTTCTGTTTTATTTACTTTGTCCATAGAGCGAATGTCTTTTTCAACAGAAGAACATGACACTAAAGTAATGTTTTTAACATCATCAATAATTTGAGCTGAAATATTTTTTGCAGATCTTGATATGCTAAGTCTTAATCTATCAGATGATGCAACTTTTTTTAATTTACCAGTTACTCTAAATTTCTTTCTTTGGATGGTATTTAATTTCATTATTTCTTCTTCCCTTCTTTTCTTAGAATGTATTGACCTTGCTCTCTAATACCTTTGCCTTTATATGGCTCTGGTTTTCTAAAAGCTTTGATTTTTGAAACAACCATACCTACTTGTTGTTTATCAGATCCACTAACTTTAACTACCGTCTGTTTTTCAACAACAATTTTAATTCCTTCAGGAATATCAAAATTAATATCGTGGCTATAACCTAATTGTAAATTTAACTGTTTATCTTTTAATGCAGCTCTGTAACCCACTCCAACAAGCTCAAGAATTTTTTCATAGCCAGTACTTGACCCAATAACAGCATTATTGATTAAGCTTCTATTCATGCCCCATAATCTTTTTGAGTTTTGATCCTTTACTTTAGGGCTGATAGATATTTCTTTTCCTTCGGTAACGTCAAGATTAAACATTTCAAGATCAATATTAAGTGATTTTTTACCTAAAGGTCCCTCAATGTTAAGAACACTACCAGAAAGTACTGCTTTAACTTTTTCAGGGATTGAAATACTTATTTTACCAATTTTAGACATTAAAATACCTTACAAATTATTTCGCCACCAACTTTTTGTTTTCTAGCTTCAATATCAGTCATTACACCTTTTGGTGTTGATACAATAGCTATTCCTAGTCCGCCATTAATTTTTGGCAAACTATCAGCACTTGAAAATATTCTTCTACCAGGCTTAGATACTCTCTCAAAAGTACTAATTACTGGATTTCCAGAATAATATTTTAAGTCAACTGACAATGTGGGTTTATTATTTTCAGTTTCAATTTTATAGTCTTTTATAAATCCTTCACTTTTAAGAATATCTGCAATCTTAACTTTAAAGTTAGAAGAAGGTAATGCTACTTTCTTATGATTTCTCACTTGTGCATTTTTTATTCTTGCAATCATATCCCCTATTGGGTCACTTAAACTCATATTATCCTTTCTACCAACTCGACTTAGTCATGCCAGGAATTAATCCATGCAGTCCCAAGTCTCTTAAGGCTATTCTTGATATTTTTAATTTTCTGTAAACACCGTGTGGTCTTCCAGTAATTTGGCATCTATTCATAACTCTGTTTTTTGCAGAATTACGAGGTAAATTTGAAAGCTTTTGCTGTGCTTTAAATCTTTCTTCTAATGATATTTTTTTATCCATTACAATTTTCTTCAATGCTTGTCTTTTTTTGAAAAGCCTATCTGAAAGTTTAATTCTTTTATTGTTTTTATTTACTGCACTTACTTTAGCCATTCTTAATTGTCTCCTTTTTTAATAAATGGAAAATTTAGTTTTTCTAAAAGAGCAAAACTATGATCTTTATTTAAAGCAGAGATCACAACTACAACATCAAGACCTCTAATCTTATCAATTCTATCAAAATTAACTTCTGGAAAAATTATATGTTCTTTAATGCCAAACGTATAATTACCAAACTTATCAAATCCTTTGGGTGATAAGCCTCTAAAGTCTTTAATTCTTGGTAAAGCAATATTTACAAGTCTATCTAAAAATTCATACATTTTGTTACCTCTTAAAGTAACTTTTAAACCAGCGTTTGTACCTTTTCTCGTTTTAAAGTTTGCTACTGATTTTTTAAATTTAGTCACAGTTGGTTTTTGACCTGTAATTTTCCCTAAATCTTCTTCAGTAGATTTCATAATCTTTGCATCAGCACCATCAAGACCAAGACCCATGTTAATAACAACTTTTTCAACTTTTGGCCCCATATAGGTATTTTTATATCCAAGTGTTTCTTTAAGCTGTGGTTGGATTTCTTTGTAATAAAGTTCTTTTAATCTAGGTATCATTATTTCTTAGCCTCAGTTTTTTTTGTTTTAGCTTTTTCGTCAATAAGTTTAAGGTTTGAAATGTGGATGAAGCTCTCTTTAGAGACTATTCCACCTTTTTTTTCTTTTGTAGTTTTAACATGTTTTTTCACAATATTAATTCCTTGAACTTTTGCTCTGTTATTAGGTCTATCGATTTCAATAACCTCACCCTCTTTTTTTTTATCTCTTCCAGTTAAAACTCTAACTTTTAATCCTTTTTTAATCATTTATAAAACCTCTGGAGCCAATGAAATTATTTTCATTTGACCTCTACTTCTTAATTCTCTTGTTACTGGACCAAAAATCCTAGTCCCCACTGGTTCACCTTTATCATCAACTAAAACAGCTGCATTATTATCAAATCTAACTTTAGATCCATCTTCCCTATGAATTCCCTTTTTAACTCTAACTACAACAGCTTTATGAACAGAACCTTTTTTAACTTTTCCTTTAGGTAATGCCTCTTTAACTGCGATAACGATAGTATCACCAATACTTGCGTATCTACGTTTAGAGCCACCTAAAACTTTAATGCATTCTATTCTTTTTGCACCAGTGTTATCAGCTACTAATAATTCAGTTTGTACTTGTATCATTTAGATCCATCCATTACTTGAAATTTTTTATTCTTAGAAAAAGGCTTACACTCAATTATTGACACTGTGTCTCCAGTTTTAAATTTATTATTTTCATCGTGAGCGTTATATTTTTTTCTAACTTTAACTACTTTTTTTAATACTGGGTGTGAATATTTTCTTTCAACAGATACAGTTATAGTTTTGTTTGGTTTATCGCTTGTTACTACTCCTGTTAATATTTTTTTAGGCATTTAATTTTCCTTTTAGTGTAGTTTTTAATCTAGCTATAGTTTTTTTAGTTTGTCCAATTTTAGATGGATCTGTAACTTGTGAATTAATTTTTTGAAATCTAAAGTTAAATAAATCTTTTTTTAATTTATCAATATTTTTGATAACTTCGTCCTTAGATAATTTTTTAATTTCTTGTTTTTTCATATTATGCAAATCTCTTAATAAATTTTGTTTTTATAGGTAGTTTAGCTGAAGCCTTATAAAGTGCTTCTTTTGCTATTGTTTCTGAAACACCATCAATTTCAAATAAAATTCTACCTGGCTTCACTCTACAAGCCCAATATTCAGGAGCTCCTTTACCTTTACCCATACGTACTTCAACAGGTTTTTTTGAAACAGGTATATTTGGAAAGATTCTTGTCCAAACACGTCCCTGTCTTTTCATGTGTCTTGTTAAAGCAACTCTAGCAGCTTCTATTTGTTTTCCTATAATTCTCTCTGGCGCCATAGCTTTTAATGCAAAAGATCCATAGTTAATCTTGCTAGCACGTGTAGCTGTTCCATGAATTCTTCCTTTATGTGCTTTTCTGTATTTTGTTCTGACTGGCTGTAACATAATTATTCTTTAACCTCTTTAGGAACTATCTTGTTAGTTTCTTGGCTAAATTCTTTAGCGAATACTTCACCTTTATAAATCCAAATTTTTATTCCAATAATACCAAATGTTGTTAATGCTTCAGCTTCTGCATAGTCAATATCTGCTCTTAAAGTATGTGATGGTATACTTCCTTCTCTTAACCATTCAGTTCTAGCTATTTCATTTCCACCTAGTCTACCACTAATAGAAACTTTAATGCCTTTTGCACCAAGTCTTAAACATGATTGCATAGCTCTCTTCATGGCTCTTCTATATGATATTCTTTTAACTAATTGTTGTGCTATATTTTCAGCAACTAAATAAGCATTTGTTTCCGGTTTTTTAACTTCTTTAATATTAAGCGTTACTTCATTGTTGGTAAACTTAGATAAATTATTTTTTATTTTATCAATATCGCTACCTTTCTTTCCAATTACAAATCCCGGTCTTGATGTGTAAATAGTAACAAAACATTTATTAGAGGTTCTCTCTATCATAACTTTAGATACACCAGAATTAACAACATTTTTCTTGATATATGCTCTGATCTTAAAATCTTCGATAAGATAATTTCCAAAATCTTTCTTTTTTGCATACCAGACAGAATCCCAACCTCTGTTTACACCTAGTCTGAAACCAACAGGATTAACTTTTTGACCCATGACTCTCCATTTGTTTTGCTTCTGATAATATAATTGTAATAGTTGAATAAGGTTTTAAAATTGGTGCAGCTCTACCTTTTGCTCTTGGTCTAAATCTTTTCATAACAACTTTTTTCCCACAGTATGCTTCTTTAACAATTAGTTTATCTATGTCGTATTGATTGTTATTTTCAGCGTTAGCAACAGCTGATGATACTGTTTTTCTTATTTCTCTAGTAATTCTTTTTGCAGAAAATTGAAGCTCTCTAATAGCTACATCAACTTTTTTTCCAACAATTGCTTTAAGTATTGGGTTAAGTTTTCTAACACTAGATCTAATATTATTATTTACAGATCTAACTGTATCTACTTTAGTTCTGTTAATTTTCTTTTTTTTATTCATAATTATTTTTTCTTCTCAGCTGGTTTTCCTTTTTTTTCAGCTGGTGTATGTCCAAAAAATGTTCTAGTTGGAGAAAATTCACCTAATTTATGACCCACCATATCTTCAGATATAGTAACTGGAATGAATTTTTTTCCATTATAAATCAAAAAACTAACCCCTATAAACTCAGGAATAATTGTTGATTTTCTTGACCACGTTTTAATAGGCATTTTTTTTGGATCTAATTTTTGTTTTTCAACTTTTTTAATCAAGCTCTCTTCAACAAAAGGTCCTTTCCATACTGATCTAGCCATTATTTTTTAGAATCCTTCCTGTTGTTTCTTCTTCTAACTATAAATTTATCTGTACTCTTATTGTCTCTAGTTTTTAATCCTTTTGCAGATTGACCTGTTGGAGATACTGGATGTCTTCCACCTGCAGTTTTACCTTCACCACCTCCGTGTGGGTGATCAACAGGATTCATCACAACTCCTCTAGTATGAGGTCTTCTACCAAGCCATCTTGATCTTCCAGCTTTACCAATCTTAATATTTTTTTGATCTGGGTTTGAAAGCACACCAATTGTTGCCATGCATCTTGAGTCGATTTTTCTAACTTCTCCAGAGGTCATTTTAATTAATGAGTAATTTCCATCTAATCCACTGATAGTAACTGATGTACCAGCAGATCTAGCTATTTTTCCACCAGCTCCAGGTTTTAGCTCTACATTATGGATATTGATACCAACAGGAATATCTCTAAGTGGCATACAGTTTCCAACTTTAATTTCTTTTTCCGATCCATTTTCAACTTTATCACCTACTTTAATTTTTTGAGGAGCTAAATAGTAAAAATGTTGTCCATCATCAAACTTAACTAACATGATGTAGCAAGATCTATTTGGATCATATTCAATTCTTTCGACAGTGCCTGGCATGTCGATTTTCTTTCTGTAGAAATCAACCAACCTATACATTTTCTTGTGCCCACCGCCTGACATATTACGAGAAGTTATGTGTCCATTATTATTTCTTCCACGCATTGAATTTTTTGGCTCAACTAAGGCCTTAAATGGCTTGCCTTTCCAAAGACCAGCTCTATCAACTAAGATTGTTCCTCTTGTTGATTTTGTATACGGTTTGAATGTTTTTAATGCCATTTTTAAATTCCAGATGTTAGATCAATACTTTGACCCTTTTTAAGTGTTATTATTGCTTTTTTGTAACCTTGAACATTAATTTTTTTACCCCTAGTTACTTTAGTTCGATTTTGTTTATTGATAATATTTATCTTCGTAACATTAACTTTAAAAATCTTTTCAATATTTTTCTTCAAATTAGTTTTGTTTGCAGCTCTTGGTACTTTAAAAACAATTTTATTTTGTTCTGACAAGTTAGTAGTTTTCTCAGTAACCATTGGTGATAGAATTTTATCGTATAAATGTATTTTATCCATTTTAAGAATATCTCTTTTCTAGTTCTTTAATTGAACTTTCTGTAAAAACTACTTTTTTAAACTTTATAATATCAAATGCACTGAAATGATTAATATCCGTAACTTTAACGTTTGGAATATTTCTAGCTGACTTTTCAATTTTCTCTTTAGATGATTTGTCTAAAATGATTAATGAATTTGTAATTTCAAATTTTTTAATAATTGAATGCATTTCTTTAGTTTTTTTAATCTCATTTCCAAAATCACTAAAAATTATCAAATTATTAAGTTTATTCTTCTCAGTAATTAGTGAAGCTATACTTAGTTTTTTTTCACTTTTATTTAATTTTCTTTTTTTGTATGCCAGTTCACCTTTGGGTCCATGTGCAACACCACCACCAACGAAAATAGGTGCTTTTCTACTTGCGTGTCTAGCTCCACCAGTACCTTTTTGTGCATAAATTTTTGATGTAGATCCAGTAATCTCATTTTGTTGTTTAGTTTTTGCGTGTCTACCTTTGTAATTAGCATTAGTTTTATATAATACGTTATCAACCAATCTTTTATTAATTTTAGCAGAGAAAATTTTATCTAAAACTTCAATTGAATCTTTTTTACCGTCTAAGTTTAATTTATCAATTTTCATTATTTTTTCTTTTTATCTGGTGTTTTTTTAGCTTCTTCAGCAGCAGCAATTTTTTCATTAATAGTCATTTTGTTTATAACTTTTACTGACTTTTTAACTAAGATTTCAGTATTTTTTGAACCAGGAATTGATCCTTTTAAATATAGCAATTCATTTTCAATATCTGTCTTGATAATCTCTAAGTTTTGCATAGTTCTAACTCTATCACCCATATGACCAGCCATTTTTTTACCTTTAAAAACTTTACCAGGATCTTGTCTTTGTCCAGTAGATCCATGAGATCTATGTGATACAGAAACACCGTGTGTAGCTCTTAATCCACCAAAATTATGTCTCTTCATGGCACCTGCAAAACCTTTACCTATAGTTTTTGAAGTTGTATCAACAAACTTAACTTCATTAAATATTTCAAGACCAAATTCGTTACCTTCTTTGTATAACTCTGTATCTTGAACTCTAAATTCTTTTAATTTTTTCTTAGCTTCTGTATTTTTCTTTGCATAAAAGCCTTTCATTGCCTTTGTAAGCTTAGATGCTTTAATTTTACCAAACCCTAGTTGCACAGCTTTATATCCACGTTTTTCTTCATCAATAACTTGGATCACTCTAGCCTTTTCCATTTTAATAACAGTTACTGGAACTAAACGCCCAGTTTTATAGAACTCTCTAGTCATACCAATTTTTTTTCCAACTAATGCAATTTCACTCATAATTAAATTTTTATCTCCACATCAACACCTGATGCTAAATCAAGTTTCATTAAAGCTTCAACAGTCTGAGGTGTTGGCTCTATAATATCAATTAATCTTTTGTGTGTTCTTGTTTCAAATTGCTCTCTACTTTTTTTATCAATGTGAGGGCCTTTTAAAACGGTGTATCTTTCAATTCTAGTTGGTAAAGGTATTGGTCCTTTTATTGTGGCACCTGTTCTTTTAACAGTATTTACAATTTCTTCTGTAGAAGCATCTAGTATCTTATTGTCGTATGCTCTTAATTTAATTCTTATATTTTGTTTTTCCATAATGATTAGCCTGCAATCTTTTTAGTTACTTCATCCTGAACATTTTGTGGGACTTTAGAATAATGGTCAAAAAACATAGAATATTGAGCTCTACCTTGAGACATTGATCTTAGACTATTTATATAACCAAACATATTAGCTAAAGGGACCATCGCAGTGATAACAGTTGCGTTCCCTCTTTGCTCTTGAGTACTAATTTGTCCTCTTCTGCTATTTAAGTCACCAATAACATCTCCCATGTAATCTTCAGGTGTAACAACTTCAACTCTCATTACTGGTTCTAATAATTTTAATGTTCCTCTTGTGCAAGCTTCTTTAAAACAAGCTCTTCCTGCTAACTCAAAAGCTAAAACACTTGAGTCAACATCATGATGTAAACCATCTAGTATTGTTACTTTATAATCAATCATAGGAAATCCAGCTAGAATTCCACCATCTGAAATTGTTTCAATTCCTTTTTCAACACCTGGGATAAATTCTTTTGGGATGGCCCCACCTTTAATTTTACTTTCAACTAATCTTCCTGAGCCAGGTTCTTGTGGTTCAACTAAAAGCTTAACTTTTGCAAACTGTCCAGCACCACCACTTTGTTTTTTGTGAGTGTACTCAAATTCAGAAGTATTTTGTAAAGTTTCTCTATAAGCAACTTGAGGGGCTCCTACATTTGCTTCTACTTTGAATTCTCTTTTCATTCTATCAACGATAATATCTAGGTGTAATTCTCCCATACCCTTAATAATAGTTTGTCCTGACTCTTCATCAGAGGTAACTCTAAATGAAGGATCTTCAGCTGCTAATCTACCAAGTGCTTCACCCATTTTTTCTTGGTCAGCTTTTGTTTTTGGTTCAACTGCAATTTCTATTACTGGTTCAGGGAATTCCATTGGTTCAAGTAGTACAGGATTATTTTCATCACATAATGTGTGCCCTGTAATAGTATATTTAAGGCCGGCCAGAGCAACTATATCACCAGCATTAGCCTCTTTAATATCTTCTCTAGAGTTTGCATGCATTAATAACATTCTACCAACTCTCTCCTCTTTGTCTTTTGATGTGTTGTAGACAGCTGTACCAGTTTTAATTGTACCAGAATAAATTCTAATAAAAGTAAGAGATCCAACAAATGGATCGTTAGCAACTTTAAAAGCTAACGCAGAAAAAGCTTCTTTATCGTCAAATTTCATATCAAGTTCATCTTCAGAACCAGGTTTTGTACCTTTAATAGATCCAATATCGATTGGACTTGGAAGATAGTTAATTGTTGCATCAAGCAATGGTTGCACACCTTTATTTTTAAAAGCAGAACCGGTAGTTATTGGAACAAAAGTAAAATTTAATGTTCCTTTTCTAATGCATTTAATCAAATCTTCTTCTTTAATTTCTTCTCCATTTAAATAAGCTTCCATCAGTTTCTCATCTTGCTCTACAGCTAACTCTACTAATTCTGTTCTATATTTTTGAGCAAGCTCTTTTAAATCGTCTGGTATTTCTTTGTATTCCCACTCAGCTCCTAAAGCTTCATTTTTCCAAACTTGAGCTTTCATTTTTACTAAATCAACAACACCCACTAAATCTGCTTCAATTCCGATAGGAATTTGAATGGGTAGAGGTGTGCAACCCAGTCTATCTTTAATCATTTCAACACATCTATAAAAATCAGCACCTGTTCTATCTAATTTATTAACAAAACATATTCTAGGAACCTTATACTTGTCAGCTTGTCTCCAAACTGTTTCTGATTGAGGTTCTACACCTGCAACACCATCAAAAACACAAACAGCACCATCTAAAACTTTAAGTGATCTCTCAACTTCAATGGTAAAATCTACGTGGCCAGGGGTATCAATAATATTAATTCTATGATCGTTCCAGAAGCAAGTTGTTGCTGCTGATGTAATTGTAATACCTCTTTCTTGCTCTTGTTCCATCCAATCCATTGTTGCAGCACCATCATGTACTTCACCAATTTTATGACTTTTTCCTGTGTAATATAAAATTCTTTCGGTCGTAGTAGTTTTACCAGCATCAATATGGGCCATGATACCAATGTTTCTGTATTTATTTAATGTATGTGTTCTAGCCATAATTTATTACCACCTAAAATGAGCAAAAGCTTTATTTGATTCTGCCATTTTATGTACATCTTCTCTTTTTTTAACCGCAGAACCTTTTTTTTCATAAGCATCATACAGTTCGTTAAAAATTTTATCTGACATATGTTTGTCTTTTCTTTTTCTAGAAGCATCAACTAACCATCTAATTGCTAGTGCTTGTGCACGTTTAGTTTTAACTTCAACAGGAACTTGATAAGTTGCACCACCTACTCTTCTAGATCTAACTTCTACAGTTGGTTTAATATTATTTATTGCTTCATTAAAAACATTAATGGGCTCTTCTTTTGTTTTTGATTTTATTTTTTCTATAGCTTCATAGACAATTTTTTCAGCAACTACTTTTTTGCCGTCGTACATTATTGAGTTAATTAATTTAGGGATTATTGTAGAATTAAATATTGGGTCTGGAGTAACAACTTTTTTGGGTTGTGTTTTTTTTCTAGACATAATTATTTACCTTTTTTAGTTCCATACAAAGATCTACGTTTCTTTCTATTTGCAACACCTTGTGTATCTAGGTTTCCTCTAAGGATATGATAACGAACACCAGGTAAATCTTTTACACGACCACCCCTAATTAATACAACTGAGTGTTCTTGTAGGTTATGACCTTCACCACCAATATAAGCTGTAACTTCAAAACCATTAGATAGTCTAACTCTAGCAACTTTTCTTAATGCTGAGTTGGGTTTTTTAGGAGTTGTTGTGTAAACTTTTACACAAACACCTCTCTTCAAAGGTTGTTTCTGAAGTGCAGGAACTTTATTCCTAGCAACAGGTTTAATTCTTTTTTTTCTTAACAACTGGTTAATAGTTGGCATAAATTTTTTTAATTAATTAATATATTTTTGAGTGAAAATAACTGACAGGTTATTTTGTGGCAGCGTTTAGTTCCGTAAAGTAGGTACTACATTCCAACCAAAAACAGCGTCAAAATACTATTAAATCTCTGATTGTCAAACTAAAACTACAAGTTAAACGTGTTTTTTTTATTAATTTGCTGGAGTTTCTGTAGTCTCTAAAGGCTCAATTTTCTCTTGCTCAGCTAAGAATTTATTATCGGCATCAATGGCATTCTTATTCCATTTGTTCTTAATGTGACCTGTTCCAGCTGGAACTAATCTACCTACAATAACGTTCTCTTTTAAGCCATTTAATGGGTCAACTTTACCTTTAATCGCAGCATCAGTTAAAACTCTAGTAGTTTCTTGGAATGAAGCAGCAGAAATAAATGACTCAGTTTGAAGTGAAGCTTTAGTAATACCCATTAAAACTCTTTCACCAAATGCTGGATTCTTTCCTTCAGCAACTAGTTTTTCATTTGTATTATCAAACTTAATTCTGTCAATCATTTCACCTGGTAAGTAAGACGAGTCGCCAGACTCTTTGATTTCAACTTTTTTAAGCATTTGTCTTAATATTGTTTCGATATGTTTGTCGTTAATAATTACACCTTGTAACCTATAAACTTCTTGTACTTGGTTAACAAAGTATTCTGTTAAATCTTTTATACCAAGTATTCTTAAAATATCATGTGGCAACGGTTGTCCATCTAAAAGATACTCACCTTTTTTTATTTTTTCACCTTGGTTAAAATTAATATGTTTACCTTTTGGAATTAGATAATTTGAAGGTTCACCATTATCTGGTTGTATGGAAATTTTTTGTTTTCCTCTAACTTCTTTACCAAATAAAACTTGGCCATCATTTTCTGCAATTATTGCGCTATCTTTTGCTTTTCTAGCTTCAAATAATTCTGCAACACGAGGCAATCCTCCAGTAATATCTTTAGTTTTAGTAGTTTCCTTTGGAAGTCTAGCTATTATGTCACCAGCAAATATTTTTTGACCATCTTTCACTGAAAGAATTGAATCTGGAACTAAATAATATCTGGCTTCATTATCATCAGCTTTTTTAATAACATTTCCTTTATCATCTCTTAAAGTAATTCTTGGTTTTAAATCAGTATTTTTAGATTGAGCTCTCCAATCAATAACTGATTTAGACGAAATTCCTGTTGCATCATCAGTTGTTTCTTGAATTGAAACACCATCAATTAAATCTACATAACCAGCTATACCACTTTTCTCTGCGATAACTGGAGTTGTATAAGGATCCCATTCACAAATTTTTTCATTTGCTTTAACTTTATCTCCATTCTGGAAAAATAATTTCGAACCATAAGCAACTTTATAAACAGCAACTTGAACTCCATTATTATCTTCAATTGATAATTGAGTGTTTCTTCCCATTACAATTAAATTTTTCTTAGAATCTTCTAGTAAGTTAGAATTTATAATTTTTAAAGTTCCAGCTGTTTTTGTTACGATCTGAGATTCTTGTTTAACAGAAGCAGTACCACCAACGTGGAAGGTTCTCATTGTTAATTGCGTACCTGGTTCACCAATCGATTGAGCTGAAATCATACCAATTGCTTCACCAACATGAACCATTTTTCCTCTAGATAAATCTCTTCCATAACAAGTAGCACAAACACCAAGTTTAGAGCTACAAGTCATTACTGAATAAGCTTTGATAAATTTAACACCAGCTGCATCAATTTTATCGCAACCAGCTTCATCAATCATTGTTTCTTTTTTAATAACTACTTCGCCAGTGATTGGATTTTTTACATCGAAAGCTGTAACTCTACCAAGTGCTCTTTCTGATAAACTAACAACAACATTTCCACCTTCCAAAATTTCTGCTAATTCAATAAACCCTGGATTATCACACTTAATTTTAGATATAGTAAGATCTTGAGCTACGTCACAAAGTCTTCTTGTTAAATAACCCGAGCTTGCAGTTTTCAGGGCTGTATCAGCTAAACCTTTTCTGGCTCCGTGTGTTGAGTTGAAATATTCTAGTGCAGTTAAACCTTCTTTGAAATTAGAAATAATTGGTGTTTCGATAATTTCTCCAGATGGTTTTGCAATAAGACCTCTCATACCAGCCAACTGTTTCATTTGCGCAGCTGAACCTCTAGCTCCACTATCTGCCATCATAAATACTGAGTTAATCTTCATGCCATCAGGAGTACTTTCAGTAGCTGAAATACCTCTCATCATTTCACCAGCAACTTTATCTGTACATTTTGACCAAGCATCAACAACTTTGTTATATTTTTCACCTCTAGTAATTAAACCTTCTGAATATTGATTTTCATAATCTGCAATTAATTTTTTAGTATCATCAATTAGTTGTCCTTTATTTGCAGGAATAACCAAATCATCTTTACCAAAAGAAATACCAGCTTTAAATGCATGTTTGAAACCTAAATCTTTTAAATGATCGCAAAATATAACTGTAGTCTTCTGACCACAAAATCTAAATACACTATCAATAATTTCTGAAACAGTTTTTTTAGGAAGCAATCTATCAATCATTGAAAAAGTAATATCTTTATGTTTTGGAAGTAAATTAGCTAATAAGAATCTTCCAGCTGTCGTTGAGTGCTTTTCAACTCTTTTGTTTCCCTTCTCATCTAATGTTTCAAATCTAGAAACAATAGTAGAGTGAACTTTTATTTGACCTGTAGATAGTGCATGTTCAATTTCATCATTATTTATGAAGTAACCATCTGGCTTTTCAGTTTGAAAAGGCGCTTGAGATAAATAGTAAAGACCTAAGATCATATCCTGACTGGGTACTATGATAGGTTTACCGTTTGATGGACTTAAAATATTATTTGTTGATAACATTAAAATTCTTGCTTCTAGTTGGGCTTCTAAACTTAGAGGAACGTGAACAGCCATTTGGTCACCATCAAAGTCAGCATTAAAGGCTGCACAACATAAAGGATGAAGTTCAATTGCATCTCCTTCAATTAACTTAGGTTCAAAAGCTTGAACCCCAAGTCTGTGAAGCGTTGGTGCACGGTTTAATAAAACTGGGTGTTCTCTTACAATAAGTTCTAATGCATCCCAGACAGCATTTGTTTCTTTTTCTACCAATTTTTTTGCTTGTTTGATTGTAGAAGCTAATCCTAGTTTATTTAATCTAGCATACAAGAATGGTTTGAATAATTCTAAAGCCATCTTCTTAGGTAAACCACATTCATGTAATTTAAGGTCTGGCCCTACAACGATTACAGATCTTCCTGAATAATCTACTCTTTTTCCTAGTAAGTTTTGTCTAAATCTACCCTGTTTACCTTTAAGCATCTCCGCTAAAGATTTAAGTGGACGTTTACCAGTTCCAGTAATTACTCTTCCTCTACGACCATTATCAAATAATGCATCAACAGATTCTTGAAGCATTCTTTTCTCATTTCTAACAATGATATCTGGAGCTTTTAAATCCATTAATCTCTTAAGACGATTATTTCTGTTTATAACTCTTCTATAAAGATCATTAAGATCTGATGTAGCAAATCTTCCACCATCTAATGGAACTAAAGGTCTTAATTCAGGTGGTATAACTGGTATTACAGTTAAAATCATCCATTCTGGCTTTTGACCAGTTTCAATAAATGACTCAATCAATTTAAGTCTTTTAATTGATCTTTCTTCATTAACTTTTGATTTTGTTTCTTTAATTGTATTAATTAAAAGCTTTCTTTCAAGCTCAAGATCCATTGATTTAAGAATAGATAAAATTGCTTCAGCTCCAATACCAGCTTCAAAAGATTCTTCACCAAATTCGTCTTGGTATTTTGCTAATTCTTCTTCGTTAAGTAATTGATTTTTTTGAAGACCAGTTAAACCAGGCTCAATAACTATGAAGTTTTCGAAATAAAGAACTCTTTCAACTTCTTTTAGCTTCATGTCAACGGCTAATGAAATTCTACTAGGTAAAGATTTTAAAAACCAAATGTGTGCAACAGGAGTAGCGAGGTTTATGTGACCCATTCTCTCTCTTCTTACATTAGATTTAGTTACTTCAACTCCGCATTTTTCACAAATAATTCCTCTAAACTTCATACGCTTGTACTTACCGCACAAACATTCGTAATCTTTTATAGGTCCAAAAATTCGAGCACAAAACAAACCATCTTTTTCTGGTCTGAAAGTTCTATAGTTAATAGTTTCAGGTTTTTTAATTTCACCATATGTCCAAGATTTAATTTTTTCAGGGCTAGCTAAAGTTATTTTAATGCTATTAAAATTTTGTGCTTCAGAAACTTCACTATTTTTAAATAAATCTGTTAATTCTTTTTTCATATTTAATTTAACTCTATGTTTAGTGCTAATGATTTAATTTCTTTAACTAGAACGTTGAATGACTCTGGAATACCAGACTCAAAATTCTCTTCACCTTTAACAATTGTTTCGTAAACTTTAACTCTTCCAGCAACGTCATCTGACTTAACTGTTAAAATTTCTTGTAATGTGTACGAAGCTCCATATGCTTCAAGAGCCCACACTTCCATTTCACCAAATCTTTGTCCACCGAGTTGTGCTTTACCTCCTAATGGCTGCTGTGTAACAAGACTATAAGGACCAGTAGATCTTGCGTGAATTTTATCTTCAACCAAGTGATGTAGTTTAAGCATATAAATAATACCAACAGTTACAGGTCTATCAAACATTTCACCTGTTCTACCATCCCATAAATTAGTTTGACCTGAAGTAGGTAATTTTGCTAACTCAAGCATTTCAGAAACATCTTTTTCTTTAGCTCCATCAAATACTGGAGTTGAAATAGCTATACCATTTTGTAAGTTTTCACATAAATCTGAAAATTCAGTTTTGTTTAATTTATCAATTCCACCATCAAACACTTCTTTACCATAAACAGATTTTAGGAATGATGAAATTTTTTCAGTTTTTTCAAATTTTTTATTATTTTCATTAACTAATCTTTTAACTTCTTCACCAAATTCTTTACAAGCCCAACCAAGGTGAGTTTCTAAGATTTGACCTACGTTCATACGACTTGGAACTCCAAGTGGATTCAATACAATGTCAACAGGTCTACCATCTTCTCTATAAGGCATATCTTCAACAGGTACAATTTTACTGACTACACCCTTGTTTCCGTGTCTACCTGACATTTTATCACCTGGTCTTAATCTCCTTTTAATCGCAACGAAAACTTTTACCATTTTCATAACACTTGGTAATAAATCATCACCACTTCTAATTTTTAAAACCTTATCTTCAAATCTTTCTTGAATATCTTGTTTTGCTTGATTGTATTGATCTTTTAATTGAGCAATACTCGCTTCATCATTAACATTGCCTACTGTTATTTTGAATACATCGTTAATATTAATTTCATTAATTGTCTCAAGATCAAGTTTGGTGCCTTCATCTAAATCTTTTATTTTTTTAGTTAAAGAAGCTCCTGATAAAATTTGATTAGCTCTTTGTTTTATGCTTCTTTCTAGAATTTCTTCCTCTACAATTTTGTCTTGTTGAACAGTATCAATTTCTGCTCTTTCAATTGTAATAGATCTTTCATCTTTTTCTATACCATGTCTATTAAATACTCTAACATCAACAACTGTTCCACTGCTTCCTCGAGACATTTTTAATGATGTGTCAGTTACATCGATTGCTTTTTCACCAAAAATAGATCTTAATAATTTTTCCTCAGGTCCAGATGCTGAATCTCCTTTTGGTGTAACTTTACCAACTAATATATCTCCAGCTTTTACTTCAGCGCCAATATAAACAATTCCAGATTCATCAAGGTTTTTTAGGGCTTCTTCATTTACATTTGGAATATCTCTAGTGATTTCTTCTTCACCCAATTTTGTATCTCTAGCCATAACTTCATATTCAACAATATGAACTGATGTAAATACATCATCCGTGACACATCTTTCTGAAATTAAAATAGAGTCTTCAAAATTGTAACCTTGCCAAGGCATAAATGCTACTGTCACATTTTTTCCGAGTGCTAACTCACCTAGTTTAGTAGATGGTCCGTCAGCAATAATATCTCCTGATTTAACTTTATCACCTACTCTAACAAGTGGTTTTTGGTTAATACATGTATTTTGGTTTGATCTTTTAAATTTTTGCAGATTATAAATATCCACACCTGATTTAGTGAAATCCGTTTCTTCAGTTGCTTTGATTACAATTCTTTTTCCATCAATTTTATCTACTGTACCATCACGACTAGCAACAATAGTTACACCTGAATCAAGAGCAACATCACTTTCAATTCCAGTACCAACTAAAGGAGACTCTGGTTTTAATAAAGGAACCGCTTGTCTCATCATGTTAGATCCCATTAGAGCTCTGTTCGCATCATCATTTTCTAAGAAAGGGATTAGAGAGGCTGCAACAGAAACTAACTGTTTAGGTGAAACATCAATATAATCAATTTTACTTGGATTTGACAAAACGAAATTCAAATTTTCTCTACAAGGAACAAGTTCTTCTAAAATTTTTCCAGATTTATCTATTTTTGCATTAGCTTGAGCAATTGTATATTTTGTTTCTTCCATCGCTGAAAGATATTCAACTTTATCTTGAACTACACCGTTTAGAACTTTTTTATAAGGACTTTCAATGAAACCATATTTATTAATTTTAGCATAAGTAGATAAGCTATTAATCAAACCAATATTCGGTCCTTCAGGTGTTTCAATTGGACAAATTCTTCCATAGTGAGTTGGGTGAACGTCACGTACTTCAAATCCAGCTCTTTCTCTAGTTAGCCCACCTGGTCCTAAAGCTGAAACTCTTCTTTTATGTGTAATTTCTGATAATGGATTTGTTTGATCCATAAATTGAGAAAGTTGTGAACTTACAAAAAAATCTTTAAGAGAAACTGTTAATGGTTTTGCATTAATCAAATCTTGTGGCATTGCTGATTCAATATCAAGAGTTGTCATTTTTTCTTTAATCGCTCTTTCCATTCTGTAAACACCAATACGCGCTTGGTTTTCAACAAGTTCACCAACAGATCTTACTCTTCTGTTGCCCAAATGATCAATATCATCAACTTCATCTTTACCATCTCGTAAATCTAACATTTTATGAACGATAGCAATTATGTCGTCATTTCTTAAAATTGTAATTTTATCAGAACACTCAAGGTTAAGTCTCGAGTTCATCTTAACTCTACCAACATCAGAAAGGTCATATCTATCTGAACTAAAGAATAGGTTATTAAATATCTGTGTAGCAATCTCAACTGTTGGTGGTTCACCTGGTCTTAAAACCTTGTAAATTTCAGTAATTGCATCATTTTTTGAATTATTTTTATCATTTAAGATTGTTGTTAATAAATAAGGTCCTTTATTAATAGAATTAGTAATAGAAATTTCAATTGAGCTAATGTTAGCCTCTAAAATTTGCTTAATAATAGTGTCATTTAACTCTGTACCTATTCCAAAAGTACCTTCTTCTTCATCATCGCTAACTTTAACTTCATTATGCAAATATTTTCCAATTAAAGACTCTTGAGATACTAGAATGTCTTTAAGCCCATCTGAAGCTAACTTTTTAGCAGTTAAAAAATTAATTTTATCACCAAGCTTAATTACTACATTTCCTGTTTTAGCATCAGTAACTTCTTCAGAAAAATTTTTTGCTTTGTAATTTTCAGGATTAAATTTTGTTTTCCATTTACCTGTTTTCGCATCAAATGAATAAGTATCTTTATCATAAAACTCATCAGCTATTTCTGATTTAGTTAAACCTAAAGCCATCAAAAGAGTTGAAGCAAATATTTTTTTCTTTCTATCAATCTTAAAATATAAAAAATCTTTAACATCATATTCTAAATCTAACCAAGATCCTCTGTTAGGAATAACTCTACAATTAAATAATAATTTACCACTTGCATGTGATTTGCCTTTATCATGATCAAAGAAAACACCTGGACTTCTGTGCATTTGGTTTACAACAACTCTTTGAACACCGTTTGTTATAAAAGTTCCACTATCAGTCATCATAGGTACTTCACCCATATAAACTTCCTGCTCTTTGGCAGATAAAATATCTTTAGTATTATTTTCTTGGTCAATTTCGTAAACAACCAATCTTAAAGTACATTTTAATGCTGACGTAAAAGATAATCCTCTTTGAATACATTCTTCAGTATCAAATTTTGGTTTTTCAAGTCTATAAGAAACGTATTCTAATGTTGCTTTATCATTTAGATCTTCTATCGGAAAAATACTTTTAAAAACTCTATCAAATCCTTTTGATAAATCCCCAGCTTCACTGTCAAAATCAGTAAGTTGTTTGTATGAGTTTTTTTGAACTTCAATTAAATTTGGAATAGATAAAGTTTCTGAAAGCTTTCCAAAGCTTTTTCTTACATTTTTCTTTTGAGTAAAAGATAATTGCATTTAATACTAATCACTGATTAATAAATTAACCAGTTATGAAATCTTTCTAATTAATTTATTTAAGTTCTACTTTTGCGCCAGCTGCTTCCAACTTAGCCTTGATCTCTTCAGCGTCTTTTTTGTTTACACCAGACTTAACTTCTTTTGGTGCACCCTCAACTAAATCTTTTGCCTCTTTAAGACCTAAAGATGTTGCTGCTCTAACTTCCTTAATAACATTAATCTTTTTATCGCCTGCAGAAATTAGCATGATTGTAAAATCATCTTTTGCTTCTTCAGCTGCTCCACCTGCTGCTGCTGCTGGTGCTGCTGCAGCCATAGCTGTAACACCCCACTTTTCTTCAAGCTGTTTTGAAAGTTCAGCTGCCTCAACAACAGTTAAACTTGATAAGTCTTCAATAATTTTGTTTAGATCAGGCATATTTTTTTTTACTCTTTAGGTTGTTTTTTAAGAATTTTCTGGGCTCAAACTACTCATTTTTTCGGATCGTGCAAGTAAAATACTTACTAATTTTGATGCTGGTGTAGCCAAAATTCCCACAAGGTTAGCTCTTGCTTCATCAAGTGTTGGTAAATTTGCTACATTTTGAACTGCAGCTTGGTCTAATACCTCATTACCCATAATTCCACCTAAAAGTTTCAAACTCTCGTTTGTTTTGGCAAATTTAGATAAAATTCTAGCTGATATTATTGCATCATTAGAAAAAGCAACTGCAGTAGCTCCTGTAAATAAATTTGATAGTTCCTTACACTTAGTTTTTTCTAGTGCAATTTTAGTAATTCTATTTTTTGTTATAGTGAATTTAATGCCATGCTCTCTCATTTGCCCTCTTAGTTCATCAAGTTGAGACATTGTAAGGCCTTGGTAGTGAGTTACCATTACAGCTTCATTATTTTGAAACTGTATTTCCATTTCACTAATGTAATTCTTTTTTTGTTCCTTGTTCATCATAACTATATAGCTTTTCCTAATTTAACTTTATACGAAACACCCATGCTTGACGTTATAAAAGTATTTTTTATTAAATCACCTTTTAAAGTTAGGTTTCCTTTTTCTTTTTCTAAAGTATCTAAAATAGCATGAAAATTTTTAAGTAATTGATCATCATGAAAAGAATTCTTACCTATACTTACACCAATATTTCCATCTTTATCGTTTCTAATTTCTGCTTGTCCTGATTTAGCATTTGTTACAGCTTGCTTAATATCCTCTGAAACTGATCCTAATTTAGGGTTAGGCATTAATCCTTTTGGTCCTAAAACTTTTCCAAGCTTGGATAATTTAACCATCATACCTGGTGTACAAATTAATTTTTCAAAATTAAGTTCACCTGCTTTAATTTTATCTATAAATTCATCGCTACCAACTATATCAGCACCAGCATCTTTGGCTTCTTTGGCTTTTGTATCCTCACAAACAACAGCTACTTTCACTTTTTTACCTGTACCACCAGGTAAGTTAACTACAGTTCTAATATTTACTTCACCTTTTTTTTGTTTGTTATTCACTTGAAAGCTCAAGTCAATTGATTCATCAAATTTAGTATTACAATTTTTTTTAACAGTCGCTAATAAATTTTCAATAACGTCAGCAGTTAAATCTTTTGTTTTTTCAGGTAATTGTTTAAATCTTTTTGATGGCATTAGTCTTTAACCTCTATCCCCATTGATCTTGCTGATCCTGCAATAATTTTTACTGCTTGCTCAAGATCGTGAGCATTAAGATCTTTCATCTTTTGGGTTGCAATTTCTTCTGCTTGTTTTTTTGTAATTGATCCAGCAATACTTCTGCCTGGTTCTTTAGATCCACCTTTAAGTTTAGCAGCTTCTTTAATAAAATGTGATGCTGGTGGTGATTTAATTTCAAAATCAAATTTTTTATCTTTATATACAGTGATAACTACTGGAATTGGTTTTCCAGCAAATGCTTTTGTTTTATCGTTAAAAGCTTTACAAAATTCCATTATATTAATTCCACGTTGACCTAACGCAGGACCAACTGGTGGTGCTGGATTAGCTTGGCCACCCATAATTTGTAACTTTATATATCCACTAATTTCTTTTGCCATTAACTTGCTTTCTCTACTTGGTTATATTCTAAATCAACTGGTGTTGGTCTTCCAAATATTGAAACTGAAACCTTAAGTCTTGATTTCTCTTCATCTATATCTTCAACCATACCACTGAATGATGCAAAAGGACCGTCAACGACCTGAACTTTTTCACCAATGCTGTATTCTATACCAGATTTTGGCTGAGCTACACCATCTTTTATTTGTCCTAAAATCTTTTCTATTTCTTTATCAGAAACAGGAACGGGAATACCCTTTGAACCTAAAAACCCACTTACACGCTTTAAGTTTTTAATTAAATGATAAAGGTCATTATCCATTTCACTTTTAATCAAAACATAACCCGGAAAGTATTTCTTTTTTCTTTGAATTCTCTTTCCTCTTTTTACTTCTGTTACATCGTGTGTTGGAACAACAATTTCTTCAATTTTGTCAGAAATTTTTGCTTTTTCAGCTTCTTCCTTAATTAATCCAGCAACTTTATTCTCAAAATTTGAGTGAGATTGAACAATATACCAATTTTTCATTAAATACTTACCTTCAGTAAAGCTTCCAATAAAAATTTAAGTACTTGATCAAGAAGCAAAAAGAAAAGAGACATAATAACTGCCATAGCAAACACCATTAATGCACCTTGCATTGTCTCTTTTCCAGTAGGCCAGGAAACTTTAAAAGCTTCTTGTTTAACTTCTTGGATAAATTTTATTGGGTTTTTCATAATATACTGTTTAGCTTGTTGGCAGGAGCGGAGGGAATCGAACCCTCAACCTCCGGTTTTGGAGACCGGCACTCTACCAATTGAGCTACACTCCTATAGAGTTTACTCTATAATTTTAGTTACTACTCCAGCTCCAACTGTTCTACCACCTTCACGAATAGCAAAGTTTAATTTCTCACTCATCGCAATTGGAGTAATTAATGTAACAGTGAATTTAGCGTCATCACCAGGCATAACCATTTCCGTTCCAGCTGGTAATGTAACTTCTCCAGTTACATCAGTTGTTCTAAAGTAAAACTGAGGTCTGTATTTAGTAAAGAATGGAGTGTGTCTTCCACCCTCATCTTTTTTAAGTACATATGCCTGAGCTTCAAATTTAGTGTGTGGTGTAATTGAAGCGGGTTTACAAAGAACTTGTCCTCTTTGAATGTCATCACGCTCAACACCTCTTAATAGAATACCAACGTTATCACCTGCTTCACCTGAATCTAAAAGTTTTCTGAACATTTCAACACCAGTACAAACTGATTTTTTAGTTGCAGTAACCCCTACGATTTCAACTTCTTCACCAGTTTTAATAACACCAGATTCAATTCTTCCAGTTGCAACAGTTCCTCTACCTGAAATTGAGAAAACATCCTCAACAGGCATTAGGAAAGGCTTGTCAATATCTCTAGTTGGTTGAGGAATAAATTCATCAACAGCTTTCATTAATTCTACAATAGAATTTTTTCCAATTTCTTCATCTCTGCCTTCAACAGCAGCTAATGCAGATCCTTTAACGATAGGAGTTTTATCACCTGGATATTTGTATGAAGTTAAAAGTTCTCTAATTTCTTCTTCAACAAGTTCAATCATATCTTTATCATCAACTTGATCTACTTTATTTAAGTAAACAACAATTGCAGGAATACCCACTTGTCTTCCTAAAAGAATGTGTTCTCTAGTTTGAGGCATAGGACCATCAGCAGCATTAACTACTAAGATAGCTCCATCCATTTGCGCTGCACCTGTAATCATGTTTTTTACATAGTCAGCGTGACCTGGGCAATCAACGTGTGCATAGTGTCTTTTTTCAGTTTCATATTCAACATGAGCAGTTGAAATTGTAATCCCTCTTTCTTTTTCCTCAGGGGCTTTATCAATCTGATCGTAAGCAACAGCTTTTCCTCCACCAAGTTCTGCTAATGTAATTGTGATAGCAGCTGTTAATGTTGTCTTACCGTGGTCGACATGACCAATTGTACCGATGTTACAGTGTGGTTTATTTCTTACGAACTTTTCTTTTGACATTACGTTTTTACCTCAGTTTTAGTTTTATTAATAATTTCTTTTTTTCTTGGAGCGGGTAAAGAGAATCGAACTCTTACATCCAGCTTGGAAGGCTAGCGTTCTACCATTGAACTACACCCGCACAACATCAAGAATAACACTCCATTGTTATAAAAAAATTTATTGATTGGTGGAGGGGGAAAGATTCGAACTTTCGAAGACCGAAGTCAACGGGTTTACAGCCCGCCCCATTTGACCGCTCTGGAACCCCTCCTTTTTGGGGAAGTGTCCCCTTGCTCAATAAAGCTTCAAACAACATGCGTTTTATATATTTTTATTATGCAATTGCAACACGAGATTTACTGTGAAAATGGTGGAAAATACGTATAAAACAAAGATAATTTATGAATAAATCATCTTTTTTAATCGTTGGTCAACATGCGGTCATTGAGGCTTTAAGAAACCCAAAAAGAAAGGTTTTAAAAGTTTTTTTAACGGAAGAAAGTAAAAAAAATATTCATAGAAAAAACCCAAAGAAAAATGTTCTTGAGGACGTTAAGGTTTATTTCAAATCAAAAAAAGAATTAGATAAGTACACTTCTAAAGATCAAATTATGCATGGTGGTTACATTGCAGAAGTTGAACATATCGATCAACCCGACTTAAAAGAATTTATAAAAGGTAAAAACAAATTAACATTTGTTTGTATTGATGAAGTAACTGACCCAAGAAATATTGGGTCGTTAATTAGAAGTGCCTCTTCATTTCATATAGACGGATTAATAGTTAAAGAAAGACAATTTCCATCTGATAGCAAGCTTATGTATAAAGCTGCTAGTGGATGTATGGAGCATATAAATATTTTTGAGGTATCAAACATAAATTCAACACTTAAAAATTTAAGAGAAAAGAATTTTTGGGTTTATGGGTTTGATGCAAGAGGAGAAAAAGACTTTACAGATATTAAATGGGAAGGAAAAAATGTTCTCTTATTTGGATCTGAAGGTTTTGGCATGAGAGAACATACTGGAAAGTACACAGATTTTTTTGTTAAGATTGATATAAATAAAGATGTAGAAAGCTTAAATATCTCAAATAGTGCAGCGATTGTGTTTCATCATTTAAGTTATTTGAAAAAAAATTCTTAATTAGTCTAAGATATCTTATCGGAAATCAATATGTCCACGTTCCGGTTTCATGCGGGGCACTATCACTCAATAAATTCACCCCTTGTTATTTTTGTAAAGTAAAAGTTTGACTGATATTATGGGGATAATTTAAATAATGTTGTAACATATTCCTAAGGAGAAGGATTTAAATCTTTATCAACAAAAGTTATAAGATAAATTGCATACACGTCACGACCTGTACTAACATCTAAAGCAATAGCTTCCTCTATATACCTACTTGGTTCAAATATATTATTTTTTAAAAATAAAAATTCTTAATAAATGAACAAAAGAAATTACAATATGTTTAAATTTCATTTTTGATGCACCAAGCTTTCTATAAATTAATCTTACAGGAATTTCTTTAATACTATAATTTTTTTTTTGTATTAAATATGTAACTTCCCAAAAAAAAGAATAATCATTATTTTTTGCTTTCAAAATATCTTTAAGATTAATTTTTTTTAAATAAAAACAACGATATGCACCAGTTGCATCAAAATCCATTCCTAATAAAATTTTCATTAACAGGTATCTTGTGCAAGTAAGAAATTTACGAAAAATTGGCCAATCTTTAATTAAATCTCGTTTAATAAACCTACTAGTAATTACATAATCAAAAATCTTCGCATTTAACATCATCTTTTTAAAATATTTAGGATCATGGGTTCCGTCAGCATCCATTGTGATTAACAAATCATACTTTTTTTTGTATCCATATTTTATTGCATCTTTATGTGCTGAACCAATACCAACTTTATTCTTCCTAAAAATATATTTAACATTTTTATTTTTTTTACTTAATTTTTTTATTAATTCTTGAGATTTATCACTTGAGTTATCGTCAACAAATAAAATATCTAACTTAATTTTAGTTTTTTTAATTTTTGAAAAAATGATAGAAATATTTTTTTCTTCATTAAGAGTGGGTATTGCTACACAAATTTTCATCTAAATTAAATAATTTCTATGTCGGGGAGTGGAAAAATTAACTTACCACCATTTTTTAAAAAAATTTGTTCACGTTTGACAATATGGTCTTTAAAATGCCAAGGAAGTACCAACAAATAATCTGGATTTTTCAACTTAGCTTCTTTTTCAGAAATTATTTTAATATTTGAACCAGGCGTGTATTTATTAAATTTGAATCTGTTAACCTCTGAAATATAATTTAATAATTTAGAATCTATGTTGCAGTATTGAAGTAAAACATTACCCTTTGTAGATGCACCATAACCTAAGATTTTTTTATTCTGTTTTTTTAATGTGACAAGTAATTCTTTTAATAAAATTTTATGGTTTTGACATTCTTTAAAAAACTGCTTATGTTTTTTTATTTCATTATACTTGTTTAATGACTCACTCTTTAAAACCCAATTAATTAAATGTTTGCATTCACTTAGTTTTGATTTTTTTTTTGCAACATCTACTACCATACTGCCCCCATTAATTTGGTTAAATGAAAGGTTTATAATTTTTAAACCTGCCTTATCTAATAAATATTTTAACGATTTAAGAGAGTAGTATTCAAGATGTTCATGGCATATAGTGTCATACGATCTATTTTTTATCATCATAGGCATATAACTTAATTCTATGTGCCAAATTCCATCTTTGTGTAATATGGAATTAATTTCTTTAGCAAAATTTAATGGATCAGGTAGATCGTAAAACATTGAAATTGATGTAATTAGATTGAATTTTTGATCTTTAAATAGTTTAGAAGAAAAAAAGAGAGGGTATTTAATAATGTCTTTTCTATAATGCTTACTAAATTTTTTAATTGTCGGATCGCAACCAATTAATTTAAATTTTTTGTCAAAAAATGAAAGAAATGTCCCGTCATTACTACCTATATCTAAAATATTATTTTTTCTTTTTAAATTAAATCTTTTTTTTAAACTGATAGCCTTCAATTTAAGGTGAGTTATCATTGATTTATTTAATGAAGACATGTAGCCATAATTATCACCGTACATTTCGTTGGCATCAAAATTGTGCTCTAATTGTAACAATTTACATTTGTTGCAAATCACCATACTAAGCTCACCTTTCGTTACCTTAGTTTTTTTTTTAGGAGGGAAAATTCCAGTAAGCGTTTGTTTTCCTAACGTATAGAGTTTAGTTAGGTTTTTACATTTACAGGATCTACAATTTTTTATTTTCAAGGCAGTCAAATTTAGATTACAAATTATATATGTTATTTTATATAATTTAAATGTTTCTTTTGAAGAAAATACTTATTCGTACAATTAACATCCATTTTTTTTGTAAATTTATTTAATTTCACTGAATAATAACAACCAAAGTATCCTATATTCTTTAATAACTTAGCTATAATCTCCCTATCTTTATTTATTTCAACAATTAATGCAGGTCTGTCTTTATTAATAATGTTATACAGGCCTTTTATTACAGTTAATTCATATCCATTTGTATCAATTTTTATTAAATCTATCTTATGACTTAATTTTTTAATTTTTTTAATTTTAAGGTATCCACTTCCTATACTTAGATTACTTCTGAATTTGAAATCTTTGATAAAATGTTGCATTAAGGAATGATCATAGTGAGCGTAAGTCATCAAGTCCAAATTTCTATTAAAAAATTTATATCTTGGAAAAAAAATTTTTGTTTTAATATTACTATTTCCAATGGCAAAGGGTTTAACAATTACTTTTTTTTGTTTTTTTAAAATGTTTATATAAACTTTATATGGCTCAAAACAAATGACTTTATTTACAGAGAGATTATTCAAAAAAAATTTTACAGCCAAGCCATCACTAGCTCCAACATCAATAATATTTATGTTATTTTTTAAATATATTTTTTTCAAACCATCAAAATCTTTTTCAAAAATATTTGTATATCTAATCAAAGATCTTAAGACCCAATAAACAAGAGGGTGGACCCTGATTATTTTTTCTAAAAATCCAATTATCCCTATATTCGTTGATGATTTTCTCATAATTAAATTCTAAAGAATTAGTATGTACTCTAATAAATGGCTTAATAAAAGAAAGTAATAATATAAATTAAATCTAATTATTTTAAGCATCATAAATAAGTTTAATATTTACGACCTTGAAAGTTATGTAGTAGTTTTGTTTTCTTCTTTAATTTATCAGGAGAGTCTTGCTGGATTATTTACTTTTTTTATTATTCAAAATTTTTTTGATTATATAAAGTGGTCTTTTTTTGGTTTCATCTAAAACTTTTCGAATATATTCAGATAAAATACTAATAGACAAAAGCTGTATTCCTCCAATAAATAAAACAAGGACTATTAGTGTCGTAATACCTTTTGGTGCCCCAGGATAAAGAAAATAAAATATGACATAAGTAATTAAAGCAACCGCAGAAAGGGCAACAATTAAATACGAGAATAAAGACATAAATTCTAATGGAAAATATGAAAAAGAAAAAAGTCCTTTTTTGGCCCAGTTTAAGTTTTTTAAAAAATTATTGGTAGATTTTCCAAATTTTCTTTCTACTCTTTTATAGGGTACTCCTACTTGCTTAAAACCAACCCAAGCTCTTAGTCCTCTAATAAAACGATCAGTTTCAGAAGTGTTATTAATAGCATCAACCACTTTTCTATCCATTAATGAAAAATCCCCTGCATCTAAAGGAATTTCTAAATATGAGAATTTATTAAATAATCTATAAAATGTTTTATAAGCAAAATTCATTAAAACTGTAGCTTCTCTTTCCACTCTTGAACCATAAACAACATCATAACCCTCATTCCATTTTTCAAAAAAATCCTCAATTAGTTCTGGGGGGTCTTGAAGGTCACCATCTAATAAAATAACAGCATCACCTATTGCCTGTTTCATTCCAGAAGTGAAAGCATTTTGAGAATTAAAATTTCTTGAATGAAATATTGCAGTAGTATTTTTATCAATCAAACAGATTTGTTCTAAAATTTCTTCTGAATTATCTGGACTTCCATCATTAACAAATATTATTTCATAATTACATCCAATTTTATTAAATACTTCAGTCAACCTTTTGTGCATTATTGGTATTGCTTCCCCATCTTTGTAACAAGCAATAACAGCAGATAATGTTTGTTCTTTAATATTTTTCACGTAAAAATTTTATTATTAATTTTTTTATATTTTCAATATTTAGTTTATTTATTTTTCTTAAATAGTCTTGAGATCCTATTTTATTATGAATGATATCCTCTAAAGAGAGAGATTTAAAATGAATTCTTTTATTTTTTTTATATTTAAATATAGACATGGCTATCAAAGATCCAAGTCCACCAATATTTATATTTTCTTCTATGGAGAGTACTCTTGGAGCATTTACATTCTTTATAATAAATTTTTCATTTGCTGGTTTTAAAGTTGGTATACTTATTAATTTAATTTTGTAACCTTTGTCTTTCTCAAGATTTTTGACAGCTTTGTAAACATTTTCCAAAATATTTCCTGTGGTAAATATTGTTAAATCATTTCCTTTGGTTAAAATTAAGTCATTCGTACTATTAATTTTTTTTTTATAAAAATCCATATCTGGAGATTTTCCTAATCTTGCAAAACATGGTCTGTTACTTTTAAACATAGATTTTAGAATAAATTCAACTTCCAATCTTGATCCTGGATTATGAATAGATAAATTCGGTAATGACCTTAAAACTGAAATATCTTCAGATGTATTGTGTGAAATTCCTTGAACATTATAACTAAACCCACCTCCTGCACCAATAATATTTACATCCAAATTGTTATGAACAATATTGTTTCTAATTTGTTCCAATGATCTAAAAACTACAAAAGGTAATATAGAGTATACAAAAATTTTTTTTCCACTGGCAGCCATACCTGCTGCGATACCAATCATATTGTTTTCAGAAACCCCTACGTTAATGAATCTTTTTGGAAATAATTTAGCAAATTTTTCAAAAGCTCTATATCCTAAATCAGAAGTTATCAGATATACGTTTTTATTTTTCTTTGAATAATTTATTAGTTTATTAACAAAAACAAATCGCATAAAATATTAATTTAAGTTTTTAATTGATATATTGTATTTATTTTCATTTAAAACTTCATAATGAGACTCAAATTTATTTTCCATAAATTTCACACCTTTTCCTTTAATTGTATTGGCTATAAGTAAATTTGGTCTTTTTTTTTTGTTGAGTGATTTGAGGGATCTTAAAATTTCAATTATATTGTGACCATCTGTTTGGATGACATTCCAATTAAAACTTTCAAATTTTGGTTTTAACGGTTCTAAATTTAAAATTTTATCTGTTGACCCAAAACCTTGTAATTTATTATAGTCTATAATAACAAATAAATTATCTAATTTATGATGACCTGCAAATAATGCTGTTTCCCATACAATTCCCTCATTGCACTCTCCATCACCAACTAATACAAAAACTTTATTTTTTTTTTTGTCTGCTTTAAAGGCATACGCCATCCCAGCTGCTACTGAAATTCCATTACCTAAAGACCCTGATGAAAAATCAATGCCCAATTTATTATTCATGTCGGGATGACCACCAAGTTTTCCATTATCAGTTAAGTACTCATTCATAAGAAATTTTTCTGTAAAAAATTTGTGTTTCATCAAAATCAAATAATAAGATAAAGCCGCATGACCTTTGCTCATTATGAATCTATCATTTTTATTTATTTTTTTTTTATCTATTTTCATGAACCCAAAATATAAGGCACATAGTAAGTCTATGCATGACAAGCATGATCCAATATGATGAGCTTTTTTTTTAAATGAAATATCTAAAATTTTTTTTTTAAGCTCTTTTGATATAAAATTAATTTTATCTATTGATTTATTTTTTTTTCTCATTGTAAAAATTCTTATACCAGTTGATAGTTTTAGACAAACCATTATTCAAATTTAACTTTGGCGTCCAATTTATTTTTTTTTTAACATAAGACATATCAGCATACCATGTATTCTGATCCCATGTTCTATTTTTCATTGTACTCCACAAATTTTTTTTTTTGTAACCAGTTAATTTTCTTAAAGAATTATAAATATTTTTTATTGTATATTTTTTTCCACTTCCTAAATTAAATATTTCACCAATTAAATCTTTTTTATTTGCAATTTTTATATAAAATTTAATTAAATCATCTATATGAATTAAATCTCTAGATATTTTTGGAGAAACAAGACTTATACTTTTGTTTGACAACATTTTCTTTATTAAAACTGGTATTAATCTACTAGGTCTTTCGAATGGTCCATAAACATGAAAAGGTCTAATTGTAACTATTTGAATATTGGAATTTATACTTTCAAATTGGCAATATAAGGTTGCTGAACTTTTAAAAGCTGAATAATAGCTATTTGGAATAAGAACATCACTTTCTCTCATTTTATTTTTCTTAAAACCATACTCTGAACTCGAACCAGTGTTAATAAATATATTAAATTTATATTTTTTGCATTCATTAACAAGATTAAATGTTGAGTCAAAAATAGATTCTTTTATTTTTCCA
Source organism: Candidatus Pelagibacter sp. PS_28 (assembly GCF_059417885.1). Lineage (NCBI taxonomy): Bacteria > Pseudomonadati > Pseudomonadota > Alphaproteobacteria > Candidatus Pelagibacterales > Candidatus Pelagibacteraceae > Candidatus Pelagibacter > Candidatus Pelagibacter sp. PS_28. The sequence goes on along the minus strand of NZ_CM182070.1, from coordinate 489,553 downwards.
AGATTATTTTGATCAGAATAAGCTCCATTAGCTGCTAAGTGAAAAATAGTTTTTGGTTTAATTTTTTTGATAATTCTTTTTATATTTGTTTTATTATTCAAATCAGAATGATGAACATGAATTTTGTTCATTACATCTTTAATTCTCCATAAATTTGAATTTTTTTTAATTATGATGTGTATTTTGATCCCCTTTGACGCAAAATAACGCGCTAAATTTGCCCCTACAAATCCAGCAGCACCAGTTATGAGAATTGGATATTTCAAAGTAGTTACATTAAATTGTTCATTATAAAATTTAAAATAAAATAGCTATAAAATTAAATTTTTTAATTTTTATTTTTTTTTTTGCAATCAAATACTGATTACCAGCATTGAGACCTATTAATAAGTTTTTTAATATTAACATAATTGTTTTATTTAATAGATTTTTAATTATCCTTGGAATTGGTATCATTTTTAACCAGTAATTAAAGGAATAATAGTTTTTTAAATTTCTAATTTTAACATCTACAAATTTATTTTTTTTGAAAATTAAATTTAAAGCTTCTTTGTTAAATACAGCTACATGTTCATCATTAATTATAGGATGTTTTTCTTTTAATATCTTAGCCAAAAAATGTCTCTCATTATGACAAACACAAATTACAATACCTCCTGGTTTAAGAACTTTGTATATGCTTGCTAAGAATTTATTAGCATCAACAACATGTTCAATAACCATTGCAATAAATACTAAATCATATTTTTCATTTTCAATTTGATTCTCATCAAAAATTCTATTTTGAATAAAATTTTTTATTTTACTGTCCGCAAAAGATATTGCATCTTTAGAGGGTTCAATGCCTTTTACATTTTTAAATCCTAATCTTAATGCTTCTTGCAACATAAAGCCATTACCACACCCTATTTCTAAAAAATTTTCTTTTGAATTATTTAATAATTGAATCCCTTCTTTTATAGTCTTTGAATAAGATTTTGTTAAACCTTCAAGTTCTGGTGAGTAATCAAATGAACTGTCGTTATACAATTGATTTGAATAATCTTCGTCATATATTTCTGAAGCATAAAGTAAAGTGCAATTTTCACATCTTAACATTTGATAATGATAACCGTCAGGATCTTTTCGACCTGCAAAATTAGGATTTACTAAATCATCTGGTAATTTTTCATCATATACTAATTTTGAATATTTATCAGATTCACAAATTGGGCAAATTTTTTTTTGCATTATAATATTTTTAAATCTTGCTGTTATTCTTATTTGTAAATAATATATTTATTACATGTTTATAATAATTAAAATATAAGTTTATTTTATGAAACTACTTAATAAAATTAATTTAAAAAAGTTATTTATTATATCTTTTATTTTAGTAAATTTAATTTTTTACGGCTCAATTTTACTAGTTAAAGGTTATCCTGAAACAAGTGATATACTTCATATATTCAAAGTAACATCCCTTGATGGAAATTTAAAATTTGTAAATGGCTATTACCCCCCAGGATTTACATATTATACTTTATTATTCTCTAATTCTTTAACAATACTATCCTTTTTAATTGTTTATTTAAGCTTTCAGAGTAGTTATCTCGTTTATTCAATTACAGAATTAATTAAACAAAAATTTAATCAGGTTGAAAAATTTTATCTTTATCTATTTTTTTTAATTTTTCATTTAATAATAATCTTTACTATTGGTTTTATTCATTCAGATGGTATTTTTATTTTACTTTTATATAATGGAATTCTTCTTTTTATTATTGGTTATTATTTTAAAAAAAATCTTTTAGTTTGTATTTTAGGAGGAGTATTAATTGGTGTATCAGCTATATTTAGACACCAGGGTCCAATAATTGTTTTTTTTCTTTTTGTTTTATTCTTATATTATGAAAATATTCAATGTAATAAAAAGCTTATATCTAATTATAAGAAATATTTAATAATCATTTTTACTTTAATAACACCTTTTTTAATTTCAAATTTTCATTTATTTTTAATAAACGCATTTTCTGAGTCTCTGACTACAGGAAAGTTATACTATTATTTACATGGTGAAAAATTGGGTGATTGGAGAGATTTAAAAATAGTTTACCAATCAGAACACTATATAAATTTTAATTTATTTAATGAAAAAATTGATCATATTGTTTCAATAACACTAAATCATATTAGAGGTGTTTTAAGAATGGTTTATCCATTTATATTTTGCTTTTTACTTGCTTATTCTGTATCCAGAAAAAGTATAATTTTATTCTCACTAGTAATTTTTCTAGGTTACCTTCTTATTGTGTTGCCAGGTTATCATGCTGGTTATTATCCATCATTATTTATCTGTTATATAATTATTTTATTGAATTTTAGAGAAATAATAAGATCTAAATTTATTACATGCTTTATTTTTCTTTTTCTAATTGGACATCTTATTTATCTATCTTCCTATCATTTCAAATATGTTATTCAAAAATACAAATTAAGTTCAGAAATAAATTATAAGATTGTTCCTATATTAAATAAAAAAGGTTTAGGCTATTCAAATGTTTTCTCTGACGATTATATTTTTTACACAACAAAATTAGATGGTGAAATACATAAGTTATGTAATTGGGGTGGTTGGTTTATAAAACATCCTTATTTAAAAGATTATTATCCAAGAAAGGTTTTAAAAGGTGAAAAAAATAAATATTGTAATATAAAAGCTCTAATAACTCGTGATCAAAAATTTGCTGAATTATACATTGAAAATAACGAGTTTGAGGAACATTATAAATTTGATATCTATCATTTATTTATCCGTAAATAACCTAAATGATGAATAATTAATTATGGATTGATTTAATTAACTAATTAAACTAAAAAAACTAATAATTAAATTATGCCCTTGTAGCTCAGCTGGTAGAGCAATTGATTTGTAATCAATAGGTCCGCGGTTCGACTCCGTGCGGGGGCACCACAGTACTCTTTACTTATTTCACTTTAAAATATATTAAAATCCTATGAAGCTATTATCTACTATAAATAAATTTATTCTGGTAATATTTTGGGTTGCTTTAATAAGTATAGCGGGTGTTTTAGTATATATTAATAATACAAATAATTTTTTTATTTTACATTACTCAAAAGAATTAAAAAAAATAATTAAGGGTGATAAAAAAAATATTATTCCAAAATTAATGAATGACTATAACTCTGTGTTTCTTCCAAAAACACAATTTAAAGATTTTAATTTTGATAAAAAAAGGATTAATTTCTTAGAGTCAAATAATTGTTATAGTGGTAAATGTTATACTTTTTTTTTAGAAACTTATAAAAAGAATTTATTAATAATTGATAAAAATAATAATTTATATTTTTCAAAGGTATTAGATTTTGTAAATAATAAAAATTTTAAAAAAATTGAAACAAACTTAAAATTAAATGGTGTAACTGACTTTTTTATAAATGATAATGACATTTATATTTCTGGCTATATTAAAAGTGAAGATGACAAGTTTTCTCTAGTGGTTTATAAATCTTCAATTCAAAATTTGAATAAAATTCAATTTGATAAGATTTTTCAAGAAAGTGATGCTAGATGTGTTTCAGCTTTCCAGCTTGGCGGAAAAATGAAATATTATAATGATGGAAATATAAATGGACTTTTATTAACAACTGGGTTCATTCGTAAATCCAACGATACTATTTTTGAAGAAATTTCAAATGATAGTATCTGTGGAAAAATATTAATATTAGATAAAAAGAATCATAATTGGGAAGTTTTTTCTAAAGGACACAGAAATATATTGGGTTTGTATGTTGATAAAAAATTAGTACTAGCTACTGAAAATGGTCCTAATGGTGGAGATGAAATTAATAACATATCCTATAAAAAAAACTATGGGTGGCCTGTGTCATCATATGGAACAATATATGATGGAAAAAGATCTCATAAAAAAGTTTATTATAAAAAAAATCACAAAATATATAATTTTGAAGAACCAATATTTGCTTTCACACCATCAATTGGGATTTCAGAAATAATAAGATTACCAAATAACTTTTCTACTTTTTGGCAAAATAATTTTTTAATAGGTTCATTAAACAAAAAGGCTCTTTATAGAGTTAAGTTTAATGATAATTATAATAAATTGCTTTATAAAGAAGAAATATTTATTGGAGAAAGAATAAGAGATATTATTTACTTAAAAGATGAAAAAATGATCTTATTATCTTTAGAGTTATCTGGTTCAATAGGAATAATTCAAAATATCAAATAAAGTTGATTTACAGTATATAATATAAATACCAAATATGAATATTTTAATTACAGGAGCTCAAGGTCAAGATGGAATCATATTATCTGAAATATTAATTAAAAAAGGTTTTAACGTCATGGGCGTTATCCGTAGTAAAAAATTTAAAAAAAAAATAGATAAAGTAAAATATTATATATTGGATTTACTTAATTCAGTAGAAATAGAAAGATTTTTATTTAAATCAAAACCAGATTATATAGTTCATTTAGGTTCTGAGAACCCTTCATTTAATCAAAAGAATAAAAAAAAAAATTTGAAAAAAATAATATAAAATCAACTTTGAATTTGATTAATTCAATAAATAATTTAAATCTTAATTCTATTTTCATATTTGCAAACTCATCTCAAATTTTTAAAAAAACTAAAAAAAAAGTTAATGAAAAATTCCAAATTACTAAAAAAGACCCCTACACATCGTTTAGAATTGATATTATAAAATATATGAAACTTCTTAAAAAAAAAAGTAAATTTAAATATATAAACTTGATATTATTTAATCATGACTCTAAATTTAGATCTGAAAAGTTTTTACTTCCAAGGATAATTAAATCTATTAAAAATAAGGATAAAAGCTTTATTAATAAAATTTATAAACAAAATATTTACGCAGATTTTTCTCATGCTGAGGATATTTGTAATGCTATATTTCTTCTTATTAAAAAGAAAATTATTGTGGATAATATAATTTTATCCTCTTCAAAATTAACTAGTGTAAATAAATTAATTAAGTATCTCTTAAATAAAAATAAATTAAAAAATATTATAGATAGTAATATTAACATTAAAAAAAAACAAATCAACCTTATCGGTGATAATCGTTTTGCAAAAAAAATTTTAGGGTGGAAAATTAAAAAAGATATATACAAAGCTTTAAACGAAATGAATAATTAATTTTTTAAATTTTTTTTGATAATTCCATTTAGTGTCATTTTTATGAGCCCAACCTATGCCATAAATTTCTGTTTAAAAATTCTATTTATATTTTTTTATTTAACAGAAGAAATAACTATATATATATCTTTCATTTGATTAGCTTACGATTTTAATTTAAAAAAGTCCTTATTAAGTATGCCCAAATAGAAAGCTAGAAAAAAAACTAAAAATAATTTTATTAGATAAAGTATTGAAGTATAAATGATGTGCTCAATTGTTAATGGAGCAAAACTTAAAAAAAAACTATTTGATATAATGAAAATTGAAAAACAGTATGCATAATTAACCTTTTTACTAAAATTCTCCATAAATGGGATTGTAAAAAATAAAAAAATTAATCTATAATCAACATTACTGTAAAATATGTAGCTACCAATATAAATTGTAGCTCCTAAAGTAAATAAATTTTTTTGTATATCTTTTTTCAGAAATTCAATTTTTTTATTAGAATTAATTCCAGTTAAAAAAAATAAAATACTTATTAGTAAAAATACTAAACTACATGTTAATCTAATTATATTTTTTTGATTTTCAGTAATGAATGCAAAATTAGTTTTTTCTAGAGTTTTAAATATTCCCTCTGTGATAGATTGAACACCATAAGATTGTGAAAGTGCCATTATTGAATGATTCTTATCTATATATTTTGCTATGGATACTTCATAAATAAAATAAATAACTAAAAGCATAATTGATATAGTAATTATCTTTTTGTCTTTTTTTGCTAATAAATAAAAAAATAGAAAAAAAGGATAGATTTTTAACAAAGATAACCCAGATATAATTAATAAAGACATATAATATGAGGGAATAAGGACTATTAAAAAAGTTAATGAAAAAATTATGAGATCTACATTGCCTCTTTCTATCACTAACGTAGATGAAGTTGAAAAAAATAACAATATCAGGATTATCTTATTAAATTTATTTTTTGATATTTTTAATAGTAAAAAATAAGTTAAAAACAAAAATGATAAAATGAAAAAAATAAATATTCTAAAATTATTCTCATTATCTAAATTTAAATATTCAAAAACAAATAACCAAGTAATAGGGTATTGGTATCTTATATTATAGAATTCACATGGATTTGTTATGAACGGATCTATGCCACTAAGTTTGCATATAAGACTACTTTGGATGTGATAAATATCACTAAATGCTGGCCAGTGTTTTGGAGTTTTTATTATAAAATAATTCCAAAATTCCTTCCATGTAATTTTGCTTTGCGATGCATCTAAGATTATATAAGAAATAATTAAACTTAAGGCTATATAGAAGATTAATCTATATGATGGTTTCTTAAAAGTATATTTATTGATAAATTTCATTTAAATTAAATTAACACACTCATATCATTAAAATAAAAACTTTAATGTAAAAAATTATAAAATTTTTTTATTAGAAAATAATTTATTAACTAGTTTCTTTTCTTAATTGTTCAATTTTAATCTTTTTTTGTAAGCTTCTGCTATTATCATATAAGAGATTAAAATTAATTTTATTATTTATTTTTACTGTAATTGATTTGGCATTTCTGACTTCTAAATTATCAGCTACTGAGCTAATTGGTCTTTTAGATGGATTTAAATTATTAATTACAATTTTTAATTTATCACTAACTATTTTAGCTTTCCATCTTCTAGGTCTAAATGGACTAATTGGTGCTATGGATAATTTTTTTGAGTTTAAACTTAATATAGGTCCATGAACAGAGAGATTATAAGCAGTACTTCCTGCTGGTGTGGAAACCAAGACTCCATCTGAAACTAAATTTTTAATAATTTGTTTTGATCCATGTTTAATTGATAATGATGCAGCTTGTCTGCTTTGTCTTAATACAGAGACTTCATTAATAGCTAACGATTTTGTAATTTTATTATTCTTATCTTTTACAATCATTTCTAATGGAGAAATCGAAATCATTTTAGCACTAGATAAATTTTTAATAATATTTTTTGATGAAAATTTATTCATCAAGAATCCATAATTTCCTGAATTAATTCCATAAAATTGTTTTTTTTTATTTCTAATTTTTTTTAAGGTTTCAAGCATAAACCCATCGCCACCAATAACAATTATAAGATTTTTTTGCTTAAATTGATTATTATTAATTTTTTTAGTTAGTAGGTTTTTTATCTTTATTGATTTTTTATTTTTATCAGAAATTATCTGAAGTTTAGTCATTTAGTGGTGCCCTCGGCCAGACTCGAACTGGCACTCCAAAAAAGGCACGGATTTTAAGTCCGTTGTGTCTACCAATTTCACCACGAGGGCATTAATGAATTTCATGAATATTTATGCTAATACTTATAATAGAACAAGGATAATAAGTAAAATTTTAGTTTAACATCTTTTTAAAATATTCTTTTAATTTCAAAATTTTATAACTATCTCCATCAATTTTACAAACATCTTTGACATTAGTTGTCATCAAGTTGTAAATTAAAGTAACTCTTTCAGAAATACCGTTAGATTTATAGCTATGAAATGTTTTGTTGTTTCTTGAAAAAAACAAAGATCTATTTGATTTCCATTCAAGCTCAACAAAATCTTTTTTATTTTCTTCATACAGTCTAGTTCCTAAATTATTATCTGGCTTTAAGTATATTACACCACTTAATAATTTATTGTGAGCATCTACGTGAATGGGATAATTATAGTCTTTTCCAGTAATTACAATGTGAAAATCTGAATATTCATATAATTCAATTTTTTTTTCAGAAAACTCTTTTAATAAATTTATAGCTATTGGAAAATATCTATTGTGCATTTTTTTAATTATTTCTTTACTTAAACAAGATGACTCTATTGCTCCATTTTTATGGATTCTATTGTGGAATACTCTTTTTCCTTTATTTTCAATTTTTCCTAATTTTAAATTAGAAACAATATCAAGATCATTTTTTGATAAAAAGTTATCAATTATTCTATATTTAAACATAATAAACTAACTATCTTCCCTCATAATCGTAAGCTAATTTTGTTGCTTCAAAACCTAAAACAAATTTAGATACGGATAATCTTTTTAATTGATAATTTTGTATTATTCGATGAAACCATGGGGGCATAGTAAAATCAAATTTTACCTCAAGAATTTCATATCCAGGTAAACATAAATTCCATGAATTATCTGTTCCATAAATACTATCTGACTTACAAGCTTTTATATCACTATCAAATGTGAGTCTAAAATAAACTCCATTTTTACTTTCTAAGGGTAATCTGTTATAATCAATTAAAACCATTGGAGATATTTTCTTTTTATATACATCAAAAATGAAACTATCTACTAAATTATCATTTGTATATTTTTTTTTTAGATTAAATAAATTTTGATTATTGTAAAATAATAATAAATCATCATTAATTATTTTTGTTCTATTTTTAAAGGTTCTCAAATTGTTTCTTCCTTTCATTTCTAGAAAAACAGGAACGTTGTTTTTTTTTTTCCGAGTACGTTCTTATCCTGAATTTATGTCTATTTTTTAAACCATCAATTTTTTCATTAAAATTTGAACACTCTTGATTATCAAAATATAAAGACCTAACCAAATAGTAATCATTATCTTTGGTGAATTTATCTTGATGCATAAAATGTTTAACTTCATTTTTAATTAAACTAGATAAACTTTTTTTTAAAATATATTTAAATTCAAATCTTGAAAAAAAATTATTATCTTTTTTAATTTGATATTTTCTCATAAAATAGGCTAATAATTATTCAATAATAACGTTATTTTTTTTTACAATTTCTCCATTAATCTCGCTAGATACAATTTTAATCAAACCAGAATTATCTGAGTTAATGTTATTTTTTTTTGAAATTATTTTTGATTGATAAACAAAAATATTTCCTGATGCACCATATCTCCAATTTTTTTTATAAGTGCTTAGTTGAATATTGTTATTTACAAATGATGAATTAAATATTTTTACTCTTGATGAATCTTTTGAAGCCAAACCATAATTATTTTGCCTAAAAATTGATTTATGCACTGATATGTCAGAATTTTCACCAACAGAAATTCCCTTATCTCCACTTAATGCAACCGTCAAATTTTTTAATTCTGCAGTACTTTCCATAAAATCTATGCCATCATTCCCTGAATTGGTTATTTCAACTTGATTGAAGTATATATCTTTAGAAATGTCTACATCAATTGAATCCCTATATGCATTTATAAATTTTGAATTTTTTACTTTAACACCTTCAGAATAGATAATATGAACCATATCATCATATTTAGAATTATCTCTAACCTCAATATTGTTTAATCTTATATTTTTTGCTGAATGAATTGATAAAGAAGAAAAATAATTAATACCATTTACTTTTTTTCCAGATCCATTATGAATTAAAACATTTTTAAAGATGCTACCCTCAGTTTTCAAACCATGAATTGCTATTGTGCCAAAATAATCTTTTTCTGAATTGCTCTTAAATATAATTGGCTTTTTATTGGATCCTATAGCCTCTACTTTATTTTCAAAAATAATACTGACATTATTTTTAAGTTTAAAAATTGTACCTTCTTTAATCTTAATTGGGTCCTTTATAATGAGATCCTTATCTACAAAAATTTCTCCACTTAAAATTTTTTGTTTTTCTTGATTATAACTAATTGCTATATTGTTTAAACTTGGCAGAGTTGAGACTGTATTCTCATCATTAAATTTTATTTTCTTTTTTAAATTAAAAGATGATAACAATGCAGAGGGCATATAACCATTATCAACAAAGAAAGAAAATTTTGTTTTCTGTGTAATAATTTTTTTTTTCACTTCAAGATTATCTTTAAGAATTGCAATTCTATTCGCAAAAAGTTTAAGATTGATTTTGAATTGGTTTTGATTATTGGGATAAAAATATAAATCTTTGTCATCAATAATTTTATTATTGTTATAATCAAAAATTACCCATTTTGGTTTAACATCTTTAAATTTTATTTGTAAATTAGATAATGGTAATGAGTCTTCTAAATGAATATCAAATCCATTACTTGAAATTTCCCATGATGCTTTTACACTTTGTTCAAAAAAACTAATTAATTTTTGCTCTCTCTCCTTAAGAGAGACAATCAAGTCATCAAATTCTTTTTCAATTTGTTTTCTATTTTTTTTAATTGAAAGTTTTAGTGGATTAACTAAACCTAGATCTCTAGATTTGCTATTTATATATTCATCTTTTAAATTTAATAAATCACTAATAACTTTTTTAAAAATCTTTTCTTCTTTTATTAATTTAATCAATAAATCATATTTATGATTTAAAAATTTACTACTTTGGTTTAAATTATTAAATAGGTTTGTGTCATTTTGATCTAAATAATTATTGCTCAAATCAATTGTTGTTTTATTGTATGAATAATCATGTGGTAATATATGTACATTACCTGACCAAGGATCTAATGCAATTCTTCTATTGTGAATATAATCACCATTTTGGCTATTAGTTAGTAATTCCAAAATTGATGCTCTTGCTAATAATTCTAAATTTTCATTTTTTATAATCTTGTTTAAATGGTCTATTGAGTTATTTGCATTTTTGATATCATGAAAAAAGCTAATTAAATCACTGTAATCATCTTTTTTTACCATATTGAAATATGATATTTTTTCCCACAATCCAGGATTTTGATCTAAGTAAAATTCTAAACCAATCTTTTTTTCACTATTCATATATGCTTCACCTTTGTAAATATTAATTGGCATTATCTTGTTTCTTCTCAAAAATGATTCATTCAGTCTTTCACCCTGTAAATACAGACCTGAATTTTCACCATTTACAAATAGTTCAATCATTTGCATTTTTGGTACTAACATATTCAAATGTTTTGCAATTAAATATGAGGTATATCTTTCAAGAATATTCTCCTCATAATTCTTAAATTGAAGATATCTTGTTCTATTTGCTAATTCTGATTTTTTAAGTTTAAGACGAATAGATTTTTTATGGAACAAGTAATTTCTAGGATTATCTCCCAAATATCTTAACTTCGCTTTTTGATTTTTCCCATTAATATCAATTGAAGCATCAACATATTGTTTTGTAGAACTTGGAATGTTTGATAATAGCTTCCTAGATGATTTTTCTGTAACATAAATATTCACAGAATTTAATCGTTTATCATCATTATTATGATTTAAAAAATAGTTTTCTATTTTTTTTTTCTTAAGTTCAAAATAATATTTTGTCCAGTTAACAACAGGAACATAAGTATTATGACTTTTGTGAGAATAATTAAGATCTTTAATGATTATATTTATAAAAAAAATAAATATAATTAATAAAAAAAAAGGAAAAAAAAGAATAAAAAAAGTTAAAAAAGTTTTTTTAATTTTCATCTAAGTTTAAACAAATATTGTTACTTATAATTGGTAGTCTAACAAGTTTTAAATTAAAAGAAATATTGCTAATATTCTTATAATTTTTTAAAAAGTTTAATTTTATAATGTCACTTTTATCATTTGCATTAAAAATAATTATTTCATTCTTAGATTGATCGTAAATATAACTAAACAAACTATTGGCGATTATAGCATCTAAATTAATTTTAAATTCTTCATTACCATTTGATAAAACTAAATTATTTATAGTTATTATTGATCCTGAAAAGAAATTTTTATAAATACTTATCTGGTTAACACTTTCATTTTTTTTTAAGTTAATATTATAATTGATATATTTACCAACATCACCAATAAAATTTGAATAAAGTAAATTATTGTTATTAATTGAAATTGCAAATTCAGAGCTGCTTCCATAAAAAAACTTTTTTTCATCATAGAAAAAACCTTCGTTCTTTGTTGTGCCACTCCCATTATCTTTAAAGTAATTTTTGCAATATGTATTTATTAAATCAGCTCCTTTTTTATTATTATATAAAAAATTAACAATTTCCCTATATACATTTTCATCTGACCTTGCCAATTTTATAGCTTTTTTAAAATGAAAAATTGATTTATCTAAATCATCATCCAGCAAAGCTCTAGCAAGCCAAATATGGTTCTGGTAAATATCATCTGTTATTTCATTAATTTCAATATAAACTTCTTGCATATCGTTAAAATCTTTTTGCGTATATGCTTTTGATGATATTAGTTCAGTAACTTGGAATATTCCTTTTAGCATTGAATTTTTTCCTTTTGAAATTTTTTGAGAAATGTTTATGTAGGATAAAATTTGCTTTTCTGCTGAAACAAAATCTCTATCATAAACATTTTTACTCATCTTAAATGTCTGATAAAGACCATACCCAGAGAAAAATTTATTAAATAAATTTCTTCGAAAGTTATCATTAAATAATATGAATACGATTGAAGAACTTACTAAAATTAAAGTTGTTATAAAAAAAATAATACCTTTATATTTAAACATAAATCACTTATGTTAATAGCATGGAATCAACTTTAATTACCAACCAATTACAAGAATTACAAATAATATATTTTCCTAATGAGGTTATATTAAATTTAATTCTTTCCTTTTTTTATGGTTTATTAATAAGTTTTATTTATAAAAAAACACATAAAGGTATGAGCTATTCACAATCTTTCATGATTACAAATATTTTTTTAAGTTTAATCGTTTGTATGGTAATTATGACAATTGGAAACAACATCGCTAGAGCATTCGCTCTTGTTGGGGCTCTATCGATAATAAGATTCAGAACTGTAATAAAAGATACAAAGGATATTATATATATATTTTGGTCTTTGGCTGCAGGTATGGCTTGTGGAACAGGGAGTTATTTTATTGCATTAACTTCATCAATTATAATTACTACAACAGCTCTTGTGTTATACAAAACAAATTACGGAGCTATTTACAAAAGTGAGTTTATTTTACAATTTAGATACAGTAAATTTGATGAAAATATTCCGCTGTATTTAAATATATTAAAAAAATTTTGCTCCTCACATATCCTTTTAAACTCAGAACCATCTGGCGACAAAAGTTCACTAAAATTAACTTATGATATAGTTTTAAAAGAGGAAATGGATGTTAATAATTTTATTATTGAAATCTCAAAAACACCTAACATTACCGAACCATCAATTGTTGCTGCACAAAATGATGTTGATTATTAAATAATTTAATTTAATTACAAATTACTTAATCCTTGATTAAGATACTTTTTATCAAGACCACAGTCTTGATACCCTCTTTTAAAATATTTTTTAAATATCTATTATTAAGACTGTAATCTTAATAATTTTTTATCAAAAATTAAAATGTTTTTTTTTCTATCTACCTTGCCATTTGAATTTAGTTTTAACTTTTTAACAAAATAAAATTTTTTTGGTATCATATATTGTGGGAGTTTAGTTGTAAGATAACTCACTAGTACTGTGTCTAATATTTTTTTTTTCGATAATATTATAGCAACTAAATAATTTTCATAATTTGATTTATTTTTTTCATAAATAATAACGTTATCAATCTGTTTATTTTTTTTTAATACATACTCTATCTCTGAAATATCAACCCTATAACCTCTAATTTTTACTAAGTTTGATTTTCTGCCTATGCAAAAATATTTAGAAAAACTTTTTTTAACTAAATCAGATGTATAATAAACATTGTCTTTGTTTTTATTGTTTAAAACAAAAACACCTTTATTTTGTACCTGCTCAATGTAACCTTGAGATACTGTTGGACCTTTAATAACAAGTTCCTTATTTTTAATTTTTAATTTAGCATTTCTAAAAGGTTTGCCAATTGGTGTGTAAGGTTCATCTGGAAATTTGATCAAATCATTTGGTGAACATTTGTGAAAAAAAGTCCAATTTGAAGTCTCTGTTGATCCATAACAATTAAAAAGTTTTTTAATTTTAAATATTTTATATATATAGGGTATCAATTTCATTAAAAATGGCTCACCTGTTAGAATAAAAACATCAAAAATCAAATCAGTTTTTTTATTTTTATGATAATTTTTAATTAGTTGAATTGTAGAAGGTACTCCAATGAATACATTGACTTTATTTTCTTTTATATGCTCTAAAGGAATTGAGTTTTCGAATTTAGTTTTACCCGGACTTATTGCAGCTCCTAAAAGCACAGCTGGAAAAAAAATATCAAAAAATATACTAAATGCAGTGTCGTAATAATCACCAAATACTGGATTTTTTATTTTATTCTTAAATAAATGATATTTTTGATCAATGACATCAATTAATAAATTTTTTTGACTAATCTTAATACCTTTGGGAATATTTGTTGATCCAGAAGTAAAATAAACCATACAAGTTGAATTTATATTAGTTTTTAAAATCTTTTTTTTAAATATATTATCCAAATAGTTTTTTGATAATTTGACACGATAAATACTCTTAAAGTTGACACACTTAACTTTATTTTTTTTTAAAAAGGAAAGAAAAGATTCATTATTATTATCATATAAAAATAAATCAGGTTTCAACTGCTCAAAAATTAATTTTAGCCTTTCAGTGGGATAATGAATACTTAGCGGCACCCATATACAGTTTTGAAGAAATATGGGCATTATTGATGAGTACATCTCAAATGATTTGTTTGAGTATGTAAAAATGACTTTTTTTTTAATTTTAAATTGATCTAAAAATTTAAAAAGTTTAGCACTATAGTTCTTCAGATCATTATAAGTTTTCTCATTATTATTATATCTGTAAAATAAGATTTTATTATTATCAATATTTTTAAGAAATTTATTATAAAAATTTGAATGAATAATTTTATTGTAATTCATAGTGTAAACTATACTAATATTTTATGGATAAAGATAAAGTTAAAAAATTTATAAAAAAAACGTTTCCAGGAGGGCTAAACAATAAACAATTTGATTCTTTAGACTTTTTTAAAAATATAGTTAAAATTGAAAAAAAATTTCTTATTAAATTTTCCTCAAGTGAACTTTCTTCTCTTTCGTGCATGTCTGATGAAAAAATAATCATTCTGATTGAAAAAAAATTGTAGTACTAAAACTCAAAATATGAAAATTGTATAATGTTACTAGTATCAATTCTCATTATCCCCATGATTGCTATAATGATTAAAAAATAAAAGAATTTATTTTTAGAAATATTTTCATAATTCCTAAAATCTTCGCTATTTATCTTTGAAAAAATCAAAATTACAGATGAAAATAATACAATTATATATTTTAAAGTAAACAAGCTGAAATTTAAGCCCAAGTTATAGTTTAAAATTTCACTAATATTTAAAGTGCTTAAATCTTTTAATCCAATACCATTTAAACCAACTAATCCTCTTGAAATATTTTTAAAAGTGTCAAGGTCAGGCGAATAAAATATTAAAAAAGATATATTTAAAAACAAAAATAATATTGACCAACTTAAAATTTTATTAATCTTTATGTTGGTTGCTCTCCATAAATGATTAATTATCAATCCAAATCCATGAAACATGCCAAAAATTAAATAGCTGAATGATGCACCATGCCAAATTCCCATGACAAACATAACAAAAAATATTAAAAACAATTCTTTAAATTTATTAATAGATTTAAAAGTAGAAAGTATTGGAAAAAATAAATAATAAGTTAAAAAATTAGACAAAGTTATATGCCATCTTCTCCAAAACTCGATTAAGGATAAAGATTTATATGGACTATTGAAATTATTAGGTAAACTAATACCAAATATTAATGCACTTCCTATGGCCATATCGCTATAACCACTAAAATCATAATAAATTTGCATTGTATAAGATAGACTGAGTGCCCAAGACTCAAAAAAACCCATCTCAAGCCTTGCATAATTATTAAGTGTAAAAATACTTATATAATCTGAAATAACTACTTTTTTAAATAAGCCAATAAAAAATATTATTGTCCCGATGTAAATATTTTTATAATTAATAATTGAAAAAAATCGATTTTCAATTTGGTTTGAGATATTTTTATAAAGAACAATTGGACCGGCAATTAGTTGAGGAAAGAAAGATATGAAAAAAAAGTAATCTGAAATATTTGGAGTCTTGAGGTCAGGACTTTGATAATTATCAACAAGATAAGCAATTTGCTGTATTGAAAAAAAACTTAGAGCTAACGGGTATATCAAGTTTATAAGACTTAATTTTTCCTCTATAAAAAAATTTACATTAGAAATTAAAAAATTTGTATATTTAAAAACTATCAAAATAGATATATTGAAAAAAATCCCAAAAAATAAATATCTCTTAGATAATTCTTTTTTTGATTGTAAAAAGTATTTGATTTTTAAAGATATATAATAGTTTATTAAAATTGAAAATATTAATATTGGTAAAAAAACAATATTAAAAAAACTATAAAAAAATAAACTTGAAATTATTAAAAAATATTTATTATTAATTTTATTCTTTATTAAAAAAAAATTAATAAAAAACACTGTCGGTATAAATAAAAAGATATAAAGTAAACTATTAAAGTACACTATTGTTTTTCATTAATTTGTTTTTTGAATTTAGTAAAATTATATTTATCTAAAACTATATAATTTTTCTCAACATCTGGAAAAACAATTTCACTTAATATTTTGCTAGCAAGGTCAGCATTATAATGGTCAAAATCACTGAAATCAGTAGAAAAGTTATATTTATTAAAATTGTTATAATAATAAATCTTATTAATTTTTTTTAATAATTTTTCAATTAACTCAAGTTCAAATAAATGATATATTTTATTATCTAATAATAATTTTTCATAATAAACTGGATCAAAAACATACTTAACATTGATATTTTTATCTATTAATAACTGATTTATTCTAAATAATTTATCCACATACTCATCATATTCAATATCTATTTCATTTACATAATCTAGCTTAAATTTTTTTGTACTATTAAATTTTTGAGAATTATTAATAATTTTATATCCATAATTAAAGCTATTTAAATCATCATTTGTTAGTTGTTCATTTTTTTGCTTATTTTTTTTATTAGTAATTTTGTTTTTTAATATCATTTTAACTATTCTTGAAAAATGAAGCTTGTTATATATATTTTGAATTTTTCCATAATTTGAAATCTCTAACTCATAAGGTAAATAAACTTTATAATTTTTATTTTTATCAAAAGAAAATGATTTCAAAAAAATTATGACATCTTGAGTGTTTTGTTTATTTACTACAAGCCAATTAATATATTTTTCTAATTCTTCTATGGTAAAACCGGGCATTCCCATGTTTATAGCTGAATATTTCTCACCTTTGTCTTTCAAAACAGGATTCATAAATTTGATAGAAGAAGATCCAAAAATAAAATTTTGATTTTTATAATTATTTTTTAATAAATAAAATTTAAAATATCTCGAGTAGTTATCTATATTTCGAATGTTTTTAATTTCATGCGCGGTAATTGGGTTGTTTAAATATATAATATCTTTAAATTTACTTAAAAAAATTATTGTTATTATTGAAAAAAATACAAATATGGTGGTTGTAAAAATTAATAATTTTTTTTTATAAATATTTATTTTTTTTTGATTACTTGTCTTTTTCATTCAGAGGTCAATTCCTAAATCCATGTTGCTATTTTTTGGTCTTTGTTAATTATATTGATTTATTTATTAGGTGAAACTTTTAAAAATTTTTATTTACAATAAAACATAGTCTTTTTCTTATAAATAAAATACTTTTTAATAAATATTAGGAAATTGTTCACAATTATCTAATTTTATTTTATTTTTTGTGATTTTTTTGTTTGCTCAAATTATTTAATCCTTGATTAAGATACTTTTTATCAAGACCGCAATCTTGATACCCTTTTTTTATAATATTTAAATATCGTTCTGTTGGATATGCAAATAAGGTTTTTTTAGTCATAGTATAGGTCATTACTTTTTTACCATAATAAGTAAAATAATATTTTTTATAAAGAACTGGATAGTCTTCATAAACATCTAATTTTTTTTCATCACTTTTTGATATTTCAAACAAAGCACCTGGAACAATTGAGTTTTTTTTACGCTCTATATCAGCAGCTCTATATTTGCTTCTAAAAGTTAATTTAAAATTAGTTAAATTAATTTTTTTTAAAAAGACACTATCCTTGCATCTTCTTTTCATTTGAAAATGATTAAGATTACTTCCGTAAGCGAAATAAAACATTAAACTATCTAACAACTACTTCTATTTTTTTTTGATCAACAAACTCTAATACTTCAGAACTGCACTTATCAATTTTAAGTTGGTCTTCAGATCTTATTACTATTGATACACCTAGTTTTCCTGCTTGAAAAAATGGATAACTTCCAATTTCAACATCTTTATTGTTATCTTGAACATTAGTTAAAGAGTTTGCAATTTCACTTTCAACAGTATTTAAACTTATTGTATGGCTTAATATTGGATCTCCCCCTACTATCTTGTTTTTTAATCCACCTAACATTGACTTTAAAATTGAAGGAACTCCTGGTAAGCAAAAAACATTTTCAACACTAAATCCTGGTGCACCACTTGTTGGATTTAATATTAAATTAGCATTACGTGGCATCCATACCATTTTTTGTCGACCTTCATTAAATTCACCCACTTTATAGTAAGCTTCTAATATCTTAAAAGCTTCTTTGTGAATTTCATACTCAAGATTAAATGCTTTAGAAATAGACTGAGCAGTAATATCATCATGAGTTGGTCCTATACCACCAGTTGTAAATACATAATTATTAACCTTTCTTAAATGATTAACGGTCTCAATAATTGTATTTTCTATATCTGGAATAACCCTAACTTCGTTAACTTTTACACCAATTGAGTTTAACCATTGTGCAATTGTGCTGGTATTAGTGTCCTGCGTTCTTCCAGATAGGATCTCATTACCAATAATAAGTATTGCTGCATTAAATTTTGTATTTTGAGTCATTATTAAATATACAATTTAAATATGAAATTTACCAAAGCTTTAATAAAAGGCAAACTGATCAAACGTTATAAGAGGTTTTTTGCAGACGTTAAAATTGACAAGGAAATTGTTACAGCGCATTGCCCTAATACTGGATCTATGAAGGGCTTATTAGATGAAGGAAATGAGGTTTATGTATCTAAAAATGATGACCCAAAAAGAAAATTAAAATATACCCTTGAAATAGTTAAAGTTAAAAAAAATTTAGTTGGTGTTAATACTCATTTTGCAAATAAAATTGCCTTCCATGGTTTAACAAATAATCTAGTTAAAGAAATTGCTAACATTGACAGTATCAAAGCTGAGGTATTTTTTGATAAAGAAACACGGTTTGATTTTTTAGTTGAAAAAAATAAACAAAAAATATTTGTAGAAGTTAAAAATGTTACTTTATTTAGAGAAGAAAAAACTGCAGAATTTCCAGATGCCGTTACCACTAGAGGGTCAAAGCATTTAAAAACACTTATAGAGGCAGTTAAAAAGGGCTATAAATCCTATCTATTATTTTTAGTCCAAATAGAGGGTGTGGATAATTTTAAAATAGCAAAAGACATTGATAAAGAATATTATGAAAATTATTTACTTGCAAAAAAAGCTGAAGTTAACTTTTTGGCTTATCAATGTAAAATAAATTCAAAAGAAATTAAAATAGATAAAAAAATTAAAATTATTAATGCCTGATTATTTAGAGAAATTTGAAAAGATGAGAGTTGCTGGAAATCTTGCAGCAAGAACTCTTGATATGCTTACAGATAATATTAAGCCCGGTGTAACCACAGAGTTTGTAGATAAACTAGGATATGAATTTATTAGAGACAATGGTGGGTATTCAGCTCCATTGTTTTATAGAGGTTTTAAAAAATCATTATGCACCTCTTTAAATCATGTTGTTTGTCACGGTATACCCTCTGATAGAGTTTTAGTTGAAGGTGATGCTTTAAATGTTGATGTAACTGCTATAGTTGATGAACATTATGGTGATACAAGTCGAATGTTTTGTGTTGGAAAAACTCCTGTTAAAGTTAATAACTTAATTGATGCTACATACGAGTCGATGATGAGAGCAATTAATTTATTAAAGCCAGGATTAAAATTAGGTGACATTGGATATGAAATACAATCTTTTGTTGAAAAAAAAGGCTACTCAGTTGTTAGAGATTTTTGTGGTCATGGAATAAGCACAACATTCCACGAACCACCTAATATTTTACATTATGGAAGAAGAAATACAGGGATGGAACTTAGACCTGGAATGACTTTTACAATTGAGCCTATGATAAATATCGGTGAATGGGATGTGAAGATGCTAAAAGATGGCTGGACAGCAGTTACAAAAGACAAATCTTTATCAGCACAATTTGAGCATACACTAGGTATTACTGAAAATGGTTATGAAATCTTTACAGAATCTGTTAAAGGTTATTCTAAGCCTCCTTACTTATAATTAATGATTGAACGATATTCTAGAAAACAACTAACTGACATATGGTCAGAACAAAACAAATACCAAATTTGGCTCGATGTAGAGGTTGCAGCAGCAGAAGCCATGGAAAAATTAGGTCAAATTCCTAAAGGTGTTGCATCAATTGTTAGAAAAAAAGCTAAAATAAACGTTAAAAGAATTCATCTAATTGAGAGTAAAGTTAAGCACGATGTAATAGCATTTTTAACATCTGTTACTGAAAAAGCAGGGATTAAAGCAAGATACCTTCACCAAGGTATGACCTCTTCTGATGTTTTAGATACCAGTTTAAATATTCAATTAGTTCAATCTGGTAAAATTTTACGAGATGATATCGATCAAATTCTAAAAGTTTTAAAGAAACAAGCCAAGAAATATAAATACACTCCTTGTATGGGTAGAAGTCACGGAATTCACGCTGAACCTATAACTTTTGGTTTAAAATTAGCATCATTTTATGAGGAATTTAAGAGAAATAGAAAAAGATTAGTTGATGCAATTGATGAAATTTCAACATGTGCAATTTCTGGTGCTGTTGGCACATTTGCAAATATTAGTCCTAATGTTGAAAAACATGTGGCAAAAAAACTTGGATTAAAAGTTGAACCTATATCAACTCAAGTAATACCAAGAGATAGGCATGCTTTTTATTTTTCAATTCTTGGAATTATTGCAGGATCAGTTGAAAGAGTTGCAATTGAGATTAGACATTTACAGAGAACTGAAGTTTATGAGGTTCAAGAGTTTTTTTCAAAAGATCAAAAAGGTTCTTCTGCAATGCCTCATAAAAAAAATCCAATCTTAAGTGAAAATTTAACAGGACTTGCTAGAATGGTTCGAAGTGCTGTTATCCCTGCTCTTGAAAATATTGCACTATGGCATGAAAGAGATATTTCTCACTCAAGTGTTGAAAGAAATATTGGTCCAGACGCAAATATTACCTTAGATTTTGCTTTAGCAAGACTAAGTAATATTTTAGATAAAATGATTGTCTATCCAAAAAAAATGATTGAAAATTTAAATATAACCAAGGGTTTAATTTTTTCACAAGAAGTAATGTTAGAGCTAACAAAATCTGGTTTAAGTAGAGAGCAATCTTACAAAATGGTCCAAAATTATGCAAAAAAATGTTTTGCAGAAAACCTAAATTTGTTTGATGTTATATTAAATGATAAATTCATAATGACTAAAATTTCATCAAAAAGATTAAAAGCTATATTCAATTATTCATCGCATTTTAAAAACGTAGATTTAATTTTTAGAAGAGTATTCAAATAATGAAAAAAGGTAAAAAATTATACGAAGGTAAAGCTAAAATAATTTATGCAACATCTGATAAAAATTTGGTTATTCAGTATTTCAAAGATGATGCAACTGCTTTTAATAATTTGAAAAAATCAACAATTGAAGGCAAAGGTGTTTTAAACAATAGAATTTCAGAGCATATTTTATCAAACCTAACTCAAATTGGGATTAAAAATCATTTAGTAAAAAGACTAAATATGAGAGAACAAATTATCAAATTAGTTGAGATTATACCTATTGAATTTATTGTTCGTAATGTTGCAACAGGCTCTATTACTAAAAGATTAGGTATCGAAGATGGAACAGTTCTAAAACAGCCACTATTAGAGTATTGCCTTAAAGATGATAAATTGGGTGATCCACTTATTGCTGAAGAACATATTTTAGCTTTTGATTGGGCTACAAAATCTGAATTAGAAAAAGTTAAAAAAATGATCCTTAGAATTAATGATTTTATGATTGGAATGTTTAGAGGAGTTGGGATTAAACTAATTGATTTCAAACTTGAATTTGGAAGACTTAAAGAAAATGGAAAAAATGAGGTTATTCTGGCTGATGAGATTAGTCCTGACACTTGCAGATTATGGGACAGTATTACTGATAAAAAACTAGATAAAGATAGATTTCGTAAAGATTTAGGTGATTTAATACCCGCATATACTGAAGTTGCAAAAAGACTTGGTATATTGCATGAGCAATCAAATTTAAGTGCTGTAAATGTTACTAAATTAAGATCAGTTAAAAAAAGAAAATAATATGAAAATATCTGTAATTATAACTCTTAAAAAAGATGTTTTAGATCCTCAAGGTAAAGTTATCCATCAAACCCTGGATGGTATGGGATTTGAAGGAATTAATGAAGTAAGACAAGGAAAATATTTTGAAATTGATACTAAAGAAGATGATAAAAAAAAAGCAGAAAAAAAAGTTGAAGAAATGTGTAAGAAACTTTTAGCAAACTTAGTAATAGAAGACTTTAAAATTATTGGATCACAATAATAAAAAATGCATTCATCCGTAATAACCTTTCCTGGATCCAATTGTGACAGAGACATGGATGTTGCTTTAAAAAAATTTGGCTTTAAAAACAAAATGGTTTGGCATGACGATGTTGAGCTGCCAAAAAGTGATTTAGTAGTTTTACCAGGTGGTTTTTCATACGGGGATTACCTTAGATGTGGAAGTATGGCATCAAAATCAAAAATTATGAAATCGGTATTAAACTTTGCTCAAGGGGGTGGTAAAGTTATGGGAATCTGTAATGGTTTTCAAATTTTAGTTGAATCTGGTTTGCTACCAGGTGTGCTGCTTAGAAATAAATACCTAGAATTTATTTGCAAAAATGTTTTTGTTAAAGCTAACAATAAAGATAACTCTTATTTTAAAGATGATAAAAAAGACGTCTACGAGTTTCATATAGCTCATAATGAGGGAAATTACTTTTGCTCTAATGATCAAATTAAAGAAATTAATGACAATAATCAAATAGCTTTATTTTATTCAGATGAAAACGGAAATGTTAATGAACAATCTAATCCAAATGGTTCATTACAAAATATAGCTGGTGTTTTTAATAAACAAAAAAATGTTTTAGGAATGATGCCTCATCCAGAAAGAATGATAGACCCTGCTCTTTCTGGTGAAGATGGTTCAATTTTTTTTCAAAACTTAATCAATAATTTAAAATAATGATAGTTAACGAACAGCTTGCAATTGATCATGGTTTAAAAAAAGATGAATATAAAAAAATCTGTGATTTATTAAAAAGAGTTCCCAATATTACTGAGCTTGGTATCTTCTCAGCAATGTGGAATGAGCATTGCTCTTATAAATCTTCAAGATTTCATCTTAAAAACTTACCTTCTAAAGGAAAAAACGTAATTCAAGGTCCTGGTGAAAATGCTGGTGTTATTGATATTGGCGATGATGATGCAATAGTATTTAAAATTGAAAGTCATAATCACCCTTCATTTATTGAACCTTATCAAGGTGCCGCAACGGGTGTTGGTGGAATTATGAGAGATGTCTTTACAATGGGAGCAAGACCAATAGCTAATTTAAACTCAATTCATTTTGGATCACCTCAACATAAAAAAACTAAAAATTTATTACGTGGAGTTGTTCACGGTATAGGCGGATATGGTAATTGCATGGGGGTTCCAACAATTGCTGGTCAAACTAGTTTTGACGAATCTTATAATGGTAATATTTTAGTAAATGCTATGACCTTAGGTCATGTAAAAAAAAATAAAATTTTTTATTCAAAAGCTGCAGGTTTAGGAAAACCTGTGATCTATGTTGGTTCAAAAACAGGTCGAGATGGAATTCATGGTGCAAGCATGGCGTCAGCTTCATTTGATGATAAAATTGAAGAAAAAAAACCAACTGTTCAAGTTGGAGATCCTTTTACAGAAAAACTATTATTAGAGGCTTGTTTAGAATTAATGGCAGGAGATTCCATTATTGCTATTCAGGATATGGGCGCTGCTGGATTAACTTCTTCAAGTATTGAAATGGCTTCAAAAGGAAATTTAGGAATTGAAATCAATTTAAATAAAGTTCCTTGTAGAGAGGCAAACATGTCCCCTTATGAAATTATGCTATCTGAAAGCCAAGAGCGAATGCTTATTGTTTTAGAAAATGGCAAAGAAGAAATGGCTAAAAAAATATTTGATAAATGGAATTTAGATTTCGCTGTAATTGGTCAAACAACAAAAAGTAAAAAGATTGAACTTTATTTTAATGAAAAAAAGGTAGCAGATATTCCTGTTAACACATTGGTTGAAAACTCACCTATGTATGACCGTAAATGGAAGAAAGCTAAATTACCTAAAAGAATTAAAGTTAAGAAAGAACAATTTAAAACCTTAAAAGTAAAAAATGTTTTAAACAAAATATTATCTAATCCAAATATTTGTAGCAAAGAGTGGATTTGGCAACAATACGATCATACTGTTATGGGTGACACTATTCAAAAACCTGGCGGAGATGCTGGTGTTGTTAGGGTTCATGGTACCAATAAAGCTGTTGCAGCATCTGTAGATTCATCTGCTGTATATTGTTGGGCTCACCCATTAAGTGGTGGAAAACAAATTGTTTGTGAAAGTTGGAGGAATTTAATTTCAGTTGGTGCTAAACCTATTGCTATTACTAATTGCTTAAATTTTGGTAGTCCCGAAAACGAAGAAAATATGGGTGAGTTTGTTGAATGTGTTCAAGGTTTAGGTGAAGCGAGTGCTTACTTAGAGTTTCCAGTAGTTTCAGGAAACGTTTCATTTTACAACCAAACTAAAGATATTGGGATTAAACCTACTCCAACAATTGGGGGAGTTGGTTTAATTAAAGATTACCAAAATATTGTTACAATGGATTTAAAAGAAGCTGATAATATACTTTTAGTTATTGGTAAAACTGAAGGTCACTTGGATCAAAGCTTATTTGCAAGAGATATTCTAAATGAAAAAAATGGACCTCCTCCTGAAATTAATCTTTTTAATGAAAAAAATAATGGTGAAACAATCTTAAAACTTATTGATAAAAAATATATTAAATCAGCTCACGATGTTTCTTTAGGTGGAATAATTACTGCTCTTTCTAAAATGTGTATTAAAGGTAAAAAAGGTGCAACTCTTAAAAAGTCTAATTACTTAATTAATCAATTTGAATACTTGTTTGGTGAAGATCAGGGAAGATACATTATTGAAATTAGTAAAGATGATCTAGAAAATGCTACTAAAATACTTCAAGAAAGCTCC
Organism: Candidatus Pelagibacter sp. PS_28; assembly: GCF_059417885.1. NCBI lineage: Bacteria > Pseudomonadati > Pseudomonadota > Alphaproteobacteria > Candidatus Pelagibacterales > Candidatus Pelagibacteraceae > Candidatus Pelagibacter > Candidatus Pelagibacter sp. PS_28. The sequence continues at coordinate 463,912 of NZ_CM182070.1, read as the reverse complement.
GTACATTTTGATGAACTTGGGTTAGTAAATGAGGATAGTTTAATAATTAACGATAAGACAAAACTATCAATTGACGATTTGATTAAATCACATACAAATTGGCTAACGAACTACATGGAAAATTAAAATGGCAATGGATATAAAAGAAGTTGAAACACTCATTAAAGAAGCTTTACCAGATGCTATAATAGAAATTCAAGATCTAGCTGGAGATAGTAATCACTACTCAGCGACAATAACTTCTAAAGAATTTTCAGGAAAAAGTAAAATTGAACAACACAAAATAGTGTACAATTCTTTAAAAGGAAAAATGGGCAACGAACTTCATGCATTAGCAATTAAAACAAAGGAACAATAATGGACGATAGTACAAAAAATTTAATTCAAAGTCATATAGACGCCAACGAAGTATGTTTATTTATGAAAGGAACACCAGATGCTCCTCAATGTGGATTTTCTATGGCTGTGTCAAATATGTTAAAAATTTTAGAAGTGAATTACAAAGGAATAAATGTTCTTGAATCTCAGTCTTTAAGAGAGGGTATAAAAGAATTTAGTGACTGGCCTACTATTCCACAAGTTTACATTAAAGGTGAATTTGTTGGTGGCTGTGACATCGTTAAGGAAATGTATGAAAACGGTGAACTCAAGAAAGTCCTTGAGGATAAAGGAATTAATTTTAAAAAATAATTTATTACTTATAAATATAATCTCTAGTATTAGGAGTTGACATATAGTTCTTTGTTAGTTGGAATTGATAAACAACTTGGTCTCCCCATTTAAAAGCACTTTCACAGCTAGCTAAATAAAATTCCCACATCCTAAAAAATTTTTCATCAAACATGTTAATTATTTGAATTTTATTTTTAATACAATTTTCTTTCCAGTGCCTTAGAGTGTGAGAATAATGTAATTTAAGAACCTCTATGTCAGATACTATTAATCCAGCTTTCTCAACAGGTGTTACCACCTCACTGAGACTAGGCGTATAACCACCTGGAAAAATATACTTAGTTATCCAGGGGTGTGGGTCTCTAGGAGGGTTAACTGAACCAATAGTGTGAACTAGTGAAACACCATCATCATTAAGCAAATTATCGATTTTCTTAAAAAAATTTTTATAAAATTTTCTACCAACATGTTCAAACATTCCAACACTTACAATTCTATCAAACTTTTCATCTAACTGACGATAATCTATTAGCTTAAAGGTAACTTGATTTTCTAAATTAAGCTTTTTGGCTTTTTTAACACAGTAGTTAAACTGATTTTCAGATAGAGTAATTCCTGTCACCTCACAATTGGTACTTTTTGCAATATCAATAGCTAAAGATCCCCAGCCACAACCTATATCAAGAACTTTTTGATTTGGCTTTATATTAAGTTTTTTTATTATGTGTTGTATTTTATTATTTTGAGCATCTTCTAAAGTATCATTTTCATTTATAAAATATCCACAAGAGTATTGTTTTTTAGGATCTAAAAATAAAGAGTATAAATCATCTGAGAGATCATAATGATGTGCCACATTCATTTTTGATTTTTTTATAAAGTTAAAGTTTGTCAAATATCTATAAGAGCCATAAAGTTTATTTATCAACATACTAAAAAAATTTAATTCACCTCTTCCTATATTCATAAGCGCTATATCTAAGAAATCGGTTAAACTTCCGTTTTCAATTTGTATATCTCCATTAGAATAAGCTTCTCCAAAATATAAATCTGGCCTAAAAAATAATTTATAATGGAGTTTTTTATCTAATATTTTAACTGTGATTGGTTTATTGTTTTTTGGTGTGCCTATAATATATTTATTTGAACTTGCATCAATTAAAAGAAAACCATCTTTCTGGAACAATTTATTTAGATATCTTGCCAGTTGCATTTAAAATCTCATAAAAATTTTATTTATAAGAAAATATATAATGAATTTATGTAAAATTCACTTAGGATTAATTCACAATTTTATTGGAATTTTAAGAACAATATTAAAAGAATTATTTAAAAAAAAGGATATTTATTATCTAGAGTAATATTCAATTACTAGATTAGGTTCCATTATTACTGGATAAGGAACTTCGTCGAACTTAGGTGTTCTAACAAAAGTAACTTTTTTATTTTTTTCATCTAAATTAATGTATTCAGGAGTTTCTCTTTCTTTGCTAGCTAGAGCAATATCAATTATAGCCAACTGTTTAGATTTATCTCTAATTTCAATTATATCTTCTTCTTTAACAACGTAACTTCCAATGTTAACTTTTTTACCGTTAACTCTTACGTGACCATGGTTAATAAGTTGTCTCGCTGAAAATACTGTTGTTGAAAATCTTGCTCTATAAACAACAGAATCTAATCTTCTTTCAAGCAAACCAATTAAATTTTCACCGGTATCCCCTTTTAACATGGTAGCTTTTTTATAAATATTTCTGAATTGTCTTTCGTTAATGTTACCGTAGTAACCTTTTAATTTTTGTTTAGCTTGTAGTTGAATTCCGTAATCAGAAGGTTTTCCTTTTCTACCTTGTCCATGTTGTCCTGGACCATAATCCCTTTTATTAAAAGGACTTTTAGGTCTACCCCATAGGTTAATTTTTAACCTTCTATCTATTTTATGTTTAGCGCTTATTCTTTTTGTCATTTGATAGATGGGTTTATAAACTTACTCATTATTTTGTCAATCAACCTTTTTTGGACAAACTTGCAAATACACTGGATAAAATACGTGTTTCTTTCTCAGAAAGCTCCATTTTAGAAAAAATACTTCTTAAGTTTTCAAGCATAATAGGTCTCTTCTCCAAGGGTTTAAAAAAGTGTTTTTCCTCTAGTTTTTTGATGCACAAGTTAGTCATAGCTTGAATATCCTTTTTGCTAGCTAAGGTTACTTTTTTTGATTTAGAATATTTTGCACCCTTTAAATCAATAATGCTTGCTACAGTATGGGCAATAATAATAACACTATGTGACAGGTTTAAAGATTTAAAATCAGGGTTAGTTGAGATCTGCATGGTGTAATTAGCATAACTGATCTCATTATTAGATAAGCCAGACGCCTCAGAGCCAAATAAAAAAGCTATCTTTTTATTAAAATCAATTTTTTTTAAATCATCTAAATTAATATGTTTAATATTTTTATTTCTAAATCTTGCAGATGTTGCAATAACGTAATCTACTTTTTTTACAGCAGATTCTAAAGTTTCATATACTTTAGCATTAATAATTAGATCTTTTGCACCAACTGACGTTGCTAAAATTTTATCATTTGGAAAAATTGGTTTTGGTTTAACAATAACTAGCTTTTTAAAATTAAAGTTTTTAAGAGCTCTCGCACAAGCTCCAATATTTTCAGATAATTGGGGTTGATGTAAGATAAATGATATATTGCTAAAAGACATTAAAGACTTGCTGGAGCTTTATCTTTAAATAATTTATAATCTAAACTATCCACCAATGCTTTAAATGAAGCATCAATTATATTTGCTGAAACACCAATGGTGAACCAATTTTTGCCTTTTGAGTCTGTGCTTTCTATTGAAACTCTAGTGATTGCCTCAGTACCTGTATTTAAAATTCTAACTTTATAATCAACTAATTTTAAATCTTTTAAATATTTAGAGTATTTATTTAATCGATCTACATTTTGTCTAATAGCATTATCTAGTGCATTAACAGGACCATTTCCTTCACCGGTACACATAATTTTTTCACCATCAACTTCAAGCTGAGCTTTTGCAGAAGAAACAATTGTGCCTGATGAATCTTTTTTAACAGAAACATCATATTCTTTAATCAATATATACCTTGGTATTTTGCTAATAATCCTTCTGGCCAATAATTCAAAAGATGCGTCAGCACCATCATAACTATAACCTATAAATTCTCTATCTTTTACTTCATCTAAAAGTTTTTTAATTTTAGGGTCACTCTCCTCTATTTCTATACCAATAGTTTTTAATCTTGAGATTATATTGGATTTTCCAGATTGATCTGAAACTACTATGTTTCGAGAATTTCCAACTTCTACTGGATCAATATGTTCGTAAGTTTTTGGATCTTTTTGAACCGCTGATACATGAAGGCCACCTTTATGAGAAAAAGCAGCAGCACCAACGTATGGAAGATGTTTGTTAGGTTTTCTATTTAAAATCTCATCTAACAATCTAGAGCATTCTGTTAATTTTTTAATATTGTCTGGTTTAATTTTTAATTCAAAATTAGTTGCAAAATCTTCTTTTAAAAAAAAAGTAGGGATTAGTGACATTAAATTAGCATTACCACACCTTTCACCTAAACCATTGATGGTTCCTTGCACCTGTCTAACTCCAGCCCAAACTGCAGCTAAAGAATTCGCAACTGCATTACCAGTATCATTGTGTGCATGTATCCCTAAATTTTTTCCAGGTATAGTTTTAGAAACTTCTGTAACTATTTTTGTAATTTCATGAGGTAAGGTTCCACCGTTAGTGTCACATAAAACAATCCACCTTGCTCCCTCATCAAATGCTGCTTTAAGACATGATAAAGCATAACTTGGATTAGCCTTGTATCCATCAAAGAAATGCTCTGCATCAAACATGAATTCTTTATTCTCTTTAACGAAATGTTTAGCTGTCTCTTTAATGTTTTCTAAGTTTTCTTCATTAGAAATACCAAGTGCTATATCAACATGAAAATCCCAAGATTTTCCTACAATACAAACTGCCAGTGTGTTTGAGTTTAAAAGCGCTGATAGTCCAGGATCATTATCGGCACTGCGACCAGTTCTTTTAGTCATACCAAAAGATGTTAGCTTAGCATTATTAAATGAATGTTTTTTCTGAAAAAATTCGGTATCTGTAGGGTTTGCACCTGGCCACCCACCCTCAATATAATCAACACCTAAATTATCTAAAGCTGAGGCAATTTTTAATTTATCATCTACAGAAAAGTCTACACCTTGTGTTTGTGCACCATCTCTTAGTGTTGTATCAAATATAAAAAGTTGTTCTTTGCTCATTTTAGTTTCCAAATTGTTTTACCATCTTTGTCTTCTATTAAAACCCCTTTATCTAAAAGCTTATTTCTAATGATATCAGCTTCTTTATAATTCTTATCTTCTCTTGCTTTGTTTCTAAGTGAAATCATTTCTAAAATGTCATCTTCACTAATAGATGATTTTTTCTTTTTAAATTCAATCCACTCTTCTTTTGTTTTATTTAAAATACCAATAAAATTACAAGCTAATACAAATAAACTTTTCTCTTCATTTCCTCCTTTTAAGGCCTTATCATAAAGTTGATGTAACTTTGCAATGTAGCCAGGTGTATTCAAATCATCGTATAATGGAGACAAAATATCTTCATCTAAAACTATTTTGTCTTTTGGGGGTAAATAAACTTCATACCATTTATCAATAGTATTTTTGCAATCTTCTAAGAGCTTTTCGTTCCAGTCTAATGGTTGTTTGTAGTGAGCACTCATAAGAGCAAGTTTTAAAACTTGTCCGTCAACATTATCTTTAAAATCTTTAATCTTAAGTATGTTGCCAGTTGATTTAGCCATTTTTTCATTGGACATAGTAATAAATGCGTTATGGATCCAATAATTTGCAAAAACTTTACTATCATTGGCACATCTTGATTGTGCAATTTCATTTTCATGATGTGGAAAAATTAAATCAATTCCTCCACCATGAATATCAAATACGTTTCCTAGGTATTTCTTTGACATTGCAGAACATTCTAAATGCCAACCAGGTCTTCCTTTTCCCCAAGGAGAATCCCAAGAAGGCTCATCATCCTTAGAGGGTTTCCATAAAACAAAGTCTTCTGATTTTTTTTTATTATCTGAAACTTCTACTCTAGATCCTGCAATTAAATCTTCTAATTTTTTATTCGATAGCTTTCCATAATCATCAAATTTGCTAACTTCAAAATAGACATGGTTGTTTGCCTCATAGGCAAAATCTTTTTCTATTAAAGTTGATATCATTTTAATCATGAGATCAATATGATCTGTAGCTTTTGGTTGTTCTGATGGATTATCTAAATTTAAGTAATTACAATCATCATTAAAATCTTTAATAACATTATTTGTCAATTCAGATATTGAAAGATTTTTTTCTTTTGCTGATTTAATTATCTTATCATCAACGTCTGTAATGTTTCTTATATAATTTATTTTATCATGACCATATTTTGATTTTAAAACTTTGAACAAAATATCAAAAATAACAAGAGGTCTAGCATTACCAATGTGTGGATTGTCATAAACGGTTGGACCACATACATACATTCCAATATTTTCTTTATTTATTGGAACAAATTTTTCTTTTTTATTATTTAGATTGTTTGTTAAAAAAATATCCTTGTTCATTATCTTAGAATTATACTTTAATTATAGATTTGTGAATCTATAAGATTAGTTGGGAATCTTGCAAACTGGGATTGGTTCCATTTTATGCAAGTTCATCTTTCTTATTTTTTCGTATTTTTGACGATTTATTGAATTAACATTGTTCATAGCTTCTTCTAATTCCTCGTATTTAAGACCTAACTGACCTTCATCAGTTCTGCCATCATCCCATAATCCATCTGTTGGAGCAGCATCAATTATCTCTTGAAGAATATTAATAGATTTACCTATTTCCCATACTTCTGATTTATTGCAATCCGCAATAGGAGATATATCAACTCCACCATCTCCATATTTTGTATAAAACCCTACTCCAAAATCCTCAACTTTATTTCCAGTACCAACTACAATACCTTTGTTTGTAGCTGCTACTTGATAAAGAGTAGTCATTCTAATTCTTGCTCTAGAATTTGCCATACCAAGTTCACTATCAAAATTAGATAACGTACTCTCAAACGTTTCAAATAATTTATCTAAATTTATTGTGTGCGCTTCAACATTATCAAAGTTTTTAACAAGCCATTCTTGATGTTTTAAGCTTAAGTCATGTTGTGATGATTTTTGTTTAATGGGCATTGATAATACAATTGTTTTAATACCTGTCATTGCGCTCAATGTACTTGATACAGAAGAATCTATTCCCCCAGAAATTCCAATGATTAAAGATTGAGCCTTAATTGGCATCTTGTTCACATAATCTTTAATCCAATTACTTATAAATTGTGCTTTTTCTAATGGTTTCATTTCCTAAAATTTAAACGAAATTTTATTCAATACAATGGTTTAAGATGCCGCTTTAATATTTTTTTTAGAATAAGCAGCATTTTTTTTAATCTCATCAGAAATTAAAAAAGCTAACTCTAACGCTTGGTTAGCATTAAGTCTTGGATCGCAATGAGTATGGTAACGGCTAGATAAATCTTGGTCAGATATTTTCTGAGCACCACCTGTGCATTCCGTAACATTTTGACCGGTCATTTCAATGTGTAATCCACCTGCATAACTTCCTTCACTTTGGTGGCATTCAAAAACATTTTTTACTTCTTTGACAACACTATTAAAGGGTCTTGTTTTAAATCCAGTTGTAGCTTTAATTGTATTTCCATGACAAGGGTCGCATGACCATATTACATTTAAACCTTCTTTTTTAATTGCTCTAATTAATTTTGGTAAAAATTTAGAAACATTTTCATGGCCAAATCTAGAAATTAAAGTTATTTTACCTTTTTCATTATTTGGATTAATTTTATTACAAAGGTTTATCAAGTCTTCAGCTTTTAATGTTGGTCCACATTTAATTCCAATTGGATTTTCAATTCCTCTACAAAACTCAACATGTCCACCATCTAGTTGTCTTGTTCTATCTCCTATCCAAACAAAGTGAGCTGAGGTATCATGATATTCACCTGTTGTTGAATCTACTCTTGTCATTGCTTGTTCAAAAGGAAGTAATAAAGCCTCATGTGAAATCCAAAAATTTACTGTTTTTAATCTTCTATTAAAGTCAGAATTAATTCCACAAGCATCCATAAATGCTAAGGCATCTGCAATTCTATCTTCTAAATCTTTAAATTTTTTAGCAGCAGGTGTGTTTTTAATAAACCCTAAGTTCCAAGTATGTACTTTTTTAAGATCAGCAAAACCTCCGTGGGAGAAAGCTCTTATAAGGTTAAGCGTTGATGCAGATTGAGAGTAAGCTTTAAAAAGTCTTTTTGGATCAGGAACTCTTGATTTTTCATTAAATTCCATTCCATTAATATTATCACCTAGGTAACTAGGCAGTTCAACACCATCAATATTTTCAACAGGAGAACTTCTTGGTTTTGAAAACTGTCCAGCAATTCTTCCAAGTTTAATAACTGGTAATGATGCCGAATAAGTAAGCACTAACGACATTTGCAGTATCAGTTTAAATGTATCTCTAATGTTATCAGGATGAAATTCTGCAAAACTTTCTGCACAATCTCCACCTTGTAATAAAAAAGCTTTTCCATCGACAACATCAGCTAATTGTTCTTTTAAATGTCTCGTCTCACCAGCAAAAACTAATGGTGGGAAATCTTTAATTTTACTTAAAACACCATCCAATTCTTTTTGATCAGGATATTCAGGAATGTGTTTTACAGGATAATTTCTCCAGCTATTTATTTTCCAATTTTTCATATTCAACCTAGGGGTGTTGTAGCAGAGTTTAATTATTATTCAACTGTGACTGATTTTGCTAAATTTCTAGGTTTATCAATGTCATACCCTTTTTTAAGAGCTGAATAATAAGCTAATTTTTGCAATGGAACAGTTAATAAAAAAGGCAACAAGTCATCATTGGCACTTTCAACTAATACTGTTTCCCAAATATTTTCTGAAAAAACTTCGTCTTTGCTCTTGTTAGTAATCAATAAAACTTTAGCCCCTCTTGCTATTACTTCCTGCATATTAGAAATTGTTTTTTTATAATAATTATCTCTTGGAGCTAAGACAACAACTGGCATTCCATCTTCAATTAAAGCTAATGGCCCATGTTTCATCTCACCTGCTGGATATCCTTCGGCATGAACGTAAGCTAATTCCTTTAATTTTAAGGCTCCTTCTAATGCAATTGGGTAAGAAAAGCCTCTACCTAAAAACATCGAACCTTTTGCATCAGTAAATGAGCTTGAGACTGTCTGGATTTTACTTTCTGTTAGTAAAGTTTGCTCGACTAACTTAGGTAATAACTTTAAGTCTTTAATTTTGTTTAAATATAAATCTTTATCCAAGTCTTTTCTTAAAATTCCTAATTTTAATACTAAGATATAAAGAACCAGCATTTGACCCATAAAAGCTTTTGTGGATGCAACACCAATTTCTTGCCCACAATGAATGGGTAAAACAAAGTTAGAATCTCTTGCAATAGAGCTTTCTATAACATTAACTACACTGCAAGTTTTCATATTATTTTTATTACATAAATCTAGAGCCGCATAAGTATCTGCTGTTTCACCAGACTGAGAAACAAAAATATATAAATTATCATCTTTAAATCTATTTTTTCGGTATCTAAACTCAGATGCAATATCAATTGTTACATCAAGTGTAGTATTTTCTTCAAACCAATACTTTGCCATTAAGCAAGAATGGTAAGCTGTACCACAACCAATTAAAGTAACTGAAGAAATTTCTTTAATATCCCATGGAAAATTATAGATGTTGATGTCGTTGTTAATTGTATCAACATACTCTTTTATACAGTTCTTTAATGTTGTTGGCTGTTCTTCAATCTCTTTTGCCATAAAATGTTTAAAATCACCTTTGTCATAATCCTGTTCTTTTGAAGATAATTCTAAAACTTTCTTATTAACTTTTAAGCCTTCTTCATCAAAAAACTCAACCTGGTCTTTTTTTATAATACAAAAATCTCCATCATTTAAATATGAAATTTTGTTAGTCATCGATTTTAAAGCATAAGAGTCTGAGCCTAGATAATTTTCGTTAGGACCATAACCAACTGCAAGTGGAGACCCTCTTCTAGCACCTACTATAAGATCTGGTTGATCTTTAAAAATTATACCTAAAGCAAAACTTCCATGTAATTGCTTAAGAGTTTCAATAATTGCCTCTTTTAAATCTAATTCTTTTAAATACTCTGTTATTAAATGAACAATTACCTCAGTATCTGTTTGAGATTTAAATACATGACCCTTGTTTATTAAATGCTTTTTTAAAAGTGTAGAATTTTCAATAATCCCATTATGCACAACTGATACACTCTCTGAAGAATGTGGATGTGCATTAATAGTATTTGGAATACCGTGCGTTGCCCATCTAACATGTCCAATTCCAATAGCGCCTGACATATTCTTAACAGCAAGATTTTTTTCTAAAATATCAACTCTACCTTCTGATTTTGCTTCACTTACAATTCCATTTGATAATGTGGCAATTCCTGCAGAGTCGTATCCTCTATATTCTAATTTTCTAAGAGAATTAATAATTGTAGATGAAACCGGTTTATTACTAGCTATACCTATTATTCCACACATTTTATTTTGTTCTTCTTTTGTAGTTTTTAACTTCTGTTTGAGCGCTTCTAGTTAAAGCTAATGAATTTTTTTTAACTTTCTTTGTAATAACTGATCCTGCCCCAACAATACTATTTTTTTCAAGAGTAATTGGTGCAACTAATGATGAGTTAGATCCTATAAATACATTATCTCTAATTTTTGTTTTACTTTTTTTAACACCATCATAATTACAGGTAATTGTACCAGCTCCAAGATTAACACCTTTACCCAATTCACTATCGCCAACGTACGATAAATGATTTATTTTTGATTTTTTTCCAACTGTACTTTTCTTAACTTCTACAAAATTTCCAATTTTTGATCCTTCTTCAAGAATAGTTCCTGGTCTTAATCGTGCATAAGGTCCAACTTCAACTTTATTTTTTATTTTACAATCTTCTAAATGTGAAAATGAATTGATAGTTACATTATTTCCAATTTTAACTTTTGGCCCGATGACAACATATGGATTAATAGTAACGTTTTTTCCAACCTTTGTATCTTTTGAAAAAAAAATAGTTTCAGGACCAATCATCTTTACTCCAGACTTTATAAAAAATTTACGAAGTTTTTCTTGTTCAGTATTAGAATTTATTTGTTTCATCTGGAAATATTTTTATATTAAGTGTATAGATAGCTTAATTCACAATTTATTTCTTAAAAATACTTTATTAATGACTCAAAAATACTCAATATTATTTGACCTAGATGGAACATTAGTCGATACCGCTCCTGATTTAATGAATGCTCATAATCATGTAATGAGAAAATATGGTTACCCTACCAAATCTACTGCTGACATTAGAAATTTAGTAGGTCAAGGCGCTGGTGCGATGATTGGTAGATCTATATGGGGACAAGCAAAAAAAGAGTTTGGTAAAATTGATGATCAAAAAATTAAAGCTGAAATGGTTAAAGATTTTGTTAATTTTTATGGAAAAAATATCATTAAAGAAAGCACACTTATTAACGGGGTAAAAGAATTTCTAAAATGGTGTAGAGAAAAAGAAATTTCAATGGCAGTTTGTACTAATAAACAAGAACACTTAGCAATAGATCTTTTAAAAAAAATTGGAATTTATGATTACTTTGAGTACGTTGCTGGTTCAGATACTTTTGATTATTGCAAACCCGATCCAAGACATATAACAAGTATTATTGAAATCATCGGGGGTGATGTAAAAAAATCTCTAATGTTTGGTGATAGTGAAACTGATGCAAATGCAGCAAAGGCTGCCTCTGTTCCTGTTATTTTATTAGAAAATGGTTATACAGAAAAAAATTCTAATGAAATTTACCATAATCATTTAATAAAAGACTTTATTGGTGTTGAAAAAATAGTTTCAGCTTACTTAAAAGATTGATTTAATTTTTTTTCTTACTATTAATAGGTTTGCACAATTAAGGAGGCCTAATGATTTCACATAAAGTTAAAGTTTACCCATCAAAAATTAATTTACCTAAAAAAAATCAATTAGCATGGAAAATTGCTGAAATTGCCTCTGATAATGCAAAGTTAGATAAGGCAGCCATTGAGATGGTTATTAATAGAATAATTGATAATGCTTCAGTTGCCATTGCTTCTTTAAATAGAAAAGCGGTTATCTCTTCAAGGGAAATGGCCTTAAAACATCCTAGAAAAAATGGTGCGAATTTATTTGGTATTGATTCAAAATTAAAATTTGATTGTGAATGGGCTGCTTGGTCAAATGGAACAGCTGTTAGAGAGCTTGATTTTCATGATACTTTTTTAGCAGAAGATTACAGTCACCCTGGAGATAACATTCCACCCATCTTAAGTGTTGCTCAACAAACTAAAAAAAGTGGACTAGATTTGTTAAGAGGAATTATCACTGGTTATGAAGTTCAAGTTAATTTAGTTAAAGGAATTTGTTTGCATAAACATAAAATAGATCACATAGCACACTTAGGACCAAGTGTTGCTGCAGGTTTGGGTGCAATGTTAAAACTCAACACTGAAACAATTTATCAAGCAGTTCAACAAGCTCTACATACAACAGTTTCAACAAGACAATCTAGAAAAGGTGAAATCTCTAGTTGGAAAGCTTACGCCCCTGCTCATGCTGGTAAACTTGCAATTGAAGCAGTTGATAGAGCAATGCGTGGTGAAGGTGCTCCAAGTCCTATTTATGAAGGAGAAGACAGTGTTATAGCTAGAATATTAGATGGGAAGAAAGCTTTATACAATGTTCCTCTTCCTAAGAAAAAAGAATCTAAGAAAGCGATACTTGAGACCTATACAAAAGAATATTCAGCTGAGTATCAGTCTCAAGCACTAATAGATATTGCTAAAAAACTTAATAAGAAAATTCCTAATTTAAATCAAATTAAAAAAATTGATATTCACACAAGTCATCACACTCATTACGTAATTGGAACTGGTGCAAATGATCCACAAAAAATGGATCCAAATGCAAGTAGAGAAACACTTGATCACTCTATTATGTACATTTTTGCAGTAGCACTTGAGGATGCTGATTGGCACCATGTTAAATCATATACCAAACAAAGAGCTAATAGAAAAAGCACTATAAAAATTTGGAAATCAATTACGACGTTTGAAGATAAAAAATGGACTAAAAAATATCACGATCCTAATCCAAAAAATAAATCATTTGGTGCAAGAGTTGTAGTTACTTTAAATAATGGTAAAAAAATTACAGAACAATTAGATAGAGCAGATGCTCATCCATATGGAGCACGTCCATTTAAAAGACAAAATTATATAAATAAGTTTTTAACGTTAACAGATGGTATTCTAGATAAGAAAGAGAGTGCTCGTTTCTTGAAAGTTGTTCAAAATCTTAAAAACCTGAAAGCTGGAGAGTTAAATAAATTAAACATCCAGGTTAAAAGAAGTCAGATAAAGAAAAATACAAAACAAGGAATTTTTTAGTGCATTTTGTAGAAAAAGAGCCCAGTCAAAAAAGAGCTGACTTTGTCAGTAAATTAAAATCAAATAAAATTTTAAGAGTGCCAGGTGCTTATAACCCACTAACAGCAAAACTAATTGAAGAAATTGGGTATGACGCTGTTTACGTATCAGGTGGAGTTATGGCTAATGATTTAGGATTTCCAGATATAGGTTTAACTACGCTGCAAGATGTGAGTACTAGATCTTATTTAATATCTAGAGTTACAAGTTTACCTACCATCGTTGATATTGATACTGGTTTTAAGTCTTGTGAAGAAACTATTAAAACTTTTGAAGAATTTGGGGTGTCAGCAGTTCACTTAGAAGATCAAGTAGAACGAAAAAGATGTGGTCACTTAGATAACAAAGAATTAATTTCAACTGAAGCAATGGTTAAGAAAATTAAAGAATGTGTTGCTGCAAAACAAGATGAAAATTTTAAAATTATAGCAAGATCTGATGCTAAAGGAGTTGAGGGAATAGATAAGATGATTGATAGATGTAAGGCATATATTGATGCTGGAGCAGAAATTATTTTCCCAGAAGCTTTACAGGATGAAAAAGATTTTGAAAAAGTTAGAAAAGAACTGTCCTGTTACTTGTTAGCGAATATGACAGAATTTGGAAAATCTAAGTTATTCAATTACAAAGAATTAGAAAATTTTGGGTATAATATTGTGATTTATCCAGTAACCACACAAAGATTGGCTATGAAAAATGTAGAAGATGGTCTTAGAGACATTTTTGTGAATGGACATCAGAACAACATTATTGATAAAATGCAAACTAGAAAAAGACTTTACGAGTTAGTAGAATATGAAAAGTACAATTCGTTAGATGAAAAAATTTATAACTTTAGTACGGAAGGACATGAATAATGAGTGATGATATTAAAAAAGGTTTACTAGGGATAGTTGTTGATGAAACAGAAATTTCAAAAGTTATGCCAGAAATCAATTCTCTTACTTATAGAGGTTATGCAGCTCAAGATTTATGTGCAAGATGTGATTTTGAAGAGGTTGCTTACTTAATTTTAAATAAAGAATTGCCTAATAAAAAACAATTAAAAGAATTTAAGAAAGAATTATCTAAAGAAATAACTTTATCAAAAAATTTATTAAATATTTTAAAAAAAATTCCTAAAAATTCTCATCCAATGGATGTTGCAAGAACAGCTGTTAGCGTCATGGGTCTTGAAGACAAAGAAACTAAAGACAGCTCTCCAAAAGCAAATTTAAGAAAGGCGATTAGAATTCTTGCAAAAACACCTACTGCCTTAGCAGCTTTTTACAGAGTTCGAAAAGGGAAAAAAATTATAGCTCCAAAGAAAAATCTTACTTTTTCTGGAAATTTTTTCCATATGTGTTTTGGAAAAGTTCCTGAAAAAGAAATTGTTAAAGCTTTCGATGTATCACTAATTTTATACGCTGAGCATAGTTTTAACGTATCAACATTTACTGCAAGAACTATTACCAGTAGTTTATCTGATATTCATGGAGCAATCACAGGTGCGATCGCTAGTTTAAAAGGTCCTCTTCATGGTGGTGCGAATGAAGAAGTAATGCACATGATGAAGAAAATTAAAAAACCTGAGAATGCTTTAAAATGGATTACGAAGGCTCTTAAAAACAAAGATGTAGTGATGGGATTTGGTCATAGAGTTTACAAAAGTGGAGACTCAAGAGTTCCAACTATGAGAGAATATTTTAAAAGAGTAGCTATTATTAAAAAAGACAAAACATTTGAAAAAATTTATGACATTGTTGAAAAGGTAATGATTAAAGAAAAGAATATTTATCCAAATGTTGATTACCCAACAGGTCCAACTTACCATTTAATGGGATTTGATACTGATTTCTTTACCCCAATATTTGTAATTTCAAGAATTACGGGTTGGTCAGCGCATATTATGGAGCAACATGCTGCTAATAAATTAATTAGACCTCTTGCAAGTTATAAAGGTAGTAAGCACAGAAAAGTTATTCAATTAAATCAAAGATAATTTTAAAAAACTTATCTCAAGACTATCTAATTTTTATACAGATAAAAAAAAGGGACAGTAAATACCATCCCTTTAAATCTTAATTTGGTAAAATCGAACTTAACTAAAAGCTTCTGTCCAAGTTCCTTGAGTTGCTGCTTTAGAATATTCAGTAGAACGACCTTCGAAGAAGTTCATGTGTTCAACTGCATTCAACATAGAATCTAACCAAGTAAGCGGATTTTTATCCACATCGTAAATTGGCTCTAATCCAAGCTGAGATAATCTTCTATTAGCAATAAATCTTATATAAAGTTTTACATCTTGTGCTGTAAGACCTTGCATAGGACCCATTTCAAAAGCTAAATCAATGAAAGCATCCTCATGCTCAATGATTGTTCTACATGCTTTATAAAGTTCTGCTTTTAATTCAGGAGTCCAGATTTCTGGGTTCTCATGAATGAACTCTTTAAACAATCTAATCATAGAGTTACAGTGCAACGTTTCATCTCTTACAGACCAAGTAACAATTTGGCCCATCCCTTTCATTTTATTATGTCTTGGGAAGTTAAGTAAGATTGCAAAACTTGCAAATAATTGTAAGCCTTCAGTGAACGCACTAAATACAGCTACCGTTAATGCAATATCTTTTTTTGAACTCATGTCAAAATTTTGCATGTAATCGTATTTATCTTTCATCTCTTTATATTTCATGAACGCAGAATATTCAGACTCCGGCATTCCAATCGTATCAAGTAAATGAGAGTAAGCAGCGATATGAACTGTTTCCATTGAAGCAAAAGCAGTCATCATCATTAAAACTTCTGTAGGTTTAAATACAGTTGTATAATGTCTTAAATAACAATTTTGCACTTCAACATCGGCTTGAGTAAAAAATCTAAAAATTTGTGTTAATAAATTTTTTTCAGATTGAGTTAAATTTTTCTGCCAATCTCTAACATCATCACCAAGAGGCACTTCCTCCGGTAACCAATGAATTCTTTGTTGAGTTAACCAAGCATCATAACACCATGGATATCTAAAAGGTTTGTAAACAGGGTTTTCAACTAGTAGTCCCATTTTTTGGGGTTTAACTATTTCCTCTTTTGGTGGTTGAATAATTTTAGTATTCATTTTTTCTACTGACATGATAGGCACTCCTCGTATTCTGGTTGTTCAGTTGTTTGTGGTTTTGATTTGTAAACGTTTGCGTTAACATCTGTTGCTTTAGTGTCATTAACATTTTCTGCACGTTGAATTGATTTTGATCTACAGTAATAAAGGCTCTTTAAACCTTTTTTCCAAGCATCAAAATGAATTTTGTGTAATTCTCTTTTGTGAATATCAGCTGGCACGAATAAGTTAATTGATTGAGCTTGAGAAATATACGGCGTTCTATCTCCACTTAACTCAATAATCCATTTTTGATCCAACTCAAAAGCAGTTTTGAAAACATCTTTTTCTAAATCAGTTAAAAAATCTAAATGAGAAACAGATCCTTGGTTTGTTGTAATACCAGACCAAACATCATCAGTATTTTTTCCATGTTTTTCTAATAATTCTACTAAGTATCTATTTCTAACATTAAATGATCCAGATAAAGTTTTGTGCGTGTAACTATTTGCTGCAACTGGCTCTACTCCAGGGGATGCTCCACCACAGATAATAGAAATAGAAGCTGTGGGTGCAATCGCAGTTTTGTTAGAAAATCTTTCATTATAACCATAATCTGCAGCATCTGGACAAGCTCCTCTTTCATCAGCTAAATCTTTTGAGGCTTGATCAACATGTTCTTGAATATGTTTGAATATCTTTTTATTCCAAGCTTTACTCATAACTGACTCAAGTGGAATACTATGTTTCTGCAAATAAGAATGGAAACCCATAACACCTAGACCAACACTTCTTTCTTTTTCAGCAGAATATTTTGCATCATCAAATTGCTCTGGAGCTCTTTCAATAAAATCAGTTAATACATTATCTAAAAATCTCATAACATCATTGATCATAACGTTATCGTCTTTCCACTCATCATACTTTTCTAAGTTTAAAGATGATAAACAACATACAGCAGTTCTATCTCTGCCGTTTTTATCTATTCCTGTAGGTAATGTAATCTCACTACAAAGGTTAGAAGTTTTAACAGTTAGATTTGCTAACTTATGGTGTTGTGGAATTTGTCTGTTAACTGTATCGATATAGATAATATAAGGTTCACCCGTTTCAATTCTTGCAGTTAATAATCTAATCCATAAATTTCTTGCAGAGATCGTTTGTTGTACAGTTCCATCAGCAGGACTTTTTAGTGCCCACTGCCCATCTGTTTCAACCGCTCTCATAAATGCATCGGATACTAAAACACCATGATGAAGGTTTAAGGCTTTTCTATTAGGATCTCCACCTGTAGGTCTTCTCATTTCAATAAATTCTTCAATTTCAGGATGTTCAATTGGAAGATAACAAGCAGCCGATCCTCTTCTTAATGAACCTTGGCTAATTGCCATCGTTAACGAGTCCATTACTTTAATGAAAGGAATTATTCCTGATGTCTTTCCAACTTTACCAATTTTTTCTCCAATAGATCTAAGATTACCCCAGTAACTTCCGATCCCACCACCTTTAGCAGCTAACCAAACGTTCTCACTCCATAGATCAAGTATTCCATTTAAACTATCTGATGCTTCATTTAAAAAACATGAAATGGGTAAACCTCTTTTAGTTCCCCCGTTTGATAAAACTGGAGTTGCTGGCATGAACCATAAATTACTAATGTAGTTATAAATTCTTTGTGCATGTAAATTGTCATCGGCGTATGAACTTGCAACACGAGCAAATAAATCTTGGTAAGATTCGTTATGACCCAAGTAACGATCTTTTAAAGTTGCTCTACCAAAGTCTGTTAATTTATTGTCTCTTGATCTATCAATTTTAATAATGATACCTTTTTCATTTTGAAAAAGTTCAGTGTCATTGCTAAGTGAAAATAAATCTGGTCCTTTATTTTTTGAAAGTTCGCTATTATCTGGGCTATACTCGGAGACAGCTTTCTTGAGTGCCTGTGATAGAATTTTGTTCATAATTTTTAAGTTTTTTAAGTTTTTTTAACAAAACAACTACATGTTGTATGCTGAAACCATTGATACACCATATAAATCTTTATTCAACAGAACGTTTATAGAACATATAAAAAAAATATCAATAAAAAAATTAAATTGATTGTAGAAACATAAGCAATGACAACAGAATTAAAAATAGATCCATATGGCTTCAGGGAGTATGACGCGAGGTGGTTGTATGAGAAGGACATAAACAGAATCGGAATAGAGAATCTAGGCAAAGGTTTAGGTACTCAAATTATAAAACATACAAAAAAAGCGAATCCAAGAGTAATTGTTGGTCATGATTATAGATCTTACAGTGAAGAAATAAAATCAGCACTTAAAAAAGGTCTGCTTTCAACAGGATGTAATGTTGAAGACATCGGTTTATCATTATCCCCTACTGTTTATTTTGCACAATTTAATTTAGATGCTGATGCTGTTGCAATGGTAACCGCTAGTCACAATGAAAATGGTTGGACTGGAGTTAAAATGGGTATCAAAAAAGGTTTAACCCATGCACCTGAAGAGATGAAAGAATTAAAAGAAATAACTTTAAATGAAAATTTCATAAAAGGCGAAGGAGTTGAAAAACAAATAGAAGGTTTTCAACAAATTTATAAAGATGATTTAATAAATAAAAATAAAATAACAAAAAAAATTAAAGCAGTTGTTGCATGTGGTAATGGGACGGCTGGAATATTTGCCCCTGAAATTTTAAGAGGAATTGGTTGTGAAGTAATTGAGCTTGATTGTGATCTTGATTGGACTTTTCCAAAATATAATCCAAATCCAGAAGATTTAGAAATGTTACATGCAATCGCAAAAGCTGTAAAAGATAATAATGCTGATATTGGTTTTGGCTTTGATGGTGATGGTGACAGAGTTGGTGTGATAGACAACATTGGAGATGAAATCTTTTCAGATAAAATTGGATTATTGATTGCAAGAAACTTATCTAAAACTCATAAAAATTCTAAGTTTATTGTCGATGTTAAATCAACAGGACTGTATGCAACTGATAAAGTTTTAAGTGAGAATAACTGTCAAACCATTTATTGGAAGACGGGGCATTCTCACATTAAAAGAAAAGTTAATACCGAAAAAGCATTAGCTG
This sequence comes from Candidatus Pelagibacter sp. PS_28, assembly GCF_059417885.1. Classification (NCBI taxonomy): domain Bacteria; kingdom Pseudomonadati; phylum Pseudomonadota; class Alphaproteobacteria; order Candidatus Pelagibacterales; family Candidatus Pelagibacteraceae; genus Candidatus Pelagibacter; species Candidatus Pelagibacter sp. PS_28. Next base: position 444,351 of record NZ_CM182070.1, on the reverse strand, counting down.
GATTTGAGAAAAGTGGGCACTTTTTCTTTAACCAACCTTTAGGTTTTGGTTATGATGATGGAATAAATTCTGCAATTCAAGTGTGCCATTTATTAGATAATGAAAACAAATCTATGAATGAGATTATAAAAGAACTGCCTAATACTTTTCAAACACCAACCATGGCACCTTTTTGTAAAGATGAAGAAAAATATCAAGTAGTTGAAGAGTTGGTTAAACAAGTAAATGAATTAAAAGATAATCAAACTAAAATTGATGATCAAGAGATAAGTGAAGTCTTAACCGTGAATGGTATCAGATTTTCTTTTAAAGATGGTTCATGGGGGTTAATTAGAGCTTCATCTAATAAACCATCCCTTGTGATTGTAACTGAAAGCCCAACATCGAATGAGAGAAAGAAAAAGATCTTTGATTTTATTGATGACCTTTTACAAAAAACTGGCAAAGTTGGTGAATATGATCAAAAAATATAAATATTTACTAATCTTTATCCTCCTATTTACCTCTAAAAGTCATGCTCTAAGCCCTGAATATGAGAAGGAATTATACATTGGTTGTTACACTAACTCTAAGCAATATTTAGGTAACGAAAATGCTAAAGTATACTGTCAGTGCACAATTGATAAATTAAGCGCTAAATTCAATGACAAACAAATCGATGAAGTCTTTAGTAAAACACCTGAAGAGATCATGGAGCTAACTGCATTTGCAACAGAGGAATGTGAAAATAACAAATGATGACCCCAAAAGATTATATATCCCTATATTTACTAGTTATTGTCTTAACGGTAGTCTCCGTTAATTTCATGTACCGTCTTTATTTCTAGTAATACTCCCTATCTCTTTTTTTTATAAAAAACCTAGAAGAGCCAAGTTTCCCTACGTTTAATAGTCTAGGATTTTAAAGTGCTATATTTCATTTATTTTTTAACAATTCATCTAATTTTTTAATTTCTTCATCAGGAAAACAAGTAAAATCAAATTTGATTGATGAATTAATACCTTTTTTAATTATTTTTAGATCTTCAATAAAATTTTTATCATCTATATTCATATTACAAGTCCACCAATTTAGATTTTTAAGAGCTTTATTAATGTAATCATCTTCATCATCAGACATTTCTAAAAAACCACCTCTCATTTTAGTCATCAAAAGAGATATATTTTCAACTTCTTTAAATTTTATAATTAATCCAATTATTAATTCTGGTGGAAATAAAAAAATATCATCAATCATAGTAAGTGTTTTTCCATCAAAATTAATTGGGTCTATGAAATTTTCATTATGATTATCATTTTTAATCTCTCCTTTATTTGTAATTTCTGTCTCTTCTATAATTTTATAATTTTGATTATTCTTAAGACCTTTAATTTGCTTTAAAAAAGGGACTGTATATCTCATAGCCCATGTAAAATTTGCAATTTCATTATTAGCTAAATCTAATATTGATGGCAAAACAACCTTTTTAAAACATATATCAAGGTCATCTTGAAAATTAACATTTTTTCTTATCCATAAATCTCCACAATCAAATTGAAAAAACATATGATCAGGGAGCAAGTTTGATCGTTCTAGATTAGGATAGGCCATTTATCATTTTTTTTATTTATTTTTTAACATCATCTTTATAAATGTGAGTGAGTTTTCTAATTAAATTAATAAAATTTTCATGTGTTGTTGAAGATTTATAAACTTTTAAAAATTCTAGTGATGCTATTATAAAGTCTTCTAAGCCTTCTTTTTTATCAAGTTTTTTATTTGGAGATATATTCAAATTGTTTTTATATGAGCCAACTATTAAATCAGACATCATTTCTTCACTAAATTTATATTGATAATCCTTTCTAGAAGCTTCATGAATTATAGCAGCTAATTCCCAACTAGTTGGACCATCTTTATGCATTGTGTCTGGATTTATAGCATTTACTTTTAACCAAAGTACTTTCTCACGTTTACTTAAAACAAATTTTTTTTTCATTAATGTACCGACCTTGCTTTTTGTGCGGCTTCAAATTCTATTTTACCTACCACCAACCTAAGATTAGTCATGATTTTTTCCCATTTGTGATTGTGTTGATTGGGATTAAGCCAAGGTAAATCATTATATTCTAAATCTAGCATAGAACACAACACGGTATCAATGTTAGTTAATAGCTTTTGTCTCTCTTCAGGGCTGTTTTCATAGAACAGTTGTATCAATTTATTATGTTCTTCACTGCATTGTAGTTTTGTAATCTTTTTCTTACTCATATTACCTCTTTCTGAAACAGAGGATTATTTGGTACAAAAATGAAATCTATTAAAAATTAACTTTCTCATTACCAAGATAAACCTTTGTTCTTTAAGTTTATTTTATAGGTAAATATTTATGAAAATTATTCTAACATTCTTAATAACCTAGAAAAGTTATTAAGGCTTCGTCAGAATTAACATTAAGGATTAGTAAATATACTCTCAGAAAGTTATTAACAAAAAGTATATATATTAATCCTTAATATATTATAAAAACTTACCTTTAATCAACATACACTCTTCTTTAATACATTCAATGTAAATTATGGGTGGAATGGACATGTAAAACCATTCCAAACTATCTAGTTACCTAGAAAAATTTAAACCCTCGGAATGAAAGTTTCGGGGGTTTTTTTTATTCCTGATTAATTCTAATTAACAGTTATTGAGTCAGCATACTCTCTTGAAAGAACATTAATTTTTAAATTATTTATTTCTGGGGAATCTCCATAATGATAACAAAGTACAGAAGCGGTATTCGCTTTAACTGGATATTCAAAAATTATAGCACTCCATTTACTACCTGGACCGTATTTATCTGAAAAATCCTTTATAGGGTGTACTTCTTTTTTTATCCTAAAAATTCTCTCAAATTTATTTGCATAGATTTTTTGTTTTTTCATACAATCTTCAAAGTTATTTGGGAAATATTCCATCGCAGTAAAACTTACTATCTTCAAATCTTCATTTCTCATATCGAATGTTATAAGATAATAGTCAAAATCCAGATTTGGATAAATAGATGTATCGGGAACATATTCCACTGTCACATATTTTTCATCTTCTTTTTGTACAATATTCTCTATTACCTCATCTATAGTCATTATTTCTGTAACACTTTTTCCTAATTTTAGACCTGCTTCTTCATACTCTGAGATTGTATCTGAATATGATAAATTTTGAAAAGTTAATAAAAAAAAGATTATTAAAGATATTTTTTTCATATACTTACTATTTGTTTTCTATTTTAGTTATTGACTCAATTTTTTTTTTAACTCTTTCAGGTAATTCTCCACTTTCTTTAAAAAAGTTACATTCCTGAATAGACATCATAAAAAGTCTGCACTCATTAGGTTGGTTTTTTTCTTTTAATTTTTCAAAAGTTTCAATAGAGTTATTATTCTTTTTTCCTTCAACCAATGGTTTCACTACAAAATTTAAAACTGACCACAAAATAAGACCCCCTATTAAACCACTTACAATTTTATTCATTATTTAAATATGTAAATTATTGTTAAAATTATAAGCACTACGATAATCCAAATAGTGAGATTTGATAAGAATTGTTTTATTATAGAGTTTGATTGTAAAAAAGCAGGAAGAATTAACAGAAGCACTCCTATCATATAAACTACAGGTAGTATCTGATCCATCGCTAGTGTCCTAGTCTAATGCAATTTAGAAATTATTATTTTCGTCTTCTTTTCTTTTTGCCCACATTATTATCACTTAGTATATTTATAATAACCCATACGATCAGAGGGTTAGTTAGAATTGACATTATTGTCCAAGCAAATACATTCCTATTTTTCTTTTTTGCAATTTTAGATACCAAATATGGAAATACAGCATAAAGAGAAAGAAATACCCATCCAATTATTGATAGATATCCTGTCATAGTTAATATTGTAATGCCGATTATTGCTACAATGATTATAATATTTGCAAATGAAGGTTTTTGATTTTTCATAATAAAATCTTATCTAATATTTATTTTGAATACCAGAACTTATTATATTCTTTGCTTCTAATATTGAGTAAATCTTGACATTGAATATCAATTATTCAATGTCGGTTGCTTCCGAATTTGAGGTCAAAAAATAGTCCACTTCAATGTACTTTCAATGTCTCTTGCTTCCGTGAATTCCCATTCCATTTTTAAAAATAACTAGTACAGTTGTTAATATAAAATGACTTTTGTAGAAAAAATTTCTAGTAGTTTTTCTGATCTTTTATCTTTTTCAATAAAAGCAGGAAGGATGGACTATTTAAGCGGATCAATAGTAGTGTTTATTTTGAGTGCAATTTTTCGTCAAATTATTTGGTCAATTTTTTCGAGTTTTAATTTACACTCTCCTATCTTTTTCTATTTACACATAATCTTAACATTAATTTTTTATGCTTACTTACAAATGGCGAATACTTGTAGAAGATTAAATGATCTTAAAAAAGAAAAGATATTAGCGATCCTTGTCATAATACCAATTATAAATTTAATATTTCAACTCTACCTACTTTTTGCTCCAAGTAAGAATGATTAGTTTTTAACTTACTTGGTGTAATAATCTTTGTTTCTGAAAATGAGTAATTCTTGACATTGAGTAATTACTCAGAAATTAACTGGATATCACTAAAATATATTCCATCAAAATGCTTGTTCGCAAGTTGAACTATCTCTCTTTTACTAATGCTTTTAATAATAGTCTCTATGTTCATTAATCTTTCTAAATAAAGGTTATTTTTATCTGCAGAATGAATAGCATTTAACCAAGTCGAATTAGATTTTAAGCTAGTCTTATAATCATTAATTAAAGTTAATTTTTTATTTTCAAATAATTTAAGATCAAAGTTACCTTTTTTAACCTCATCTAAAATAATATTTATTTTTTTATTAATTTCTTCAACATTTTTGGGATCGGCCCCATAGCTCATATAATAACTTATAAGTTCAATTGGTTTGTATACACTGTCATAATAATTAGCTGATATTGAATAAACTAAATTATCTTTTTCCCTTATTTGGTCAAAAAATATTTTGTCAACAATTGAATGTAACAAGTTAGTTTTATATTTTTCCTTGATCGTGTTATTAAATTTTTTATGATATAATCTATTTATATAAGCTTTTTTTGGATTCTCTTGTTCATACTTAATCTCTTCAGAACCTAAATTTATTCTTACACCACGATCAATATAACCATCTTTTCTATCTAACTTTGGAAGACTGCCTATATATTTTTCGATTAAAACTTCAATTTCATTAAATTCAAAATCTCCAACAATTACAAAATTGAAATTGCCACCGTCTTTAAATCGGTCAATATAGAAATCTTGCACATCTTTAAGGTTTATTTGATTATAAAACTTATCTGTTGGAAACTTCATTCTAGGATGATTTTGATAAAGCTTTGCCCTATATTCTAAATTAGAAGCATGAGTAGGGTCTTCTTTTTTAATATTATATTGGCTAATTTTATCTTCTTTAAAAATATCTACATGAGTTTGATTAATTCTTAAATCTGTGAAGTTTAAGTATAAAAGTTCAAACATTGTCTCTAAATATTCATTAGTTGAATACCCTTTAACTCCTTCTTCTTGACCATTTATAAAAGTAAATAAATCTACAAAGTCTGTAGGATAAAGATTTTGTTTTTCACTAACGGTTAATTCACCAATGTCTGCAATAGATAAGATACCACTGGTATATTTTGCAGAGGGATAAATATCATCACTTGCTTGTGAAGATCCACCTGAACTGTAACCTCTAATTCTTATTTCATCTTTTTTAAAATCTGTTTTCTTTAAATAAACTTCAGGACCATTAGCTAAGGTTAATTTGATAACACCTGTATTAGGGTACTTTGATCTCTTAACAATCTTAGAGCCAACTAGATCTTCCTTAATTAATTTAACTTCTTTGAGTACAAAATCGTAAGGCTCGATATCTTTATTTTCTACTTCTGCATATAGTTCTTTTATCTCAGCTTCATCAGGAAGGTTTTTAATATAACTTGGTGCATTAATTTGAATAATTTGATTTTTAGCCTTTATATAGTTTTTAAAATAATCATTTAAATCTTTAACTGTAATAGAAGGCATTATCTCTTTGGTAAATTTTAATTCATCTTCAGAAGAACTGATCATTTCATCATCTAAAAAATGTCTCTGGTATTCATTAGCAAAGCTTTTAGAACTACGGGTTTCTCTATTAATAATGTTTTGTTCTATGTTTCTTAAGTAATTTTTTTTAGCTAAATCTAGTTCTGAATTAAGAAAACCAAACTTTTCAATTTGCTTATTAATTGTTAAAAAATCAATAATGCCTTCTTTAACACTTGCTTCATTTAATGTAGCTGAAATTATTTTATACTCATCTAAATCTGAAATTTGATAGCTCCCTAGTCCACTTTCTAAAAAGGTTATTTCATTTTTTTCTAATAATTCTTCGATACGTCTATCGTAAATATTTTCAATTAAATCATAGATTTTTTTATCTCTATAATTTCTAAATGTATTTAATTTTTGAAATTTAGTTTTTTCCCAAATACTAAAAGTAACACTTTTTGTCTCTTTATCTTGGTATCTAAAAAAATACTTTTCTTGAAAGTCAGGTATTTCGTAATTAGGTATTTCTACTTCATTATTTTTAAATTCTGAAAAACTCTCCTTAATTAATTCCTTTATTTTATTAACATCAACATCCCCTATAACAAATAATCCCATCAAATTAGGCTGATACCATTTTTGGTAATAGTCTCTCGCATCTTCGTATTTAAAGTTTCTAATAACTTCAATGTCACCGATGGGTAGTCTTTCTAATAGAAGTGAGTTTCTGTAAAGATAAGGAAAAAATTTATCTAAGTATCTTTTAGTAGCACCTAAATTGCTACGCCACTCTTCTTCAACAATCTTTCTCTCTCTTTCAAAGGCTTCGTCCTCTAAAGTTAAATTATTACTAATATCTGCTAAAATTTTAATGGTGGTTGCAATATTTTCAGGATTATCACTTGGGATTTCATATTCATAAACCGTCTCTAAATGTCCGGTCGATGCATTATAATGTGAACCAATATCAAGACCAATTGAGGACATGAACTTATCAAGTGCATCTTTAGGATAATTTTTAGAACCATTAAAGGCCATGTGCTCTAATAAATGAGCAAGACCTAATTGATTTTCTTTCTCCATTATGGAGCCAGCTTTAATAACTAATTTTATATAAACTTTATCTTCAGGTTTTTCATTTTCTCTAATGTAATAGGTAAAACCATTATCAAGTTTGCCATAAGTAATTCCCTCATCCATTGGAAATTCATTTTCAGCTCTTAAAAAACTTGAAATTAAAACAAAGATAATTGAAGCTAAAAATAGCTTACTTTTTAAATACATAATGATTAAAAACTATTATCTCCTTCATCTTTAAAAACATCTAATACAAACTGTATATAGTCATCTTTAGCTTTATCTATATCCTTTAGCTCATAGCTTTCACCCATCAACACAATCTTAGAATGCCTCCCATAAAGACTTAAATTTAAAGAGATTTTTTGATCATTTAAATAAAAAGCAACCTCATCTTTGACCTTTTCTTTAATGTCAATATTGCCTGCATAAAACTTCCATGAGTAACGATTGTTTTTTGGTCTTATTTTTTTAAAACTTGTAAGAATTTTATCAAGATCTGATATGAATTGTTTGTTAGACAAAACTTCTTTTTCCCAAATGTTAATAAATTCTAAATGAATTTTAAATTCCTTGTTTTCAGCTTTTGCTCTTAAAGCTTTTTTTCTAATTTTTTCATCAATTGTCTCTTGTTCAATAATTTTAAGCTTTTTATCTAAATCTTTCATTATTTTGATTATAAAACTTTTTATATTTATTGTTTTTATTTATTTGATTTCTCCACAGAATAAAAAATAGAAGTATTAGTCCAGGTTGTAAAATTACAAAGATAACAATGTTAGCAAGTTCATAACCCATACCTGTAACCTCCCCTATTACTTCAAGGACTAATACACACCATAGAAAGAACTGATCTACCATAAATTTTATTCAATATTTGCACTTTTAAAATCGCACTGATAATGCTCTAAGAACCTATTATTTTTAAAGTCGTATTTTGACATGGTCATGCTAGGTTTTGTATCTCCATCAAACACAATCATTTGAAACCCTAATTCATAATCTGCAAATCTTGCAGTTACCTGGTTTTCACCAATATCTAATTTATTAGCTTCAATCATGACAAATTCACCCTTTTCTTTATCAAAGTATTCAAGCCCTACAGCTTGCATTGTAAAATTTAAAGGATCATGCTTTCTTCCAATGATTACATCTTTCATATTAAGACATGAGATTTTTAAACCTTGATCAGCGTTAGAGGTTGTGGGTAATAACAGTAAGATAAGTAAGATAATTCTTAACATTATCTAACTGCCCACCTGATCAATTGTTTTACAAAGTTTACGAGCTTCTAAAACAGAGGGAACAAGTTTATCTAATTTCCAATTATTATTTGGGATGTCAAAGTATTTAGCAGCTTTAAAACCAACACCATCAATTATTTCAATTTCAAATCTTTTTTCTTCCTTATAAAAATCATTTAATTTGTAGATGTATTTTTGTAGATCAAAAGTACCTATAGAAAACAAAACACGATAACCCATTAAAAATGGTGTTACTGCCTCAACTTCAGCAGTTTCTTCTTGGTTATTAATTCTTATTGGGATGTGTTTACCTATTAATTGCTTGATATCACCTGGTTTTTCATAAGTGTAAAATGTAAAATTGTTCCACACACGATCACAATCATCATTAACGTGTATAAAAAAATTAAGCGAGTCTCCGTGGGTTACTTCTCCTGAAACTCTTGCATAAACTAACTTTTCATACCTATTAATATTCCATTCTTCATCATCTGCTTGAGCCTGGTAAGCAATTACTAATAGAAACAAAAATAAATGAGCTGATACAAAAATTAAGAACCGCTTCATGATTTAAGCTCCACATTTATTCCGTTTTTCTTGAGTATTTTGATTATTTTCTCCCAAATGATGCTGTTATGGGTACTTGGACTGAGTTCAAACTTGAAGGTTTGTTTGTAAACTGGGCTGCAGTTATCATAAGCAATGTAAGCGCTTACATGACAGTATTTATTAATACCGTTTATTTCCATATATCATAACTCCTAATGTTGGTTGTTTTTTTTAAGGTGAGTAGTTTAAAGTTAGTAATGGTTTCACCCCTTCTCTTATCGAGAGGTCTACGTAAAGAGGAGAACAATGAAAAGAAACGTAAACGGGCGAAAAGGAATGAAATCCAATGCATGATTCTACTTAAATCATTAATCTTTGGCTCTACTAAGTCTGAAATATGTTTTTAAAAAGATTTTTACTAACCATTAATAAATTGAGAACCAGCAATGATGTAATTACAATTTTGACAATGAGGTGTTACTTCTGGAATTTTACCTCCATCCATTAATTTTTTCATCTCAATTACCTTATCTTCAATATGAGATGTGTCTGTTTCGTAAGCTACAAGATCAGCTGTAAAATCTAACTTATTTTCAAAAGCTTCTCGTTCTAAAGTAGCATTATAAACCACAAAATATCCTGTTGTTTGAACTTCAAAACCATTCTTTTCAAATAAATATCTATAAAAATCTAGCTGAAGTTTATATCCTTCGTGATAAACATCTTCTAAATATCCTTCAATTTTTTTATTCGAAGCTTTTGATTGTGCTTTATAATCAGCCATAATTAGTTTGTTAGTATCTTTATTGATCCAAACATCATCGATACCACCAGCCAATTTAAGATTTAATTTTGGGTGAACATAATCAATTCCTCTACTTAGAGCATCTTGCCATTTCTCAACATCTTCATGTTTAAAAGGTACTGCATTAATATTGTTCTTTACCATTATTGGGTGGGGGGTTTGGTTATCTCTATGAAAATCAAATTCTTTTTTACACAAAGTATCTACAGCATTATTAAGAGTAAAAGGAATGGTATCTAAAGGTTTTAGTCCCTTTACTTGTTCAAGATAAAAACATCTTTTACAATTTAGAAAATCAGAAAATTTACTTCTACTTAGTCTAAATGGTTTGATCTTTTCATTTAGTTCGTAAATTCTCCACTTTTGATTTGGAACTCTTGATTTTAATCCATCAGTAGGTTTAAACTCTTTAGTTTTTCTATCTCTATTTAAATAAATCATTAGTTTAAATATTTCTTAGAAATTTTGCCTTTCAGCATTAATTTAAAATCTTCTGAAACGTTAAGTTCAGCATTGTCTTTTGCCATCTTAATAAATTTTTCTACACTTTTTTTGGTAAAGCCAACTGATCTTAAAAGCTTTCTAGCAGCTACTACATCTTCCATATTAATTAGATGAGTTGAAACATCTATGTATCTATGAATAATCGTATCAGATAAATTGCTTTGGCTCGTTTGATCTTCTAATTCTAAAACTTCTGTAAAGTACATTTAAATTCCAATATCGCTAAAAATATTCATAATCTTTTATTTTAATATAAAGATACCACTATTAATTTTTGTATCTTTTTTAACCTTTGGTTCTTTTCTCCAAGCATTTAATTGGTTAATTTTGCCAGATCTTGAATGCTTATTAAATTCAGTCTTAATAGCTTCATGGTACTCAATGTTGCAAAAGTTAGTGGTATTTTCATAACTAGCAATAATACAAAATTTTATTAAAGCATCTTTTTCTTTAATAAATAATGGATTTCTATTTTTAAAGTTTTTTAATGATTTATAAGAAATTAAATTTCCATTATTAGATAAGATCTTAAAAATGTATTCTCTTTCACTATTTAAAAATTTAGAGAAAACTTCTTTATATTTAGAGGTTTTTCTAAACATACGTGATTCAATTTGACGAATTCTTTCTCTTGTTAAATTAAATTTTTTTCCAAGTTTATCTAAAGTATCACCTTTTAAAAATCTATTTTCATAAATAATTTTTTCTTTACTATCAAATTTTTCATTTAGAAATATTTTTAAACTATCAAAATCAAATTTTAAATCTAAAGAAGGTTTATAATTATTTACTAGCTCTTCATAATTTTCAACAGGCCATTGAGGTATATTCATTTCTAAGGATAACGACATAGTTTTTAATACTGAAACAATTTCATCGTATGATTTTCTTCCAAAATTAGGTGATGATATCAAATTCTTTTTTGAAATATTAACCAAATCACCTATACAAATTATATTTTCATTTTTTAATACATTTACAGTCCTAACAGTGAAATCAATTTGATCTATTGGAAGAAGTAGTTTTTTTAAGTTATCTTTTAAAAAATCATCTGCTTTATTTAAATGTAATTTAATTAACTCTTGATTAATTTTAGGATTTTCAATTTCTGTAAAGTCAATTTCCATACCTAAATAAAGAGTTTCATTTGGAGGGGTAGATAATGTATCTAAAATATTTTTTAACTCATTTAGGGATTTTTGACCAAAATTTGGAGTTCTAAGTAAAGAGTTTTCTGTATACGAAACTAGATCCGCAATTGTTTTTATACCTAAAATTTCTAATGAATTTGAAGTACGTGTAGTTAATTCTAATTCACTAATTTTTATTAATAAATTATTTATCGTATTCATTCCAGCAGTACTTATAAAATTTTTTATATTTTCTGTATTTAATGTTATCAAACTATTAGAGAAATATTTCATTTTATTTAATCTTAATATTTTAAACTTATTAATTCCCTAGTAGAGAAAGCGTAAGCTACTAGGGAATTCATTTGTTGTGTGTTGGTACATTGAAAGACAACAGGAATAAGAGTCAATGTACCAACTTTTAAGAGATCAACTTTCCCTCGAAATACAACTCTTTTCCTATTCATAAATATTATTTAATAGCCTCAGGTAATGATTTTTCCTTATTAGGATTTTGCTCAATATCGATGCCATGAGCTTCGTTAAAAGCTTTTCTGACTTTTAACTTTTTGTCATCTGACATTTTATTGCCTAATAACATCCATGATATTAATAATGACATTCTATTTTTTCCTTCTGCTCCACCATCAATAGCTCCACTAGATTTGATAATGACATTTTGCCAAATGTCGTCACTCATAGACCATCTAATTTTATTACTTCTTTTAAAAGCTTCTTGAATTGTAAGCTCTGGCTCATCATCATCTGCCTGTGGTTGGCATGCGGCCAATACTCCTTTTACAAAAGCTTCTTGTGCTGCTGGTTTAAATAAAAGTGAATTATTTGATTCAGGACTTCTGGCCTCCTGAACTTTTTCACTAAAATCAATTCCGTTTTCAAGCACAAAATTATAAGGCTTAACTTCAGTCATCATTAATTTCCAAATTTCTGAAACATAATTGTAAGCATGATCAAGATCCTCTGCTCTTGGTCGAGTCGTTGGCTCAAAATCATATTCAGGAACTTTAGATCCCTTAAGCATTAATTTGACCGTTTCATACACAATTTTAATTGTTGTAAAGTGCGTTGACTTATCTGTTAAGGTGTTATTCTTCCAGTTTACAACTGACTCAGCTAATACACCATCGTCTACTTCTATTAAACGTCTGGTTAAAATTGCATATCCATCTTCTTCACTAGTTATAATGTTATCACCTGCAGAAGTTGGTTTTGCATACTTGTTTACTGTATTAAAGATGCTTCTAGTTTTAGTACTACTTTCATGATTTAAAAATATTACTGAAACTTCATCGTTTCTTACATCTGCAGAATAATCACCTTCTGTTGGATTATCAATTACTTCCTTTAGTGCTAACAGTCTATGTTGACCATCCAATGCAATTAAAGTTCCACCATCTATTGTTAAAAATCCCATTTTATCACCTTGGCTTTGATAGGCATTAGGTACCTTTGCATTAAACTCACTTAATTTTTCAAATGATACTTTCCCTTTATAAACCAAGACCATTATCGATCCAAAAAATCTATCTTTATGTTGTTTGAAATATGGAGCGATTTGATTTTTTATTCTTTTCATATTAGGTTGTCTTTGCATTTTGTCTCCAATTGACATATTTGCCCAATCGTCGATTTCTGCTGCAGCTCTAACAGACCTAACAAGCTCATCAACTTTCATCATACACTGAAAATAACTTGTGTTTCCCATTTTTCCACTAATTGCTGGTATTACTACTGACATGTTTTCTCCTTTTTGTTATTGTTTAAAATAAAATATATCGTTGCAGATAGGTTTAAATATTCTTATCCATTTTTTTTCAAATTTATCTGCAACTTCCTCATTCTTAGTATTTACCCAACTGAATTTTAATTTACCAAAAGGATTTTGTGAAAGTTTAAACAAAGCTTTATTCTTTCTAATCCAGGCATGTTGAGTAAATCTGCTATAAATATTTTTTGCTTTACCTATGTAAAGAATTCCACGCAAATCGTGCACGAAGTAAACACCTGAAGTTTTAGGTGAGTATATTTTTTCAAAAATACTAAAACCAATTGATCCATCAAACTTTGGATAATCCTCTTTCTTTGCACTTGATAAAGAACTCACAACATAACCTCTATAATCACCTAAAAGCTCTTTTCGTGTTCCTGTGTTTTTATTATATATTTTTATCATTTTTATTTTGTCTCAATTTGTTTAATTTTTTTATTTAAAATATGTTTTAAATAATATTTAAATTATTTAAATAACTATATTATTATTTAAATCAAGTCAACTATTATTCAAATAATAATTAAATATTTTAAATAAAACAAAAATAATCTAAAAATTAGATAAATAATGGTTAAAAAGTACGTAAATTGGTTATTTATGGCAGATTAAACAGCTGCTGGAGACATCGTCTAGAGCTAGATTTTCTTCGATATTTAGGTTTTCACCCTTCAGGAAAGGGTTCGATTCGTGTTTTTTTCTCTTTTTTATTTTTAATTTCTCTAATTGCTTTTCATGATGTGCTTTAATTTTTGCAATATTTTCTGGTTTCTCAAGTTCCTTTAAAGGTAATCCTTTAATCCAGGTAAAAGGACTGTCATGTTTGTCAGAAGTTTTCTCGAGTGATTTTGCGTGCTCAAATGCTTCAGGATGATTTTCTTTTAAACCAACCCACTCTGATTTTTTTTGAAAAAAACAAAACGTACATCCTGATCTTGATCTCCACTTATAATAATCAGGCAACCCTAACCCACTTGTCTCTAAAATTTCCATCACAGCTTCTTTATCAATAGTGTCTTCAATGAAAGGAAATCTTGCTTTGATTAATGGGTTGGTAGGTTTGTATCCAACACGACCCCGTTCATCATAACGAATACCTACATACGTTATAATTTCTTGTCCTTCATCAAGAGCTGGCTTTAACCATTTCTCCATTGATTTTAATTTCATCTCGATCGTGCACCATCTAGCCATTTGACTTGGTAGAAAGTTATTATATTTTTTCATATAGTAATCAAAACTATTTGTTGGATGAATATAATGAATAGGTTTGTCTAAACGTGTTTTTAATTTATCTAAGAACGTATAAGTTTCTTTAAGTTCATAACCTGTATCAGTAAAAAAATATTCAACATCTATATCAGGATGTTTGTTATTCATATGTACTGCAAGAGCAGCACTGTCTTTTCCACCTGAAAGACCTAGAATATGTTTAGTTTTCTTCATGCTAATTCTTTATTTTTTTTGTTAGAGAAATTCATAATCTTTCTTAATACTTTTAAAACAACTTCACCCTTCTGAGATTCGCTTAGACTTTGAGTTTCTAATAGTTTTAAGACATCTTGAGAAATTTTATCAACCGTGTTGCTTTTGTCATTTTTAAATTCATAAAACTTTGATGAGCGTTCAGGATTTTTTCCATCAAAGATTGCTATATCGATAATTTTAGTATCAGAATGATTTTCACGTAATGTATGAAGTCTATAAGAAACAATAAAGTGTCTAACCATTTCTTCAATTGCTAACATTGCGTTTTCATAATCCTGGTCACTCCATTCGTTAGCAGGCTTGTTTGCAGCATAGGATATAATTTGCTCCAACCATTTATCATCTGAAAGACCTTTAATTTTTGCAGAAAAAGGATCTAAGTCTCCAATTTTGTTAGCCCAAAGCTTTATAGTATCAAAGTCTATATCTGAGATATTAGGATCAGATCTAAACACTTTAAGAATTCGTGTTTTAAAGTTTTTAAGGAGTTCGTCAAAAACTTTATTTAATTGAGAATAGATTTTATCAAATTCATTAATTAATTTTTTAGGGTCTTCTGTGCCACAAATTTGTGGTATTTTTTTATATAAAAGCTCATAAGGATTTTGTGTTGATAACAACTCATCTCTTAATACTAAAACTCTCTTGTCTTTAAAGTTTCTAGTTTTTCTAGCATAATCTGGAAGCTTATATGCATTAACAACAATTGGCTTTAAAACATACAAAGGGGTTGCATTTTCAATTGGTTTTTTGTCTAAAAATTTAGTTTCAACGTATGTTTTAAATTCATCAAGGATTTTTTGTTTTTCACCCTCAATTTTAACAAACATAATCTTCAAAGTTTCAGGTAAATGGTAAAGTCTTTCTGCGATTTTTTGATCAAACTCGGTTACTAAGCTCTCACGTCCTTGTTCATCTTTATTATAAAGCGCACATGTTCCTTCTGATATTTTGAAGAAAATAGTAGTTAGTAATGGTAATACACCTATTTTAACACCAAAGGGTTGTTTGCTAAAATGAGTATAGATATCGATTAGATTAACAGGTTCTTTAGAGTTCTTAATTAATTTTAAAAATTCATCATATAGAGTTTTTAAACTAGCATTTTTTGACCCTTTAATTGAAAACTCGTATTCCTCACCTTTTTTAACATGCAGATTATTAGTTTTAATTAATGATAAATAAATTCCAAATTCTGATGGGTGACCTTCCATACCAAGGTTTTTAAGATGACTTGAATTAAATATTTTTTGAATAAGGTTTGTTGCTCCACCCATAGACATTGCTGACAATTTATCTCTAACAACAAGTTCATTTTGAATAATTGGCGTTGCATGAAAAACTTTGTCACTAACTACTGAAGCTATAGAGGATAGATTACTCATCTCTATTTTCTTATTATTAAATACCCAATTAGCATTTTCAAAATTTAAATATAATGAGTTGAATAACAAATTTTGGAAAGCTGATAGTCTTCCATTTAATTCTTTCTTAGCGATTGCATCACCTTCAATTGCAAGAACTGTAGATTTAACACGCTTTAATGCTGCAATCTCTAATGCATGATTAAAGAACTCTAAGTACGTTATAGAGCTACCAATAATAACTGGTTTTGGAAACTTAATCTTGGATAAGGCTAATACTTTATTGTCAAAATCTTTTTGGCTATCCCCTTTAGTTTTACATAAAAAAACAAAAGCACCAGCACTTACATTTGAAATATCTAGTCTTACAATTTCTTCAACTACTTTTTTAACACTAGTTAATACTAAACAAAATCTTTGAAATATTCTTTGTGTTCCTGTTTCATGAAAGTGTTTTTTAGCAACAACGGGTTGTAAATTTGGAAGCTGTGATAAAATAATATCATAATCATCCATGATTTTAGATTTATTAAGTTCTGTTACTTCTTCAAGATTTATGTCTGAACCAGAAAATAATGCATAAGCATCTTTAAACTTTCTAAAGACAATTATTTTTTTATCTTCTAAGTTTTTTAATATTTTTGTTAATTTACTATCACTAATATCAAGACAATTGCTAAGAATAGTTTTTGACGCAAATAAAGAAATGTTTTTTCCAAATAAATCTATTAAAGCTATTACTTTAGTAATTCTTATTATCTCATTATCATCTAACGACTCTGCTCTTCTAATTGAATCTGATGCTTCTGACCATGCTTGAGAAATATTTGATACTAAAATACTTGGTTCTAAATTTACTTGTAAATAATCAAATAATTTATCGAGAGTATATAGTTCATTTTTAATATCTGAATTTTGTAAAAAGTATAAAAAGCCATTCGGTTCACCTGAGCTTAAAAAGCTAAAAATGCTTCTTTCATTTTGACCAAATCGTTGTCTTGAAATTGGATTTAACAAAAGAGTTACTAATGGATGGATTGGATTGCACTTTGCTAAAATATCTGCATAGCTTTTGTTTGGTTTGTTATTAATTGTTTTAATAATATTGTTAGCAAGGACTGTGAATTGCTTATCTTCTTTTTTCTGTTTAATTGCTTTTGAAATTAAGTGAGCTGTTTCTTCTGAATTAATTGAAAAAGGAATATCTTCAAATCTACCTTGAATTTTCTGCCAGTCTTCTTGTACTGATCGACCAAGACTTGATGCATACTCTTCAAAGGGTTGGTGTAAAATACCAATAAATACAGGATCTGCTTCTTTATTAAGTCTTAAGTTAGAAAAATTCTCAGCAATCTCCTGAAATAGGTTCAAATCAGAGCCTACACTTGATGCAAAATCTAAAAACTTACCCATTTCATCTACCATTAAGATCAAACCATGGTCTTTCTTATGAAGCTCAATAGATAGATTTTTTAAGCTTTTAATAACACCTGCTACAGTTTTTTTAGTCTTTGTTTTAAGAGATGGAGGAATTCCTTTTGATACCCAGTGCTCTTTAACTGATTGATCAATTTGCTCTGAAATACTTTCAATTGGATCATTTTTTGAACCAATTACATTTAGCGTAAACCAACTCTTCTTATTAAGAAAAACTCTAGAGAATAAATGTTTACTATTAAATTCAGAGATCTTCTCAGCTTGCTTCTTAATAGCTACATCTTTTGAAATTAAAGCTTTTAGAAATAAAGCAAGTGAAGATTTACCCGTTCCATAAGGTCCTGTTAAAGTAAAACCAGATTGATTAGAATTAATTAACGAACTTGCTATTTGGTTTAAAACTTTCTTACTAGTGTCATGAAAAATGAAATGTTCTAAAAATTCTTTTGAAATTTTATTATCAATTCTTGCTGAACGTTGAAAACTAGAGTTAATACTAATATTGCTAAAAGATAATTGATCCATTAAGCAACCCTCTTATAACAGTTCTTTAATAATTGAACTTCTGATATTTTTTTAATTTTAGTGATTTGTCTCAATCCACCTGCTCCTCTATTAAAGACAAAGTTTTTACCTTCATTTTCAAGTTTTTCTAAATATTCTTCCATAGACTTTTCATCAAGTTGGAAAACTTTTCCAGGAGACCCATAGTCATACATTAATTTTTCAAAAGTAATAATTTGATTAGTTTGTTTTGACCAATAATCATTTAATGCATATTCAAATATTTTATCACTTAAGGTAAGTTTTGGACCCCTTTGAACTTCATATTCTCCCTTAGAATAAGTTGAAAAAATTAAACCAAGTTCAGCTAAAGGACACTCAATACTATCCTCAGTTACTTCCCCTTTTTTATTTGAAAACGTATAAGTTCTCATAAAGCAATCTATATCTCTTTTAATAGTGTTAGCACTCATTCCACGCCATTTAGAAAATTTTCCAACTGAAACAATATCACTTAATAATTTATCTTTATTAATGACAATAGATTGATGATAATTAAATATGTAATACCAAGTAGTTAATGTCGGATCACTCGCTAACATCCAGTGAAGTAACCATAAAGTTTCTGATTTTTCTAAATACGGATCAAATGAATCTTTTTTAGAAAAGATCATCTTACCAAAGTCTGTTAACTTAAATTCTTTATCACATACTTTTGTGACAATGCTCCAATGTCTAATAGATTTAACCATATTTAAACCAACACCAAAATCTGCAATGGTTGTTAATTTGTTTTGTTCAAATTCTTTGATCTTTTTTATATTGCCGTCTTCAACATAGTGGACAAACTTAGTCAGCCACGCATAACGAAAAGGGAACGTGTCATGCCCTGAAAATTTCGGTTTATATTTGTTGTGTCCTAAAGGTCCTCTAAGCATATATAAATTGGAGAATTCATTGATTGAATCACCAATTTGTAATATATACAGAATAACTAGAATTTTAACGTCAAAAACGTGTTTATTAACAACCTCTTTTGATTATAGTTAGTATTAGAACAAAAACAAAACAGAATCGCAAGCAAAATGAGTAATAAAATCTATTTAGACTATCAAGCAACAACCCCTGTATCTAAAAAGATCTTAGATAAAATGTTACCTTTTTTCTCAGAGAACTTCGGTAATCCTCATTCAAATAATCATGAATTCGGTCGTAACGCTAATGAAGCCGTTGAAGAAGCAAGAGAGAATATTGCAGATTTAATTAATGCAAATAAAACTGAAGTAATTTTTACCTCAGGCGCTACTGAAAGTAATAACCTAGCCATCAAAAGTATAGCTCGAAACTATTTTGAAAAAGATTGTCAGGTTATAACTGTTAAGACAGAACATAAATGTGTTCTTGAAAGCTGTCATGAGTTAGAACAAGAAGGTCTTAGCGTTCACTATTTAGAGGTTGATGAAGATGGTTTAATTGATCTTAATGAATTAGAAAAATTACTAAAACAAAAAAAATCCTTAGTCTCAATTATGCATGCTAACAATGAAATAGGAGTATTACATCCTATTAAAGAAATTGGGGAACTTTGTAAAAAGTATAATTCTATTTTTCATAGTGATGTAGCACAATCCATTGGTACGCAGAAAATTGATGTAGAAGAAATGAACATTCACGCTTTATCAATATCGGCACATAAAATTTATGGCCCAAAAGGAATTGGTGCTTTATTTATCTCAAACAGTATTAAAAATACTTTAAGACCTTTAATTAGCGGTGGTGGTCAAGAACTGAACTTAAGAAGTGGAACATTATCCCCTGCTTTATGCGTTGGCCTTGGTGAGGCTTGTAAAGAAATCATTGATAATATAGATGACTTTGTTCTTCATTTTAAAAAACTTAAATCATGTTTGTTAACAGAGCTTGTTAACGCCAAATTTGAATTTAATATTAATGGGAGTGTTGAAAAAAGAGTTCCTAATAATCTTAATATTCAAATTGTAGGTAAGGTGGCTGAACAATTATTTAATTTTATTCCTCATATTGCTTTATCAAGTGGATCTGCTTGTTCATCAGGTACAATTGAAAGATCCCATGTATTAACTGCAATGAAATTACCTGATCATAGAATTGATGGATCATTTAGAATAAGTTTTGGAAGAGAAACCACTAAAGATGAAATTAAAGAACTTATTAAAGCGTTAGGTAATAATTATAATTAAGTAATTATGAACAAAACTTTTAAAAAAGTTAGAGACTACCTTCAATCATCAATTAAATATTTAACTAGCCCTTCTGAATGGATTAAAAGTTATGAACTTTCTAAAGAATATTTTCCACATTTAAAAACATTAATCGTAGATGATATTGATTTAGATAAAATTGCTAAGTTTGTATCTAAAACAAGAAAAGAGGAGCAGGTTTACAAAATAATCACATCAATAGCTTTAATTAATGGATCAATAGCATTTGTTCCAGGGCAAATGGGTATTGGAATCATTGTCTGCAGGGCATTAGAAGCTTATATGGCTTACGAAATTGCCAAAACTGTAGGTATAAAGTTTGAAAAAAAAAATTTTGTTAAGCTAATAGTTGCTACAGGAATTGTAACGATTTCAGTATTTTGGGTAATGAAAATTTTCCTTAGTTTCTCATTTTCATTTACGGGAGGCATGTTTGTTCCTGCAGAGATTATTGCTACAAATTTTCTTGGAATATTCTTCTTTTTATCTTTTGAGGAAATTAGTAAATTTAAACATATTAAGAATTTATCCATCATAAAATCATTATCTATTTCTTACAAAGCTGTTGGACACACGTATAATTTAGCTAAATCGCAATTGAATGTTATCGGAGATCTTGGGGGTAAAATTAAAAAATTATCTAAGAATGTTTGGGCTGTTATTAATTTTAAAAATAATCATGAACAATTAATTAAAGGAGACCTGTTATTTGCACTTTGCCTTGCAAAGCTATTAGAAAATAAGGAAGAAGCTTTTAAAGATTACTTTGGATCTAAATACTTAGATGCATGGAGAATGTCTTACACTAAACAGCTTGGATCTGATTCTACCTTTGATGATATTTCTAAATTTGCGCAATCTTATTCAACTGATCAATTAGATGGACTACAGAAACCTGTTAAAGGAAAGCTGTTTGAAATATTAGAGAATGCTCATGAAAATAATGATGGCGATCAATACAATTCTGAAATATTTGAAACAGCTAATCACCCAATGGTAGATATTAAAATAACAGATGCTTTATCTGGAAAAAGTTATGGCATACAACTTAAGGCATCTGAGAATATTAATTATATAGAAGAAACATTAAGAAAATATCCTGACACTCCAATTATTGTACCTAAGGGAGTTGCTGAAAAAGTTAATCACCCTCTCGTGATGGATGGTAACTACACTATGGATAAAATTAATGAAATTAATGAAAATAACTTTGATAAAATTTTAGATGTACAACACGGTGAATTTTTATCAAAAGGTGGTCTAGAAGCAGGCTCTCTAATACTGGCAATTAATATTATGCCCTTCGTGTACGCTAGACAAAAAAAACAAATAGATAATGATCAATTTGCAATAGTACTTAAAAGATTCATTCCAGAAATTGCAGCTAAGACAATTCATAGAATTACTTTGTTAAGTTTAATTGGACCACTGTATGCTTTTTTCTTAATTTCAAAAGCAATTGGAAAAACATTATTAGAAGGCATTGATGATGAGGTTGAGGTTATAGAAAAAGAAGAAAACCCATTCAACAATAAAGATATGACTAGAAGAGACTTTTTTTTATTATTTTCACCAATTAAAATTTAATACTAGATCCAAATAAACTATTTAATTCTTTGATCAAATCCTTAAATTTTCTAGGAAAACTCATATAGCCTGTGCAATATTTTGCTTTTCCGTTTCTATTTCTTAATTTTAGTTCCCAATTATAACCATCTGTAACTTGTTCTAATTCAGGTTCTTTCACAGGATATTTTTTACTCCAGTTCCAAACACCAATTTCATCAATTTTATCCCAAAATGTTAGAATTTTGTATTCAGGTAAATTAATTATATTTTCATCCGTATGATTACGAACTTTACCTTTATTTGCATCTAACAATTCAACACTATCAGGCTCTATCATTGAAAAACAGCTGAAATAAATAACTTCTTTTTTCACTAATCTATTAAAAGTTTGTAAGTCAAATAAACTAACTCAAAAACTATGTATGCTTCAAGTATTGTCATTTTGATGCTGCTCTCTTAATTTCTTTAACTACCATTAAGTAATTATCTTTAAGGACTTTATGACCTTTTAGATGTTTTGAAAATTCTCTGCATAAACTCTCATAATACCAGGCCACTTGCTTAGGAGATGCTGTAAACCTGCTCCATATCTTCTTACCTACTCTTTTATAATCATTAACAATACAGGTACCGTTATGTAATTTATCACAAAGGGATACAAACATAGAAGATTGACCTTTTTTCTTAATATCAGAGATGTATTTCTTTTTTCTTTCTTGCCAGGGTGGTTTTGGAACTACTACGGTATCACTACATTCATCAACTATTTTAGCAACTTTACTACCAAACCGCTTTTTAATTTCTTTTAAAACTCTTAATCCACCTTGATCTTCAACAGCATCATGTAATAAACCTCCTATAGCTTCATCAGTAGTGCCACCACCTTCAATGATATTGTTACTAACTGATACTAAGTGAGTGAAGTAAGGAATTCCTGTTCCTTTACGGTTTTGTTTAAAGTGTATTTTATAAGTAAAATCTAATGCTTTTTTGTATTTTTTTTTATCTATTTTTTTTTCCATTAATTGCTTAATTATAACTTTCTTATTTTAATGATCCAATAGTAATTAAAATTATTATTTACAATGAATAAAAACTGTAGAACTTTCCAGTTCAGAAACTTTAAACTTACCTTTTTTAACATTTACTTTAAGATTATTTGCTTCTAGGAAATCTCTTACTTGACTTGCTTTTATTCCATAGTTCGTATTTTCACTTTCAGCTCCAAAGGCTGCTTTCATAACATCCTTATTTAACTTTGTTACAGCAACACCAACCAAACTTCCATTTACTTTATCAACTATCGGTCCACCACTATTTCCAGGGTTAATAGTAGCATCTAACTGAAACCTTGTACTGTCATTTCCACCACCTTTAAGAGAGTTTATAATTCCTCCAGTGATTTTTAAATCATCGCTAATTGCTTTACCAAATGGAAATCCAGCGACCAAAATACTTTGAGCTTTCTGAGGAGATTTATTTGAAAACTTAATATAGCTTTTATTTTCAATTTTGCCTTTTAGCAAAGCTAAATCTAACTGTTGATCTGATGCTATTAATTTTGCATCAACTTCATCATCATTATAAATAAATTTAATGCTATTTGAATTTTTAATTACATGAAAATTAGTAACTATATGTCCTTTAGCACTTACAAAAAAACCTGAACCAACAGATCCTGTTTTGTTATCATTTTTTTCCATTTTTTTGGGACTTTCAGATTTATCTTGATCAGGATACATAATTTTTCTTAATCGTTTTGGATCTACATATTTTGGGACTGGAGGCCAATATTTATAGGAACTTCTTGATACACCGTATTTTTCTTCCATCATTTTTTGATCATTTGACTCACCTCTAAGTTCTCTGTCTCCTACTTGAGTCACATCATATTCAACTTCAAAATTAACAGGGTAAGAATTATCTCCTGACATAGTATTAATAACAGCTCCTACACCTTTAAATTTTAAAAATTTGTTACCATTTACACTTCCTAGTTTTTTTTTATTATAGGTAAAAATTCCAAATTTAGTGCCATCAATTATTCCATAATCAGCTTCTGGTGGATTAAATATGTCTTTAAAAAAAGACCCTGAAGCCTGCACCATCTTCATTTTATTTTGAATAACATAAGCATGATAATTTTCATTCTCTTTAACCAATCCATACAAAATTGTTCCAAATTGGTTACCTTGAGACCAAACACCCTCTAAATCTTTGGGCTTTTTTTTACTAAAATACGTGGCTATGAAATCTTCTTCTGTAGTTGGATAAATTTTATTACAATTCCAATACTTTGTTTTTGTTTTAATTGTTGGCTTTAAGCTTCCCTCCAGACCTATTTTTTTATTAATCTTATCAATTTGATAAGCACCTTCAGGCATCATTCTTTGTTCGTAATCTTCATAATCAAATTTTAATCCATACAAACTTAGAGTTTTTGGTGATTTCTTTTTTTTAACCATAATTTACACTATTTCTCAAAAATTAAATCTGTCTTTAATTGCATAAAAACCAAACAATCATTCTAAAATAAAATATTCTTACTTTTTTTTCTTTTTTATTTTTTTTGTTAAAGGATTATTCCCATATTGGTTTTTACCTTTAGTGCCATCTCCTAACATAAGAGCTAATACAATCACACTTCCTATAAAAGGAACTAAACTCCAGAAGTAATGAACACCAGATCTTCCCGTGTCATGCAATCTTCTAACACCCACTGTAAATAAGGGAATAAAGATCATAATAATAATCCCAAAAAGAAAGTAGCTAACCGTCTCAGATTCGAAAATAAGAGATATTATAAAGCAAGATGACCAAATTAATTGAAACCACCAAAACTCAGATTTACTAGCCCTACCTTCCATTACAAAGTATTTTTTAAAACAAGTTGATATTGACTCACTTAATGTCATATATTTAACTTAACTAAATCAGTTTGAAAAGACAATGAAAATTATAAATATTTCTTTTTTTTTAAAATCCATTGTTAATAAAAAAAATACAAATAAATTATTATTTTTTATAAATGTAGGAATTTTTTTATCTTTATTTGCAATTACATCTGCTCTAATTACTTTTTACACTGAAAAAAAAATTTCCAATATAGAATTTGAATTAATAAAGCAGCATAATGATAAAAAATATTATAACGATACTTTAGATGAGTTCTCTCAAATTAGAAATGTCTTATATACATGGCAAAAACATGAAAAAGATTTAATAAGTTTATACCAATATAATGCCTCAACTAAACTTGGGGAAAAATTAATAAGTATAAACGATATTTATTTATCTGAATTATATCTAAATCTTGAGTCATATGATGCTAAGTATTTTGATTTTTTTTTAGATGGAAATTTTTTAAATGAATTCATACTGGGTGCAGAAGAATACTACGGGAAAGATTCAAGTACTGTTAAAAATATAACAGAGGATGCTAAAGAACTTAAAAAATATGCTTATATTTTTAAAAAAGATTATTCAAAATCATATGATGAAATCTTTAATTATAATTACTCAACCATGGTTAACGATATGTACTATGGAGAAGAGTTTATTGATACGAATAATCCGATTTATCTTGATTATAAAAATTTTTTTAAAGCAATGGATGTTTTTGATGATTTATTTTTTAGTTTTGAAGTCTTAGCAACTGATCAAGCATCAACAGTTCAGGGAATAATAGATTTTTTAAATGATGAAATTATAAAGTTATCAAAAAGAGAAAATCAAATAATAATTATTGCATTTATATTTCAATTATTAATATTTTTGATTATTCAGTTTTTTGAAGTTGCATCAATCCAAAATGAAATAAGAAAATATGCGAAGAGGTAAATTAAATAAAACTTCGTATTTAATTTTATTAGCATCTGCTATTTTCACTATTTTAGCTTATGTTTCAGATCAAGTTGTTATTAACAAACAAAATAAATCACGAATTTTAGATTTAGAGTATAACGGATTGATCACAAATATAAGTTCTTTAGAAAGATTTTCTTCAACTATTTCAAATATAGGATTTAAAAAAGACTCCTTAATTTCAACAGAACTAAAAAAAAGAAATTTTTTTTTAAAAAGTTTATCTTTATTCAACCTAGAAGAAGAGAGAGATATATCAATGTTACGAGAAGGAGGTAAGGCAATTAATAATATAAAAGTTAGAGCTATAAATTCAACTAGAAATTTAATGTATGATATAGGGTCTATTAGTCTTGATTACACCATAGTTCTAGAAAATGAATTTTTTGATCAAGTAGATAATTTTTCAAAAGAAAAATTTATTGATAATTTAAAAAGAATTATCAACCCTGAAAAATTATATAATAATAATTTAGATATTTTTTGGAATAAAGATTACAAAGATTTTGATAAAAAACTTTTCACTAACGGTATTTCAAAAGATTATGAAATAAAAGATTGGCTTAGTTTTAGAAATTTTAAACTTTTGATAATAGAAAATTTCTATAAAGAAACTGAAAAAATGTATTTATTAGAAGAATACATTGATGAAAAAATTATTAATAATGAAGAAGATTTAAATAATATTTTATTAAAAATAAAAAAAAATAATACAATTAAAAATTATTTTATTCTAACAGGAATCATTTCTCAAATACTTACTTTGTTTTTTTTACTTTTATTGTTTAGGTCTTTAATTAAAAAAAAAATATTCTAAATTTTTTTAATTTCTACTTCGCTTGATTTTTCTCTTTGTAGTTTCTTGAAGTGTGAATGTAGAGCTACAGCATAAATTGTAATCATTCCAACAATTGTTAAATGATAAGGGTGGCTAATAAAATTGTACAATCCATGAATTAGATAGGGGATTAATAAGCACAATATTAAGTATTTCTTATTAGCAGTGAATGAATACATTCCAAAATAAAATCCCATTATACAACCATTTAAACCATGAAGAGGGATGGCAGAATAAGATCTCCATATAGCCATTTGGTAAGGATCTATTTCCCAAAGCTCTGCTAATCTAAACACATAATCATAATTTTCATATGTTGCAAAACCTAGGGATACTGTAACACCATAGACAATTCCATCCATAGGTTCGTTAAACTCGTTTCTTCTTAAGACAACAAAATATAAAATAATAAATTTTAATAATTCCTCACCCCAAGCAGGTCCTAGAAAACTTGAGTAAAGTGCTTCAGATAAATCAGACCCATCATTAAAATTATCATGCATAAAACTATTGATAATTCCTGCTGGTAAACAAATTAAAATACCTAGAAAAAAAACTAAAGCTATTGAGCCTTTGGGCTCTTTAAATCTATCTGATAAAAAAAAATATAATAAGATTAGAATTGATGGAACAATTGTTATTAAAAGAGTGTTCATTTTTGAATATTTTAATTAGTTTTTTTCTTCATACTCTCAATTGTTCGTTCTATTGTTTTTTTATTTTCAGTATTTTCTAGTTTCTCAATCTTTTCAATTAACTCTTGAAAATAAGGAGGATATTTAGAGTCATTTTTTGTACCTTTTAGTAAATTTGAATTAGGGATAAATTTTTTAGCCACTAGTTTTTCTTCAGCTGTATAATCATAATCTCTACAATTTAATTTCAAAGTCCATTTGCTTATAGAAAAACCAGTTTGATCTATATAAGCATATAAACGAACAGGTTTTCCATTTTCAAATTGTAATTTATTTTTGTACTCGTATTTAACTTTATCCCCTTCTTTATCGCCATTTAACTCAATAATATTTGTATAAGCTGCACTATAGGCATTTGTATAAATCTCAGTTTTTTTGAAAGTTTGTCTATCTTCAGGGCCGTACATTCCAGATAAAACATTTACCTCGCCATCTTCAGATATATCTATTATTTCTTGTTTAATTTCAGATACAAGAAAATTTATAACTTTACCTGCAAATCTTGGATAGTCAGCTTCGGTTATTTTTGAAACTTTTAAATCTGATGTTGTAATCAAGCAGTAGGCTATGTGATTAGTTGGGTCAGTTGCTATACCCATTCCATAACTTTTATCGATTAAATTTGTTAACGTATTTGATGAAATATAATCATCTTTTTGAAAATCAGAATAACTATATTCTTTGTTAAATTTTACTCCTGAAGCAATACCTTCAATAACACCAGAATAATAATCAAAAAAATCTTCTGATTCATTTCCATCTCCATATAAAAATATTGTTAATTCGATATACCCTTCTCTACCTAAAATTAAACTTTTATATTCATAAGTAATATCTCCATCTAACCATTCTACTTTATAGGCAAATGTGGATAAATTATTTTCTGAAAAACTTGGTTCTATGAGCCAACTTACTTTCGATATTGAATCTGACATCCTTTTATTCATCGTTTCAAGTAAGTTAGATGAAGTAAAATTCTTAAATCTATCCGCTGTTATATAGCCTGCATCATTATATTCTACGTTAACTTTATAATATTCTTCTCTATCAAATATAATTAATTTTTCATAAACATCTTCAATATTAGTTTCTTGTTCATTAATTAAATCTAAACGTTTTTTAATATTTTCTTTTGAGTCTAAATAAATCTCTGTTTCAATAATTTCTATAGAAGCATTGGCATCTGGAATTATAATTGATGTATTTTCGGGGTTTTCAAGATTTTTCCATCCTATTTTATAATATGGATCATTTAAATCGATCTCGATGGCATTTGAATTAGAAAAAATTAATATTAAAAAAAAAAGGGAAAGTAATAGTTTCTTCATAATGTTTAATTAATTTTTGCTTGATCAAGTTCCGACAAAACACCTTTAACATGTGCTGCTGTCATATCTAATACAGATGCTGTTTTCATTAGCAATTTGCTTTCTTTAGCATCTAAATGACCATCAGATGAAGCTACATAATACATTGCCTTAACAACTAATTCTCTGTGTCTTGCATTTAAATAAGGTTTTATTTTTTTTAAATATTCTTGCACATTTTTTGTACTTTTTTTAACAAGAGCAAGGTTTTTTTCTATTTGATTTTTTGTAAATTTTTTATTGTTTGTGAGCTTATTATAAATATCCGAGACTATATTTAATTCTTCATCCTCAACTTTATTGTCAGCTAAAATCATTAAGCATAAAACATTTTTAAGAGCTTTTTGATATTCGGACTCCATCTCCTCATCATTAAGAGCTGGTTTATAATTTATTACATCTAGATGATAAATACTTTCACATTTTTTACACTCTATATGGTCGTTTTTTTTTCCACTTATTGGAAAAATTGGAATAAAAAATAATGTGAACCAGTCTTGAACATACTTCTTTCCATATTCTTCTTTTAGATTGCAATTTGGACAATGAAACTGTCCACTATCAGTTTCTACTGCTCGGTCTTTTGATCCAAATAATATAAACATTTATTAATTTATAAAAATTAACCTTCTCAAACTAATTAATAAAATTAAAGCTTTTAATAACTAATTTTATCTAGCTTTTATAAAATAAATTCACTCTCAGGTTTAATACAAAGATTGTTAATCTCTACTAAATACTTTGATTATTTTTTAAACAACAAAATTTATTTGCAATAAAATGTTATTGCTTTTTTCTTGAAATTAAAAAAATAATTACAAGAAAAGATATAATCATAACTATAATTCCTTCTGTAGAAAAAATAAAATCTCTTATATCTTGAAATCTTAATAGCCGTATCGGTTGGAAAATATGATAATTTAAATTATCAAATCCACTTGTCATCATTTCTGATAAGCTTTTAAATAAAAGTCTTAATTCATTAAAAAAACCAATAAACCCAAATTTTATTAGCAATATAATAGATTTTATCATTTGTTTTTAAATATATAAACAATTGTTAAAATTATAAGGATTATGACAATCCAAATAGTAAGATTATTTAAGAATTGTTTTAATTTAGAATTAGATTGTAGAAAAGCAGGAAGAACCAATAAAAGAACTCCTATCATATATACTACAGGTAGTAACTGATCCATCATTTCGATAGCTTATCTTAACTCATTTGATAACATTAATGAATGCAAATACTTGGATACATTTTAATTATTTTTGCTGTAGCTGACTTTGGTTCTTCTTACGCCGGTTATAATCTAACTAGTTTTCTAGGAGAAGCATCAAGATTTTCGCCGATCGTGATAGGTTTAATTGGTGGAGCGCTTGTTAATTTAGGTGAAAAAAAATAATTAATTAAAAAATTTAATAATACGTTTGTTAAAAGGGTTAGAGATATGAGCTCATTCGATGATAGAAAAAAAGGATTTGAAGGTAAGTTTGCCCACGATGAAGAAGCTATATTCAAAATTAATGCAAAAAGAAATAAACTTTTAGGTGAGTGGGTAGCAGATAAATTAAAAAAAACTGATAAAGATAAAGAGGACTATATTCTTGAAGTTATAAAATCTGATATGGTTGAGCCTGGAGATGAGGATGTTTTTAGAAAGATTAAAAATGATCTATTGCAGGCTGGTTTTGAAAATATTGATGAAGAAATCAAAAATAAAATGAATGAACTAATGGAAACTGCTAAAAAAGCTTTCTCTTAAACATACCAACACAACAACAAACCTAGAACAACGATCGATAGAAGCTTTTTATATTAATTAAATTTATCCATAATTAATTAATAAAATTATTATAGTGACAGTTATTAACACAGCACTGACAATAATATAATTCAATCTAATATTAAATTTTTTAAAGACTATTTCAGTAATCTTTTCCCAGAATAATACGATTAAGAAGATGATTATAGCTGGCAGAATATATTTGATCATAAGTCCATAATTATTGTGTAAGCTAAATAAGTAAGTTCAATGGTTAATAGTATTTCAAGTCCAGACATAATTTAAATCTACCAAACCTTAAATCAGGTGTCCAGTTGATGGAATGAAGACAAAGATAACTGTTTGTTTAATGTTCATTTTTTACAATATGTCATTTATAGATGTGCTCCACATAGGATCTGAGTGCTTATCCCAATAGAGTTTGTGAATTTTTCTTGTAATATCCCCTACCATTCCTTGTTTAATATTTTCCCCACTTACTTTTGTTATTGGCATTACCCCTCCTGCTGTTGAAGTTGCAAATAATTCTTTAGATGATTTTAACATTTCAATCGTTATAGATTTTTTATTAACTTTGATATTTAGTTCTTTAGCTAAATCAATAACGGTTTGTCTTGTAATTCCTTCTAGTACTCCATGGTCTGGGGTATTAATTCCATTTTCATCAACGGAGAAAATATTAAAGCCTGGGCCTTCAGAGATATTATTATCCTCATCTACTAGTAAAGCAGTATGATGTCCTCTCTCATAAGCATCAAGCATACCGGTGACTAAATCCATCCAATGATAATTTTTAATAGTTGGATCAACTGAACTTGGAGGAATTCTTGTTATATCGGTTAAATATACATCTAATCCTTTTTCAAAATCTTCTGGCTTAAGTATCCAACCAAAGGGTACTGCAAAAGCCATAAAACGTGGTGTCGCTTTACGAGGATCTCTAACAAAGTTTGGAGACATTCCTCTTGTTTGTATCATTTCAACATAAGAGTCTTCAAGATCAGCTTTTTTAACACAGCCTGCTAATATTTTTTTTATTTCTTCACGACTAAGTCTGCATGGCATTCTCAGTTTTTCTGTTGATTTAAAAAAACGATCAATATGTTTATCTAATTGAAAAAATCTATCCTTCCAAACATGGACAACATCATATGTGGCATCAGATCTTAGAAAACCCCAATCTAAAATAGGAATTTTAGCTTCAGAAAGTTGAATGAATTCACCGTTCATCCATGCCGATCCTTTTGGAAAAATATCACTCACCAACAAACCCTACCAATATTCAAATCAGGTGTCTAGGTGATGGAATTAGCTAATACTAGATAGGAATAAAGAGATCTCAGACGTTAGTAATATTTTTATTAAATAATCATAGGTTTCGAGCTCACAGCAAATTTATACAAGAAATAGTTGTATAAAATTTTTGCATACCTAGTGACAAAATATAGTATTTTAAAATTAATCAAAATTTATTAATTTCTAATAATAATAATTAACAAGGGAGATTTATATAATGCAAGCAATATATACCAGAACAATGAGAGTAACGGATGATGGTTTAGGTAAAGCTATGGAGATTTGCCAAGGCTTAGCTAAGCTAAGAAAAAAATATTTTCCTAAACACCAAATCTATTTTTCTTTTCAAGTAGGTGGTGATCCTAGAACAATACGAGAAACTTTAATTGGTACAATGTTTGAAGGAGAAAATGAAGCTGATGCAAAAATGTCAACTGATAAAAAATATCAAAATCTTCAAAAACAATTAAAGAAAGTTGCAGTTGAAGGAACTATAGAAGATGAAATTAGAGTCATTTTTAGTGAATAAACTTAACAATTAACAAAGGAGATAACATGGTGAAAATAGCATTAAAGAGATCTCAGGATTGAGTAATATTGTTATTTAATAATCCAAAAAATAATATTTATTATATAAACCAAAATACCATAAAATAAGAACATTAGAAATTTGTCTTTTCCTGACTTTTCTTTCCAATTCAAAGTAAATAACGCAGCAGGTGATGCAACTAGTAAAATAACCCCAACAACAATTACCAATACTGATAAAATTATAAATACATTCATAAATTAATTTTGATCATACTCTTTCTCAAACATTAAATCTGTCTTTAATTGCATAAAACCACACCGCTAATCTAAAATAAAATGTTCTTAATTGAGGAAAGATAAATTTCTTAGGTAATCCTTTATAAATTTTTGAAATATCTAACTCTTTACTGTTTGATAATACTAACTTAGATAATTGTTTTCCAGTCCAAGGAGCAGCACTCACTCCAACCCCATTATAGCCAAATCCATAATAAATCTCTTCATTATCAATTTTACCAATGGAGGGAGTTAATTTTTGAGATAAAGCAATTAATCCCCGCCAATTATAATCAATATTAATATCTTTCCATTTAGGAAAAATATCTTTTAAAAATTTTTCCATTTTCTTAGACATATTTAAATTAGATTGATCACTGCCACTTAAATCCCCTCTAGTGCCAAATAAAATTCGGTTGTCAGGTAACTTTCGATAATAATATAAAAGATTTTTAGTATTAGCTATTGGAGAAAATGTTTTAAAATTATGTTGGTCAATTTCTTGCTCGGTTAAGGGTTGGGTGACAATAATATTTGAAATTACTGGTAAAATTCTTGAATTCATCTCTGGGATTAAGCCTTCTTGATAGAACCCGTTTGTTGCAACAACTATTTTTTTTGATCGAATAGATCCTTCTTTCGTCCTTAAAATATAAGCACCATTCTCTTTATCAATTTTATCCACTTTAGTGTGCTCGAAGATTTTTAATTGTTTAGATAAAGCATATTTTGCAATGCCATTAACAAATTTAAGAGGATTGATTGCAAAACCAGGTTTATAAGAAAAAGCTCCAAATTGCTCTGTGCCACCATGGCCAATTTTATCAAAGTCTTCTTTTGAATAAATCTCAGTTTCAATGCCAAACTCTTCTCTGTAAGCTGTAGCTTGTTCTTTAATATCTTTAAACTTATTTGGATGATGGGCTACAACGTAATTACTATCCCCCGTTACATCACAATCAATATTATATTCTTGTATAATATCTTTTGTATAATTTGAGCCTTCAACAGAGTTTTTAAAGAACTTTTTAGTTTCATCATTGCCGTAAATAGATTGCATCTTTTTAAAAGACATCTTACTTGGCGGTAGAGAACAGAAACCTGCATTACGAGATGAAGCCCCCCAACCTATTTTTCCAGCTTCAACTAAAATGACCTCTAAATTATGATTTTCTATTAAATTAATTGCACAGGATAAACCGGTGTACCCTCCACCTATTACAACAATTTCTGAGCTGACATCTTTATTAAGTTTATCTAGATTTAAATTTTCGCTTGAATGATCTTCCCAATAACTACTAACTGGGGTGTTAAATTGATAAATATCAGAATGATAAATATTTTTCATTAACAAGACCCTAGCACGCAATTAATACTTAATTCTAGTCAAACTTCTAATTTTTTAGGATTTGAAATGAACTTAAAAGACTTAAGCCCTATTTTCATAGGGCTTAAATTAGATTAGTTAAGCAGCACTTGCTCTTTGCTCTATGTGCTCTTTATTATTAGAACTTGAAGAAACCTTTTGAAACAATTTAATAGGAACTCCTTTTGATAAAATATCTAATACCGGGCAATGTGTATTTACCGTATCAATCAATTTATCTATTTCTGCTTTAGGTGATGAAGATTTAATATCAACAGTACCAGAGATGGATTGAAAGCCAGGTCTAGTGTTTTTATTTAAAGCTAAAAAACCCTGAAGATCTAATTCACCTTTTAATTTAACACTAACACTCTCAATATTAATACCCGCTGCTGTAGCAAATGCTTTATAGGTTATCTCCTGACACGTTGCTAACGCTGCTAATATTAACTCTACTGGGCTGGGTCCCTCATCTTTTCCACCAAAACTTTTGGGTTCATCAACAACTAATTTATGCTCTCTAAGAGTGACTACAGATTGAAGTCCTTCTTTAAGAATTGAATTGCTTTCATATTGGACCACAGCATTTTTTGGGTTGGCTGTAAAATCCTTCTGTAGATTACTTATTGTTTCTTTTAGATTGTTACTCATTTTTTTTCTCCTGTTTTAGTGCTTCGACATATGTCAGGCGCACAATTTAGTTAAATGCCCTTCTTAATTTATTTACGCTTTGTCTCCATATTCAGTCATATGTTTTGGAATTCTTTTATTTTTTCCATACATAAAATGATTTTCCATGTTCTCTCGATATTTACTTGCTGGAACAGTTAAACCAATTGACTCAGCAACTTCCCTAATCAACATTGGGTTTGCTCCACAACATACTCCAAGGTAATTAATACCTAGCTCATAAGCATCTTTTGCAAATTTACCTATTTCATATCTATTACAAAAGTGTGGGTCCAATGCTGTTGGAAACGTTCTTCCATGAGGTGATGGACACTGACAATTGCTTCGATCTGGTAGATTAAAAAATGTTGGGTAATCTTCACTGGTTCTATAAGGAATAGGTAAAGCTCCAACATGACATTTAACTGCTTTTCTAATTTCTTTTAAAAAAGGAAACATGGTAGCAGGTCCTCTAAAACAATTTAAACCAACAACATCAGCCCCTAATTGCTCTAGCTCTTTACAGGTATCAACAACAGATTTTCCATCTCTCATTTTATTTTCACCCATTGGAGATATAGTTAATACAGTTGGTAAACCTGTTTTTTTCATTATCTCTAAAGCTTTAAAAGCTTCTTCAGCATAATAAAAAGTTTCACCAATTAACATATCAGCACCTTCTTCAACGGCCCAACCAATCATTTCTGTAAACATTCCTTCAACTTCTTTTTGAGATTGTGGATCATTATGTTTCCAGATATTTGAATTTGAAATATTACCTGCCATCAAATTTGGTTTTGATCCTTTAGGAGTATCTAGTGCTACTTTTTTAGCAATTTTTAATGCTGAACGATTTAGTGGTTCAAGAAGTTCTTCTTTACCAATAACACGCATTTTTTCTCTGTGTCCATTATAAGTAAAGGCCTCAACTACATCAGATCCTGCGTGTTGAAATTCTCTATGTAAGTTCTCTAAAACTTCAGGATGATCTAATGACACCATTGGAACAAATTCCCCTGATGACATGTAGCCACGTCTTTCTATCTCAAATAAAAAACCTTCTGCGCATATAACAGGTCCTTTATCTAATCTTTCTTTTAATTTATTTGTGCTCATTTTTTTTCCTCTTGTTTTGGAGAAAAAAGGTCACAAAATAATAAGAGGTTATATTCATAGGCCTCTTTTCTCCTTTTTAGTGCTTAAGCAAATGCAGGGCGCACAATATGGTTCAACTGCCCGGCTTAATTTTATGAAAGATAAAAAAAAACCACCTGTCTAAAGCGGTGGTTGAAGCGTCGCTTTAGCAGGATTTATAACGCGCTCTGCAATTTAACTTAAATCAGCGCAACTAAATATAATCAACTTTCTCTCAAACTGTCAATTGAAAAAATAAATAATAGTTAAAATTATGAGAATAATGACAATCCAAATACTAAGATTAGTTAAAAACTGCTTTAATTTAGAATTAGATTGTAGAAAAGCTGGGAGTACTAATAAGAGTATCCCTAGCATATAAACAAAGGGTATTATCTGATCTGCCATTTATATCGATGATAACTTCATCTTTTTGGAATACTTTTTCTGAGGTGAATTTTTTATAACTGCTTGAGCACAACGCATGACCCCTCTTTTTTTATCAAAAGTCATTTTGGGTTCACCATACAATTTCCATCCATTGGATATGGCCTCCGTTACACGATGGCAAAATTCTGAAGTGTCGTCACTTGTAATAAATCTATAACCTTTCATAATCAGACCCTAACAAGTCCTAAATCGGGTGTCTATATCTAGGACGATTATTACTTAATGAAATAGTAAGATTAGTTAAGAATTTTTGTAATAGAGAATCTTTTAAATACTTTTATCAGTAAATTCATATAACTCATTAAGCGTTATAGTTGTGTTAATTATAAGCCTATATTAAATGAAATTTAAGTCATTATTCAGCTAGACAAAATCATTAATTAATATACATCACGATGAATCAACTCCTCTTAAAACTTATTATTAAATTCTCTAGCTAGATTTTAACTTCGAATAATATAAAGATTGATGAATCAACTCTCCCCAAAGTAAACTAATAAACTTAACTATAGATATATTTTTACCAACCTATTAAATCGACCTTAAGACTAAGAATCGTTCGAAATGAAAAACAATAAAAAAAACATAAAATAGGAAAATAGAAAAATGGAAATGACCTTAATATATACGATAGTAGGCTTTGCTTTAGCGGGGTACAGTGTTATTGCAAATGACTCAATTCAAACATTGGGAACTTTTATCGCGTCAAAACAAAAATGGTTTAAATGGTACACTCTTGCTAGTGCAGCATCATTTGTAATGATACTTGCTATTACTTGGGGTTGGTACAGTAATAATGGAGATATCTCTTACGGTAGATTAACAAGAATACCTTTCCAAGAAATACAATGGTATCACGCTGTGGCACCAGGAATACTTCTAATATTAACAAGAATAGGAATACCGGTTTCAACAACCTTCTTAGTTTTATCAGCTTTTGCATCAACGGTGGTGCTTGAGAAGATGCTTATGAAAAGTGTTGTCGGCTATGGTTTAGCTGCAACGGCTGCTTATATTTGCTGGGTCGTTATTTCAAAATTTATTAATGAAAAACTAGATGAAGTTGAAGACAAATGGATTGGCTTTTGGCGTAACTCTGTTTGGGTAACTTCTGCTTGGTTATGGTGGGTTTGGTTATCTCATGATGTAGCTAACATTGCAGTTTATCTTCCAAGACAAATTGATGTTAACTTATTATTAATTGTACTAGCTTACTTTACAGCACTACTTTTTTATATCTTCTACATTCATGGTGGAACTATTCAAAAGGTTGTCTTAGAGAAAACTGGCACAAGGTACGCAAGATCAGCAACCATAATCAATATTATTTATGCTGCGGTTCTTTATTATTTTAAAGAACTTAATGACTTACCAATGTCAACAACTTGGGTGTTTGTTGGACTATTGTGTGGAAGAGAATTAGCAATCGCATCAATGAATAGTGATTATAAATTCAAATATGTGTTTCCACTAATTGGTAAAGACTTTCTTAAAATGACTATAGGATTGACGGTGTCAGTTGCAATTGTACTTGCAATTCACTACATCATTATTCCTAACAATTGGTTTTAAGGAAGTAAGACATAACATTGTAATTATTAGCTCTAAGCATTTAATTTATTGCTTAGGGCTTAATAATTTAATCTAAGCTGAGCAATTCAAGTATTAGCTATTTAAGCTTAAACCGTGAACAGAGAAATTTAAAGATCAAATAGTTAAATTTACCAAGACCATAAAAATTAGGTGCAGTTTTTTTAGTCTTTAATTTTTTAGCTTTTTTCTTCTTCATAACCAATATGGTTTTGTGTTTCGCTTGAATGTTTCAGATTATAACAATCTGTGCAAAGTAAGATCACCTCTGGTCCTGAGCTTACTTGTGTTAAGATGGCTGTATCATCTCCGCATTCACTGCACCCTGATAAACGTTTTTTCACTATTTATCGTTTTCTATTAAACTCATTACCTCTTCTTTTGAATTTCCAAATGCAATTGCATCAAGAGCAATAGACATAAGTTCCACAGAATCTTTCCCATATTTTTCAATTCTAGGTTTTGATCTAGTTGTAACATGACCAAATTTTAAATAACAACTTCCACTTTTTCTTAAATTTGGATTAAATGTTGGACCTTTATGATCTGCTTTAAGTTCTCCATCTATATAAACTTTAAAAAAACCATCGTCATTATCCTCGTGCTTAATATGCAATAAAACAGATGTCCATTCAGATGATCCATAGTTTTGGTTTGGTTGATATTCTTTTAAAGTAAAGTTTTTCCATTTATCATTTTTTCCACCACCGTATGCCCAAGAGTCAGGGCTTTCTTTATATAATCCAGGTTGTTGTAGATTTATTGATAATGATGGCACATCTTTAAATTTTGAAATTGGATAAAAACCCATCATAAAAATATTCCAACCATCTTTACCAAAACATTGCATAAAGATATTTCTAGTAGGTTTTTTGATATTATTATTATTTCCAAAAAGTATATTGTTTACTGGTTTTACAGCAACGTGAATAAAAACCTCATCTCCCTTTTTGAAAGTAGTTTTTTTTGTATCGGTAAATTCAGTTCTTGTTGTTCCGTCAGTATGTTTGCAGTCATTGTGTCCCTGCATTCTTTTGCATTGACTAAAGCTAGGAGTAAAAAGATAAAAATTATTCCCTTTAAAGGCAGAGTTACTATCTGTAATAATGGCATATGTTCCATCTTTAGTTTTGCTTCCGGATCTTTTAAATTTCCCTATTCCAGGAACTTTTAAATCTTTAGTTGGTAATGATTTAATTTTGAAATCTGAATTGTTAGTTATAACTGAAACTATTTTTTTTATTTTTGGATCAATTTTTGCATATACATTACCACTCAACAACAAACTCAGAATTATGATCTCTAAAATCTTTTTCATTTTAGTTTATTTAAGAAAATGACAATTAGCTTCAACGACAGTCCATGAAGCATCATTAAACTTAGTTTTTCCAATATTTTTATAATGATACAAAAAACCCTTCTGATATTTGTTTAAATTATCTTCATTAGCCCACTCTTCAATTCTTTTTATATTTTCATGATTTGGAAACCTTGTTGCATAAGCATAAAACCAACCCCAGTTAGAACTATTTATCATTTTTAAATCTTGATTTTTATAATCTTTAGCAGGTCCAGGTGCTTTCATTTCTTTAGCATACTTAAATACAATTTCGTTATTTTCAGAAAAATCTAAAAAAAATTTTACCACATTATGAAAATTTTTACCCTTACCTTTGTGATCGTATTTCCAAATATTATATCCTTGGTTTTCAGCAATAATTGCTATTACCGAAAGAGCATTCATCGCCCTTCCTTGATAAAACATTGCTCTTCCACCTCTTCTCACTTCTATAGGTAAACTTCCATTTTTTCTCTGATATCTAATTGCATGTTCGTAATTTTTAAATGCTTTTCTAAAAAGTTTATGATCATTTAAAATAATACCAAGTTGCATATGAGATATTGCAGAAGTCAATGCATGGTTGTGGGCACTTTTAGGAACACCTCTTGCTCCTGTATTATCTTTATATTTTTTTCCATACATTAAATGAGCTCCTCTTTTTACAGATCTCCTAAACCATTCTTTAATTATTTTTTCTTCCTCTGCAGAAAAATCAATCACCTGCCTTGCAAATGAATACCCTGACATCATCGGGTTATTAATATGAAGATTTATTGTTAATGTGTCATTCCAAAATTTACTTTCTCCATTATCAGAACCTTTTCTTTTGGGTGCATCTGCTTTTGCCCAATTCAAAATTATTTCTTTAACTTTTTCACATGATTTAACATCACCTAATCCACATGGCATGCTAAACTTTTCAAATTGTTGTCTCACTCGATCAAAGCGATCATCTAAACCATAACCTTTTGGAGCGTCTAGAGTTGGTATTGGATCAAGTATAAAATTAGGCTGGTATGATTGAGAACCAACACAGGTATCTTCATTTGATTTAATTGGAAAAATTATTTTTGAATTTGTAACAACAGCTTCTTTTTTAATTTTCTTAAATTCTGAAGCTAAACTTAAATTAGGGATTAAAAAAATTATTAATAATAAAATTACTTTTTTCATTTAGCCTTTAATTACTGAGTGAACAATTTTTTTCCAATTATAATTTCTATACAGTGAGCTGACTACTATTATTCTTTTATTATCTAGATCGATTAATATTTGCTGACCTGCAAATCCACTCAATCCTAAAATTTTTCTTGTCTTATCAATTCCAAAAATATCAAAATGGATTTGACCACCATATGATTTTGTATATAGACCCACATCAGTTGCTTTTTTTGTATTATCTTTTTTTTGAACTCTATTTTCGTAAATAGTTTTTAAATATTTACCAGCACAAGTATCGTTATGCCAATCATCCATCATGGTTTTAGCAATTCTTAGGTAATCATATCTATCTGCATAAAAAGAGTATCTTGCAGAAACAAAATCATCATATTTTAAATACTTTCTAGATTTTGAAAAATAAACACTATTTTTAACTCCAACGTGTTCATTAAAAACTTTATGCAATAATTTGTCCCAATCAGCGCCAGTCTTATGTTTCACATAATTCATAATCACATTAGTGGTCAAGGCACTATAATTATAAATCAGTTTGCTTTTTTCAGAACCTCTTAAATAGACGTTCATAACTTTCATTAAGCCAATAACATTTACATTTTCTTTCTTTGGACCTTTAATTCTATTATCTGAACCATTCTTCATTCTCTCACCAACCCATTTTTGGTCACCACCTTTCATATTTAGAAGATCAAGTAATACCGAGTTATCATACAATGTACTTTTTATTAATGGCCAGTCATCTAATTTTACATTTACGTTATCAATATAACCTTCACAAATAGCGTGCCCTGTTACGTAAGAAACTAAACTTTTACCCATTGAATGAGATGGTAATAAACCATTAATTATTGTATCTCCGCTGCTAACTTTTTTAGGAATATCAGACACATCGATAACAATTTTATCGTCCTCAAATAACAAATAACTAATTATCCCAGTTTTTTTATTATTTTTAAATTCTTTTAAAACGTCTTTATCTTCTCTTAAGTTTGATTGAAATTTGTAATGATTTTCTGAACCTTTTACTTCCCACTCTTTATAATCTAAAAAAGGATAATCCCAGGTTCTCTTATTTTTATTTGCAAAAGTTATATTGCTAACGAGCAAACTCAGAATTATGATTCCTAAAAGTTTTTTCATTTACGTTTAACTCTAGTTATTTCATTAATTCTATCAATATAATTTTTTATCTCGGGGTTATCTTGAGCTTTATTATCTTGTTTGGGGTTTTTCTTCCTTTGGTAATAATAATAGATAGGCATAACAACAGATAAGGCAACGATAATAATTGCTAATATGATTTCAGATGTTGTAACCATTTAATATTTAATGACAGGCTTGATTGAATTTTTTAAGTCTCCAATAATTATAAGGCCATGGTGTTAAAAATCCCGCAGTTAACATAATAGGTACCACCCACCAAGTTAGCATCGCTCCACCGGTTAAAAAATAATCTGTAGCGTTCATAGAAATTTCCATACTAACCATTGAGATGAAACTCATTCCACAGGCGGTCTTTAAAGCATTAATTAATTTAAAATTTTGTCTCATTAAAATAAAAGTTTCAAGCATAATGCTGGTTAATAAACCATTTATGATTGCTAAAGTCATAATACCTAATACTGGAAAAGGAATTTTACTTAATTGAAAAAATAGTATGGTTCCAAAGTCACCAATTGCACAGCCGATAACACACCACATCGTATTCTTAGCACTTTTTCGCCACGTGTGTTTACACGACCAATGAAATGTATCAGTTGCCATTTAATTTATTTACTTAAATTTATTTGATGTTTGTAATAATCATCAGGCCAAAAACTTTTAATGTAGGCTAAAACTGAATCTATATCTTTGTCATTTAATTTATCTCCAAAACCACCCATTTTGCCTTCATAGTCACTAATTATTCCAACTAACCCGTATTTAATAATTTTATGTAATGTCTCATCATCATGATGCCAAGTGTGACCCGTACCATTTAAAGGTGGCGCTTTTCTATGGCCGTCTTCATCAACGCCCTTCCAATTTTCAGCACCTGATAAATTAACTTGATGACAACTTGCACAATTGTTTTGGTAGGCAATTTTACCTCTAGCAATCATTAATTCAGAATCTCTCGTGATTGGATAATGATTATCAGAATAAGAAAAGCTACTTAATGATATAAGTAGAGTTAAAATTAGAAGTATTTTTTTCATAACTAATAAATTTATATATTAAAAATTGTTAGATTAATCTTATATTTTTTTAAGATTGATTGATTATAGTCCTTAATAATGAACAATTTTTTCTTATTTATTATCACACTTTTTTGCTGGTCCCCTACTTGGTATGTCATCAAGTTTCAATTAGGTTACGTTGATCCATTAGTATCGGTGTTTTATAGATTTTTGATAGCTGCAATAGTTATTTTTGTTTATTTAATTTATAAGAAGAAAAATCTTAAGTTTTCTTTAAATCAACATCTTTGGTTTTTACTCTTTGGTGTTTGTCTTTACTCTTTAAATTACGTTTTCTTTTATCTATCAAACACTTATTTAATAAGCGCATTTCCAGCAGTTGTCTTTTCAACGGTGGTTATTATGAATATTTTAGGAGAAGGCTTTTACTTTAAAAAGAAACCTTCTTTAAAAACTTTACTTGGTGCAACTATTGGAATGATTGGAATTATAATTATTTTCAATGATGAGATTTTCAATTTCAGCTTTGCTAATGGAACCCATGTTGGATTATTTTTAGCCTTACTTGGTACATTTAGTGCATCAACAGGTAACATGGTTCACCAAAGAAACTTAAATAATAACTTCTCATTAATACCAACACTTGCGTATTCAATGCTTTATGGATCATTAGTTACTCTATTAATCACTCAGATAAAAGGCACTGAATTATTATTTGAATATAGCTTCAGTTACATCGCATCCCTTGCTTATTTATCAATAGTTGGCTCAATATTTGCTTTTATCTTTTACTTAAGACTATTAGAGAAAGTTGGAGCAGGACGAGCGGGTTATGTGGGAGTTGTTATGCCCGTACTTGCTTTATTAATCTCAACAATATTTGAAAACTTAGAATGGCAGCAAGATTTAATAATAGGCTTACCTATTTTAATGATTGGTGCAGTGCTCGTTATTAATCAGAAAATTAAACCTGTAAAATGAGCAAATTAAAACTTTTTTATTTATTTGCTAAAGCATTATAGATACAGCCAATTCCGATTGCTATTGCTCCACTACTTTTCAAGGATTTTGCTTTGGTGGTAAGTTTAGTTTTTAAAAATTTTGAAGTTCTGTGATTTGGGTACCTGTATTGAATTATATGAAACCATTGACTATCAATAGTTATAGAATTTAAATTCTTATTAAATTTTTGTATTCCATTACTAGGTTGTGCATTATGTGCTTTTTTTGCCCATGGTTCTAAAATAGAATTATCTAAAAAACCATCTTGAAATAATTCAGCAGCTTTTAATAGATTTTTTTCATAATTTTTTGGTATTTTAACGTTTGCAGCATTTGCAATTTCCATAATCATAAAAGCTTCACCTAATGCAGAATGATGATACCATAAAGATCTATTACCACGGGTTGTCCTATCTTTAATGCTGCCATCTTTTAAAATCCGTTTATCTGCACTTTTAATAAGCTTTTTAACTAATGATTTATAATTCTTATTATCATTGTGTTTTAAGGCTATATTTGGAAAATACCATCCAGCAGAATTTC
Organism: Candidatus Pelagibacter sp. PS_28; assembly: GCF_059417885.1. Classification (NCBI taxonomy): domain Bacteria; kingdom Pseudomonadati; phylum Pseudomonadota; class Alphaproteobacteria; order Candidatus Pelagibacterales; family Candidatus Pelagibacteraceae; genus Candidatus Pelagibacter; species Candidatus Pelagibacter sp. PS_28. The sequence goes on along the minus strand of NZ_CM182070.1, from coordinate 400,424 downwards.
CAAAATAAAAATCTGATACTGGTTTTATTCTTTTGTAAAAAGATTTAAACCATTGATTAATTTTTTTGTGTCTAGGATCGTCAGTTTTATAAGTTGTAAAATTTAAATTATAAATATAATTAAGACCCATAACAATTTGTACAGCAACAGTTGAATCTTTTACTGGCGCTAAGTCTTGTCCGTTAGGGTCGCTCCATTCTCCCTGGCAATCTTTTAAAACAGGTTTATCTTTTGAGTTTGTATAACACTGCTTGGTTGCTGATAGTGCATTATTTTTAGCCCAAGTATAAAGTTTATCAAATAGAAATTCTTTAACCTCATCATTCTTAGTAACACTGGCATAAGTTACTGCCGCTAAGTATTCTTTCATAACATCTCTACTGTGATTACCTTCTACAATCTTCCAATTATCCATTCTTGAATTGTAACCAAGTATTTTGGGTGCAAGATCTTTGTTAATAACGCCTTTTCTAATTTTATAGTTTTCAAAACCACAAAACTTGCTCTTATGTTCGGTAGATAATTCATTAAACTCATCTTGAACACTATCTGGAATAAATGGAGATTTACTTAGCTGTTTTGCAAAAGATAAATTTGGAACTATTAAAAATAAAACTAAAATTATTAAATGTTTTTTCATGGATATTATGTGAATTAACTTTTAACTATTTAACACATTTACCAATAGAACCAAGTAAACATTTAGTTCCATCAATCCATGTTACGTTATTAAGATTGGCACCTTCAAAGGTGGCATTTAAAATATTAGCTCCTGTAAAATCAGCTTCAAAGAGGTTGCTATTACTAAAGTTTGTCTCAATTAATGAAGAGCCTTTAAAATTTACTCTTGTTAGGTTAGCACTTGAAAAATTAGCTTTTTCAAAAATACCCCCCTCAAGATTTGCTTCATATAAATTCGTTCTAATAAAAGAAGATTCTACAAAATTACCATTAGCTAATGTTGCATTCATCATTACCCCTTTATCAAAGGTAACTTTAATAAAACTAATAAAAGATAGATTAGAGTTTGGTATATAGGCTCTACTTAGATCTTGGCCTTCTGAGAATTGACAATTAGAATAATCCACTCCATCAACTGGTGCATCATCACAACCTGCTTTAGCACCATTAGATAACCATAAACTTAGAACTAAAATGGCAAAAAGCTTGCTTATAAAGCCTGCTCTTATTAATTTTATCATGACAAATGCTAACAAATCATAGATCGGGAGTCTTCTATTAATTTAATTATAGGTAAAATTAAGCCGCTATTTATCGTTTAGGGAAGCCTTCCACGGTATAGAAGTTTCTTATCTTTTTTAGAGACACGTAATAAGCACTATCTCTAAAGGATTTTTTTATTTGTTTTTTAGCATTATAAATTTCAATAAATGCATTTCTCATACTATCTTCTAGACCTGAAAAAGCTAAGTCCTCTTCATCAGCACCATGAATAATTTTTTTAATGGTGTCAAAATCTGTTTTAGTATTCGTTTTTTTATCTATCAAATCAATAATGTCTAATATTTTTTGTTCTTGAAATCTTTTTTCAACTCTACCAAAACGTATATGAGAAATATCTTTTACCCACTCAAAATAAGAAACCACAACACCCCCTGCATTGACATAGATATCAGGAATAATCATAACGCCTTTTTCAAATAATTTTTGATCCGCCTCAAATGAAATGGGTCCATTTGCAGCCTCAATTATTAATTTTGTTTTAATTTTATCTACATTATCAATAGTGATTGCATTTTCTAATGCAGCTGGAATTAAAATATCACAATCTAATTCTAAAAGTTCGCTTGGATTGTTTTTAAATTTTCCAAGTTTAGGATTATTGATAGTTTTATTTGTCTTATAAAATTCAATTAATGCATTTATATCAATGCCTTTTTTATTATATAAATAACCATCAAACTCACCTACGGCTATAATCTTTGCATTATCTCTATTGTATAAATGTTTAGCTAAATTACTTCCAACATTACCAAAGCCTTGAACTATAATTTCATTATCTTTTAATTCATTTTTCAATCCTGCTTCTTTAACAACATCTTCATGCCTAAATATTTCTCTAACTACTTCTTCAATACCTCTACCGGTAGCCTCAGTTCTGCCAGCAATACCTCCTCTGTGTAAGGGTTTACCTGTTACGCAACCTCTATAATTTATATCATCTGGTTTAAGTGTTTTATAAGTCTCTAAAATCCATTCCATTTCTCTTTCAGACGTTCCAACATCTGGGGCTGGTACATTTAATGCTGGAGAAATAAAACCTTTATTAATTAGTTTACTAGCAAACGCTTTAGTAATTTCTCTAAGTTGAGGCATGGTGTAATTCTTAGGGTTAATCTTTAAACCCCCTTTAGCACCTCCAAAAGGAATATTAACTATTGCACATTTGTAAGTCATTAAAGATGCTAGAGCTTCTGTATCATCTTGATCAACCGTTTCTGAATATCTTAGTCCACCTTTAGTTGGAAGAATGTGCTCTGAGTGAACGGCTCTCCATCCAGTAAAATTATTAATTTTACCGTCTAGGACAACACCTACATTTACTTTAATTAATGAATGAATAGATTTTAAATGTTCAAGTAAGTCATCACTAAAATTTAGTAATTTAGCTGATTTATCTACATGTAAATTAACGTTATCTTTAAAGCTCATTAATAATTATTATATCTTTAATTTTTTTTTTCCAATAACCATAAACACAGCGAGTACCTCGTCTAGAACAATCATAAGTATCATGTAAGACACCCTCTTTAACAACAGTTATGTGTTTTGAGCAAGATACAATTAAAGTCCCACTAGGAAGCTCATCTTTTTTTAAATGAACCTTACAGCCTTGACCAATAAACATAGTTGGCGTCCACTGCCAACCTAGTTTTTCAAGGTATTTCTTAACCACCACTCTATGCGTACCTGATCTTGGGCTGTCATTTTTTTGTTTTAAACTTCTTGCAAGTCTTGTTCTTGATGTAGTTCTAAATTCTTCATTTGCCTTATAAAGATCATCATAAATTTTTTGATAAGGAAGATTTGTTACAATTGCTATAGATCTAACTACACAGTCTCCAGCTTTACCTTTATATCCAGCCGCAGCTCTACCTCCATCATTAATTTGTAATTCTAAATTGCTACTTGAAAATAATCTCTTAAAGAAATTCACGATTTAGTTTTATGATCTAAGATCTCAACCATACACTGAGTTGCGTATTCACGCCATTCACTAGCGGTTTTGCCTTTAAGACTATCAAGCTGTTGTTTATTACTATTAATACTTTCTTGGTATTTAACTTTATCTGTTTCTTCTAGATTTTTTTCCATGTTAGTAAGATTGGTTTCCATGGCACTAATCCAATCATTACCAAGTTCAACACATTTAACATCATCTTTCTCATCACAAACTTGCTTGAAGAAATTGAAAATAACATCATCTGTTTTAATCTCTTTGCTCATCTTATCTGCCAAAAATACCTAATTTAACATCATAATCAACTGCAATTCCGTAATCAGGATCATCATCACTATCAACTACTAATTGGCCTGCTCTACTTAATAATCTATGACAATCTTTAGTTAAATGTCTTAATTTAACTTTTTTTCCAAAACTATTATATTTGTCAGCAATGTCTTCAATGGCTTTTAATGCTGATTGATCAATTACTTTTGATCCTGCAAAATCTATAATAATTACTTCAGGATCTTCTTCTGGTTTAAATAATTCTAAAAAGCTATCCGTTGAACTAAAAAATAATGGTCCTTCTATTTCATAAACCTTAGCACCTTTTTCTCTAACAGATGGTCTCTCTATGGCTCTAATTCTTGATGCAGATTTCCAGGCAAAAACTAATGCTGATACAATTACTCCGACAATTACAGCAACAGCTAAATCCTCTAAAACAGTTACAACAGTTACAAGGACAATTACTAACGCATCACTCTTTGGTACAAAAAATAATATCTTTAATGAGTTCCAGGCAAAGGTTCCAATCACTACCATAAACATTACACCAACAAGTGCTGCAATTGGGATCATCTCAATATAGTTTGATGTATATAAAATAAAAATTAATAGAAATAATGCTGCAGCTATTCCTGCAATTCTTGTTCTACCACCTGATTTTACATTAATCATGGATTGACCGATCATCGCACATCCACCCATACCCCCAAAAAAACCAGTAACTGTATTTGCAAAGCCTTGTGCTAAGCATTCCTGACTAGCCCCACCTCTTTTATTGGTAATTTCACCAACTAAGTTAAGAGTTAACAGGCTTTCAATTAAGCCAATGGCTGACAATATAAATGCATAAGGGAAAATGATCTTTAAAGTTTCAAAGTTTAAAGGAACACTTGGAATTGAAAATATTGGTAATCCTCCTTTAACACTTGCAAGATCTCCAACACTTGGAATATCAATCTTTAATGCTAAAACTAAAATTGAAGTAACCAAAATTGCAGCGAGTGTTGCTGGAACCGCTTTAGTAATCTTTGGTAATAACCAAATGATTAACATGGTTAAAACAACGAACCCTACTGAATAATATAAAGTGTTTCCTGAAATCCATTCTAATTGCCCCATTGCATTAAGAGTTTTAAACTGACTAAGTTGTGAAATACCAATAACAATTGCAAGGCCATTAACAAAACCTAACATTACTGGTTGTGGTACCATTCTAATAAATTTTCCAAGCTTAAAGACACCCGCTAATAATTGTAAAATTCCCATTAAAACTACGGTTGCAAACAAATATTGTGCACCGTGATCCATAACAAGGGACACCATAACAACAGCTAAAGCACCAGTTGCTCCTGAAATCATTCCAGGTCTTCCACCAAACACAGCAGTAATTAAACCAACAATAAAAGCTGCATAAAGTCCTGATAAGGGTGCAACTCCTGCAACAAAAGCAAAGGCAATAGCTTCAGGGACTAACGCTAAAGCAACTGTTAAACCAGATAAAACTTCAATTCTAAATAAAGAAAAGGATGCCCCTTCCTTTGGAATATAATTTTGTGAGTTAAAGCCAATAGATTTAGCAAATGATGAGAGTGTGGTTTTAATCAATGTGTTTAAATTTTAATTATTTATAAGTAGGCGTGTTATCTATTTAGTAAAGCAAGCAGTTGATAAAGTCTAGTTTCAATTAATACGTGTTAACAAATTTGAGACGAATCATATACATAATGATTAAGAGGTAGTGGCGGGAGACTAAAACTACCTCTGTCCTTACCCTTTAATCCTTAAAAAACTTTTTAATTTTTGAAATAGTTTTTGCTAATAAAACTTTTGAATAAGGTTTCCCCTTTACTACCCAAACTGAAAGTGGCCAGGTACTATCTTTAGTAGATCTTGCAATAATATGAATGTGTAATTGGGGAACAATGTTGCCAATTTTTTCAACATTAAGTTTTTTTGTTTTAAAAATTTTTTTCATTAACTTGCTGCAATGAACAATTTCTTTCATTAATAACATTTGATCTTTTGAATTAAGTTCTGAGATATCAGTTATATTTTTTCGCTTTGGAATTAAAATGATCCAAGGAAATTTAGCATTATCAATTAAACGAATACTGCATAATTTTAATTCAGTTATTAAATGAGAATCTTTTAGAAAACTTTTACTTACTTTATTTGCCATAACTACAGTTTGAAATATTCATATAAAAATTTTGCAGCAATGATAAGTAAAAATATTCCAAAATATTTACTAATTCTATTCTTATCAATTGCATGAACTGTTCTTGCACCAATTCTAGCCATAAAGGTTGTAATCGGTATAAAAATCAAAAAAGCTGGAATGTTTAAAAAACCAATACTTAATGGAATATTTGTTTTTAAATAACTACCCGTTATCAAAAATCCAATTGCGCCAAATAATGCTATTAAAAAACCAATAGCAGCAGCGCTACCTATAGCTCTATTAATTGAGTAACCAAAAAACTTTAGAATTGGAACATTCATAACAGCCCCTCCAATACCCATGGGTGCCGAGATAAAACCTACTAAAAATCCTAAAATAATTTTCAAATGAAGTTTAATTTTAAGAGTTATATTTTTTTCCTTCTCTTTTAATAATAAAAGATAAATACTTAATAAAAATATTACGATTGCAAAGAAAAGAACTAAAGTTTTAGTTTTAAGAGTTGCTGCAAAAATTGTTCCAAAAATAACACCAAGCACTACAAATATTCCATAGCTTTTAACTATATCAAAATCAACTGCTTTAAATTTATGATGAGTTAAAACTGAGACAGTTGAGGTTGGTATTATGATTGCAAACGATGTTCCAACCGCAAGGTGCATGACATATTCTTGATCAATCCCTAAAGAATTAAAAATATAAAACAAAAATGGAACTGTAATTAATCCACCGCCAATACCAAATAAACCTGCAACAAATCCAACAGGAATAGCAGTTAAGGCCATTAGTAGGCTAAAGTATATGTACTCGTTAGATAAAAGAGAACTAAGCAGATTGACTTACCGACGTGTCGACATTGTTATATTTAATCTTATCCATGATGTGATCAATCTTTTTAACATCGGCATCTCTAACACACATATTTTCGCTTAAATACCTTTTCCAAAAGCTAGATCCTGTTTGACCATGAAATAATCCAAGTGTATGTCTCATAATTTGATTTAAACGTGTTCCTTTTTTTATTTCTTCTCTGACATACGGTAGTAATTGTTCAATTACATCTTGTCGACTTGGTACATTTTCATTATTAAATATATCTCTTTCAATATCAGCTAATAAATAAGGAGTATGGTAAGCAGCACGTCCAATCATAACTCCATCAACTTTATCTAAGTGATCTTTCATTTGATCAGTTGTGGTAATTCCACCGTTGATAATAATTTCTTCATTAGGGAAATCTTTTTTTAATCTGTAGACAAAATCATACTTTAAAGGAGGGATGTTTAGATTTTGTTTAGGAGTAAATTTTCCAAGAATAGCTTTTCTTGCATGAATGATGAAAGTTTTAACACCAGTGCTTTTTAAAGTTGAAATAAAATGATGTAAATTTTCATAATCTTCGGTGTCATCGTAACCAATTCTTGTTTTAATCGTAACCGGCAACTTTGTAACCGATTGCATTTTACTTAAGCAGTCTGCAACTAAATTTGGTTCTTTCATCAAGCATGCCCCAAATTTATTTTTCTCAACTTTTTTTGAAGGGCAACCAAGGTTTAAATTTATCTCATCATAACCAAAGTCCTCACCTGCTTTGGTAGCCTCTGCAAGTAAAGTTGGAGACGATCCACCAATTTGAAGGGCTATTGGTTTTTCATTTATATTAAATTCTAATAGTTTTTTTTTATCCCCTCGATGAATAGCTTCAGAGACAACCATCTCACTATAGAGCAATGTGTTTTTACTAATCAGTCTTAAAAAAAAACGTTCATGACGATCAGTGCAATCCATCATAGGTGCAACGGATACTTTCCTGTTCATACTAAACTTTTATATTATTTTTTTAGCTATTTGTAGTCTCTGAATCGTCAGAGTTTTCTTCAGTTGTTTCAGCTTCTGTTTCAGCTTCAGCTATTTGATCTAAAGAAACTGCTGTCTCTTCATCTCCCACTTCTAACTCTGCATCAACGTCAACTTCTGGTTCTGCTTTTGCAGTTAATTCTTCTAAATCATCAGAGGATACTTGAATTTTTTCAGGAATTTTTCTAGCTCTTTTAGATGGTAAAATAGGAGTTCCACTTTTAGAAATTTCACCTTTGTACATACTTTCAAAATCATCACCAATAATTTCATCATCATCAGTACCATCGTCAACTTGCTCAACGTGCTTTCTAAGTTTGTGTACAGCGCTATCTGTTAAGTCTGAAACTTTAATAGTTTCTGCTGCAATTTCTCTTAAAGATATAACTGTGTTTTTGTCATTATCTCTATCTAAAGTTGGTTCTAAACCTGAATTTAATTGAACAGCTCTTTCTTTAGCAACTAAAACTAATTCGTAAGGACTTTCTACTTTATCTATGCAATCTTCTACTGTTACTCTAGCCATGCGCAGTATCTATACAGTAGTTAAAAAAAAATCAAGGATAATTCTATAAATAATCAGGATTAAGCTTGTTCTTTACAAGGAATAACAACAATATTGCTATTAAAATATAAGATCCTGAAACAAGAGCAATTTGCTCAATAGAAAGGCTATTATCAATCAAAATTCCAAAGAGTGCTGTACCAAATGCAGTTGAAAATACCATTAACGCTGTGGTTAATGCTTTAATGGAACCAATATATCTTACTCCATAAATCTCAGCCCAAGTAGCAGAACCTAGAACATTTGCTAAACCATTTGAAATTCCAATTAAACCTAAAAATACAAATGATGAAATTGGTGAGTTAAAATAATAAAGCACAAACGTTGCAACTAATAAAGGAATGTTCATATAAATTATTAATTTTCGACTACTAAACTTATCAATTAAAAAGCCTGTTAAAAATAAAGTAATCACTGATAAAATTGAATACACCATAAAGGATTGGGGAATAACATATGGTCCCCAACCTTTAGATGACACTATAAAAGATTGATAAACAAATGTACCCGTTGCAATCCAAGGCATCGCTAACATACTTAAACATATAATATAAAAGCGATAATCTTTTAAAACTTCACCTCTCGTCCATTGTTTTATATCTTTAGTTTTAATATTTGTAGCACTAGATGTTTCTCTTGAGTCTAATTTAACGTTTTTAACTAATGTAACAATGACAATAGGTAAAATGATAATAACTGAAATTGATATGGCTATCCAAATATTTCTCCAATCAATAAAAGTTAATAAAAAAATAATTAATAAAGGTAAAATAAATTCAGCTAACGATAAACCAAGCCAAGTTGTGCTTAATGCACGTCCCCTAGTCTTTTCAAAAAATCTTGATATTGTTGTGGTTGCAGTGTGAGACATTAGTCCTTGACCTGATAACCTCATTAAGAAAATTGATAAAAATAAGAAAGCGACTGATGAAATTTTAGAAAATAAAAAACAAGAGATCGCTAGTAACGCAATAACATAAGATGCAAATTTTAAAATATTAAAGTCATCTATTTTTTTACCAACCCAAACAAGTATAAAACTACTTAATAAAGTAGCGGACGCGTAAATAGATCCAAACTGACCATGCGTGATAGAAAGCGCGTCTCTTATGCTTGAATTAAACAGTCCTAGAAAAAAACTCTGTCCAAAGCTTGAAAAAAATGTAAATATAAATCCAAATAAAATTACTTTAAAATTCAAACTTTTAAACATAGGAAATAGAAATTATGAGCAATGTTGCATTTATAGGTTTAGGTGTCATGGGTTATCCAATGGCAGGATATATATCAAAAGCAGGTCACAATGTAACTGTTTATAATAGAACTGCTGCAAAAGCTGATAAATGGGTTGCTGAAAATAAAGGATCAAAAACAGATACTCCTGCAAAAGCTGCAGAAGGTGCAGATTTTATATTTACCTGTGTTGGTAATGATAATGATTTAAGAGAAGTAACTTTCGGTGACAACGGTATCTTTAAAACAATTAAAAAAGGCTCAGTTTACATTGATAACACAACAGCCTCTGCAACAATTGCTAGAGAAATTAATGAGTTTGCTAAAAAAAATGGTTTTGGTGCATTAGATGCGCCAGTGTCAGGGGGTCAAGCTGGTGCTGAAAATGGTGCACTGACAGTGATGATCGGTGGAGATCAATCTGATTTTGATAAAGCTAAAGACATCATTGATTGTTATAGCAAAAAAATGAAATTATTAGGTGGCGCTGGTAATGGCCAATTAGCCAAAATGGTTAACCAAATCTGTATTGCGGGTTTAGTTCAAGGTTTATCAGAAGCAATTAACTTTGGCAAAAAAGCTGGATTAAATATGGAAGATGTAATTGAGGTTATATCTAAAGGTGCTGCTCAATCTTGGCAAATGGAAAACAGATACAAAACAATGATTGATGATCAGTTTGAATTTGGTTTTGCAGTTGATTGGATGAGAAAAGATTTAAAAATTGCAATGGATGAAGCTAAAAATAATGGTTCATTACTTCCTGTAACTGAAATCGTTGATAAGTATTATGCTGAAGTTCAAGAGATGGGTGGAAAACGTTGGGATACTTCTAGTTTGATTAGAAGACTTAGCAAATAAGCCATAATGCAACCAACATACTACGAAGATTTTGAAGAGATTAAAAATAAGATCTGGTCAATGTTGGACAATGCTGTCAAGGATAGAGGGTCTCCTTTTAGAATTCCTGTATTTATTTGTGGTGGTCAAGATGACTTTGATGGAAGAATTGTAGTTCTTAGAAAATCAGATGAAACAAATAATCTTGTCCAATACCATAGTGATATTAGATCAGATAAAATTGCTAAATTAAAATCAAATAAAAACGCAGCAATGTTATTTTATGACAAGGAAGAGAAGATCCAAGTTAGACTTAAAGTGGAATGCACCATTAATCATGAAAATGACATTACAAAACAGTCTTGGTTAAATACAGGACACATGAGTAGAAAGTGTTATTTAGTAGATAACGGACCAGGAACATTATCCAAAACCCCTACTTCAGGACTAAAGCCTGAACTGGATAATTTTGAATTTACAATGGAGCAAAGTGAGGTGGGATATAAAAACTTTACTGTTATTCAATGTAAAATTAAAAGCATGGAGTGGCTTTATTTAGCAGCTAAAGGCCACCGTCGTGCTAGATTTGATTTAGAGAATAATAAAGATACCTGGTTAATTCCTTAATAAAAAGTACACTTCTCAATACCAAATGTAGATGATGTTAGAGCTCTTGAAAAAGAAAATGAATTACAAGATCTTTTAAAGTAAAATATTACAAGTCTCCAAAAAATTAAAAAATTTTTATTTTACTCAACGAAAGTTATTGAAACAGCTGGAGCGTTAGGCCAAACTAAACAAGCAGCCGCATCATCAAATTGTACTGCATTCGCTAAGTCAAATGCAACCTGAACGTTTGGCATCTTTCCAGGCTTTAAAGTAAATGGAGTACCTAATTCAACTCTAAATTTGATATAGGGTGTATCTCCATCAACTGGATCACCTGCTGGCTCTTCGTTAGCAGTGACAGTTCCATCAATCGCATCTGTACCATTCATATGATTGGCTAAAGTTGTATTATCTGGAATTCTTATGATTTGTGCTACTGCATTCGAAGCCGTTGCATCTCTTGTTCCATCAGCAGGAGTTGCTCCACTTGCTGCTGAGGCATCTGATCCTCCAGTAACACAAGCTGCTGTATCATCACTTCCTGCAGCTGTTACTGTAAAATTTCTATTAAGGATAACCTGAAACCATGTAAAAGTTTTTCCAAAAGGAACACTGCTAAGACTACCAATTCCTCCTGCCGATTGTCCTGCAGTTGTTGAACTGAGATCAAAAGATTTCCCAGTTGTTCCCTCACTTCCAAGAATCACAGGATTTAAACATGTAGTTTGTGAACTTCCTGTTTCACATAACATAACAGAATGAACTGTATTGATATAGCTACTTGGTGTAACGGCAGCTGAATAGGCTTTGTTATAATTCACTAAAGATAAAAATATGATTAATGCTGAAAATATTCTATTCATAAATTACTGTACAGTAATAATTACTGCTCCCTGAGTTTCAATTGCTATATTATTATTTCTTTTAACTTTCTGAAATAAAGTAGTGCTCATATCTTTTGTACGAAATGCATCAGTGCTTAAAAACCCATCAACCAATGAAGGGTTTGAATTTCTTGGAGGGTAAACAAAAGTAATTCTAGCTGAAGTAAAATCATCAGCATTATTTCCACTCTCATCATATTCTACTTCAAATACTAATGAGGAAGTTAAATTCATTTCTGAAATATATTTTTTTCCTTTAGTGTCTTCTGAAGCTAAATCAGCTTCATGTTTATATCCTGTAAAATTAAATTTCATCCATGGCATATAGGGCACTTCTGTTGCTAAAGTATAATCCATACCCCCGAGAGATTGTTCTTTTGTACCATCAACTATTTTTTGTAAGGATGCTGCTTCATAATGGTTAAAGTGAAAATCTAAAATTCCTGCTTTTGCTTCTAAACCTAAACTTGCTCTTGAATGATCTTCTTGAAGATCCCTGTCATAAAATAAGTTTGCTCCAAACATAAAAGAATTATCATCACTTAACATACGATAACCAAGTCCAAAATTACCTATGTAACGCAAATCAGATACTCCGACATCTTGAGTATGTAAACTCATTTGGGTAAAAAAATTAGAATTAGTTGTCTTATTCAAATCTCTTAAGATTAAAAGATTTATTCTAGGTTCATTATCATCTTTATCAGAAAACTGAATATCAAACTCTGTAGTTCCTTCGCCTGGGATTAGACCGATTGTGTATTCTGAAATTTTTTCAGAAGCTTTAGATAAAACACTTCCCTTAATGTCTGCATTAGCTACAGTTGTGATAAATAATGATAATATTATTATTAAAAACTTCATTATCATTGATTAATTTTAAATAACTTAAAAAACAATTATTTTTTAACCCAAAATAGGTTTTTTTTATTGAAATTACTTTATTTTTTTTGAGTGATACTTTTTTGTTAAGTCTTAATTAAATTGCTTAGCAAATTTTTTATAAAGTTTTAAACAATCATCAGTGTCTATTTTTCCTAAGGGTTCAATCGTTTCCTTAAATTTTTTACCTAAACTTAGCCCTTCTGATTTAGAATAATCTAATAATTTTTTTTTGATTAATTTTTCTAATTTCCTCCTTACCGTTTCTTGAGGTATGTATAGATTTTCAGCAACTGCAAAGATCGTCAATTTTTTACCTTTCATTAATCTCTTATGATCTTCGGTCTCTGTCTTATCAAAAACTTCAGTCCAACTAAGTGACTTTCCTAGAGTGATAGTTTGATATAGAAAATGTGTATATACTGTTAACAAGATCATGTGACTTTCATAATCATGTTTCACCATCTTTTTTACATTTAGAAAATGGTTAATATGATGAGAAACAATAAAATATATCAATTTATTGTCTATCCCTTTAACCACGACTTATAAAAGATTTTTCTTAAAGAAATTTATAAATTGAGGCATATATTCATCACCATGATTTCCTCCAACATGAGCTCCTCTTTTTAAACATTTTTCACCTTTTAAAATTTTAAACACTTTTTTAAAAGTTTTTTTAGGTTCTGTGGCAGCAGCTTCACCGTACTCCTCCCAACTATTAAAAAGTTTATACTTATTTAAACCTAGGTCAGCAAGTTTGCCCATAACAACACCATTATCATCAACGTAATGTGCGGGACATGTAGGCATAACCATTGCCTTAACTTTTTGAGGTTTGTATGGTGAATGCCAATCATGACCCCAGCCTGATTTAATATCAATTTCAATTTGTCCTTCTTTAGCTAGAATATTTTTAACATATTCTGCACATGGCTTTGCTAAAGTTAAATCGTCATCTGCACCGTGGACATAAAGCATTTTTGTATTCTTTGTAAGTTCAGCATTTTTAAACAATCCAGCCATTCTGCACTCTGCAGCCTCTGGAAGTATTGCATCAAATCCATTTGATCCTTCTAAAAATTTTGATGTAAATTTTACATCTGCAACAAGTAAAGAATTAGTACCACCTCTTGAGTGACCATTAGTTCCAATTTTTCCATTTGATCTTGGATGAGATTTTATAAATTGATAAGCCATCATAGTATCTATTGCTTGACTAACCATCGTCGCCTTAGATTGATCTCTCCATGTATCTTTTGTGCCTCTATTACAAAAGCTATCAATCAACATTACTCCAATCCCAGCCTCCAGAAGATTTTTACGCGCTTTGACATAATAAGAATTAGTGAATAATGATCCAGCACCTCCACTTCCATGAGTCATAATCACTACAGGAGCTTTATTAGTACCTTTTGGAAAAGCTAAATATCCTGTTACAGTTACTGGATTCAACAAATAATTTTCATTTAAAACATTATACAAACCCATTGTAGTATAAGAAGGCAATGCGATTATCTCCCCATCTTTTAAAACTTTATCAGCACCGTATAAAATAGATTTGTTTTTTGTGCATTTGTATTTATCATGATCCGCAAAAGCAGATGATGAAAATAAAATTGCAATTAAAATTAAAAATATTTTTTTCATAAACTATAAAAAAACCCAATATAAGTTTATTAACTATTTAAAACTCAAATGTCTAATAAACAAAAACCTATTTTGGGTTTTAAAATACTGATTTAGAATATTTTTTCCAGTTATCCTGATAGTGAATAGCATTTTCAGTGATTAATTTTGCTTCTTCACCTGAGACTTGTCTTATAATTTTACCAGGGGATCCAACCACTAAAGAATTGTCAGGAATGACTTTGTTTTCTGTGATCAATGCATTAGCTCCTATGATGCAATTTTTTCCAATTTTTGCACCATTTAAAATTACAGCACCAATTCCAATTAAAGAATTGTCTTCAATGGTGCAGCCATGCAGCATAACCAAATGACCAATAGTTACATCTTTTCCAATTTTTAAAGGGTAACCTGGATCGGTATGCAATACACTGCCATCTTGTATATTGGAGCCTTCACCGATATGAATATTTTCAACATCTCCTCTTAAAGTAACATTAAACCAAATGCTGGTATTTTTTTCTAGCGTGACATCACCAATGATGGATGCATTAGATGCAGACCAATTATCACCTAAATTTTTAACTTTTTTATCTTCCAAATCATAAAACATAACTTATATATTATTATAACATGCCGTTAAAAACTCCAATATGTGATTTCGGACAAGCTGCTAAAAGCTTTGAATTAAAGTCCACTAATAACGAAATTATTAAATTAAATGATGTTAAAGGGACAAATGGAACTTTGGTTATGTTTATTTGTAACCACTGCCCTTATGTAAAAGCAGTTATTAAAGACATTGTTGAAGATTGCAAAAATTTAGAAAAACATGGGGTAAAAGCTGTGGCTATTTCAGCAAACGATCCAATAAATTATCCTGAAGATAGTTTTGAAAATATGATTGAATTTGCAAGAAAACATCAATTTAATTTTCCATATTTATTTGACGAAACTCAAAATGTTGCAAAAAGTTATGATGCAGTATGCACTCCTGATTTTTTTGGATACAATAATAATTTAGAATTACAATACAGAGGTCGTATAAGAGAATTGGATAATTTAAAACCAGTAAGAACTGGTGATAGTGATTTATATAGTGCAATGAAACAAATTGCAGAGACGGGCAAAGGTCCTGAAACGCAAATTCCAAGTGTTGGCTGCAGTATCAAATGGTTAGATAATTAATGTACTTAATAGTTACAAAAACGTTCCCTCCAGAAGTTGGAGGTATGCAGAATTTAATGTGGGGTTTAGCAAATGAACTTTCAAAACACTACATGATAAAAGTATTTGCTGATTATCATGAAAATTATAAATTATTTGATGAGCAAGTTTCTTTTTCAATAGAGCGTGTTGGTGGCATAAAACTTCTTAGAAAATATAGAAAAGCTCAATTGATTAATGAATTTATTAAAGAAAATAAAATTGATGGTATAATTGCTGATCATTGGAAAAGTTTAGAACATCTTAAAACTAATAAAAAAAAGATATGCTTAATTCATGGTAAAGAAATTAATCATGAAAAAGGCACCTCTCTTAATAAAAGAGTATTGGAGGTTTTAGATAGTGTTGAAACCATTGTTGCAAATTCTGAGTACACTAAAAATTTAGCTATTTCATTAGGTGTTCACCAAGATAAAATTGTAGTTATTAATCCTGGTGTTGATCCTGTTGAAGAATTAGATAAAAAAACTTTAGATAAAGTAGAGAATTTATTAAAACATAAATCTCCCAGATTAATTACTGTCTCTAGATTTGATAAAAGAAAAAACCATGAAAAAGTAATCATGGCGCTTCGAAATTTAAAACAAATCTACCCTAGTATTATTTACATTTGTGTGGGCTATGGAGACGAGGAGGAAAATATTAAAAAATTAGTAGCAGAATTGGGCCTTCAGCCACAAGTTATGTTTTTTAAAGATATTTCTAACGAATTAAAAAATGCGCTAGTTGCTAAATCTAATATTTTTGTAATGCCATCTATTGTTCATAAAAAATCTGTTGAAGGATTTGGGATAGCTTATGTTGAAGCTGCTCAATATGGATTGCCCTCTCTTGGTGGAAAAGATGGAGGTGCAGCAGATGCAATAGAACATGAGAAAACAGGTTTAATTTGTGATGGTAATGAATTAGATGAAGTCTATTCAGCAATTAATTTAATGTTAGAAAATAATAAATTCCAAGAGTATGGAAAAGCTGCCAAAGAAAATTCTGCTAAATTTAAGTGGAGTACTATTATTGAAGAATATAAAAAAATTCTAAACTAAATCTTTTTACTCTTAATTGTTTTATAAATTTGCCAGCCAACAATTAGAATTGTTATCCCTATTATTGCAGCAGTAAGAGGTCTGTCCCATAAAAAAGTCCAAGAACCATCACTTATTAATAAAGATCTTCTTAAATTTTCTTCCATTAATCCACCGAGGACAAAGGCTAATATGAGTGGTGGCATTGGAAAATCATATAAGCGCATAAAAGTTGCAACAACTGCAATTCCAATCATTAAATAAATATCAAAATTATTAAATGACATTACGTAAATTCCTGTAATTGAAAAAAATAAAATAAGCGGAATTAAATAATTTTTAGGAACTGCAAGTATTCTTGCTATGTAAGGTATTAAAGGCAAGTTTAGAATAAGTAACACTACCATTCCAATATACATCGACATAATAACAGACCAAAAAATTTCAGGATTGGTTATATAAAGTCTAGGCCCTGGTTGAATTCCAAATCCTAATAAAGCTCCAAGCATAACTGCTGTAGTTCCACTCCCAGGTATTCCTAAAGTTAATAAAGGAACAAAAGCTCCAGAACATGCTGCATTATTTGCAGTTTCTGGTGCAGTTAAACCATGAACACTACCTTTACCAAATTTTTCTTTTTCTTCATCGCTAACAAAATTTCTTTCCATTCCATAGGCTAGAAATGATGCAATAGTTGCACCAGCTCCTGGTAAAACTCCAATTAAAAAACCAATAACTGAATTTCGAGGAATAGTTTTTAACATTTTACCTCTCTCTTCTTTGTTAATCTTGATTGAACCTAGTTCAGTTAATGAAACTTGTTTAGCAACAACAGACGGATCATTTCGTTTTAAAATAATTGTTAAGGCTTCACTCATAGCAAAAGTTGCCATTACAACTAAAACGAAACTTATCCCATCAGATAAATTCATGTTATTAAAAGTAAATCTTGTAATATCAGATAAAGAATCTTGACCAACTGATGCTAACATTAAGCCTAAAACAACCATCATCATTGCTTTTAAAAATTGTCCCTTTGATGAAAAGGCTGCAATCGCTGTTAAACCTAAAATCATTAAAGCAAAATAATCTGGTGATCTAAAGGATAAGCTTACTTTAGATAAGCTTGGTGCAAGAAATAACAAATAAATTGAAGCAAGTGTTCCACCTGCAAAAGAACTCCAAGCAGCAATAGCTAAAGCTTTTCCAGCTTTACCTTGTTGAGCCATTGGATATCCATCAAATGATGTTGCAACAGTTCCAGGAACACCTGGAGCATTTAATAAAATTGATGAAGTTGATCCACCAAACACTGCACCATAATAAACACCTGCCATTAAAATTAATCCAGTAGCTGGATCAAAACCATAAGTAATAGGTATCATTAATGCAATTGCCGTCATTGGTCCAAGGCCAGGTAGCATTCCAATGATGGTTCCAAAAAAACAACCAATCATGACCATAAATATGTTTTGAAATGTAAGAGCTGTTTTTAAACCGATTAAAATTCCTTCGATCATCCCATAACTCCAATTAGTTTTAAAAATGGATCTCTTAAATAAATTTCAAGTACTCCATGTAAAAGGTACATAAAAGCACCCACAAAAGGGAAAGAGAGTAAAAATATTAACTTCCACCTTCTCTCACCTAACGCATAATAAGAAGACGCTAGAAATAAAGAGGTTGTTAAAAAATAACCTACTTTTAATATAGTTGCTCCATAAATAATTGCTATGATCACAAGTATAGCTGTTTTTTTATACTCTAAATTATTATGATCGACTTTAATTGTATTACGCTCTGGTAAAATAATTTTTAAACCAGAAAAAAATAAACCTGCATAACCTAAATAAATTGGAAATGTTCTTGCATTAAAAGGTGCATTTTCATCAAATGAAAAAACTTGAATTTGATATGCGATATATAAATAGAATGCTGAGAAAATAAAAAAGAGCAGTGATATAATTTTAGTAGTATTTATATTCACTGCTCTAATTTTTAAATAATCCTAAAGGATTATATAACTCCCAATTTCTTCATAAGAGCTGTCATTTCTACAGTTTGCTTTTCTAAGAATTTAACAAAATCCTTATCTGAGTTATAAATATTAACCCAAGCATTTCTTTTTCTAACAGCTTCCCATTCAGGAGTTTTCATAACTTTACCTAACATTTTAGATAAAGCTTTTTTATCTTTATTGCTCATATTAGGAGGTCCAAAAAATCCTCTCCAGTTTACGAACTGAACATCATAACCTTGCTCTTTTAGAGTTGGTGCATCCGGTGCATCAGCTACTCTTGAAGGAGCAGTGATACCAATAATTCTAACTTGGTCTCTTGCACCCATAAGTTCACCTAAACCTGTAGAAATAATTTGAGTTTCTCCAGATAAAAGTCCAGCTAACGCTTTTCCACCAGCATCATAAGGAATGTAAGCAACATCATTTGGATTAGCACCAGCAGCTTGGAAAGCTAAAGCACCAATTAAATGGTCCATACTTCCTCTTACTGATCCACCAGCCATTTTGATAGAGCTTGGATTCTTTTTGTATGCATCAACTACATCTTTAAAGTTTTTGTAAGGTGAGTTTTTTGCAACTGCAATCGCACCGTAGTCACCAATTACACCAGCGATTGGGGTAACATCTTTATAAGATAAAACTCCAGATCCTGTAACATAACCTTCGTGTCTAGTAATAGATCTTAAAACTAGCGGTGTAGATTGTACTAAAACCGTATTTTTAGGTTGAGTGTTAATCATGTAAGCTAAAGCTTTTCCACCACCACCACCTGACATATTTTCAAATGATGCACTTTTTAACATTCCTGATTTTGTTAAAGCTTCTCCAGTACCTCTAGCAGTTCCATCCCATCCACCACCAGCACCACCACCAATCACGAAATGGATTTTATCCATTGCGATTGAATTTGTTGCTGTTGCAGAGAATAATAGAATTGCTGAGAATAATACTGAAACTAATTTTTTAATGTTTTTCATTATATTCCTTTATTGTTTGTTTTTAATAGTTGCAGTTAATTATACTATAGTTATGAATGCAAGTTTTTGAACAACATACAACTTAAAGTTGATTTTATTTATTTGATAAATTTGCAACTATTAGCTTTGTTATTTCAATAATAAAAAAAATACCTATCACTAATTAAGGGAATTTCTTTTCTGTTATCTTTTTAAAGGTAAGTGATAAAAGAATATTTGTTAATGAAAAATTCTTCTATTCAATTTAATTCCTCTAACATTAAAGAATTATTTTCTAAAAAATTTTTATTAGTCATTTTAATTTCAATCCCAAGTGCAATTGTAGCTGATTATTTTAATATTCCATTAGCGTGGATGCTTGGCCCTATGCTTGCAGTTTCAATTGTAGCATTAAGTGGATTAAAAATTAGAATGCCAAAAATAGCTTTAAGTTCAATTTTAATAGTTCTTGGTCTTCATATTGGAAATTATATCGATCAAAATTTAATCAATCAAATGACTGAATGGGTGTGGACTTCAATAATAATGTTTGTCTATATTCTAATAAGTATTTTAATTGTTTCAAAATATTTACAAAAATTTTCAGGCTATAATGTCAAAACTTCTATTTTTTCAGCAGCACCGGGTGCATTAGGTCCGTTAATGATACTGGCTGAACATGAAAAATCTGACTTATCGCAAGTTGCTACATCACATTTAATTAGATTAATTATAATAATAACTGTCATTCCCTTTTTTGTTGTTAATTATTCAACAAATGAAGCACTAACAATTGAAAAATTTAATTATCTTGATCAAAACCATTTTCATCTTTTAATTCTCTTAATAGGTTCGATATTATTAATTTTCTTATTTGATAAAATTGGTGTGCCTGCTGCATTATTATCTGGGACATTAGTTGCAAGTGGAATTTTACAAATAACTGAAGTTGCCTCTTACAAACTACCAGATGAAAGTATAAATTTTTGTTTGCTTATTTTAGGTGCCTCTGTGGGTTGTCGTTTTGCAGATAAATCATTAAAAGAAGTTGCAGGTAATTCATTTCATAGTTTAGTTGCAACTGTAATGCTTGTAGCTCTTGGATTATTAGCTGCAATTGTTGCAACATATTTTATTGATACCAATTTCTTGACTCTACTTTTATCTTTTTCTCCTGGAGGAATTTATGAGGTAGCTGTAATAGCAATAGCTTTTGATTTAGACCCTAACTTTGTGGCATTTCACCATATTATTAGATTACTAATGATACTCTTCACTGTTCCTGTAATATTGAAAATTATTGGTAAGAAATTAAATTAATATTTTTTCTAAAACTTTACCTGCATTTAATTTATTTAAATCATCAACCTGTATTGCTTTAAAGTTTTCTCGCTCAATACTAACTTTAAAAGCTGTGGTATGTTTACCAAATAAAGTCAAACCTTTTACTCCAAGATGAGCAGTCATATGAGCAGGTCCTGTATCATTTGCAACAACAAATGAACTTTCTTTAATCAAGCTTGCAAGTTGAGAAATATCTAAAGCTTTACCTTTGTCTAAAATTGAAATGGCATTAATGTTTTTTGCATCATTAATTTCAGAAGGTCCAGGTGCCACAATAACTTTAATTTGGTCTTTATATTTATTTTTAATCAACTCAATTAGCTCATTGTAATGGGGCCACTTTTTATGAGTTAGATGCGCTGAACAAAATGGAAATAAGACAATGTATTTGTCTAACTTAAATTCTTGTTTAATATTATCGATGTTAGTCACAGCCCAACTAAAATTTGGTTTCATGGTATGTTCTGTTTTAATTTCAGAGGTTTTAAGTTGATGATCAAATCTATTTAAAACTGGGTTTTTATCAAATTCATCTTTTGAAATATTACTTGGTAAAGTTGTTTCTGAGCTAGACCAAGTATTAAAATTTGCTTTTGGAAATAAAATATTTTTATAAAATTTTGTTCTAGATGAGTTTTGTAAATCATAAACTTTTCTAAAATTCTTCTTTTTCAAGTTTCTCATTAACATATATAGATAAATTAAATTAAATCTTGATTTACGTTTGTCTAAAATAACATTGTGTACAAATGGGTTTTTCCTAAATAATTCAAAATAAGGTTTTGTTGTTAATATATGTATTTGATCTTCAGGGTGGTTTTCAGAAATATCTTGAATTGCCCCACAAGCTTGGGCTATATCTCCTAAAGAACCATGTTTGATAACTAAAATATTAGACATATTTCTAACAACTTAACATAGTATAAATTTTTATGAATAAAATTCTAGTTGAAGTATCAGTTGGTGAACTTTTAGATAAAATTTCTATTTTAGAGATTAAACAAGAAAAAATTAAAGATCCTGAAAAATTAAAATTTATTAATGATGAACACGGTATTTTAAAAAATCAATTAGATAACAATGTTAAATCTGATGAAAAGCTTAATACACTTTTTAAGTCACTGAAAGATATTAATGCAAAATTATGGGTTATAGAAGATGACAAACGATTGTGTGAAAAAAATTCTGATTTTACTGAAAAATTTATAAAACTATCAAGAGATGTTCATTTTTTAAATGATGATCGTGCTAAAATAAAATTAGAGATGAATAATCACACAGGCTCTAAGATTAAAGAGATTAAAGAATACACTTCTTATTGAAAACTATATTTTTTTTCTAGATATTTTATCAAGTTGTGAAAAATAAAAGTCATAAATAAATAAATTCCACCTGCTAAAAGAAATACTTCTAAAGGTTTATAAGTTGTTGATACAATATGTTTTGCAACACCTGTAATATCCATCAACGTTACCGTACTTGCAAGAGATGTGCCCTTCATCATTAATATAATCTCATTACCATAAGCTGGTAAAGATTGTCTGATCGCTACAGGAATTTGAATTTTATACAAAATAATTTTACTTGATATCCCTAAACTTTTACCCGCTTCAATTATTCCAGGTTTTATAGTTTGAAAAGCTGATCTTAAAATTTCTGAAGTATAAGCCCCTGTATTTAAGGCAAATGCAATAATTGCACACCAATAGGGTTCTTTTAAGATGACCCAAAGAAAAGTAGATCTTAGCCATTCGATTTGTCCAAGACCATAATAAATTATAAATATTTGAACTAGTAATGGAGTTCCTCTAAATAAATAAGAATATCCATAAGCAAATTTATTAATAAATGGGTTTTTATTTAATCTTAAAACTGCAAATAAAAATCCAATAAATAAACCAATGATTAATGATGCTGATAACAATTTTAAAGTTATAACTGCAGCACTAAGTAACTTTGGTAAACTTGTGATCATTAAATCAAAATCCATTAAAAGCCCCTGCTGTATTTGACTTCAAGTCTGTTAATTAGTTTCATACTTAAAAAAGTAAGCATCAAATATAAAACTGCAGCAAAACAATAAAAGAATAAAGGATCTCTAGTAGATCCTGCTGCAATATAAGATTGTCTCATAATCTCAACTAAACCAGTAACTGATATTAGTGACGTATCTTTTAAAGTGATTTGCCAAACATTACTTAAGTTCGGAATAGCAAGCCTTAACATTTGAGGTAAAATTATTTTATAAAATTGTACAAATTTACTAACCCCTAAAACTTTTGAAGCTTCAAATTGGCCTTTATCTATTGATTGTATCGCTCCTCTAAACACTTCTGTTGAATAGGCCCCAGATATAATGCCGATTGCAACTGAACCTGTAACAAATGCATTAATTTCTATATATTCAAAGTATCCAAAAATTGAAGCAACATACATAATCGCGCCACTTCCCCCAAAAAAGAAAAGATAGATTACTAATAATTCTGGAACCCCTCTGATAACTGTTGTGTAAGTATTGCCAATAAAATTTAAAAATTTATTATTAGATAATTTTAACGGCGTAAAGATTAATGAAAATAAAAAACCAATTAACATTGCAGTGACTGCTACTGCAATTGTCATTAGAGTTGCATAAAACAACTCGTCTCCCCAGCCCGTTTTTCCGAATGATAAAAGATCCATATCGAAAGGGCGACTAATTAAATAGTCGCCTTTTCAAAATATTATTTACATAGAAGCGTCAAAGCCAAAATACTTGATTGCAAGTCTAGAAATAACTCCATCTTTTCTTGCTTGATCAATGGCTTTGTTAAAAGCTTTTAAAAGCTCAGCGTCTCTCTCTCCTAGTGTTCCACCTAATTGAGAAGCTTGTCTTAAACCAACTCCAACACCATTTCCAAATGCACCACCTGAAAAAGTTGGTCCAACTAGTACTACTGGTTTTCCAGATTTTTCAGCATAATCAGTAAATGCTACTGCTGCCGCTAAGGCAACATCACATCTTCCTGCTTCTAAGTCTAGATTAACTTCATCTTGAGTTTTGTAAGTTCTAACATTTACTTTACCTACATCACCAGACTCTAAAAAGTTTTGGTGAATAGTTCCTGTTTGAGTACAAACAGTTTTACCAGATAAAGCTCCAGTTATAGTTTTAAGTGCTTTATTAACACTTGAACCGCCCAATGTTAGATTCACTCCTTCAGGAGTTTCCATTCCCTCTAAATCTGAACCTTTCATAACAGCAAGTGAAGCAACTTCGTCAGCATAACCTTGAGAGAAAGTAATTACTTTTTTTCTTTCATCAGTAATTGACATTCCAGCCATAATTGCATCAAATTTTCTCATTTGAAGAGCTGGTATCATTCCATCCCAATCTTGCTCAACAACTTCACATTGTCTTCCAATGTATCTGCAAAGTGAATAAGCTAACTCAACTTCAAATCCAATTAATTTTCCTGAAGCATCCTTAGAGTTCCATGGTGGGTAAGCACCTTCCGTTCCAATCTTTATTTTATCAGCGTAAACATTTCCGATTAATAATAAAGAAGCAAGAACAGTTAAAATTGTTTTTTTAAATATATTCATTTTTTCCTCCATAAATTTTAGGGGAAGAAATCCCCCTTAGGGATATTTATTTCACAAATTTGCTAATTTAAAAAGAAATTTTTAGTGATTAATTGATGATGAAAAGTTCCAAGAACAGTCAAAACTTGGGATATAAACCCTATCCAAAGTTGTATTTCCAAAATTCTTATTGAAAACATCTAACCATTTCTCTACTTGATCTGGTTTTTTATCTTGGCTGCCTACTTGAGCAGTAATTACTCCATTAGGTTTTAATATTCTAATGAGCGAATCCATATTTTTGGCAGCAAGATCAATACAAAACTGATCATCGTTAAGATCTACAAAAATTTTATCGTACTTATCGTCTTCAACAGATTTTATACTTTCAAAAGCATCTCCCCAAATACATTTAACTGAATTTTTTTCAGTTGATTTATTACCAATGCTTCCAAGATGTTTATTGCAAACTTCAACTACTTCTGGATCAAGTTCATACCAGTCTATAAAATCAAAACCTTTAGAGGTACACTCTCTTGCAACTCCTCCATCTCCACCGCCAATAATAGCTGCTGTTCCCATATCTTTATTTAATTTTAAAGCAGCGTTTACAAATGTTGAGCTATATAAAACCTCATCATTTGTTGCGACTTGAATTTCGTTATCAATGAATAATGATTTACCAAATTGTTCTAAATCTAATATTTCAATATGTTGACCTACTTTAGATTTAAAATCTTCTAAAACTTCATTTACAACATATGACTTTTGTAATCCAGGTGAACTGTAAATGTCATGATATAAAGACTTAGTATCTCTATCAAAAGCTTTTGTGACAATTCTTTTATGTTTAAATTCTTTTTTAACAATATCGAGCGCAATAGAAGGACTTACCTTCCCACATGTGAAAAAATCAAAACTAATAATTCCTTTTTCTGGAAACGTGTGAAAACTGATATGACTTTCAGCTAATAAAGCAAGTATAGTGAAACCTTGAGGCTCAAATTTATACTTTGAAATTTCAAGAATTGTAACTTCTGCAGCTTTTGCAATTTTACGAATTACGTTCTCGTAAACTGAAGGGTCATACTCTTGAGTAGTACCTATGATGTCTAAAGTTATGTGCTCACCTACTTTAGTCATAAAAATTATTCCCTCTTATAATTTTTTATTAATATTAAGTTGCTCGGTTTTATATAGGTGTATTGATAATTTTCAACAATTAATCAATTTTTTGATATTTTACTTAATTAAATTAAAACTGAGCATTAATTAAATTAGCAAATGCACTAGCCCCTTTTGCTAGATTTTTGTTCCAATCATTATCAGCATTTTCATCCGCATTATCCGATATATATTTAAAACATTTAAACTCAATATTTTCCAACCTACAAACTTTTGCAATAGCGTATGCCTCCATATCGACTACATCAACTTCCATATCAATCTTTTTATTAACAAAGCTGTCTCCCGTTCCACAAGAATA
Source organism: Candidatus Pelagibacter sp. PS_28 (assembly GCF_059417885.1). Lineage (NCBI taxonomy): Bacteria > Pseudomonadati > Pseudomonadota > Alphaproteobacteria > Candidatus Pelagibacterales > Candidatus Pelagibacteraceae > Candidatus Pelagibacter > Candidatus Pelagibacter sp. PS_28. The sequence goes on along the minus strand of NZ_CM182070.1, from coordinate 374,649 downwards.
ACCATCTTTTGATGTAATAATTTCTTTAATTTTATCAAAAGGCGTCTCTCCCAATTCAAAGTCTAACCCTCTAACATCCATATCTCTTTGATAGAATTTAGTACACTCAACTATTCCTTTTAAATCTGTATTAATTGCACCAACTGTACCATAATTAATAATTAGTTTTGGTTTGTGAATATTAATTAACTTTAATGTGTTGTAGGTTGCATTAACTTTTCCAACACCAACGTGATTAAAATAGTCCAACCCAATAGTTTCTTCTTTAATTGCTGCTAGGAATAATTTGTCCATAGATTTTTTTTACTAAAGATATAAATATATTAATATCATGAATTTAAAAGATTATATTAGGTCTATTCCAGATTATCCAAAAAAAGGAATTTTATTTAGGGATATTACAACTCTAATTAAGGACTCAAATGCATTTGAAGAATGTATTAATCAAATAGTTGAAAGATCTAAAAAATATAAAATTGATAAAATTGCAGCAATTGAGTCTAGAGGTTTTGTTTTTGCATCTGCGGTTTCTTACATTTTAAAAAAACCATTTATAATGCTTCGAAAAAAAAATAAATTGCCTGCTGATACATATTCAATAGATTTTGAATTAGAGTATGGCACGGCAACTATTGAAGTTCATAAAGATTCAATTGATAAAAATGACTCAGTTTTAATTATAGATGATTTAATTGCAACAGGTGGCACTGCTGAAGCGGCAGCTAAATTAGTAGAAATATCAGGAGGTAAAGTTGCAGCTTTTATTTTTGCAATAAATCTTTTTGACTTAGGGGGTTCCGATAAATTAGTAAAAAAAGGTTACAAAATAGAAAACCTGATGGATTTTCCTGGTCACTAGTATTAAACTTGTGGTCTATACCATGATTTTTTACCAAGTATGGAGTTGCTAAGTCCCAAGAATCTCATCATATAAATCTTTTTTTTAAATTTATTGAAAGTTACTAAATAATAAAAAAATTTAATCATAGAAGTGGTCAATGTTGGGACGCTTATTAAAATGGCTCTTAAATAACCAAAATGTTTTTTATTAAAATAAAATTTTGACCACATCCAATGCCAGTTTCGTGAAAATTCAACTTCTCTTTCATGCATAGGAGAATGAGATTTTCCTCCGAGGTGATTAATTTTTGCTTTTTTTGATATATATATTTTATTATTTTTTTTTTCGTTCTTAAGCACAAATCATCATTTTCTAAATAAAGAAAAAAATTCTCATCAAAAAAAAAATTATCTTGAAATTTATTTTTATTTATCAGCATTGCATATCCGTCTACAGAGTCGACACTTAAAAACTCTAAGTCATTATTTTGTAATTTCTTATTTTTAATCTTATAATTCGGATATTGAATATCATCAGATAATGGTGCTAAAATTGAATAATCATTATGCTTTGATGACAAAGTGATTAATTCATCAATAGTATTTTTATAAAATTTTACATCAGGATTAATCACAAAAGCATAATCTGTTTTACATAATTTAATTCCCTTGTTATTTGCAGACCCCATACCTGTATTTTCTTGAACAATAACATTAATTTTCGAATATTTTGCTTCAAGTTTTTTTTTAAATTCTAGGCTATTTGAATTTTCAATAATAATTATATTAGAATCTTTTGGTAAAGACTTGATGCATTCATGAATGACATGATCACTTTTAAATGTAACGATAATAAATGTTAGGTTATTTAAACTTAAAGTCATTGTTGAAGTAAATTATTATATACTTACTATAACGTTTATTATAAATAAAATCATGCAGAATATTTTAGTAACTGGTGGACTTGGGTTTATAGGTAGTAATCTAATTGAGCTATTACTCCTTAAAAAATATAAAGTTATAAATCTAGATAAGGTCAGCTACTCATCAAATTTTTATAATACAAAAGAGTACCAAAAAAATAAGAATTACAAATTTATAAAATGTGATCTTAATAACAAAAATAAACTTAATAAAATTATTTTTAAACATAGGCCAATTGGTATTTTTAATTTAGCAGCAGAAACTCATGTTGACAGATCAATAGATGGTCCTAAAAGTTTTATTGATAGCAATATTATTGGTGTTTTTAATCTACTTGAAATATTTAGAGAATATTCGAAATTAAATAAAAAAAGTAAATTAATTCATATTTCAACTGATGAAGTTTATGGAGATATATTAAAGGGGCGATCTCATGAAAACTTTCCTTATAAGCCTAGTTCGCCGTATGCCGCTACTAAAGCAGCCTCCGATCATCTTGTAAGTTCATATGTTAGAACCTATGGTATTCCTGCTATAGTCACAAATTGTTCAAATAACTATGGCCCAAAACAACACCCTGAAAAACTTATACCAAAATTAATTTATAATATTTTAAATAATAAAAGTTTGCCCATTTATGGAAATGGAAAAAATTCAAGAGAATGGATATACGTTCAAGATCATTGTGAAGCTTTAATAAAAGTTTTTCAAAAAGGTAAAATTGGTGAATTTTATAATATAGGTTCAAATAAAAATTTGAACAATCTTGAGATTTGTAAAGCTTTAATTAAAATTGCTAAAAAAGATCACTTAATTGGTTCAAATGTTATGATTAAATTTGTTAAGGATCGACCTGGTCACGACATAAGATATGCACTTGATAGTAAAAAAATATTAAGAACCTTGAGATGGAAGACAAAAGTTAGTTTTGAGAAAGGTTTGGAAAAAACATTTTTATGGTATCTTCACAATAATAACTACTACAAATCTATATCTAAAAAAGATATCATTAAAAGATTGGGTACAAAATGATTAAAAAAGGGATAATTTTAGCTGGAGGAATGGGAACAAGAATGAGTCCTCTTACAAAAGCTGTTAATAAACAACTTTTACCAATTTACGACAAACCTCTTATCTTTTATCCACTCTCAATACTAATGCTTGCAAAAATTAAAGATATATTAATTATTGTAAACAAAGGTCAACTAAATCAATATAAAAAATTAATACCTAATGGAGACAATTTAGGAATTAAGATTAGCTATATAGAACAAGATAAGCCAAGAGGATTGCCTGATGCCTTTGTATTAGGTGAAAAATTTATTGGTAAAGATAACGTGGCAATGATTTTAGGTGATAATTTTTTCTATGGTCAGAACCTAACTTCAAAATTACTAGACTGCGCAAAAATTAAAAATGGTGCTAAAGTTTTATTGCATAGTGTTCAAACACCCGAGTTATTTGGTGTTGCAAAAGTAGATAAAAATAACAAAATTATACAATTAAAAGAAAAGCCAAAAAAATTTATATCTAATAACGCTATAACAGGGTTATATTTTTTTGATAATAAAGTTGTACAGTATTCAAAAAAACTAAGGCCATCTAAAAGAGGTGAAGTAGAAATTATTGATCTTTTGTTAAGATACAAAAAAAATAATAAGTTATCAGCTGATTTTATTGGAAGAGGTGGTGCCTGGTTAGATACAGGTTCAATTGATGATTATTATAAAACAATTGCTTTTGTGCAGGCAATTGAAAATAGACAAGGATTTAAAATTGCTTGTATAGAAGAAATTGCATTAAACAATAAATGGATAGGGAAAAAAGAAATTGATAAATCAATTAAGTTTTATGGTAACTGTAATTATTCAAAATATCTTAAAAATTTAATTTAATGCAAAAAAAGATAGTTATCACGGGTGGTGAGGGAAGATTTGCCCAAGTTTTAAAGAGAGATAATAAAAAATTAGATATCCTTTATCCAAGTAAAAAAGAATTAAATATTTTAAATATCAATTCTATAAATAAATATTTAAAAAAAAATAAGCCTAAATACCTGATTCATGCAGCAGCTTTATCGAGACCAATGAATATTCATGACAAACAAATATCTAAAAGTATTGATTTAAACATAATAGGTACAGCCAATATAGTAAAAATCTGCTCTGAACTAAAAATTAAACTTATTTATTTTTCAACTGGCTATGTTTATGAGGGAAAAATTGGTAATTATAAAGAAGTTGATCCTGTTTTACCTGTTAACAATTACGCATGGTCAAAACTTGGTGGTGAGTGTGCGGTTACTATGTACAAAAATTCTTTAATCTTGAGAATTACAATGTGTGAAAAGCCCTTTTTACATAAATATGCTTTTCATGATATTGAGGCAAACTTTATATTTCATGAAGAAGTTGTAAAAATTATACCTAAAATTTTAGATAAAACAGGAATAATTAATGTTGGTGGCAAAATTCAATCAATTTATTCATTTGCAAAAAAAAATAATAAAAGTGTCAAAAAAAAATCTGGTAAAAAATTATTTCCAAAAAAAGTTTCCATGAATATTGCAAAATTAAATAAAATTATGAAATGGTAGCGGGAAGTGGAATCGAACCACTGACCTCAGGCTTATGAGTCCTGCGCTCTAACCGACTGAGCTACCCCGCCACATAATTCTTGATGATTTATAATAGTTTTTTAATTTAGTGCAATCAAGTATTTGAGAGAGTTGTTTACTTTAAGAACGTGATCAAAGTTCCTAATAAAGAAAGTCCTAATATAGTAGAGCTATAAAAAATTATTTTTCGTTTAGTTTCATTTTTTTGATCTATTTTTACCCTGTTAAGTAATTTGTTGATGTCTACAATTCTCTTTTGATCAATATATTGTAGTTGAATAGTTTTTTTATTAATTTTTTTTTCACTGATATGTTTTCTGTCATGAAAATAAGTTTTTTGCATGAGATTATTTAACCACCAATTATTTAACTCGGCAACAAAATTATAACAATCTAGGACGTTTATCTTTTAGAGGAGTAATCTCTACTAGTGCTGGGAATTTTTGTTTAGCAACTTCAATATATAGGTTCATTTTTGAAAGTTCTTCATTTGAATGTATTGAGCTTACATATCCAAAAGACAGGTTTTTTTTATAATTAAAGGAATAATTCCCAGATGTCGTTCTTCCTATAATCTTATCTTCCAGATAAATTGGTTCTTCATGTAATAATAGAGGTGTGCCTGGCTTACTATCTTTAAGTGACAGCATGACAAACCTTCTGTTTTGTTTTTTACCTTTTATTTTTAATAAGCTTTCTTTGCCAATAAAATCGATTTCTTTTTTATAACTAATTGCAAAATTTAATCCTGCCTCGTATTGATTTTCTTCGGGTGAAATATCGTGACCCCAATGTAAAAATCCACTTTCCATTCGCATTGTATCCATTGCATGCGATCCACAGTGAGATAAATTATGATTTTTTCCCTCTTCAATAATTAATTGATAAATTTCTTTAGCATCCTTATTTTCTATATAAAGCTCAAATCCTAATTCACCTACATAAGATAATCTTTGAGCCCAAATTTTTTTTGAACCAAGACTTATAAATTTACCATAACCAAATTTAAATCCTTCATTACTAAAGTCATCATTTGAAATTTTTGAAATTAAATTTCTACTTTTTGGTCCAAAAATTCCTAAACAAATAAGATCATCTGTAATATCTTTTAATTCTAAATTAGGAGATAAATGTTTTATGATATGCGCTTTATCATGGGTTCTTGTTGCAGCTGAACTTATTATTCTAAAATAATTTTTATCAATACAAATAACAGTTAAGTCTGCTTCAATTCCTCCAGCTTCATTCAGCATTTGTGTATATGTTGATCTACCTATTTCATTTTTAATATTAGCTGTACATATTCTTTGTAATTCTCTATGTGCTTGTTCTCCTTTTATTTCATATTTTGAAAATGGAGAGAGTTCATACAAACCAACATTGGTAATTGTATTTTTTGTTTCAAATTCAACTGAAGGATACCAGTTTTGATAATCAAAACTGTATTTGTATTCTGCTTTTTCATTATCTTTTGCGTACCACATAGGTCTTTCGTATTCACCGGATACACCAAAGCACGCTCCCTCTTTTTTTAATTCTTCATGATACGGTAATAATCTTTGATTTCTTGAAGTGTTATGCTGTTTATAGGGCCAGTGCATTCCGTATAAATCACCAAGAGTTTCTGTTACTCTTTCCATAATAAATTTTGTAGATGAGTGGAACTTTTGAAATCTTTTAATATCAAGTGAAAATAAATCTTCATTCATATATCCATTAATCATCCATTCAGCAGTAACTCTTCCAGCACCCCCTGAGCTGGCTATGCCAATGCTATTAAATCCACAGCATGTGAAAAGATTATTAACTTCTGGAGTTTCTCCTAAAAGATATTGAGTATCTGGTGTAAAAGATTCAGGACCTGAAAAAAATTTTCTAATCCCAGCAGTTTCAAGTATTGGTAATCTTTTAAATGATTTTTCTAAATAAGGCTCAAAGTGATCAAAGTCGTCTGGAAATTCTCCAAATGAAAAATCATCTGGTACAATTCCTTTATCTTTAAACGCAGGTTTTGCATTAGGTTCAAATATTCCAACTAACATTTTGCCAGCATCTTCTTTTAAATAAAGACAAGAATTGTAATCTCTCAAAACTGGTAGATTTTTAGGCAATTTATCTAATGGTTCTGTGATTATATAGAAGTGCTCATTTGGATATAATGGAATACTTACTCCAATATCTTCACCCATTTGTCGAGCCCACATCCCGGTTGCAATTACAACGTATTCACAATCAATTTTGCCAAATTTCGTTTGAACACCAACAATTTTTTTGTCTTTAATTAATATTTTTTCAACAGGAGTTTTCTCAAATATCTGAGCTCCTTCCATTTTTGCAGCTTTTGCTAAAACATTAGTCACTCCAACGGGGTCTGCCTGACCGTCTTCCGGCATATATACTCCACCTAAAATATCATCATCATTTATAACAGGATAAAGTTCTTTTATTCTTTGTTTGCTAACAGTTTCAACATTAACATCAAATAACTGAGCAGCAGTTGCTTGTCTTAATAATTCTTGTAGCCTTTCAGGTGTGCTAGCAACTGTGATTGCTCCATTTTGTTTTAGTCCAGTTGATAAACCAGTTTTTTTTTCTAATTCTTTGTAAAGATTTAAAGAGTATTTACGAAGTCTTGTAATTGTAGCGGATGCACCCAACTGACCAACAAGACCTGCTGCATGCCAAGTAGTTCCTGATGTTAGTTGGTCTCTTTCTAATAAAATGGTATCCTTCCAACCATATTTTGCAAGATGATATGCAACAGAACAACCAGCAACTCCCCCACCAATGACAACAACTTTTGCTTTGGCCGGAAGCATTTTATCCATACCTTTTTAATGGGTTATAGCTTTTTCCGCTGCTACAAACTCGTGTCCAAAAACATCAGCAACCGCTTTATAAGTCACCATACCTTTATGGACGTTTAATCCTGCAAGGAAATTTTTATCTTCACCTAAAGCTTTTTGATAACCTTTGTTAGCAAGTTTAACTAAATAAGGTAGTGTTGCAGCATTTAATGCAATTGTTGAAGTTCTTGGAACTCCACCTGGCATATTAGCTACACAGTAATGAACTACATCGTCAATGATATAAGTTGGATCACCATGGGTTGTTGGTTTACTCGTTTCAACACAACCTCCTTGATCAATTGCAACATCAACAATAACAGATCCTCTTTGCATCAGTTTTAACATTGGTTTAGTAATTAACTTTGGAGCTTCAGCACCTGGAATTAAAACACCTCCAATTAATAAATCAGCTTTTGCAACTAGTTGATTTAAATCGATCTTATCACTTTGTTCTGGAATTATTTTATCTCCAAACATTTCAACTAATTGTTTCAATCTTGCTTCAGATTTATCAACAATGTGAACTTTTGCTTGCATACCTGTTGCAATTACAGCAGCATTTTCTCCAACAACACCACCACCTAAAATAACAACAGTTCCACCTTCTACTCCAGGAGCACCTCCTAATAAAAGACCTCTACCATTTTGGTTTTTTTCTAAGCAATGTGCTCCAGCTTGAACTGACATACGTCCAGCAACTGCACTCATTGGTGCAAGTAATGGTAATCTGCCATTGTCATCTGTAACTGTTTCATAGGCTATACAAACACCTTTAGATTTAATCAAACCCTCTGTTAATTCTTTAGCTGCCGCTAAGTGTAGATAAGTGTATACGATTTGATTTTCTCTAATCATCTTAACTTCACCTGCTTGCGGCTCTTTTACTTTAACAATTATATCTGCATCATTGAAAATATCTTCAGCTTTATCAACAATTTTAGCACCCACACTTGTGTATTGATCATTTTCAAAACCAGCTTCAAATCCACCATTGTTTTCAACTAAAACTTCATGACCTTCTGATATTAAAGTTTTAACGCTATCAGGAGTTAATCCAATACGATGTTCTTGTGGTTTGATTTCTTTAGGTACGCCTATTTTCATAACTTGCTTTCACTTTTTACAAATACTTTAATTGAATAAAGTTTTTAGTTTTTTTGATTTTTTTGATAGTTGGTAATACCAGTTCTTAACTTTTCAATAATTTCATCAATATGTTTTTCTTCACAGATAAATTGAGGAGCTATAATTAAGCAATCTCCTGTAGCTTTAAAGTTAACACCAGCTTCATAACATGCTTTAAAACATTCATAACCAGCTTTACCTGGTTTAGTGTTTAGCTTCATGTCTATTCCACCCATCATTCCATATCCTCTAATATTATCCACAGACTCTAGATCTTGAAGAGAGAATAATCCTTTTTGGAAATAAGGAGCTAAATTTTTTGCTCTATTAAAAATATCATCTTTTTCAAAAATTTCTTGCACTGCAAGAGCAGCTGCTACTGCAACAGGAATTCCTGAATAAGTGTAACCATGAAATAATTCAACTGCACCTGCTGGTGAAGCATCCATTACTGCATCATAGATATAATCATTACATGCAACAACACCCATAGGAACAACTCCATTTGTTGTAGCTTTAGCCATTGTCATAATATCTGGAGTTACTCCAAATTCATCTGCACCAAATTTAGAACCTGTTCTGCCCCATCCTGTAATTACTTCATCAAAAATTAAAAGTATTCCATGCTTGTCACAGATCTCTCTTAGTTTTTGTAAATATCCTTTTGGTGGAACCAATGTTCCAGTTGATCCAGCAATGGGCTCAACAATACAAGCAGCAATATTTTCGCCACCAAAATTTTGACAAATAGTTTCTAAGTCATTTGCTAAATAGTCACCTGTCTCAGGTTGACCACTTACAAATTTATGTTCTGGCAAATGTGTATGCCTAATGTGTTGGACACCTGGCATTAAAACACTTGCAAACGTTTTAATATTATTCACCATTCCACCAACTGAAATACAGCCGATGTTCATTCCATGATAACCACGTTCACGTCCAACGAATCTAAATCTTTCTGCATGCCCTTTTGCTCTATGATAAGCAACAGCAATCTTAATTGCAGTCTCTACAGCTGTAGATCCACAAATTGTAAAAAACATTTTATTTAAATCACCTGGTGTATGCTTTGAAATTTTTGTAGCTAGTTCAAACGAACCACCAAAACCTTGTTGAAAAGGCTGAGCATAATCCAATGTTTCTAATTGCTTTGTAACAGCTTCTGTAATTTCTCTTCTTCCATGACCTAGTGGATTACAAAATAAACCTGAGCTAGCATCTATTTGCGTTTTTCCATGGTGAGTTTTTAAGTAAACACCTTTTGCTTCTGTAATTAATCTGGGGTTTGCTTTAAAATCTTTATTAGATGTAAAAGGCATCCAATGTTCGTTTAGTGAATTAGGTACTGCAGTTCTATTTTCTGAGCTCATAAATTTTTCTCTCTATGTATGTAGTATTATAATTTTAATCCTAACTATTAGACTAAATCAAAAGGTTTTCTAGAATTATTTTCTTTTTTAATACTTATAATTTTCTACAACTTATAAGTGTATAATAATGAAAATTTGTTTTACATCAATTCCAAATTCTATTTAAATACGGATAATTTAATTAAATTACTAACAAAGGAATAATAATGAAAAAAATAATTGGTTTTATTCTTGGTGCTGTAGTTGCTCTTAACTTATCTATATCAGTTGCTAACGCTGCTGCTAAAGAAGTTAGAGTTGCATTCTTTTTAGAATGGCCTACTCCAAACCAAGAAGACAAAGTTAAAAAGATGTTTGATAAAGCTCTAGGTGTTCCAGTTAAATGGACTAACTTTTCAAACGGTGGTGCAATGACTGATGCTATGTTAGCTGGAGATATTGATATTTCTTACTCACAAGGCTTAGTGCCATTCATCAATGCTGTTAAATCAAAAGCTCCGCTAAAACTTGTAGATATTGCTATGGAATATGGAATGGGTGGAACAACTTGTGTTACATCTAATGCTTCTGGAATTACAAAAGCTAACGCTTCTGAATTAGAAGGTAAAAAAGTTGCTGTTCCTCTAGGAACAATGGCTGAGTATGTTTTTGATGAAAGTATGAAAGTTGTTGGCGCTGACAAAAGTAAAATGACAGTTATTCAAATGGATCCTGAAGAAGGTGCTGCTGCACTAGTTTCTGGTGATGTTGTAATGGCATGTTTATTTGGTGGTAATTCTATTAAAGCTGCAACTGCAGTTGGAAGTAGATTACTAACAGTTCAAGAAGCGCGTGATGCTGGTATCTTAGGTATTGACATTACATCTGTTACTGACAAATTTATGAAAGAGAACCCAGGTATGCTGAGAACTTTCATAGAAGTAACTCATGAAGCAAATGCTAGATATGCAGCAGGTAAAAGTGATTTAAATGTTATCGCTAAAGATGCTGAGATGAAGCTTGGTGATATGAAAGAAACTTTAAGCGGATTTAAATTTCTTACACCTGAAGAGACTGAAAAATCTATGACTTCTGGGAATCTAAGTGGATTTTTAAAAGGAATGGGTACTCCTAACGGAGCAGTTGATACAAGCTTTTTACCTCTTTAATTTAGAGAGTTAAATAAATTTAAATAGGCGCCAATTTAATAAATTGGTGCCTATTTTTTTAAAAAAATTCTAATATAGTATTATCTTATGAGTGATTTAATTTCTCAGAATTTAAACATGATCTTTAAAACTCCTAAAGGAGAAACAGTTCATGCATTAAAAGATGTAAACTTTACACTTAAAAAAGGTGAACTTTTAACTGTTCTTGGTCCTTCGGGCTGTGGAAAAACAACTTTGTTAAACATTACTGCTGGATTTCTACGACCTACTTCTGGAGTTCTCACTCTTAACGGAAATGAAATTAATGGCCCTGGTGTTGAACGGGGAATGGTCTTTCAACAAGGTGCTTTATTTGAATGGCTAACGGTTGCAGAGAATGTTGACTTTGGTTTAAGAATGAAAAAAGAAGACCCGGTTAAAACTGCTAAGAAAGTTGAAGAATGGTTAAATATAGTAGGCCTACAAGGTTTTGGAAACACTCCTACTTATCAATTATCTGGAGGTATGCAGCAAAGAGTTGCTCTTGCTAGATGTTTAATTAATGACCCTGATTTAATTTTAATGGATGAACCGTTAGGAGCATTAGATGCATTAACCAGAGAGAAGATGCAGTCTTTAGTTTTAAAAATTTGGAAAGAAACAGGAAAAACCATTATCTTAATCACCCACTCAGTTGAAGAAGCTTTACTACTAGGTGAAAGATTATATGTAATGGCACCAAGACCAGGTCGTATCCATAAAGAATATAATCTTCCTTTTGCATCAATGGGTATTGATGGTGATTTAAGAGAGATAAAAAAAACACCTAACTTTGTAAGCACTAGAGAAGAAATTCTAACTATGATTTGGAATATGGAAGAAGAAATTATGGGTAAAGATATTTAGTATGCTAACAGGTATTATAACATTCGTAGTAATTTTTGCAGTTATTGGATCTATTTTGTATGGAAGAAAATTAGCAAAAACTGAAAAATTAGATGCTGTATTTGGTAACCCTGAAAGAGCTAAAGGTGGAGTTCATTGGGTTATTGTTGGTAGTAGTTTTTTACTATTAACTTGGCTTTACTATTCTTGGGATATGGCTAAATCATTTTATCCTCAGTCTGCAAATGAACTTTGTCAGGTTGCAAAAGTAAACGACTCTTTACTTTCATTAAAATATTTATTTCCAATTGAGGAACGTGAATTTAAGAGTACTTCAATAATTAAAGGTGAAAACAAAAATATACAAAAACTAGCTAATGAAATTAAAAATTCACCTAATATAAGAGAACAAGACAAAACTACTCTTTTAAAATTTATTGCAAAAACTCAAAAATCAATTCCATTATTAACCAATATTGATCTTTTAGAAGAAGAAACAAAAAGTCAAATTCGAGATTTAACAAATAGAATTACTTGGTTAACAGAAGATTTCCAAAAAATAAGCTATCCACCAATTAAAAGTATTGAAGAAGAGAACGCAAGAATTGAAGCTTTAAAAAAACAAGGGAAATGGGGAGCCTCTGCAACCGCTGTAGAAAATACAGTTGAAATACCAACTATTCCTGAAACAAAAATGGGTTTAAAATTTGATGCAGCTGCAAAAGAATTAACTCTTATTAGTAATGACTTTTTCAAATTAAGAAATCATAACTATAAATATAAACAGTTAATGAAAGAGATTAAGGATGAGATTAAAGCTTATCGATCTAGTTTAGATGATACCCAAGAAGTAGCTTCTGCATTAGCAAAAGATGTTTTAAAAATTGCTCGAAGAATCGAATACGCAAGTATTTTTCCACCTAATACTCTTGATGATATGCAAAAATCAATAATAGAGTTTGATGAAGTTCAAAAGAAAGAGCAAGGTGTTTTAAGACTAGTTGATATTTTTTTATTTCCTGCTGGTACAATTGTTTCAAGTGGACCAAATTGTTCTGAGCAAGGATCTGGAAGATGGTTACCAAAACCGTCTGATACCTTTAATAAATTTGTGCTACTCCTTAAACCCAGTATTGGATTTAAAAACGTACCTCTAATTTGGTATGAAATGATGGATGTAAGTAAAATAGTTGGTTTTATATTACCTGATTGGATTGCAGATGCTATGCCTGGGGCATATCCAATTCATAATGCTGACGGAACTGTTACTCCAAACTTTAAGAGTAAAGTCTTAAGTGTTGTTACGGGTGAGTTTAAATTATTTAAGATACCAGTTCCGATGGGTCATATCTGGGATTCTTTTTTAAGAGTTCTCCTAGGTTTGGTACTTGGAATTATTTTTGGTGTACCACTAGGATTATTTATGGGTTTAAACAGATTCGCTAAAGGATTTTTTGATCCCTTAATTGAACTATATAGACCGGTACCCCCATTAGCTTGGGCTCCTCTAGTTATTACTGTATTTGGAATTGATAATGTTGGGAAAGTTTTCTTATTATTTATGGTTTCATTTTCAATTATGATCATCTCTGCTAGAGCAGGAGCTGCTGGTACGCAGTTGTCTAAAATTCATGCTTCACACTCACTTGGTGCATCTAAATGGCAAATATTAAGACATGTAATATTTCCAAACTCATTACCAGAAATTTTAACAGGGGTTAGAGTTGCTGTTGGAATGTGTTGGGGAACTTTGGTTGCAGCTGAATTTTTAGCTGGTACTACAGGTATTGGATTTGTTGAAAACGTTGCTAAAAAATACTTCCAATATGAAGTTATTTGGATCACTATTTTTGTAATGGGTATGTTAGGTTTATTATTTGATGTTGCTTTAAGAAAAATAATTGACAAAACAATTCCATGGCATGGTAAAGGTTAATCAAACTTTTATTAAACTATGAAATCTTCGAAATTAAAAACAATTATTAAAGATATCTTTATTAAGCATAAATTAAACAAAGATCATGCCACTATTTGTGCTGAAGCCTTAATCAATGCAGAATTAGTTGGTGCTCCATCACATGGTTTATCTAGACTTAAGATGTACTGTGACCGTATTTCTAAAAAAGTTATTAATCCAAAAGCTAAAATTAAAGTTAAAAAAATTTCTCAATCCATTGCCCATGTTGATGGTAACAATAGTATTGGCTTTGTTGCAGCTGATACTGCTATTAAAACTGCTATAAGCAATGCTAAGAAAACTGGAATTGGCTTAGTTGCAGTTAAGAATAGTGGTCATTATGGTTTATCTGGTTATTACGCAGAGCAAGCAGTTAAAAAAGGTTTAATGGTAATGGTATTTACTAATGCACCTCCAGCTGTTGCACCTCATGGAGCTTTAAAAAGTTTATTTGGAACAAACCCTATTTGTTTTGGAACGCCTACTGGATCAAAGGTTCCTTTTATTTTAGACACTTCAATCTCAATGATTAATAGAGGAAAAATTAGAGTTGCAGCAAGAGAAGGAGCTAAAATTCCTGAAGGAGTTGCTTTAGATAAATTTGGTAAACCAACAACGGATCCTAAAAAAGCATTAGAGGGTGTTCAATTACCAATAGCTGGTTTTAGGGGTTCTGGATTAGCTTGGATGGTTGATATTTTAAGTGGTGTATTAACAGGTGGTAATCACGCAGGTAGAGTTAAAGATCCATTTACCGATTTTAGTGGTCCACAAAATATTGGTCACCTATTTTTTGTTTTAAAGCCTAATTTATTTGTGGGAAATTCTTTCAATAAAAGAATAAAAGACAATATCAAAACTATAAAAAGACTACCTAGGATAAAAGGCGTTAAAGAAATTCTTTACCCAGGACAAAGTAAGTTTAATAGGTTTAAAAGTAATCTTAAAAAAGAAATTAATATTTCAAAAGCTGTTTTAAAAGACTTGGAATATTTACAAAGTATCTAACTATCTTACAGTTCTTGAAAACTTTACAAGATCATTAACAAGAAGTTCAGGTTCTTCAAGCGCTGCAAAATGTCCACCCCTCGGCATCTCTGTCCATTGAGTAATATTAAACATTCTATCTACATAAGATTTTGGTGGCCACTCGGACATTTCTGCTGGAAAAATTGCTGCAGCTGTTGGAATTTCTATTTTTTTAAAATCTTTAGGAAAAAAACGTCCACCCTCTTCTCTTCTTCCGTAATAAATCCAAGTAGCTGTGTTAAAAGTTTTTGTAACTACGTAAACCATAATATTAGCTAAGAGTGTATCTTTTGAATAAACACTTTCAATATCGTTGTCTTTTAAATCAGACCAAGAATACATTTTTTCAATAATCCATGCAGCAATGCCAACAGGACTGTCCATCATTCCATAACTTAAGGTTTGTGGTTTAGTTGCTTGTTGAGTTCTATATCCATCCTGCATTATTTGGTCTGTATTAAATTTTTGTTGCCATGCTTCTTCTTGTTTTGATTGTGGACCATCAGGGTGGCGCATTGTTAAACAATTAATATGAATTGCCTTACATGATTTTGAATGGTCATAACCAATCCAGTTTGCAATGGTTGCTCCCCAATCACCTCCTTGTGCTAAATAGTTTTTATAACCAAGGTTTTCTGTCATCAGTTTATTTAAAGTATTGGCTATTTTTCTTGGTCCCATGGGTCTTGAAGGTCTCCCAGAAAAACCAAAACCAGGTAATGATGGGACCACTACATCAAAGGCATCTTCAATATTTCCACCAAATTTTTCAGGGTGTGCAAGTCTTCCTATAATATGTAAAAACTCAATTACCGATCCAGGCCATCCATGCATAAGAAGTAAAGGTGTTGGGTTGGACCCACTTCCCTTTTTATGAATAAAATGTATTTCGATATCATCTACAATAGTTGTGAAATTTGGAAATTGATTTATTTCTGCCTCATGTTTTCTCCAATCAAAATCTTTAATCCAATAATTTGAGATCTCTTTCATATAATCAAGATTACTTCCATATTTCCAGCCACCATCATCTGGCATTTCATGCCATGGGTAATTTTTTACTTTAGTGTATATTTCTTGAAGTACTTTATCGGGAATATCTAATTTAAAAGGCTTAATCATTATCAATTTACAGTATATACTTTTTAAAAATTCAGACTAAATATACCTCATGCTTTCAAATAAAGAAATTGTTTGTCCTAATAACCTTCTGGATCATGCACATAAGAAAAAAGGTGTTAATGCTGCAATCGTAAATGCAGGGTTGCCTTTACCAATGCTTTCAGTTCAAGATGCTGTTAATGAAAATTTAATAACACCTATTTTTATTGGTGATAAAAAAGAAATTCTTAAATGTGCTGAAGATTTAAAATGGGATATTTCAAAATTTGAAATCATTGATGAACCTATTGAAAATAATACTGCTGCTATTGCTGCAAAACTTGCTAGCCAAGATAAAGTAAAAATTATTGTTAAGGGTCATATTCATACGGATGTCTTAATGAAAGAAATTTTAAAAAGAGATTACAATTTACTTGGTAAAACTAGACTTAGTCACATATGGCATATGACAAATACTAAGGACGACAAGCCACTTATAATCACTGATGGTGCTTTAAATGTTTTACCCAATGTAAAAACAAAAATGCATATTTTAAGAAACGTAATTGATTTTTCAAATCGTATAGGAATTGAAAAACCAAAGATTGCAGTTCTATCAGCAACAGAAGAAATTTTAGATAGTGTACCAAGCTCTGTCGATGCAGATGAGATTACAAAACTCGCAAAAGAAGAAAATTTAAATGCTGATGTTTTTGGTCCCTTGGCATTTGATAATAGTATTTCAAAAAAATCTGCCGCTATAAAAGGTGTTAAAAATATTGTAGCTGGTGATGCAGATGTATTGCTAGTTCCAAGTGTTGAAACAGGAAATAGTTTAGTCAAAATGATGATTTATTTTATGGGAGCTTGTGCAGCTGGTGTGGTAGTGGGTGGTAAAGTTCCAATAGTAATTACTAGTAGATCTGATGAAGCACAAGCTAGATTAGCCTCTATTGCTGCAGCTGTTGTTGCTTTAGACTAATTCTTCATTGAAATAATTACATTAATGTTTTAAATAAAGCTTCAAAATTAGAGAGGGAAACAATGGCTATAACGTACTTAAAAAAATCACCAAAAACATCGTCAACAGACGATACTAAAACAACTGGAATTGTTCAGGATTTATTAAAAAATATCGAAACTACAAAAGAACAAGGTTGTATCGATCTTACAAAAAAATTTGATAAGTACGATGGAGAAATCATCGTTTCTAAAGAAAGAATTGAAGAAATTAAAAAAACATTAGATCAAAAAACAAAAGATGATGTTCAATTTTCATATGAAAGAGTTAGAAAATTTGCTGAAGCTCAATTAAAAAATTATGGTCAAGATTTTGAAGTAGAGCTTTCAGATGGACTTTTTGCTGGTCAAAAATTAATACCTGTTAATACTGCTGGATGTTATGTACCAGGAGGTCGTTATGCACACATTGCATCAGCTGTTATGAGTGTAACAACAGCAAAGGTTGCTGGTGTAAAAAACGTTATCGCCTGTAGTCCTCCAAAAGAAGGAGTGGGTGCACATCCAACAATTATTTATACCGCAGATCTTTGTGGTGCTGATGTAATTTTAAATTTAGGTGGTGTTCCTGCAATTGCAGCAATGACTAATGGCTTATTTAATAACCCTCCTGCAGATATTATCGTTGGTCCTGGAAATCAATTTGTTGCTGAAGCTAAAAGAATTTTATTTGGAAAAGTGGGCATTGATTTGTTTGCTGGTCCTACTGAGATTGGAATTATTGCTGACGCTAAAGCTGACCCTGAGATAGTTGCTGTAGATTTAGTGGGTCAAGCTGAACATGGTTATAATTCACCTTGTTGGTTATACACAACGAGTAAAGAGCTTGCAGAAAAAGTAATGAAAAGAGTTCCAGAATTAATTGCTGAACTACCAGAAGTTCCAAGAACAAACGCAGATGCAGCGTGGAGAGATTATGGTGAAGTTATCCTTTGTGATACTGATGAAGAAATGGCAACTATTAGTGATGAGTATGCTCCAGAACACTTAGAAGTTCAGACAGAAAATTTAGAGTGGTTTCACAAAAGACTTACAAACTATGGTTCTTTATTTATTGGAGAAGAAACAACTGTTGCTTATGGAGATAAATGTTCAGGAACTAATCATATACTTCCAACTAAAGGTGCGGGAAGATATACGGGTGGATTATTCGTTGGTAAGTTTGTTAAAACTTTAAGTTTTCAAAGAATGACAAAAGAATCTACTGAATTAGTTGGTGCTGCAGCTGCAAGAATTTCTAGATACGAAGGAATGGAAGCACATGCAAGAACAGGCGACGTTAGGCTTAAAAAGTACGGTTATTCTAGTTAAATTATATAATTTCCATTAGCACTGTTAAAGCCAAAATAGACATAAAAAGAATAATCAAATAATTTATTCTTTTCCACACTGTTGCACTTTTAAGATATTTAGAAAAATATTTTGAAAGATATCCTATTATAAAAAAAAATAGGAATGAAGAAATGGCTGCCCCAGCACCAAAGTAATACTTATCCACTTGAGTAAGGCTTTTAGAGAAGTTTCCTAGGAAAAACACAGTGTCTGAATAAACGTGTGGATTAAGAAAAGTAAAACCTAAAGTTTTAACTATAATGTTAGATAGATTATTAGTTTTACTATCCACATCAAATGAAGTTTCTGAAACTTTAGTTTTAATTTTTCCCCAAATAAAATGTAATAAAAATATTAAAAGTAAAATATTAAAAACTAACTCAATAGTTGGAGTAAAAAAATGATTCAGATACTGAAATAAAAAAATTCCTAAAAAAATTAATAAAAAGTCTGAAATTGAACAAATTAAACATACAATAAAAATATATTTTTTTTTTAAGCCTTGTTCTATGACAAATATATTTTGAGCACCAATTGCAAGAATTAAACTTAACCCAGTTAAAAAACCTAATATTAAATAATCCATTAAGTTTTATTAAACTCTTTTTTTACCCTGAACAACCCTATCAAGTATTAATGCAACAAATAAAATAGCTATACCCGCAAGTATACCTTGTCCAACATTAGCATATTGCAATGCCTCGAGGACATCTTGACCTAAACCTTTTGCACCGATTAGAGATGCTACAACTACCATGGCTAAACTTAACATTACTGTTTGGTTCACACCTGCCAAAATTGAAGGTGTAGCTAGTGGCAGATCTACTTTTCTCAGCAAATACCATTTAGTTGCACCGTATGCGATAGCAGCTTCTCGAATTGTTTCTGGCACTCCACGTAACCCTAAAACTGTAAGTCTTACAACAGGTGTACCACCAAAAATCATTGTAATAATTACTGCTGCAACCTTTCCAGTTCCAAAAAATGCTATTACTGGAATCATAAATACAAAGGCTGGCATTGTTTGCATGAAATCCATTATCGGTCTAATTAATGAATAAAATCTTTGTCGTCTTGCACAGAAAATTCCAAGCGGAATTCCGATTGCTATACTTAAAACTGCAGCAGTTCCTAATAAGGCAAGTGTAGTCATTGCTTTAACCCAGAAACCTAAAAAACCCATGTAACATAAAAATCCTGTAGAATAAATTGCAGCCCTGGGTCCTGCTGATAACCCAGTTAAAGTTACAATTGCAGTTATAATTACAATCCAAGGAGTTTTAACAAACAATAATTCTAAGAAATCTAATACGGACCTAATACCAATTGTTATAGCTGTAAAAATTAAATCTCCTTTAACAACGGCATAATCAAAAACAATTTCTATCCATTTAATTGAAAATAATCTTATTTCAGGATGTGTTGGGAACGTATCCATTATCTGAAGTAAGCCCGGAAAACTGTAATGGATAACTGTAAAAATCATTATAACAGAGGTAAAAACACCACTTAAAATGTAATTTTTCATCTGCATCCCTGGATGAATAGATTTATCAGATAACCATTCAGAATATTTCTTTTCTAAAATTGAATTTGCCAAAACACCCTGAACAATTTTAACTCCTATCAATAAAATAAAACCAAAAATTGCTATCCAAATTGCTGAAGCTTCTATTCTCGTAATTTCATCTAAATAACCCTGCATAGCATCCTCTAAGGATTTTATGTTTCTTTCAAAGACATCAATTTTGTCTGGATTATTTTCTATCGCAGCTTCTAATTGTTTATTTCTAAAGGCTATAGTGCTTTTTACTTGTTCAACTTTAGCAATGGCCTCTGCCGTAATATTACCAAATAAACCTCTGATTATTTGTACTACTGAAAAAGTTTCAATAATTAAAAAAGCTAAAGTCCAATTCCAAATATTACGCATTCCAAACCAAATTGGTCCAAATATGAATGCAAATAAATTAAATGAAAATGAGTAAGTAGGCTTGCTACCAATTTTTTTAAACTCTTTAATATAATAGTCTGGATTACTTTTTACAAAGTCAGTAATTAATTCATCTCTTGATGGGTTTCTGTTTGCTTTATTATCCATCACTACCCTCTACAACAGCTTTTAATAAGTCTGCCTGTGTTATTATACCAATATTTTTGTTTTCATTATTAATTACTAATATCGGCTCATCCTTAATAGAGGATTTTTCTATCAACTTATTTAGTAAATCATTTTCATGAACGCTTTCTAAATTTTTTGATATTAATCCAAATTCTTTTTCAAATTTATCAACAGGCTGCATGATAGATTTTGCTTGAATAATTTTTAATCTAGATATTCCTTTTACAAAATCAGCAACATAATCATCTGCTGGTTTCATTACTATTTCTTCTGGTGTTCCTATTTGGATAACTTTTCCATCTCTCATGATAGCAATTCTATGACCCACTCTTACTGCTTCATCTAAATCATGAGTTATAAATACTGTAGTCTTTTTCATTTGTTTTGAAAGTTTGATAAATTCTGCTTGAAGCTGTCTTCTTATTAATGGGTCTAGTGCACTAAAAGGTTCATCCATTAATAAAACATCAGGATCCGCTGCTAAAGCTCTAGCTAATCCTACTCTTTGTTGCATTCCACCTGAAAGTTCATGGGCAAATTTATTTCCCCAACCTTGAAGTTCCACAATATCTAAAATCTTATTAGCAGCATCCAATCTATCATTTTTACTAATACCCCTTATTTCAAGTGGCATTGCTATATTGTCTAAAACTGATCGGTGAGGCATTAGAGCAAAGTTTTGAAAAACCATGCCTATCTTTTTATTCCTTAAATCTTGTAAACTTTTTGGATCAAACTTCATTACATCTTCATTATCGATCAAAATTTGTCCTGAAGTAGGTTCTAGTAATCTATTAATATGTCTTACTAAAGTGGATTTACCACTCCCTGAAAGACCCATTACACAGAATATTTCTCCTTTTTTAACGTCAAAAGAGACATCTGATACACCAATTACT
The DNA here is from genome assembly GCF_059417885.1 of Candidatus Pelagibacter sp. PS_28. Lineage (NCBI taxonomy): Bacteria > Pseudomonadati > Pseudomonadota > Alphaproteobacteria > Candidatus Pelagibacterales > Candidatus Pelagibacteraceae > Candidatus Pelagibacter > Candidatus Pelagibacter sp. PS_28. The sequence goes on along the minus strand of NZ_CM182070.1, from coordinate 353,452 downwards.
GAATTATATTTTTCTAAAGCTTCTTGTTTTGAAATACGATTATTTTGAATGGCATTTAATGCTTCGTCAGAAGTGTTGCCAAAAATCTTCCAAACATTTTTTATTTCTATAGCTGAGTCCATCAGATCCGTTCGAAAATTTAATAATTTTTTAAAGAAATATACCCGGCAACAAATTTGGCTGCCGGGTAAAATTTAGTTTAACTTAAAGGCCTAACCAACCATCAACTTTAGACTTATTGTTTTTCATCCATGTTCTAGCAACATCAGCTGGATCTTTTTTCTCAACTGAAATTTGAAAAGCCATTAATGAAACATCGTCTGCTGACAATTGAAAGTTCTTAAAGAAATCAACAATCGCTGGAGATTTTGCTTCTAAAGAAGTTCCCCAACCGATTTGGATTTGCTTAAGAGCATCTTTTGATGCAACATAAGATTTTTTGTACCAATCAGCATCTTCTTTAGGCTGAACCATTTTGTATTTTGCTTCATCGAACTTAGGTTCAGTTAACATAACTACATCAGCCATTCCCCAAATTGCATGTGGCTTGTAACAATAAAATGCATAACCTTCACCTTTTTTAATAGAGTCAAGTACTCTTGCATTTTTTACAGCTTCAGCAGCTCTGATTGCTTCAATGCCTGCATCGTATAAACCGTAATCTCTAAGTTTTACTTGGTTTACATTTGCAGAAGCCCATCCATCAGCACCAATCCAAAACTCACCTTTACCATTTCCGTCACTGTCCATTGCTTTAACAACTTCTGGTCTAGCTAAGTCTTCAATTGCTGTAATATTCATTTTTTTAGCAAATTGTTGAGACACACAATATCCTTGGTTTCCTTCGTAAGGTTTTGAACTTAACTTAAGAGTTCCTTTAGGAACTAGATCGTTAGTATAAGCCTGTTGATTAGGTAGCCAGATATCAGGGTGAACTTCTATCTCACCTTTACTTCTATCAATTGCCGCGTAGATTGCAGTATTATTTCCTGGAACTAATTCTGCTTCTCCACCCATTTTGTCATTAACAACTGCTGCTAATAAATTTGCAATAGCTGTTGCACCTGTCCAACCTGGATCTCCAATTTTAACTTTCTCAGCAAGCACTGAAAAAGTAGCAAATAAAGAAATTAAACCAGCTACAAGTGTAGTTTTTATTATTTTCATTATATCCCTCTCGATTAATTTAAAAAAACTAGCATAACTTAAAACTTTTGAGCAAGTCAAAGAAAATTATCTACTTATAATCCCTAATATTATTTATCTTTTTATGAATGACTAATCCAAATAGTCTTGGTTTGAAGGTATTGGTCCAGAGCTTCTGTACCTTGATCTCTACTTAAAGATCCAGATTGTCTGTATCCACCAAAGGGCGTTTTAATATCTCCTTCAGAAAAAGTATTAACAGAGACAGTTCCACAAGGTAAACTTTTAGCCATATGAAAAGCCCTATCTATATCTTGAGTAAAAACACTTGCGTGCAACCCATACTTTGAATTACTTGCAATTTTCAAAGCTTCTTCATCACTATTGATTGTAAGAACACCAAGTACTGGTCCGAAAATTTCTTCTTGGGCAATAGTCATATTCTCTTTTAAATCATCAAAAAGAGTTGGTTTTGCAAAAAAACCTTTTTGATCTTTACTTGAAACTCCTCCAAATAATAATTTAGCACCTTCATCAACTCCTTTTTGAATGTACCCATCAACAGTTGCTAGATGTTTTTTAGAAATCATTGATCCCATATTAGAGCTTGGATCTAAAGGATCTCCTACTTTAAGATCTTTTACTTTTTTGGAAACTTTATCTAAAAATTCATCTTTAACTTTAGTGTGAATTATTTGCCTCATATTTGCAGAGCAGTTCTGTCCACCATTCCAAAAGGCAGAATTAATTGCATTATCAATTAAATTATCTGTGATTTTTGCATCTTCTAAAACGATGAACGGACTTTTACCACCCATCTCTAAACTAATTGTCTTTAAATTACTTTCACCAGAATATTTCATGAACAGTCCTCCAACTTCTGTTGAGCCAGTAAATGAAACTGCATCAACATCATTGTGTCTACCCAGTGCTTCTCCCACATCTCCAAAGCCAGGTAATACATTTAAAACTCCATCTGGAATACCTGCTTCTTTAGCAATTTGAGCAACTCTAATTGCAGTTAAAGGTGTGTCTTCTGCTGGTTTAATTATAACAGAGCATCCTGCAGCTAACGCTGGTGCCATTTTCCAAACTGCCATCATTAAAGGGAAGTTCCATGGAACAACTCCAGCAACAACACCAATTGGTTCTTTAACAATTAAACTAGTTAACGATGGTTCTGTTGGTCCAACTTTACCAAATACTTTATCTATTAATTCTCCATACCACTGGAAATGCATTGGCGCGTCATTTGCAACCTCATTAATGCAGTCTCCAATTAATTTTCCAGTATCTACGCATTCAAGAACAGAATTTTCTTCACCAGTTTGTCTTAGTAATTCTGCAAATTTCAGTAAAACATCTTTTCTAAATTCTGGGGATGTTCTAGACCAAACTCCACTATCAAAAGCTTTTCTTGAAACTTTAACTGCTAAATCAACATCTTTATGATTACATTTTGAAACTGCACAAAGGACTTCGCCTGTTGCAGGGTTTATATTTTCAAATTTTTCGCCATCAATGGCATCTACATGTTTACCATTAATAAAAGCTCTGCCTTCAAATTTTAAATTTTTAGCTATAGTTTTGTAATCTACAGTCATTTTATAGATTTAAAGATATTCTAAAGATTGATTTTAGTAAAGAAGCTATTCTGGATTTGCAGTCAATGTTTTAATCTCTAAAATATTTTCATTAGGATCTTTAACAAAGAATGTTTCCTGTTCATACTTCGTGCCTTTAAACCTTAAATAAGGCTCATCATAATATTTTGTATTGTTGTCTGTTAATCTCTTTTTTAGTGAATTAAAATTTTCTCTAGATAAATGTACACCGAAATGAGGAACGGAAACGTTACCCATATCAACATCATGTCTTTCACTTTCAAGTTTATGCTCACTTGCGTGAAGAGTTAATTCATTTCCCCAAAAATCTACATCTGCCCATTCTTGAGCCGAGTTATCTAATCGGCACCCTAATATTTCACTGTAAAAATGTTTTGCTTTCTCTAAATCGCCACAAGGTATTGCTAAATGAAAACAGTTAGTGTTTTTGTACATAGATTTTCCTCTTTAAATTGCTTATTTAAAGCTTATATAAAGCAATATAAAATTATAATCAACACTAGCAAAAAAATGAACGACTTTTTACAATCTATAATTGACAGAGACCCTGCGGCAAAATCTAAACTAAGTTTAATTTTAACTTACCCTGGTGTTAAAGCAGTTTTTTTTCATAGAGTTGCTAATTTTTTTCAACTTGCTAAATTTCATTTAGTTGCAAGAATAATCTCTCAGCTATCTAGGTTTTTTACTGGAATAGAAATTCATCCAGGAGCTAAGATTGGAAAAAATTTATTTATTGACCATGGTATGGGTGTTGTAATCGGTGAGACATCAGAAATTGGAAATAATGTAACCATTTATCATATGGCAACTTTAGGTGGGATCGCACCAAGTATTAATTCAAACGAACAGAGACAAGTTAAGAGACACCCCACATTAGGTGATTGTGTTGTGGTTGGTTCTGGTGCACAAATATTAGGCCCTGTAATAATTGGTGCTAATGCTAAAATTGGAGCTAATGCAGTAGTTACAAAAGATGTTTCCGAAAATGCAGTAATGGTTGGAATACCTGCTAAAAATGTTGGTACAGCAACTGAAGAATTTAAACCTTATGCGGTAGAAGAGGTAGATAAAAATACTTCAAGTTAATGAAAAATATTCAAGACAACTTTATTTCTGGAATAGGCAATACTCCTTTAATCAAACTTAGAGCTGCATCAGAGATTACTGGTTGTAATATTTACGGTAAAGCAGAATTTATGAACCCTGGTGGTTCTGTTAAAGATCGTGCAGCACTTACATTGATTAGAGATGCTGAAGAAAAAAAATTAATCTCTAAAGGTGGAACAATTGTTGAAGGTACTGCTGGTAATACTGGTATTGGCTTATGTCTACTTGGTAATTCACTTGGTTATAAAACAATCATAGTAATGAATGATAACCAAACACAAGAAAAAAAAGATCTTCTTAGAAATATTGGTGCTGATTTAAGACTAGTTCCAGCTAAACCTTATAAAGATGATGCAAACTTTGTAAAAGTTGCAGCAAAACTTGCTGATGAATTAAGACCTTCGAATAATAACGGTGTTGTTTGGGCTAATCAGTTTGACAATGTTGCAAATGCTAAGGGTCATTATGAAGGAACCGGACAAGAAATTTGGGATCAAACCGAAGGTAAAGTTGATGGCTTTGTATGTTCATCTGGAACAGGTGGAACAATTTCAGGAGTAAGTAATGCTCTTAAAGAAAAAAATAAAGATATAAAAATATTTCTATCTGATCCAAAAGGCTCTGCTCTTTACAATTATATAAAAAATGGAGAATTAAAATCTGAAGGTGGTTCAATTACTGAAGGAATTGGCTCAAGTCGAATTACTAAAAATTTTGAAAATGCTAAAATTGATGATGCTTACTCAATTGATGACCATGAAGCACTTCCTATTCTATACGACCTAATTCAAAATGAAGGATTAAGTCTTGGTACTAGTTGTGGAATTAATATTGCTGGTGCAATTAGATTAGGTAAAGAGCTTGGTCCTGGAAAAACTATTGTAACAATTCTTTGTGATAAAAGTGAAAAGTACGCTACTAAAATGTTTAACAAATCTTTTCTTGAAGAAAAAGGATTACCTTTTCCTAATTGGATTGATTAAATTTAAATAAAATTATGACTGGTCAAAGACGTTGGTTAAAAATTTGGGCAAGAACTGTTGGAATGCCAATAGGTATTAATGACAAAGATAAACCTGAATTTTTACCTATAAAACAAACCGATGTTAAAAAAGCATTAGCTTTTAGAACATTTTGGATAGCGCTTCATGTATTAACTTGCCTATTAATTATTGCTGGTAACGGCCGTGTAATGGGTTGGTGGTAATATCTAAATAATTATATATCTCTAACAATATTTCATTTAAGATAATTAGATGAATCTTACTGGTGGCTATATATTTCTAGTGTTAGCAATAATACTTGGAATTTCATCCAATGGTTTTTTAAAAGCTACAGAAGGCTTTACAAATATTTATCCTACTATTTTTTGTATTATTACAATTGTTGCATGTATCTTTTGTTTATCTAAGGCAATGACCATTATACCCGTGGGCTTTACTTACGCTACTTACGGGGGGCTCACTATTACAGCTGTAACAATCTTTGGTGTTGTAAAATACAATCAAACACCAAACCTTTATGCTGTTCTTGGAATATCTTTAATTATTATTGGTGTTATATTATTAAACACAATGGGAAAAACTAATTAATGAATATGACAACTTCCTACTTATTTCTAGCTTTAGCAGTAGTACTAGGTGTTGCTTCAAATAGTTTTGCAAAAAGTGCTGAAGGTTTTACTCTACTTGTTCCAAGTATTATTACGGCAATTACTATAGTTTTATGTATGTATGCCTTATCAATGGTGATGAAAAATATTCCAATGGGAATTACTTACGCATCATTTGCGGGTCTTGCGATTATCTCAACTGTAGGTGTTGGCATAATCAAATATAATCAAGTTCCAAATCTTTATTCGATAGTTGGTTTATGTTTTATTATTGTGGGTGTACTAATGGTAAATCTTTTAGGTAATAATTAATAAAATTATTTAAATAAAACTAGTTAGGAGAGTTTCTAAAATTATCGAAATCCTACAGTTTTGCTAGGTTGCATTCAATAAATATATTTAACATAAAGTGAAATAAATATTTTGAATACAATATTCAAAAATGCTAATATATAAATATCAATAAAGGAGGATGATTATGAATTTATCACCACCTGACACATAACTGGTGTGATTAAATAATCAAAGACTAGATAAGACCAATAAAATATGAATCTATTATTATAGATTTTAGCGTATACCGCTCACTTACAGGGGAACTCTTTTGGAGTTTACCGAAAGGGTGACCCCCTTAAAAAAAGCGGTCAAAAAATATCTGGCAACACATGATTGCCATCATCATTTAAAATAATATCAAATTCATCAACTACATTAGAAATATCTAGTGGCGAATATAAATGTGGAAACATATTTCCATCTGATGCTTGTTCCCAAACTAAATGATCTAACTTTAAAGTATCAACCTTTAATAAAATTAAATCTTTTTGATTTTGGTAAAATTTTTTAAGCGTTCCAGCAACTTGATCATCACCTGAAAAATGGATGTAACCATCTTCTAAATCTTTTTTAGAACCTGTTAATTTACCTTTAGTCTTAACCTCTTGCCATTCAGATTTGGTACATATTTTATAAACAAATTTGAAATTCATATAAAATTTATATTATTCAGTGGGGATATTGACAATAAGAAACTCCCCCCTTTCGAGGGAAGCTAATATTAACTATCTAATAGAGAGAGAAGATAATGTTAATTTTTGAATTTTGTAGGCTCCTTATAGACGGCACTTTAAGATATTAAAATGACATATTGTCACTACAGCAATGCAGAGATTGAATAGCTTATTTTATTTGTTCGTTTAGTGAACATTTTACCAGGATGAATTTGGTTGAGCTAGAAACTCTATTTCCTCAGGAGTAGATTTTCTAACTAACACTAAGTTTCGATGAGGATATCTATGAAATTTCTTTATTACTAAGGTGTGATCTTTCCAAGATTTTTTTATAGAGATTAAACCTGGATGATCTTTTAAGAATTTATCTAGTAGATAATAGGCCATATCATGATCTGTGATCTCTTCACTGTGAATTAGTGGTAATATCATAAACAATCTTTGATCTTGATCCATTTCATCTAAAAAGCCTGCATAAACGGAATCGTTAACTATCAACCTTGCTTTATGATCTTGGATAAAAGCTTTTGGATCATCTCTAAACATATTTCTTGAAAATTGATCAAATAAAATAACTAAAGCTAAAGAACCAAGGGGACTATCTTGCCAATCATCATACTCATTTGAACCTGCTAACTCATAATCTTTTAAAAAATTCTTTTTTATTAGCGCATCAAAATCTTTATGTTTTTGAAATCTTTTTTTTGATGAGGTTTCTTTAAACCAAAAATCTAATATCTTTTTAGTTCTTGTATGCATTTATTTTGAAACTGATTTTAAAAGCTTAAGCATTTTATTATGAATAGATTGATTAGCTGAAACTAAAATATTTCCAGCATTAACTGCATCTCTATTATCCCAAGTAGTTACAACTCCACCTGCTGCTTTTATAATTGGCATTAGTGGATGAATATCCCAAATTTTATTTGTAGCCTGAAATACAACATCAATTTTTCCCTCACATAGATGAGAATAACTTAATGCATCTGCAGTTGGAAATTGCATTAATTTTAAAACTTTTGGTATTTTCATTTGCTGCCTAAGGCTAACTGCACCATGGAAAGCACCTGAAACTTTTATTTTTGAAAAAGGGACATTCTTTGAAACAAAAATTTTTCTTTTTTTACCCTGCTCAAAAACAAAAGAGTTTTTATTATCAAAATTTAAATAGTACTTATTTAATATTGGAAAATTCGCTAAACCTACAACAGGATTACCTTTGAAATTAAGAGAAATTAAATTGCTCCATGTGGGGTTACCTATTACAAATGATCTTGTTCCATCTATAGGATCTATCACCCATGTAAAGTCACTAGTTGATTTTTTGTAGCCAAACTCTTCACCTATAACTTGATGATTTGGAAATTTTTTTTTAATTTTTAATCTAATAAATTTTTCAAATGCTTTGTCAGCTGTTGTAACAGGATCATACCCTTTGCCTTTAAGCTTATTAGATATCACAAAAGTTTTATTAAGTTTTGAATAATAAAATTTATTTAAGTCTTTTGCTAAATTGCTTAAAAATTTCGAATATAACTTATATTCATTAACGCTTAATAAACTCATTGTATTATATTCTCAATTTGCTTTTCTGCATCTTTAATTGATTTTTCATAATCTATGGCCAATTGATCTGCAGCAATAATATCTATTTTTTTTATACCAAAAAAATTTAAAACATGAGTTAGCCAAGGTGTTAAAAAATCTTCCTTACTATTGATCTTTGTGCCACCAGAGGTAATTATGAGATAAACTTGTTTGTCTTCAAGCAAACCTACCCTGCTTCCGTCTTCATTATATTTAAATGTTTCTTTAACTCTTGCTGCCAAATCTGCCCAGGCTTTTAGTGTTGCTGGTGGGCCAAAATTATAAATTGGTACAGAAATTATAATTGTGTCGCTTTCTTTTAACTCCATGACTAGTTTATCTGACATTTCAAACATTTTCTTATGTTGCTCTGTTTGCTCACCATCAGGGATTTTCATTCCTGACTCAGTTAAATTAGAAATAAATATCATTTCGTCATTAAGGTCTCGGTAAACAACCTCATCTTCTGGCTTTTTAATTTTATCCAATAATTTTTTTGCTAAAGCTCTTGAGGTAGAACCTTCTTTTCTAGCGCTGGTGTCAATTTGATATATTTTCATGAATTAATTATCTTTAGTAGTTTCTAACCGAAATTTTGTAAAAATGGTAAATAATTCAGAATATAATAGCCAAGAACTTGTAATTGGTTTGTTAAAATTAAAATTCCTGTAATTAAAAGTATTGTACCCCCACCTTTTGTAACCAAACTAATATTTCTTTTGAAATTTTTTGAAAATAGTAAAAACTTTTGCATCAAATAACCCGATAGGACAAAAGGTATCGCTAATCCAAGTGAATAAAAACTTAACAGTAAAATTGCTTTATAAATAGTTTCTTCAGTAGAAGCTAAAGCAAGAATTGATCCTAAAATAGGGCCAATACACGGTGTCCATCCAAAGCCAAATGCCATTCCAATAATAAATACAAAGAAAATATTATTTGATTTTTTTGTATAAAATTTCTTTTCAACATTGAGAAATTTAATATTTAAAACACCAATTAATTGAAGAGAGAATATGATTATTATAACTCCAGCAATAGTTCTTAAAATTTGAGAATTTTGTAAAAGAATTTGTCCTAAGAAAGAGGCAGTTGCACCAAAGACAATGAATACAAAAGAAAAACCTAATGAAAAAACTATCAACGGCAATAAATCTATTTTCTTTTTTTCTAAAATTTCATTTAATGTACTACCAGTAATAAATGAAACATAACCAGGTATTAGTGGTAAGACGCATGGAGATAAAAAGCTAATTAACCCTGCGCCAAATGCAATAAATAATTCTAACATTAAATATTATTCAGCTAACACTTTTAAGTTTTGTCTTCCAAGATTATCAATTGATAGCTCCATGTTATCACCATCTTTTAAAAAAACAGGAGGACTCATGCCAAGACCAACTCCAGGAGGAGTTCCTGTTGTAACTATATCACCAGGCATTAACGTTATAAAACTTGTAATATGGGCTACCAAGAAGTTAAAATTGAAAATCATCTGATTAGTGTTACCTGTTTGATGTCTGTGACCATTAACATCTAGCATTAAATTCAAATTATTAATGTCTTGAATTTCATCTTTAGTTACTAAATATGGACCTAAAGGTCCGAATGTATCACCAGATTTACCCTTTACCCACTGGCCCCCTTTTTCTTTTTGCCATTCACGCTCACTAATATCGTTACAAATACAGTATCCAAAAATATAATCTTGTGCATCTTTTTCTAAAACTCTTTTTGCTTTTTTTCCGATCACAAAAGCAATTTCAACTTCATGATCTAATTTTTTTGAAGTCTTAGGAATAATCACATTGTCGTTTGGTCCAATTATAGAATGAACAGATTTATTAAATAGAACTGGGTTTTCAGGTGTTTTCGCACCAGTTTCTTTTGCATGCTCTACATAATTTAAACCGATTGCAAAAAAGTTTCCAGGTTTAGAAATACAAGATCCTATTCTTTCATTTTGATTTATTACTTCCAAGCTCTCTAAGTTTATATCTTTAATTTTATCTAAAGTTTCAAAATTAATATTCTCAGGATTTAAGTCTTTAATAATTGATGATAGATTTCTATATTTTCCATCCTTATCTAATGCTACAGGAATTTCTTGACCTTCTTTTCCAATTCTTAAAAATTTCATTTTTTATTTATTTTTTCAATCGCATTATATAAAGAGCTATGATCTGTATTACCATGACCATCTGCTACTAGATCTTTATACATTTCTTTAACTAAACTAGAAATAGGCAAATGAGTTTCAACTGCTTTTCCTGCGTTAATAATATTTGTCATATCTTTTAACTGTGTTGTGGTTTTTCCTTTTGGTGTAAAATCTTTATCAATCATTCTTTTTCCGTGTGTTTGTAATATTTTACTGTCAGCCCATCCTCCTGATAAAGCTTCAATCATTTTATTTGGATTGGTTCCAGATTTTTCACATAATGTAACAGCTTCTGCAACTGCTCCAATAGTAACACCTACAATAATTTGATTTGCTAGTTTTGAAATTTGGCCAGAAGACACGGGGCCTACTAATGTTGGGTTACCCATTTTTTTTAACAGCTCATAGCAATTTTTAAAAGTTTCTTCATCACCACCAACCATTATAGCTAAAGTTGCCTCTTCTGCCCCAATAGTTCCACCAGAAACTGGAGCATCTAAATAATCTATTTTTTTTTCTTTTAATTTTTTTGAATATTTTACGGTCAAAACTGGATTAACCGAACTCATATCAATAACAGTAGCTCCTTCTTTTATATTAGAAATAAATTCATCGCTGCCCATTACTTTTTCAACAGCATTATCGTCCGTAAGCATAGTGATAATTATGTCAGAATTTGTGACAACGTCTTTAATGGATGCAGATATTTCTGCTCCAAATTCTTTTAGTCTATCTGCTTTATCTTGAGATCTATTATAGGCTTTTAAATTATAACCAGATTTAAGAAGGTTTTTTGCCATGGGAAAACCCATGAGTCCAATTCCAATAAACGCAATACTTTTCATTTTATTGATTATATAACTTATATTCTCTGTTTGGTATCTTTATCAAAAATAGAAATATTATTTAAATCAATAAACAATGTCATTTCTTTATCAATCTCAACATCTATTGAAGATGCAAATTTACCCAATAGTTCCTGTCCCAAATAGCTAAAAGTAATTATTTGTTCATGACCAATATATTCATGTAATTCAGTTTTAACTTTAATTTCAGCAAAATTTTCATCTTTTGCCACTCTAGCAGCATGAGTTTTTTTTAAAAAAATATGTTCTGGCCTTATACCGAATAAAACTGCAGAATTATTTTGTAATTCTTTATTGTGATTAAAATTTATAGTCTCATTTTCACTAGCATGATCAGGTAAGAATGAAATCAATTTATTATTTGATGTCAAAGAACCTTTAATAAAATTCATTGATGGAGAACCTACAAAGTCAGCAACAAACACACTACTAGGTTTATTATAAATATTTTTTGGAGTATCAAATTGTTCAATTTTACCATTATTCATTATTGCAATTTTTGTTCCCAAGCTCATAGCTTCAGTTTGATCATGCGTAACATAAACCATAGTCGTTTTTAAATTCTTATGTAGTTTCTTAATTTCTCTGCGCATCTCGATCCTAAGTTTTGCATCTAGATTTGAAAGTGGCTCATCAAACAAAAAGATTTTAGGCTCTCTAACTAATGCTCTGCCCATGGCTACTCTTTGCCTTTGTCCTCCAGAAAGTTGCGCTGGTTTTCTATCTAACAATTCGGTAATCTTAAGTAATTCTGCTATTTTGTTTAATGATTGATTAATTTTTTCTTTGGAAATTTTTCTTTGTTTTAAACCAAATGTAATATTATCTTTGACGCTCATTGCTGGGTAAAGAGCATAAGACTGAAACACAAAAGCTATATCTCGCTCACTAGGCTCCATTTTGTTTACTATTTGGTTGTCTATTAATATTTCTCCCACACTAGATTCTTCAAGACCAGCAATAGTATTTAACAACGTAGATTTTCCACAACCAGATGGACCCAATAATACAAGAAAGTCACCTTCTTCAACGTTTAAATTTATTCCCTTTAAAACCTCTGTTTGTTTAAATCTTTTTTCTAAATTATTAATATTTAACGTTGCCATGTTATCCTTTCACTGACCCTGCTGTTAGTCCTTTAATAAAGTAATTACCTGCTAAGACATATATTATTAAAGTTGGTAATGCAGCCATAATTGCTGCTGCCATATCAACATTATAATATTTTACAGAGGCCGATGTTAATACCATATTGTTTAACGCTACTTGAAGCGGTGCATTTTCACCAAAAGAAAAAGTCACACCAAATAAAAAATCATTCCAAATTTGTGTAAATTGAAAAATAATTGTCACTACTAAGATTGGTAATGATACAGGTAACAATATTTTAAAAAAAATTTTAAAAAAACCTGCTCCATCAACTTTAGCAGCTCTAATAATCTCATCTGATATTGAAACATAATAATTTCTAAAAAACAAAGTCGTGAACCCTAAGCCATACACAGTGTGGACAAGTATTAAACCAAATGGTGAATTTGATATTCCAAGAAAACCCAAAGTTCTAGCCATGGGAAGAAGTATTGCTTGATAAGGAATAAAAGTGCCAAAAAGAAATAGTAAAAATATTAAATTTGCACCTTTAAATTTCCATTTTGTTAAAGCATATCCATTTAGAGCTCCTAGAAATGTTGAAATTATTAGAGCAGGTATAGCTATTTTAAGTGAATTAAAAAAATATGGTTTTAAAAAAACATCACTAGTTCCTTCACCTCTACCAGCCCATGCAATTTTCCAAGATTCAAAATTAATGCTGTTTGGCAAACTAAATAAGTTACCTTCTCTTATTTCGTTCATTGTCTTTAATGAAGTAACAATCATTACATACAAAGGGGTGATATAATAAAAGACAAATACTCCTAAAACTAAAAAAAGAAAAATACGAGATACTTTTTTTTTATTTAGCATCTTGCTCCCTTCTTAATTCTGAATAAAGATACGGTACAATTATTGCTGAAACTGTAGCAAACATCATAATTGCACTAGCAGATGCAAGTCCAACTTCACTTCTTCCAAAAGCCATTTTTGTCATAAATACTGCTGGCATATCTGAAGAAATTCCTGGGCCACCAGCAGTTAAGGCAATTACCAGGTCATAACTTTTAATTGATAAATGAACTAAAATTACAATTGCACTCATAAACACTGGTCGCATCATGGGTAAAACAATCTTTATATAAATTGAAAAAGTGCTGGCACCATCAACTTTTGCAGCTTTTATAACCTCGTCATCTATAGATCTTAAGCCTGCTAAAAAAATAGCCATTATAAATCCTGATGATTGCCAAACTCCTGCAATTACAATTGTGTAAATAGACATCCCTGGGGTAACCAACCAATCAAATTGAAAGTTTTCAAATCCAATTTGGTGTGCAAATTTTTCAATCCCCATTGTAGGGTTTAAAATCCATTTCCATGCAGTGCCCGTTACAATAAAAGATAATGCCATTGGATAAAGATAAATAGTTTTTATAACTCCTTCTGATCTAATTTTTTGATCTAAAAAAATTGAAAGAATGACACCAATAAAAATACATAAAATAATAAACAAACTTGTAAAAATAAATAAATTTTCAACAGCTACATGCCAACGTGGCATTTGCCATAAACGAACATATTGGTGAATTCCCCAAAATTCATAATTAGGTAATAGTTTTGATTTAGTAAGTGATATATAGAAAGTCCATCCAATAAAACCATATACAAACCAAAGTATAACTGCAAAAGATGGTGCAACTACAATTTTAGGTAAATTTTTTTTTAACCAATACATTATAAATAAATAATCTGTGCCACTAACTTAGTGACACAGATTTTAATTATTTTAACTTTAAAATTACAAAGACGCTTTAACAGCTGCTGCTAGTTTCATCGCAGCATCTTTTGAAGACATGTTTGAGTTAAAGTGTTCAGTTACAACGTCAGTTATTGCACCAGACTGAGCTCCTTTTAGAGCCATTCCATGAGCATAACTAGGCATTAAACCACCAGCTTTACTAGCTGCATTCAAGTCTGAATTTGATTTTTTTGCACAATCATCAAAGTCAGCCATTGAAACATCTAATCTTGCAGGTATTGAACCTTTATACATGTTAAAAACTTTTTGAAAGTTTTTACCCATGATTAAACTTGCTAGTAACTTTTGACCTTCTAATTTATCAGCTCCTTTAACATTGTAGAATACAAAAGAATCTACATTATAAAGGTATCCATTATTAGATGGTGTTGGTGAACAAAGATAATCTTTTCCAGGTGTTAAACCTTTTGCAGAAAATTCTCCTTTTGCCCAGTCACCCATAATTTGAAAAGCAGCTTTGCCATCCATAACCATACCAGTTGCAACGTTCCAATCTCTTCCTGGTGAACCTGCATCAGTGTATCCTTTAAGTTTTCTCATTTGGTCAAATATCTTAACCATAGTTGAACCGCTTAAAGCTTTTGGGTCTAAATCTATAAAAGCTTTTTTATAGAAATCATTTCCACCTATTCCTAAAGCAACAGCCTCAAAAACAGTAGCATCTTGCCAAGGTTGACCACCATGAGCAAATGGAATTATACCTGCAGCCTGTAGTTTGTCTGCTGCAGCATTAAATTGCTTCCATGTAGTAGGCATTTTAATTCCATTAGAATCTAAAACACTTTTATTAGCCCAAAACCAATCAATTCTGTGAATGTTAACTGGAGCAGCACAATATTGTGTAAAATTATTACACTTCATGTGTTGTGCAACTTGTTTGCTTACTAAATTGTCCCAACCCTCAGCTTTTGCAACAGAGTCGATGTTGTAAGGTTTGATAACACCTTGATCATCATATTCTTGAATTGCAGGTCCTTTAACTTGCGCAGCTGCAGGTGAATCACCAGCAACAATACGAGCTTTTAAAGTTTGCATAGCAGCATCTCCACCACCGCCTGCAACAGGCATATCAGTCCAAACACCACCTTTTGCAGCAAAGTCAGCTTTTAAAACACTCAATGCTTTTGCTTCTCCACCAGATGTCCACCAGTGAAGCACTTCAGCTTTAGGTCCAGCAAATGAAATATTTGGAACTAAAGAAATTGCAAATAATGCAATTAATACTTTTTTCATTTTCATATTTTTCCTTTTGGTTAATTTAAGTAAATTAAATATTTGATAAGAATTTGTACAAATAAAACCTTTAAATAGTAAGTGCTAATTGAACACACAACTTACAATTGTTTTAACACTTTTTAATAATTGATATTGATTTAATTGTTAATATTTAATTATAAAAAAATAGAAAATCACTTTTCACGAGAATTAACTAATAATTGCTTTTTCTACCCAATCTAGCAGCTCCTCTAACACCACTAGCATCACCATATTTGGGTTTAAGAAAAACTCCTTCGTATTCTCTTCCAATAACATATTTTTTTACTAGATTTTGAACCTCGGGAAAAAAATCAATTGAGTTAGAGACACCTCCACCAAAAACAAATGCATCAGGATCCATTATATTTATAATAGTTGCTAATGACATTGCTAAATTAATTTTAAATTGATCAATAAATTTTTCAGCATCTATATCATGTCTAGAGTTAAGTTGAAAAATGTCTTTAGTTTTTAAATTTGTTTTATATTTTTTATTATATTTTTTTGCTAAACCTATTCCTGAAATAAAACTTTCTATCTCAGACTCTCTAAGATTCGATGTTTCAAGGTTTTCTTTTTTAGCGGCCATATATGGTAGTTGATTATGACCCCATTCTCCTGCAATACCATTTGGTCCAGATACAATTTGTTTATCTATAACAAGTCCTCCTCCAGCACCTGATCCTAGAATAATGCCATAAACAATTTTATAATTTTTTCCTGAACCATCAATTGCTTCTGATAATGCAAAACAATTACCATCGTTTTCACAAAAAACCTCTCTTCCTAAAGCCTCATGTAAATCTTTTTGAAATGGTTTTTTTTCAATCCATATACAATTTGGTGCATTTTTAACAAGACCACTTTGTGGTGAATGAACACCTGGATGACAAACACCCACTTGAAGAGTTTGTGATATTTTTTTTTCTAATTCTAAAGAGGTATTTTTTATTAATTTGATAATTTCGTTATAATCTTTTGGGCAGTCTCTTCTTTCTCTAAAGTGTTCAGTGCCTTCTCTATCTAAAACTACACTTTCAATCTTTGTTGCACCAACATCAAACCCTATCTGCATTTCACTTAGCCTTTAATGCCCATGTGAGTATATTTAACATTTAGATAATCTTTGATAGCCATTGATCCACCTTCTCTTCCATATCCACTCTGTTTTATCCCACCAAATGGTGCCTCAGCAACCGCAACAACTCCTGTATTAACTGCTACAGATCCAGTTTCTAATTTTTCTGATGCCAGATTAGCTGTTTCCATTGAATTAGTACAAACATAACTACATAAACCAAGGTCATTATCGTTAGCTCTTTCAATGACTTCATCAAAAGATTTAAATGACAACATTGGAACTAATGGTCCAAATGGTTCTTGTTTCATAATAGTAAAATCATCTTTTACATCATCAAAAACTGTTGGCTCATAATAAAAACCTTTATTAAAGCCTGCTGGTCTTTTTCCACCTAATAAAACTTTAGCACCTTCCTGTTTAGTTTTTTCAACTAATTCCTCAACTTCATTTAATCTTTTTTGAGTTGTTAATGGACCTAATTGAGTGTCTGGATCCATTCCATTTCCAATTTTTAACTTTTTAGTTCTCTCAATAAATAAATTAATAAATTCCTCTTTTTTATTTTCATGAATATAAAATCTATTAGGAGAAATACAAACTTGTCCATTATTTCTAAATTTTGCAGCAATAGCCATATCAGCTGCTTTTTTAACATCAGCATCATCAAAAACTATAAAAGGAGAATGGCCACTTAACTCCATTGTTACTCTTTGAACTTTATCAGCAGCTTGTTTTAAAATTAATTTTCCAACTCTTAAAGATCCAGTAATTGAAATTTTTTTAACTATATCTGATTGAATTAATTGAGAGGCTATGCTTGGTGGATCGCCTGATAAAAGATTAACTGCTCCTGGTGGAACCCCACACTCTCTACAGATATCAACCAACTCCATTACTACACCAGGTGTAATTGTATCAGGTTTAATAATTACCGAACATCCTGCAGCCAGTGCAGTAGATATTTTTCTAGCTGCTAAAATAAGTGGAAAATTCCAAGGCGATAATGCTGCTACAACTCCAACTGGTTGATAATAAACATGAACTCTTGTGTCTTCAAATCTACTTTCAATAGTTTGTCCAAAAATTCTTTTTGTCTCTTCAGCATTCCATTCAAAAATGTCTGCTGCTCCGTTTGTTTCACCAACACCTTCTGCTAAAGGTTTTCCATTTTCTAAAGTCATCCATTTAGCTAATAAATCTTTTTTCTCTCGAAGTTTATCTGCTATACGTCTAAGAATATAAGATCTGTCCCAGGGTGTTGTTTTTTTCCAGATTTGTAATCCTTTTTCAGCAGACTTTAATGCTTTATCAACATCAACAGATGTTGCTTTAGAAGCATGACCTAAAATTTCTTCTGTTGCTGGATTGATAACCTCATAAGTTCCCTTGTCTGCTGAAGGAGACCAGTTACCATCAATAAATTGTCCAAATTTTTCGTACATAATTTATAAATTTTTACTACTTTTATCCTAAAGACCAAAGTTTTGGAAACATTATACCTTCTAATTTGTCACCATTTTTATAGCCATTAGCTTCCATAATAGACCTTTCCTCTCTTGCCCATTCTCCCCTATAAATAATCTGCGAATTTTCTTTTGCCATTCTTAATGTGTAACGATGTATATCTCTATTTGGTATAACAGTATCTAATCCTCCATGTAAGGTTCTAATATCGAAATAAATACAATCCCCAATATCTAGATCCCACTGCAAAAACTCATAATCATTTTTATTTTTTAATATATCGGGAGTTAATTCATATTTTTTTCCATTAACAATCCCTGGTTCACCATCAACTTCATGGCCGTCATTAAACCGTGTTCTTAGGAATAATTTATCCCACAAATGAGAACCTTTAACCCAAGCTATACCATCCTCTTTTTTTATTGGTTCAAGTGGTATCCACAAAACACACATAGATCCTTCAAAATCAAAATATGATATATCGTGATGAAAAGGGGGTAATGATTTTGACCCTGCTTCTCTAAAAAACCAATTATCCATTACTAAATTAATTTTTTTTGCTTCCAAAAGTTCTGCCGCAATTTTTGCAGTAGGAGATTTAAACACGAAATCTCTAAATTCTTCATGTAAATCCCAAGTCCAAAAATCCTCATAATATCCAGGTTGATTTTGATCTTTAGTATGATTTACAAATCGCGGACTAGGGTTTTCTTTGGCTTTATTAATCCCTGTTTTTAACCTGTCAATCCATGCGTTATCAAATTTACCCTTGATTAAGACAGCTCCGTCTTTTTTAAATAGATCCAGTTCCGATTTGGTAATAATTTTGCTCATATATTATTATTATAATATAATGTAATAAATATAAGATGAAATTACTAAGTGATACTTTTGGAAGAAAATTTCCCTACATAAGACTATCGATCACAGACATCTGTAATTATAAGTGCTCCTACTGTTTACCACAAGGTTACAAAAAAACACCTGGAGACATGAGAAGTTTTATGTCTGCAGAAGAAATTTCAAGATTGACAAAAGCATTATCTGAATTAGGTGTTTGTAAAATTAGATTAACTGGTGGAGAGCCAACAGTTAGAAAAGACTTTTTTGATATCTTAAAAGATATGAAGCAAAATTCCAATATACCCAAAGTAACAATGACAACTAATGGTTATCGTTTAGACAAAATTGCAGAACAATTATTTGAAGCTGGTTTAGATGGAATAAATATTAGTATTGACAGTTTAAATAGAGAAACTTTTAAAAAACTAACAGGACATGACAGGCTTAATGAAATTTTAGAAGGTATAAAGATTTTACAAAAACTAGATTTTAAAAATATAAAAATTAATGCCGTTTTACTCAAAGGTATTAATGATACCTATGAAGAATTTGAAAAATTTGGAAACTTTATAAAAAAAAACAAAATTGACTTTAGGTTTATAGAATTGATGCAAACTGGTGATAATTTAGATTATTTCAAGAAAAACCATGTTTCTTCAAAAATATTCAAAGACTATTTAGAAAAAAATAACTGGATATCTCAAACATTTGGTAAAGATGCTGGTCCTTCATTAAACTTTATACATCCTGAATATGAGGGTAAATTTGGATTAATTGCTCCTTATACTAAAGATTTTTGCCAAACTTGTAATAGATTAAGAGTTACCTCTAGAGGTGATTTAAGATTATGTTTGTTTGGTAATACCGGAATTAGCATCAGGCATTTATTGCAAGATGATGGTCAAAAAGATGAACTTGTAGATCTTATCATAAAACAATTGCATCTTAAAAAAGAGTCACATTATTTAGAACTTGGAGATACTGGAATTACTCCAAATTTATCAAGCACTGGAGGATAAATGACAAGCTTAAAGGCAATAAATGAAGAAAAATTAAAAGACTGGGCTAAAGAAATTTTTAAAAAAAATTCTTTTAATATGATTGATGTTTCATCAAAAAAAGAAACTTTTAGAAGAGCGTTAGCTTCTGGGAGAATTTATGTAGGAAAAGAAGTTTTTAATCTAATTAGAAATAAAGAAATGCCTAAAGGTGATCCGATCACTTTAGCTGAAGTTTCAGCAATTTTAGGTGTTAAAAAAACTAGTGAATTAATTCCATTATGTCACCCACTTCCAATAGATCATACTGCAACAAAAATTATCATGCATGAAGATGATAGCTCTTTAGAGGTTTTTTGTGTTGTGTCAGCTGTTGCAAAAACTGGTGTTGAAATGGAAGCTATTATGGGAGTTAATGCTGCATTAATTACAATCTATGATCTTAGTAAAATTGTAAACCCACATCTTAGAATTGATAATGTGAAATTATTAATTAAAGAAGGTGGAAAAAGTGGTTTATGGACAAATCCTGATGGGCTTCCAGAATTTTTACAAAACATTTTCTAATCATGAAGATTAAACTTGAGTTATTTGGTGCAAGTAGAGATTTTAGTAATAAAGATTTCTTAGAATTTGATATTAAAGAAAAAATTGAAATCAAAGATTTAAGAAAAGAAATCATCGATTACTTGGATATTAATTTTAAAGGTAATGAAGATTTTATAAAAATAGTTAAAAGCTCTGCTTTTTGCTCAGAAGATAATAATATTGTTAGTGATGACTTTAAAATTATAAAAGATCAAAAAATTGGGATTATACCTCCTATAGGAGGTGGCTGATGCTACATACAAAAATTATAGACATTGAAAAAAATAAAATAAAAACTTCTGAAGCAGAGGCATTTATCAAATCATCTACATACGGAGCTTCAATTGTTTTTACAGGAAATGTAAGAAATATTAATGAAAATAAAGAAGTAACTGGTATGACTTATGATAGTCATGACGAACTAGTGCTAAAAAGTTTTGAAGAAATTTATAAAGAGACTACTGAAAAACTTAAAATTATAGATAAAGCAGTCTTTATAGAACATATAAAGGGCTATGTGGGACTTGGAGAAACTAGTATAATTATCGCAGTTGCCTGCAAACATAGAGATGAAGCTTACGTATTATCTAGATATATAATTGAAGAAATCAAAAAAAGATCACCTATTTGGAAAAAAGAACATTATAAAAATGATGAAAGTGAATGGTTAAAAGGTAATCCTATTAAAAATGAAAAAATATAAACATTCAGAAATTACACCAGAATTAATTTACAATAAAAGAAGAAAATTTATTAAATCAATTGGGCTTGGTGTTGGTTCAATATCTTTGAGCAGTATACCATTCTTAAACAATGCTTATTCACAAAATAAAACTAAGCTAACATCATATGAAGATATTACGACGTATAACAATTATTATGAATTTGGTACCAGTAAAAGTGATCCTTATAGAAATTCACAAGAATTTATTACTAAACCTTGGAGTGTAACTATTGAAGGGGAAGTAGAAAATCCAGTTACGATTTCAGCTGAAGAAATAATTTCTTTATTTCCTTCGGAAGAAAGAATCTACAAACTAAGGTGTGTTGAGGGTTGGTCAATGGTTATTCCTTGGATGGGATTTTCTCTAAGTAAGTTACTTAGTAAAGTATCTATTAAAAATACTGCAAAATTTGTTGAGTTTGAAAGTGTCTATGATCCTGAGCAAATGAAAGGTCAAAGATACCCTGTTCTAAATTGGCCATATAGAGAAGGTCTAAGAATTGATGAGGCGATGCATCCTATAACAACAGTTGTTACTGGGCTTTATGGAAAAACATTGCCTAATCAAAATGGAGCTCCATTAAGAATTTTTGTTCCTTGGAAGTATGGTTTTAAAAGTGCAAAAGCAATTGTTAAAATAAAATTAGTTGAAAATATGCCCACATCATCTTGGATGAGATCGTCTCCAAGAGAATATGGGTTTTACTCAAATGTTAATCCGAACGTATCACATCCTAGGTGGTCACAAGCCACAGAACGTGTCATAGGTGAGGGTATTTTAGCTCCTAGAATTGAGACTGAAATGTTTAATGGGTATGGTGATGAAGTTGCACATTTATATTCAGGTATGGATTTAAAGAAAAACTTTTAGATACATAAATTTGTTTTATAAAACATGCAGAAATATATAAAAATACCAATTTTCTTTTTTTGTTTACTGCCAATATTAATCATTGTTTATCAAATTATTTTTAATCAATTAGGTCCAGAACCTGTGAAAAAAATAACACATGTAACTGGTGAGTGGACACTTCGTTTTATCATAATAACTCTTGCAATGACTCCTTTACAAAAATTTACTAAATTAAATTTTTGGATTAGCTATAGGAGAATGTTTGGGTTGTTTGTTTTTTTTTATGCATCAGCACACATGATGACATATGTTGGAATAGATTATCGTTTTGATTGGTCTAGCATTGGAGATGATATTATAAAAAAGAAATTTATATTTGCTGGATTTTTAGCTTGGCTTTTATTAGTGCCACTTGCTCTTACTTCATTTAAACGAATGATAAGGTTATTGAGAGATAAATGGAAAAAACTACACAAACTTATTTATATAATTTCTTTATTAGGAATTATTCACTACTTATGGTTAGTTAAAGTAGTTACAGTTGAACCTTTGATTTATCTTATTATTATAGTAACTTTACTTACACTAAGAGTTAAAATGAAATTTAATTAATTAATTGATTTTTTTTCAGGAACGCAAATCTCAGATCTTGTTAAAAATCTTCTGCCAGTTCCATTGTCTAAAGAAAACATTCCACCCATACCTTGAATGCAATCAATAATTAAATCTGTATTTTTCCATGCTTCATGTTGAGTTTCACTTATATAAAAAGGAATACCACCAATTTTTCCAACTAAAACATCGTCATCACTTACTAAAAATTCTTTAATAGGGTAACACATTGGAGCACTTCCATCACAACATCCACCAGATTGGTGAAAGAGCAATTCTTTACCATGATCTTTCTTTAGATCTTCAATTAGTTCTAAAGCTGAAGGGGTTGCGGAAACTTTCATAGTTATATGGCCTGTAGTTTAATACAGGCCATTATAATATATCTGTTAAAAGAAGCCTAATTTTTTCTCACTGTACGACACGTGTAAGTTTTTCACCTGTCTATAATGATTAAGCATCATTTTATGTGTTTCTCTACCGATTCCAGATTGTTTATAACCTCCAAAAGCAGCATGAGCTGGATAAGCATGGTAACAGTTAGTCCAAACTCTACCAGCCTGGATTCCTCTTCCCATTCTATAAGCAATATTCCCATTTCTAGTCCAAACACCTGCTCCTAAACCATAAAGAGTATCATTAGCTATTTCTAATGCATGAGCTTCATCTTTAAATTTAGTAACAGATACAACTGGTCCAAAAATTTCTTCTTGGAAAACTCTCATAGAGTTATTACCTTCAAAAATAGTAGGCTGGATATAATTTCCTTTTTCCAAACCACTGTTTAAGTTAGCAACTTCACCACCACATAGAACTTTGGCACCTTCTTTCTTACCTAAATCTAAGTAAGATTTTATTTTTTCCATTTGTTCTAATGATACTTGAGCACCAATCATAGTTTCCATTTTTAGAGGATTGTCCTGCTTGACTGCTTTCGTTCTAGCAACTGCTCTTTCCATAAATTTATCATAGATAGATTCTTGGATTAATACTCTACTAGGACAAGTACAAACCTCACCCTGATTAAGGGTAAACATTGCAAAACCTTCAAGACATTTATCAAAGAAATCATCATCTTGATCCATAACATCCTCAAAGAAAACATTTGGAGATTTTCCACCTAATTCTAAAGTTATTGGAATTAAGTTTTGTGATGCATATTGCATGATCAAACGTCCAGTTGTAGTCTCACCTGTAAAAGCAATCTTTCTAATTCTTTTAGATGAAGCTAATGGTTTACCTGCTTCAAGACCAAAACCACTTACAACATTAACAACTCCTGGAGGCAATAAGTCTCCAATAAGTTCCATTAATAGTAAGATTGATGCTGGTGTTTGTTCAGCTGGTTTTAAAACTACACAGTTACCTGCAGCAAGTGCTGGTGCAAGTTTCCATGTTGCCATTAATAATGGAAAGTTCCATGGTATAATCTGTCCAACTACACCAAGTGGTTCAGGTATATGATAAGAATATTCACTATTACTTATCTCTGAAACCGAACCTTCTTCTGCTCTGATTACTCCAGCAAAATATCTCCAATGATCAACAACTAATGGTAAGTCAGCTGCCATACACTCTCTAATTGGTTTTCCATTATCTAAACATTCAGCAGTAGCTAATAGTTCAAGATTTTTTTCAATAACATCAGCTATTTTAAGTAGTATGTTAGATCTTTCAGTTATTGATGTAACTCCCCAAGTAGGAAAGGCAGCGTGTGCAGCATCTAATGCAGCCTCAACATCTTTTGCATCTGATCTTGGAACGGAACATATAACATCATTATTAATTGGACTTACGTTATCAAAATATTTTCCTGATTTTGGTTTAACGAATTTGCCACCTATAAAATTTCCATATTGTTCTTTAAATGGAAATTTAACTTTTAAGTGAGACGTATCTAGTAATGGAGATCGTCCACCTTTTACTGTTTCTGTGCTCATTTTTACCCTCTCTCTTTTATTAATATTCTTAAGCTTATTTTTTTTTATTGGCTTAAGTAACTTTTTTTTAGCCACACCTTTTTTCTTTTTAACTTTTTTAATATTTTTAGGTGATCGCTTGACCAAGTTTTTCTTAATTTTTTTTTTGGTCTTACTTTTAGATTTTTTGGCTGTTTTTTTCTTTTTTGTAGCCATCACTAAACTAAACAAAAATTGATCTAAAGATCTATTAATTATATTATTATTTTCTACTTAAGATTGAATATAGCCTACATCTTGTGCTTAATTGAAATGTGTCTAATAATTTAGTTATGGATAATAATATAAAAAAAGAATTACAGTCTGCTACATTTGAAAGATTGCTCAAACATCTAGATGAACGAAAAGATGTTCAAAACATAGATATTATGAACCTTGCTGGCTTTTGCAGAAACTGTTTATCAAAATGGTACCGAGAAGAAGCTGAAAAAAAAAATATTGAAATTTCAGACTTAGATGCACGTGAACATATATATGGTATGCCTTATTCTGAGTGGAAAGAAAAATATCAAAAATAATTATTTTTCTTTAAGTCTTGGAAACAGTTCTACAAAATTACAAGGTTTATGATTTATATCTAACTGATGTTTTAAAATTCCATCCCAGGCATCCGTTACCCCGCCTGAAGAACCTGGTAAAGCAAATACATATTTTCCATTAGCTAGTACTGCACAAGCTCTAGATTGAATGGCCGATGTACCAACTGTTTTTAAACTTATTGTTCTAAACACCTCTCCAAAACCTGGAATATGTTTGTCAGCTATATCGTTTACTGCCTCTGGTGTAATATCTCGACCTGTAAGCCCAGTGCCCCCTGTTGTAATTACAACATCTATTTCAGATTGATTAATCCAATCTTTAAGGATTTTAATGATGTCCTCTTTGTTATCTTTACAAATTTTTCTATCTACTAATTTATGTTTAGCCTCCTCTATTTTTTTCACTAAGATCGCACCTGACTTATCATTCTCATAAGTTCTAGTATCTGTAACTGTTAAAAGTGCTATATTTACAATCATAAATTTAAAATAATTATTATGATTATATTATCATTTTTATTTCTTCTAACAGCAACTTTATATTCAAGTGTTGGCTTTGGTGGTGGCTCTACCTATCTAGCCTTTCTATTAATTTGGGATATTCCTTACTTGATCTTTCCTGTAATTGCTCTCTTTTGTAATATTATTGTCGTATCAGGAAATTGTATAAATTATATTAAAGCTGGAAATATCAATTTTAAGATCCTTGCCCCATATTTGATTTCATCTGTGCCACTTGCATTCATAGGAGGATCTTTATCAGTAGATAAAGAAATTTTTGAAATTTTACTTTTTTTAGTCTTAGCACTAGCAGGAGTTCTACTCCTCTTGAAATTTCAATCTTTTAATCAAAAAATTGAAGTTTATAAAAAGATACCAAAAATGTTATCGATATTAATTGGTGCATCTATTGGATTTGTGTCTGGTATAGTTGGAATTGGTGGTGGAATTTTCTTAAGCCCTATATTGTTATTAATTAGAGTAGATAAAGCAAAAAACATTGCAACAGCAGCATCATTATTCATACTGATTAATTCTTTATCAGGACTTGCTGGCCAATTTACAAAGGCATCAACAATAAATGGAATTTTTGATTATTGGCCATTATTTCTGTTTGTTTTAATAGGCGGTCAATTAGGAAATTTCTTGAATATTAAAATTTTCCCTGCAAGAATATTGGCTCTTGTAACATCAGCACTTGTCATATTTGTTGCTATTCGAATGGGACTAAAGTTGTTTGCATAACAGAAGTATTAAATTATTATAGAAAAATTATGAAAACATTCAGAGCATTTGGACCCACCATAGGAAAAACAAAGTTATCCAAAAAAATTATTACTATATTAAATAATCACGTTGATAAATCTCAATTATCTAAAAAAAATGACTATAGCTCTAAACTTGCAAGTCAAATTAAGAATGAAATTAAGATACCTAAAACATTAATTAATAAGAGTTTGTCTAAAGAATTAATAAAAAATATTAAAGTTTACCTTGATAAGTCAGGTGTTAAAAAAATTAAAGAAATTAAGATAATAAATCTATGGGTAGTTAAACAGTTAAAAAATGAATATAATCCAATTCATTATCATGAAGGACAATTGTCAGGGGTTGGCTATCTTAAAATCCCAAAAGATATGAATCAAAATAAACTAGTTAAGAATAAAAAGATTAAAACTAATGGAACAATTGATTTTATTAATGGTCAAAAAAACTTTTTAAGTCAAAGTATCTATAATTTAAACCCTAAATTAGGAGATTTATTGATTTTTCCTAATTATTTAATGCACACAGCTTATCCATTTAATGTTGATGGTGAGAGAAGATCCTTCTCATTTAATGCTAAAATATTATTCAAGAAGTGATTTACTAATCAGTCTATTAGATATATAGATAGTTTAACCGATTTGATCCATATTGCAGGTACTAACTGCTAAAAAGGAAATCATTATATAATTGGTAAAGGTAGTTGAGCTGTATTGTGCACCTGGCATAAAGCCAAAGCACTAAAAAAGTTAGGAATAAAAATGGATATTAATTTTTTTAAAACAACACGAATTTTAGATGGTGGTATGGGGCAAGAATTGTTGGCTCGTGGTATGAAGCCAAACGGCACATTGTGGAGTGCAAATGCTGTATTAAAAGAAGAATACCATCAACTCTTACTAGACACACATTTAGATTTTATTAAAGCAGGTGCTGAAGTTATTGTTACAGCAACCTTTACTACTAGACGAATAAGATTACGTGATAATAAAATTGAAGATAAATTTGAATACTTAAATAAAAAAGCTGGTGAGATAGCTCAGAAAGCAAAAGAACAATATCCTAATGTGTTAATTGCAGGTGGTCTTCCACCTCAATATTTAACATATGAAGAAGATACAAGGCCAGATCATGAAATTAAACAAAATTTTTATGATCAAGCAAAATTATTAGATCCTTATATTGATTTTTTTTACCTAGATGTTTTGTCTAGCGTAAAAGAGTTTAGGTTAGCAATTGAAGCAATTAAAAAATTTAATAAGCCATATTTAATAGGTGCTCATATTTCTGAGGGAATAAATCTTCCAAGTGGTGAAAAAATATCAGATATTATTAATCATATTAACCATAACAATTTACTAGGATTAATTTTATCGTGCGTTTCTCCTGAAAACTTTTCTGAAAATTTAGAAGAAGTAAAAAATTTAGGCGTTCCTTTTGGATTTAAACTAAATGCTTTCGTGACAACTAAGCCTAAAGATGGCTATACTAACAATTACAATATGAGCAAAACTGGTAACCCAAATGAATTTTTGGGTCAAAGAAAAGACTTAACACCTGAATTGATGGCAAATTTTGTTAAAAAATTTAAAGATACAGGTGCAACTATTTTAGGTGGATGTTGTGAAACAAGACCTTCTCATATTAAGGAAATGACTAAATTTAAATAAACTAATCGTTATCAGTTAATCCAGCACCAGCACCACTTTCTTTTAAACTGTCATTTTCTTCAACAAAAGTTTCTTCTGAAAGCTTATAAAGCTCATTCCATTCTTTTTCTTCAAACGAGTCTCTGTTTTCTAAAACTTTTAAGTAAATATTTTCAGCAGATATGATGATTTCGTTTTTAGTATAATTAGAATAAATATTGTTATTGAAGTTTAACAAAAACTCCCTGTCATCCATTTTTAAGAATATTCTTTTACCGATTACCTCAGCTGCTCTACTTACAAATGGTAGGAAAAGTAATGGATATGAGACTTTTTTAAACGTTATCTCATTTAAAGTTTCTAAAGTTTTAATCTGATCTAAAAAATTTACCCCTGCTATTATTGGGCAATATTCATTTTTACCAGCCTCATTGTCTTGCTTTATGATGCTGATATTCTCTAACCTTATTTCTTTTTTTTTCTTAAAAAAACTATTTAAGTTTTTAATTCCAGGTAAGCTAAAAATTTCAAGTAGTCTTATGTTTTTTCCGATTTCTTCTGCAATACCCCAAGAATATCCAGCAGCTCTACTTGATCTTTTAGAAACTGTATCTATTTCGCTTAATGATCTCATGTTGATTAATTATAAACCCAATGTTCATCATAGTTTTTTAATTGCTCTGGTAGGGGTGCACCTTGAAACATACATATTCTTAGCCACTTATCAGAACGTGGATCAAATTTTAATGCTCCAAAGAATGATAACTTTAACCTCAGCATATCAATAGGCATTATTTTTTGGCCAATAGTGTTGTCTTGTATTTCAGAATAAGGGAATTTCTCTACTATAAATGCTCTTCTAACAACGTGTCTTAATTCATTATTAGTTGATAAAAATTTAGCAATAGTCCAGCTATTTTTAGTAACTGACAACAATTCATAAAGTTTTTTAATATCCCTTGCGATTGCTAAGGGTTGCTCTAACTCAGCACCCTCTTCATCAAATCTATTTGCTAGTCTTGGCTCTTCTTTATTTTTTGAGATAAACCAAAAATTTAAATTATTTTCATCTTTAGTAAAATCTATAGTTAAAATATCTGGATATTTTTTTTCTAAAATCAGCTTTAAGTCTTCTACTGTTCTTTCAGTTGGAATATTAAAATATTTTTCTTCTTCAGAGCTCATTTCTTTAATTAACGGAGACGTTATATCATCATAAGGTTCCATCATCATTGAGACGACATATTCAATACATTCTTCACAATATTCTTTTTCTAAATACAGATACAATTCATTAAAAGCATAATCTTGCTCAAAATTAAAATCATTATCTAGGTAGACAATAAATTCATTAAGATCTTTTAATAAAGATTTAATTTTATTTATTTGATATTCACTTTCTGTATTCCAAGAAGTGATATTCTTTATTGATTTTTTTAAACATTCTAAAAATAAGTTTTTATCTTTCTCTGATATTGTTTTTATCTCTCTTATTTTTTTTAAAGAAATTTCTCTTGCTGAAATCCAATTATTTAAAAGGGTTGGATGATTAACAATAAATGGAGCCATTCCAAGACCCGTAGAATTTCCTATTCCTAAATTTTTACAAATATTTATATCAAGGTTTACGGCTTTTTTTGGATTCTTGCTTTTTGCAACATGATTAACCTGATCAAAAGTAAATTGTCTTACCAGATAAACCAACATCATCTCCAATCTAAATGGACCATATATTTCTTCTCGGTCTTTAATTCTAAATCTATCTGCTAAGCCAAATTTGCCTGATCCATAAACTGCTGTGGTTCTATATAAATAACCAACACTAGTTAACAAATCATTATCAGGTTGCTTACCTTCGCTTAAACATTCAACCACATGATTGAAAACTCTAACTGATTTATTAGCTCTTGAAAGAGTTAATTCTTTATAAGAAAGTCTGCCAAATTCTTGTTTGGGTACTTCGTTTTTTAATCTTTCAATATCTTGTTTTTTTGGAACACCATCAAAAAGTGTGAAGGCTGCATCCCATTTGGTAGCTATAACTCTATCTGATCTTTCATTATCATCTAATTCATTTGCAAAACAAATTAATGAATAAACTCTATTTTTTTTCTTAAATGAATAAACTGCAGTGCCGTAACCATGTTCGTTTAATTCAAATAAATCTCTTTTAT
Source organism: Candidatus Pelagibacter sp. PS_28 (assembly GCF_059417885.1). Classification (NCBI taxonomy): domain Bacteria; kingdom Pseudomonadati; phylum Pseudomonadota; class Alphaproteobacteria; order Candidatus Pelagibacterales; family Candidatus Pelagibacteraceae; genus Candidatus Pelagibacter; species Candidatus Pelagibacter sp. PS_28. The sequence goes on along the minus strand of NZ_CM182070.1, from coordinate 323,394 downwards.
AATTCCAATCCTTAAACTCTTTTAAAAAACTTCTTAAAAATGAAAGTTTAGATTGATGAAAAGACCCAAGTCTTGATAATTTCATTACTACATTGGGGTCTCTTAATGAAATATTCATTGATTCATTTCTTTGTAAAAATTGTACCAGTTGTTTCCAAGAATTCCATCAACTTCATTTTCTGAAAAACCAACTTTTTTAAGTCCTATCTCTAAGTTTTCAAATCCTCTTGCATCTTTAAACCAATCAGGCTGTTTTGGAAAACCAGGTTTGTTTTTAGACCCTTCTCCATAATTTTTGCTTTTAGTCCAAGTACCATTTCTCATCCACTCAACAATAGTATCTGGTTGATTTAAACAAAGATCTGAACCTATTCCAATTTTTTCAACTCCCATAATCTCAGCTGTCTTAGCTGTCATCTCACAAAAGCTTTCTAAAGAACAATCTGTTCCATCTTTTAAATGATGAGGATATAAAGAGAGACCCAACATTCCTTTGTGTTTAGATAAAATTTTTAGTAATTCGTTTGATTTGTTTCTCTTAGCTGGATGCCAAAATGATGGATTTGCATGAGTTATTGCAATTGGTTTTTCACTTATCTCAATTGCATCAATTGTACTTTTTTCTGCTGAATGAGACATGTCTATTACAAGACCTAATCTATTCATCTCTTTAATAACCTCTTTACCAAAATTAGTAACTCCACTATCAATTGCTTCATAACATCCCGTCGCTAGTAAGGACTGATTATTATAAGTAAGCTGCATAAACCTACATCCTAAATCATAAACTTTTTCAACCAATCCAATGTCATCTTCTATGGGTGAACAATTTTGAAAACCAAAAAAAACTGCAGTTTTATTTTCAGATTTAGCTTTTTCAATATCTTTAAAACTTTTGCCGTGAAAAATTAAGTCGGAATTTTCTGAAAAGTGATTTTCCCAATTTTTTAATACCGTTTTTAGCTCATCAAAATCTTCGTGGTAAACAATAGTTACATGGATTGCATCCAGTCCTGCTTGTTTATTGATCTGAAAAATTTTTCTAGACCAGTTACAATATTGTAAATTATCAATTTTAAAATTCATTGTGATCTTCTTTGTTTTAAAGAATATCAATAAGATAGATAAATTCTATTAATTTTATTGAAATTTTAGACTTAATTTGAAATAACAATTTACGTTAGAATAAAATTACAACAAATGGCTAAAAATAAATTAAACAAAGTATCAATTGTTATGGGTAGTCAATCTGACTACAAAACCATGATATTTTGTCAAAATATTCTTAAAAAATTAAACATAAAATTTGAAATAAAAATAATATCAGCTCATAGAACTCCTAAAAGAATGTATGAATTTGCTATTAATGCTGAAAAAAATGGTATTGCAGTAATTATTGCTGGAGCTGGTGGATCTGCACATTTACCAGGAATGATTTCAGCCCTTACCTCTCTTCCAGTATTAGGTGTTCCAATTGAAAGCAAAAAGTTGAAAGGTCTTGATAGCCTTTTATCTATTGCACAAATGCCAAAAGGAATACCCGTTGGAACATTAGCAATTGGAGAAGATGGTGCAATTAATGCTGCCTTATTAGCTGCATCTATTATTGCTCTTAGTGATTTAAATGTTAAGAGAAAATTAAATCAGTTTCGTTTAAATCAAAGCAAATCTGTTAAAAAAAAACCAAAATAGTTTTAAAATATGTCTAAACCAATTCTTGGAATTATAGGTGGAGGTCAGTTAGGTAGTATGCTTGCGATTGCTGCAAATAAACTTGAAATTAAAACAGTTATTTTTTGCAATGATATTGATGCTCCTGCCCAAAATTTTTCTAATGATTTTTTATACGGTGAATATAATGATAAAAACAAGATTAATGAGTTTTTGAGTAAAGTTGACGTTGTAACTTACGAATTTGAAAATATTCCCTACGAAACATTAAATGAAATTAATAAAATAAAACCTGTTTTACCAAAACCTTCTGTAAATAGAATAATTCAGCATAGATTAGCTGAAAAAGATTTTATCAACAATCTAAATATAAGAACTACAAGATATGTATCTATTGAAAAAAAATCTGAAATGGATTCTGTTGAAGATTTATTGCCTGGTATACTTAAAACTACTACTTTAGGATATGATGGAAAAGGTCAACACCCCATTAACAGTTTAGAAAATTTAGATTCAATTGATGTTGATTATTCAAAAGGTTATATTTTAGAAAAATTAGTAAAATTAAAAAAAGAAATTTCAATAATCATTACAAGGTTTGATATTCAAAAATATGAAATTTATGAACCCATTGAAAATGAGCATGAAGATCAAATTTTAAGAAATTCTAAAATTCCAGCAGAGATTAGTGATAAAATATTAGATCAATCAAAACTATGGGCTACAACAATTGCAGAAGAATTAAAATATGTTGGAACTTTATGTATTGAGTTTTTCATTGACAGGAATGATAATCTTTATGTAAATGAAATTGCACCAAGAGTTCATAACTCTGGGCATCTAACAATTAACGCGTATAATGTAAGTCAATTTGAAAATCATGTAAGAGCAGTTTGTAAACTAGAGCAAATACCTCTTAAAAAAATATCCAATGCAATGATGACAAATATAATTGGTGACCAAATTACTAATTACAGAAATAAAGAACACAATGAAAATGAATTTTTCTTTGATTATCTTAAAAAAGAAATTAAACCAAAAAGAAAAATGGGACACCTAACAACCCTTCTTAAGTAGATATTACTCACATGCTAAAATCAATCGAAGGAAATTTTGATAATCCAGAAGTTCATGAGCTACTTATAAAGCATTTCATTGAGTTAAGATCTGTGTCACCTGAAGGTAGTGCTCACGTACTTGATATAGCTGGATTAAAAGATCCAACTATTAAATTTTGGAGCCTGTGGGAAGGAAATAACCTAATGGGAAGTGGTGCATTAAAATTCCTAGATAATGATCATGGTGAATTCAAATCTATAAGGGTTAGTGACAACTTTAGAGGTAAAGGAAATGGTACAAAAGTCATAAATCATCTAATTAATGAGGCAAAAAAACTTAATATTAAAAGATTAAGTTTAGAAACAGGTGCTGGTGAGTTCTTTTTAAATGCTAGAAAACTATTTAGTAAGTGTGGTTTTGAGCCCTGCGAGCCCTTCTCTCATTATAAAAAAGATATCAACTCTATTTATATGACCATACTAATAAGCAACAAATAAGTCTTTAATTATTTATTCTTTTAAATTTAGTTGACAAAACCTCAATAAATCTAAACAAAGCGTAAATTACTTAATTATAAGTAATAAAAGTAACACAATAAAAAGTAAGAAGATAAATATGAGTCTACAAGGAAAAGTAAAATGGTTCAATCCAACTAAAGGTTTTGGTTTTATTGAAAGAGAAGATAAAGAAAAAGATGTATTCGTTCACGTTTCAGCTGTTAGAGATGCTGGTATGAACGGTTTAGATGAAGGTCAAGCTTTGACTTTTGAAGTTGAAGATGGTCCAAAAGGTCCTTCAGCGGTAAATTTAAAAACTGCATAATATTCACACTTTCTATTGGCTGCGATTTTTTAGTTAAATTAATTTTTTAATTATTTAGCTAAATATTTCAGCCAATACCAATCAGTTTTTTTTAAGAAATTCACTCACTATAGTATTAAATTCATCTGGCTTCTCTAAATGAACATTGTGAGAGCAGCCATTAACTATTCTAAGATCGCTATTTATAATATTTTCTTTTAAAGTTTCTACTTGATTGAAGTTATAGGCTTTGTCTTGATCTCCCCAAATTATCAAAGTTTCGTTCTTAATATTTTTTAAATTTTCAATACCACTCCAATTTTTCATAGCAACAAGAGCATTGTCCGCCGCCTCTAAAGAGGTTTGCTTACCCGCTTCTTCACATAAATAAAAATATTTAGATTTATCCTCTTCAATGAACCATGTTTTTGCAATTCTATAAGCTGTATTATCCAGTCCATTAGTTTTTAGTTTGTCTCTAGAAACATCTATGGTTTCAAATCTGCCAGGTATATTTCCTCTTGGTCCTGTACCATAACAAATCAACTTTAAGATTTTTTCACCTACTAACTTTGCCATTTCTTGCACTATCATGCCACCCATTGAGTGACCTAATAAATAAAAATGTTCTATTTTTTTTTTTCTAAACTTGTCAATATAGATTTAGCCATATCTTCAATTGAGTTACATGAGTTAACTTTATTACTTTTTCCAAAACCAGGTAGTGCTGGTGCCAAAACTCTAAAATTCTTTTTAAAAAAGTCAGTTTGTAAAGTCCACATCTCAGAAGATCCTAAAAAACCATGCACTAACACTAGTGGAGTACCACTTCCCACATCTTCAATAAATATATCTTGCATATTTATATTTTATTAATAATCATCAAATATAACAATTTAATAATAAGTAGCTATCAAGTATGACAAATAGAAAAATAACTGACCTTTATGATGTTGAATTCACTCCATTTGATAATTATGGGGTTGTTGTGCCTGGAATGAGCTGGCATAAAATTAGTTATAATAAAGAAAATGGTGGTAATGGAACTTATCTTTTAAAAATGGAACCGAATGCAAAAAGTTTGCCACATATACATACAGGCTTTGAGGAATTTTTGATGTTAGAAGGTGAATTGACTGATCCAGATAATAAAATTTTTAAAAAAGGTGATTTTGTCACTTTTGAACCGGGCTCAACACACTCGTCTTTTACTAAAGATGGTTGCTTAATTTTAGTTTTTATGAGAGGTATCAACAAACCTCTTTAAGGAAATATTAAATAAATTTAATAGAAAATATATATTAATGATTGGAATTTTAGGTGGAATGGGAACTCAAGCTGGGCTTGATTTTTGCAATAAACTTGCAATGTTAAATAGAGGAAAAACTGATCAAGAATATCCTCTATTCATACTTTATAACAAATCAAATATTCCTGGAAGACCAGAGTCTATAGGTGTTCAAACTAAATCATTATCTACCATTCCAAGAAATTCTAAAAATACAAAAAAATACAATAGAGTTTTAAAAAGTTTACTAGAGGGCTGTAAATCATTAGAAAAAAGTGGGTGCAAATTTATTGTTATACCCTGTAATACGGCACACTATTGGTATGAAGATCTAAAGAAAAAAATTAAGATACCCATCATTAACATGCCTAAAGAAGTTTTTACACAAACAAAAAAAAATTGTAAGAAAAATTCTAAAATTGGACTTCTTGCAACAGAGGGAACTTTAAAAACAGAAATTTATGATAAAATTTTTAAAAAAGATTATACTTTAATTAAACCATCAAATAATTTACAAGTAAATTCAGTAAATAAAGCTATTAAATTTGTAAAAATGGGAAATATAAAATTAGCAGAAAAAACTATCAAGCCTGCAATTAAATATTTGATCAAGCAAAAATGTAAAAAAATAATACTTGGATGTACTGAAATACCTATTGCAATTTTTGCTTATAAATCTTTACAGAATGCTAAAGTTTCAAAATTGTACCTTGATCCTAATTTAATATTAGCCAACTCATGTATGGCAAGATATAAAAAATAAATAATGAACGCAAAAGTCAAAAAACCATATGTTATATATATGGCTGAAATTATTTACTCATACGTTTCTATTGAAAAAAACAAATATCCAGAGGTCGATGTAAAACAAGCTATTAATAAATTCATGGACACTAATGAATTTATAAAATTAAGTACTGGTGCATTACATGATGAATGGTTTGGTGAATTAAAAAAAAATGAATATCTAGATAAAGATACTGGAAATAAAATACCAGATGAAACTATTAAACTTCTAGAAATTCAAAGAGATATGACTGTTAAAAATTTAATTAAAATTCCTAAACTTTACGAAACTGAAAATAATACTCTCATCGAAGCTTCTGATAGAGCACACCAATTCTTATGGCGTATGTGTGAAAGCTATGAGCTGTGGTGTAAAGAAACTGGGCAATCAGAACAGCTTTTATTAAATATTACTGATTAGCTAATTGAATAATTTTACTTGTTTTTTCTATCCTACTTTTTACTAAAGCAAAAAACTCGTCCTGTTTTTCTTTTTCTTCAATTTTTATCTTTTTATTATCTACAAGACTTTGAATATTTTCAGTAGGAGACTTACCAGTGATTTTTTTGACTGCTTGGTTAGAACTATATGAAAGACCAGCCTGATAGATATTACCAGTACTAGCCAATGTATAAGCGGGTCCTAATAAAGCTGTACTTTGCACACAACCATTAAGAAAAAATAGTAAAACCGATCCAGCAATTATCTTTTTTAAAATCATTATACTCCTACTTAATCCTAAGTATTTAAAAGCACAACTCAAGAGAGAAAGTGTTCATTTTGGATATTAATCTCTAATATTGATATAAAATATGACCTATAACCTCGATATGGTTAAAATTTTTCCATTCATTTTTATTATTTTGTGGTCTTCAGCTTTTGTGACAACAAAGCCAATAATAGACAATAGTGATCCCTTTGCAGCATTAGCCTTTAGATTTTTTGTTGTAGCTTTTGGTTTTTTCATTTTTTCAATTTATACAAAACAAAAAATTTTAACTAATTCTAAAAACCTTCTGCAATCACTTTTTAGTGGTGTACTTTTTCATGGTGTTTATTTGGGTGGGGTTTTTTATTCAGTTTCAATCGGGATGCCAACAGGTATTGCTGCATTAATTGTAACCTTACAGCCAATTTTAACTAATGCTTTAGCAGGAAAATTTTTAGATGAAAAAGTTACATTCAAGCAATGGATTGGTGTGATCCTTGGATTTATTGGTGCTGCTTTAGTTTTAGGTTTTGATATTGGATCAAGCCTTCCTGTTATTGGAGTGATAGCTTCTTTTATAGCTCTACTAGCTATTACAACTTCTACTTTGTGGCAAAAAAAAATAAGTAATGATTTACCTTTGTCTGTCAGCAATATGTATCAAGCAATAGGTGGTTGTTTTTTTCACATAATAATTATCTTTATTTTTAGTGAACCTTATATTAATTTTACATCAACATTCTTGATAGCAATGAGTCACCAGATATTCCTTGTATCTTTTGGAGCATTTACAATCTTAATGTTTTTAATCAAAAATAACTCAGCAAGTAAAACTGTTTCTATATTTTTTTTAATACCACCGACTACAGCAATAATGGCTTGGTTATTTTTAAATGAAAAATTAAATAATCTAGATCTAATTGGTTTTGCTGTGGCAACTTTTGGTGTTTATATTGCAACTAGAAAACAATAAATTTTAAATCCCTTTATAGCCAAACTCTAAGCAAGCATCGGTAACAGAATGATAAAAAGATTCTCCAAAACTTCTTAGAGTGAATATTCTAACTTTGTCTGGATTGTCATCCACCATGTCAATTGTGACTGACATTCCGTTATAAGTTGAATTTAAACAAGTATCTTTTTTTAATTCATTAAAATTAAAAGGACATCCTTTTTTTAATATCTCTTTTGTGTTTTTTCCTTCTATTTGAATTATCGCTCTACTATGGGATACATTTGTTATAGCAAAATCTGTATCAACTAATTTTTCATTAATTTCCTTTAAAATTTCTTTTTTTGAAGAAACTAAAAGCCAGTTATTTGGGCCATTCCATAAAATTCTTGTATTAATGTTGCAGCTTATATTTAAAGTTTCATTATTTAAGTTCAGATTATCTATCTTGATATTTTCAATAGCCGTTAAGGAGCTCTTATATTTAACTATTTGAACGATTAAAAAGTCTTTTAATTCACTTACTTTTAGCAGCTCATCATCATTTTTTCCCTCATGGTCACCAAATAGTCCTTTGTTATGGGTGGCATTTAAAGCAGAAATTGAGCTCATGATCTTACCCTTTCACCCTTTGGATCTACGTAGTGTGATGAAACTATCTCAACAGGTATTGTTTTATTTTTTAAAGGTGACATTGCAAATAGTTTTTGGCCAATCATATTTTTTCCATCCTTAAGTATTGCTAATGAAAATGGATTATCATATTCAACACTCCAACAAGATGCAGAAATATATCCTAATTTAGGATTTGGTGTTGGAGCTAATGCATCTTTAACCAAATGAGACCCTTCAGGGATACTTGTTTTCTTATCAATTGGAACAACACCTACTACTTTTTGTCTATCTTCAGCTATAAATGCTTCTCTTTCTAATGAACGTTTTCCTATAAAGTCTTTCTTTTTACTAACAAGACCTTCTAAAGAGTTATCATAAGGAATGGTTCTACCATCAAGTTCTGATCCTGCAATATGACCCATTTCAATTCTTAGAGTTGATAATGCTTCAGTCCCATAAGGTTGAATTTTAAATTCTTGCCCTACTTCCATTATCTTCTCCCACATAAAGTTTCCATTGTCAGATTCGACATTAACTTCATAAGCAAGCTCTCCTGAAAATGAAATTCTAAAAATTCGTGCATGAATTCCAAATAAATCAGCTTCTTGATATCCCATAAAAGGCAGTCCATCATTAGAGGCATCAATATTTGGAAATAGTTTTTGTAATAAATCTCTAGATTTTGGTCCAGCAATTGCAGCTCCTGCCCATTGTTCTGTAGTTGAAACCACATTGACATTTAGTTCTGGCCATACAAGTTGTAAATAATATTCAAGATGAGACAAAACATTTGCTGCTTGTGCTGTGGTTGTTGTCATATGGTAATGATTTTCAGAAATTCTTGTTGTTGTTCCATCATCCATAACAATTCCATCTTCTCTTAACATTACACCATACCTTGCTTTACCAACTGGCAGTTTTAACCAAGCATTAGTATAAACTCGATTTAGTAACTCTGCAGCATCTGGTCCTTTAATATCAATTTTACCCAAAGTAGTTACATCGCAAACTCCTACATTTGTTCTAACATTTTTAGCTTCTCTTTTTGAACCTTCAAATAAAGTTTCTTCTCCAATTTTGTAATATCTTGGTCTCAACCAAACACCCGCATCTACAAACACTGCATTATTTTTTTCATGCCAAGTGTGCATCGGTGATTTTCTTGTTGGTTTAGAATGTTTGCCGATTTCTCTTCCAACAATTGCACCAATGGTAACTGGTGTGTATGGAGGTCTAAAAGTTGTATGACCTACTTCTGGTACTATTTTATTTTCTATGTTTGAAACCAGTTGCAAACCGTTGAGATTACTTGTTTTTCCTTGGTCAGTAGCCATTCCTAGTGTCGTGTATCTTTTTACATGTTCTATGGATCGATATCCTTCTTTTAGTGCAATTTCTACATCAGAAACAGCTACATCGTTTTGAAAATCTAAAAATCTTTTATATGTTTTGCCTTTAGGTAAAGGTACGCACCAAAATTTATCATGTGTAGTAGATTTTTTCTCCATAACTGTTGGAGATGATGTTTTATTATCATTATTAGTAATTTTTTTTGAAATTTGATATCCGCTTTCAAATGAATTTTTTAAAGTTTCTTCTAATGTAAAAGTACCATTTGCAGCACCCAAAGTTGTTTCATTTTGCTTTGATAGTCCGGGTACAAATGCATCTATATCTTTATTAAAAGTTGTTTTATTTCCTGATTGAGAAGCTAAATGTATTGTTGGCGTCCAAAATCCTGAAACACAAATACAATCACAATTAATATTTTCTAGAGTTCCTAATTTATTTTTATCATCTGAAATTTTAGCAACTTCAGCAGATTTAACTTTTTTATACCCTTTAGCAGCAACCACTACATAAGAAAATTTAATTTGGATATCTAATTTTTTTGCTTCATCTATTATTTCTGACTTAGGTTCTTTTCTTGTATCTAAAATAATTGGATCAACACCATTTTTTTTAAATTCTATAGCTGTTTCATATCCACTATCATTATTAGTAAATATTAATGGTTTTTTACCAACTAATACTCCATAAACTTTTAAATATTCTTTTGCTGCAGAAGACAACATCACACCTGGTGTATCATTATTTCCAAATACTAAAGGTCTCTCAATTGATCCTGATGAGATTAAAACTTCTTTAGCTCTAATGTACCAAAGTCTTTGTTTTGGATTGTATTTTTTAGTTTTAGGTAAGTGATCACTTAATTTTTCTGACATCACTAACATATTATGATCGTAGTAACCAAATACTTGAGATCTATTTTTAACAATAACATTAGGCATTTCTTTAAGTTCAGAAATAATATTATCTGCCCATTCTTTTCCTGTTTGATTTCCAATATTAACTTCGCTAGTTAACAAAGTTCCACCAAATCTAGGTTTATCTTCTGCTAAAATTACTCTTGCTCCATTTTTAGCAGCAGCATATGCGCTTGCTAAGCCAGACGGTCCTGAACCTGCAATTAGTAAATCACAATACTCATATTTATGTTCGTATCTTTCCTTGTCATGTTCAATTGATGCAACTCCAAGTCCTGCCGCTTTTCTTATAAAGGGTTCATAAACTTTGTACCAAAAACTTTTTGGCCACATAAAAGTTTTGTAATAAAATCCTGCTGGAAGAAATATTTTTAATAAATTATTGATAGCACCGATGTCAAAATTAACACTTGGCCAGCAATTAACACTGGTTGCTTCCAAGCCTTCAAATAATTCTTGCTCTGTAGCTTTTACATTTGGTTCAGTTTCATTATTTCTGTATAATTGAATAATCGCGTATGGTTCATCGACCCCTGCACCAAAAAAGCCTCTGGGTCTATGATATTTAAAGCTTCTGCCTATTAAATGAACTCCATTAGCAAGCAACGCTGAAGCTAAGGTATCTCCCTCATAACCAGAATAAGTTACACCATTAAATTTAAATGAGATTTTTTTATCTCTATTTATTAATCCAACATTATCTAGTCTATAATTTTGAGTCATTTAAATATCTTCGTTAGCTTTAACTGTTTTAAATATTTCGTGAGTTGCAGTGTCTCTTTCTACTTTAATCCACTGTCTGCATCCTGATATATGTTGCCATAGTTCTTTGTGTTTTCCTCTTAAACTTTTTCTATTGTAGACAAAGTTATCCCAATCTTGATCTGAAACTTCCTTATTAAGCTCTGGCCTTTTAACAGTTGCATCACCACCATATGAAAATTCATTTTGAGATCTCATCCCACAGTGAGGACATTTAATATGTAGCATTTATGAAATCCACGTTTTAGTTCCAAGTCCTTTTTCATCTAATAAGTGACCTGTGTGAAATCTATTTAAACTATATCCAGCATTTAATTTGTGAACTCTATCTTGTGCAATTGTATGCGCAAATGTCCATCCTGATGCTGGTGTTGCTTTAAATCCACCATAACACCATCCACAATTTAAATATAATCCTTCAATATGAGTTTTATCTATTATAGGCGAGCCGTCCATAGACATATCCATTATCCCACCCCAAGTTCTAAGCATTTTTAGTTTGCTAAGAAAAGGCATCATCGCAATTCCTTCAGTTAAAACATGTTGAAGGGTTGGAAGGTTTCCTCTTTGCGCATAGCTATTATAGCCATCCAAATCTCCTCCCATTACCATCTCACCTTTATCCGACTGACTAATATAAAAGTGTCCTGCACCAAAAGTTACAACTTTATCTAAAACAGGTTTAACTGGTTCTGAAACACAAGCTTGTAAAAGATGTGTTTCAATTGGTACTGTCATATTTAATTTCTCTGCTAAAATATTTGTACTACCTGCAACACACAGTCCAATTTTTTTAACTTTAATATCTCCTCGTGAAGTTCTAACCCCTTGAATTTTTCCACCTACAACATCAAAACCTGTTACTTCACAATTTTGAATAATATCTACACCCATTGAATCTGCTTGACGTGCATAACCCCATGCAACAGCATCATGCCTTGCCGTTCCAGCGCTTGGTTGCATCAGTCCACCAAATATAGGAAACCTTACATTGTCTGAAAAGTCAGCCATTGGAATAATTTCTTTTACCTCTTCTCTATTTAATAAAACTGCATCGATACCATTTAATCGCATTGAGTTTCCTCTCCTTGCGAAAACATTCATCTGGGCATCTGAGTGAGCAAGGTTAATAATTCCTCTTGGAGAAAACATTACATTGTAGTTTAAATCCTGGCTCATTTTTCTCCACAAATCCATTCCAAACTCACTGAACAATGCATTATCGTCATGCATGTAGTTTGATCTAATGATTGTGGTATTTCTTCCAACATTTCCACCCCCGATCCAACCTTTTTCAATGATAGCAACGTTTGTAATATTGTGCTCTTTAGCTAAATAATAAGCAGTTGCTAGGCCGTGACCACCTCCACCAATTATAACCACATCATATTCTTTTTTAGGAGTTGGATCTTTCCAGGCCAAATCCCAATTTTGATGACCAGAGAAGGCATTTTTGATCAGATTAAATATAGAATATTTTTGCATAAGATAATTTTATACAAAGGAATATAAATAGTTCTTATTTTTTTTATATATATTTTTTAGAAGTTTCCAAAAATTTAAAATAAGATATCAATTGGGCATTAAAAATTAATTTTATAGGAGTTTAAAATGAGCGAAGTTAAGTCAGACATTCAAATAGCTAGAGAAGCTAAAATGCAACCTATAAATGATATTTTAGCCAAGATAAATGTGCCTGATGAAAGCTCAGCTTTTAGTCCAATGGGAAGACACATTGCAAAGATTAATTTAGAATATTTAGATACTTTAAAAGATAAACCAAATGGAAAACTTGTATTAGTGACGGCAATCACTCCTACACCAGCTGGTGAAGGAAAAACCACGACTTCAGTTGGTTTAAATGATGGATTAAACAAAATTGGAAAAAAATCTATTGTTTGTTTAAGAGAACCAAGCCTTGGTCCCTCTTTTGGAATGAAAGGTGGAGCAGCAGGTGGTGGTTATGCTCAAGTAGTTCCAATGGAACAAATTAATTTACATTTTACTGGAGATTTTCATGCAATAACATCAGCTCATAATTTGTTGTCAGCCTTAATTGATAATCATGTCTATTGGGGAAATAAACTTGATATCGATGTTAGAAGAATTGTCTGGAAAAGAGTAATCGATATGAACGATCGTTCTTTAAGATCTATAAATATAAACTTAGGTGGAGTTGCAAATGGTTTTCCAAGAGAAGATGGTTTTGATATTACTGTTGCATCTGAAATCATGGCAATCTTTTGCTTATCAAATGATTTAGAAGATTTAGAAAAGAGAATAGGAAATATTACAATTGCTTATACTAGAGATAAAAAACCTGTTTATGCTAAAGATTTAAAAGCACAAGGTCCAATGACAGTATTATTAAAAGATGCAATTCGACCCAACGTTACTCAAACTTTAGAAAATAATCCTGCAATTATTCATGGTGGCCCTTTTGCTAACATTGCTCATGGCTGTAATTCTGTAATTGCAACAAAGACTGGACTAAAACTTGCTGACTATGTTGTGACAGAAGCAGGATTTGGTGCAGACCTTGGTGCAGAAAAATTCCTTGATATTAAATGTAGAAAATCAGATTTAAAACCTAGCTGTGTTGTAATTGTTGCAACTATTAGAGCATTAAAAATGCATGGTGGTGTAGCAAAAGATAATCTTAAAACAGAAAATGTAGAAGCCTTAAAAAAAGGTCTAGTTAACCTTCAAAGACATGTAGAAAATGTAAAAAAATTTGGTTTACCAGTTGCAGTAGCTGTTAATCATTTTATTAAAGATACAGAGAATGAAGTAAAAGCTTTGATAGAATTTTGTGATACTATTGGAGTTAAAGCAAGTCTTTGTACTCATTGGGCAAATGGTGGCGAAGGTACAAAAGAGCTTGCAAGTCATGTTGCTGAATTATGTGAGAAAAATGAGGATAAATTCAAATTCTTATATGAAAGTAAAACTCCTCTATTTAAAAAAATAGAAACAATTGCAAAAGAAATTTATAGAGCAGATGAGGTTATTGCAGATACTAAAATTAGAGATCAATTAAAAAGCTTTGAAGATTCTGGATATGGTGACTTTCCAATTTGTATTGCAAAAACTCAATACAGCTTTTCAACAGATCCAAGCTTAAAAGGTGCACCAACAGGACACTCTTTACCAATTAGGGAGATTAAACTTTCTTCTGGTGCAGAGTTTATTGTTGTTATATGTGGAGCCGTTATGACAATGCCTGGATTACCAAGAGTTCCAGCGGCAGATTCAATTAAGCTAAATAAAGATGGTGAAATTGAAGGTCTATTTTAGAAACTAGTTACGTAGATAGTTAAGCCAGTTTCTAACTTCACGTGTTCTATTATTAAAATCTAATAGTTCATTTTGAGATTTTATGTATGAGATATGATTTTCATACTCTTCTTCATTTAAAAAATTTTTATTTACAAATAGTCGTTCTTTACGACCTTCAATAAGTTTAAGCATCTGAAAGTACTCATAATCAGGATGATACTGTAAGCCAATAATTTCAGAGTTTCCTGCGTTAAAACTAACGCCCATTACATTGTTAACTTTATCACTTGATAGAAGAATAGCATTTTCTGGTAATTCACTTACTTCATCAAAATTAAATGCTGGTGATGTAAAAATCTTTTTCTTATCTTTGTAAATAAAATGCTTCTCACCTTCATTATTAATAATTACATCTGATGCAATTCCAATATGAGCACCATTTTTACCAGGGTTTACCTTACCTCCAGCTGCTGTAGAACAAACTTGTAATCCCCAACAAATAGCTAAAATTTTCTTTTTTTGAGTAAAACAATTTGATGCAAAATTAATATGTTTCTTAATCACATCTGTCATATCATTTATTCGCATTGCACCGCCCGTAAAGACAATACCATTATATTTACTCATGTCTTTTAGAACGTTCGTTGTCTCATCATCATGACCAGGATTTATAATTTCAGTAATTGCAGATGGTTCTATTTTTAAGATTAAATTTTTTAAATTATCTGCTGCAGAGGCGCCAGCTGCTTTAATAAAAAACTCACTATCTTCTCTAATATTTCCTTCAACAATTAAAATATTTAAATCACTCATTTAAATAATTCACCAGTCATACTGTGTTGATACATGTTCCTCATATCATCCTCGATTAATTTTTTTGGGTTTCCTCCAGTAGATGGGTCTGCTAAAGCCATTTTTGATAATCTATCAATATCAAAATCTTTTTCATCAATCACTTCTGATAATTTATGAGGCATATCAAGTTTTTTTCTTAAATCTAAAACCCAGTTAACAAAACCATCAAAAGATCTGTCTTTAAGTTCTAAATAGTCACAAATTTTAATTATCTTATTTTCAATTACATCTTTGTTAAAAGTTAATACGTAAGGCATAAATATTGCATTAGATAAACCGTGATGAATATTGTTTAATGCATTGACAGGGTGACTTAGAGAATGAATTGCTCCTAGTCCTTTTTGAAATGCAGTTGAACCCATACTAGCTGCTGTTAACATATTCATTCTTGCTTCAATATTAGATCCATTGCTAACAGCTTCTAATAGCCACTTATTAATTAGTCTCATTCCTTCTAAAGCAATTCCATCTGCCATCGGATGATATCCAGGAGCACAATAAGCTTCTAAATTATGTGCTAGCGCATCCATACCAGTTGCTGCAGTCATTTTTGCTGGTAATCCAACTGTTAAAACTGGATCTAAAATAACTATTGATGGTAAAAATTTTGGATGAAAAATAATATTTTTTACACCAGTTTCTTCATTTAATATTACTGACGCTCGTCCTGTTTCAGAACCAGTGCCCGCAGTAGTAGGTACTGCAATAATGGGAGCAATCTTATCAGAGTTTGCTTTAGTCCAATTATCTCCAACATCTTCGAAATCCCAAATAGGTAGATTTTGACCTGACATAAAAGCAACTGCTTTACCAACATCTAAACCACTACCGCCTCCAAACGCAATAACGCCATCACAATTGTTTTTTTTATAACTATCAACACCTTCATTAACATTCATGCCAGTTGGGTTACCAACAACATTTGAATATAATGCAGCAATAATTCCACCCTCTTTTAAAATCGATAAAGTGTTTTTAACAATAACTGATTGAGCTAATCCATTATCAGTAACAAGCAGTGGCTTTTTAATGTTTAAATTTTTACATGCTGAAGCAACATCATTAATTCTATTTTCACCTACCCACATTGTAGTAGGATAATTCCAGTTGTATTTTTGCATATTATGTTTTAGTGTTTTATAAAGTTGGTTGATGTATATCACTTTCTAAAATAATTTTAACCGAAATATTTATGCAAAAAACTATTACACCTATTGATAATACCCTTTATATCGAAAGAAATTATGATGGAGCTAAAATAGAAGAAACTATTAATGGCTCAATGAAAGCTCAAAAAATGTGGGCCGATCTAGATATTAAAGAAAGAGTAAAACTATTAACAAGTTTTGTTGAAGATTTTTTATCAAGAAGCGATCTGATTTGTGAAGAACTAAGTAGACAAATTGGTAGACCTATTTCTCAAGCGGCTGGTGAATTAAAGGGCTTTAAAGAAAGAGCCGATTACATGCTATCTATTGCAGAAAAGAAATTATCAAATATTGATGTAGCAAAAGATGATAATTTTAAAAGTTATATAAAAAGAAAAGCTCTTGGTGTAGTTTTTGTAATAGCGCCATGGAACTATCCATACCTCGTTGCAGTAAACTCTATAATACCAGCTATGGCAGCAGGTAATTCTGTTATATTAAAACATTCTGCTCAAACCCCTTTATGTTCTGAGCAACTTTACCAATCAGCTAAAAAAATTCTGCCTAAGGATATTTTTAATTATTTACATTTAAACCATGAAGATAGTTTAAAAATTGTTTCTGATAAGCGAATTAATTTTGTCTCATTCACTGGATCAGTAAAAGCAGGTTACGATGTTCAAAGAGCAACTCAGAATAAATTTATTGATATGACTTTAGAATTGGGTGGTAAAGATCCAGCTTATGCCAGATATGATTGTGACTTAGAAAAAACAGTTGAAAATTTGGTTGATGGATCTTTTTTTAACTCAGGTCAATCATGTTGTGGAATAGAAAGAATTTATGTTGATGAAAAAATTTATAATAATTTTTTAGAATTGTTTGTTTCAAAAACTTATAATTACAAACTTGGAAATCCATTAGAAAAAGAAACCAACTTAGGTCCTGTGGTTAAACTATCAGCTGCTGATTTTATTTTACAACAAATAAACTCTGCAATTGATAAAGGTGCAAAAAAAATGATTGATGAAAGTAAATTTAACTTTTCAAAAGAACATAAAAATTATTTAATTCCTCAGGTTTTAACAAACGTGAACCATGATATGGCTTTTATGACTGAAGAAACTTTTGGACCCTGTGTTGGGATTATGAAGGTTAAAGATGATAATGAAGCAATTAAATTAATGAATGATAGTCCTTATGGATTAACAGCTTCAGTTTGGACAAAAGATCTTGATGTTGCTCAAAAAATTGGCAATCAAATTAATACAGGCACGTTTTATATGAATAGATGTGATTATCTAGATCCTGCATTATCATGGACTGGTGTTAATGAAACCGGAAAAGGTTGTTCGCTATCTGAGGTAGCTTATGAAAAATTAACTTCACCAAAAAGCTTTCACTTAAGAAAAGAACAATAAAATGAAATTAAATTTTAAAGGCAAGACTGCTGTAATCACTGGTGCAAGTGGTGGTATGGGTTTAGAGATGTCAAAAAAACTATCTCAAAACAATATTTCAGTTTTAATGTTAGATTTAAAAAGTCCTAGTAAAGAATTTTTAGATAATAATAAAAAATGTGAATTTAAAAAAGTTGATGTAACTAATTTTAAAAAACTAAAAATATATATCGATAATTTTTATAAAAAACACAAAAGATTGGACTACCTAGTTAATACAACTGGTGTTCTTTGGTTTGATAAAGATGTATCAGCGGTAAATATAGATTTTAATGTATGGGATAAAGTTTTTGAAATAAATTTAAAATCTATGATGTATCTTTCAAAAATTATTGTACCTAAAATGATTAAAAATAAATTTGGTTCAATGGTGCATATATCTTCCATTGATGCATTATCTGGTGATGACAAACCTCAAGACGCTTATGGTGCTTCAAAAGCAGCAATGATTAGACTTTCAAAGTCCTTTGCCATTCAATTTGCATCTAACAAAATTAGATCAAATATAATCTTACCTGGGCCAATAGATACGGGTATGCAGATTAGATGGAAAAAAAATCCTAATACAAAGAAAAATTTAGAAAAATTTATTCCTTTAAATAAAGTAGGTAAACCCGAAGATATTTCAAATGCTTCTTTATTCTTATTAAGTGATCAAGCAGATTATATTACTGGAACTGAATTGATTGTTGATGGGGGTCTTACGGCTAATCCGTAGTTATTAACTTTAGGCGCCTCTTTCTTGAGGCGCCTAAAAAATATTTATTATCTATAAGGGTATCCAGCTTTTTCCATTGTGTTTGCATATAACTTAAATGCATCCACAACTTTTTTAGCTCTTGGACTAATACTTGAAGTCTCATCCCAGAATGCTTTAGAGTCGTTTACGACTTTAGCCCATTCATTATCAGGAAGACTTGTTAGTTCCATTTTTTTCCCATTAACACGAAGATCAGCTTCTCCACCCCAATACCAAACTTGTCTATAATAATGAGAGTCATTAATAGACATTCTGTAAAGTGCTTGAAGTTTTGGACTTAATTTGTCCCAAGCTTTTTGATTAGCAAAGTAAGATCCAAACCATGCTCCTGTAACGGAGTTAGTTAGGGCATATTTACAGATATCAGCCCAACCCACTTCATATGCCTCAGTAAACCCGCACCAAGCAACACCATCTAGTTCTCCGGTTTGCATAGCAACTTCCACATCATCCCAAGGAACCGTAACTGGTATTAGACCGTATTGCGCCAAGAATTTTCCAGCAGTAGGAACACCAAAAACTCTTAGGCCCTTCATATCTGCTAAAGAAGTAACTTTTTTGTTTACAGTGAAAAGATGACATGGATCCCAAGCACTTGTGCTCAACCATTTAACACCTTCAACCTCACTATAAGCTTCATCCCAAATTTCATTTAAACCATAATATTTAAATAAAGCTGGAACGTCTAAGCTGTATCTAGTTGCAAATGGAAAGTATCCACCAAACACTGAGATATCAACTGGTGATCCCATTGTAGCATCATCACTTTGTACGGCATCTAGAGTTCCTGCTTGCATGGCTCTGAATAGTTCATCGGTAGGAACTAATTGATCCGCATAATACAGTTCAATTTCCATTTCACCATAAGCAGCTTTATTAAATGCTTCAATTTGTGGTTTGATAACATGTGCACCAAGCGGAGCCCCTGAATATGTTTGAAGCCTCCATTTAATTGGGTTTGATGCAGAATAAGCGTAAGGTGCTTTAACAACACTTGCTCCTGCTACACCAAAAGTTAACAAGCCAGCTTTCTTAATAAACGATCGCCTCTTACTTGTTATTATTTTTTTTTCTTTTTTCATTAACTCTCCCTATTAGTTAAAAAGTATTCTTAAACCCTATTATAAAAAAAATTATGATTAAACCAAAAAATGAAATATTTTATTCAACTAAATGATAATTTTTTCAACTTTAAAACCTAAAGTTGTATTATTATTTTTTATAAGTACTTATTTGGAAGATAAGTTGCAATTTGAGGAAAAACCATAACCAAAATCAATGCTAAGAGCATCACTAAGAGAAACGGTGTAATAGATTTATAAATATCAGATAAAGTTATTTCTTTTGGTGCCATTGCTCTCATAAGAAATAAATTATAACCAAACGGAGGGGTCATATATGCAATCTGACATGTAATTGTGTAAAGAACGCCGTACCAGATTGGATCGAATCCCAATGAGATAATTAGAGGTACATAAAGTGGCGCCACTATAACTAACATCGCCGTATCATCTAAAAACATTCCCATAAATATATAGGAAAGTTGCATCATAATTAAAACTCCCCAAGGAGTTAAGTGCCATCTTTCTATAAATAAAGTTTCAATTGCACGCGCAGCACCAAGTCCATCAAATACCGCTCCAAAACATAGTGCAGCTAATATTATCCACATAAACATGCAAGAAACACCAAGAGTTTTTCTAAGTGTTGTATCAAGAACTTTTCGAGTAAATCTTTTTTTGTAAATGGATGCTAAAGTTGCAAGTAAAGCACCTACAGCAGAACACTCAACTAAACTTGCTATACCCATTAAGAATAATCCAGTCATGGACATAAATATTACAAATGGAATTATTCCAGCTGTTAAAAGTTTTAGTTTTTCTTTAAGTGGAATATTTCTTTCTTTTTCACTTAATACAGGACCTAATTCAGGTTGAAGACGACATCTTACATAAATATAAATTATAAATAAGGTAGCCATTAAAAGACCTGGTAAAAGTCCTGCAAGCCAAAGTTTACTTACTGGTTGACGTGCGATCATACCATAAAGAACCATCACAACACTTGGAGGTATTAAAATTCCTAACGAACTTCCTGCTTGAACGACACCAGTAATCATTCTTTTATCATAATTACGTTTTAACATTTCAGGGAGAGCAATGGTTGCTCCAATCGCCATACCAGCAACACTTAATCCATTCATAGCTGAAATTCCAACCATCATGAACATTGTACCAATTGCTAAGCCTCCTTTTATTCCACCAAAAAATACATGGAACATTTTATATAAATCGCTAGCAATACCTGACTCTGAAATCATAAAACCCATGTAAATAAAAAGTGGAAGCGTAAGCATTGGATACCACTTAAAAAGTTTCCATGTAGCCGTATATGGCATTTCAATAGCTCCATTTCCCCAAACTAATAATGCTGAAATAACAGCCACAAATCCAATTGCACCAAACACTCTTTGACCAGTAAACATCATTGCCAACATCGTTATGAACATGAACAATGCAATAAATTCATAACTTAGATATTGAGCGAGCATTATATTTTAATACCTTTAATTTTTGCGATATCTTTAATTAACATTGAAAAAGCTTGTAATAACATCAAGAGTATACCCAGTAACATCAAAGATTTTATGGGCCAAAGATAAGGCGCCCAAGCAGTAAAAAGTTTTTGTTTGTATTCCAATGTATATTGTAAACTTGAAATAGAGCCATAAAGAAGAACTACCAAGAAAAAAATCAAGAAAATACTTGTAAAAACATCCATTTTAGCTTTACCTTTTGCAGATAGTTTCCCATAGAATAAATCCATTCTAACATGATCATCAGTAATCATCGAGTAGCCACCCCCAAGTAAATAATACGCTGTAAGAGTAAATTGAGCCATCTCTATAATCCACATTAAAGGATAGTTAATAATGTTTCTCGTAACGAAAGATAATATTAAAAGAAACATCATAAAAAAAACACCGTACATTACAAATCTGCCAACTTTGACACAAATGTTGTCTATTATATTTACATAAATTGAAAATATTTTTGGCATAAATTTCTAATTTTTATTTTTTTTAATTTCTTCTTCACAAAATTTTTTAGCTTCCGCAAGATCAGTAATTTTAGATTTAGATAGTTTTTGGCTTCCAGCTAAACAGGCATCTACTGCTCTTTTAAGATTATGGTCGCTAAAATTTAAAATAACCACCATTCCAAGTATTATAAAAACAAATATTAATATATTTTTTACCATTGAATTTCTAATTTCTTATTATCGCATATAGTATTTAACATACTAAACATTAATGGAAAATGTTTAGAATTAAGATCTTGTAAAATTTTAGGACCAATTTCCAATGCAAGTTGTGCACCTTCAACTGTAATATTTTTCATAAATTTTTCTTTAGCTTCTTTATAAAGGTATCCTTCACCTAAATATTTTCCCATCAAGCTATTTCTTCCTCCTATTGCACTAACATACAAATCACCTAAACCAGCTAGGCCATAAACAGTTTCAGGTCTTCCTCCATAGAAAGAAACAAACTCAACCATTTCAGATATTGATCTATGAATTAATGAGGCTGATGTATTTAAATAATATTTAGATTGAATTTCTTTAGGTGCTTTTGAATTACTTAACCCTTCTGAGGCTCCAATTAACATAGAATAAATATTTTTAATTGCACCTGATAATTCAATGCCAGTTAAGTCATCTGATACTTCTGTTGAATAGTAATCTGTTGATATAATTTTTTTTAATTTTTCAGTTTCTTTGATATCTGGGTTTGCAATAACTGTGCCTGTCCTCATTTTATATGCAAGACCTGCTGCCAAACAGGGTCCTTTAATCGCTGAAATATTTACTTGTGTATGACCTTCATCTTTGAGAAGTTTTTTAATTTTATCTGAAAGTGTTATTAATTCATTACCCTCAATAGCCAGGCCTTTGGTTAATAAAATAATGGGAAGATTTTTTTTGTAGCTCTTTGTAATTTGCTTAACAAACCATTCAATTCCTACCGAGCTAACTCCAGCAACCATGATGTCTACTCCCTCTTCAAGTATTGATTGTAATTTTTCAAATTTTTCTACCTTCAATTTTGATGGTAATTCAATATTTAAAGCTGGATGAAGATTGTTATTAGATTTAATATTATTTATTAAATCATCTTCTAAATGCGTACCAACGAGTGTTACCTCATTTTGGTTTTCAAGACATGGTACAGCAAAAGCTGATCCCATTGCTCCAGCACCAATAATAATAATTTTTTTCATAATTTAGTATTTTTTTATATTAATTTTTAGCATTTTGTTGGTAAAGTACAGTTATAAATTTATAGAGAGAGATGATATTATGACAAAAGTAGCTATTATTGGTGCTGGCCCTTGTGGTTTGTCCGCTTTAAGATCCTTTGAACAAGCAGAAAAAAATGGTGAAAAAATACCTGAAATAGTTTGTTTTGATAAGCAAGAAGATTGGGGAGGATTATGGAATTACAGTTGGAGAACTGGATCTGATCAATACGGTGACCCTGTACCTAATAGTATGTATCGATATCTTTGGTCAAACGGCCCTAAAGAATGTTTAGAATTTGCTGACTACTCATTTGATGAACACTTTGGAAAACCAATTCCTTCTTTTCCACCTAGAGCAGTTTTATATGATTATATTTTAGGTAGAGTTAAAAAGGGAAATATAAAATCTAAAATAAAATTTAACACCTCTGTTACTAATGTTTCTTATGTAAACAGTAACTTTGAGGTTACTTATCGAGATAAAAAAAATGACAAAATTTCGAAAGATATTTTTGATTACGTAATTGTATCTACTGGTCATTTTTCGGTTCCATTCATCCCAGAATATCCTGGAATGAAATCATTTCCTGGAAGAATAATGCATTCTCATGATTTTAGAGATGCAGAAGAATTTCGAGGCAAGAATGTTGTTGTTTTAGGAAGTAGTTATTCTGCTGAAGATGTTGCTCTTCAGTGTCATAAGTATGGGGCAAAAAGTGTTACTATTGGTTATAGACACAATCCAATGGGATTTAAATGGCCCAAAGGTATGAAAGAAGTTTTTCATCTAGATAGACTTGAGGGGAATAAGGCAATATTTAAAGATGGCCACGTGCAAGAAGCAGATGCTGTAATTTTATGTACTGGATATCTTCATCATTTCCCTTTTATATCTGAAGATCTTAAATTAAAAACTGGCAATAGATTGTATCCTCCGATGCTATACAAAGGTGTAGTTTGGCAAAATAATCACAAATTAATGTATTTAGGTATGCAAGATCAATTTCATACTTTTAATATGTTTGATTGTCAGGCTTGGTTTGCAAGGGATGTTATAATGGGAAAAATTAAAGTTCCAAATGACTCTGAAATTGAAAAAGATATTAATAAATGGGTATCAATGGAAGAAAAATTGGAAAATCCTGAACAAATGATAGATTTTCAAACTGAGTACACCAAAGAACTTCATGATTTATCTGATTATCCTAAAATTAATTTTGAATTAATTAGAAAAACTTTTAAAGAATGGGAACATCATAAAGTGGAAAATATAATGACTTATAGAAATAAATCATTTGCTTCACCAGTGACAGGCTCTGTTGGACCAATTCACCATACACCATGGGAAGAAGCTATGGACGACTCTTTAAAAACATTTTTAAATAAATAAAAGATTTATTATCTAGTTTAAGAGAATATTAGCTATCCTATACCAAGGTGTTTTTTTCTTTTCCCAACCCACGTTCTGATTAAATGGTCAAATATTAGGCCAATAAAAGCAACACAAAGTCCCAATGTCAATCCTATACCTGCACCCTTTTTATCAGATAGAGCTTTTAGAATGTACTGTCCTAAATCTTCTGTTCCAATAAAAGCCCCAATAATTACCATGAACAAAGCAAATACAATTGTTTGATTTAAACCAAGCATCATGTGAGGAAAAGCTAAAGGGAATTCAATTTTTAATAACCTTTGTACTTTATTTACACCTGACATTGTGGCAGCGTCATGTAAAGCTTCTGGAACACTTCTTAAACCTTCAATAGTATACCTTGTTGCAGGTATAGTTGCATAAACTATTACAGCAATTAATACTGAAGTATCTGTAACTCCAAAAAGCATCATCACAGGAATCAAGTATACAAACGAAGGGAAGGTTTGAAAGATATCACAAACGCCCAGCATAAAATTTGCAGTATGCTTGTTTTGAAATGATATAATTCCAACTGTAAATCCAATTATAGTGGATATAAAAACTCCAAAAGTTGCCATGTACAATGTAACTAAAGCTCTATCCCACCAAGGACTCAATGCAATAAATAAAGTTAATCCGCCCACTACAAGAGCTGAACGAATTCCTCCAATTATATAACCCGCTCCAATGACTAAAACTAAAGTAGCAACTGCTGGCATTCTTAAATATAAAGCTCTCATGGGTTGCAACACATCTACTATCAACCAAGTATTAAAAATCTTTAAAGTATGAAAGAAAGTATCCCAAATCCAATCCACACCTTTATTCCAAAAATCTGCTGTTGATATTCCTTTATTGTGAGGAACTTCAAATAAATAATTAGACCCATCTTTAAAATAAAATGACCCCAGATATGAAAAAATAATTCCTAGAATTACAGCAGCTGCAAAAAATAATATATTTTTATTACGCTGAAAATAAGTCAAGTTACCAAAATAATCTATTTGCTTATTTGCCCAAGCTAAGGACATCTTATCCAAAAGTATTGCAATCAAACTAATACATAAACCAGCCTCTAATGCTAATCCAATATTTAGCTGGTTTAATGCTAATAATAAATTAAACCCTAAACCTTTTGCTCCTATAAAAGCTGAAATAACTGCCATAGAAAAACACACCATTATGACCTGGTTAACTCCAATTAAAATATCTCTTCTAGCAGTAGGAATTAATACTTTAGTCATCAGTTGCCAATTATTACACCCACTCATTCTACCAGCCTCAATAACCTCAGAGGGTATTCCTCTTAGACCTAACAAGGTTAATAATATCATTGGTGGAACCGCTACAACCATAGTTATAATAACTGCAGCATGATCACCAATGCCAAAAAGAACAATTGCAGGAACTAATACTGCGTATTGAGGCATAGTTTGCATAACCAAAAGTATTGGATATAAGAATTTTTCTACACGTTTGCTTTTAAATGCCATAACTCCAAAAGTTAAACCAAAAAGAAAAGAAAGTGGTGCTGCTACTAATATAAAAGAAAGAGTTTGCATCGAAGGTTTCCATTGACCAAAAACAGAAATATAAATCATGACTAAACCTGCAAATAAAGCTAAGCCTTTACCGCTTAATTTATATCCAAGTATTACCGCACCTGCTGTAACGATTGTCCAAGGTAATCCTGGCAGTTCTGCCCATGGATTTGCATCTATCCAATCCCAACTACTAAATGAAACAATTGTTTCAACACCTCCTAATAAAATTTCTCTTATTAACTCTATAAGAAACGTCATAAATGAAGTTAAATTTCTTGTAATTTGTAAAAGTAGAGGTTGAGTTCTGAACTCTTGAATGTCTTCATTCCAAAACTCCATTGGCATCCATTCATTCATTAAAAAAAATAAAGAATCGTTTATCCAAATAGGCAACCATCCAAGTAAAGGTGGTAGTCTCCAAAAAACATCAAACGCATAATATCTCACCTCAGCACCAAATAATGTGTAAGTACTTTGATTAGGGTCTTTAATGAATTCGGCTTGGCCTCTTATAAAATTATAAGTTTCAGGAACTTCTATTGCAAAACATAAGCTAAAAAATACAATTAACAAAAATAACCATTGAAAAAATTTTGGATATTTTTTTAATAATTCCATATTTTGCCTTTATTTTTTCTCCCTTGAAAAAACAGTATGAATTATTTTTGAGGGGTGAACGCTTCCAACAATTTTATTATTTTCATCTGTAACAGCTACAGATTTTTCTTGAGTTAAAATTTTTTCAGCCACATTTTCAATTATTTCATTTTTCGAAACTTTGAAATCACTTAAATTTTCAGTTTCTGGTTTTTCCATTAGATCTGCTATTTTTAGAACCTTTCCCCTAGGTACTTCTTCGGTAAATTTTCTTACATATTCAGTTGCTGGATTTAAGACAATGTTGGCGGGTGTATCCAATTGCTCAATAACTCCATCCTTCATAATTGCAATACGGTCAGCAAGTCTTAATGCCTCATCAAAATCATGAGTAATAAACATAATTGTTTTTTGTAACTTTTCTTGAAGTCTTAAAAATTCATCCTGCATTTCTTTTCTAATTAATGGATCTAATGCAGAAAATGGTTCATCTAAAAACCAAATATCGGGCTCAACCGCTAATGATCGAGCAATACCTACTCTTTGTTGTTGTCCACCAGAAAGTTCTCTTGGAAAGTAGTTTTCTCTTCCATCAAGACCTACAAGTTTAACCATTTCCATTGCTTTATTGATGCTATCTTGAGTTTTAATCCCTTTGATTTGAAGTGGAAAAGCAATATTTTCAACAACTGTTTTATGAGGCAGTAAAGCAAAACTTTGAAAAACCATTCCCATCTTATTTCTTCTAAGTTCAATTAATTCTTTATTATTTAGTGTAAGTAAATCTTGACCGTCTATATAAATTTTTCCGCTTGTTGCATCTGTTAATCTAGAAATACATCTTAGTAATGTTGATTTTCCTGAACCAGATAGCCCCATCACAACTAACATTTCACCTTTTACAACTTCAAAAGAGGCATTATTTACACCAACTATACACCCATTATCTTGAAATGTTTTTGCATCCACATTTCCATTTGCTTCATGAAGCATCTTCTTGGCGTTAGAGCCAAAAATTTTGTAAACTGATTCACATTTAATTACAGGATCGCTCATAATGTATTAATAAGTTATACGAAATAGAAATAAAATACACTGTATATTATTTTTATTTATTGTTTTTCCTCCTTAAAAATTTTTAATAAAATAAACTCTTGTATCAATACCAGTACTTAAAAAACTTAAAGCTTCACCAGTAACAGTAATTGTTTCATCTATCCCAATGTTATTTCCACTTACCGTATAACCTGTAATACATTTGTTTTTGTCTTTGTCCCATTTAACAAATGTTTCATCAATTAGATTTCCATTCTTAGTATAAATTTCATGTGCCTTAAAATTTAAAAAATTTGCACCCATAATTGCACGTTGTGGAATAAGTTTTGTTGCATTACAAACTGCCTCATACAATTCATCTGTTAATTTAAAATGATTCGTTCCATCAAAAGTTACTAAAATACCTGATGGAAGACTTGATGTCAGTTCACTTAGTTTTCTTTCTTTTGCAATTCTTTCTTCTTCTATTTTCATCTTTTTAACTAATTCATCTCCTTGACCAAAAAAGATATTTAGAGTTACAAAAAATAAAATTACAACAACGGTAACTGAAATAAGACCAACAAATTGATTAAGTGCATGAGGTAAGTTTCTTAATTTATCTAAATATTTTTTTTCCATTATTATTTTAATTATTCTTGTAACTTCCCATTTTTCCAAATTCCTATTTTTTCCTTTCCATCGGACCAGGTAAATTTTCCTTCACCATTCATGAAGCCATTAGTCCATTCCCCATCATAAGTTGAGCCATCAGGAAAAGTTAAAATACCTTGACCACTCCATTCGCTATTTTTAAATTCACCTTTATAAATATAGCCATTTGGCCAAGTTTCAGTTCCATTACCCTCTTTTTGCGTCTGAACCCACTCTCCTTCATAGGTGGTTTTATCTGTGTACACCCATTTTCCAAAGCCGTTTTCACAGTTTCCCTCTTTACATCCGGTACTTCGGGCTAGGGCTATAGATGTGGTTAAAAAACTTAAAATAATACAAATAAGATATTTTTTCATTATTATATTTTACACAAAATTAGATAAAAAAAAATCAGACTTTTTTCTCATTTTTTTTACATGAATAAAAAGAAATATCTTTTTCAGAGTTTTCACTTTTCATGTCTCTTGTAATTTCATGAATTAATTCACCAGATTTTCTATTTATAATTCCTGATTCAGAGTAGTTTTTTTCTTCATCAATAGCTTTAAATAAAACTACGTCTTTGTTTACTATTCTAACTGTTAGTTTTTCTTTTTTTGAAAGAAATGAAGATAATCCATTTATTAAAAGTGTTTTTGGTTGTTTTGCATTGATTTCAAATTTATCTAAATCTTTATCCTCTAAATCCTTAGCTAAAAAAGTTTGATAATTATATTCTGCATTCTTAACTATTTTTTTTTCTAATTCACATACAAAGCTAAGACTAATATTTTCCTCTATATTCACATCTTGTGCTAAAGAAAAATTAAAAACAAATAAACTTATGGAAATGTAAAAAAAATATTTCATAACTTGTATAATTTTTTTCATTAATAATATGAATGTTTCTTGAAAAATTACCTATAAAAAAATCCCCCCCAATAAATATTGGGGGAGATCTTAAATTATTTGTTTATATCCTTATTTAGTAAAAGGAGTCCAAACTGACTTATTATCTGCAAGCCACTTTTTAGCTGCATCTTCGTGAGTCATTTTGTCAACGTCAACTAAAGCAGCCATTGCACCAATGTGACTTGTAGAGAATGACATCTTTTTAAACGTTGCAGCCGCAGCTGGATGAGTTTTTGGAAAGTCTGCATTTACAGCTTTTTTCAAGTAACCATCAGGCGAACCACATTTACCGTCACCACCATCTTCTGGTCTACAACCAGCAGTATATGGAGGGAAGTCTATAAATGTAAAACCAGCACCATCTGTAAAGTTTGGTGTCCAGTTGAATATTATAGTTCCTCTTCCTTCTTTTTCAGCAGCTACTAATTCTGCCCAAAGTGCATCTGCACTTCCAGCAAATTTAACTGTCCAAAGATCTCCTAAGCCTAAAGCATCAACCCTTTGAGGTATCAAATCTCCATGCCAAGTTTGAGGTCCTTCTAACATTCTTCCTTTTCCACCTGAGTCAGGTGTTGTAAAGTTTTTAGCACAAGCTGGATTTTTTAAAGCAGTCCAATCTGGTAGACCTGGACATAATCCTTTTTCAGCAACCCAGTTTGGATATCCCATATCTTCAAGCGTTCGAGCTTCATGATCTCCCCAATCAACTAAACCACCTTTATCAAGCGCTGTAGTAAATGATTTACCAAAAGCAGATTCCCAAACTTCATGAGATAAACTTACATCACCTAGACGAATTGACTCATACACAGCTTGTGAATCAGTATTTACGTATTTTACGTTATTTCCCATACTTTCGAAAATTCCACCAATAACGTGAGCCATTACAATTTGGCTTGACCAGTTATGAGTTGGAATTACGATGGGCTTTTTACTGTCTGCTGCGTTAGAAATTCCAGCGAAACTTACTACTGAAATTACTAGGGCAGACATTAATGATACTATTTTTTTCATTATTCTCTCTCCCTTAATATTAAGTTATAAAAGTATGTTCTCATTTATTAAATTTATAGTCAATCCCTTATGAATATATTATGCTTAAGGTAATTTATCAAAATTTACACTGGCAATGCTACATACTAGTAAAGATATACGAAGTCCTGGTTTAAGAACGTTACCACCTGGAGTTGAAAGATATTTTGTAAGAGGTGGAGGTTTATCAATTATAGAAGTTTTACCAGAAGATAAAATAGAAATAATAAATGAAGAAGGAAAACAAATTTGTGAAATAATTGTTTTTAATTCAAAAGGTAAATCTGATTTATCTATTTTAAATTTAAAAGAAAATTCTAACGCAGATTTTTCAAAAAAAACTATCTCAAACGATGAAAAAATTTCAAAAATTTTAAAGAAAAAAAACTTAAATTTAAGTAATGCTAAAGCATCTATCATTTTTAACGATGATTGCTTGATGGGTGAAAAAATAACACTAACCTCAAAAGATAAATGCATTGTAATGATTGCTGCACCTGGTGATGCAATGAATGTTCATGAACAAAATCCTCCAACAGATTTAACGATTTATTTAAATAAAGCTAAATTTATTGAAACTGATGAACAATTTATCTTACCAGATCCACTTAGTGATCCAATTATAGAACAACTTGTAAAAAGAAGAACTGCTGAAACCTACAGTGTTAAAGCTGGTGAATATATTCAAATAATTGATCCAGGTGGAAGACAGTGTTCTGATTTTTTAGCTTTTGATACACAAAAATTAAATGACGGTATTGAAAGCATTATTGATGATAAAACAACACGAACCTTTATGGGTGGTGCCTACCCTGGGCCAGGATTATTTTCAAAGTTTTATGACGGCGATCATGAAGCTATGATTGAAGTTGTGAGAGATACCGTTGGAAGACATGATACTTTCAATCTTGCTTGCACATCAAAATACTATGAAGACATGGGATATATGGGGCACATAAATTGTACAGATAATTTTAATAATAGGCTGGATAAATATGACATCAATTCTCGAAAAAGCTGGTCTGCAATAAATCTTTTTTTCAATACTGCTATTGACGCTAATAATGTTGCATCTTTTGATGAGCCTTGGTCAAGACCAGGGGATTATGTTTTGTTTAGGGCTTTAAAAGATTTAACTTGTATATCCTCTGCTTGCCCATGTGATGTAGATGCTGCAAATGGCTGGAATCCAACTGATATTTTTGTTAGGACTTATTCAAAGGAAAAAAAATATTCAAAAGCAATAGCATTTAGAATGAAAACAGACTCAGAGCCTAAATTAACACAAGAGACAGGGTTTCATAAAAAAACTTCTGAGCTAACAAGAAATTTTGTTGAGTATAAAGGTTTTTGGCTTGCTAATAATTTTACAAATTCAGGAACAATAAAAGAGTATACGGCTTGTAGAGAAAGTGCGATTGCAACAGACTTATCACCTCTTAGAAAGTTTGAAATTCTTGGACCTGATGCAGAAAATTTAATGCAATACACACTTACTAGAAATGTTAAAAAACTATCTATCGGACAAGTTGTTTATACAGCTATGTGTTATGAAAATGGCTGTATGCTAGATGACGGTACTTTATTTAAATTAGGACAAGATAATTTTAGATGGATCGGTGGAGATGAATACAGTGGTGAATGGTTAAAAGAACAAGCTAAGAAGAAAAATTACAAAGTTTGGATAAAATCTGCAACAGATCATATTCATAACATTGCCGTTCAAGGTCCAAATAGTAGAAAAATTTTAGAAAAGTTTGTATGGACGGCGCCAATCCAACCATCAATCACTGAACTTGAATGGTTCAGATTTAATATTGCAAGAATAGATCATGAAACAGGTACGCCAATTGTTATTTCAAGAACAGGTTACACGGGTGAACTTGGTTATGAAATATGGTGTCATCCAAAAGATGCTGCAGAAGTTTGGGATAAAGTTTGGGAAGCTGGTAAAGAGTTTGATATTACCCCATTAGGTTTAGAAGCTTTAGACATGGTTCGTATAGAAGCTGGCCTTATTTTTTATGGTTATGAGTTTGACGATCAAACAGATCCATTTGAAGCTGGAATTGGTTTTACAGTTCCACTTAAAACTAAGGAAGATGATTTTATAGGTAAAGAAGAATTAATTAAAAGAAAAGCAAATCCACAAAAAAAATTAGTTGGTCTGGAATTAGTAGGTCATGAACCGGCATTACATGGAGATTGTGTTCATGTAGGTCGTGGTCAAGTAGGTGTAATAACAAGTGGAATGCTATCCCCTAAACTTGGAAAAAATATTGCGCTTTGTAGAATAGATGTAAAATATTCTGAGATTGGAACTGAAGTTGAAATTGGTAAACTTGATGGTCATCAAAAAAGAATTGGAGCGAAAGTTGTACCTTTTCCTTTCTACGATCCAACAAAATCAAGAGTTAGAGCGTAATAAATGCCTAATAACAGTAAAGATCTTTTAAGTTTTTGGGAAGACCAAATGAAGCAATCCCATACTTCAAGCAACTATTTTTTTAGAAAATCCCCTTCTCATTATCATATGATGCTACTTGTAATGTCAGCTTACAAACATAATGAAAAGTTATCTGTTGAAGGGCTAAAGACAAAACTATTCAAAACTTCTAGACCAAAATCTGCATTGATTATTAATGAAGCTTGTGAAAAAGGATTCTTTCGTCTTGAAAAGACTTCAACTGACCAGCGAATAAAAAACATAGTGCCTAGTGAGACTTTTATTAATGAGTTTAAAGAATATTTAAATACACTGCAAAAGTTAAGTTATTAGTCACTTTTTAAAAAAATCTATAATATATAATTTATATATATAATTTATAGATCTATAAAAAATTGTATTTTTTTTTATCCAAAAAAATATTGTTTTGCTATGTCAACTTTACCAAAAAAAGCAAAAGTCGTAATTATAGGTGGTGGGATTCATGGCTTAAGTACAGCATGGAAACTTTCTGAAACTTATAAAAACGAAAATGACATAGTTGTTCTAGAAAAAAAAGATATCGCAGCAGGTGCAAGTGGAATTGCTTGTGGTGTTGTTAGAAATAATTATTTTCAGCCCGCTATGAGAGAATTAATGGCTCACTCAGTATCGGTTTGGGAAAGTGATCCCAAAGCATTTAAATATAACTCTGTCGGTTATTTGCAAATTTCACCGGAAGTTATGCACGAAGATGTTGCTTCAATAGCTAAACAACAAAAAGCAATAGGATATGATTCAGAATTTATAGAAGGTGAAGCAGACTGCATGAAGTATATGAAAAATATGTTTGGTGACTGGCAAGCTCAAGGGATAACTTCAGTTCTTCATGAAAAAAAAGGTGGTTATGCATTTAATAAAGATTCTATAAAAGCGCTTGAAGAAAAATCAACATCAAATGGGGTCAAGGTTGTTAAAGGGGTAACTGTTACAGGTTTTAAAAGAGGTAGTAACAGTAAAGCTGTTACAGGTGTTGAAACAGACAAAGGTATTATTGAGTGCGATCAAGTTGTTGTTGGTGCTGGTCCTTGGGTGAGAGATTTTTGGAATATGCTAGAGCTACCAAAAACTGCAAAAATTAAAGATAAAGATGGTAAATTTCATGAAACTGAAATGTGGAAATACTGGATGCTACAGGAAGGTGTAATTGGTGTTGATGAGGATTTTTTAAAAATGGATAATGGTGGTCAACCACCTGTAATTCATGTCGATTCTACGGCTCCTTTATATTCTGATAAAACAAAAAAATTAATTACTGATAAAATTTGGGGAATTTATTATAAACCTGATATCGAAGGTTTGGGAGTACAAGGTGGAACGTCACCCTACATAGTTGATAAACATTTTGATAAAGTTAATGTTGACCCCTATGGAATTGAGTCTCCTGAATTTCAAACTACAGAAGAGTTTAATGATATGTGGTGCTCAGCTTTAGCTCATTGTCAAAAAAGATTTGAAGGAAAATCTGATCTTTATAGAAAAGGCCCTTCAGGTGGACTTGGTTGCATGACCCCTGACTCATTTCCAATTTTTGATAAATTTTTAGAAAATGTTTACATGATTGCTGATGCTAACCACGGTTACAAAATGATTGGTGTTGGTGAACTTGTTGCAAAAGAAATTCTTGGAACTGAAAGTGATTTATTAAAACCGTTTAGATTCAACCGTTACGAGAAAGGTGAACTTCACCCAACTTCTAACAGTCCGTTCCCTTGGAGTTAAACTTCAAGCCTAGACACTAATAAATTTTTCAGTTACGGTTCGTTAAATAAAAATTCATTAGAGGGAGAGATAATGACAGATTTAGATAGACACGTAAGACAACCTGGTAGAGACAAATTAGTAAAGCAAGTTAGAGCTAAGATTAATGAGCTAGGTGTTGAATATATTTTTTTTCAATTTATTTCAGTAACTGGAAGAGTTGTAGGTAAAGGTATTCCTACTGATCACTGGGAAAGAACTTGCGAAAAAGGTTTTCAATTAGTTTACGGTGCTACAGCTAACTTATTTGTTGATCGTCATGGAGATTATATTGGTTATGGTCCAGAAGCAAAAGAGCTAGTTGGTATTCCTGATCCTGAAACTTTTTGCCAACTCCCTTGGGATAAAAAAGTTGCAAGAGTGTTTGTTACTTGCTTTAGAAATAGAGAAGAAAGAGAAAACCCAGGTGCACACTTAACTTCAGACTGCCGTGGAAATTTAAGAATACACGCTCAAGAATTTAAAAAGAAACACGGCTACCAATTAAGAGTTGGAACAGAGCCTGAAATGATGTGGTTAACTAAAAATGAAGATGGTTCACCAACAGGTAAAGGTTTTTCTAAACCCTACTGCTATCATATTGATCAATTCGAGTCGTTAAGACCAGTATTTATGAAAGTTTTTGAATACGCTAGAGCAATGGGCTTTGACATGATTCAAGGTGATCATGAGGATGCACCAGGACAATTAGAATTAAACTGGATGTATGATGACGTATTAAGAAATGCAGATAGACTTTCAACTTATAGACAAATTTGTGCTCAAGTTGCAAGAGAGTTTAATTTGATAGCTTGCTTTATGACAAAACCTTTTATGGGAGTGTCAGCAAGTGGTTGTCATACTAATATGTCTTTGTGGAAAGGTGGAAAAGATAAAGTTAATAAATTATCCCACAAATCAATACCAGCGATGGATGAAGTTTTCACTTATGTTGAAGGTGGAACTAATTACTTTATGCCTGATACTAAAGATATTCAGTTACCAGGTAAGGTTGGATTAAAAGCAATTGGTGGAGTAATGAAACATTTAGGTGCATTAACTGCAATTGGATCATCAACTGTAAACTCTTATAGAAGATTATGGGATACAGGTTTTTGGGCTCCTGTTTATGCTGATTGGGGATTTCAAAACAGAACATGTGGATTAAGAGTTTCTGCACCAGGAAGATTTGAATATCGTTCAGTTGACTCAATGCATAATCCTTACTTGATGGGTTCAGGATTATTGAAATGTTTTGATGATGGGATAACAAATAATATTGATCCAGGAAAACCAGAATCTAGAAGTATGTACGATGCTCAGGCAGCTGGTAAAGAAGTTAAAAAATTACCTTTAAGTCTAGGTGAAGCTTTAGATCGTCTGGCAGAAGATGAAGTGATCAAAGCAGCTATGCCAGATGAAATGTATAAAGTTTTCCATTGGTATAAAAATGATGAATGGGAAAGATTTTTAGGGGCAACAACTCAGTGGGACTTAGATACTTATCTAGATTGTCTACCGTAATCTTTAATAAAATAGGGGAAATATATGTGTGGAATAGCAGGATTAATACATAGAGGAAAATCATCCAATGTAGGAAGTGAGCTACAAGGAATGCTTCAAGCTTTAAAACATAGAGGAGAAGATTCTACAGGTTATGCTTTGTATGGAGATACTGATGGTAAAAATTTTATCATGCGTTTTAAAGTTGGAGAAAATGTTGGTGAAGGAAGTTCATCCATAATGGAAGATGTTTCTGTTTATGACAAAAGAAAGAAAATTGTTGATCAATATTTATCTGAACTAGGTGCTAAAATAGTAAAAGAGGAAAGAATTTTACCCTACTCTTTGAGATATGAGCTTGATTATGATGTAAAAGATCTACTAGAATTTTCACAAAAGATTGAAAGTATTCCAGGTGTTGAAATTTTATCTATGGGAAAATCCTTAGAGGTAATTAAAGATTTAGGAAATGCTCAAATGGTTCTTGATAGGTATGATTTAGGTAAAGTAGTTGGAACTCATGCAATTGGCCATGCAAGAATGGCTACAGAATCTGGTGTAGATATTAAATCAGCCCACCCTTTTTGGGGTTATCCTTTCAGTGATGTATCAGTAGTTCATAACGGTCAGTTAACTAACTATTGGAACAATAGAAGAATGCTTGAAAATAAAGGCATGAGATTTATGTCTGAGTGCGATTCAGAATTAATAGCGGTTTATATTGCTCAAAAAATGAAAGAAGGAGCAAGCCTTGAAGAGGGCATGAAAGCTTCATTAACAGGTCTTGATGGAGTGTTTACATATTTTGTTGCAACTAAAAATTCTTTAGGAATGGCAAAAGATACTATGGCTGCAAAACCTTTGGTTCTTTATGAGTCAGATGATTTAGTGGCAATGGGCTCAGAAGAAATAGCAATCAGATCAGTTCTACCACAAGAGATAGATACATATGATCCATTTGATGGAGAGGTAAAAGTATGGCAAATTTAAAGAATACAGAGAAAAAAACTAAAGCCCAGTCAATGGGTATGCACTCAGAAGTTTTAACAGGAAGAACTCAACAAAAGTTTTTTAATCCTGATGAAGGTGAAAACCTTTATTATTTTGGAACTTACGATGTAGATTTTAATAAAAGAACAGAGCTAGATGTTAAAGATATGACAGCTCCAGAAGCTAATAAAGAAATTGATAACTTAATGAGCCAAGGATTTGGCACAATTGTTATTAAAAACCCTCAAGGTAAACATAGTTTAGGGGTTGGTATTTTAAATAAATTAAATTTAATTTTTGAGGGAAGTTTAGGTTATTTTGGTATGGGTTCATGTGATGGACCTACTGTTAGAATTAATGGTAGAGTTGGTTGGTCTTGTGCAGAAAACTTAATGGCAGGAAAAGTTGTTATAGAGAAAAATGCAGGGTCTTGCTTTGGTGCCGCTATAAGAGGTGGTGATTTAATTTGCAAAGGAAGTGTTGGTG
Source organism: Candidatus Pelagibacter sp. PS_28 (assembly GCF_059417885.1). Taxonomy (NCBI): domain Bacteria; kingdom Pseudomonadati; phylum Pseudomonadota; class Alphaproteobacteria; order Candidatus Pelagibacterales; family Candidatus Pelagibacteraceae; genus Candidatus Pelagibacter; species Candidatus Pelagibacter sp. PS_28. Next base: position 286,285 of record NZ_CM182070.1, on the reverse strand, counting down.
CAAGAACTGGAATTGACATGAAGGGTGGAACTATCATTGTTGGTGGTGATGCTGGAGCGTTCACTGGTTTTATGATGCAAAGAGGAAGAATAATTATTCTTGGTGATGTTGGAATAAACTTAGGTGACTCTATGTATGATGGCACAATCTTTATTGGTGGAAAAATAGGATCATTTGGAAGTGATGCTGTGCCTGCTGATCTAACTGCTAGTGATCAAGATTGGTTAAAACGAAAATTAAAAGTTGCAGAAATTGGTGAAAAATTTGATGTTAGTAAAATGACTAAAATTGTAGCTGGTAAAAAACTTTGGAACTATGACAATCTAGAACCTCATGAAAAGAAAGGAGCTATCTAATGGCTAAAAAGAAAACAAAAAAAAATGAAAAAAAATTAAAAAAAGCTAAAGGTAGTGTTGGTGGAAAAGCTGATGTTCATGCACATGAAGATGGTAAAAGAAATAAAAGTCTATTAGGTCACAATGCTATTTTTACTCCTGAAGTTATAGACGATATTCACATCAAAGCTCAACTTGGAAGATACAGAATGCGTGGAATGGCATTAATGAAAAAAATTCCAACATTTGATGATTTAGTATTCCTACCAGGAACTCTTACTAGATTTGTAATTGAAGGTTATAGAGAAAAATGTGAAACAAAAACTATTATCGGTCCTAATTGTGAGAACCCGATTGAACTAGATATACCAGTATATATTACAGGTATGAGTTTTGGTGCGCTTTCTTATGAAGCTAAAACTGCTTTAGCAAGAGGAGCAACAATGGCTGGAAGTGCTACTTGTTCAGGAGAGGGTGGAATGATTCCAGATGAAAGAAGATATTCTGAAAAATGGTACTATCAATGTATTCAATCAAGATACGGGTTTAACCCTCACCACGCTCAACTTGCTGATGCAATAGAAGTGTTTATTGGTCAAGGACAAAAAGTTGGAATGGGTGGACATTTAATGGGTCAAAAAGTTACTGATCAAGTTGCAGAAATGAGATCTTTACCATCTGGTATTGATCAAAGATCTCCAGCAAGACACCCCGACTGGCTAGGTCCAGATGATTTAGCTTTAAAAGTTGAAGAATTAAGACAACTTACAAAAAACAAAGTACCAATTCAGTTAAAACTAGGTGCATCAAAAGTTTATGATGATGTTCGTATGGCTGCAAAATGTAATCCTGACTCAATCTTTTTAGATGGTATGGAAGGTTCAACTGGAGCTGGTCCACATATAGCTGCTGCAAATACTGGTATCCCAGGAATTGCTGCAATCAGAGAAGCAAGAAGAGCTATTGATGATGTGGGTAAAACTGGACAGGTAACTTTAATTTATGCAGGTGGTATTAGAGATGGTGCTGATATGGCGAAGGCTTTAGCCTTAGGTGCTGATGCAATAGCAATTGGAACTGGTGCTTTAATAGCCTTAAACTGCAATAAAGATATTCCAGAAGCAAACTTTGAAAAAGAAATGGGTGTTAAGGCTGGTGACTGTTATCACTGCCACACTGGTCGTTGTCCAGTTGGTGTTGCAACCCAAGATCCTAAATTAAGAGCTAGATTAAATCCTGATGATGCTGCTTTAAGAGTTTATAATTACTTGCATGCAATGACATTAGAGGCTCAACTTTTAGCAAGAGCTTGTGGTAAAACTAATATTCACTCATTAGAACCAGAGGATTTAGCTGCACTAACAATGGAAGCTTCTGCACTAGCAAAAGTTCCTTTAACAGGAACCAACTTCACTGTTGGTGTTGATAACTATCACAAAATATAAGAGGTAAATATGGTTAAGAAAAAAACGAAAATAAAAGTAAAAAAAGAAAATCTAGGTGGAAAGTCTAAAGAAACTGCTAGAGAAAAAATGATTGGGCAACATATTGGTTATAGATATGATGTTAACTTACTCCCTGATTATAAAAAAATCACTCCATTCTTAAAAAAGTATATTGAAGCAATGGGATGGGATGATCTTAATTGGCTAGAAGATATACACATGGGTTATGAAGAAGATAGACCTGCTGTATTTTGTAGAAATGCAAATGGCTGGGTTACAATTCCAAAATCAATCAAATTGCCAAACAACCAACAAGACAGAGATATGATCGCAAGAGAGCTTTTAGTTAAGTTTCAAATGTCTAAAAAACACCCTCTTGTTGATTTGAAAAAAGCTTACCTTAAGTTTTAGTACCTCAATCAAAGGTTGATTATTTTTCAAAACTTGTAGTTATTACTTGCTTATTTAAGCAATGTATAGTTTGTCACGTCTCTATAAATTTTATAGTCTTTCTTAAAACTAATAGGAGAGAGATTATGGATGATCAATTAGGCGCTCTTACAGTTATATTTACAGAATTTTACTACTGGGTAACAGTAGTATTAATGTTCCTGATTCACGTCGGGTTTTGTATGTATGAAGTTGGAGCCTCACGATACAAGCATCACCAACATACTTTAATGAAAAATACCATGGTAATACCACTAGTAACGGTAACCTGGTTTTTCTTTGGTTGGTGGATTTACTGGGCATTCCCAACAGGACCGGGAATAGCGCCTTCAATAATGAATGAGAGTTCAGCATTAATTACTGATGAAAGTACTTTTAGTGCGAAATGGTATGTGGCAAATACTGAATTTATGGCTGTCAACTTAGGTGACCGTATAAGTGGAGTATTCTGGGCTGCATTCTTACTATTTTCATGGACAGCTGCTTCAATTGTTTCTGGAGCAATCATTGAAAGAATTACAACTTTTGCATTTGGTATTTTAGCAATTGCAATTGGTTCGTGTTTCTGGGTAATTGATGCTGCATGGGGATGGCACTTTGATGGATGGATGCTTAAAATTTTAGGATATCATGACGCTTACGCATCAGGAGTAATTCACGCAATTGCGGGTGGATTTGCTTTAGGTGTTCTAATCGTTTTAGGACCTAGAATTGGAAAGTTCTCATCAAGTGGTGAACCAAGAAATATAGGACCAAGAAACCCATGGCTAGTTACAGTTGGATTATTTTTAATCTATACTGGTTTCTGGGGATTTTATGCGGCATGTAACATACCGATATTTGATCTTGGACCTGAGTATGGAATGGAAGGTGTAACGTACTGGACAGCAACAAACATATATGTAACCCCAACCACACTGAGTGGAATAACCTATAACTTCCTGATGTCATTATCAGGTGGATTATTGGCTGGATATGTGGTCGCTAAAGGTGATCCATTCTGGACTTACTCAAGTGGACTAGCTGGGATCATCTGTGCATCTGCAGGTAATGATTTGTATCACCCGATACAAGCAATGCTTATTGGTGCGATCGGTGTTGTTATAGCATATAAAATGCATTACTGGGTTGAACGTAAGTTCAAAATTGATGATGCAGTTGGTGCAGTAGCGGTACATGGTTACGCAGGATTTGTTGGTCTTGTAATTTGTGGGTTTGTTTTAAATGGCTATCCTTCATCTGGATACAGTGTTGGAGCTATGTGGGACGGATCAACTTATGCATCAATCAATCCACTGGGACAATTCCTTGGAGCAATTATAATGTTCGGAGTTCTTGGAATGTTACCAGGCTACGTTATTGCTAGAATACTAAGCGCTTTTGGTAAATTAAGAATACCGCGTGAAGTTGAAATAGCAGGACTAGACTATGAAATAATGGAGGACGATAGAGAAGCTGAAAAAGCGGTCGCCTCTTCAACTAGGTAAAGGAGAAAAATATGGCTACAGTTACAAACTGGATAGATCATTTAAGTGCAGAAGAGGTTGTCGGAGCCATTTATCCGGGAGCTGGATCCACTGAAACTTTGCTAGTTATTCTTGGTGTAGTTTTTTGGATTGGATGGCATGTCATCACAGCTAAATCTGAGAGTGAAAAACTTTCAAGATTAGCTAAGAAAAGACATGGTGCAAATGATCATAAAAGCAATATTACCGACTGGTAATATTAAATAAACTTTGGGCGCTACTTAATTGTGGCGCCCTTTTTTTTATAAAAATTCAATATGAATGAGAATAATCAAGAAAATCAAAGACCAAGTAAGATGAGAGGTGTTGTTTTTCCAAAAGCAAAGTACGGAGTAATAGCAGCTATTATCATCATTGTAGTAGGAAATATTTTCTACTATAAAGAATTCTTAATATCCTTAATTAAATAAACTTAAAAATCTATGTGTGGAATAGTAGGAATTTATCTTAAAACAAAAAAATACGAAAAAGATCTTGGTAAATTTTTATCTGGAATGCTTGATGGTATGGCGACTAGAGGCCCTGATAGTGCTGGATTTGCAATATACACAAAACAAAATAAAAACAAATTTAAATACTCTATTTGTTTAAATCAATTAACAGATAAAGAATTTAAAAAAAAAATATCTAAATTTTTAAAAAAAATAACACTTAAAACTTTTTCGGATCATGTAATTCTTGAAACAGAGGAAAAACCCGAAAAGGTATTAGAAATCCTAGATTCTAAATTAAAAGAAGTTTCTTTGGTGGGTTATGGTAAAAGTATTAATATCTTCAAACAAACAGGAAATCCTAAAGACGTGGTTAGAAAATTTAAATTATCTTCTTTTTCAGGAACTCATGCTATAGGACACACTAGGATGGCAACAGAAAGTGCAATTACAACTCAAGGTTCTCACCCCTACTCTACATCAGAGGATGAGTGCTTGGTTCATAATGGATCTCTTTCAAATCATAACAACATACGAAGGTCTTTAAAAAAAGAAGGTCAGAAATTTAATTCAGAAAATGATACTGAGGTTGCGGCTGGTTACATCTCTAATCAAATTTCAAAAGGAGAAAATCTAGAAGAAACCCTAAAAAATAGCCTAAAAGATTTAGATGGTTTCTACACCTTTATAGCTGGTACTAAAGATGGTTTTGCATTGTTGAGAGATGAAATAGCTTGCAAGCCAGCAGTTGTTGCAGAAACAAAAGATTATGTAGCGGTTGCTTCAGAATTTCAATGTATGGCGCACTTGCCAAATGTAAACACAGCTAAAATTTTTGAACCAAAACCTGGTATTGTTTATCACTGGTAAATTATGAATTTAGATCTAAATAAAAAAAAACTAAGAGAAATTAATCAACTACTACAAAACGTTGGTAGAGAAAAAAATAACAGAAGTTTCCAAATTTTAAATCCCCAAGGTCAACACGCTATTTGTGCAGGTTTAAAAGATGATATTGAAGTTTCAATAAAAGGACACACTGGCTATTATTGTGCTGGGATGAATAAAAATGCTTCTATTACCGTACACGGAAATGTTGGAACGGGTGTAGCTGAAAACATGATGTCTGGTAAAGTAATTATCAAAGGCAATGCTTCTCAATCTGCTGGAGCAACTGGTCATGGCGGTTCTTTAATTATTGAAGGAGACGCTAGCTCAAGATGTGGCATATCAATGAAGGGGATTAACATTATAGTAAAGGGGTCTGTTGGTCATATGTCAGCATTTATGGCACAAAAAGGTAATTTAATTATTTTGGGAGACGCTGATGCTGATTTAGGAGACTCAATTTATGAGGCAAAAATATTTGTTAAAGGTAAGGTTAAAAGTTTAGGTTCTGATTGTATAGAAAAACAAATGGATGATAAAAATATAAAAGAATTAAATAAAATTTTTAAAGATTTGAATATATCTGAAGATGCAAAAAAATTTAAAAGATATGGATCTGCAAGAAATTTATATAATTTTAAAATTGATAATGTGAGCTCATATTAGTTATGAAAAAAGATTTAAAAGAATTTAAAACGTTTCCATCTTCAACAATTAAAGAAATTCAAAGAGCTGCTAAGGAAGGAATTTACCAAATTAGAGGATTGGGTGCTAAAAGAAAAGTTCCAGACTTTGATGACTTGGTATTTTTAGGAGCTTCCATGTCTAGATATCCATTAGAAGGTTATAGAGAGAAATGTAATACCTCTGTAATACTTGGAGACCGTTTTGCAAAAAATCCTATTAAATTAGATATACCAATTACTATTGCTGGAATGAGTTTTGGAGCTTTAGGTGCCAATGCAAAGGAAGCTTTAGGCAGAGGTGCTTCTGCTATGGGAACTTCGACAACCACTGGAGATGGAGGCATGACAAAAGAAGAAAGAGGATCTTCTAAATATCTAGTATATCAATTATTACCTTCTCGATACGGTATGAATCCGGATGATTTAAGAAAAGCAGATGCTATAGAAATAGTTGTGGGACAAGGTGCAAAACCTGGAGGGGGTGGAATGCTTCTTGGACAAAAAATTAATAAAAGAGTTGCTGGTATGAGAACTTTACCTGAGGGCATAGATCAAAGAAGTGCTTGTCGACATCCAGATTGGACAGGACCTGACGATTTAGAAATAAAAATTCAAGAATTGAGAGAAATTACAAATTGGGAAAAACCAATTTATATAAAAGTTGGAGCAGCAAGACCATACTATGATACGACTTTAGCAGTAAAAGCTGGCGCTGATGTTGTTGTGTTAGATGGAATGCAAGGTGGAACAGCTGCAACACAAGATGTTTTTATAGAACATGTGGGTATACCAACTCTTGGTGCCTTAAGAGAATCTGTAGATGCTTTAAAAGAATTGAACATGCATAGAAAAGTTCAATTAATTGTTTCTGGTGGAATTAGAACTGGTGCTGATGTTGCAAAAGCAATTGCAATGGGAGCAGATGCTGTATCAATAGGATCTGCTGCTATGATGGCTTTAAATTGTAATGCAGATCTTTATAGAAAAGATTACGAAAAACTTGGAACAGAGCCAGGTTACTGTCATCACTGTCATACAGGAAAATGTCCTGTAGGTGTTGCTACACAAGATCCTATACTAGAAAAAAGACTCAATCCTATAGAGGGGGGTAAAAGATTAAAAAATTATTTATCCACATTAACCCTAGAGTTGCAAACATTAGCAAGAGCAAATGGAAAATCAGATGTAAGAAATTTAGAACCTGAAGATTTAGCAGCTTTAACAGTAGAAGCTGCAGCAATGGCAAGAGTTCCGCTGGCTGGAACAGATTGGATACCAGGACTAAAAAATAAAAAATAGTATTGTGAAGACTAATTAACAGTTGTAAATTAAGAAATAAAATATGCCTATTAATTTATCTAAAATTGCTAAAGCTAAAAAAATAAAATATTTTTTGATTAGTTTTGTAGATTTTTTTGGTGTCTTGAGATCAAAATTAGTACCAGCACAAGCGATTGCAGACATGCAAAAGAATGGGGCGGGTTTTGCGGGTTTTGCAACTTGGCTAGATATGTCTCCTGCAGATGGGGATATGTTTGCTCTACCAGATCCTAAAAGTTTAATTCAATTGCCTTGGAACAAAGAAATTGGCTGGTTAGCTTCTGATTTATATATGTATGGTAAACCAGTTAAGGCTTCACCTAGAGTAATGCTCAAAGAGCAAATTAATAAATTACATAAAAAAGATTTAGTCATGAAGTCAGGTGTAGAGTGTGAATATTTTTTGATCTCAGAAGATGGGAGTAAAATTGCTGATGCAAGAGACACTCAATCAAAACCTTGTTACGATCAGTCTGCTTTAATGAGGAGATATGATTTAATCAAAGAAATATGCGATAGCATGATTACTATGGGTTGGAACCCATACCAAAATGATCATGAGGACGCTAATGGCCAGTTTGAAATGAATTGGGATTATACAGATTGTTTAACTACAGCTGATAGACATGTATTCTTTAAATATATGGTGAAATCATTAGCTGAAAAACATGGTTTGAGAGCAACATTTATGCCAAAACCTTTTAGCAATCTAACAGGAAATGGCTGTCATGCTCACATCTCTTTATGGAATGGAAAAATTAATAAATTTCTAGATAATGGAGACAAATTAGGTTTGAGCAAATTAGCATATAATTTTCTAGGTGGAATTATGAAACTTACTCAGCCTTTAACAGCATTTTTTAATCCGACAATTAATAGTTATAGAAGAATAAATGCACCACCAACAAAATCGGGAGCTACATGGTCACCTAGTAGTATTTCTTATACAGGAAATAATAGAACTCATATGATAAGAATTCCAGATAAAGGTAGATTTGAACTAAGGTTAATGGACGGAGCAGTAAATCCTTATTTGCTTCAAGCTGGAGTAATAGCTGCTGGTTTACATGGAATAAATAATAAAATAGATCCTGGTGAACCTTTATCTTGTAATATGTACACTGATCATAAAAATTACCCTCACCTAAAAAAATTACCTGACATAATTGAAGATGCATTAGATCAACTAGAAAATAGTAAAGAAATTAAGGAAGCATTTGGCGGTGATACTATTAAAAGCTATCTAAAGTTAAAAAGGTCTGAAATTAATGATTTTAATCAAGAAGAAAAATTTGATAAAAAAAGCTCGGTAACTCACTGGGAAAAAAATAGCACTCTTGATTGTTAATAAATGAAATCAATCATGCAGAAAGACCTTTGGTCTATTACATCATTTTTAGAGAATAAAAATTATAAATTTAATAAAGAAAATATACTTACGCAACTTCCAGAAAAATTTATAGATGAAGCAATTAAGGCTATATCTAGTTGGGATAATTATGCCCCCACTCCATTGGTTAAATTAAATAAACTAAATGATGAATTAAAATTTAAAAATATTTACTACAAAGATGAGGATAAACGGTTTGATCTAAAATCTTTTAAAGCTTTAGGTGGAGCTTTTGCTGTTTACAAGATTGCCAGTGAAAAAGAGAATATAACTGTATCAACAGCAACAGCTGGAAATCATGGTCGATCTGTAGCCTGGGGGGCTCAAAGACTTGGATTAAAATGTAAAATATTTATAAGTGAATTTGTTAGTGAATCTAGAGCTGAAGCAATGCGTAAATTGGATGCTGAAGTGATTAGAGTTAAAGGTAATTATGATAATTCATTAAAAGAATGCATAAAACAATCTAAAGAAAATAATTGGGAAATTGTACAAGATGTGTCTTGGGAAGGTTACAAGGAAGTACCAAAATTAATTATGGCTGGATACACCATAATGATTAAAGAAATTTTAGATGAAGTAAAATCTAATTCAATATCACACGTATTTCTTCAAGCTGGAGTTGGCGGAATGGCTGCAGCAATGATTGCTGGCTTTGCAAAATTATCACAAAATATTCCAAAATTTATTATTGTTGAACCAGAAAATGCAGACTGTGTATTTCAAAGTATTAAGAATAATAAACCCACAAGTGTTGATATTAAAAAGGAAACAGTAATGGGTGGAATGTCTTGTGGTGATGTATCAAGTATTGCCTGGGAAATTTTAAAAAATTCTTCAAATTATTGTTTAACTATATCTGATGAAGCAATCTCAACTACTGTAGCATTGCTAGCAGAAAAGCGTTTATCCGATCTAAAAATAATAGCTGGTGAATGTGCTGTCCCAGGTATAATCGCGTTAATAAGCTCATTTAACAATAAAGAATACTTAGATAAGCTAGAGTTAAATGAACAATCAAATGTACTTTTATTTGGTTGTGAAGGTTTAACTGATAGTGCAATGTATCAAAAACTACTAAGTGATGGATTGCAAAAAATCTGAGTAAATATGACAAAAAAAGCCATTGTTTGGATTAGAGAAGATTTTAGAATTGAATATAACGAAGTCTTAGCGACAGCAACTCAAAATCATGAGTATGTAAGTGCTCTTTATATATATAACCCAAAAAACTTTGATAAAAAAAGAGAGGCTCAAAAATGGTGGCTGTCTAAATCATTAGAAAATTTAAGTATAGATCTAAAGAAATTAAATATCACATTGGAAGTTCAGTTAGGTGATGAACTAGAGGTATTATCAATTTTAAAAAAGAAAGATGATGTTACTGTTTATTGGAGTAAAGTTTATGAGCCAGATGTAATTAATAAAGGTAAAAAAATAAGAGATCTATTTATTAAGAATGAAGTTCAATATAAATATTTTAAAGGAAATATTCTTGTAGAATTTCAAGAAATGACTAAAGACGATGGTACTCCCTATAAAGTATTCACTCCATTTTGGAAAAAAACTGAACAGCATTATATTTCAAAAGCTCCTTCAAAATTAATACGAGTTAAATCAAAAATTAAAAAGATAAACATATTTAAAAATTTAATTTCTATAAAAGAAATTTTACCTAAAAAAAATTGGTATAAAAAATTTGAGAAATACTGGGACCCATCTGAAAAAGAAGCTAAAAAATATTTACAAGAATTAATAAATAATAGAATTGAGGACTATGGTGATGCACGAGATATTCCAGGTGTTAACGGAACCTCCAAGTTATCTCCTTTCTTAAAATTTGGTCAAATACATGTAGAAACAATTTGGAAGAAATGCCAAGACATTAAAGTTAAAAAAATTGGATATAGAAAGTATATTAATGAATTAGGATGGAGAGAATTTTCTCATAGTTTAATTAATTACTTTCCACAAATGTTAAAAGGTAATCTTAGAAAAGATTTTGACAATTTTCCTTGGGTTAAAAATGATAAATTTCTTAAAGCTTGGAAAGCAGGCATGACAGGATACCCTATTGTAGATGCTGGAATGAGAGAACTATATGAAACAGGATGGATGCACAATAGAGTTCGAATGATTGTTGCTTCTTTTCTTGTTAAACATTTAAGAATTCATTGGATGGAAGGTGAAAAACATTTTAAAAATTGTTTAGTTGATTATAATGAAGCCAGTAACGTTGCTCAATGGCAATGGGTTGCAGGATGTGGTGCAGATGCAGCTCCCTACTTTAGAATCTTCAATCCTATCCTTCAGGGGGAAAAATTTGACAAAGATGGGATTTATACAAAAAAGTGGGTTCCAGAACTTAAAAACATGCCTAATAAGTTTCTATATAAACCATGGGAGCTTGAAACCAAATACCAAGAACAGATTAAAGTAGTTGTTGGTATCAACTATCCAAAACCAATTGTAGATCACGTTGAAGCCAGAAATGCTGCTCTAGATGCTTTTAAAACAATTAAGAAAAACTAATCTCCTAAATAATGAAGAATAATCAATCTTTTTTGCTTCTCAATTCTGTGCTCAAAAAGATATAAACCCTGCCAGGTACCAAGTAATAACTCATTGTTTTTAACGCTTAAAGAGATTTGATTATTAGTTAACGCAGATTTTATATGTGCAGGCATGTCATCTTTTCCCTCAGCTGTATGGATGTAAAGGGAATTGTCCATAGGTACGAGCTTATTAAAAAAATTTACTAAATCACTTTGAACATCTGGATCAGCATTCTCTTGAATTATTAAAGAAGCACTGGTGTGTTGAATGCTTATATTGATAATTCCATTATTAAATTCATTATCCTTGATCCATTTGTTAGCTTGGCTTGTAAATTCATAGAGATTCTGGCCATTAGTACTCAATTCTAAGTTAAAAAACTCTTGTCTCATAACTTCGTATATTTAATAGATGTTAATTCATACAACCTACTAATAGTTCTTTTAAATATTTTTTTTAAATCTTCAGAAGAGCTTAATAAATCTAATTGTAATTGAGAAGTTATCATAAGTGGTATTTTTTTTTCATAAAGAATATCAATTAAAGTAATAAATCTTTGTTGTTGATTAGAATTATCACTGTTAAAAATTGGAATATTTTCTATAACAATAAAATTACATACTTCAGTTATTTTAATGTAATCTTCAGCTCCAATATTTTTAGAACATAACTCTTTAAAATCAAAACGTGCTATTCCATTAAAGTAATTCTTAATAGTAAGCTTTCTACCTTTAATACTTAAGATCATTTCTTGATTAGTAAGATTTTTAGTTATTTTTCTAAAAAATTTATTAAGTTTAAAATTAGTTGATTCATTTAATGGATAAAAATATCTTTCATTTCTGTTTTTTACAGACATTCTATAATCATCTTGGATAATCAATTGTGTCTCGTAAGTTTTTTCCTTCATTATTTTAATAAAGGGAAGAAATTGATCTCTTTGTAATCCGTCTTTATAGAGATCATTTATTTTAGTATTTGATGAAAATAAAACTTTTATATTCTCATCAAATATTTTTTTAAATAAGCTACCTAAAATCATAGCATCTACAATATTTGTAACCTGAAACTCATCAAGATAAATTAATTTAGATTTATTTTTTAGTTTTTGAACAAATTTATCTATAATATTTTCTTGTGTATTTTCTTTGTTTTTAAATACAAAGTCGTGAAAACTAATCATAAACTCATTAAAGTGAAATCTTTGTTTAGTTTTATCAAAATTATTATAAAAAAAATTTAGTATCATGGTTTTACCTACACCCACATCCCCTTGTAAATAAAACCCTGTTTTATAATTTTGTTTAGTAAATATTTTTTTTAAAAGTGATTTATTAAAGTTTTGAGTATAGAATAAACTCAATTCTTCTATTAAGCCTAATTGACTGGGATTAATTTCTAAATTATTAATTTTACAATAACTAAGAAATAATTTATTTAAATTCATTTTTTCGTTTTAAAATCTATACCATATTCAGATCTAGGGCCTTTTCTTAATCCAAAGGGCCCAGATATAAACAAAGTAAGCGGTCTTGTTCCTGGTTTAAGATCAACTCTGTGTAAATTATTAGCTGACCTGAAACCTATATATCCAGGCGCTCTCCAAAATCTTCCAGTATTTAGTGTTTCCCAGTAACCCCCTCTTAATATCACTGTTATGTAAGGAAATGTATGATTGTGAACTCCTTCTCCATGATCGTCAGCTAACATTTCATGTAATAAAATATTAAATGGAAACCATTTTGGCCTATGCCTTAATAAGACATAATATCTGTTCATCCAAGGTTTAGCTTCATTAAATTTGGGGTGAGAGGGTCCTCGATCTAAAACAATTTTTTTTCTTCCTAGCTTATCAAGTAACTTAAGAAACATTACTAATTTAATTTAATAATAGAATTATCAGTAATTAGATATAAATTTTTATTAAATATAGCTGGCCTAGAAATTTTTTTATTGTCAATTTTTAGGATAGTCCTGGCTTTGCCGGTAGCAATATCAATAACTAGAAAACGTCCAATATTAGTTGATAGGTAAATATTTTTGTTCCCAACAATAAAGCCAGCTGGTCTTATCTTAAGTCTATTTTTAGCTTTAAATTTATTAAGTAAATAATTTGATCTTATAATATTTCCAGTGTTTTTTTCCATAATAATTAAATAACCTTCCATTGATATAGTGAATATTAAGTCATTAATTATTACTGGTCTTAAGTTGGAGTTAATCTCTTGTTTCCAGTTTAAGTTACCAGTTTGTATATCTAGTGAAAAAAATTGATTTTGGTTATTAGAAAAAAACAATGCCTCTTTGTCAGCTACAACATCAGATGTCTTTAAAAAAAAACCCGTATCAAAGGCTAAACTACTTTGTGTAGGGGTTTGCCATAATAAATTACCGTTATTAATATCGACAGCACTTATATCGCCCAAAGAATTATTAAAGTAAATTTTTTCATTTAAAATTACTAATGAAAGTCTTTTTTGAGATCTTATAAGTGAACCTTGAGTTTTTCGAGCCCAAATTTCTTTTCCATCGTTTATTGAATAAGCTCTTAAAGTATTTTCAAGATCTATTACATAAATTCTATCTTTATAAATCTTTACTTGTGAATTAAATGGCGCATTATTATTTTTAGACCATAATAATTTTCCTGTATTAATATTGATAGCATATAATTTTGCTATATTATCAGCAATTATTAAAATTTTATCATTGTAACCAAAAAATAAAAATGGGTTTTGTTTTTTTTCATATTTTGAATAAAAGTTTTTTTTCCATATTAAATTCGATTTATTGTCAAAGTTTAAAATAGACCCTTCATTATCAAAAAAAATAATATTATTTTGATTAAATGTGATTTCTGGTTCGTATTGATAAAAATCTTTTATCTTTTTAAATTTATATCTAGATAAACTCTCAAGTTTACCGTTGTAGTTAATTTTGCCGCTATTATTGCTAAGATTTTTAAAAAAACTATTACTTACAGCTCTTGAATCGAGCTCTATTTTTAAATTAGGATTAAATTCAAAATTTAATTTTTCTTCTTTTTTGAAGATTTCTGTTATGTTTTTATTTTTTTCTTCTTCAATATTTTCTTTATTCCAAAACTTTGAGCTTTTGTGAAATGAACAATTTGTAATAAAAATAAAAATTAATAATAATTTAAAAATTTTACTCACCTATATCTCTGTTAAGTCTTTTTTGTGATGCTAGTTTAATTTCATTATTTGCATTGGACAGTAATAAAATTTGATTAAAAAATTCTTTTGCTTTTTGTTTTTCATCTTTTGAATAAAAAAATTCTGCAAGCAAGTATAATGCATGGGACTTCCAGATACTTTCAGAATTAATTACTGGATTAAGTATTTTCAATAATTCATTTTCACTAACAAAATCTGAATTGAATAATGCTTTTTTATATATAATCAAATTCTTAATTTCATTATCAAGTTTTGTATTTTCAATTAACTCATTAAATAATATATTTATCTCATCATTGTTCTCTAATAAATTATTGTCTAGTAGATGGTATAAAGCTAATGGAGAATAAGTTGCATCATTACTTTTTACAACATTAACCATTTCATCAATTGTTTTTTGTTTATTTTCAGGATTAAGATCTATTAATGCTAAGTTGTATTGATTAGCTAATTTAATTTTATTTTTTTCTTTAGAATTTTCAAATGATAGATAGCCAATTATAATTACTAATATTATTGAAATAATTATTATAAGTTTTTTTTTATTATCTATAAAAAAATTCTTTATTCTCTCATTTCTTGCGTTTGTATCTATGATTGTAATTTCTTCGTCCATTGCTATATCATATTCCTTAATACATACTGAAGTATTCCACCATTTTTATAATACTCTAATTCGTTTTTAGTGTCTATTCTACATAGGGTTTTGATCTTTTTAATGTCTCCTGAGGCATATTTTATTTCAACTTGAACTTGATCTGATGCATTTATACCCTCTTCAATTTGAAGAACTGTTATCAACTCTGAACCAATTAATTTTAAGTTTACCCTATCGTGTCCTTCGGTAAATTGTAGAGGTAAAACACCCATTCCAATTAAATTAGATCTATGAATTCTTTCAAAACTTTCTGCTATTACAACTTTAACACCTAATAGTTTTGTTCCTTTGGCAGCCCAATCTCTTGACGATCCTGTTCCATATTCTTTTCCACCTATAACAACAAGGTCTGTGCCTCTTTTTTTATATTCCTCAACAGCATTATAAACTGGCATTACTTTTTCTTCTGGATATAATTTTGTAAACCCACCTTCTGTTCCTGGTGCCATTTCATTTCTTATTCTAATATTTGCAAAAGTTCCTCTCATCATTACCTCATGGTTTCCTCTTCTTGATCCATAAGAGTTATAATCTGTTGGAAGTATTTGATGTTCCATAAAATACTCACCTGTTGGGCTTTCTTTTTGAATATTTCCTGCTGGAGAAATATGATCAGTTGTGACCATATCCCCTAAAATCAAAAGTGGTCTTGCATCTTTAATAGGTTTAAAGCCCTCAGGTTGATCAGATAAATTTTCAAAAAATGGTGGTTTCTTCACATAAGTTGAACTTGAATCCCAATTGTAAATACTGGTATTTTCAGTTTTAATTTCTTGCCACTGTTTAGGGCCTTCTGAAACATTTGAATATCTTTTAACAAACATCTCTGCATTTAAAGATTCTCTTAATGTGTCTTCAATTTCCTTATTAGATGGCCAAATATCTTTTAAAAATACATCTTTACCATCTTTACTTTTTCCTAAAGGCTCTTTGTATAAATCAAATTCCATGTGACCAGCAAGTGCATAAGCTACTACAAGTGGTGGTGATGCTAAGTAATTAGCTTTTATATGTGGAGAAATTCTTCCTTCAAAATTTCTATTTCCAGATAAAACTGACACAGCGTAGATGTTTTCCTTGTCTATTGCTTTAACAATTTCCTCTGGTAAAGGGCCTGAATTTCCTATGCAAGTCGTGCAACCATATCCAACCAAATTAAAACCAAGTTTATCTAAAAATACATTTAGTCCTGCTTTTGCTAAATAATCAGTAACTACTTGTGATCCTGGAGCTAATGATGTTTTTACCCAAGGTTTAGTTTCTAAACCAAGTTCAACAGCTTTTTTTGCTAATAACCCAGCTCCAATTAATACATTTGGATTGGATGTATTTGTACATGAAGTAATAGCTGCAATTAATATTGAGCCATCTTTAATTTCATAATCTGTTCCTGATACTTTTGAAACATGTTGTTTTTTTCTATTAGTTGCTTCTTCAAAAACTTTTTTAAATCCAGTAGATGCCTCTGTTAATAAAACTTTATCCTGAGGTCTTTTAGGTCCTGAAATAGTTGGAACAACTGTAGACATATCTAACGATAAGGTATCAGTAAATTCAACTTTGTCATTAGCCCATAAACCTTGCTCTTTTGCATATTTCTCAACTATATTTACTATGTTCTCATCTCTTCCTGAGAATCTTAAATATTTTAATGTCTCTTCATCAATTGGGAAAAAACCACATGTTGCTCCATATTCTGGTGCCATATTTGCAATTGTTGCTCTATCAGCAAGAGTTAAATTCTTTAAACCTTCTCCATAAAATTCAACAAATTTTCCAACAACTCCTTTATCTCTTAACATTTTTACGACTGTTAAAACTAAATCTGTTGCAGTAGTACCTTCTGGCATTTTATTTTTAACTTCAAATCCTATTACTTCTGGAATTAACATTGAAATTGGCTGACCTAACATTCCAGCTTCAGCTTCTATTCCACCAACACCCCAACCAAGAACTGATAAACCATTAACCATAGTAGTGTGACTATCAGTACCAACTAACGTGTCAGGAAATAAATAGTCCTCGTTTTGAAATTTTTCAGACCAGACTACTTTTGATAAATATTCTAAATTAACCTGGTGACAAATCCCAGTTCCAGGAGGAACAATTCTAAAGTTATTAAAAGCTTGTTGACCCCATTTTAAAAATGAATATCTCTCACCATTTCTTTTAAATTCAATATCAACATTTTTTTCAAATGAATCTTTATTTGCTGATTTATCTACTTGAACTGAATGATCAATTACAAGGTCAACTGCAGACAGTGGATTAATGGTATTTGGATCTCTATTTTTTTCTTTAACGGCTTCTCTCATTGCTGCAAGATCAGCAACAGCTGGTATTCCTGTGTAATCCTGTAACAAAACTCTAGCTGGCCTATAAGCTATTTCAGTTAATGATTTTTTTGTTTTTAACCATTCTTTAATTGCTTCTATTTGGTTTTTAGTAACTGACAGATCGTCCTCGTATCTTAAAAGGTTTTCTAACAAAACTTTTAATGACTTTGGAAGTTTTGAAATTCCATCTAAACCGTTCTTTTCTGCTTCTACTAAAGAATAATATTTGTAGTCCCTATCATTAATACTGATAGTTTTTAGGGAGTTATAAGAATTTTGATTTCCTGGTTTCATTTAATTTAGATATAGAACCCTATTATACAAACAATAAGTAGCAAGGACATAGCATAATTAAATCGTTTAATAAAATTATTATTTGTCGCAAAATTCCT
This sequence comes from Candidatus Pelagibacter sp. PS_28, assembly GCF_059417885.1. Taxonomy (NCBI): domain Bacteria; kingdom Pseudomonadati; phylum Pseudomonadota; class Alphaproteobacteria; order Candidatus Pelagibacterales; family Candidatus Pelagibacteraceae; genus Candidatus Pelagibacter; species Candidatus Pelagibacter sp. PS_28. Next base: position 268,675 of record NZ_CM182070.1, on the reverse strand, counting down.
TAAAAACTTACCTAAAAAAGCCCATGCTGTAATACTTGTTAGAGCTGTCAAAGAGCAAACGATAATAACTGTTAAAGAACTATTTAAGTAATCGTTTTCTAATACAAATTTTGAGATCAATGTAATAGCTGCCATTACTCCTTTAGGATTTAAAAACTGGAATGTAAAAGTATCAATAAATTTTACTGGATTAATTTTTTTACCCTCTTTGGATGTTTCAGAAAATGAAATTTTATAAGCTAAATATAAGAGGAATAAAGTTCCTAATATTCTGATCACTTCCTGGATTAGTGGATATTTAATAAAAGTTGATATCAATACAAAATTGATCAAAATTACTAACACAGTATAACCCAACCAAACTCCCATTATTAATGGAATTGTTTTTTTTATACCAAAATTAAAACCTGAGTAAGAAGCAACAGCATTATTAGGTCCTGGTGTAAAACCTAATGAACAAGAAATTCCAATCAATAAAAATAATTCAGGATGCATAAAGTTTAAGCTATTGGAAGCCCATTCTCTGATTGTTGAGATGGGTGAACTAGTATAACTTTGCCTTCATCATCAATCGAACCTAAAATAAGAACTTGTGAAACTACACCTGCAATATTTTTTTCTGGAAAGTTGCAAACACCAATAACTTGTTTACCTTTTAAATTTTCTTCATTGTAATAATGGGTAATTTGTGCGGATGATTGCTTAACACCTATATCTTTTCCAAAATCCACTTCAATTACTAGTGAAGGTTTTCTAGCTTTTTCATTTTTTTTAACTGATATTACAGTTCCAACTCTAATATCTATTTTATCAAAGTCATTATAGGTGATTTGTTCTTTCATATATTTAATATATAATGGTTGATAAATATGAGTACAGAAAATAATTTAAAGCTATTGTATAATAATTCAGTTCAAATTTTAACTGACTTAATAGCTTTTAAAACTATTTCAGGAGAAGATAATAGCTCATTAATTGATTATTGTGATGGTATCTTAAAAAAATTAGGTGCTACTTCTTTTAGAACTTATGACAGTGAAAAAAAAAGAGTAAATTTATTTGCAACACTAAAAGCTAAAAATTCAAATAGTAAAAAACCAATCATTTTATCAGGCCACACTGATGTTGTTCCTGTGTCAAAGGGCTGGAGCTCTGATCCTTTTACTGCAACTATTAAAGGTGATAAATTATATGGAAGAGGTTCGTGTGATATGAAGGGTTTTATTGCTTGTGCTTTAGCTTATGCACCTGTTTATTCTAAATCGAACTTAGATAGAGACATTCATTTCTCATTTACATTCGATGAAGAAACTGCATGTCAGGGTGCTCCTATACTAATAGAGGAATTAAAAAAAAGAGATATTAAAGATGGTATTTGTATTATTGGTGAACCGACTAATATGAAAATTATCGATGCTCATAAGGGGTGTTATGAATACACAACTTATTTTAAAGGTTTAGCAGGACATAGTTCAGCACCTCACAAAGGTGTGAGTGCTGTTGAATATGCATCAAAATACGTAAATAAATTAATTGAACTTAGGGAGAAACTTAAAAGTAGAACACCAAAAGACTCCATTTTTGAACCACCTCATTCCACTCTTTCTATTGGTGGTGTGTTTGGTGGTATTGCGCATAATGTAATAGCAGACAAATGTCATGTTAATTGGGAAACACGACCAGTTATTAAGGAAGATGGTGTATTTTTAAATCAAGAAATCGACAAGTATGCAAATGAGGTGTTATTACCTGAAATGAAAAAAGTTTTTCCTAATGCTTCAATTGAAAAAGATATTATTGGTGAAATAGTTGGGTTTGATAGAGAAGATAAGTCAGATGCTTGTGAATTAATTTCAAGTTTAACGGGTGATAATTCTAGACAAGTTGTTTCATTTGGAACTGAAGCAGGTTTATTTCAAGAAATTGGGATTAGTACTGTCGTGTGTGGTCCAGGATCAATTGATCAAGCTCATAAAATTGATGAGTTCATTGTTTTGGATGAGCTTAAAAAATGTTTAAACTTACTTGATGGTATCAAAGCAGAATCTGTTTCAAATTAATAAATTGTTAAACAATACAAAGTAAATTATAATTTTTTATGTCTAAAAAAGATCCAAGAGATATGATTGGGTATGGTTCTAAGGATCAAAAGATTATTTGGCCTAATAATGCACGTATTGCTGTTCAAATAGTTTTAAATTATGAAGAAGGTGCTGAAAATTGTGTTTTAAATGGTGACAATAACTCAGAAATTTTCTTATCAGAAATCATTGGCGCTCAACCTATCAAAGGTAGACATATAAATATGGAGTCTCTTTATGAGTACGGTTCAAGAGCAGGATTTTGGAGATTGCATAAACTATTTCAAGAAAAGAAAATTCCTATTACGGTTTTTGGAGTCGCTATGGCTTTAGAAAAAAATCCTGAAGTTTGTAATGCTATAATAAAAGCTGATTATGAGGTTGCATCTCACGGGTGGAGATGGATTGATTATCAAAATATTAAAAAAGCAGAAGAAAAAAAACATATGAAACTTGCTATTCAAGCTCATAAAAAAATTTTTGGGGAGAGGCCTAATGGTTGGTATACCGGTAGATGTAGCCCCAATACTAGAGACTTAGTTATGGAAGATGGTGGTTTTTTATATGACAGTGACTCTTATAGTGACGACTTACCATACTGGGAAACTAGAAATAAGAAAAAACAATTAATCATTCCTTATACTCTAGATAACAACGATATGCGATTTGCTACCAATCAAGGGTTTAATACAGGTGATCATTTTTTTTCTTATCTAAAAGATAGCTTTGATGTTTTATACGAGGAAGGAAAAACAAACCCTAAAATGATGTCAGTAGGATTACACTGTAGATTAATTGGAAAGCCTGGAAGAGTTCAATCTTTAAAGAAATTTCTAGATTATATTCTTAAACATGAAGATGTATGGATATGTAAAAGAATTGATATAGCCAAACATTGGATTAAAAACTATTCTTAATAATGTCAAAAAAAATTATTTTTACAAATGGTCTTATAGATTTAGCTCAACCTAGATTGGGAACTAAGGTTATATTTAAAACTGATGATTTTTTTGCTTCAGCAAATAGAATTATTAGTCCTTTACCAGCAATTTTTAAAGATGGATTGTTTGATAAAAATGGTAAATGGATGGATGGATGGGAATCTAGAAGAAAAAGAACTAAAGGGCATGATTATATAATTTTAAAATTAGGAAAACCTGGTTCTATTAAAAAAGTTGATGTTGATACATCACATTTTAATGGAAATCAGCCAGCTATGATTTCTATTGAAGGAACAAACTCAAGTTCAAATAAAATAAGTCAATTAAAGTGGGAACCATTACTTTCTAAGAAAAAAACTAAAGCTAATAGCCATCACTTCTTTACTACAAATAGTAAAAAAAAAATTACACATATAAAATTTAATATTTTTCCTGATGGTGGGGTTGCTCGACTGAGGTTATTTGGCTCAATTGCTAAATCTAATAAATTGAAAAATAAAAAAACAAATCTTGCATCACTATTAGATGGTGCCTCTGTTATTGCTTGTAACAATGAACACTTTGGTAAAGCTGAAAATATTTTAGCCCCTGGTAAAGCTAAAAATATGGGAGATGGATGGGAAACAAGGAGAAGACGTGGCCCAGGATTTGATTGGCTAATATTAAATTCTTTAGATGGAAAAGAAATTGATAAAATTGAAATTTCTACTCATCACTTTAAAGGTAACTTTCCAAGCTATTGCTCTTTACAAGCTGCTTATTTACCAACAATAAAAGGCTCTAAACAAATTGTAAATTCTTCGGTCAAATGGAAGTATTTATTAAAAGATGCAAAATTATCCTCTAATAAATTACATATTTTTAAAAATAATCTAATGAAAAAAGATAAAATTAATTTTATAAAAATTAATATTTTTCCAGATGGTGGGATATCTCGATTTAGAATATATGGAAAAAATGTATGACCAACTTAGCAATCAAACCCAAACCTATTAATAAAGAAAATTTTAAAAAGTTTGGAGATATGATCACAACAGACGATATCAAGCCTTTAGAAATAAATGATGGCTATGCAAAACGATATGATGGGATAGCTAACCTGGATGCAAAGAAAGATGGTGGAGAGTCTATAATTAGTATTTTTTCAGCTTTAAAAAGATCTTTTCCTATGAAGATTGATATGATGGAAAAACATCCACTTGGTAGCCAAGCCTTTATCCCAATGAAAGAAACAACATTTTTAGCTTTTGTTGCTCCTGAGGGTGATAAGCCTGATTTAAATAAAGTGGAGGCTTTTATTATTCCAAACGGAATTGGAGTAAATTATAATGCTGGTATTTGGCATTTTCCTTTAATTGCAACTGAGGATATGAATTTTTTGGTTGTTGATAGAAAAGGTGAAGGTGACAATCTAGTTCTTCATGATTTAAATAAAGAAAATATCACTTTAGAATTTAAAATATAAAAAAAGCCCACCAATGAATTGATGGGCTTTTAGTTATAACTTTAATTATCTTTTAGATATAGCTAGATGAACTACAGCACCTAGTGATGCACCAATTATCCAAGCATATCCTCCGCCACCACCTAGGTTTGCAAAGAAATCATCTAAACCAAAAACTAAAATGTTTGGCCAAACAGTTCCAACTGCGATGTAACCTGATAGTATCCAAGCTAACATTCCTTTATAATTGAAGCCACCATTGTAATGATACTTCCCACTAGGGCTAGCATCAAACAATGCATCTACATCTAGTTTTTCTTTTTTGATGATATAATAATCAACAATCATGATACCAAAAACAGGTGCAAGAATTGCTCCTAGCGTATTAACAAATGGAAATAAACCCATTTGAGTAATAACAGCAACCCACATACCACCAATAATAAAACCAAAACCAGCAGTAATTAATCCACCTGTTTTGAAATTTATCTTATCTGGCATTAAATTGGCCAAGTCATAAGCTGGAGGTATAAAGTTCGCAACCATATTGATACCAACTGTCGCTGCAAAAAATGCGAATGCAGCAATAATTGTTAATCCTAAGTTATCTACTTTAGCTACCATCTCTGTTGGGCTTGCAACATATTCACCAAAAATTGCGATTGTTCCACCTGTTATCATTAAAGTAATAAAAGAGAATAAGATCACGTTACCTACTAATCCCCATAGATTTCCTTTTCTCATTTCTTCTTCATTTTTAACAAATCTAGCGAAATCACCGAAGTTAATAACTACTGCAGCAAAATATCCAACCATAATTGAAAATACAGCTATGAATGCTCCAAATGATCCTAAGCCTTCAAAACCACCAGTTCGTTCTCCCCCAGAAAATATAGTTCCTACTTCTGAAAAAAGTCCTCCACCAGCTTTAGCCCATATAACTAGCATTAAAACAATCATTACAACGTAAACGGCTGGTCCAGCAAAGTTTAAGAATTTTTTGATAAGATCTACGCCTTGCCAAAATAAATAAACTTGGAATGCTGAAACAAATATAAATGAAACCCACATTACACCTGTCATACCAAGAAACATTACTTCACCTTCCATTCCTGTAATTCCAGTAATTAAAAGTGCTACTGCAGTTGATGCCGCATAAGTTTGTGCTCCATACCAAAACATTGCAACAAGACCTCTGGCCATTGCTGGAAAGTTAGCTCCAAATACACCCATACTAACACGGGCAAAAACTGGATATGGTATTCCATGTTTTACACTTGGTTTGCCTGAAAGGTTTACTAGCCACATTATAAAAAATCCTGCTAGAATTAATGCAGCAAATACAGCCCAACCATTTAGTCCTGACGCTAAAAACAAAGATGCAGCCAAAGTATAACCAAATAAACTTTGAACATCATTAGCCCAGACATTAAAGATTTCAAACCATCCCCAATTTTTTTTATTGCTTGGAGTTGGAGCTAAATCTGAGTTGTAGAGTTTTGAAGATCTACCCATATTATTTCTCCTTTTTATTTTTGTTACTCTTATTAACTATAAAGCTATGGTAACACTACCTGCGACATTATGGATTATTTATGTTATGTAAAGTATAAAGCGATACAACTTCTAGTTTAGAAAATTAACTAATAAATATAGGGTTTATTGAATTGCAGAAAACCTATTATGAACAGCAATTTAGTTAAATTAATCGTTCCAACCGCTAACTACTTTAACTTCTAAATATTCTTCTAGACCTAATTTACCTGCTTCACGTCCAATACCTGAATGTTTGTATCCACCAAAAGGAGCATCAGGAGCTAAGCCTGCACCATTAATATCGACCATTCCTGATCTTAATTTTCTAGCAACTCTATTCGCTTTTTCTTGATCTTGAGTTTGAATAAAATTTAATAATCCATACGGAGTGTCATTAGCTATAGCAATAGCTTCTTCTTCAGTTTCGAAAGGTATAATTGACAAAACAGGACCAAATATTTCTGTTCTTGCAATCTGCATTTGGTTATTAACATCCGCGAATGCTGTAGGTTTAACAAAATAACCTTTATCAAGGCCATCTGGTTTGCCTGTTCCACCAGCAACTAATTTTGCACCTTCGTCAATTCCAACTTGTATTAATGTTTGAATTTTTTCAAATTGAGTTTTTGAAACAACAGGACCAATATGATCACCATTTTTTGTTGCAACATCAACTTTCATTGAGTTAGCAAAATTTTTAACTCTTTCCACTGCATCTGCATAGATTGATTTTTCTACTAACATTCTTGTTGGAGCATTACAGGATTGCCCTGTATTTCTAAAACATCTAAGCGCTCCTCTTTCAACTGCTTCAGCATCAGCATCTTTAAATATAATGTTAGCACCTTTTCCTCCAAGCTCTAAACTAACTCTTTTAAAGTCTTTTGCCGCATTTTCAGAAATTAAAGCACCTGCTCTAGTTGATCCTGTGAATGAAACCATGTTTACATCGGGGTGACTTGTTAATGCATTTCCAGTAACTGCACCATCTCCATTTACTAAATTAAATACACCTTTTGGTAATTTAATTTCATCAATCATTTCTGCTAAAATCATCGATGATAAGGGGGCTATCTCAGATGGTTTAAGGACCATTGTACAACCTGCAGCAATAGCTGGTATTACTTTTAAACAAACTTGATTCATCGGCCAATTCCATGGAGTTATTAACGCGCAAACTCCTTTTGGTTCATGCAAAATATTATTATTAAGAGCATGTTCTCCTAATTTTGCTTCAAATGTGTATTCTTTTAAAACTTTTATATAAGATTTTATGTGACTAGCACCAGTTCCAGCTTGTAATTGAGTTGAAAAATCAATTGGGGCTCCCATTTCAAGGGAGATTGCTTCAGCCATATCAGCCCATCTTTTTTTATAAACATCATATAAGGCTTCTAAATATTTTAATCTTTCTTCTTTTGTTGAGAATGCCCAAGTTTCAAAAGCTTTAGTTGCAGCTCTTACTGCATCATTTACATCTTCTACTCCACTTAAAGATATAACTGCGCATTCCTCTTCTGTTGAAGGGTCAATTACTTTGAAATCATTTGATTTTTTTGGAGAAACCCATTCTCCATTTATATAAAAATTTTTTTTATCTAGCATTCCTAAAAATTATATTATCTTTTAACTTTTGCAAACAAATTAGTTAATTCATAAACAATTGTAGCTGCTGCTAAAGATGTAACTTCTGCATGGTCATATGCTGGAGACACTTCAACTACATCCGCAGAAATTAAATTTAAACCTGAAAGGCCTCTTATGACATTAACCATTTCTCTTGTAGTCATTCCTGCAATTTCAGGTGTACCTGTTCCTGGTGCAAAAGCAGGATCCAAAACATCTATATCAATAGATAAATAAAGTGGATTGTTTCCAACTCTTTTTCTTATTCTTTCAGCAATTTTATCTGTACCTTGTGTTTGAAATTCATCACAGTGAATGATCTTAAAACCAAACTCTTCATCATTTTTTATATCATCTCTACTGTAAAGAGGACCTCTAATCCCAACATGCATTGAAGCATCATCTAAAAATAAATTTTCTTCTCTTGCTCTTCTAAAAGGAGTTCCATGAGTGTAGGGTGCTCCAAAATATGTGTCCCATGTATCTAGGTGAGCATCAAAATGCACTAAAGCAACTGGCCCATTATTCATTTTATTAATAGCTCTTAGCAAAGGAAGAGCAATTGTGTGATCACCTCCTAAACTAATAATGCCACCTACTTTACTTAAAAGTTCTGTAGCGCCCTCTTCAATTTGTTTAATGGCTTCATCAATATTAAATGGATTACATGTAATGTCGCCTGCATCAGCAACTTGCTGAACTTTAAATGGTTCAACATCATAACTTGGATGATAATTAGTCCTTAAATGTCTTGATGCCTGCCTAATACTCATGGGTCCAAATCTCGCACCAGGTCTATAACTAGTGCCTGCATCAAATGGAATTCCAACAATTGCTACGTCACAACTCTCAACATCTCTTAATTCTGGTAATCTTGCAAATGTAGATGGCCCAGCAAATCGTGGAACTTTAGTTCCACTTATTGGTTGTATTGGATTTTTGTTTCTTTCTTTTTTCATTTTATAAATAAAATGTACCACATTCTTTAAGAATGGAATATCTTCTATCTTTAAAATTATGAACTTAATAAGAGCTATTTTACTATTAATTTTTTTAATTACACCTCTAAAGGCAAATACTATTTATAACTTAATTAAGATACCTAACTTAGAGGTTTATGAAATAAATACTAAAAATAAACTTAGATATTTTTATGCAGCTAGACCCTTCCGACTAGGCACTCAAAAAAACATTGTTTGTTCAAATCCTAATAAGAAAGATTTAGAATTAAAATATAAGATTATTCATAAAAATCTTAATAGATACTCTTATGACTATCTAAAAAAAATTAATCTCAAATATATTGTAATGTGCGAAAATTTATCAATCTCAGAAATATATACAGCTGGTATTCCAGATAATGTAATGAAAACATTAATACTAGATATCAAATTTAATCAGAAATATTTTGAAAGAGTAATTCATCATGAAGTTTTTCATGTAATGCATCTTCAGCACAAAAATATTTTTAATGAAGAAGAATGGGCTAAATTTAATAATTTTGAATTTAAATACGCTGAATGCTCTACTTGCACAAAGAATATATCTTTAGAAAAATATCAAGAGACTAATGGGTTTTTTACAGAATACTCTAAATCAACAGCTTCAGAAGATATGGCAGAAGTTTATTCACACATGATTTTTTTAAAGAAAAAAGAAATTAATCAAATTCGTAAATTTGATCCTATTTTAAATAATAAAATTTCATATATTGAAAATAAAATAAAAGAAATAGATAATTCTTTTACTTTCTAATGATAAAAAAAATTAAAGCTTCTAAATCAGAAAAACTTATTTTTATTTTTTTGATCCTACTAGCTATCACAACTTTCTTCACATATTTTATAATTAAAAATAAATGTTTATTTGTTAAAAATATTGATCCAAAGAATATTACTTTTAAGAATCCAAATAATATCGCAATTTTAAATGTACCTTGTGGAAATGTAATTATAGAACTTTATCCTAACATTTCACCTAATGCAGTTCAAAGATTTGTAACTTTAATTAGATCTAACGCTTATGAGAATATTGCTTTTCATAGAGTAATCGAAAATAAACTTATCCAGGCTGGTGACCTAGAATTTGGAAAAAAAGGAAATTTAGATTATGGAAAAATTGGAACTGGAAAATCAGGTTTAGGTACAATTAAATCTGAAATTGATAATAATTTTAATTATACCAAAGGTAGTGTCGGATTAGCTCGAACATTTAAGAATGACACTGAAGACAGTCAATTTTTTATAATCCTACAGGATGAACCATTATTTGAAGGCGAATATACACCCGTTGGTAAAGTTCTTTATGGTTTCGAAGCATTGAAAAAGATAAAATCTGATAAACGCTCAGAGTATATATTAAGACCAGATTTTATTAATTCCTTTAAAATGCTTAATTAACAATGAATAAAATTTCAAGTTGAACCCATTTTAGTCACTCTACAACTATTATTATTAATTAAAAATTGATGAGATACGTTTGTGAAAAATGTCCTAAAAAATACAATTAGGAAAAAAATTAATTTAAGTAAAAAAAAATTAATTGAACAACCCTTAAAAATTTTAAAAAAGATTAATATAGAAAAATTAACAAATTTCACATCATCTTCACTAATAGAAAAATACAATGATTTCAAAGAAAGAGCTAAACAAAAAGAACTGCGTAGAATTAAATTAATAAAAGAAGAAAAAATTAAAGAATTAAAAAAAGAAAAGTTAGAACAAGAAAAACAAAAAAAAGAAGAAATAAAGTTAATTAAACAAAATGAATTAAATCTAATAAAGGAAGAAAAACAAAGAATAGCTAATGAAGAAAAACTGAAAGAAAAAATTATAAAACAACAGCAACAGATTGAAAGAAAAAAAATTAAACTTGAGTCTCAAAGAATTAAAGCTGAAGAGCAAAAACTAAGAGATGAAGAAGAGGAAAAAGTAAGACAAGATGATTTAAAATTAAAAGAAGAAAAACTAAAATTAGAATTTTTTGAAAAGCAAAGAATAAGACAAGAGCAACAAAAAGCTAAAATTGAAAATGATAAATTAATGGCTCTTGAGAAACAAAAAGCCCGTGAAGCTAAACAGAAAATAAAAGATGAAGAAGAAAGATTAAAAAATATTGAGATTGATAAACAAAAAAAAAATATACAAAAGTTAATTGAAGAAGAGCATAAATTAAATTATCAAAAACAAAAACTTGAAGAAATTGAACAAAATATCAAAAAAATTGAAAGTGAAAGAATAAGAGAAAAAGAAATAAAAATATTAAAAGAAGCTGACGAGTTAAGAGAAAAAGAAAAACAACTTAGACTAAAAGAACAATTAGAAATAGAAGAACTTAACAAATTAAGATTAAATGAACTCAATCAAAGAAAAATCCAGGAAGAATTACAATTAAAAGAAGAAAAAATAAGATTAGAAAATTTAAGAGAACAAAAAATAATTCAAGCTAGAATTCTCGAAGAAAAAAGAATTAAAGATGAAGAAGAGAGAATAAAAGAATGGGAAAGGAAATTTGATGAAGAGCAATTAGCAAAAGAAGAAGAATTGATTAAAAAATTTAATGACCAATTAATTAAAGAAAAAGAACAAAGTGAAAAGATAATAGAATTTAAAAAAGAAGAAGTAATAGAAGAAAAAAAAGAAGAAATATTAGAAAACGAGGTAAAGAAAGAAGAAGATGAAAGATATTAGTTAATTAAAGCCTTTCCTGTTGCTAGTGTGTGTTTAATACGGTCTTGAGTTTCTTTTGTCTCTATTAATCTCATGAAAGCATCTAATTCTAATTTAAATAAATCATCTTCTGATAAAATTTTATCTATAGTTGTATCTCCTCCACTCAAAACATGAGCCAGTTCTTTTGCAACAGTAACGCCGTGATCACGAATTATTTTTTTATTATAAAGGTTTTCTATAATTTTATTCATTTCTGTTAAAATTTCTTTTCCTGGTAGTTTAAATTCAGTCTCTGTTAGAGTTTTAAATTCTTTATTGTCGTCTAAGATCTTTTTTGAAACTTCTAGTAAACTATTTCTATTCATTATTTTTTTATCTTCTGGTCTTAAGTATTTTAATGGTTCTGCCTCAATTGGTGAAGTTGCTGTTTTTCCATAACCAATAATATCAAATACTTTAAGTGGTGCATAATGAGGATCTTTTTTAGCCTCATCTGTATCAAACCATCTTGCCAACATTTCCTTACATCCACCTCCAGCTGGTATCAGTCCAACTATTGTTTCCACTAATCCAACTACAATATTTGTATGTGAAGCAACAAAATTACTTTGGACCATTACTTCAAATCCACCTCCTAGAGTTAAACCTGATGGTGCAGATATCACCGGGTGATTAGAATACTTAAGATGCTTGCAGGTTTCTTGAAAGTATCTAATAAATTTTTCTATGGATTTAAAATCATTTTTGTTCGCAAAATCCATTGTATAACTCAAGTTTACTCCAGCAGAAAATTGCATACTTTCATTTATTATAATCAAAGGTTTGTCAGTGGCTTTTTTTAAAGCATCCATTGAATCGTAATCTAGAGCATTTGCTTTAGTGGTAAACTCAACAATATTATAATCTTTAAATCTATATATCAGTGCTGAACTGTTTCCATCAACACTTAATGCTTTCTTTTTAGCTTTTCCAAACGTTTCAATGTCAGTGTATTTTTGTCTAGATCCATAAAAATCTTGATTTCTATTTTCAGATAAATTTTCTAAAAAAGCATTTCCCTTAAAGTCGTCTATTTTACCAAAAAAAGTTTCAACTCCGATTTCCTCCAACATTTCAAATGGACCTTTAGTCCAGTTAAAACCTAATCTCATTGCTTCATCAATATCATTGAAATCTTTTGTAATTGATGGAACTAAAGAAGAAGCATATTTGATAATCTTAGAAATAACAGACCAAGCATACTCACCATACTTGTCCTCTCTAGATATTAATTCTTTAAGGTCTATTTTGTCTGATTTAATATTAATTTTTTTACTTACAGAGTATTCTCCAGTTTCAAGATTAATTGCTTCCATAATCTTAACTTCACCAGTTTTGTTAACTCTATAAAATCCACCCTTGCCTTTTCGGCCAGTATATCCTGTTTCAATTAATTTTTTTACTAAAGGAATTTCTTTTGCAACTACTTGAAAAGGGTCATTTTTTGATAATTCTTTAATAAAACTTTTTAAAACATCAGCCATTAAATCAATACCAATTAAATCATAAAGACCAAACACACCTGTTTTTGGTATACCCATTGGTCTTCCAAAAATTGCATCAGCTTCTTCTATACTAAGTTTCATTTTAAAAGCCTCAGTCATTGCAACTTGCATTGCATAAACACCTATTCTATTTCCTAAAAAGCCTGGCGTGTCATTACAAATAATTGCACCTTTTCCAAGTTCTGTTTCACAAAAAGCTTTTAGAGAGTTTATTTTATCTAAATCATTATTTTCATTTTTAACTATCTCTAATAATCCCATGTATCTGACTGGATTAAAAAAGTGAGTAATGCAAAAATCTTTTTTTTCTTTCTCTGATAAGTGTTGAGATAATATTTTGATAGGAATAGATGATGTGTTTGAAGATACTATCGCACCTTTTTTTCTTTCTTTGAATATTTTTTTATAGATATCATGTTTAATATCTATTCTTTCAACAACAGCTTCTACTACCCAGTCAGCTTCTTTTACTTCATCAAAATTATCTAAAATGTTTCCTACTTTAATGTTTTTTATTTTGGACTTATCTAACAAAAGTGGTGGTCTCGATTTGTAAATTTTATCCCGTGCTTGCTCACTTATTTCAGTTTTTAAATCTAATAAAGTTACTGGAATATTTGCATTACATAAATGTGCAGCAATTCCACTACCCATAGTTCCTGAACCTATAACTACTACTTTTTTAATTTTCATAAGATTTTAAAATCGAAGAATTGTTTATAATAAAAAAAATGATCTTAGTAAATCAATTACCTGTTAATTCCTCTTAGTCTTTCAGATCTTCTTCTTAAAAGTTCTGCGCTAACAAGAATTAATGTGGACATTATAATTAAACAAGTTGCCACTGCCATTATTGTTGGGCTTAGCTGTTCCCTTAGACCAACCCACATTTGAATTGGAATAGTAGTGTTTTCAAGTCCTGCTAAGAATAACACAACGACAACTTCATCAAATGAAGTTACAAAGGCAAATAATGCACCTGAAATAACACCTGGTAAAATTAATGGTAATGTTATTTTCATAAAAGTATTAACTGGATTACTTCCTAAACTTGCAGCAGCTCTTGTAACACTATGGTCAAACCCTGTTAATGTTGCTGTTACTGTAATAACTACAAATGGTGTACCTAAAATAATATGTGCTAAAATTATTCCTGTATGCGTTGCAGCTAAACCTACTTTTGCCATAAAGAAGAATATTGCTGTTCCTGAGATAATTAACGGCACAATCATTGGAGATATTAATAAAGCCATGAACGCTGCTTTATATGGCATATGTCTACTACTTAAACCTAGCGCTGCAACCGTTCCTAAAATTGTAGAGCCAATGGTTGCAAAGAAAGCAATAAAAATACTATTCTTTGCAGCAAGTCCCCATGGATTTTTAGTTCCATAAATCATATCCTCATACCATCTTAATGAAAATGCGTCAGGGTCAAGTGCTAACATTCCTTTAGAAAAGTGAATATATTGCTCTGCATTAAATGAAAGTGGTAAGATTATAAACAGCGGCGCAATTAAAAAGAAAAATACTAATGCACAAATTGTTAAATAAGTGTAGTGCCAAACTCTATAATTCCATGATGTATAATTTGGTAATGACATAATTTATCCTAATTTAATATTATCTATTCCTACTAATTTATTATAGATCCAGTAAATAGTTAGGACACCAACCAACAGCATTGTTCCTAATGCAGCAGCAAATGACCAATCTAGAGAACTTTTCATATGATAGGCAATTGTATTACTAATCAAAGACCCACTTGCCCCTCCAACTAATGCAGGAGTTATATAATAACCTATTGCTAAAATAAAAACTAACAAGGATCCGGCACCAATTCCAGGAATTGTTAATGGAAAATATATTTTTCTAAATGCTACAAATGGTGTTCCACCCAAAGATTTTCCAGCTCTCATTAAGCTTGGAGATATTGTTTTCATCACACTGTAAAGCGGTAAAACCATAAATGGTAATAAGATTTGAGTCATTGCAACAAAAGTTCCAATTACATTATACATCAATTCTGGTCTGGCATCGTTTGCTGCAAGTCCGAGCCATACAATCAAATCATTAATTGGGCCTTGTTGCTGAAGTAAAACCATCCAACTTGAGGTTCTGACCAATAGTGATGTCCAGAATGGAAGAAGCACACATATCATCAGTAAATTACTATATTTCATGGGTAATGTAGCTAATAAGTATGAAATTGGATAAGCAAGCATGAAGCAAAATATAGTTACCCAAAAAGCAACTTTAAGAGTTCTTAGCCAAAGTATTTTATGAATTCTTCTGTCTTCATCTTGTTGAACGATGTTTCTGTCTGGGTCAAGTTTTAAATCCACACCTTTTAAGTATTTAGCATATGACCATTTTGGTGCAGTATTCTTTAGAGCAACCCAGTAATCTACATCTCTCCAGATTTTATGAGTTTCCATAAACTGCTCTTTGTAGTTACTCTTTTCAAATTTCTTAATTTTTCTATTTGTTTTTTTTAATCCACTACTAAAACCAGATTTTTCATAGTTTAATCTCTGATATAATTTTCCAGCTTCTTTATTAATAGCCAATGGATAGAAATCCTTGTAAAAAGCTTCATATACATCCTCTTCTGGTAACTCTTTACCATCCCATTTCTTAAGTGCTGCAAAAGTATTTGGTAACTTACTTGTAATCATACGATCATCAACACTTCTAAATAACATATCACCTATCGGAAATACGTATGTAATTATAAGAAATAAAAATAAAGGACCTACAAGCATTAAAGCCTTTAGCTTATTTTTTTTCTCAGCTTTTTTTAAGCTTATCTCTAAAGGTATTCCGTCTGATGATAATATCTTTTCTGTACTCATATATAAAATTTTAAAAAAAAAGGGCGGTTATTATGTAACCGCCCTAGTATTTTATAACAAAAACTTAATCTATAAAACTAAATTATAGTCCAGCTTTCATTGCTTCCCATTTTTCACCAATTTCATCCTGGTTATCTGCCCAGAATTCAGGGTTCATAAGAATGTATGATTTAGTGTTCGCAGGGGCTGTTGGCATATGTGGTACCATGTTAGTCTTACCATCTTTAAACCAAGGTTCTCCTGCTTCCATGATAGCGATTGAAGATTTTCTCCAAGGAGCGTAAGCAATATACTTAGCACTTCCTGCTAAACCTTCAGTACTTGTCATTTCTCTAAGAACTTTCATAGCTTTTCCGTTAGCATCGTTAGGTCCACCTTTAACCATAGCGAAATACTCATAGTCAAGAATTTGAGAGTCCCATACTTGTACAATTGGAGTTCCTTCCATTTGTGCATTGAAGAATCTACCATTCCAACCAGTAGCCATAACAACCTCACCGTTAGCTAATAATTCTGGTGGCTGAGCTCCAGCATTCCAGAATACACATCCACCTTTTGGATCTGCACATAGTGCTTTGATTTTAGCAATTGCTTTATCAACTCCACCATCAGCTTCAAGTTTGCTGTAAATCTTATCACCACCTTTACCAGCTTTTGTACCTGCTGCCATAGCTAATTCTAAGTTAGACATTGCACCTTTGTAGATAGCTCTTTTACCAGGAAACTTTTTAGTATTAAAAAAGTCTTTTGCTGATTTTGGAGTACCTTTTACATTGTTTTTATTGTAAGCAAAGTTCCAAGAGTACAGAATGTTTCCAACTGCACATTTAGAAGGCATGCTTGTAAAGAAGTCATCAGAAGCTTTTGTTCCATCTGGAGCAGGAGCAAAGTCTTTGTCGAAATCGAATTCAACAAAAATACCTTCATCACATCCAATGATAGTATCTTTTGCATATACATCAATGATGTCCCAAGTGATTTTTCCAGCTTCTTTTTGAGCTTTAATTTCTGATAATCCACCAGTGTAGTCTACCCAATTAACAGGTATTCCTAATTTTGCTGCTGTAGGATCACCATACCCTAATTTTTGACTTTCAGTGTAAGCACCACCCCAAGACACTACAGTAACTGCAAATGCTGAAGTTGTGATAGAAAGTACAAAAGATAGAGCAAGTAATAATTTACTTATTTTTTTCAT
Source organism: Candidatus Pelagibacter sp. PS_28 (assembly GCF_059417885.1). Lineage (NCBI taxonomy): Bacteria > Pseudomonadati > Pseudomonadota > Alphaproteobacteria > Candidatus Pelagibacterales > Candidatus Pelagibacteraceae > Candidatus Pelagibacter > Candidatus Pelagibacter sp. PS_28. Next base: position 251,779 of record NZ_CM182070.1, on the reverse strand, counting down.
TTTCTCTCCTATTTAACGTTAACGTTTGTTAATTTATAAAGTGAAAGTAAAACAATATAGATAAGATTAGTCAACAGGCAATTATGTCAAATTTGCCTTTATTTATTTATATTTTTTTAGAAATTTTTAAAGATTACTTTTGATCTAAAGCTCTGCAGTCAATACTGTTCCAGCCTATATTAAGTACATTACCTTTTTTAAGATCTAGTCTTGCAGTGCTGTTTGGTACTTTAAGGATAAAATCTTTATTTCCTAATAAATCAACTCTAAGTCTTGTGTGATCACCATGATAAATAATTTCCTCAATTTTACCTTTGTGATTATTGTCCATTTTATCCTTAGGGTCTATAATTGCTCTTTCAGGTCTTAGTGAAACTTTAGTCTTATCCCCTTTTGCTTTAACAGCAACTGGATTTGCTAAAATTTCTGTGCCATTTTCTAATTTAACTTTACATTTGTCTCCTGAAATATCTAAAACTTGACCTGAAAATTTATTATTTTCTCCAATGAACTCAGCAACAAATGAATTAACCGGTTTTTCATACAATTCATCTGGACTTGATAGTTGCTGAACTTTACCATCATTGAAAACTGCAATACGGTTTGACATTGTTAATGCTTCAGTTTGATCGTGTGTAACATACACAACTGTTACACCAATACTTTCGTGAATATGTTTAATTTCATATTGCATACTCTCTCTTAAATTTTTATCTAAAGCTCCAAGTGGTTCATCCATAAGTACTACTTGTGGATCAAAAACTAAAGATCTCGCCACAGCAACACGCTGTTGTTGTCCACCAGATAATTGCATAGGCATTCTTGCTTCAAAACCTTGAAGGGATACCATTGATAAAGCTTTATCAATTTTTTTATCTGCTTCGTCTTTTGGAATTTTTCTCACTCTTAATGGAAAAGCTAAATTTTCATAAACTGTCATATGTGGAAATAAAGCGTAGTTTTGAAATACCATTCCAATCCCTCTTTTGTGAGGTGGAATATTTGAAATAATCTTACCATCTAAATAAATTTCTCCATGAGTTGGAGTTTCAAAACCAGCAAGCATCATTAAACAAGTTGTTTTACCAGAGCCAGAGGGTCCCAACATAGTTACAAACTCACCTTCTTCGATGTCTAGATTTAGTCCTTTAACGACAAGTACTTTGCCATCGTAGCTTTTGTCTACATTGTCAAATTTTACAAATTCTTTATTTTTAATCATATTTTTTAAATGAATTTAAAACATTTGTTTACTTGTTTATCAAGTTTTTTTATTTCAATTATTTAATGTGCAGATCTTTTGAAAAATTACAAAATAATTCACATCCTTTGTCAGTTATTCGTATTGCTTCTGATGCTTCAACTCCCCACCCCCCAAATTGCATTACAGCAATCATATGAAAAGTAACATTTGGTTCTAGAATAGTCATATCACCTTTAGATATATTAAGAGTATGCTCACCCCAATCAGGTGGATAACCAATTCCTATTGAATAACCAGTTCTAGAGGTTTTTTCTATTCCATATTTATCTAAAATTTTCCAAAAAGCTTGTGCAACATCATCTGCAGTTTGTCCAGGTTTTGCAGCATCTATTCCAGCTTGAAGTGCCTCATTAGTTTTATTCATAGTATCAATTTTCAATTGATCTGGTTTTCCAAGTAAAACTGTTCTAGCCATGGGACAATGGTACCTTTGATATACCCCTGAAAGCTCTATTATTGTAGCCTCACCCTCTACAAACTTATCTTGAGTTGCTGTTAAATGTGATGCTGAAGTACCTTTCCCTGTTGGAAGTAGCGTTGCAATACTTGAATATTCACCACCAAATTCTGGCGTTCCATAAAATAATGCTTTTTGAATTTCACCCACCGCATCACACTGCCTGACACCAGGATTTATAACGTCAATTGCTGTTTGCATTCCTTTTTGAGAAATTATTGCTGCAGATTTCATAAGTTCTATCTCTGCATTAGATTTAACAACACGAGCCCAATTAACTAATCTTTCAGAATCTTTTAACTTAACGTTTGGTAGCCCTTGTTTCATTTTTTCATAACAATAAGCTGTAAAATAATGACTATCCATTTCTAAACCTATTGTAAGTTTATCCCATTTTCTTTCTTTTATAATTTCTACTAAATTATCAAATGGATGAAGTGGCCATGTATGAATATATTTTTCGTCATAGACTAAAATATTTTCATTTTTTAAATAAGTTTTTATATAAGCTCCACCTGAATCTTGCTTTCTTACCCAGCATAATGGCTCATCAGCATTCACATGTACAATTACAGCTTGAGCATAATAAAACGACCAAGCATCATAACCAGTTAAATAGTTCATATTGGCTGTATCACTAGAGATTAATAGTTCAATGTTTTTTTCTTGCATTGCGCTTTGAACTTTTTTTAATCTTGCTTTGTATTCTTCTTTGCTAAAATTCATATCTTAATAACTATTAGTTTTCTTTGGAAATTTCTTATTTTTAACTTCATTTTTAAATTTAATTATAGCAGTATTAATCTGTTTTGTAATATTAGAAAATTTTTTAACAAATCTAACTTTTATTGGGTTTAAACCTATTAGATCGTCAGTAACCAGAACTTGTCCGTCGCAGTGTACTGATGCACCAATACCAATTGTTGGAACTTTAACAGTTTTTGTAATTTCTTTTGCTAATGAACTTTCAACACACTCTAAAACAATTGAAAATACACCAGCTTCTTCTAAAAGTTTAGAGTCCTTTAAAATTTTATTTCTTTCTGTTAACTTTTTTCCTTTAAATTTAAAATTTGTTGCAGATTGTGGAAGAACACCAAGATGTCCCATTACTGGAATTTTATTCTTAATTAAAGTTTTAATTATTTGAACAACTTTTTTACCCCCCTCAAGCTTAATTGCATCACACTTCGTTTTAGACATTATTTTTTTTGCATTATTTAAGGCTTCTTTTGGGTTTCGGTAAGTATTATGAGGCATATCTACTACCATTAAGCTTTTTTTAACACCCATTCTTACACTTTTAGAATGTTCAATCATCATATCTAATGTCACTTTTTTTGTGGAAGAAAAACTATAAAGTACAGATCCAAGGGAGTCGCCTACTAAAACAAGATCACAGTGTCTATCTACTATTGATGCAATATTCTTAGAGTAAGCAGTAAGACTTATAATTTTGGATTTATTTTTTTTTTTAATAAAGTTTAAGATTTTTTTGTTCATTTTTACCAAACACCTTCATTTTTCATTGAGGCCCAAGGTTCTTTAATTTCTAAATTACCCTCTTGTAAAATTTCTATAGAAATATTATCAGGAGATCTGACAAATGCCATATGACCATCTCTAGGCGGTCTATTAATTGTATATCCCATATCTTGAAGTCTCTCACAAGTTTGATAAATATTTTCAACACGGTATGCTAAGTGACCAAAATTACGAGATCCATCACCTAACTTATCACCATCCCAATTGTAGGTTAGCTCTAGTTCAGCTTTTTCATCGCCAGGTGCTGCTAGAAAAATTAAGGTAAATCTGCCTTGCTCATTTTCCATTCTTCTAGTTTCAATTAAACCTAATCCCTTACAGTAGAAATCTAATGATTTTTCCACGTTTGAGATTCTGATCATGGTGTGTAAATATTTCATAATATTATGTACTCTATAGTAAAGTATTACTCTAATTCAATGGTACTAGGTGGTTTTGAAGTAACATCATAAACAACTCTGTTTATACCTCTAATATTATTAATAATTTGATTAGAAATTGATTGCATAAAACCTTTAGGAAAATCAAAAAAATCAGCAGTCATTCCATCTTCAGAGGTAATTGCTCTTAACAAACAAATATGTTCGTAAGTTCGATTATCTCCCATAACACCCACAGTTTTTACTGGTAGGAGTGCAGCATATGCTTGCCAAATTTTATCATATAACCCATGTTCTCTTAAAGCTTTTATAAAATAGAAATCAGCCTCTTTTAAAATTTTAATTTTTTCATTAGTTATAATACCAGGCATTCTAATAGCTAGACCAGGACCAGGAAATGGATGTCTAGAGATTATGTCATTAGATAAATTAAGTTCTAATCCTAATTTTCTAACTTCATCTTTAAATAAAAATTTAAGAGGTTCTACTAATTTTAATTTCATTCTTTTAGGAAGGCCCCCCACATTATGATGTGATTTTATTTTTGAAGTTTGACTACCAGTCACAGATTTACTTTCAATTAAGTCGGGATAAAGAGTGCCCTGAGCAAGAAATTTAACATTCTTAATTCTATTTGCATATCTTTCAAATATTTTAATAAATAGATTACCAATGATTTTTCGTTTTTTTTCAGGATCAGATACATTTGTTAATTTTGTAATAAATTCTTTTTCTGCATTAACATAAATCAAATTAATTTTTAATTTTTTCTTAAAAGTATTAACTACTTGTATTTCTTCATTTTTTCTTAAGAGACCGTTATTAACAAAAATACAAGTTAAATTTTTTCCAATTGCTTTGCTTAATAATTGTGCAACCACACTACTATCCACACCACCCGACAATCCACAAATTACTTTGTTGTCACCTACTTGCTCTTTAATTTCATTAATTAATTTTAATTTTTGATCTTTTGATGACCAGTTTTTTTTAATTTTACAAATAAGAAAAACAAAATTCCTTAATAAAATTTTACCTTTATTAGTGTGTGTTACTTCAGGGTGAAATTGTACACCATAAAAATTTTCTTTAATATTTTCAATAATTGTTAATTTAGAGTTTTTTGTAGAAGCTATAATTTTAAAATTTTTTGGCATTTTTGATACTTGATCAGCATGGCTCATCCAAACATCACTTCTATTATTTTTATTAAAAAAATTCTTAGTTAAAATACTATTGGAGACTTTACTTATAGTAGCCAAACCAAACTCTCTATGTTTTGATTTTTTAACTTTGCCACTTAATAGTTTTGACAATATCTGATGTCCAAAACATATGCCTAGGATTGGAATTCCAAGTTTCAATATCCTCTTATCAAATTTAAATTTATCATTTTCGTAAACATTAAGAGGACCACCAGACAGTATTATTCCAGCAATATTATCTTTTGCAATTTGAGCTATTTTTATTTTTTTATGACTTACAATTTCTGAAAAAACTCCTAATTCCCTTACTCTTCTTGCAATTAATTGTGTAAATTGAGAACCAAAATCGATTATTAAGATTTTACTTAAATTATTACTAAGACTCATTTTTAGGTTCCAAATTCTTTAAGGATTCTAAAATAGAATTTTTCTTATCACACAATTTATTGCAAATTTTTGAAAAATTATCTGCTAGTTCTTTTACTTTGGAATAATTAGATCTTTTTAACTCTATTTCTATAAGCATGTAGTTTGCTTCTTCATTTTTTGGATCAAGTAATAACACTGTATCTATATTTTTCTGTTCTTCTCTTTTGTTCTCTTCAAAATTATAAATTTTTGCTAAATACAAATATGAATCTTTGTCCTTAGGGTTAAAAACAATACTTCTCTGAAACAAAAATTTAGATTCTTCATATTTTTGTTCATCATATTTATTTTTTCCTTCTTCAAAAAAGTTATTTTCTGCAAAAGAAGAGCTTCCAAAATTTAAAATTAAAAATAGGACAATTATTAATTTGTTTATTGTTCTCATTAATACTTGCTCTCATTTTTAACTTGATCAACATTATGAACCATACTTTCATAAAAACCAGCCTTAGTTATTTTTACAAAATTCGGTTTATTTTTAAGGTTTGGTACTTTTTTAGCACCAAGATATCCCATAGATGATTTTAATCCTCCAATTAATTTATAAATTATACTTTTAACATCACCTTTATATTTCACAAAACCTTCTACTCCTTCTGGAACATATTTAGATATATCTTTTTGTTTGGTTTGAAAATATCTATCAGCTGATCCTTTATTCATCGCCCCAACTGATCCCATTCCTCTAAAACTTTTAAATAACTTACTATTTTTTTTAATTAATTTTCCAGGTGTTTCTAAGCTTCCTGCAAACAAAGAACCAATCATTATAGCATCGGCACCTGCTGACAATGCTTTAGCTAAATCCCCTGAATATTTAATTCCACCATCTGAAATTATTTTTACTTTATTATTTTTAACACCTTTTTTAACTGCAAGGATCGCACTTAATTGCGGTACACCAATACCTGCAACTAGCCTAGTTGTACAAATTGATCCTGGCCCTATTCCAACTTTAATAATATCTACTCCTAATTTTATTAAAAATTTTGCTGCTTCAGTTGTTGCAATATTTCCAGCACATAGAGTTGTTTTGTTTGTTTTTAATTTTTTTATAGCTTTAATGATTTCAGCTACTTTTTTGCTATGTCCATGAGCTGTATCCACAACAATTAAATCAACTTTTTCTTTTAAAATTGCTTTTGCTCTTTTAAGTTCTAATGGACCAGCTCCAACTGCCGCACCAACTAATAAGTTTAATCTTTTAACCTTTTTAATTTCTTCAACTTGTTTTTTAATATCCAAATTTCTGTGAATTACACCAATGCCTCCAGCTTTAGCTATTGCTATTGCCATTTTGCTCTCCGTAACTGTATCCATTGCAGAGGATAATAAAGGTATTTTTAATGTTAAATTAGATGATAATTTAGTGCTGGTATCAACTTCAGAAGGTAAAACTTCTGAGTATTTTGGTGCCATTGTAACATCGTCAAAAGTGAGAGCTTCTTTTATAGGATCCATAATCATTTATATATGATTCCCCTCAAAAAAAAAGTCCCTATCTTAAGATTTTACAAATAATAAAACTTTCCTTAGATTCTTTTCTGCTAGACTTGGGTTTAAACACCTTCACTTCTTTAAATAATTTTTTACCCAAAGCAACAATTTCGTTAAATGATGAGCCTAGAAAAATCTTAGAGACAAATCGTCCTTCTTTAACCAACATTTCTTTGGAAAAATTCATAGCCTCCATTGCAAGTTCGCCAGTATAAATTGCATCTATATCTTTTATACCCGTTGTATTTACAGCCATATCAGAGACAACAACATCAACTTTTGATTTGAATAAAGCTTTTATTTTTTCTTGAGATTCTAAATCAGTAAAATCACCTTTGATTTGGATTGTATTCTCGATTTCCTCCATACCTTTTAAGTCGATTGAAACCAATCTTCCACTTTTTACTGTTCTTGAAATATATTGAGACCAGCTACCAGGTGACGCCCCTAAATCGATTACAGATATTCCATTTTTAAATATCTTAAATTTTTCATCTATTTCTATTAATTTATATGCTGATCTGGCTCGATAACCGTCTACTTGAGATTGTCTAACATAAATATCTCTTTTTTGTTTATTAATCCAGTTTTTAGAGATTCTATTTTTTTTCAATTAATGACCAAACCTTAAGCTTTTTGATAAAATTTTACCTTCTAAAGTTTTTATGTCTATCTTTACTTCTCTATGTAATCTCATGTCTTTATCTCCATTCCAAATTCCAGAGGCAAGATGTATTATTCCTATATTATGATTGGGCAAATAAGGTTCAACAAACTTTTTTTCTTCATCATTAAATTTTGGTAAAAGATTACTAACTAACCAGTTACAATTATGAGGCAAGAACTCTGTTTCTAAATCGTCAATGTAAACTGACATGTTAATAGCCAATTGTTCTGAACCAAAAATATTTCCAGCTTTAAGTGTTTGTTCTAAATTTTTTTGCCAAGTCGTCCAGCCGGCTGAATTTTTTTCTAAAGAAAAAACACCAATATTGATATGTGGGGCAAAAGCAAGCTTCCGAGCTTTATCTATTCCAATTTTTGACTTTATTGCATGTTTAAAATTTTGAGATTTAATTATTGCTAATTGCCCAAATACCCATTTAACTTTAGACATTATTTTATATCCTGGTGTAAAGGTTTGAGTAATTCCTAATTTTCCATTTTCACAGGCCTTAAAATAAAGCTCTATTGAACTCCAATCCCCTACCCAAGCGTCACAGTCTATCCATAAGAATTTTTCATAACTAGGAAAATATTTTGGTAGAAAGGCTCGAGATACTTGACTCTTTAGCCACTCTTTTTCTTTTACCTTGAAGGCTGGAACGTCAATATCCCATTCGGCTGATTTAATTTCATCAACTTTTTTTGATAATTCATTTTTCTGTTTTTCAGATAAACCTGCATCTAAGATACAAATTGCTATATCTTTGCTTTGTTCAAAACTTTTAATAGAATCGACCAATTCATTAAGTAATTCAAAGTAATTTGAGTCTGCCAGAGATACAATTACATTTTTTTTCATCTATAGAATATCTTCAAGGTCTTCTTTAGTGTCACTTTCACCATTTAAAATGTTCTGTTTATGAATTTTTTGATAACTAAAATATCCAACTGGAATTAAGCAAATATAGATTAATCCACAAATAACTAAAACTTTAAATGTGTATATTAACAAAAGTCCAAAAAATAAAACAACACTAAACAATGCAAAAATTGTCAAATGACGAGGAATAGAAATTCTTTTAAATGCAAATGTAGGTACTTTACTGATCAATAAAAATGATATCAAAATAAACAGTATTGGTACTACTATATCGTAATTAATTTTGATTAAATTTATCTCGCTTAGACTTAATATTAAAGGCATCAATACCAAAATTCCACCTGCAGGTGACGGCACACCCTCAAAGTAATTATCCTTCCATGATGGTTCAGAGTTTGAACTTACATTAAATCTTGCAAGTCTAAGGGCAACGCAAACTACAAAAATCATTGTGAGTAACCAGCCAAATTTACCTAAATTATTTAAAGACCAAAAATACATTATAAAAGCAGGAGCTACTCCAAAGCTAATTAAATCCGCCAATGAGTCTAATTCTTTTCCAACTAAAGAAGTTCCTTTTAACATCCTAGCAACTCTGCCATCTAATGCATCAAAAATTGCGGCAAACATAATAGCTATAATAGATAATTCAAACTTTGCATCTAATGCAAATTTAATAGAACTTAATCCAATACACACATTTATTAATGTCAGTGCATTAGGCAAAAGCATTCTAGCTTTTTTATCTGATACTATTTTAAAATTATTTTTTGGTTGTTCCATAAGCTACTTTTTAGCTAATAGTGTTTCACCAGCAATTGTTTTTTGTCCAACTTTAACTAACGGCTCATAATTCTCAAAATAAACGTCCGCTCTACTTCCAAATCTAATTATGCCAATTCTTTCACCTTGTTGTAATTGTTGATCTTTTGAAGATTCACAAACAATTCTTCTGGCAATTAAACCGGCAATTTGAACAACTATTATTTCTTCGCCATGAGTATTTGTTATCTTGTAATAGTTTCTTTCATTGTCTTCACTTGCTTTATCAAGTGATGCATTTAAAAATTTTCCAGGCTTATAAAGTATTTCTGAAATTTTACCTTCACAAGGAGTTCGATTTACGTGACAGTCAAATACGTTCATAAAGATACTAATCTTAGTAAATTTTCTATCTTCTAAACCTAATTCTTTTGGACCATCTACTTCATGGACCATCAAAACTTCACCGTCAGCAGGACTGGTTAGATAGTTTTCATCATTTATTGAAATTCGTTCTGGATCTCTAAAAAAATAATAAACCCATATCGATAATACTAGACCAATTAATCCTAGAAAAGTGCTCAGGACATATAAAAATATTGTTACAATAATAGCTATCGCTAAAAATTTGTAACCTTCAGAATGAATTTTTGGGAAAATTTTCTCTAACATAAGCTTCTATTTGATAATTTTTTATTAATATGTATATAAAGCACTAAATTACAATTACTAATATATATTATTCATTTATGGCTAAAATAAAGGTTAAAAATCCAGTTGTTGAACTAGATGGTGATGAGATGACTAGAGTCATTTGGGAATTCATCAAAAGTAAACTGATTTTGCCTTATTTAGATTTGGATATTAAATACTACGATCTTGGTATGAAAAGTCGTGACGATACAGATGATCAAATAACAATAGATTCTGCTAACGCAATTAAAGAACATAGTGTTGGTATAAAATGTGCAACAATTACACCAGATGAAGCGCGTGTAGAAGAATTTAAGCTAAAAAAAATGTGGAGATCTCCAAACGGAACGATACGAAATATTCTTGGAGGTACAGTTTTTAGAGAGCCTATAATTTGTAAAAATATTCCAAAACTTGTTCCAACTTGGACAGATCCTTTAATTATTGGAAGACATGCTTTTGGCGATCAATATAGAGCAACAGATTTTAAAGTACCTGGTAAAGGTAAAATGGAAATAAAATGGACTGCAGAAGATGGCAGTGATGAAATTAAATATGAGGTCTTTAACTTTCCTGGACCAGGGATTGCTTTATCGATGTACAATTTAGATAAATCTATAGAAGACTTTGCAAGATCTTGCTTTAACTATGGAATAATTAAAAAATGGCCCGTTTATCTTTCTACTAAAAATACTATTTTAAAAATTTATGATGGTAGGTTCAAAGATATCTTCCAAGATATTTTTGATAAAGAGTTTAAATCTGATTTTGATAAACTTAACATTACTTATGAGCATAGACTAATTGATGACATGGTTGCTTGCGCTATGAAATGGAGTGGTAAATATATTTGGGCTTGTAAGAATTATGATGGAGATGTTCAATCTGATACTGTGGCTCAAGGTTATGGATCATTAGGGCTAATGACAAGTGTTCTTCTTGCACCTGATGGAAAAACTATGGAAGCAGAAGCAGCTCACGGAACTGTAACTAGACACTACAGAATGCATCAAGAAGGTAAAGAGACTTCTACAAATCCAATCGCTTCAATTTTTGCTTGGACTAGAGGTTTGGCACATAGAGGAAAATTAGATGGTAATGAAGATTTGATTAAATTTTCAACTACATTAGAAAAAGTTTGTATTGATTGTGTTGAAAATGGATCAATGACAAAAGATTTGGCAATTTTAATTGGGCCCTCAAGTAATTATCTAACGACTAATCAATTTTTAGATGAATTAGATGGTCAGCTTAAGAAAAAGCTTAATTAATTAATTTTTTAATATTTTCAAAAGACTCTTCAATTTTATTAGGCAAAGTTCCACCAGCTTGTGCAAAGTCAACTCTGCCACCACCGCCTTTACCCCCAATAACTTCTGAACCAGCTCTAACAATTTTTACGGCATCAAACTTTTCTTCTAATGTTTTGGTAACACCTACAGCTAAGCCAACTTTATTATCATTGATTGCATAAATTATAATTAATCCCTCTCCAATTTCTTTTTTGCCTTCATCAATTAGCTTACGTAAATCTTTAAATGGTAAATCTATAATATTTTGAAATCTAACTTTAAATCCATTAATAGTTTGATCGTTGATTTTATTTTTATCTTTATCTTTTAATATTGAGATAACTGAAAGTTGATCAAATTGTCTATTAAGGTCTTTTATTAAAGTTACTTGATCCTTGTTTTGAAGATTAGGTTTTCCTCCTAATTTAATAATCTTTGCCTCTAATTCTTTTATAACTGCCTCATTTTTTTGATCCGACAAATTGGATTGGTTTTCTTTTTCCTTTAAAAAATCAACTAACTGCACATCTCTTAACGCTTCAACTCTTCTTACGCCTGCAGCAATAGATGATTGGCTAATAATCTTAAATTTTCCAATATCAGCTGTGTTTACAACGTGTGTTCCTCCACATAACTCAGTTGAGAAAAATTTACCTTCTTCATCTCCCATAGACAAAACTCTAACTTCATCGCCATATTTTTCTCCAAATAAAGCTAGGGCACCATTTTCAACAGCTTCTTTAGGTGTCATTATTCTTGTTTTCACCTCTGACTTTTTTTCAATTATTGAGTTTACATAATGTTCAATTTTTCTAATCTCTTCATCTGAAATAGGTTTCATGTGACTAAAATCAAATCTTAATCGATCAGATTGAACTAAAGATCCTTTTTGGGTTACATGCTCACCCAAAACTCTTCTTAATGCTTCGTGCAATAAATGAGTGGCAGAATGGTAAGCTCTAATATTATTTCTTCTTTGAGTATCAATTTTTAATTCAACACTATCATTTAATTTAATTGAACCTTTTGTTACTTTTCCATAATGAACAAATAAATCCCCTAGTTTTTTTTGTACATCAGATACTTCAAATTCAAAATTTTGCGCACAAATTATCCCTATATCTGCAACTTGCCCTCCTGACTCTCCATAAAAAGGTGTTTGATTAGTAATAATGATGCCCTCATCGTCTAGACCTAAACTATTAACTTCTTTGTTTCTTTTTAATAATAGTTTTATTACTCCTTCTGCTTCATTCGATGCGTATCCTAAAAAATCTGTATTACCAATTTTATCCTTGATACTAAACCAAATTTTATCTAGAGAGCTATCTCCAGATCCTTTCCAATTTTTTCTAGCTAATTCAACACTTTGTTTCATCAATTCACCAAATCGTTCTTTATCAAATTTTAGTGACTTTGATTTTAATATGTCCTCTGTGAGATCTAATGGAAATCCATAAGTTTCGTATAATTTAAAAGCAACATCGCCTGGTAATATTTTTCCTGCTTTTGATATTTCTTCATCTAATATTTTCATTCCTCTATCTAGTAAAACTAAAAATTTTTCTTCTTCAGTTTTTAATGTTTCTTTTATTAAAGATTGTGCTCTTTCAAGTTCTGGATAGTTTTTAGACATTTCTTCTAGAAGCGTTTTAAAAATATTATAGAAAACTGGTTTTTTAGAACCTAGTAAATGTGAGTGTCTCATTCCACGTCTCATAATTCTTCTTAGAACATAACCTCTTCCTTCATTAGAAGGTAAAACTCCTTCTGCTAATAAAAATGAACTTGCTCGTAAATGATCTGCTATTACTCTAAAACTTGATTGATTATCATCAGTTACTTTAACGTTTAATGTGTCAGATGCAGATAGTATTAGTTTTTTAAAATGATCTGTTTCGTAGTTATCGTGTGTTCCCTGTAGTAGTGCAGCTATTCTCTCAAGACCCATACCCGTATCCACAGATGGTTTTGGTAAATTTATTCTCTTATCTTTTGAAATTTGCTCATATTGCATGAATACTAAATTCCATATTTCTATAAACCTATTACCATCCTCGTTTTTAGTGCCAGGTAAACCACCCTCTAGATGATCACCGTGATCATAAAATATTTCAGAACATGGTCCACAAGGCCCTGTGTCACCCATAGACCAAAAGTTATCTGACGTTGCTATCTTGATTATTCTATCATCACTAAAACCAGCTATTTTCTTCCAAAAGTTAAATGCTTCTTCATCGTCATGATAAACTGTTACATAGAGGCGATTTTTATCAATTCCGAACTCTTTAGTTATTAAATTCCATGCGTAACTAATTGCCTCTTCTTTAAAATAATCTCCAAATGAAAAATTTCCAAGCATTTCAAAAAATGTATGGTGTCTTGGTGTATAGCCTACATTTTCAAGGTCGTTATGCTTACCACCTGCCCTTACACATTTTTGGGAAGTTGTTGCTCTTACATAGTCTCTTTTTTCTAATCCGGTGAATACATTTTTAAATTGTACCATTCCTGAATTTGCAAACATTAATGTTGGATCATTATTTGGAACTAAATTACTAGACTCAACAATCTTGTGATCATTTTTTTCAAAATAATCTAAAAAAGTTGTTCTGATTTGATTTAGCGTTATGTCAGCCATATAATTAAAATACAGCTTTTTTATTTGATGTCTAGATAAGTGTAGGGAAAAAAGGCGCTTAAATTAAGCGCCTTTTAATAATTAAAGATGACTTTAACTAATTCTTTTTAGATGGAGGTGTTACTTCTTCTTTTATTTCCAGTTTAGGCTCCTCAATTTGATCTTTTGCTGCTTTTTCTGGATCTAATGGATTACCTTCAATTTTTTTTGCTATCACTCCAGCCTTTTCTCTAATTGCCATTTCAATTTCTGCTGCAATTTTAGGATTTTGCTCTAAATAAGTTTTAGCATTTTCTCTTCCTTGGCCAATTTTTTCACCTTTATAAGCGTACCAGGCTCCAGCTTTTTCAACAATGTCAGCTTTTGCACCAAGGTCAACTAATTCACCTACTTTACTAATACCTTTGCCGTACATTAGGTCAAATTCAACAACTTTAAATGGTGGTGCTACTTTATTTTTAACCACTTTAACTCTTGTTGAGTTACCAATAATTTCATCTCCGTTTTTAATGGCACCAATTCTTCTAATGTCCATTCTAACAGATGAATAAAACTTAAGTGCATTTCCACCAGATGTAGTCTCTGGACTTCCAAACATAACACCAATTTTCATTCTAATTTGGTTAATAAAAATCATCATTGTGTTCGTGCTTGAGATTGAACCTGTTAGTTTTCTTAAAGCCTGACTCATTAATCTTGATTGAAGTCCTACATGGTGATCTCCCATTTCTCCTTCAATTTCAGCTCTAGGTGTTAGTGCTGCAACAGAGTCAATTACGATAACAGAAATCGATCCTGATTTAACTAAAGTATCAGCTATTTCTAGAGCTTGTTCACCAGTATCTGGTTGTGAAATTAATAATTCTTCAGTATCTACACCAAGTTTTTTTGCATAAATTGGATCTAAAGCATGCTCTGCATCTATAAACGCACAAATTCCTCCAGCTTTTTGGGCTTCCGCTAATACTTGCAATGCTAAAGTTGTTTTACCAGATGATTCTGGTCCATAGACTTCAATAACTCTTCCTTTTGGTAAGCCACCTATTCCAAGCGCTACATCTAAACTTAATGATCCAGTTGAAACAGACTCAACGTCCATTGCTCTTCTTTGGCCAAGTTTCATTACTGATCCTTTTCCAAAATTATCGATAATTTGGCTCATTGCCGCGTCCAAAGCTTTGTTTTTTTCGTTGCCTTCTGATTGTTGCGCTTTTGTAGATTTAACTACTTTTAAGTTGTTTTTAGTCATTTTATGCCTTTTTTATTAAATAATTAGTGTTCGAATCGTGTATTAAATGTACACATTTTGTTCTTATTTTCAATAGTTATTTTTTTTATAATAAAATGGCCTAATTACTGTATTTTTAAGTAATTGCTATTCAACAAACCGATAGCTTGAAGAAGTTTAAATTGTGAAAGTAAATAATTTCTTTCAGAATTTGCTAGGCTTATTTTTGAGTTTAATAAAATTGAATTTGACTGAATAACATCAAGTGTGGATCTTCCAAGACCTGTTTCATATTCAACTGTTATTCCTTCATTTGCTGTTTCTGCCGCTTTAACTTGCGCAGTAACTGAATTCAATAAACTTTTTGATACTTGAAAGCTTGACCATGCGCTTGCAATATTTGCGTCATTTGTTTTTAAGGCATTCTCTAATAATAGTTTTTTTCTATTTTTCAAATTTTTACTTTTATTTAATGAGGCGGTATTTTTTCCACCATTAAAAATTGGCCATGAGATAGTTGCTTTTAATATTTCTTTATCACGCTCTCCAATAGTAGAACTTATATTGTCTGATTTTGAACTATTAAAGGACAAAGATGCAGATGGTGATAGATCAGATCTAGCTATAGTTACATCTTGTTCTGATTGTTCATACTCTAACCTTGAAATAATTAAATTTGGATTAGTTGTTTTTGAAATTTCAATTGCTTCATTTAAATCTTTAGGTAATTCAAAGGTTAAATCTGAATTCTTGCTCAAAGTATTAGTATTTACAATTGGGCCTATAATTTTTTCATAGGTTAGCTTAGCTGTAATTGTTTCATTTTTTGCTTGTAAAAATTGTGCTTGTGCACCTGCAAGTGAAGACTCGGATTGTGCTAAATCAGATATGGTAATTTGACCTCTTTCTAATCTTGCTTGATTGGTCTCAACTTGTCTCTTTAACAGGTTAACGTTATCTTGATTAATCTTAAGTTTTTCATCAGAAAAAACTAAACCTGAGTAAGCTTCAATAGCTTGGTACAAAATCTCCTGTTCAGTTTTTAAAAGTTCTGCCTCAGCTAAAGTTAATCCAATTTTACTTTTTTCCATGCTGGCTATACCTGCAAATCCTTGGAATAATTTTTGCTCAATATTTATTGATTGAGTTTTTGGATCGACATCAGTAAAAGATGAATTAGCACCTGTTCCATCAGTTAGCTTTTCTGTATTTTCTTGGCTCTTAGAACCTGACAGTGTTACACTTGGTAAAAATTCACTTCTTGATATTTTTACATCTTCTCTAGAAACTTGAATATTTTCACGTTCTGCATTTAATACCGGGTTTTCATTGTACGCTTGTAACAATGCTTTTGATAAAGGTACTGAAAAAGCTTTTCCATTAAAAAGAATAATAGCTAAAGATATTAATATTATTTTTTTCATTATTTTTTAAATTTTATTTTTTCAATCTGATGATTGCTATTTAAATTCATTATAACTGATGAGCTTTTTATCGCATCTTTAAACATTTGTTGAGTAATTCTTTGATAAGTCTGCATAAAGTTTATCACATCTCCACTGCTCATAATCTTTAGATTTTTCTTGTTTTTTGTTTGAACCCAGAGCTTTCGCTCCTGTTTTAATCTCCATTCTCTCAATAAGCTAAAGTTTTTAGCCTTTAGATACAGTAATCCATCTAATTGTTTGAATAAGGTTTTGTATTTAGTTTTTAATTGATTGTTAACATGGGTTCTCCATTTAGTTCCTTGATCATAAACTTTTTCAAGTGAGTTAATTGGTTTTTTAAGCTGGCTACTTGATTGGGCTCTTGCTCCAACACACCAACCTTCAAAAATGACCACATCAGGCTTTGTTTTGATTTTATACCATAAGCTCTTTTGGCACCTATCATCTATTGCTTTATTAAATGTTGGAATTTGTAAACTTTTAAAGTTTTTATCTTTAATCTGTTTAAAAAAATTTAACATTAAATCTACATCGTGAGTTCCTGGTACTCCTCTTGTCATTAATAAAGGGTGTTTATTTTTAGACAATAATGTTCTGTCTTTTCTTGTTTTATAAAAATCATCGATAGAAACTTTAAAAACATTTAACTTAAAATATTTTTTTAAAATTAAAGTTAAAATTGATGAGATAGTTGTTTTTCCTGACCCTTGTCCTCCAGCCAAACCTATCATTAATGGTTTTTTTTTATTAATCTTTTTTGCTATCCAAAAACTAACAGGTATTAAAAAAGATTTGATCATCTTATCTTTATTTTTAAATTTATCCTTCTTGGTTTCTTGAGAAGAGATAAATTTAAAACAATCTTTTTTTACTTTTTTAAAACAATCATTAACTGCTTGCATAAAAAATTACTTATTGTCTAGAGGATGATTTTGCCCATCGTTGACTGCAACATTTTCTAATTCAAACGTATTTATTTCATCTACGCATCCAAGATTAAATCCTGTCATAGCTGGATTGGCTCTTGGATTATGATGTGTATAAATTCCGCAGTTCGAACAAAAATAGTGTTTTGCAATTTTTGAATGAAATTGATAAAGTTTTAATTTATCCTCACCTTTAATTATTTTAAAATCTTCGTTCTTAACCATAGACATTATTGCTCCTTTTCTTTTACAAATAGAACAATTACATTTTAAAACTTTTTCTAAGTTATCAGGCACGTTTATTTCTGCTTCTACTTCTCCACAGTGACATGTTAGTTTTTTCATTTATATTTCTCCTTTATTTTTTATATTTATTTCAAACATTGCTTCATTTCTTCTGTTCATAGGTAGTGTGAAAGGTCCATCGTAAGTTGCTTTAATAGGTGGGCTCAAAATTATCATATTATCTTTTTTTAATTCATTTTCTAAAATGCTTTTATGTTTAATAAAATTTTTATCAGAAGCCCTTCCTGAGTATCTAATAACCGCATAATAACCACCTTTAATATTTAATATTTTAACATCTGGATTAGACGGGCTTGGTATGTTTTCTTTATTAAATCTTGAAGGTAAATAAAATTGCATGGTCATATTTTCTTTTTTTTGCATTTGGGTGACTGGTGTTGTCATCTTAATTTCTTCATTTTTATCATTGTTGCCTGATATGTAGTTAAATAATTTTCTAAAACTGTTGCCTTCATTTGATATATCTGTTTCAATTGCTAAACGATCAGAATATTTTCTGATTTCATAAACTTCATTTTTTTTTACTACTTCATAGTTTGCTTCTTCATAAGACATACTGTTAGAAGTTATAATTAAGCCAAGAAAAACTATTGATAGAAATTTTTTCATTTTAATATGAAGCTTAAACTATCTCTGGTTGAAGTTATCCACAAGAGCACAAAATGTAGTTTCAATGTTCACGTTTTGATTCACCTTTGATTCAGTTACAGACTCAAAATACAACCTATTGCGTGTAATGTATAACTAGTCTATAGATTAGAACAAAACAAGAACATGAAATTAACTATTCCCTTTTACTTACATAAAGCTGGAGCTGGCTTTCCCTCTCCTGCAACAGATTACATTGAAGAGGATGTAGATCTTAATGTTCACTTAATCAAAAATGTTCCTGCAACTTTTATCATTAGAGTTCAGGGAAAATCGATGACTGATGTTGGTATTTATGATGGTGACTTATTAGTTATTGATAGAAGCTTAAAACCTAAAAATTTTTCAACAGTGGTTGCAAATGTTCATGATGAGTTAGTTGTTAAAAGTTTTGTTAAATCAAAAGATGGTCAATTTTTAACATCAGGTTCAAAAAATATTGAAGATAAAATAATTATTGGAGATGAAACTGAAGTGTTTATTTGGGGAGTTGTGACTTATGTCATCCATTCAACGTACTAAGAAAATAGCATTAGTAGATTGTAATTCATTTTATGTTTCCTGTGAAAGATTGTTCAATCCTAAGATTAGAAATAAGCCAGTTGTCGTATTGTCTAATAATGATGGCTGCATTATTGCAAGATCAAATGAAGCAAAGTTTCTTGGTATTAAAATGGGTGAGCCTTACTTTAAAGCTAAAGAAATAATACTTAAAAATAAAGTTTATGTATTTTCTTCAAATTATTCTTTGTATGGAGATTTATCTAGAAGAGTGATGAGAACTTTAAAAAGATTTAATCCTGAATTAGAAATATATTCAGTAGATGAGGCCTTTTTAGATTTGAGTAATTATCCAGATGATGAAGTAGAAGATGTGGGAAAAGAAATTAGAAGCATTGTTTTACAATGGACAGGAATTCCGACTAGCATTGGTATTGCTAAAACAAAAACACTAAGCAAAATTGCAAATCATATAGCAAAGAAAAAACAATCTGGTGTTACAAACTTGATAGGAATTGAAAATATTGATCCACTATTAGAAAAAATAGATATCAACGATGTGTGGGGAGTTGGTAAACAGATGACAAAATTTTATCATCAAAATGGAATTTATAATGCTAAACAATTAAAAAATATGTCAAATACTTGGATTAAAAAAAGTTCTAACGTTTTAAGTTCTAGAACTGCCTTAGAACTTAGAGGTATTCCTTGTATCCCACTAGAAACTAAAACTTCAAAAAGAAAAAGTTGTGTAGTGTCAAGGTCATTTGGTACAAGGGTTGAAAAGTTTCAAGAGTTAGAAGAGGCAGTTGCAAGTTATTGTTTAAATGCTTCAGAAAAAATTAGATCAGAATCTTTAATAGCAAAATCAATAACCGTGTCTGTTAGAACAAGCCCTTTTCAAAATAGAGGGGTATATTATTCAAATGCTAAAACTATAGATTTTCCAATAGCTACCAATAATAGTATTGAAATAGTTAAAACTGCTTTGATTGCTTTAAATGAAATCTTTATTAATGGATACAGATATCAAAAAGCAGGCATAACGCTGACTGGTTTAGTTAATTCAAGTGGCAGTAAAAATCTATTTTCCACTGAAAAAGATGAGAAAATTAAAGGCTTAATGAGATCTATTGATAGCACAAATTATAAGTATGGACGATCAACATTAAGTTTAGCTAGCGCTGGAGTAAATAAAAAATGGAATATGAGAAGAGACCACTCTTCAAAGATAGATACAGCTAATTTTCATTCGCTACCAATAATAAAAGCTATTTAAGTTGATCTACGCTGCTAATATTTTCTAAAGAGTTTTCAAATTCTAAAATACTTTCTCTCTGAGAAAGTATAATTACTGAAATCATCATAATAATAACTCCTATAATAGGCAATAATGTAATCCATGATAGATTACCGGCAACTAAAAATAAGTAAGCAATTAAAAAAAATATAGATCTAATCAATAGTGTCATTTTAAAAACAGCTATAATTGATAGTGAATGTTTTAATAAGTTAATAAAACTCATTTTCGATAGACCAAAAAATCTTTTACCTCTTATTGATGGGATAGACTTTCTATCTTTAAATAGTTTAGCAACAGCACCTGAAAAACTACTCCATGTTGCTTTATCTTTTATCATTTTATTAACTGCAAGTTTAGGTAAGCAAATAAAATTGCCAAACTTAATAGACTGTCCAGTGAAAACAAAAGTTAAATATTTGTGTAAAAGGTAACAAAGTTTAAAGAAAGAACCTTCAGATCTTTTTACTCTATTAGCTGTAATAACTTTATCAGGATAGTTATTTATCTTATTAATAAGAAGAGTTATTTCTTCCGGTCTATCTTCACCATCTCCATCCATTGGAATTATATAATCGTAATCTTCATGCTCAGCAATATATCTTAAGCCAGACGCATTACATCTAGCATGTCCCTTATTTGTTTTCATGTTGATTATTTTTATAGACTTAAGGTTATTAAAATTAAAATCACTGGTAGGTTTTTCTTCCGTAGAGCAATCGTTTACAATTATAATTGAGAATTCATGCTTTAAATCTCTAATTTGTAAGTCTATATCTTCTAAAAGTTTAAAAGCTGACTTCCAATCATTATATATAGGGATTAAAATTTTTATCTTGCTCATCTATTTCCTACACAAATATTATCAATGCAAATATATTTCGACAATGAATTAAGCTTATCTTTTGTAATCACCCCTTCCCAAACGGGTCTAGAATTTAGGTGATACGATAAATTTCCAGCATGCCATTCATCGCCAAGGACAACATTAATTGGCAATGTATAATTTTGCTTCCATAAGTATTCAGTTTTAATTGCTATTTCTTTACCTAAATAATCTGTTCTTTTGTCAGTTTCAGTAATTGAAATATAAGCATAAGCAAAGGGTGAAAAAATAAACAAGATCAAAAATATTGATATAAACCCATTTAACTTTTTAAGATTTATTCGTGCTTGAAAAATATAGATAATGAATACACCAAAAAATAAATAAAATGGGGTCATCCACATTGTTCTTATTTTAGACCCTGTTAACATGGAAGTTAAGAACATTAATCCAATTGGAATTAGATTAATAAATATTAAGAACAATAGCTTCTTATCTTTTAAAGTTACTTTTAACTTAATTTTTTTTATTAAAAAAAACGACATTAAAAAAAATGGAATTAGTATTCCTATTTGTTTGCCTAAAAATATTAAAGGGTAAGTTATATGATCTAATAAACTTGAATTCTCAAGCCCTGTTCTGGCTAGCCCATATGTAATCGTAATGTAATCATTGTTAGTCAACCAAATTAAATGAGGAATTAATAAAACAATAAAGATCTCTAAAGATATTAGATATTTAAAATCAAATTTTTGATATTTTTTTACAAAGATTATATAAAAAAATAATAGGACTATTGATATTAGAAGGTAAACAAAAAGATATTTTGATAAAAGACCTATTGCTGCAAAAACTCCAAGTAAAAAACAATGTTTAAAGTTTATTACTTTTTTATCAAATATTTTCCACGAATAATAAACACACAACGACCAAAAAGGTAATTGGCAAACATTCACATTAAATTCAGGTGTTGTAAAATTATAGAAATAAATACCCTCTAAAAGAAGTACTGATATTAAACTTAAAGTTTTATTCTTAAAAAGTTCTTCAGCAAATTTAAAAACAATAATAAATGCAGTTACTACAAACAATTGACTTAACAAGTAATAAACCCAGTCTTGCGAACCAAATGCTTGATAAATAACTTCTGGAAAAAATGCACTCGCTGGTGGATGTTTATTAAATCCCCAATCTAAATTACTTCCCCAAGCCAAGGCTTCAATTGTATCAAGTGGTAAATTATTATTTGTTAATGTTGGAATCAATGTCCATAAAATTAAATGAATTATAAGAAAACTATAAAACAATTTATTTATATTGTTTTTATTGATTAACATTTCATTGATTTTATATGAATTAAGCTTGCTTGACACGTATTAATTGCTGAATATACTCCGGCCACTAAATTTATACATATGCCTAAAATCTCAAAAACATCTACTAAAAAACCGACAGCTAAAACAAAAAAAGTTGCTGCTGTAGTCAAAAAAGCTACTAAAGTAATAAAAAAAAATAGTACACCTGAAATCAAAGTAAAGGCACCAATTAAAATTTCAAAAACATATATCCCAAAAGAAACAGAAAAATATATGTGTGATAAACATTTATCTTTTTTTAAGATAAAACTTACTGAATGGAAAAAAGAATTGGTAAAAGCAAATAATGAAGCTCTTTACAATGGGTCAATGGACGACAATAGTGTTTCAGCAGATATTGTTGATCAAGCAAGTTCTTACACGGATAAAACTGTAGAAATGAAAGCAATTAATAGACAAATCAAATTAATTTCTAAAATTGACCAAGCTTTAATGAGAATAAAAGATAAAACTTTTGGATTTTGTGCAGAAACTGCTGAGCCAATTGGATTAAAAAGATTGATGGCAAGACCAGTTGCCCATCTTTGTATTGCAGCACAAGAAAAGCATGAAAAAGATGAAAAAGTATACGCTGACGATTAAAGTCTAAATTTATTTTCTAGCTAGCATCAAGAACGGCATGTAAAAATTGTTTAGTTCTTTCATTTTGAGGATTATCAAACAATTGTTCTGGGGGTCCTTGTTCAAAAATTTTACCCTCATTAAAAAAACACACTCGGTCTGATATTTCTTTAGCAAAACCCATTTGGTGTGTGACCATAATCATAGTAAGATCATGCTCTTTATTCAAAGATCTAATTACATTTAAAACTTCACCAACAACCTCTGGATCTAATGCAGATGTAATTTCGTCTAAAAGCATAACCTTTGGTCTCATTGCTAGGGCTCTGGCTATTGCAACTCGTTGCTGCTGACCACCTGATAATCTTGAAGGATGTTCATCTTTTTTATCTGACAATCCTACTAGATCTAATAAATCTAAAGCTCTTTCTTCTGCTTCTTCTTTTTCCATACCCAATACTTCAATTGGTGCCTCAATACAGTTTTGAAGGGCAGTCATGTGAGGGAAAAGATTAAATTGCTGGAATACCATTCCAATTTTTGAACGTCTTTCTCTTAAGTATTTTTCATTAGCAAAAATAAGTTTTTCTTTCTCCATCATGTGGGTTAAAGGCTCACCATCTAAATGAATTATACCTTGATTAATTTTTTCTAAAGTCATTAAAACTCTTAAGACAGTAGTTTTTCCAGATCCAGATGGACCAATAATTGAAACCATTTCATTTTTTTTGATTTCTAAATTAAGCTTATCTAAAACAACAAGGTCTCCATATTGTTTGGTAACATCAGAGAATTTTACCAAGACATCGCTAGTTTCTTTTTTGTGTTCCATTTAATTTTTTACCTTTCCTTGAGCTTTATTTACTGATCTTTCTAATTTTCTAATACCCATAGCAGCTGGAATAGAAAGAGCTAAGAAAATAATTCCAACTATAGTGTATGGTTCTAAATAACGATAGTGATAACCTCCTACAGCTGTTGCTGCATGAAATAATTCTGCAACACCAATTGTCGAAAGTAGTGGTGTGTCTTTAAAGATTCCTACTAAATAATTTCCCATTCCCGGGATTGCTATTGGAAAAGCTTGGGGCAAAACTATTCTTCTATATGTATATAAAGTTGTGAAATTTAAAGCTCTACACGCTTCCCATTGTGTTTTTGGAACACCCTCTAATGCACCTCTATAAACCTCTGAAAGATAAGTCCCAAAATGCAGACCTATAGTTATCATTGCACAAACCCAAGCTGACAATGTAATTCCAAATTGTGGTCCTACAAAATAAACAAAAAATAATTGAATAAGCAGAGGTGTTGAACGAATAAATTCGATAATTTCTCTAACAATTATATTTATAAATTTATAAGGTGTTCTTTGACCTAATAAAAACAATAAACCCACAACAGCTGCAATAGCATAACCTATGCCTGCCGCCATTATAGTATTTAGTGTTGCCCATAACATTTGGGGTAGAATTTGAAAAGCAAAATCCCATTTCCACTCTGCGTTCATTATACTTTCCCTCTTCCAACTTTTCTAGCAGCAAGAACCTCTAACCATCGTAAGAATGGGACTAAAAAGAATCTAGAAATGATATAATATATTAATAGTGCGGTACCAAAACATTGAGCTGAAAGCCATGTAATTGCATTAATTTGTTTTGCTTCAAAAGTTAAATCAACAACGGTTACTAATGCAACAAGAGCTGTTGCCTTTAAAAGCTCTACTGTTAAGTTTGCTGCAGGAGGTAGTATGATTGGAAAAATTTGAGGTATAATAATATTTTTCATTCTTTTAAAAGGACTAAAATTTAAAGCATGAGCCCCTTCCCACTGCCCTTTAGGTACTGCTAATATTCCACCTCTAACAATTTCTGCTCCATAAGCTCCAAAGTTCATTCCTATTGCAACAACTCCAGCAGTAAATGCCTCTAGTGAAATGCCAAAAAAAGGCAGGACATAATAAAACCAGAACAGCTGAACTAGTAAAGAAGTTCCTCTAAAAAATTCTATATATACTGTTGCAACGCCTTGGATAACTGAATTATTAGATACACGCATCAACCCAAAAATTATAGAGATAATTACATATAAAATGGTAGCACAAACTAGCACTTTAAGTGTAGTGACCGTCCCTAATAGCATTGTAGATCCATGCTCAGCTAAAAATGAAAAATAATTCAAAGTTAAAACCTTTACAGTAAATTTAAAAAAAAATCAGGCGACTTTTTTTCATCGCCTGATTAAATTTTTATTATTATTTATATTATTTAGTTGTACAAGCCCACTCAGTACTCATTTCAGGAGGTGGTAGTTGAGCTTTATCATACCCATACTTACCAGCTCTTTCTAACATAGTTGCTGGGTTAGCCATAACTTTTGCTAATGCTTTATTAAAGTTATCTCTAAATTCAACATCAGTTTTTCTAAAACCAATACCAACTACATTTAAAGTTTCTTTAGGCATTAATTTAGGATCAGTTACTTCAAATGCACCACCTGTTTTTTCTTCATGCTCTTTTGCACCAAAGAAAGTTTGAACAGCTACATCTGCTCTTCCAGCTTTCATTGCAGCTAGAATTCCAACTTCACCTTCAACTAACATCATTTGACTTTCAGGAACACCATACTTTTTAGCAGCTTCAACTGTGTTGAAACCAGCACCAGTTACAAGTTTTGCACCAGTACTAATAACATCTGCATAGTTATTAATGTTTTTTGGGTTTCCTTTTGGCACTAACATTGCATCACCAAACACACCTATTGGGTCTGAGAAATTCATATTCGCACATCTACTTTTAAGAATGTACATACCGCCAGTTACCATATCTGAACGATTTGCATTTATTCCAGGAATTAATCCAGACCATTCAAACACTTTAGTTTCATGTTCTGTAATTCCCATTTCTTCAAGAACTGTTAAAGCAATCATGTTAACAAATCCTAAAGCTTCACCATTATCTCCAGCATAAGCCCACGGTACAGCGGTACCAAAACCAAGTCTTAACTTGTGACCACCTTCTAGTTTGCTAGTTAACGTTTCAGCGCTAACTGCAGAAATACTAAAAAGAAGTACAAGAGAAACTCCAATCGATTTTAAAAATCTATTCATTTTTTTTCCTCTATTTAAGTTTATTTTAATAATTAAAACAAAATTGAAGTTATTTGTACACCAAAAAAAGTAAATGCAACTTAAAGTTGCTTAATAAAATATTTTTATTAAATAGTTATCTTAACCTTATCACCTAAATTAATTTCACCATCATCAAGTGCCGTTAAATAAATTCCCATTTCAAAATGATTATAATTTTTTTTTAATGATTGAAGTAAATTTAAAGAATTGTCATCTGTTGCTGGTTTTAAATTAATTGCAACACATCTTGGAATATTTTTCTCAACCTTAAAGGAAATGTTATCAATCTTTATAGTTTTCCCTATCCATTTTCGTTCCTCCCAAGGCTTAATTCCATCAATGCATATATTTCCTCTAAATCTAGATATTTCCACTTTTTTATCTATTTTTTTTTGAAAATCATTGATGCTTTGTATGTTTAAAAGAGAAACTGAATTAACAAAATCAACTTTGTTTGAAATTGATGTGTCAAAAAAAGGAAGTTCTTCATTTTTCATTAAAACTATTGGTTTCTTTAAAGAATTTTCTAATTCTAGAATTTTATTTGAAAGTAATTGACGTTCGCTTAATTCACTTGCATTAATAGTCAGAATTTCTTTATCTTTAAAAGTTAGTGTTAATTTGTTTTCCTTAAACAAAAAGTTGTATTTATTCAAAACTGGGGAATTTTTAAGAGTTAAAACTTTATTCCATTTACCTTTTCTTTCCTCTGGGCTTTTTTCAAATAGTTGTGCTTTATCTAAGTCAAGATCTTTGGCAAATGCAAAAATTCTATCTCCAATAATTCCAACATCTTTTTTAATTTCACATTTTTCAATTGTCTGAAATGAAACAGATTTGACTGGACAATAATTTATTGAAGAAATAGTTGCGCTCATATAATATTTTTAAATAATATGCCTAAATTGTCCTCAAATCAACTTCAAGAGTATCACGATAATGGCTATGTGGCTCCAATAGAAGTCTTAACTAAAGATGAAGCGTTTGAGATAAGAAAAGAAATAGAAAATATTGAAACCAAATGGCCTGATGAACTGAAAGGTGCTGGAAGAAATTATGTGCATATGATTTCTCCTATACTGGATGAAGTTTGTCATAATTCTAAAATGTTAGATGCTGTTGAGAGCATAATTGGAAAAAATATTCTTATTTGTGGAACAACTTTGTTTATTAAAAACCCTTATGAAAAAGGATTTGTAAGTTTTCATCAAGATGCAACATATATTGGATTGGAACCACATAATTGGGTGACCGCATGGTTAGCAATAACTGATGCTAATGAAGAAAATGGTTGTATGAGAATGTGGTCTGGCTCACATAAAGATAATATCAAACATCATGAGCAAAAATATGATGAGGGTAATTTATTAACTAGAGGTCAAACAGTTGAAAATGTTCCTTTAGATGAAACAACTCCTTTAGTTTTAAAAGCAGGACAAATGTCCTTACATCATCCAACTATAGTTCATGGTTCGGGACTAAATAAAACTAATGATAGAAGAATTGGCTTTGTAGTTCAAAGCTATATTGGCAGTAACGTAAATCAAGTTCTAGGTAAAATGTATGTTCAGCAAGCAAGAGGAGATGATACTTTTAATTACCATCAGCATACAAAAAGACCAAGTAGCCTTATGAATTCAGAGGATATTGAAATGAGGAAGAAGGCAAATGATGATCTTCAAAGAATTTTTTATCCTGGATCTACTAAAAAGGGAAATTTCTAGTTAAGGTTTTGGTATCTTCGAGCCATCTTTTAAAAGATCGTACCCTTTTACAACAGCTTCTCTTTTTGCAATATCTAAATACCATCTAGTTAAGTTGTTATAATTTTTAAGACCAATATCATGCCATTCATGTCTTGCAATCCATGGCCAAGTTGCAATATCTGCAATCGTATATTCATTTCCAGCTAAGTATTTTGATGAAGATAATCTTTCATCCAATTCGCTATAAATTCTTTTTGTAATTTTAAAATATCTTTCTTCTCCAAATTCACTTTTACCAGGATTATAATGATGAAATTGATGATGTTGTCCTATCATTGGTCCAATAATTCCCATCTGTGCCATCAACCATTGATTTATAACATTTCGATCTTTTGCTTCATAAAATTTATTATATTTTTCTGCTAAATATATAAGTATTGCTCCAGACTCGAATAATGACTGTCCATTTTCGTGATCTATAATTACTGGTATTTTTCCAAACGGGCTTATCTTTTTAAAATCTGTTTTAAATTGTTCATCTTTTGACAGATCAATTTTAGTAATTTTAAAATCACAACCTATTTCCTCTAACATTATTGTAATTTTTTTTCCGTTTGGAGTATCTGCTGTAAATAACTCTATCACTCTTTAACACCTAGTCTGCCTTTCACCGTCTTAGAGGAAGTGGTAAACTCAAATCTATATTTTTCATCTGGCTTAGCATACTTAAAGCAACCTCTCGCAGCTAATGCTCCTTCATGAAAGCCGGAAAGTATCAATTTAAGTTTGCCAGGATAAGAGCAGATATCACCAATTGCAAAAATACCTTCCTTATTAGTTTCAAAATTTTCTGTGTTAACAGGAATAGTTTTTTTGTCTAAATTTAGTCCCCATTCAGCAATTGGTCCAAGCTTCATAATTAGTCCAAAAAAGCCCAAAACATAATCAGTTTTAATTTCTTTTATACTGTCATCATCATGCTTAATATTTATGCTTTCAACTTTTTCATTTCCATTGACTAAATCTAATTGGTATTTTGTATGAACTTCTATTTTGCCTTCTTCTTTTAATTGGTTAACTTTATCGATACTTGCTTGCATTCCTCTAAACTCATCTCTTCTGTGGACCAATATAACTTTAGATGTATTTGAAAGTTCAATTGCCCAATCTAATGCCGAGTCTCCTCCACCAAAAATTGTAACTGTTTTATCTTTAAAGATTGTTTTATCTTTAATTGAATAAAGTATTTGCTTGCCTTCATATTTTTCAATCTCTTTTGTTGGAAATTTTCTGGGCTCAAAAGAGCCTACACCTGCTGCAATAATTATACTTGATGCTTCAAATTCAGTTCCTTTGTTTGTTTTAATTAACCATTTTTTTTCAACTTTTTTAAGCTCTTCTACTCTTTCGTTTAAATGAAAATTTGTTTTAAATGCTTTTATCTGTTCAATTAAGTTTTTAGTTAATTCTTCTCCAGTGCATTCAGGAACTGCTGGAATATCATAAATTGGTTTGTCTGGATAAAGTTCAATACATTGGCCTCCAATTTTATCTAAATTATCAACTACTTCACATTTTAACCCAATGATGCCTAATTGATGGACGCAAAATAATCCTACTGGGCCTGCGCCTATTATTAAAGTATCTGTTTTAATCATTTAACCTTGTTTTGATGGAATGCTAACTGTTAGTCCATCTAATTCATCTGAAACTAATATTTGACAACTCAATCTACTGTTTTGTTTTGGTTCAAATGCCATATCTAACATATCTTCTTCACCATCTTCTTTTTTTGGAAGTTTATCAAACCATTCTTCTTTGACATAAACATGACAAGTAGCACAAGCCATTCCACCACCACAATCGGCATCAATTCCAGGAATGTCGTTTTGAACCGCGCCCTCCATTACACTCAATCCATTGGAAACTTCTATGGTATGAGACTTTCCATTTTCTTCTAAATATGTAATCTTTGGCATATATCTAAATATAATAAGATAAAAAAAAAGGGCAAGTATGTAAAAACATACCTGCCCTTCTTCTAATTATTTAACGAGTAAAACTACTTCTTAGCTCTACCAGGTTGAGACATTGCTGCTGCCCAAATGATTAGACCAAAAGCGATCTTGTTCAAAAAGTCGGCTGCGTTGTAAATCACGTTTAGTGAGTTTGCGTCCATTCCACCAGTCATGTAACCAAATACATAACCTAATGGGTAGATAGCCCAACCAACTGTAACGATCATTCTCATTGCACCAAATGCAGTAACAAGAGCCTTGTTTCCACTTTTCGCTGCATTTTTTCCTGCTTCGCCTGAGAATACTTCATAAAGAATGTAGAACCATCCAGCCATACCGATTACAAAACCAAGTGTAGTATTGATGTATCCTGCTTCTCCTAAGTATCCACCGATTAACATTACTAAAGTACCAATCATCAATCTCCAGAAAATTCCAGAGTTTGCTTTATTTACTGCTGCAAGAACAAAATAGAATTCTAACATCAATAATGGAACTGTAATTAACCAGTCAATATATCTGTATACTGTTGGTGACTCACCAGTCATAACCCACACATCTCTCATGTACATGTAGTGAATAAATGCAATACCAGTAACTAGTCCTGCAACAGTGATCGAAACTCTCCAGCCAGCTGGAACCGATGCTCTTTCAATAAAAAAGAATGCCGTTGACGCTAATAACGCCATTGACACAAGCCAGAATGAAATTCCAACAAAGTCATCAGAAGCTAACAGTGTAGTTTCTGCGTTTGCTACACCTGAAACACCCATTAGGGCTACAGCTGTAAGAGCAAACAATTTTAGTTTTTTCATAAAAAACTCCCTCTTTCGTTAGTTTTTAACTTTTTAGTTTATATAAACTAGACTTAAACAAATGCTTAAGTCATGTTGAGGATTAACTATCAAAATAATTAAGTTTTTAGAAGGTTTAATTGCCTCTAATTTGTGTTGATTTTACTTACTTTTTGAATTTTAATACAATTTTTAATTTAATAAGTCTTAAAATATCAAAATATAGAATCATTAAAGATGAATAAAAAATTCAGTGAAATTTATCAAAACTCTATAAAAAACCCTGAAGATTTTTGGCAAGAAGTGTCTAACGATATTTTTTGGTTTAAAAAACCAACAAAAATTCTAAACAAATCTAATCCTCCTTTTTATAAATGGTTTGAAGATGGGGTGACTAACACCTGTTATAATGCTTTAGATCTTCATATCGATGAAGGTAGAGGTGAAAAATTAGCTTTAATTTATGACAGTCCCATAACTGGCAACAAAAAGCAGTTTACCTATAAAGAATTAAAAGAAAAAGTTTCAAAATTTGCAGGAGCTTTAAAAAACCAAGGGGTTAATAAGGGAGATAGGGTTATAATTTATATGCCCATGATCCCAGAGGCAGTTATTGCAATGTTGGCTTGTGGAAGAATTGGAGCAATTCACTCAGTGGTATTTGGTGGTTTTGCATCTAGTGAATTAGCAAGCAGAATCGATGATAGTAAAGCAAAAATATTAGTTACGGCTTCGTGTGGTTTTGAACCAGGAAGAACTGTTGAATACAAACCTCTAGTGGATGAGGCCATAAAAATGGCATCTCATAAGATAGAAAAATTAATCTTATTTCAAAGATCTGGAAATGAAGCAAATATAAATGCTCCAAGAGAAATCAGTTGGGATGAAGCGCTTTCAAATGCAAAAGAAGTAGATTGTGTTGAAATGAATTCAAATGATTTAGCTTATATTTTATATACCTCAGGAACTACGGGTGTGCCAAAAGGAATAGTTAGAGATATTGGTGGTCATATAGTTGCTTTAAAATGGACTATGAAAAATATTTACAATATTGATACTGATGATGTCTGGTGGTCAGCAAGTGATATTGGCTGGATAGTTGGTCATTCTTATATAGTCTATGCTCCTTTGTTTAAAGGTTGCACCACAGTACTATTTGAAGGAAAACCTGTTGGCACTCCTGATGCTGGTGCTTTTTGGAAAATAATTTCTGATTATAAAGTAAAATCACTTTTTACTGCACCAACTGCTTTTAGGGCTATTAAAAAAGAAGACCCTGAGGGAAAGTTTTTTTCTAAGTATGATTTAAGTAAATTTGAGTCATTGTTTTTAGCTGGTGAAAGGGCTGACCCTGATACCATTAAGTGGGCAGAAAATTTATTAAAAGTTCCTGTAATTGATCATTGGTGGCAAACTGAAACTAGTTGGGCAATTAGTTCTAATTGTACAGGAATTGAAATGATGAAAACAAAGTATGGCTCAGCTTGTAAGGCTGTTCCTGGTTATGACGTTCAAATTATGAAGCCAGATCAAACTTTAGCAAAACCTAATGAGATGGGAGATATAGTTATAAAATTACCTTTGCCTCCTGGAACTTTTCCAACTTTGTGGAATGCAGATAAAAGATACAAAGATAATTACATGACCAACTATGACGGTTACTATGAAACTTATGATGCAGGTCATATAGATGAAGATGGTTACATTTGGATTATGTCTAGAACAGATGATATTATTAATGTTGCAGGTCACAGATTATCAACTGGAGCAATTGAAGAAGTATTATCGGAACACCAATCAGTTGCTGAGTGTGCGGTATTAGGTGTTGCAGATAAATTAAAAGGACAATTGCCAATTGGTTTGGTCGTTCTTAAATCTGGTGTTGAAAAAGATCACACAACAATTTCTAAAGAGTGCATTCAAATGGTTAGAGATAAAATTGGTCCTGTTGCTGCATTTAAGATTGTAATTGTTATTAAAAGATTGCCAAAAACAAGGTCTGGAAAAATATTAAGAGGAACAATAAGAAAAATTGCCGACGGAGAAGATTATAAAATGCCAGCAACTATTGATGATCCTGTAATTTTAACTGAGATAAAAGAAGACTTAATGAAAAATAATATTCTTAAATAATGATAAAGACATATTTATTTTTAACTATTGCAATTTTTTGTGAAGTAGGTGGAACAATGTTATTACCTGTTTCACAAAATTTTACTAAAATAATTCCAACCACAACACTTGCAATTTTGTATCTATCTTCATTTTACCTTTTAACATTTGTGGTTGATAAACTTCCTATCGCCATTGTTTATGCAACATGGAGTGGCCTTGGTATATTTACAATTGCAATATTAGGATATATTTTCTTCAAACAATCACTATCATGGCAGGCTGTTTTAGGGTTGTTCTTTATTGTTACTGGTGTTGTTCTAGTAAATAGTTTTACTATAAAAACTATTTAAAATTTTAAAGCCTTACCCTCAGGATCACCTAAAATTTTACCATTTCTCATTTTAATTTGACCATTAATGATTGTTGATACTGGTGTACCTTTAAATTCATATCCATCAAAAGGTGACCAAGCACATTTACTTTCAATATTTTCATTTTTAATTGTAATTTTTTTATTCATATCAACAATTGTAAAATCTGCATCAAATCCTTCTTTAATAAAACCTTTATCTTGAATGCCAAAAATTTTTACTGGATTTTCACATATAGAATTCATTAATTGTTCTAAACTTAATTTTCCATCATTAACATGGTTTAACATGACTGGTAAAAGTGTCTGAACACCTGGCATTCCAGATGGTGAATTGGGATATTTTTTTTCTTTGTTTTCTTTTAAATGTGGAGCATGATCAGATCCAATTGTGTCATTAAGATTATTTTTTACCCCATACCATAACCTGTCATAATGAGATTTATCTCTTATTGGTGGGTTCATTTGAGCATATGTTCCAAGTTTATCATAACAATCTGGGGCGTAGATTGTTAGATGTTGAGGTGTTATCTCAAATGTGATGTTACCTTTGTGCTGCGATAAAAAATCAATTTCTTGTTTTGTTGTTACATGAAGGATGTGTGCTTTTTTTTTATATCGCTCAGCTATTCTTACAATTCTTCTAGTCGATGAAATTGCACATTCGGCACTTCTCCAAATTGGGTGTGAATGAACATCTCCTTCTTTAATTAATTTTTTATTAATATTTAAAATTTCCTCATCCTCAGAATG
The DNA here is from genome assembly GCF_059417885.1 of Candidatus Pelagibacter sp. PS_28. Taxonomy (NCBI): domain Bacteria; kingdom Pseudomonadati; phylum Pseudomonadota; class Alphaproteobacteria; order Candidatus Pelagibacterales; family Candidatus Pelagibacteraceae; genus Candidatus Pelagibacter; species Candidatus Pelagibacter sp. PS_28. The sequence goes on along the minus strand of NZ_CM182070.1, from coordinate 218,062 downwards.
TACTGCTACAACTTTTGAGCTGTTTTTAAATACCTTTTCAATATCCTCTTCTTCAGCAACTAAAAGGTTTCCAGTTGATGATCCAGCAAACAGTTTAATTCCACAACAACCCTCTAAATTTACTAAATCTGCTAACTCATTTGCGTTATCAGCTGTTGCTCCAAAATAAAATGCATAATTGCAATACATTCTATTTTTAGCTAAATCTAATTTTTTCTGAAATTCTGCCTTAGTAGATGTTGGTGGATTAGTATTTGGCATCTCAAACACACTTGTTATGCCACCTACTATTGCAGCTCTACTTCCTGAGTGTAAATCTTCAGTATCTGTTGACCCAGGTTCTCTAAAATGAGTTTGGGTATCAATACAGCCTGGTAAAACTGTTAACCCTTTAGCATCAAAAGCTTCTTTAGCTTCATTATCAATTTTACCAATTTTTATAATTTTACCATCTTTAATTGCTATATCTTGATACCTAAGATCTTTGTCTATGTAGCATGAACCATTTTTAATTATTAGATCTAACATTTTATTTTTTTTAATATATTTATAGGTTAATAAATACAATAAAATTAAATTGTTTTATATTTATGAGCTTAAGGAAAAAATTAATAGTCATTATAGTTCTGCTTATATCTTTAATTTTCACCAATATAATATTTGAAAATACTGATATTGATCCCTTTATATACTTTAAATTTTAAAGTTATTTTAAATATCTAGAGTTAACTAAGTGGTCTGAGTTTTTAAAAACAAATACTGTTAGAATTGAAACTAATAATAGAATTAAATTTTTCAAAAATATTTGGTCTAGAAATATATTTTGGAATAAAGATGTATCAAAAGAGCTAAAATTAAACATTTTGTAAATTATAGCAAAGGCTTGTTCAAAATTTTCTGACCTAAAAATAACAAAAGATAAATTTACATAATTAAATGTTAAAAAAATAGACAATGGCAAATAAATTTTAAAATTAAAAAATTTTTCCTTACAATGATTAAAAACAACACCTATTCCGTGAATTAATCCAAAAGTTATAAACATCCATGATGGGCCATGCCAAAGACCCGCTAGAAAGAAAACAATAATTGTGACCAGCATAACGAAAAAGAAAGATATAGCAGGTAAAGATCTTAATAAAGGGTAGTAAATATAATTCATTAAAAATTCAGCTAATGTAATGTGCCATTTTTTCCAAAAATTAATAATGTTGTGTGCCTTATAAGGGCTATTAAAATTTATTGGTAAAATTATATTAAGCATCAAAGCACATCCTAATGCCATATCTACGTAACCACTAAAATCAAAATATATTTGAAATGTAAAAGCTAAGCTCGTCATCCAAGACTCCAGGAAATTTAAGTTTTGATAATTTAAATAGCCACTATCTACAATTAAAGATAGCTGATCTGCAAAGAATACTTTTTTAATAAAGCCTATAATAAATAAAATAAGACCTTTTAAAATGTTATTAATCTTTAAAATAAAAAGTTTTTTAATGTCTAATTGATTTATTAAAAAATTATATTTTATTATTGGACCAGCTATTAATTGTGGAAAGAAGACTACGAATAATGCAAAGTTTTTAAATTTATGTAAAGCAATCTTACCATAATAACAATCCACTAGATAGGTAACTATTTGAAAAGTATAAAAGCTTATACCCAGTGGAAATGGTAAATTAAGTTTATCTATTTCAGAATTTGTTAAAAAGTTATAATTTGAAATAAAGAAATCTGCATATTTGAAACTAAATAAGATACCAATATTAAATATAATTGAAAAAAATAATAAAAAAATTTTTTTTTTGTGAGATCTTTGTATTTTTTTTCCTAAAAAAAAGTTTACAAAAATTGATAAAATAATTAGCGGTAAATAATTTATGTTCCACCAGGAATAAAAAAGTAAACTTGCTAATATTAAAATTATTTTACCATCAAATTTTATTTTGCTTGAAATAAATAGTAAAAATAATGTTAATGGAAAAAAATAAAGAATAAAAATATTACTATGGAAAAGCACTATATAGTAAAATGTTTAATTAGTTTTTTTATTGAATTTAATTCACCTATTTGATCGTTTCTAATTTTTATTTTTAATTCTTTTTCTAATTCAATAATAATCCTAACGTGGGCAAGACTATCCCATTCTGGTGTATTTTTGGCATCTGTTCTTATGTTGATACTATTTTCAGAAATTTTTAAGTTTCTTGCTAAAATTTGATATATCAATTTTTTACTCATTATAAATTCATATACATTAAAATTGAAAAAAATCTTATTAATTTTTTAAGATTTGTTTAATTATATTTACTGATTTAGGATTAACCATAGTGCTCAAATCACCCATTTCTTCAATATCTGGGTTATAATAAAGGTCTCTTAGCAATCTTCTTAAAATTTTACCACTTCTAGTTTTTGGCATTTCTGGAATGTAATATATCGATTTAGGAGTAGCAAAAATACCAAAATTTTCAGTAATAATTTTTTTAATTACTTGGTCTAAATTTTTATGTTTTGAGGATATAAAAACAATGAGCAAGTCTCCTTCTAATTCATCTGGAACTCCAATTGCACAAACCTCGAAAATATTGCTATCTTTTAATAAGACTGACTCTACTTCTGCAGAACCTATCCGATGGCCTCTAATGTTTATTACATCATCCAGTCTTCCATGTATTATAAAATTTCTATTTTTATCTAGAGATGCATAGTCAAATAATCTAAAGTTTGATTTATTGTCCCAATATTTTTTAAATTGTTCCCTTCCATTGATGATACCAATCATACAGCCAGGCCACGGATTCCTAATTTTTAATTCAGATTTATTAGAGTCTAGTTTTTCTAAAAAAATACCCAAAATATTATTTACTTGTTTGCCAACTGTTCCAAATGAAACTTTTTTTATATTATCATTAAATTTTGGTGAAGCTAAAATAGCTGAATTTTCTGTTTGATAATAAGCATTAACAATTTGTAGGCTTTTAAAAGAAAATTTTTTACTAAACCAGCTTCCTATATGCTTTGATAGAGGCTCACCCATTGAGCCTAAAGTTTTTAGGTATTTAGATTTTATTTTAATCTTTTTATCAATAGATCTCATTAATCTTATTAAAGTAACTGGCAAATATAGGATATTAACTTTTTCATTTAATAAAATTTTTTTAAATAAAGTCTCATTTATTAATGACATTGGCTTTTCAATTAATATTGTTTTTGCACCCATCAATAATGGTCCATAAAGTGCATAAGTGTGTCCATTCATCCAACCAGCGTCAGACGCTGTTAACATAACTGTATTATTATCCATACCAAACTGTTTTATACATGTGTACTTTGAATAGACTAGGTAACCACCTGTTGAATGGATAATGCCCTTTGGAACTCCTGTTGTACCAGATGTAAATAAAACAAAAAATGGTTTATTACTTTTTATTTTTACATACTCATATTTAAATGGATTAAAATTTTTCTTTAATAAAAATTTTTTTAAATCTATATTAAATTGATCATTAAGTTTATTAACATTTTGAAAGAAAGTAATTTTTTTAATCTTTTTTTGGTTTTTAATTTTATGATTATAAGAATCAATATCTGCAGCTGTAATTAAAATTGTAGATTTAAGAAGCTTTAATCGAATTTTTATAGCTTCATTTGATAAATCTTCAAATAAAACACAATGAGTAATTCCTAATTTTGCACAAGCCAACATTGATATTGAGGAAATTAAATTTGCAGAAGAGTGTATTGCTATAATATTACTTGATAAATCTTTTTTACTAAAATTATTTAGTAAAAAATTTATAAAGTGGTCAACTAAATTTTCTAATTCATTATAAGTCAATCTTAAAAATAAACCATTTCTATCAACATATACAATAGCCGTTTTATCACCTAGCCCATCTATAATATTTTTTTTTAAACAGTTATATGATGCATTCAAAACTCCATCAGTGTAAAAAAGTTTTTTATTAATAATTTTTTTTGGTTTTTTTGTCCAATGGATTAATTCAGATTTTTTTTTCCAAAAATTTTCTAATTTTTTTTTTGAGTTATTTTTCACTTAAGAAATCTTGAATTATTTTTTTTACTTGTATACTGTAGTATAGTACATTTGATGGTAAATATTAAATTAATGTTTACAGTTTATAATCGTTGTTCTAAGAATTTAGAAATAATTAGATCATTTAAATATTTAAAATGAATAAATTTTTATTTTTGGTAATAATTCTCTTAGTTTTATTTGGAATTAGTAACAAAATAGCAAAAAAATACACGGAGTCCTCTATAAATGAAAAAAATTTTATAAAAAATATTTCTAAAATTTATGGAGAAGAAAATTATCAAGACTATTTAAAGGTTATCAGTTTTCAAAGTTTTCCCTCAAAATATTCACCTTTTACAGAAGCTTTGGAAAGTGAAAGATATAGTGAATTTTTATCTGTGGGTAAATACTCAAATAGATGTAACTATAATGATATAAATTTATGTAAAGAAATTCCTAAGGGTGGAGATGATGAGATATGGATTTTTGGTGGATCAGAGATATTTGGCTATGGGTTAAAGAATAATGAAACAATAGCAGCCCATTTAGAAAAACTATTTAATAAAAAAAAAATTATTAATTTTGGACAGGGATTTTTTTATAGTACTCAAAATAGAATTTTATTTCAAAATTTATTAAGCTTTTTACCACCTCCTAACACGGTTATTTTTATTGAAGGTTTTAATGATTTTAAAAGAGAACATATCTTTAATAATAAATTTCCTGGAATTACATCACTCACTAGAGATTATGAAAAAATAATAAAAAAGAAAAAAATCTCTACTTTTTTAATTTTTAAAAATTGGGTTACCAATAAGTTTAATAGATTAAACATTGTGAAACTCTATAAAGAACGTATTAAAAAAAAAACAATCAATAACAATAATTTTAAAAATCAAGATATGAAAGATGAGTACTTAAGGTTAATTGATAGATTAAAAATAAACTTCCAAATTAACAAATCTTTAGAAAATGAATTTAAGATTAATGTTGTAAATGTTTTGGAACCTATAGCTTTATCAGTCAATGATTATTCTTCATCCAACGTTTTAAATTCTGAATTATCTAAATATGATAAAAATTTTTTTCATTATAGAAATATTTACAAATTAATAGATAAAAATGAAAATTTATTACGTTATGTAGATTTGAACTTAGTTAATTTTAAGATAAAAGATAAAATGTTTATTGATTTAGTCCACTATTCTGGTGAATTTTCAAAAGCTATAGCTTTAGATCTTTATAAGTCTATAAATTTAAGGGACTAATTATCAGACTAAACTTTTTAAAAAAATAGATAAAATATTAAAATGATTGATTTAACATGAAAATACAAAAAGTTTATATTTTAGATGACAGAGGAATTTTATTCATAAACGGTGGGGATGCAAAAGAGTTTTTACAAAATTTAATTAGTAATGATATTAATAAGGTTAATAATAACAACAGTTGTTTTGCATCATTATTAACACCTCAAGGCAAGTTTCTTTTTGCTTTCATAATTTCAAAACACAAGACTGGATATTTTATAGATTGTGAAAAATCTCAAATAGAAGCTCTTTTTAAACAATTTAATACTTATAAGCTTAGATCAAACATTGAGATTATGAATTTAAGTAATGAATTTGTGATTGCTGCTTTTAACAAAGAAAAATTTTTAGAATTTGAAGGTGCGAAAGATATTCCTGGATATACAATTCAATATCGTGAAGATTCTATTTTGTTAGATCCTAGAAATATAGACCTTGGTGCAAGACTTATTATTAATTTAGAAAAGCTCTATCTATCCTTAAAAAAACTATCCTTAAAATCCTCTGAAATTGATGAATATTACCAATTGAGCCATAAATTAGGAATAGCACAAAAAGATTTGAACAAATTACAAAATAAAATATTTGGAATTGAATGTAATTTTGAAGAGCTCAATGGAATAGATTTTAAAAAAGGTTGCTATGTTGGGCAAGAAAATACAGCACGGATCAAGCTAAAAAACAAACTTTCCAAAAGATTGTTTCCTATTCAGTTAGTTAAGGGAAAATTAAATGAGAATGATTTAATTTATAACGGAGACAATGAAGTAGGTAAGGTTTTAATTGATAATAATTATCCATTTGCTTTATTTAAAAATTTAAATGAAAATTTAATTTTAGAACAAAAACTTACGTGTAAAAATTCTGTTTTAAGAGTTTTAAAACCAAAGTGGATTAAATAAGTTTTATTTAATATTGTAATCCAACTCTATTAAATTAGAATTATTCTTATAAAAATTCTTTAAAAAGAGTCTTTTTTTTTCATATTTAGAAAAATTTTCTTTTAAAAAGTAGTTATTTCTTAAAAAAAGTTTTGTTTTATCTTTAACTTCTTTCCAAATAACACTCATTGAGGGTTTTTTATTTTTAATGGAATTAGTATTATCTAATTTTTTTTCCCAAACATATTCATAGTCAGATTGTTGAGCTTTTTGAATTGTATTTTCTAATTTTTTAACAGTTGTTACAAAAATATATAATGGTGAAAAAGAATTTAATTCTAATCTTTCCTCCTTAGGTTTCTTTTTAATTTGCCAGTAACTCTTATCATTATAACTATCAATCAAATAAAGTTTGGTTGATTGGTATCCATTTGATTCATCATAAAGACCAAAAAAAAGCTCTGGAGAAAACTGCCAAAATCCATGACCACACTGATTGTTTGCTGGAAGACAATGAATTATTCTGCCACCAGTTTTGCAAAGTTTAGAGATATTCTTTAAATTTTGATTAATATTGAAAACATGTTCTGAAGTTCCAATGTCTATAATTGTATCGTATTTTTTAATAATATCATCGAGATCATTATTCATATCATGAATAATATTAGCACTTTCAAAATCTGAATTATCGATAGAATCTACAGAGTTTGCTCCCAAGTATTCTATTAATATTTCATCTGAATATTCTTTATAGAAAGCTTTATTATTCTCTAGTCCAAATAATTTTAATTTTTTTGTATCAATTTGATTTCCTAATCTACCTAATGTAAGCACATTTCCAAGTTTTCCAAATTCTTCTATATTTTTTTTTAATAAGTCAAATGTTTGAAATGTCATTCCCATATGCGTACTATATATAACATTTTAACTTTCTTGTAATAATTAATGCGTCAGTATTAGTGAATGACAATGTTGCCACAAATTGATAGATTTTTAACATGAAATTTACAACAGAAATAAAAATTGCAACTGATCCTATTTATCAAAAAATCTCAAAGGTTATGCCTGAGATTGAATGGTCAGTTCATGCTCCTTATATTCATAGAATTAATCAATTAAAAAAAGAAAAAAATGCTGTTATTCTTGCACATAATTATCAAACACCAGAAATTTATCACGGTGTAGCAGATTTTGCAGCTGACTCTTTAGCTCTAGCAGTAGAAGCTTCAAAAACTTCAGCAGATATTATTGTAATGGCTGGTGTACACTTTATGGCAGAGACAGCAAAATTAATGAGTCCACAAAAAAAAGTTTTGTTACCTGATATGCTTGCAGGATGCTCCTTGTCATCCTCTATTACAGGTAAGGATGTAAGATTATTAAAAGAAAAATATCCAGGTGTACCTGTTGTTTCCTATGTAAATACTTCAGCAGATGTTAAAGCTGAAACTGACATTTGCTGCACATCAGCTAATGCAGTTAAGATTGTTAATTCTCTTGGTGTTAAAAAAGTTATATTTCTACCTGATGATTATTTAGCTAAATATGTAGCTTCTCAGACAGATGTTGAAATTATTGCTTGGAAAGGAATTTGCATTGTTCATGACCAATTTAACGAAAAAGAAATTCACGATATAAGAAAAAATAATCCAGGAATAAAGATTATTGCACATCCTGAATGTCCGCCTGATGTAATTAAAGCAAGTGACTTTGCTGGTTCAACTTCAGGAATGATCAAATATGTAGAGGACAATCAACCTAAAAAGATAATGATGGTTACAGAATGTTCTATGAGTGACAATATTCAGGTAGAAAATCCTAATGTTGAATTTATTAAACCATGCAACCTATGTCCTCATATGAAAAGAATTACTCTGCCAAAAATTTTGGCCTGTTTAGAAAATGAAACTGGTGAGATAATTATGGATAATGAAACTATCAACAAGGCAAGAATATCCGTTGAAAGAATGGCTGCTATTGGCAGATAATAAATGTGCCTAAAATTAAATTAAGCAACTATTATATCAGGAATAAAGTTAAGCTTGCATTAAATGAGGATCTTTACCCTTCTGGTGATATTACATCTAGTTTAGTTAAAAATAAGAAAATAATAAAAGTTAAATTGATTTCTAATCAACAAGCAGTAGTTGCTGGCTTAGAGTTTGTTAAACAAACATTCAAATTAATTGATAATAAAATTAAATTTATTATTAAAAAAAAAGAAGGTTCAATAGTCAAAAAGAACGACGTAGTGGCAACAATTGAAGGTAGGGCTGAAAATATTTTAATTGGTGAGAGAGTTGCTTTAAATTTTTTAAGTCATATCTCTGGAATTGCTACTAAGACTAATCAATTTGTTAAATTAGCTAATAAAAAAACTAAAATTTGCTGTACTAGAAAAACAATTCCAACCTTAAGAGTAATACAAAAATATGCTGTTTCGTTAGGTGGTGGTACAAACCATAGGTTTAATTTAAGTGATGAATTTCTTATTAAAGACAATCATATTGCAAGCTCTGATATTAAAACTTTAGTATCTCTTGCAATCAAAAATAAAAAAGGAAGAAAAATTACAGTAGAAGTCGATAATTTAAATCAACTTAAAAAAATAATGGGTTTAAAATTTAATACTGTTTTGTTTGATAATATGAAAAATAAAACACTCAAGGCAGGTGTTAGAATGGCTAAAAAACATTATGAAACAGAAGCTTCTGGGAACGTTAATTTGAAATCTATTAAAAAAATTGCAGCAACGGGTGTCGATAGAGTTTCAATTGGAAGTATCACTCATAGTGTACCAGCTATAGATTTTAAATTTGAAATCTAATTTTTTTTAGAAAGTTCAGCTTGTGCAGCAGCTAATCTTGCTACTGGAACTCTATATGGTGAGCAAGAAACATAATCCAAACCTGCATTAGCACAAAAGTGAATACTTTTAGGGTCTCCACCATGTTCTCCACAAATTCCAAGTTTAATTTTTTTATTAGTTTTTCTTCCTTTTTCAACTGCAATTTCTATTAAATCACCTACTCCGTCATCTATAGAGATAAATGGATCTATAGAAAAAATCTTATTCTCAAGGTAATCATTTAAAAATTTACCACTATCGTCTCTACTTAAACCGAATGTTGTTTGAGTTAAGTCATTAGTTCCAAAACTAAAGAACTCAGCGTGTTTAGCTATATCATCAGCTTTAATTGCTGCTCTTGGTAATTCAATCATTGTACCAACTAAATAATCTATTTTAATTTTTTTATCCTTTTGAACTTCTTTTGCAACTCTGACTACTAAATCTTTCATTATTCTAATCTCAGCTTCAGTTGATACTAAAGGGATCATAATTTCTGGAAATGCTGACTTAATTTTTTTTATCTTAAGTTCAGATAAAGCCTCAAAGATTGCTCTACATTGCATTTCATAAATTTCTGGAAAAGAAATTCCCAATCGACACCCTCTATGACCAAGCATCGGGTTTTGTTCATGTAACTCGTTAATTCGAGACTCAATTTCTTTTAATGGTAACCCCACAACTTTTGCTACATCATTAATTTCTTTTTCTGTTTTTGGAAGAAACTCGTGTAATGGTGGATCTAACAGTCTCACTGTGACAGGAAGACCATTCATAATTTTGAATATTTGTACAAAATCTTTTTTTTGATGTGGTAACAGTTTTGCTAGCGCCCTGTTTCTATCTTCTACTGTTTTTGATAAAATCATTTCTCTAACAGATAAAATTCTCTCTTCATCAAAAAACATATGTTCGGTTCTACAAAGTCCTATGCCTTCTGCTCCAAAGTCTCTTGCAGTTTTTGTATCTAATGGTGTTTCTGAATTCGTTCTTACTTTTAGTTTTCTAAAATTATCTGCCCAGCTCATTAATTTGGAAAAGTCTCCTGAAATTTCTGGTTTAACCGTTGGCACCTCTCCAAGAATAATTCTTCCTGTTGAACCATCAATTGTAATAATATCTCCCTCTTTAATTTCAATAGAAGAAGTTTTAAAGGTTTTCGCTTCATAGTTAATATCAATCTCACTAGAGCCAGAAACACATGGTCTTCCCATTCCTCTTGCAACCACTGCAGCATGACTAGTCATCCCACCCCTTGCTGTTAAAATTCCTTTTGCAGCATGCATTCCATGAATATCTTCAGGTGAAGTTTCTACCCGTACTAAAATAGTATCCTGCATAACATTGTTTAATCTTTCTGCTTCCTCTGATGTAAAAACAACCTTACCACTTGCAGCGCCTGGAGATGCTGGCAAACCGTTTGCTATAACGTTTAGTGTGCTTTTTTCATCTAATGTAGGGTGTAACAATGTATCTAAAGAAGCTGGATCTATTCTCATTACTGCTTCTTTTTTAGAAATCAACTTTTCTTTAACCATATCAACTGCAATTCTAACAGCTGACTTTGAAGTTCTTTTTCCTGATCTTGTTTGTAGCATCCACAATTTATTATTTTCAACTGTAAATTCTACGTCTTGCATATCTTTGTAGTGTTTTTCCAAAATTTTTAAAATCTTATCTAATTGTTTAAATACTTTTGGCATAGCTTCTTCCATCGAAGCTTCTTTTGCTTTTGCATCTTTTCTTGCTTTTTTGGTTATATACTGAGGAGTTCTTGTACCTGCCACCACATCTTCTCCTTGAGCATTAATTAAGTATTCACCATACACTTCATTAACCCCATCTGATGGATTTCTTGTAAAAACAACACCAGTTGCACAATCATTACCCATATTGCCAAATACCATTGATTGAACGTTAACTGCAGTTCCCCATTCAGCAGGAATTTGGTTTAGTTTTCTATAAACTTTTGCTCTGTTACTTTCCCAAGATAGAAATACCGAACTAATAGCTCCCAATAATTGATCATATACGTTCTGGGGAAATTCTTTTTTGGTTTGATCTTTAATAACTTTTTTAAAATCATTAATTAATCCCTCCCAATCATCTGCATCAAGATCTGTATCTAAAAGAACACCTTTGGTTAATTTGTAATTTTCAATTAATTCTTCAAAGTGATAGCCCTCAACACCCATAACAACATTGCCATACATCTGGATAAATCTTCGATAACTATCTTTTGCAAATCTGCTATTAGAAGTTTTTTTTGATAGTGCAAGAACGGTCTTATCATTTAATCCTAAATTCAAAATTGTGTCCATCATGCCAGGCATTGAAACTCTTGCACCAGATCTAACAGATAATAATAAAGGATTTTTTAAATCACCAAATTTTTTCCCTACTTCTTTTTCGATAATTTTTAATTCCTTTTTTATAATATTAACAATTTTTGAATTTAATTTTTTTTTATCTTTATAAAATAATTCACAAACTTTTGTTGAAATTGTAAATCCAGGAGGAACTGGCAGTCCCATTCTGCCCATTTCAGAAAGGTTTGCCCCTTTTCCACCTAAAAAATTTTTAGGATTTTTAATTTTTTTTGAATCTTTTGATTTAAAATTTAAAATTAGCTTATTCACTGTTTGATTTCTATATTTGAAAAATTTATGTAATTATCAAATGTTCTACATAACATTTGTAAAAGTTCCAATCTGTTTTTTTTAATATTTTTATCATCATCATTGACCTTAACATTGTCAAAAAACTCTGAAGTTGCTTTTTTAGCACCAGCAAGAATTTCAAGTGTTTCTATGTAATTTTCATCTTTGCCAATATTTGTAAAATATTTTCTTATTTCATTAATTTTTTTAAATAGGTTTTTTTCATAGTCATTTTTAAAAATACCAGGGTCAGTTGTATTTGACAGTTCAAGATCTGTATTTTTCAACTCACTTTCAAGTATACTGTAAGCTCTTTTGTAGCTTGTAATAATGTCCTCTCCTATAACTTTGCTGATTAGCCCACTAAGTGTTGAAGCTTTTTTATATATTTTGTTCATATGATCTAATCCATGTGCTTTTATACTGGCTTCTATTACCTCTGGTCTAATCTTTTTCTCTTTCATGTAGTATTTTAATCTGTCCATTAAAAAATTGGATAATTCTTTTTGAGATGACTCGTTTGAAAAAATAAACCCTTGGTCTTTATGTAGTGAAGTGGAATAACTAATAAGATCTTTAATCTTAAACTCTTTATTATTATCAATTAATAGCTTTATTACACCAAGTGCAGACCTTCTAAGCGCGTAAGGATCTTTTGAGCTAGTTGGTTTTTGGTTAATTCCAAAAAAACCTACTAAGGTATCAATTTTGTCAGTTAAAGCTAAAGCAATACTAAATGGTTTCTTTGGAGTCTTGCTATCAAGACCTACTGGTTGATAATGTTCACTTATTGCTAGCGCTATCTCTTTATCAAAACCTTGCACTTCAGCGAAATGTCCGCCCATAATTCCTTGAAGCTCAGGAAATTCACCAACAATATCAGAAACTAAATCAACTTTGCAAATCGATGCTGATAGTTCAACTTGATCTTTACTAATTAATAATTCATCAGAAATCATTCCTCCAAGTTTTCTCATTCTTTGAATCTTGTCAAAATAAGATCCAAGACCTTTAAAATAATTCATATTTTTTAATTTTGAAACTTGTTTAACTAAATTTTGAGATTTATTTTTTTCCCAAAAAAATTGAGCATCACTTAATCTTGCTTCTACAACTCTTTCATTACCCATCTTAATATAACCTTTTTCATCTTTGTTATTTGCCACAACTAAAAATTCATTTGTAATTTTTCCTTTTTTATCAAATGTTGGAAAATATTTTTGATGGTATTGCATTGTAATAATCAAAATTTCTTTTGGAATATTCAAAAATTTCTGATCAAACTTGCACACTAAAATATTTGGTTGCTCAACAATATCTGTAACTTCATCTAAAAGTTTATTATTAGGCTCGACAATGAAATTATTTTTTCTAGATATTTTTTCAATTTCTTTAACAATAAATTCTTTTCTCAATACGTGATCTATAATTATGCCAGATTGACTAAAGAAATCTTTGTAACTTTTAAAATTTTTAAATATTTTTTTTTTATCTTCAAACTCTTTGTCAATAAATGTTGTGTTAGAGGCTATTAAATGATGAAATTTAAAATTTAAACTTTTATCATCAAAAACTGCTAGGATAGATTTTAATGGTCTCGCCCAACTAAGGTTATAGTTTCCCCAAGTCATAGATTTTTTCCATTGTAATTTATCAAGGATTATAGGTGTATATTCTTGAAGTAAATCTATGGTATTAATTTTAGTTGATGCTTTCTTGAAAAAATAAAATTCTCCTTTTTCCAATGTTTTTTTAAGAAGATCTTTTTTTTCTATTTGATTTGACCTTAAAAACCCCTCAATAGCTTTTTCTGGAGCCTTAACATTTGGTCCTTTTATTTCTTCAGCTTTTTGTATTATTTCTTTAGATAGACCTTCAAATAAAATTATAAGACGATTTGGTGTTGAAAATGAAGAACTTTTTTTGAACAGAATTTTTTTTTCCTCAAATAAATTTTGAAAATTTTCTAATAAAACATTACGTGAGTTACTCTGTAAACCAGCTGGTATTTCCTCACTAAACAACTCTATAAAAAAATCTGACATTAATCTGTTTGACTGCTTAACCAACTTTCGGCGACTGCTTTTGTAATGTCTCTAATACGCCCTATATAACCCGCTCTTTGAGCAACACTTATAACTCCTCTTGCATCTAAAATATTAAATGCATGGCTTGCTTTTAGACATTGATCATATGCAGGTAGTGAAATTTTTTTATCTACCAGTGCTTTTGCTTCAAGCTCGAACATATCAAACATTTTGAATAGATTTTCTGTATTGGCATGTTCAAAATTATATGCTGAAAACTCTTTTTCAGCTTGAAGAAACACATCCCCATATTTTACACCTTCATCATTCCATAGTAGATCATAAACATTTTTCATTTGTTGAGTAAACATGCAAATTCTTTCAAGACCATATGTTATTTCAACTGAAACAGGTTTGCATTCAAATCCAGCCATTTGTTGAAAGTATGTAAATTGAGTAATTTCCATTCCATCACACCAAACTTCCCATCCTAAACCTGCCGCACCTAAAGTTGGACTTTCCCAATCATCTTCAACAAATCTAATATCATGTTCTTTATGATTAATACCGATTACAGCCAAACTATTTAAATAAAGTTTTTTGATATTATCTGGTGAAGGTTTTATTAAAACTTGGAATTGATAATAATGCTGTAATCTATTTGGGTTTTCTCCATATCTTCCATCAGTGGGTCTTCTTGATGGCTGAACATAAGCTGCTTTCCATGGCTTAGGTCCTAATGATCTTAAGGTTGTAGCAGGATGAAAGGTTCCTGCACCAACTTCTATGTCATATGGCTGTAGAAGAATACATCCCTGTTTGCTCCAATATTTTTGAAGATTCAAAATAGTATCTTGAAACGATTGAAATTTAGGTTTTATAATTTTTTCCTTAGAAGCCATATCTTTGCCAGATAGATCTTTCCTCTAAAATATTTGCTAGTTGATCTATTTGATTGCTAGATGAAGATAATTTCTTACTTAACCAACCCTTAGATTTTTCAAATTTTTTGATAATCACATCTTCACCAAATTTTTCTTTTAAAATTTCATTAGCATTACCAAGTCCATCAATTAGGCCTAGCTCTTTTGATTTACTACCCGCCCAAAACTCTCCTGAGAACAATTCAATCCCATCCTTTTTAAGTTTAGATCCTCTGCTTTCTTCTACAACTTTAATAAAATCTTTATGCAGATCTAGTTGGATATTCTTAAGTCTCTCAATATCTTCTGACTTCTCTTCTTGAAAGGGATCTAATGAGCTTTTATTTTTTCCAGCTGTATGAACTCTTCTTTCTACACCAATTTTTTTAATTAGTTCTGTAAATCCAAATGATGAATAAATAACCCCTATTGATCCAATAATTGAACTTGAATTTGCATATATCTCATCTCCTGCACAAGCTATTAAGTATCCACCAGAAGCTGCAACATCTTCCGCGAACACTATTACTTTTATTTTGTTTTTCTTAGCTTGAGCTCTAATAAATTTGTAGATTAAATGTGATTGGACTGGCGATCCACCCGGTGAATTTATAGTAATTGCCACTGCTTTTGCTTTTTTTAGTGAAAAAGCCTTTTCTATAATCTCTTCTTGTCCTGCAAAATCTATGCCCTGTTTAAACTTTCCAGCATTGCCAATTACACCATTTAGCTTGATATGAGCTATTATTTTTTTCTTTTTAAAAAAAGAGAACATTGTTAATCCTTATAGAATTTTTGATTTAATATAAAGCCTACTTATAGTTGAAGATTAAGGTGCGTCAATTGATAAGTAATAAATATAACTTAATTATACTAACTTATTTTTTATGGGAACTGTAGTTCAACTTAGAAACCAAATAAATAATTCATATTATCAGCTAAAAGATTCTGTTGATGAAAAATTAGTTTTAGTTGAAGAAAAGATTAAATCAAAACTCTTGAGTGAAGTAGACCTCGTTCAAAAAATGACTGAATATCATATCGACACTGGTGGAAAAAGATTAAGAGCCCTACTAACACTTGGGTCAGCTAAGTTATGTGGCTACACTAAAGGAGGTCGAGATATTAATTTAGCAGCATGTGTAGAAATGATACATGGGGCCACTTTAATGCATGATGATGTCATTGATCTTGGAAATATTAGAAGAGGTAAAAAAACATTAAATTCAATTTGGGGAAATCACTCTTCTGTATTAATTGGTGACTATCTTTTAAGTAGATGTTTTGAAATGATGGTCGATGATGGGAATATAGAAGTTTTAAAACTTTTATCCTCAACTTCGTCAAAGATCGCTCAAGGAGAGGTATTACAACTACAGCACAAAGGTGAAGTAGACATGTTAGAAGAAACATATTTTAAGATTATTACAGCAAAAACAGCTGAACTTTTCTCTGCAGCAACTAAAGTTGGTGCAATTTTATCTAATAAAGAAACAAAAGAAAAAGAGGCACTAGAGTTTTATGGAAAAAACTTAGGCTTAACATTTCAAATTGCTGATGACACATTAGATTACAATTCTGATCTAAAATTTTTTGGTAAAAAAATTGGTAAAGATTTTCTTGAAGGTAAAATTACTTTACCTGTTATTTTGTTATTTCAGAATGTATCGTCAATAGAAAAAGATAAGTTAAAAAATATTTTTAAACAAGAAACAAGATCAAATGAAGATTTAAATTTTACCTTAGAGCTTATTAAGAAGTACAACATAATCAATGAATGCTACAAAAAAGCTGAACATTTTATTAACCTTGCATCAAATTCTTTAACTGTATTTAAGGATAGTGATGAAAAAAAGATTTTAGAGAGTCTTACATCATTTAGTCTACAAAGAACCTTTTAGGGGCTTAATAAAGATTTAACCCAGTTTCCCTCAGTATCTTTACTATATTTAAGTCTTTCATGAATTCTGCTATCTCCATCTAACCAAAATTCTATACTTATGGGTATTAAATTCCAACCTGACCAATGCTCTGGTCTTGGTACATCATTTTTATTACTATATATTTTTTTATATTCCTCTATTGAGTTTAAAAGCTCATCTCTATTATTTAATACAGTGCTTTGTTTTGAGGCCCATGCTCCAATTCTGCTCTCATAACCTCTACTATTATAATATTCATCTGCTACTTCATTAGAAACTTTTTGCACCATTCCATTAATTCTTACTTGTCTTAGAAGGCTTTTCCAATGAAAACACATGGATGCTTTTGGATTTTTTTTTAATTCATTTCCCTTTTGACTATTTAGATTGGTATAAAAAACAAATCCATCTTTGTTAAAATCTTTTAATAAGACCATTCTAATTGATGGAAAATTATTTTGATCTGATGTGGCTAAAGCTAGTGCATTTGGATCATTTAACTCTGTTTTTTTTGCTTCATTCATCCAAACTTCAAATAAATCTATTGGATCAATTTTATCTAAAAAGCATTTATTAAGGCCTAATGAGTTTTTTTGATTCATAATTTTAACAAAATAATCTATATACTATAGATAATGTCATTTAATACTTTTGGAAAGCAATTTCGTTTCACAACATGGGGAGAATCTCATGGACCAGCATTAGGCTGTGTCGTTGATGGTTGTCCACCAAATATAAACTTAAAAGAGCAAGATATTCAAGTTGAGCTAGATAAAAGAAAACCAGGACAATCAAAATTTACAACACAGAGAAAAGAAGATGATAAAGTGCAAATTTTATCTGGTGTATTTGAGGGCAAAACGACTGGAACACCTATTTCTTTAATTATTTACAATCAAGATATGAGGTCAAAAGATTATGGAGATATCAAAGATAAATTCAGACCTGGACACGCTGATTTTACGTACTTTAAGAAATATGGAATAAGAGATTACCGTGGCGGTGGAAGATCCTCTGCAAGAGAAACAGCTGCAAGAGTTGCTGCGGGTGCAATTGCTAAAAAAGTTTTAGAGAATAAATTAGGTAAAAAATTTAAAGTTGTAGGGGCTGTTACTCAATTAGGAATATTGGGATGTGATACTAGAAAATGGAACGATCTAACAATTAACAGAAATCCTTTTTTTTGTCCTGATAAGAATATGCTGAAACTCTGGGAAAAATATTTGTTAGATATAAGAAAGTCTGGATCATCTTGTGGAGCAGTTATTGAAGTAAGAGCCAGAGGAATTCCTGTTGGTTTAGGGGCTCCAATTTATTCTAAACTAGATATGGATATTGCCTCTGCAATGATGAGTATTAATGCTGTGAAAGGTGTTAACATTGGTTCAGGAATGAATTCTGCGCAATTAAGTGGAGAACAAAACTCAGATGAAATTTCACAAAAAGGTAAAAAATTAAAATTTGATTCTAATAATGCAGGTGGAATTCTTGGTGGTATTTCAACAGGACAAGAAATTGTTGTTTCATTTGCTGTTAAGCCAACATCATCGATTTTAACAACTAGAAAAACTATAAATAAGTTTGGAAAAAATACTACTATTTCAGTTAAAGGTAGGCATGATCCTTGTGTTGGTATTCGTGCAGTTCCTGTAGGGGAAGCAATGATGAATTGTGTTTTGTTAGACCATTACTTAATGAACAAAGCTCAGTGTAGCTAATTTTTTTAAATTTAATTTTTAACTACTTTTATCGACTCTTTTGTAAATAAGATGTCTAGTATTTTTTTTGATATTTGAGATGCGTTAAGACCAGCAACATCATACATTTTTTTTGGACTATCTTGTTCGATGAAAATATCAGGCAATATCATGGTTCTAAATTTTAAACCTTTATCAAATATACCTTTTTCTGATAATAAATTTTCCACGTGAGAGCCAAAACCTCCAATAGATCCTTCTTCTACAGTAATCATAGCCTCATGTTCTCGCGCACACTTTAAAATAAGTTCTTGGTCCAAGGGTTTAGCAAAACGAGCATCAACTATCGTTGACTCAATTCCTTTATTTTTTAATTCTGCTGCTGCAATTTTACATTCTTCCAATCTAGTTCCTATACTTAAAATACAAACTTGTTTCCCTTCTTGGATAACTCTTCCTTTTCCAATCTCTATTTTCTCATCTATTGATGGTAATTCCACTCCTATGCCATTTCCTCTTGGGTATCTAATAGCACAAGGTTTGTTATTGATTGTCATCGATGTATTTATCATTTTAACTAATTCTGCTTCATCACTTGGTGCCATTACTATAAAATTAGGAAGAGTAGAAAGATAAGTAATATCGAATGAGCCAGCATGCGTTGATCCATCAGCACCTACTAAACCTGCTCTATCTATAATAAATCTCACAGGTAAACTTTGAATAGCCACATCATGAACCACTTGATCATAAGCTCTTTGTAAAAAAGTTGAATAGATTGCAACATATGGCTTATAGCCTTCAGTGGCTAACCCTGCAGCAAAAGTAACAGCATGCTGCTCAGCAATTCCAACATCAAACATTCTTTTTGGAAAATCTTTGGCAAAAATATCCATACCTGTTCCACCTGGCATAGCAGCAGTAACTCCTACAACTTTACTGTCTCTTTCTGCATGTTTCACTAAAGTGTTTGCAAAAACCTTTGTATAAGCTGGAAGATTTGTTCCACTTTTTACCTGTTCGCCAGTTACAACATTAAATTTTGAAACACCGTGATAATGATCACTAGCTTTTTCAGCATAAGAATATCCTTTACCTTTTTGAGTTTTTATATGAATCATAATTGGACCTTGATGCTTTGAGTCTCTTGCGTTTTTTAAAATCGGTATGAGTGTAGACAAATCATGTCCATCTATTGGACCAACATAATAAAAGCCTAAAGAATTAAAAAGAGTACCGCCAGTAACAGCTGATCTTAAAAAATCCTCAGCTTTTCCAGCTTTAGCACTAAATCTTTTAGAAAAAGCAGAAACTATTAATTTAAAAGTTTCCCTTAAACTAAAATAAATTTTTCCTGTTAGAAGTTTAGCTAAATAAGTTCTCATAGCACCTACTGGTTTTGCAATCGACATATCGTTATCATTTAAAATAACAATCATTTTAGTTTTTGAAGCACCTGCGTTATTCATTGCCTCATATGCCATACCCGCACTAATTGCACCATCTCCTATGACTGCAATTATATTATTTAATTTATTTGATAACTTATTTGCTTCCGCCATGCCTAGAGCTGATGATATTGATGTTGAGCTATGTGCAGCACCAAATGGATCATACTCACTTTCAGATCTTTTTGTAAAACCAGACAATCCATTACCTTGTCTCAATGTTTTAATTTTTGATTTTCTTCCAGTCAAAATTTTATGTGGATAAGTTTGATGACCCACATCCCAAATTAGTCTGTCATTTGGAGTATCAAATACGTAATGTAAAGCTACGGTTAGCTCAACAACCCCAAGACCTGCACCTAAGTGTCCTCCTGTTTCAGATACTGCATCAATCATCTCTTTTCTAACTTCGTTAGAAACTTCTTGAAGATCGTTCTCTGATAATTTTCTTAAGTCAGAAGGAAAATTAATATCTTTGAGAAATTTATAGTTTTGCATTATTTATTTCTTTTTAAAATGTAGTCTAGGGTTTCATTTAAACTGTTAGTGTTTGAACTATATTTATTTAAATCTTTAATTATTTTAGACTTAATTTTATCAGCATATTTAATAGCATTTTGATATCCTAGTAAACTGATTAAAGTGGCTTTACCTTTTTTCTTGTCTTTACCGGTTAACTTACCAGCAATAACTGTAGAGCCCTTAAAGTCTATTAAATCGTCAGCAATTTGAAATAAAAGTCCAATATTTGACCCTATATTTTCAAAAAACTTTATTTGTGTATTATTTTTTCTCTTAATAATAACTGGGACAGCGCAACAAAAGCTAAAGAGCTTGCCTGTTTTTTTTATTTCCATGTCTATAATTTTACTTTTAGAAACTTTTTTTTTTTCAAAACTAAGATCTAAATATTGGCCACCAGCTATTCCTAGATGTCCAGAAGTCTCTGAGAGTTTTTTTACTAGATCTACTTTTATTTTTTCATTTATCTTTAAGCTCGAACTAACCAAGATTTCAAAAGCCATTGTTAAAAGTGAGTTTCCTGCTAGTACCGCTGTTGATTCTCCAAATTTAATATGTGTAGAAATTTTTCCTCTTCTTATTTTATCATCATCCATGCAAGGTAAATCATCATGTATTAATGAATAAGCATGAATACATTCAACTGCAGCACCAATAGAAATCAATGTTTTATAATTAATTTTAAATATGGCTCCTATATCAATTAAAATTTTTGATCTAATTTTTTTTCCACCTGGAAATAACCCATATTCCATAGCAGCTATTAATTCTGTTCTTTTTTGTCCTTTAATAAATTGCTTTAAAAATAAGTTTGTATCTTTTGCTATTCTAGCAAGTTTATTTTGCATTTTTTTTTGAATTTATATTGTTAATTTTTTTTTTTGTTTCTTCATTGATCATTTTTGAAGTTTTATAGAATTTTTTTTCAATAATATTATTTAATTTTAATAATTGCTGGTATGAATCAATTGAATTCTGCAAGTCTTTCTCCGACTCTAAAGATTCAATAATATTATTTGCCTCTTTTGTTAACTCCTCAAGAGACAGTGTGTTATTATCAAGTGGTAAATTTTTATCTTTCATATAATAATAATTATTAATACATGAAATCTAATCAATCAAATATCAAAAAAGCAAAAAAATACCTTGATAAAAATTACTGTATTGGCGTACCAACTGAAACCGTTTATGGTCTAGCAGCTAACGCATACAAGAATTCAGCGGTAAAAAAGATTTATAATTTAAAAAAGAGACCAAAAAACAACCCTCTAATTGTACATTATCACGATATCGATTCTCTTAAAAAAGATTGTTTAATAAATGATAATTTTATTAAACTTTATAAAAAATTTTCCCCTGGCCCAATAACATACGTATTACAATTAAAAAAAAACTCTAAGATTTCAAAATATGTAACTAATAATAAGAAAAGTTTAGCAGTAAGATTTCCAAAGCACACAATATTTAAAAATTTACTAAAACAGCTAGATTATCCATTGGCTGCACCTAGTGCTAATATTACAACTAAAGTAAGTGCTGTTAAAGCAAAAGATGTTAAAGAAGAATTCGGTAATAAAATTAAATATATTTTAGACGGAGGTACTTGCGCTATTGGAATAGAGTCTACAATAGTTAACCTTACAGCTAAACCAACTATACTAAGATTAGGAGGTCTAGATATTTCAAAAATTCAAAAAGCTTTAGGTTTTAAGATGAATATATCTACCAATCCTAAGAAAAAAATAGCTCCCGGCCAATCACGGCTACATTACTCTCCTGGTATTCCTTTAAGAATGAACGTCACAAAACCCAAAAATAACGAAGCTTTCATTTTAATTAAGAAAAAGAAAACTAAACTCAAAAGCTATTTTTATTTAACTTCGAAAAGTAATTTAGATAAAGCAGCAAAAAATCTTTATTCGTGTCTCAGAAAAATAAAAAATAAGGGTTATAAATCGATTGCTGTGGAAAAGATTCCTAATATAGGACTTGGTAAAACTATAAATGATAGATTGCGGAGGGCATCAAAGTATTAGACATTTTGTTTGGTTATGGTGCGCCTGCTAGGAGTCGAACCCAGAACCTCCTGATCCGAAGTCAGGCGCTCTATCCAGTTGAGCTACAAGCGCATATAGTATTAATATTACATTTTATGGAAAAAAACATTAATTTAATAGTTGGTGAAGATGAAAATAATCTCAGGCTTGATGTGTTCATCAATAAAAGAGAAAACTTAATTAGCAGAACTAGAATTAAGAATTTAATTCTTAAAGAAAAATTAAAAATAAATGATCAAATTATTAATAGTCCGTCAAAAAAAGTATTAAGTGGAGATGAGATAAATCTTCAAATTCCAGAACCTAAAGAAGCGTCATTAAAACCATATAATTTTAAGTTACAAATTGTTTATGAAGATGATGATTTGCTAATAATCAACAAGCCGGCAGGTATAATCATGCATCCAGGTGCAGGAAATTATGATGAAACAATTGTTAACGCCTTAATGCATTATAACAAGGACTCGTTATCCACAATAGGTGATGAACTAAGACCTGGCATAGTTCATAGGATTGACAAGGATACTTCAGGTTTAATAGTTATTGCTAAAAATAATGAAACACACGAAAACTTATCACATCAATTTAGTGAACACACAATTACGAGAGTTTATCAGCTTTTAATTTGGGGGAAACTTAGACCGTCCTCTGGAAAAATTGATACGTTTATAACTAGAAGCTCAAAAAATAGACAGATGATGGAAGTTAGCAACTCTAAAGGCAAAAGAGCAATCACTAATTACAAAACAATTGAGATTTTTGAAAATGATAAAACTCCTACATTAAGCTTAGTGGAGTGCAGATTGGAAACTGGAAGAACGCATCAAATAAGAGTTCACATGACACATATGGGTAATAGTATTATGGGTGATGGAAAATATAAAAAAAAATATAAAAAACTTAAAAATATCGATACTAATTTAGAAAATTTAATTTATAAATTAGATAGACAATTTTTGCATGCTCAAACATTGGGGTTTATTCACCCAAGAACTAATGAGGAAATGGTTTTTACCTCAATTTTGCCACAAGAACTTGAAAATATTTTAGTATTGCTTAGAAATACTGGCAAATAAAACCTTGAAATAATACTATAGTTAATTAAATAAATACAACTTATGAGCACTACAATGAATAGTAATCTTCCCGCACTTTCTAATGAAGGTGGTTTATCTGCTTATCTGGAACAAATTAAAAAATTTCCTATGCTGGCAGCAGAGGAAGAATATATGCTTGCAAAAAATTGGAAGGCAACAGGAAATGTTAAAGCTGCAGAAAAACTTGTTACTAGTCATCTAAGACTCGTTGCAAAAATTGCGATGGGTTACAGAGGATACGGTCTTCCAGTAAATGAAATGATTTCAGAAGGAAATGTTGGGCTAATGCAAGCTGTTAAAAAATTTGAACCTGAGAAAGGATTTAGATTAGCAACTTATGCAATGTGGTGGATTAGAGCTTCTATACAAGAATATATTCTAAGATCTTGGAGCTTAGTAAAAATAGGAACAACAACTGCACAAAAAAAATTATTTTTCAATTTAAAGAAAATTAAAAATCAAATCGCTCCTCAATCTGAAGGTGATTTAAGACCTGAGCATGTAACTGAAATTGCAAACAAGTTAGATGTCAACAAAGATGAAGTAATTTCAATGAACAGAAGACTGTCTGGCAAAGAATTTTCTTTAAATGCACAAGTTGGAGAAGATGGTGATGAGTGGCAAGACTGGTTAGTAGATAAAGAGCTTGACCATGATCTTAAATTTGCACATCAAGAAGAAATGGGTCAAAGACAAAGCTTACTTAAAGATTCTATAAAAATTCTTAATGAAAGAGAAAAAGAGATTTTATACTCTAGAAGATTAAATGATGAACCTACAACACTTGAAGATTTAAGTAAAAAATACAAAATTAGCAGAGAAAGAGTTAGACAAATTGAAAATAAAGCATTTGAGAAGCTTCAAAAACACATGTTATTATCTGCTAAATCTAAAAATCTACTTCCAGCAAACTAAACCTCAAAAGGGTTTTCTAAAAGAATAGTATCTTCTCGTTCAGGGCTTGTTGAAATACTTGAAACTTTTGTTCCAATAAAATCTTCTAATGCGTAAATATAATTTTTTGCATTTTCTGGTAAATTTTCAATATTCTTTATTCCTTGTGTAGAACTTTTCCATCCAGGAAAAGTTTTATAAATTGGTTTAATTTTTAACTGATCCTCAACTGCAGCTGGTAAGTAATCCATTTTTTTACCATCAAGCTCATACTCGACACACATCTTAATTTCATCTAATTCATCTAAAACATCTAATTTAGTTAATGCTATTCCGTCTATGCCTGAAATTTTAATTGTTTGTCTAACCAAAACACCATCAAACCAACCACACCTTCTTTTTCTACTAGTGACAGTCCCAAATTCTTTACCTCTAGAACCAAGCAATTCTCCAATATCATTTGTTAACTCAGTTGGAAAAGGTCCTTCGCCAACTCTGGTAGTGTAAGCTTTTGTTATTCCAAGAACATAATGAATAGAATTAGGACCACAACCAGTTCCTGTTGCAGCCGCAGATGCAACAGTATTGGATGATGTTACAAAAGGGTACGTTCCATGATCCACATCTAGTAGTATTCCTTGTGCACCTTCAAATAATATTCTTTTTTTTTGTTTTTTAAATTCATCAATTCTAAGCCAAACAGGTTGAGAAAACTTTAATATTTCTGGAGCAATTTTTAAAAGTTCTTCTTTAAGTTTATCTTTTTCAAAAATTTTTTTTCCTAATCCTTTTCTAATTGCGTTATGATGAAGAAGTACTGTTTCCAATCTATGGTCTAGATTAGTCTCAGATCTTAGATCCATAACACGGATTGATCTTCTTCCCACTTTATCTTCATAGGCTGGCCCAATTCCTCTTCTTGTTGTTCCAATTTTTCCTTTTCCAGCAGCATCTTCTCTTATTTCATCCATCTCTCTATGAAATGGTAAAATAAGATTTGCAGATTCTGAAATTATAAAATTATCCACATTAACCTCAACACCCTTAGATTTAATTTCCTCTATTTCCTCTAATAGTGCCCAAGGGTCAACAACAACTCCATTTCCTATAATAGAAATTTTATTTTTTCTTACAATTCCAGAAGGTAGTAATCTTAATTTATAAGTTGTTCCATCAATTACTAATGTGTGTCCAGCATTGTGTCCTCCTTGAAAACGAATAACAACATCTGCTTGGTCTGATAGCCAGTCGACTATTTTACCTTTTCCTTCGTCACCCCATTGAGATCCAACAACTACAACATTTTTCATTATCTAAATTTTTTTTCTATTGTTACTGAACTTAAATGGTTAATAGGCCCATGACCTTTACCGAATTTAAGGTTTGAATTTATTGAATTGTGTACATACTTAGTTGCAAGCTCACAAGATCTCTTTAAGGTTTTTCCACATGAAAAAAATGTAGAAATAGCAGAAGAAAGGGTGCAACCAGTGCCATGTGTATTCCTGGTTGTAATTCTTTTATTTTTTATAATGAAAATTTCATTTTTGTTTACAAAAATATCTTGGACGATTTTAGATTCTAAATGACCACCTTTTATAAAAACATTTTTTGCTCCTAATTTTATTAGTATGCTGGCAGCAAAAATCATATCTTCTTTTGTTCTTATTTTAGTTTTAGTTAATATTTCAGCTTCCGGAATATTTGGAGTAATTAGGCTAACTTTTTTAATTAGTTCATTTTTTAATAACTGAATTGCCTTATCATCAATAAGTTTTGCACCACCTTTAGCTACCATAACAGGATCTAAAATTATTTTTTTAACTTTAATAAGATTTAATGAATGAATTACTGATTTTATTACTTTTGTAGAATGCAACATTCCAATTTTTATGGCATCAGGTTTAATGTCTTTTGAGGTAAATTCTATTTGATTTGAAATTTCCTTAGGATCAATTGGTACTATTGATTTTACACCTGTTGTATTTTGGATTGTGACAGCTGTTATTGCTGTCATGGCATACGAACCTAAAGCTGTGATAGTTTTAATATCAGCTTGGATGCCAGCACCACCAGATGAATCTGATCCGGCAATAACTAATATTTTAGATTTTGGTTTCAATTTACTTAATTTTTCTTAAAACGATTTTCAAACATTTTTGAAGTAATTTAATATTATCACTCTCTCCCATTACTCTGATTTTAGACTCCGTTCCTGAGCTTCTAACTAATATTCTACCTTGACCTTTAATTAATTTTTCTGCTAATTTTATAGAATTTTTAATATCAATATTTTTAATTATATTTTTGTCTTTAACATCAATATTTTCTAATATTTGTGGAGTTTTATTAAAGGTATTAAAAAAACTACTAGCTTTTTTTCCTTTTCTTAATGAAAATAAAACTTCTAAAGCAACTAATAAGCCATCTCCAGTAGTTGCAAATTTGCCTAGAATAATATGCCCTGATTGTTCACCACCTAAATTAAAATTATTTTTTTGCATTTTCTCTTTTACAAAGCGATCTCCTACATTTGATCTTAAGAATTTTATATTATGTAGTTTAAAAAACTTTTCTAATCCATAGTTAGACATTAAAGTGCCAACTACACCTCCTTTTAACATTTTTTTTCTTTTCCACCTCATTGCTATTGCAGCAATTATTTGATCTCCATCAATTACAATACCTTTTTCATCACACATAATAATTCTATCGGCATCTCCATCAAGTGAAATTCCTATATGTGCTTTATATTTCTTTACTGCTAATCTGATTTTATTTGGAAAAGTAGATCCACAATTTTTATTAATATTAAGACCATTAGGATTTATTCCGATTGAAAATACTTTAGCACCTAAAGATTTTAATAATTCAGGCCCAGCCTTGTATCCAGCCCCATTTGCACAATCAATCACTATTCTTAAACCTCTTAGGTTAAAATCTTTTGGTAAATTATTTTTTAAAATTTTTATATAATCTTTATTTGCAGTTTCTAACCTTTTTACACGACCCAATTTTTTTGGTTTTGATAAAGATTTTTCAATTTTTTGATCAATTAAAGTTTCAATTTTTTTTTCAATTTTATTTGACAGTTTTAACCCATCTGGTCCAAATAATTTTAACCCATTGTCATGATATGGATTATGAGATGCTGTAATCATAATTCCCATGTTAGCTTTCATACTCTTTGTGAGCATTGCTAAGCCATTAGTTGGAAGTGGGCCTAATGTATAAACGTGCATACCAGCCGATGTAAGTCCTGATACTAACGCAGGTTCCAAACTATACCCTGAGAGTCTCGTATCTTTAGCAATTATTGCTATTTGTTTCTTTTTTTTTTGAGTTTTAAAGTAAGTTCCTGTTGCAAGACCAAATTTAAAAAACATGTCTCCATTAATATTTTTACTATTAACGGCACCTCTTATTCCATCTGTTCCAAAATATTTTTTTGCCATTAGTTTTTAAATAATTCTTTAAACACTTTTATACTTTGTCTTAATTCATTCACATCATGAATTCTTAGAATTTGAACTCCTTGCATTATTGCATACATGGAAGAAGATACTGTTCCACCTAATCTTTCCTTGCTATCATTTTTTCCAGATAAATCCTTAATAAATTTTTTCCTAGAAAGTCCAAGTAATATAGGAAAACCAAGAGTATGAAAAATAGAAACGCTTCTAATTAAATTCATATTATGTTTCAAATTTTTTCCAAAACCAATTCCTGGATCAATTACAATATTATTATGTTTTATACCCATGGATCTTAAAAATTTAATCTTTTGTTCAAAAAAATCATAAATATCTAATAATTCATTTTTGTACTTAGGGTTTTTTTGCATTTTTTCTGGTGTACCTTGTGAATGTTGAATGACAAATGGAGTTTTGCTTTTTATCAATACCTTAACTGTTTTAGGGTCATAACTTAGACCTGACACGTCATTTATAAGTTTAACTCCTAAATGAATCCCTTTAATCATAATTTCTGATTTTCTTGTATCTAATGATAGTGGAATTTTTTTATTAACATCTTTTAATATTTCTTTTATTCTATTCCATTCTTCCTTTTTACTTACAGGTTTAGATCCAGGTCTTGTTGATTCTCCACCAACATCAATAATATCTGCTCCAGATTTAAATAAATTCTTTGCATGAGATATTCCTTTTTTCTTTTTATTAAATTTACCCCCATCAGAAAAACTATCCGGTGTTAAATTTAATATACCCATTATATTGGGTATTTTATTAAAATTTAAACTTGAAAAATTTTTTTTTTTTTAACAATTATCTTGAGATCTTTATTAATTTTTTCTTTCTGTAGTTTGGGTAATTTTTTTATATCTTTAAGATCAATTTTTTTGATAGAAGTTCGTGTAAGAATTTCAATTTGCCCAAAAGAAATTTTCTTATTACCATTTAGTGGGAGATTTTTTTTTTCTAACTAATTCAATTGAAAATTGACCATAAGCAAAATTACACGCTCTTGTGTAATATTTTTTCATTTAGTATTAATGAACTATTTTCGGCTTAAGACCCATTGAACTTAAAGCTGAACCTTTATCTTCATCTTCAACTTTTAAATCCTCTTTATTGCTTGGATATATATTTTTATTTATCAGGTTTTCTATTTCTTCACCTGTAAGTGTTTCATATGTTAAGAGAGCTTTAGCTAATTTGTGTAGATCGTCAATTTTTTCAGTTAAAACTGTTCTTGCTCTTTCATAACCTTTATCTACAATTTTTCTAATTTCTGAGTCTACTTTCTTTGAGGTTTCTTCAGACATATTTTGAGTTCTCGCAACAGACCTTCCTAAAAATACCTCTTCTTCATTCGAACCATAGGCAACTGGTCCCAACTCTTTACTAAGGCCTGCTTGCATTACCATAGCTCTAGCTCTTTGAGTTGCTTGTTCAATATCACTAGATGCACCAGTTGTAACTTTATCTTCTCCAAATATGATTTCTTCTGCTACTCTTCCACCCATAGCTATAGCTAATTGAGCATGAAGCTGTTCTCTTGTTTGAGATAGCTGATCTCTCTCAGGTAGTTGCATAACCATTCCTAAAGCACGACCTCTCGGAATGATTGTTGCCTTATGAATTGGATGAGCCGCATCCTCATTAATAGTTACTATTGCATGTCCAGCTTCGTGGTAAGCTGTTAATGTTTTTTCTTCTTCTGTCATGACCATGGATCTTCTTTCTGATCCCATCATCACTTTATCTCTTGCTTCTTCAAACTCAGTTAGAGTAACTAGTCTTTTATTTTTTCTTGCAGCAAGTAATGCCGCTTCATTAACTATATTTGCTAAATCTGCACCTGAAAAACCTGGGGTTCCTCTAGCTACTGTTCTTAAATTTACATCAGGTGCCATTTTAATTTTTTTAACATGAACTTTTAATACTTTTTCTCTTCCTATTATATCTGGAAGTCCGACAACTACCTGTCTATCAAATCTACCTGGTCGTAATAATGCTGGGTCTAATACATCAGGTCTATTTGTAGCGGCAATAATTATTACACCTTCATTCGTGTCAAAGCCGTCCATTTCAACTAATAACTGGTTTAAAGTTTGCTCTCTTTCATCGTTACCTCCTCCAAGACCAGCACCTCTGCTTCTTCCAACAGCATCTATCTCATCTATAAAAATAATACAGGGTGAATTTTTTTTACCTTGTTCAAACATGTCTCTAACTCTTGAGGCTCCAACACCCACAAACATTTCAACAAAATCTGATCCTGATATTGTGAAGAACGGAACTCCTGCTTCCCCAGCTATAGCTCTAGCAAGTAAAGTTTTACCTGTTCCAGGTTGGCCAACTAATAAACATCCTCTTGGTATTTTTCCACCAAGTCTACTAAACTTTTTAGGATCTTTTAAAAATTGAACAACTTCTTCTACTTCTTCTTTGGCCTCTTCTACTCCAGCGACATCATCAAAAGTAACTTTACCTTTTAATTCATTCATCATCTTTGCCTTAGATTTTCCAAAACCCATGGCTCCACCTTTGCCACCCTGCATCTGTCTCATAAAGAAAATCCAAACAGCGATTAGTAACAACATCGGAAACCACGACAATAAAACACCAAACAAAGAGGGCATCTTATCTTCTAAAGGAGCAGCTGATATACTCACACCTTTTTCAGATAGCTTCTCAATTAAATTTGGATAATTCGGTGAATAAGTAGAAAAAGTATTTCCATTAGCTAATACTCCTCTAATATTGTTTCCTTGAATATCAACTTTTATAACTCCACCATTATCAACTTCTGATAAAAATTCTGAAAATATAATAGAATTACCTTTGCCCACATTTGCTTGAGGGTTCTTAAACATATTATATAGGCCTATTGTTAGAAAAACAATTACTGCCCACATTGCTAAATTCTTCATATTCATACTTATAAGATAATAATTATTATTAATTAAACAAGTGTCAAATTGTTACAAAACCTTAACTTTATTAGTGTTTTCCCTTGAAATTAATATCGTCTCATTAACTCTTTCAACAAAACAACCTCCTAAAGTTATTTTTGAAAATGTCTTTAGGATAATTCGGTTAATCAGTTCATTGATACTTTTTCCTCTAACAGGATAGTATTTTTTTCCTATTTTTTGAATAACAAATGTCAAAGATCTAAAAACAACTTCATGCGATTGATCAAAAAAATTATGACTTAAAATATAAGTATCTTTTGTTTTAATATGTATAGAATTATCCTTCAAATTTTTGTTAACATAAAACTTAATTGATTTGTCTGAGTCTCTTAAATTATCAATGGTTAATTTTAGTTTTTTTAAGTCCAATCCCTCTTTTTCAAGAGATTCTAATAAAGTTCTAATTCTTGTTCTTTTATATATCTCGTTAATATTAGATGGATCTTTTATAAAAAATTTAAATACTATTTTAGAAATATTAATTAAATCTTTTTTTTCTAAGTTGAGTAATGGTCTTAAAATATTTAGATCCTCATCTTTATATTTTACACTTTTGTTAAAAGATACCAATCCATTTAGTCCACTCCCTCTAACCACTCTAATTAAAAAATTTTCAACTAAATCATTTGAATGATGTCCTAATAATAAGTGCTTAATATTATTTTTTTTACATTCTTTTGATAGTAAAGAATATCTTGCTACTCTTGCTAAAGATTGAATATTTCTAGAAGGTTTTTTTCCTTTCCAGCTTAATACTTTACATGTAATACCAATTTTTTGTAAAATTTTTTTTACTAACGTTGCTTCCTTTGTCGACTCAGTTCTAAGTCTATGATCAACTAAAAAAAATTTAACTTTTATTTTATTTTTTATTGAATAGCATTTAGCCAAGTAAGCCAGTGCCAAACTATCGGGTCCACCCGAAACTGCTACTGCTAAATTTTCCCCAGAATTTAAAGAGGAAGAGAATTCACTATAAACTTTTGAGATTTTTCGATCTTTTAAAAAACTAAGAATTTGTTTATGAGTTTTGTTTTGAACACTCAAACTTTTTTGATTCATATTTTGCTTTTTGAAGCACAGATTGATTTGCTTTAGGATATTGCTCTTCAACCCCCACAATCATTTTACAACCTTGCTCTTTTTCTCCTATTTGAACCATTGATACACCAAGTTTTAATAAATTTATAGGAGCCTTCTCACCTTTTGGATATTTTTGATATCCTTCAAGATAAGCAGTAGCTGCATCTGTATAAAGTTGTCTTATTCTAAATGTTTCAGCATACCAATATTGAGCATTGCCTGCCAATTTATGCTCTGAATTATTTATCACAAATTCTCTAAAAGCTCTCTCTGCAGTGCTGTAATCACCTACCTTTAAAAAACTAGTTGCAAATTCATATTGTTTTTCTGGAGTAGCATTTGGAAGTATATTTTTTTCTGATTCAAAGTTTTCTGTCACTATTGATGAAGTAGTTTCTACTGATTGTATTTGCTGACTAGTTTCTTCACTTTCTGTATCTTTATATGAAATAGACCCTAAGTCTTGAGGTTGTGAAGAGCCTGGTAAAGTTTTGTCTACTTGTTCCTTTGGTATTGAAGTTAATTTTTTTCCAATTTCTCCAGATGATAAAGTATTTTCCAGATCTTGAAATCTAATTTGGTTATCTGCTTGAACCTTAGAAAGCCTATTTGATAATTTATCTAACTTGAAATTAATTTCTTCAAACTTATTAGTCAGTTCTTGAAATTGTTTTTCAACATCAGACAATTTTAGAAGATGTCTTGTTAAAACATCCTCAGAGTTTTCGTTTGTGCCTGTTTGACTATTTGAATTAATTGACCCTGAGTAAACAGCTTTTTCCAGAGTTTTTAAATCTTTTTGAATTAACTCTAAAATTTCATTTACATTATGATTATCAGCAAAAATAATATTTGGAAAAAATATAAAGACTAATATTAATTTTAATCGAATTATTTTTTTATAATTAAACATAATAAATTGAGTAGTAATTATAATGATGGCAAAAAAAAGACCCTATTCACAAATGTGATAGGGTCTTTTATAATTTATTAAATTGATTAGTTCGCTTTAACAGTAACTGATCTTCTATTTTTAGACCATGCTAAAGGGTTAGATCCAGAATCTACTGGTCTTTCTTTACCATAACTTAATACAGAAATTCTGTCTGAAGAAATTCCATATGTCATTAAATAGTCTTTTGCTGAATTAGCTCTTCTTTCACCTAATGCTAAGTTGTACTCTCTTGTACCTCTTTCATCAGCGTGACCTTCTAATACAACATTAATATCTGAATTTTTTCTTAACCACGCAGCTTGTTTTCTTAAAGTTTCTCTTGAAGCTGTTGTAAGTACAGTTTCATTTGTTGCAAAGAAAACTCTATCTGGAACACCAGAAGCTAAATATTCAACAGAATCTGTTCCTGTATAAACATCGCCTTGCATTTGTCCTGTTGTTGTTTTTTTTGTAGCACAGGCAGTTAGTACTAAACTTGCTAAAATAATTAGAAATCCATTTTTTAAAATCTTGCTTAAGTTCATTGTTGCTCCTTGATCCTTGTTTTGTAATACTTTATATTTTTCATATTTAATTAGACCTTTCAAGTTAAAAATCAACTAAAATTAAGACTAATTACTTAATAAAGACGACCAAGATGGGTCAGAAGCATCCGTTTCGGTTTCAACCATCTTTTCATTGTACCCTGTTAAATCAATAGACCATAATTTGGCTGAAAATCCTTCTCCTTTAGAGTTAGTCTTAGATTCTCTATAAAAGATAATAACCCTTCCATTTGGTGACCATGATGGAGCTTCTTGATAAAAGTTTTCAGTTAACAGTCTTTCACCAGTTCCATCTGTTCTCATTACTCCAATATAAAATTTTCCTTTATGAAGTTTTGTAAATGCAATTAAATCACCTCTTGGAGACCACACTGGAGTTCCATACAAACCATTCCCAAATGAGATTCTCTTAACATTTTTTCCATTACTATCCATTATATAAATTTGTTGGTAGCCACTTCTGTCTGAGTTAAAAGTAATTTGTTTTCCATCTGGTGAGTAAGAGGGTGATGTATCAATTGATGGATGATTGGTAATTCTTTCAACAATTCTGTTTTCAAGATCCATAGTATAAATATCAGAATTGCCATCTTTAGCAAAACTCATTATAATTTTTTTTCCATCAGGTGAAAACCTTGGGGCAAATGTCATTCCAGGAAAATCTCCGACTACTTCTTGCATTCCAGTTTCAATATCTAATAAATATACCCTAGGTAAATTTCTAAAATAAGAAAGATACGTGACCATCTGATTTGTTGGGCTAAATCTTGGTGTTAAAACTAATTCATTTCCAAGTGTTAAATATTTATTATTAAAACCATCTTGATCCATTATTGCTAATTTTTTTATTCTTTTAGTTTTAGGACCTTCTTCAGAAACGTATATTATTCTAGTATCAAAATAACCTTTTTCTCCAGTTAAGCGTTCATACACCTTATCTGTAATAATGTGACCTACTCTTCTCCAGTTACTAGGAACAGTAGTAAATGCTAAAGCCATCATTTCTTTTCCAGCTAAAACATCCCATAACCTAAATTCTACTCTTAGTTTTTCATCTACAAATGTAACCTTACCTGTTACTAAAGCTTGTGCTTTAATTAAATTCCAATCCTCGAACCTTGGTTTTAAATTAGCCACATCTGGTTCTTGAAGAAATGCATTTTTGTCTAGTGGATTAAATAGACCAGATTGTCTTAAATTATTCTCAACAACTATTGAAATTTCTGATCCTAAATCTTCTTGTTTTAAAATTTTTTTAAAATTTTCTTTTGACTTATTATCTATTGATAAAGGGGATACAGCAACTGGCAAAGGATTTAAATTTCCTCTAGTAATATCAACTTCAATTAAAGCAAAAGCTTTAATGGGAATAATAATAAATAATATAAATAAATATCTTAATAACATTTTTATCCTTCTAACATTTCTCTAGCATCAAAGTTTAGCTGCATATCTTTCCATCTTTCATAACCTGTACTAGGTACTCTAAGAGGTTGGCAAAGTTTTATAGCTCTTAATGCACTTTCAGCTAACACTTTATAAAATCCCTGTCCAGGTCTATTCATTCTAGCATGATCAAGAATCTCTGTTTTTATAATAGAGCCATCTGGCTTTAATTGTAACTTAATTCTAACTAATAAATCTTCGTTAAACGGCAACCCTAGAGGAATACTCCAACAACCAAAAATTTGAGCTTTTAGTGCATCTTCTTCACTTAAAGTTAATCCAGAAAAATCCATATCTTTATCCTGATCTTGGGTAACTTGATTGGATTTTTTATTTGTTTCTGCATTCTCAGTCTTAGATTTATCAATTAATGCAGCAATACTATTAGTGTCAAATAGTTCTTTTTTTTCAAACTCTGAAATTTGTTTAATTTCTGTTTCCTCTTTTTCAGGGTTTTGTTTTTCATCTTTAATTTTCTTTATTTTTTCTATTTTTTCATCTGGCAATGGAACGGCATCTGGCTTTTGTTTTTTTATTTTTTTTGGTGGTGCCTGTTCAGAAACTAATTTTTTTTCTTTTTCTTTGACTTTCTCTATTATTTTTTTTGCTTTTGGTGCAAAAGGAATATTAGTTTTGTCTGTTATTTGAATCAGCTCAACCGATATAATCGGAGGAAGATCAATCGGTTTTTTAGCAAGGAATGGTAAGCTCATAGCTGTGATTACCACAAGAAATATATGAAGCCCAAAAGAAATAACAATATTTCTATTCACTTTAGTTACCTCTCTTTATATGGCTCAGAAATTAATGCTACTTTAGTAAAGCCAGAGCCAGATAGCATTCCCATTATTTCTAAAACTCTACCATAGTTTATAGATTTGTCTCCTCGAACATAAATTCTAGTGTCTGTTCTATTTTTAGATACAGCTAAAATCTTTGCAATAATTTTATCATACTCAACTTTAGATTCTTGAATAAATATTTCACCTTTAGAATTTATAGATAATGTTAATGGTTCTAATTCTTCAGGTAATGAGTCTGCAGAACTTTCAGGTAGATCAACTTGTATTCCAACTGTTAATAATGGTGCTGTTACCATAAATATAATTAATAACACCAACATTACATCAACAAATGGAGTGACATTTATTTCACTCATAGGCTCTTTTGATGAACGTTTGAGATTAAAAGCCATTTTATATTATTGATAAAAATCTTTTAGAAAAATTTTCTAATCTTTGTGAATATTTTTTTGAGTCGTTATTAAATTTGTTATAGGCAACAACTGCAGGTATTGCTGCTAATAATCCGAGTGCAGTTGCAAATAAGGCTTCAGCTATTCCTGGTGCTACAATTGCCAAACTTGTATTTCTTGAGATTGCTATAGATTGGAATGAGTTCATTATTCCCCATACAGTTCCAAACAAACCTATAAAAGGTGCAGTTGAACCAACTGTTGCTAAAAAAGTAAAACCTTTGTCTATTTTTGAAATTTGTTTTTCAATATTAACCTCAAGTATGCTTGCCATTCTTTCATTTAGGTTAGTTTTACTTTTGGCTTTTAATAAACTTTGCATTGTATCTTTAAACAATAAAGCTGTAGGGTTTTCTACATCAGCTGGCAAACTATTGTAAAAAGTTTCGGCTGATTTTGATTTCCAAAATTTTTCTTCAAATTCCTCAGACTCTAAATTAATTTTTTTAAACAGTCTAAATTTTTCAATAATAACGGCCCATGAATATATAGAGCAGCCAATCAACATAAGTATTACTGACTTTACAATAAAATCTGCTCTTAAAAATAAACTCCACAAGGAAAAATCGGTATTTGAGGCAAGGCCTACTGCTTGAGATGTAATATCAGCTTCCATATTGAAGGTTTCACACTTAAATGTGTCATGATTTTGACTTTTAAAGTCTTTATTTATTCTTCTAGTTTATAAGTTTCGTAATAAAAGCTAGCAATCAATATCGCATCAGCTTTATTTGAGTCTTTTTTTCTTGATAACTCTGATGAAAAATAAGGAAATACCTCTATTGCTTTTGTTCTACTGGCGTCTTTTTCTGAATTAATAAGGTTAAAATACTTTTTCCATTTTGTCGGTCTTACAAAATACATTGGTAATTGCATTGCAGAACAAATTCCTTTTAAAATACCAAACGATTGTCCAAAATTAAACATACTAGTAACACCTTGACCTGGCATAGCTGATACTTGTTCAATTATAACTTTGATATCTTCCTTTTTTATATCCTTAATTCTTGAAGAAATTTCGTAATAAATTTGAGCACCATTAACTTGTTTTTTATTTTTTTTCCCTTCAGGCATATTGGGCATTTCAATAACATCAATTATTTTACCATCTTGAAAAAAACAAATAGAACCTGTTATGCCTGGGTCTATTCCAATAATAAGCATTAGCTATTCTTAAAATTTATATTTGAATAAACACTTTGAACATCATCATCATCTTCTAATGTTTCTAAAAATTCTATTGCAGCTTCCACTTTATCTTTTTCAACATCTACACTATTTAAAGGAACCCATTCAATCTCAGTTGAAATAAAATTTGCAATTGTTTTTTCTAAATTTTTTTTTACATTATAAATTTCACTCATAGGACATTGAATTTCATGAAATTCATCATTTGAAATACACTCATCTGCACCAGATTCAATTGCTAGTTCAAAAATTTGTTCATCTGAGATTTCTTTTTTATCAATTTTAATAATCCCTAACTGATTAAAGTTATGTGAAGCAGATCCCTGAGTTCCTAAATTGCCACCACTTTTTACAAATATAGATCTAACATTGGAAGCTGTTCTGTTTTTATTGTCAGTTAGTGCTTCCACAATTACAGCTATTTTATCTGGACCAAATCCTTCATATCTTAAATTTTCATAATTTGTTTCAGAATTAACCGAAGATTTGGCAATAGCTCTTTCAATATTATCTTTTGGCATGTTGGCTGATTTTGCAGCTTGAATTGCAGATCTAAGTCTTGGGTTCATCGCAGGATCTTTATCACCTAGTTTTGCTGCTACACTTATCTCTTTAGATAATTTTGAAAATACTTTAGATCTTTGTTTGTCTGCTTTTCCTTTAGAGTGTTTTATACTTGCCCATTTTGAATGACCCGACATAATAATTATTGAGAATTTTTTAATTCTCCTCCATGTATAAAATTTTTTACAGTTTTTGCTAACCCTGTTTCTACATCACATTCAACAATCACACCACACAAACTAGCTTCACCAATTGCTGGAAAGTGCTTTGTGGAGTTTTTTTTTAAAAATCTATTAATTGAATTTTCTTTATTCATTCCAATAACTGAGTCATAATCACCACACATTCCTGCATCAGTTTGATAAGCAGTACCACCTTTTAATATTCTAGTATCATTTGTTGGAATATGCGTGTGAGTTCCAACAACCAATGTTGCTTTACCATCAAAAAAATGTCCCATAGCTGACTTTTCACTTGTTATTTCACCATGAAAATCGACTAATAAAAAATCATAATCCTCTTTAAGCTTATATTTTTTCATAAATTTTTCAGCTGCTTCAAATACATCTTCACATTTCTTCATAAAAACATTTCCCATCAAATTAAGCACTCCTACTCTCATCTCATTTTTAGCAATAAATATTCCAAAGCCTTTTCCTGGAGATGGTTCAAACAAATTTTTAGGTCTAAGAAGTCGATTTTCTTTTTCAATATGAGACATTGTTTCTTTTTGATCCCATACATGATTACCCGTTGTAATAACATCTACACCACAGTTAAAAAAATCTTTACATATTTCCTCTGTAAGACCAACACCTGAGTCAGCTGCATTCTCACCATTAACAACTACAAAATCGATTTTTTCATCTTTAATTTTTGATAGTAAATTATTCAAAACCATTGACCGTCCTGAAATGCCAACTACATCACCTAAAAAGAGTATTTTCATTTTATAATATTTTTATTTGTTACAATATAATCTAATTTTTGATCATACATATTAGTTGGTACTTTATCAATTTCTTGAATTGATAAAGCCAAACCTATCTTTATGATATTTTTTTTTTGATAATTTTTCAATTAATCTATCGTAGTATCCACCTCCATATCCAAGTCTATTTAAATTTTTATCAAATGCTACCAAGGGAATTAATAAAACGTCAGGGTATACTATATTTTTAGCTTCCGGTTCAGGTATTCCATATTTATTTATTTTTAAAGGCTCAGAAAATGACCATGAATAAAAATTCATTTGAAAGTTTTTCTTAATTATGGGCAAAGAAATATTAAATTTATTCTTTTTAAATTTTCTTAACAGTGTCAAGTCATCTATCTCAAAGTTTACCGGATAGTATCCACCTATAATGATCTGATTGGTTATCTTTTCTTTTTTAAGAATTTTTACAATTTGCTTAAAATTAAGCTGAATATTTTTTGTATTAAATTTTTTTCTTACTTTAAGAATTTTTTTTCTTAATTCAGATTTTAACACAAATCTACTGAATTGGATTTTCTAAATTTGCTTTTTCAACAAAATTTTCAATTTCATCTGCTGCAGCTTCGATTATTTTTTCATAATCTTCTTTATTTTTTTCTATTTCTTTTTTAAAACTTTCATGATCTTGTTGAAGTTCCTTCATCTCTTCTTCTTTTCTATCTCTGTAATCATAAACTAATGACTTCAATTCTCTAAATTTATTTGATAAATTCTGTAATTCAGTTTTTTTTTGTTCTACTTTTTTTTTAGTTTCAAAATATTCATCCATTATTTGAACTGAAGTGATCAATAAAAGTTTATTTTCTCCTATGTTTCCAAGGTCATTCTTTAAATTGCTAAATTTTTCATTAATATGAGTTAACAATTCTTCTAAATGCTCTTCCTGTCCATCATCACAAGATAGAAGAAACTCTTTACCATTAAATTTAATATTTACATTTGCCATTTGTCTATTTCTTCTAATAAAGTATCTGTTTCTTGATTTAATTCATCTATTTTTTCTGAAAATTCTGTCTCTTTTTTTTGTTCTTCTATTTTTTGCTGGTTAATATTTTCTAATTTTTGATTAAGAGCTTTGTATTCGCTTTCTAAATTTTGATATTTTTCCTCTATTTGTTTTTTTTCAATTTCTAATTGATTTTTTTGAATGTTTAAGTTTTCTAAATTAGACTTTAGCGTTGGGTTTTGTAAATTCAAACTCTTCAATTTATTAAGTGCAAAACTGAGCTTTTTTTCTTTTTCACTGTCTGTTTTCATATATATATATTTATATTATTAAATTGAGTCTTCTAAGTCTAGATAGGATATTTTTGAACAAATTACATAAAGATTTATCAAACGCAATAAGGTTTTTATCTATAGATGCTGTGCAAAAGGCAAATTCGGGTCATCCTGGAATGCCAATGGGTATGGCAGACGTAGCAACAGTTTTATTCAAAAGTTTTCTTAGATTTAATCCAAAAAATCCTAACTGGATAAATAGAGACAGATTTGTTTTATCTGCTGGTCATGGATCTATGCTTCTTTACTCTTTATTACATTTAACTGGGTACAAAAGTATTTCTTTGAATGATATTAAAAATTTTAGACAATTAAAATCTATTTGTGCGGGTCATCCTGAGTATCACCCTGGTACTGGTATTGAAACTACGACAGGTCCTCTTGGACAAGGAATTGCTAATTCAGTTGGTTTCGCTATTGCAGAGGAAATTTTGAAGCAAAAACTAGGTAAAGAAATAATAAACCATAAAACTTATGTTTTAGCTGGAGATGGATGTTTAATGGAAGGCATTAGCCATGAAGCAATGAGTTTAGCAGGACACTTAAAGTTAAAAAATCTAGTTATGCTTTTTGATAACAATTCAATATCTATTGATGGACCAACTAGCTTGGCAGTTTCAGATAATTTCAAGAAGAGATTTGAAAGTTATGGTTGGGATTACATACTAATCAATGGTCATAACGAAAGAGAAATTTTTTCAGCATTAAAAAAAGTTCAAAATGCTAAAAGACCAACAGTTATTTCATGCAAAACAAAAATTGGTTATGGCTCACCTAATAAATCTGGTAAAGCCTCTTCGCACGGTAGCCCTATTGGCTTAGATGAAATCAAATTAGTTAGAAAAGTATTAGATTGGAAACACAAACCTTTTGAAATTCCTAAAAGTATTTTGAATGAGTGGAGAAAAATTGGTAATAAGGGTGCAAAACTTGATTCTGCATGGAGTAAAATTTATAAAAGAAAAAAAAATTTAGTAGATAAAGTTTTTAAAAATAATTTCTCTAAAGCTTTAAAAAGTGAAAAACAAAATTCTCTTAGAGAAAACAAAAGTCTAGCCTCAAGAAAAGCTTCTGAATTAACTCTTAATGCTCTTACGAGAGAAAATAATACGTTAATTGGTGGTTCAGCTGACTTAGCAGGATCTAATAACACTAAAACTAAACATCATAACGCTATTAATTCTGTTAATTTTAATGGTGATTATATTCACTACGGTGTTAGGGAGCACGCCATGGCAGGAATAATGAATGGTTTGGCACTTCATAGTAAATTTATTCCATATGGGGGAACTTTTTTAATATTTTCTGATTATTGTAAACCTTCCATTCGTTTATCTGCTTTGATGCAACAGCGAGTTATTTATGTAATGACCCACGACTCAATTGGTTTAGGGGAAGATGGGCCAACACACCAACCTATAGAACAACTGTCTGGATTAAGATCTATTCCTAATTTAAATGTTTTTAGACCAGCAGACAGAATGGAAACTATCGAGTGTTGGGAACTAGCATTAAAAAATTTGAAGACACCAAGTGTGTTATCTTTAACAAGACAAAATCTTGAACCTATTAGAAAAAAATATTCAAATATAAATAAATGTTCTTTTGGAGCTTACGAGGTTTTAAGAACTCATAAAAAAATTAATTTAACGATATTTGCTAGTGGTTCTGAGGTTAATTTAGCAATTGAGACTAGCCATAAATTAGCCAAAGATAAAATTTATTCTAAAGTTATATCAGTACCATGCCAAGATATTTTTGATTTACAGTCAAAATCATATAAGAAAAAAATACTTAATGAAGCAAAATTTAAAATATCTATTGAAGCCGCTTCAACAGATTGCTGGAAAAAATATATTGGAACTGAGGGTTTAGCTTTTGGAATTGATACATTCGGTAAAAGTGCACCCTACAAAGAAATTTATAAATATTTTGGATTAACAGTTCAAAATATTTCACAAAAAGCAAAAAAACTAATAAAGAGTTAAATATGACAATAAAAGTTGGTATCAATGGAATGGGAAGAATTGGCAGAATGGTAATTAGAGCTATCATTGAAAGCCAAAACAAAAACATAAAAATCAAACACATCAATAACCGATCAAATTCTGAAGCCAGCTGTTCTTTAATTAAATACGATTCTATTCATGGTAAATTTAATGCAGATTTAGATTATGATGAAAAACATTTAATTATTAATAATAATAAAATAACATTTTCACAAGAATCTAATATTGAAGATATTAACTGGAAAAAATTTGATGTTGATTATGTTTTTGAATGTACTGGAAAATTTAATTCAA
Source organism: Candidatus Pelagibacter sp. PS_28 (assembly GCF_059417885.1). Taxonomy (NCBI): domain Bacteria; kingdom Pseudomonadati; phylum Pseudomonadota; class Alphaproteobacteria; order Candidatus Pelagibacterales; family Candidatus Pelagibacteraceae; genus Candidatus Pelagibacter; species Candidatus Pelagibacter sp. PS_28. The sequence goes on along the minus strand of NZ_CM182070.1, from coordinate 175,672 downwards.
AAGAAAAATTATTAGCTCATATAAAAAATGGGGCTAAAAAAGTTATAGTTTCAGCTCCATGCAAAAATGCTGATAAGACAATTGTCTATGGAGTAAATGAAAATATTTTGACAAAAGATGATCAAATTATTTCTGCGGCCTCTTGTACAACTAACTGTCTTGCACCTGTGGCTAATATTTTAAATGAAACTTTTGAAATTGAAAAAGGGTTTATGACAACTATTCATGCTTTCACAAGTGATCAAAGAATTTTGGACAATTCCCATAAAGATCCTAGAAGAGCAAGATCTGCCAGTCAATCTATTGTGCCAACTTCTACGGGTGCTTCAAAAGCAATTGGTGAGATTATACCTTCATTAAAAGGAAAACTTGAAGGCATTGCAATGAGAGTGCCAACTCCTAATGTTTCCCTTATAGAACTAGTTTTTTGTACAAAAAAAGAGATGAGCAAAGAGACAATTAATGAGGCATTTACTATCGCCTCTAAAGAACAATCAAAGAAAGTTTTAGAAGTTACTTTAGAAAAATTAGTTTCAATTGATTTTAATCATAATTCAGCTTCAGCAATTGTTGATTTGTCTTTAACTAATGTAGTTGGTAAAAATATGGGAAAAATTTCAGCGTGGTATGATAACGAATGGGGCTTTTCAAATAGAATGTGTGACATAGCAGAACATCTTCATCAAGTCTCTTAATGAGAAATATTCAAGACGAGACTAATTTTAATCAAAAAAAAGTATTACTTAGGTTGGATTTAAATGTTCCATTAGATAATGGAAAAATTACTGACACTACTCGAATAGATAAAATTTTACCTACTATTAATTTTTTATTAAAAAATGAAGCAAAGATAATAATACTATCTCATGTAGGTAGGCCCAAGGGCAAAGTGGTAAGTGAACTCTCTCTTAAACCAATATGTGAAGATCTAAAAAATAAACTAAACCAAAATATAAAATTAGTTTCAAAAAATATAAAAGAAATTAAATCTACTGATTTATTTAATGAACATGATGAAAAAATTGTAATCCTTGAAAATCTTAGGTTTTATGAAGAGGAAGAAAAAAATGATAATGGTTTTGCAAAGCATTTAGCAAGTCTAGCTGATATTTATGTTAATGATGCTTTTTCATGTTCGCATAGAGCTCATGCTTCAATTTTTGAAATTACTAAATTTATTCCTTCATACGCTGGCCTCCAATTAAATTTAGAAATTGATGCACTAACTAAAATTACATCTGAAATTCAAAGACCTATAACATGCATCATAGGGGGTTCTAAAATATCTTCTAAAATTAATATCATTAAGAACTTAATTGCTAAATTTGATAATATTATAATAGTTGGTGGAATGGCCAATAATATACTTAGATATAAAGGATATGAAATTGGAAAATCTATTCAAGAAGATAATTGTGATAAAATTATTGAAGAAATATTTTTTTTATCAAAAAAGGAAAACTGTAAGATAATTTACCCTGAAGATGTTGCTGTAGGGAAAAACTTAGATGGATCAGCTAAAATAAAGGAACTAAATAATGTTTCTAGAGAAGAGTTAATTTTAGATATTGGTCCCAAGACAATTAAAGCTATCAATTCATTAATTGAAGAAAGTAGTACTATCTTGTGGAATGGGCCAGCAGGTTATTTTGAAAACTCTAATTTTGCCAAAGGAAGTCTTGAAATAGCAAAAAAGATTATTGAAAAAAATAAGAGTAATACAATTTACTCAGTTGCAGGTGGTGGTGATACCGTTTCTCTTTTAAATGGTATTGGAGCAATTAATAATTTTAATTTTGTTTCAACTGCGGGTGGTGCTTTTTTAGAATATCTTGAAGGAAAAGAACTTCCTGGTATAAAGGCTCTTAATTAACATGTCAGAACTTAACAAAATTGCATTAAAAATACTATCTAATGGTAAAGGAATCCTTGCGGCAGACGAAAGCAATGGAACCATGACTAAAAGATTAGAATCTGTCAATGTGCCTTCCACCCCGGAAAATAGACTTTTATTTAGAGAAACTCTCTTCTCATCAAGTGGGATGAAAGATTTTATTGGTGGTGTTATTTTGTATGATGAAACTATCAACCAAACATCGAACTTGAAGCAGACTATTCCAGAATTAATTTCTAAATCTGGAGCAGTTCCAGGAATTAAAGTTGATACAGGTGCAAAAATTCTGGCAGGCTCTCATGAGGAAAAAATTACAGAAGGCCTGGATGGCTTAAGAGAAAGACTAAAGGACTACTATAAACTTGGAGCAAGATTTACAAAGTGGAGAGGTGTTTTTAATATTTCAGATAAATATCCAAGCAAATTGTCCATGCACTCCAATGTTCATGCACTTGCAAGATATTCAGCTTTAGTCCAAGAATGTGGAATGGTTCCAATTGTAGAACCTGAAGTTTTAATGGATGGAGATCATTCTGCCAAAACTTGTTTTAATAAAACTTCTGAAGTTATTAAAAAATGCTTTGAAGAATTAATAATTAATAAAATAGATTTAAGTGGTGTAATTTTAAAGCCTAATATGATTTTAGCAGGAACTGCTGCTGACAAAAAAATATCAAGTGAAGAAGTTGCAAAGCTTACCCTAAAATGCTTAAAAGAAAATGTACCAACTGATGTACCAGGAATTGCTTTTTTATCTGGTGGACAAACAGAAGTAGAAGCAACAGAAAATTTAAACTTAATTAATAAGCATAATGACACAAATTTTATTATGACTTATTCATATGGTAGAGCCTTACAACAAAGTGCACTTAAATTTTGGTCAAAAGACATTAATAATACTAGTGGTACTCAAAAAATCTTTAACCACAGAGCAAATATGTGCACGCTTGCAGCTCAAGGCAAATGGTCAAAAGAACTTGAAACAAAATAAAACAAATAAGAAATTTATTTATCTTATTTCTCCAAATAAAATACTTGATATAAATTTTTACGATGATTTAGCTCTAGTATTTAGTTCAAAAAAAATAAGTTTCTTTCAGCTAAGACTTAAAAAAGAAACAAATTCAAATAAGCTAATTATTGGAAAAAAAATTAGAAAAATTTGTAATAAGTATAAAGTTAAATTTTTAATCAACGACGACCCTCTACTTGCTAAAAAACTAAATGCAGACGGTTGTCATTTAGGTCAAAAAGATATGGACTTAATAAAAGCTAGAAAAATATTAAAGAACAAAATTATTGGTGTGACCTGTCATAATTCTATAAATCTAGCAAAGAGAGCAATTAAAGATGGTGCTGATTATTTAGCTTTTGGTGCATTTTATGCAACTAAAACTAAAAGAGTTAAATATAGAGCCAGTTTAACTGTATTAAAATCTATAAAAAAAATAACCTCCTTGCCAATTGTAGCTATTGGCGGCATAAAACTAAATAATTATAAAAAACTTTTATTGAATAAAGCTAACTTTTTGGCTATTTCAGGCTACATTTGGAATAATAAAAAATACAAACCATTAGAAGCTATTAAAAAATTAAAATGAAATTATACGCAAGTGAAATTAGAGTTGGAATGTTAATTGAATATAAGGATGACCTTTGGCAAGTTTTAAAGACGCAACATGTAAAACCTGGCAAAGGTGGTGCTTTTGCCCAAGTTGAGATGAAAAGTGTTAACAAAAATACAAAATTAAATGAAAGATTTAGATCAAGTGAGTCTGTTGAAAAAGCTTCATTAGATGAAACAAAATTTAATTATCTTTATAGCGATGAAACTGATTATTATTTCATGGACCCAAAATCTTATGAACAAATAAATATTAAAAAAGAAACAATTGGAGAAAAAGGTAAAATGTTAACTGAAAACTTAGAAGTCAGTATAAGTTTTTATAATGAAAAACCTTTAACAGTTGAATTGCCCAATCAAGTAACGTGCACGATTGATACAACTGATGTTGCTTTAAAAGGGCAAACAGTTTCCTCTTCTTACAAACCCGCAACTTTAGATAATGGTGTAAATATTCAAGTCCCTCCATTTATTGAAAGCGGAGATAAAATCATAGTCGATACGAGAACTATGGAATATGTCAAAAAAATATAAATTATATGCAATCAATATCAGCCAATCTAAATGTCATGATAAAGGCTGCAGAAAAAGCGTCTAGAGCTTTAATTAGAGATTTTGGAGAAATAGAAAAACTACAAGTTTCAATCAAAGGGCCTACTGATTTTGTATCAAATGCTGATTTAAAAGCTGAGAAAATAATTATAGAAGAATTAAAAAAAGCAAGACCCTACTATTCTATTATTAGTGAAGAAGATGGTTCTGAAACTAATAAAGATAAAGAACATACATGGATAATTGATCCTATAGATGGCACTACTAATTTTTTACATGGCGTTCCTCACTTTGCAATTTCAATTGCTTTAAAATCTGGTGATGAAATAGTTTCAGGATTAATTTATGATCCAATAAAAGACGAAATGTTTTATGCTGAAAAAGAAAGTGGAGCGTTCTTTAACAATCAAAGAATTAGAGTATCCAAAAAAAGAGAGCTTAATAGCTGCTTGTTTGCTACAGGCGGCATAACTAAAAATGAAGTTGATTTGCCTTTAAGAAAATCTGGAAGTGCAGCACTTGATATTGCCTATGTTGCGGCTGGTAGATACGATGGTTATTTTCAAAATGATCTAAATTTGTGGGATATAGCTGCTGGCATAATAATGGTAAAAGAGGCAGGTGGCTTAATTAATGAAATTGACCTCTCCCAAAATAAAAACATCAAAATAAGAGCTTCTAGTATGACAATTAATGACAAAATGCTTGAAAAATTAAAGAACTTTTAATTGTTTTATAAAATTCTTTTGCTATAAGTCTCGATATGAAAAAAGACATACACCCAGACTACCACATAATTAAAGTAGAAATGACTGATGGAACTCAATTTGAGACAAGATCAACTTGGGGAAAAGAAGGAGAGGTTTTAAAATTAGAAATCGATCCAAAATCTCATGCTGCTTGGACAGGTGGAAAACAAAAATTGATGGACAAGGGTCGTGTGAGCAAATTCAATAAAAAATTCCAAAATTTCAGATCAGAAAAGAAAGATTAAATGTCAAACGTACCATTAATGCCAATGGCAACCGCTGTTTGGTTAGTAGAAAATACAACACTTACTTTCAAACAAATTTCAAAGTTCTGTAATTTGCATGAGGTTGAAGTGCAAGGTATTGCAGATGGTGAAGTTGCAAAAGGAATTATGGCTTACAACCCCATTATATCAGGTCAACTTACTAGAGAAGAAATTGAACTAGCTTCAAAAGATGAAAATAAAGAATTACAGATAAAAAATACTGATATTGAAATTTCAACTGAAGATAAAAAAATTAAAAAATATATTCCTTTATCTAAAAGGCAAGATAAGCCAGATTCAGCTTTATGGTTAATCAAACATCATTCTTTATTAAAAGATTCACAAATAGCAAAACTAGTTGGAATAACCAAGGCTTCTGTTACTGCGATTAAGAATAAAAGTTATTGGAATTATAACAATTTAAATCCTAAAGACCCTGTAGCATTGGGGTTATTCTCTCAAAAGGATCTAATTGATGCTATTGAAAAAGCTGAAAGAAGAATAAAAAGAGAAAAAAAAGAAAAAGAGAAAGCAAAACTAACAAGAGAAGTTTCGAACATTGAATAATTTTGATAGACACCAAAATTATATAATGGTACTTAAACTTTCTTAAAAAATATTTATGAAAATAGAAGTTAAAGATAACAATATTGAACAAGCTCTAAGAGTTTTAAAAAGAAAATTACAACGTGATGGTTTTTTTAAAGTAGTAAAATTAAAAAGTGTTTATGAAAAACCTTCTGAAAAGAAAAAAAGAATTTTACAAGAAAATATTAAAAGAGTTAAAAAGCTTAATAAGCTTAAAAACAGAATTTAGATATACCGCGGGGTGGAGCAGTCTGGTAGCTCGTCAGGCTCATAACCTGAAGGTCGGCGGTTCAAATCCGTCCCCCGCAACCAACACTCTCGACAAATTAATTAAATTTTAAACCTAGATTTTTTACTATCAACTAAAAATGCTTTAACAGTTTCTTTGGTAAGTTGATCAAATGTTTTTCCAAAATTTTCTATTTTTTCAATAGTTGTTGGTGGGATAGTTATAATATGACAACCTAATTGTTTTGCCTGTAAGTAATTATAAGGTTCTCTGACACTAGCCCAAAGTATCTCTACATTTTTAAATTTTTTTGCTAAAGCTATACTTTTTTTAAATTCTGGAACTGGGTCCCTACCAGTGTCTCCTGCTCTACCTGCAAATATTGAAATTATAACTTTAGTATTTTTATTAATTAATTTTAAAATTTTTTCTGTTTGTTTTGCGCTATAAATTGCCGTGATATTAAGTTTAATGTTTAAACTATTAAGTTCTTTAATAATTTTACCCATAAAAACACCTTTAGAATTGGCAACCGGTACTTTTACATAAACATTCTTTCCCCAAGTATTAATCTGGAGCGCTTGTTTTTTCATTTCTTTATATTCGTCTGCGAATACCTCTAGTGAAACAGGTTTATTGTTGCAAATTTTTAATATTTTTTTAGAATACAATTTATAATCTTTAGCTCCTGCTTTTCTCATTAAGCTAGGATTAGTTGTAAAACCTTTTACAATTTTTTTCTTATTAAACTTCTTTATTTGATCTAATTCTGCAATGTCACAAAAAATTTTTGTTGTCATTAGTCTTAAAGGTTTTTTGTTATATCTTCAGTCATCTTTTTTGCATCAGCAAATAACATTAAAGTATTTTCTTTATAAAACAGGTCATTATCGATTCCAGCATATCCAGGGGACAAACTTCTTTTTACAAACAATACAGACTTACATTTTTCAACATCTAATACTGGCATTCCATAAATTGGACTTTGTGGGTCAGTTTTCGCAACAGGATTTGTTACGTCATTAGCTCCAATAACAAATGCAACATCTGCATTAGCAAAATCATTATTAATTTCTTCAAGTTCAAAAACTTCATCATATGGAACATTAGCTTCAGCTAATAAAACGTTCATATGCCCTGGCATTCTTCCTGCAACAGGATGAATTGCATAAGTAACTTTAATGTCATTTTTCTTTAATGTATCAACCATCTCTCTTAGTGCGTGTTGTGCTTGAGCTACCGCCATTCCATAACCTGGAACAATTATAACAGAAGAGGCATTTTTCATTAAGAAGGCTGCATCTTCAGCATTACCACTCTTAACGGGTTTTTGTTCTTTATTTCCAGATGATGCAGATTGTTCTGTTGCACCAAATCCTCCTAAAATTACATTAAAGAAAGAACGGTTCATACCTTTGCACATTATGTAAGATAAAATTGCACCAGAAGATCCAACAAGAGCACCTGTTATAATTAATGCAGTATTTTCTAAAGTAAAACCTATTCCTGCCGCAGCCCAACCAGAGTACGAGTTTAACATTGAAATTACTACTGGCATATCTGCTCCACCAATTGGGATGATTAATAAAAATCCAATTAGAAATGAAACTGCAATTAATATCCAAAAAAAGTTAGATGACTGCGATGAGCAAAGTAAATAAGTTAAAACTAGAATTGAAATTAATAATAAAGCATTAAGAAAATGTTGTCCCTTAAAAGTGATTGGTGACCCTGACATTATTCCTTGAAGTTTTAAAAAAGCAATTATTGAGCCTGAGAATGTTATGGCACCAACTGCAGCTCCAATGGACATTTCAATTAAGCTTGCAAGTTTAATGGCACCAACTGATCCCAAGTTAAATGCTTCCGGATTTAAGAAAGCCGAGATTGCAACAAAAACTGCTGATAGTCCAACTAAGCTATGAAATCCTGCTACCAACTCTGGCATAGCAGTCATTGGTATCTTATAAGCGATGAATGCCCCTATAAGTCCACCTACTAGTAAGAAAATTAATACATAAATTAGTCCACTAGAAAAATTTCCAACCGATAAAAAAGTAACTGTAATGGCTATCACCATACCCAGAATTCCAAAAAAATTGCCTTGTCTTGATGTTTCAGGTGATGAAAGACCTCTTAATGCCAATATAAATAAAACTCCTGATACTAGATAAAATATTGCTGATAAATTTGCTGACATAACTATTTATCTTTCTTCTTTTTTTTATACATTTGAAGCATTCTTTGAGTGACCAAAAATCCACCAAATATATTAATGGCGGCAAGAGATATTGCTAAAAAACCAAGAATGTTCGAGATTGTAAAAACATTATCTGTACTTCCTGCTAAACCTGCAATTATAGCACCAACAATAATTACTGATGATATAGCGTTAGTAACCGACATTAATGGTGTATGTAAAGATGGAGTTACACTCCATACAACATAATAACCAATAAAAATTGACAAAATAAATATGCTTAATCTAAATATAAAAGGGTCTATTTCCATAAATCTATTTTATTAAAGTTTTCTCAATTATCTCATCTTCAAAATTAATATTAATCTTTTTATTCTCTTTATCATATAAGTTGGACACAAAATTAAATACATTTTTTGAATATAGGTTCGATGCTGAAACAGGAAGTTTATTAAGTATGTTTGTTTCACCCATAATTTTCACACCATTTTTAACTACAACTTTATCAACTTCAGTAAATTCTGCATTTCCACCTTGAATTGCTGCCAAATCATAAATAACAGAGCCTGATTGCATATTATCAATCATAGAACCTTTAATAATTAATGGAGCTTTTTTGCCTGGAATTAAAGCAGTACATATTACAATATCAATTTTCTTTAAAGTTTCTGCTAAAAGATCCTCTTGCTTTTTTTTAAATTCTTCTGAGGCTTCTTTTGCATAGCCACCTTCTGTCTCAAGATTCTCAGATCCTTCAACAGTTAAAAATTTTCCCCCTAAACTTTCGACCTGTTCTTTTGATGCCATTCTAACATCTGTTGCAAAAACTATTGCGCCCATTCTTTTCGCAGTTGCAATAGCTTGAAGACCAGCCACACCCGCACCGACCACTAATACTTTTGCTGCTGGAATAGTTCCTGCTGCTGTCATCATCATGGGTATTGCTTTTTCAAAATTTGCAAACGACTCGATCACCGCTTTATAGCCAGCAAGGTTGGCTTGGGAAGAAAGTATATCCATTGATTGAGCTCTAGTTATTCTTGGTAACATTTCTAAAGAAAAAACATTAATATTTTTTTTAGATAAGTTTTCTATTTTTTCTTTATTAGCATAAGGATTGAATACTCCAATAAGCGTTTGGTTTTCTTTTAAATTTGAAAGGTTTTCATCAGATGGTAATCCTAATTGAATAATAATATTAGCTTTACTTAATATTTCTGTTTCGTTAGTAGAAATTTCAACACCTAACTCTTTGTAGTCACTATCCTTAAAGCCTAGATGTTCACCATATTTTTCAATTAAAAATATTTCAAAACCAAGAGCTATGTATTTTTTTGCAATCTCAGGCGTGATTGCAATTCTTTTCTCAATTTTTTGATTTTCTAAAGTTGAAACAATTCTCATATGAGAACTCTATAGCAAGAATATTGCCATTAAAACTAAAACAACAATAACAGCGACAGTTCCCCACAATGCAAACTTTGTGAAATTTTTCCAGGTATTCTTATGGTCTTGATCGTCCATAAAAACTACTTCTGTCTTGCTTTAAATTTTGGGTTTGTTTTATTAATTATGTAAACTCTTCCTCTTCTTCTAACTAACTTAGAATTAAGGTCTCTTTTTTTTAGTGATTTTAACGAGCTTTTAATTTTCATAATAATTTTTTTTAGCCGGCAATGTCCTACTCTTCCGTGTCTTAAGACAAAGTACCATTGGCGCTGAAGGGCTTGACTTCCGAGTTCGGAATGGGATCGGGTATTACCCCTTCGCAATAATCACCGGCGAAAGTGTTATATCTAATTAATGAACTTTGTAAACCATGAATTATGGTATCTTTAAGTGCTTTTAATAAAGCTTTTTATATAATCTTTGAGTTTAATTTTGCCAAATTTCTTATAAACCTTATTTGAAAGATTAAGGCTTGTTAACGCAGAAGCAAACCTTTCGCCTCGTCTTGAAGGTAATAATTTGATTTTTGAATTAAACATTTTAGCAACTTCAATTATAGTATAACTCTTTTTATTTGAGATACTATAATGTCTACATTTATTTTTTTTCCAAGCATAATAACATGCATCAATTGTATCATCTATATGCGTAAACCTTCTTGATTGAGTGCCAGGTCTAACAACTGTTAATGGCTTTTTATTTTTATACTGATCTTCAAATATCCCAATTACTGTAGCCATACTACCTTCACCTATTTGTTTTGGCCCATAAACATTGTAAAAATAAATAATTTCAAATTTTAGATTATACCAGCGCTTTATATTTTCTAACATCTCGAGATTTTTTGCTTTAGTAAAAGCGTAAGGTGACAAATTTTTATCGTGTCCTTTGTTTCCAATGCTTGCTGATGTTGCTGAATATATTAATTTAATTTTATTAGATAGACAAAAATTAAATACCTCATGTGATCCTATGGTATTAGAGCTTATACACTCATTCATTTTAAAAAAGCTCTGATATATTCTTGCAAATTCACCAAAGTGAAAAATTGAATGTATATTTTTTTTGTGTTTATTTAATATTTTAGAAATATTTTTTGTGTGAGAATTAATATATTTAATTCTTTTGTCTTTTAAGTGATTCTTTTTTGACCCTGTGGAATAATTATCAATACTAATAATCTTAAATTTAGTTTTTTTTAAAAATAACGAAATAAGGTTAGACCCCACAAAACCCGCACCACCAGTAACTACCAAAATACTTTTCATTATCTTTTTTTTAATTTTGAAAAATCCTTATAAGTTTTATAAAGAGCCTCTTTTAAAGTGTTTTTATAGAACCACCCGTAACTTTTTGCTAACGAAACATCTAAAACTTTTCTTGGTGTACCGTTAGGCTTTGACAGGTCATACTTGATCTTTATTTTTTTATCGGGAACAACTAATTTTATTATTAATTTTGCATAATCAAGAATTGAATAATCTTTTCCAGTTCCAATATTAATGAATGTTTCTTTAAGTTTTTTATTCATAAAATATATGCATGCATCAGCTATATCATCCACATAGATCGCTTCTCTTTTCACTTTACCATTGCCCCACAATGTCAAAGTGCTTTTTTTATTATATTTTAAATTATGAGCCTTTTTTATAAGTGCGGGCAAAAAATGGGAATTAAGTTCATTATAATTATCATTTGGACCAAATGTATTTGTAGGCATTAAGCATTTATAATTTGTCTTATATTGTTCATTATAACTTTGACACATCTTTATACCTGCAATTTTTGCTATAGCATAAGCGTCATTAGTTTTTTCAAGTTGCCCATTCATTAAATAGCTCTCTTTTATAGGCTGTTTACATAACCTTGGATAAACACAACTAGAGCCTAAAAATATAAGGTCTTTAATATTACTTAAGTATGCCGAATGAATTATATTTATTTGTATCGCTAAATTATTATAAATGTATTCAGCTTTAAATTTATTATTTGAATATATGCCACCTACTTTTGCTGCTGCAAGAAATATAAATTCTGGTTTTTCTTTTTTCAAAAATTTTAAAACCTGTCTTTGATCTGTTAAATCAAGTCTAGATTTTTCTCTAATTAATATGTTTTTAAAATTTTTTTCTTTTAATCTTCTTACTATTGCACTTCCAACTAGACCCTTGTGGCCAGCAACAAAAATTTTGGAGTTAGTATTAATCATGCTTTAGGGATTTTAACTCTGAAGTAACCATTTCTTTTACTAATTCTTTAATCTTAATTTTTGGCTTCCAATTTAGTTCTTTTTTTGCTTTTTTGGCATTTCCTAAAAGCGTATCTACCTCTAAGGGTCTGAAGTAAGCTGCATCACATTCAATAATAATATTCTTATTTTTATCGTAGCATTTTTGCTTAATACCTTTTCCTTGCCACGTATGTTTAATTTTTAATTCATTAAGCACTAAATTAACAAATTCTTTAACACTATGTTCTTTGCCAGTAGCTATTACATAGTCACTAGGAGTTTTTTTTTGCATCATTTTCCACATTGCAACAACATAGTCTCTAGCATGGCCCCAATCTCTTTTAGCCTCTAAATTTCCTAAAAATAGTTTTTTTTGTAATCCAAATTTAATCTTACAAAGTGCTCCAACAATTTTTTTTGTTACAAATGTTTCACCTCTTACAGGACTCTCGTGATTAAAAAGTATCCCATTGCATGCAAAAATATTATATGCCTCTCTATAATTCACTGTAATCCAGTGAGCATAGACCTTTGCTACCCCATATGGGCTTCTAGGATAAAATGGAGTTTTTTCATTTTGTGGAATTTCTTGTACTTTTCCAAACATTTCAGAAGTACCCGCTTGATAAAATTTAGTTTTATTTTCAAAACCATGAAATTTAATCGCTTCTAAAATTCTTAATGCTCCAATTGCATCTGCATTGGCAGTGTATTCTGGCACTTCAAAAGATACAGCAACATGAGATTGTGCAGCAAGATTGTAGATTTCATCTGGTTTAATCTTTTTGATTAAAGTAGATACAGAAATTGAGTCTGTGATATCTCCATAATGTAAAATAAAACTTCTATTTTTAAAATGTGGGTCTTGATAAAGATGGTCTACCCTGCCAGTATTCAATGATGATGATCTTCTTTTTACCCCATGAACAGTGTAATTTTTTTTTAAAAGGAGCTCAGCCAAATAAGATCCATCTTGACCAGTTATACCAAAAATTAATGCTGTTTTTTTCATCTTTATCTAAAAATTAATTTACTAATTTTTTTACAATCATTTTCTAAATCAATTAATCTATTTTTAATATTAATTTTTTTCATTAACTTATCATTATTTAAATAAAAACTTTGTTTTTTATAATTATTTGGCATTTCTTTTAATTTATTTTGATGATCATTAAATTCATTAAGCCATTTAACTAATTTGTCGAGATAAACTTTTTTACCTAAAGAAATATTGTAAGTGCCAAATGCCCTTACTTTTATTAATTTCTCTACAATTTCACAGAATTTATAGATTGATAAAAAATCCTTATAAATTTTATCATTTTTAATGATGATACCTTTTTTTGTGTTTTCTAAAAAAAAATCAATAAATGTTTTATATAGTTTTCTTTTTTTGTTATTAAATTTTTTAATACCCACTATATTACTAATTCTGAGAATTAATACCTTTTCCTTTAATAGTTTCTTGAGTTTATTTTCTGTTCTAATTTTATTTTTTGAATAGTTACAGACAGGATAAGTTTTTTGAGTTTCTTTAATATTATTTTTTATTCTATAAACTTTTCTTGAACTAAGAAAAATTTGTAAAATTTTTAAATTATGTATTTTTTGAGCTATTAAAAAATCATGATCATATTTTTCATTATATAAATTTTTATTATATCTATTATTAGATGTGCAATTAATTATATAATTAAATTTTTTGAAATAATTTTCTTTTTTATTTAATATATCTTCAAATTTTATAATTTTAACCAAGAAAAAAAATTTTAATGAATTAAAAAGACTTGATCCTATAAAACTTTTTTTACCAACAATTAAAATAGAAGTTTTCATTTTTTTATAAATAAATTAATAACATTAGTTAAATACTCATCAAAAGTAATTTTCTTTTTTATATTATTCTTTTTAAATAAATACTTGGTAAAATCATGAGCTTCCTTTCTTCTTTTCCACCAATTTAAAGACCACTTTTTAAATACACTAGTTACTTGTGTCGAAGACTGCTGGTAATATGTCAAATGATTATTTGCTATAAACAATTTCTTAAAATCTAAAAAACCTTGCAATGCAATTCTAAAGTCTAACCAGATACTTGGAAATTTTTTTATTTTAAAAATATTAAATATTTTTTTTAAATATTCTCTTTCAATTGAAATACAACTTTGGCTAGTAAATCTTGGCCAGGGAGTTAGCCTAGTATTTCTTTCTTTTATTTTAAATGGATAAAAATTTTTTTTATCAAAATAAATAAAAGGTTTGTCAAAAATTAATTTTAATGAATTATTACATTGAAATAAGTTTATTATTTTTTTTAATTTATTTTTTTTAAAAAAATCATCACTATCTAAAAAACATATATAATCACCTTTTGATTTGACAAAACCATTATAATATGAATTCATCTGATCATAAGCTGCAATATTAGTTTTTTTTTTGTTTTGAATTATCTTAACTTTATTTTCATACTCTTTTAAAACCTTTATTGATTTATCAGTTGACATATCATCTACAATAATTATTTCTTTATTTTTATATTGCTGATTAATTACAGAATCTAGAGACCTTTTTAAATATTTTGCATTATTATAATTAACTATAATTACACTTATCAAATATTTATTTTTTTTCATTCTCATAAATATATTCAAAAGATTTTCTGAATTTCATTTTCAATTTATATTTTTTGTAGAAATTATTTTTATTTAATAACATATTAATATCAGATAATTTATAGCCTTTATTAATCATGAGATCAAAGTGATGCTCAATATATATATATTTAATTTTTATAAAATTAAAATTTTCAATTCCTTTTAAAACATTATATTCAAACCCTTCAGTGTCAATTTTAAGAATATCTATTTCTTTAATTTTATTATCTAAAATTATTTTTGATAAATTGATTACTGTAACTTTCTGTGTTTTTTTCATAAATTCTTTATTTTGATCAAAAAGGGAAATTATTCTTTTTTTTTTTTTAAAATAATCAGTGTTTTGATTAATTTTATGAAATGTTGATGAGGCGCTGTCACTCATTATATTTAAATATTTTATCTCATTTTTTTTTCCAACACCAAAATTGTAAATACTGATATTTTTATTTAAATATTTATTGTTTTTTCTTAACTGATTATAAAGTTCTTCATTAGGCTCAAAAGCTAATATCCTATTTATTAAAAAATTATTTAAAAAAAAATCTATTGTTTCACCTTTGTGGGCTCCAATATCAATAATATTCAAGGGTTTATTTTTTAATTTTTTTTTAAAAAAATTAAGAATTTTTTTTTTATTTGAATAATCAATCAAATTAATCAAAACATTAAATATCTTAAAAAATAAACTATTCATCATCGCTTTTATAAATCATTTTCATCCATAAATATTTCTTAAGTCTTATGCCTGGATTGTAAGAACATGGTGTTTTTGATGCCCAACACATATTGTTTTTTGGCTTATATATTACTAGATCATTCGAACTTGTAATAATTTCACTTTTTACATCAGGTACATGAAAATAAGGGCTTGAAATAATGTCATAATTATAAAAATTAATTTCATTAATTATTCTGTCTAAATTTCTTAAATTATAAATAGTCAGAGTAATCAAAATTAGAAAAATTGATCTATAATATATCTTGCCATATTCAATTTTTTTTTTCTCAAGATATCTTGAAGTAAGTATGAATACCGGCAATGCAAAAAGTATATAACCACCATATCTCATGGAAGGATGATTTAAAAACCATTCCAATAAAAAAAGAAGTGGTATTACGCAATAAATCTTGAAATTTTTTCTTTTAATTTTTTTATTTGAGGGCCCATTAAATAGCAAAATTACTATCAATGTTATTAAAAATATTCCACCCAGTGTATCAGAAATTTTACCAATAAAATGTTTTTTGTACCAGTTTTGAACCCAGTTAAAATTTTTAATATACTCTTCTTTTGATAATTTATGTTTGTAATTTGGACCACCACCAGATTTTGCCCACCATTCATAGTGCGTACTCATTTTTTTAACTGTTGATTTTGGTATTGACCATTCAAATTTCTCAAAACATGTTTTTTCTGCTGGATATGCTAAGCAACCTGTTGAAAAAAAACTTTTAGAAATAAAAACGGAAGAAAATAGGAAAATAATAAGTAAAAAAGTAAATTGTTTTAAAAAATAATTAAAATTTATTTTTTTTTCTAAAAACAAAAATAATGCTAACGAGAAATATATGTAATATAAAACTTTAATACTTGCTGCTAAAGCAATTATAAGAAAAAATAAATTGATAAGAAAATTTTTATTTTTTTCTTTTGTGTACAATATTTCAAAAAAAAGTAAAAATATTATTATTAGTAAAATTTGAGAAGATCTATCAGTACCATGTTCGCTAATTCTGTAAAAAACAATATTTATAAAAATAAAACTAAGTAAACTTAAGAAATATAAAAAATCAAAATTTTTTTTTTTTAATTTTTCAATAATGTTGGATAAAATTATTATATTAAAAAAATAAAGTATAAAAAATGGGCCAGTATGAAACAGGAAATACTTTATGCCAGGCATATATAATATGGAATGATAATAAAACATTGATGAGGGCGTTCTAAATCCATGTCCGAATGCACCTGTTCCAATTAAAAAACTATTTTCACTTAAATTTAGTGCATATGTAAGGTGATAATAAGGAAAATCATCATGATTTTTAAATATAAAAACCCCTAATATCATTACTGAGATCATGACCAAGCATAATGCATAATCTTTTTTAACCACATCTTTGATAAAAAATAAAAATGAAACTAAACCTACCAGATGTAAAATTGTATTATGGTAAAAATTATGGGGATAAAAAAAAGAAGTTATTGCCGAGATGAAGGTTAAGAAAAAAATTCCAATTATTCCAATATATCCTAAATTCAATTTTAGGAATTCTTTTTCAAAGATTTTTGAAAAAATAACCCCATACCCAATAGAAGACGAGATGAATACTAGCACGTATAGGAAAAATGTTAAATGTTCGATCATGTAAGAGTTTAATTAAGCAAAGATTAATATATAAATCTAAAAATGAAAAATGATATAATAAAATTCAATAATTTAATTTTAATCCTAATTTTTATATTATTATATTTATCGTTAATCATTGGTTTTTATTTTAATGAGGATAGCACTGGTGGAGCTTTTTTAGATTACAGAGGTCAAAAAGGTGTTTCTAAAGCTTTTGCAATTAATTTTAAAGATACATTTTTAAATTATGATAATTTTGCAACAAGACATTCACCTGTATTAATAATTTTTTTATCTTTTTTTGAAAAAATTAATCTTAGTGATAACTTAATCAGAATAATACATTTGCATATTTTATTAGTTTTACCATTTGTATTTTACTTAATTTTAATTGAAAAATTTAGATATATTGAAAAAAAATATTTATTATTAATTGTTGGTTTGGTCTTTTTATCTCCAACATTTAGATCTTTATCGATTTGGCCTGATAGCAGATTGTTAGGGTTAAGTATTTTTTCTTTAAGTATTTTCTTTTATTTATTTTTTCTAAAAACACATCAACTAAAATATTGTTTTTTAAACATAATTTTTTGTGCATTTTCAGCTTATATCAGCCCAAATTTTTCAGTTTTTTCAATTTATTTTTTTTACTTTTTTTATAAAAAGTATAGCTATTTTAGTAGAGAATTAATTTATATAATTCTAACTAACATCTTATTGTCTCTGCCTGCATTATATTATCTATTTGTTCTAGATGTAAACTTTATAACAAAAACAGCAGCAATAACTGAAAAAAAAAAATTAATTTTTTTTAGTAATATAGCAAATCAAATATTAATAATTCCATCAATAATATTTTTTTATTTTTTACCTTTTTATTTAACAAATATTTTAAATCTAAATTTTAAGAATATTACAAGTAAAATTATAATAAGCTTACTGATATTTATAATATGCCTAATTTATTTTGATTATAAATTTAGTTACACAGGTGGAGGAGTATTTTTTAAAACTTCTTATTTTTTATTTGAGAATAATTATTTATTTTACTTAATAAGTTATATCTCTTTACTATTTTTATTTTTAATATTGTCAAATAAGTTTGAAAATTATTTGATTTTTTTATTGATATTATTAAGCAACCCACAAACATCTATTTATCATAAATATTATGATCCTTTTTTAATTATAATACTTTTTTCCTTGGTTAATATAGATTTAGATATAAAGAAAATTATGAAATTTAAGACTAATGTCTTTATTTATTTGTATTTTACAATGTTTCTGATACTTGGATACCTTAAATAAATGAACACTATAACTTTAGTCATACCAGCTAAGTTTGAAAATCACTCACTTCCTTTAGTCCTTGATGAACTAAAGGATTATAATTTCAAAAAATTAGTAATTTTACAAAAAGATGACTATGAAACAATAAATTCAATAAAAAATTATAGCTGTGAAATACTCTATCAAAAAAATAAAGGTTACGGTGATGCTTTAATAGCGGGCATTAACCATACAAAAACTAAATATTTTTGTATTTTTAATGCTGATGGATCTTTTAATCCTAAAGAAATTAATCGTATGTTTAAAAAACTTGAAGAAAATAAATTAGATTTTGTATTTGCATCAAGGTATCAGTCAAATTCTGGAAGTGAAGATGATACTATGCTTACTTATGTTGGGAATTTTTTTTTTACACTGTTTGGTAAGGTTTTTTTTAAATTAAATATCACAGATATTTTATATACATTTGTGATTGGAAAAACCTCTTTAGCTCAATCTCTGAATTTAGAAAGAAAAGACTTTACATTCTGTATTGAATTACCCGTTAAAGCTAAACAACAAAAATACAAAATAGATAATATAAATTCTTATGAACGAAAGAGAATAGCTGGATTTAAAAAAGTTAGTGAATTCAAAGACGGCTTTTTAATATTAAAATATTTGATAATATTATTTTTTAGAAAATTTATATAAGAAATAAAATTTTAACTTTTTCAGAAATAAATAAATTCTACTTATATAAAAATTATACTTCCATATCTTATTATTGTTGGGTTTAACATAAAGATCAGAAAATTTTTGTAATTCTGCCAAACCTGTTCCATGAAAATATTTAGTATAAAGTAATTGATCATAATTTTGATGATAAAATTTTTTTATTTCATCATTTATTGAGTCATTAACAATTGATAAAATACTATTTTTTTTTAAGCGATATAAGTAACTTTCAGTATCATCAAAATAAATAAAGCCACCTTTTTTTAAATAATAAAACCAAATATGGAGTAATGTTTTAACATGGTTTGGTTCATGATAACTGTCAATAAATAGAAGGTCCACACCCTTTTCTATAATTGAAAACTTTTTTAATATTTTATCTTTATTTAAATCGTTACATTGAAAGAAATTCCACTCTTTTGAGTTTATAGCATTACTGCAATCTCTAATATCAATTGAAAATAATTGGCCACCTTTATTATTAATGTGATCAAAAAAAAAATTTGTAGATCCACCCCTATTAACTCCAAATTCTAATATAATAGGATTTTTTATATTATTAAGTCTTTCTAAAATTATATTTTTTTTTTCAAACATTTTAAATAATTTACTTATAGTTATTATACTTAAAGTTGAATAAATAAATATAGATAATTATATAGAATATAATTGAAAAAAAAATAGTCACTACTTGAAGTGAGGTTGAGTAGACATCTTTTAATGAGATAATAAATATTAAAGAATTAAATAAAAGTAAAATAAGTGATGAAAAATTATTATTCATTAAATCTGTAAATTTGTTTTTTCTTTTTAAAAAGTAAAAAAGTAATTGATGTAAATGGTTTGTATCTGGAGAAATAGGTGATTTTTTAGTTCTAAATTTTCTAATTATCGAAAATAAGTTTTCAAAACAGGGGTACCATAAAAGTAATATAAAAAAATATGGTGAGATAACTGGATGATTCTGGTGATATTCAATAATCATTAAACCAAAAAATATACTTAATACATAAGCTCCATTATCACCTAAATATAATTTATTAAAGATATTGAACACAAATACCAAAAATAAAATTGTTAAAAACAACAAAATTTCATCAAATTTTGCATTATAATATTGAAAAAAATCAATTTTTATTAAAATAATTGAAATCATTATAAAATAACCAACCAATAATCCATTCAATCCATCTATAAAATTTGACCCATTTATTAAAACAAGTAAGCAAAAAACTACAAAACAAAAATTAAAAAATTTATATTCCAAAATCACGTTAAGAAAGTCAACTCTTGTATCTATAATTTCCAATTTAGAAAAAAATATTAATAAGATTATAAAAAATGCTTGTATTAAAAGTCTTTTTTTGGCTGACTTTAAAATTTTTAAATCTGTAAAGATACCTAACAAAAAAAATGAAAAAATAACCATTATTTCAAAATATTTATCAAATTTTGCAAAAACTAAAATAAACAAGAAAGTTAAAAAAATTCCACCAATTAAAGGTACACTCTTTTTACAAACAAACTTTTGATGTTTATCACCTGAATGACTTAGTAATAAATTTTTATTAATAAACAGCCTATTTAGAAAAAAAATAACTAAAATAATTGTATAAAAAGAAATTATGGTGCTCATTTTTTTTTTAAGAAATTTAGACATAAACAAGATAGCAAATACAGTGATTTTAAATAGCTATAATTCATATATTTATTGTAAACTTTGAAACCATCAAAAAGTCTTTGTAATAAAGATGATGAAAGTGAATTATCTAATTTTCTCCAACTTACTAGCGTTTCATTTAAAGCCATTATTTTATTATTTTTTTTAAGTAACTTTAGCCATAAAACAAAATCTTCTTTTGTTTTAAGTTTTGGAAATTTTAAACCATTATTAAATAAAAATTTTTTTATTATCACTGTTGATAATCCAATATCACACGATTTTAAAAGAGAATTGTAATTAAGAAAATTTTTAGCAATTCTTTTGCCAATAATTTCATTTTTTTGATTAATAATTTTGTAAGAACTGTGAGATATATCAAAATTGTTATCAATCATAAATCTTAATTGTTTTTCTAATTTTTGACTATGCCATAAATCATCTGAATCTAAGAAAGCAATATATTTTCCTCTACTATGCTTAATACCTATATTTCTGCTTTCTCCAGCTCCTAAATTTTTACTATTTTTAATCACTCTAATTCTTTTATCAATTTTTGAAATTTTTTTTATATATTTATAATCATCTTGATCTGTATCATCATAAATTATAATAAGCTCAAAATTTAAATAGGTTTGATTAAGGATAGAATCAATAGTTTTTTTTATAAATTTTTTTTTTTAAAATATGGTGAAATTATTGAAACTAATTTCATTACAACTTTTCAACATTTTTTGATATATCACTAAATCTTCTAATTTTTGTTATATTATTTTTTTTTTTAATATTTTTTTCAAATCCCCACAAAGCATGAAGATATTTTATCTTTGCTAATTTACTTGCCCGATAGTCATATAGACTATCGCCAACAAAAATAGTATTTTTTTTCTTAACTTTAAGTTTTGACAAAATTTTTATTAAACCTTCAGGATTTGGTTTGCCTTTCTTAATATCATCTGCTGTAACAATGAAATTAAAAAATTTATGTTTTTTTAAAATTTTGAGTGTTCTTTCTCTACTTTTTGAAGTAAAAATTGCCAGATAATATTTTTTTTGCAATTTTTTTAGTTGATACAAGATATCTTTATCTATCTTAAGTGTATCAATTTTTTTTTTTGAAAAATATTCATAATTTTTTTTTATTTTATCAACTTCCATTTTAATTTTCATTTTTTTCATAATGTTTTCAAACGGTAAGCCTAAATATTTTTTATAAACATTAAAATTTAATTTTATATTCATTTTTTTTTGAGTGTTTAATAAAGCAAATTTCATATTACTTAGTGAGTTTATCAGAACTCCATCAAGGTCAAAAATAACTAATTTATTTTTCATTTGCTTAAATGACTATTTATTCTTAATAATATTTTTATTTAAATATAAAACTTCAGCAAAAAAATTAATACCTTCAAATAGATTTTGATTATAATTTTTTATTCCTGAAAATCTGAAATTTGGAAGTAAAAATTTTTCAATATCACTAAATGATAAATACTTGTCATACGTATCATCAAAAATAATTTCTAATTCAATAGCTTTTATTGAATTACTACCAATCAAATTCTTTGCACCAAATAATATTTTTTCTTCGTAACCTTGAGTATCAATTTTTAAAATATCTATGTTTTTAATTGATTTTTTTTTACAATAATTATCTAGTGTTTCAACTTTGACTTTTTCTTTTCCATCTAAAAAGCCTTTTATATCTGTATTATATTGTCTACTTCTTGTTTTTATCCATTCATGCTCAAGATTAAAATTATTGAAAGAAGATACACCAGTTCTTTTAGACAAATTTAATTCTTTATCATATTCATTTTCACCTAAAGCATAGTTGTTTATAAAAATTTCTTTTTGTTTTTCATAATAATTTTTTATGAAATCATATTCTTTTTTAATTGGCTCAAAAGCATGAATAGTTGAAAGGGGAAATATTTTTTTAAATCTTTCGATTGATTGGCCTTTATTTGCCCCAACATCAAAAATAATTAAATTATCTTTGAAAAACATTTTATAAATATCATCAAAATTTAGTCTTTTTTTATCAATTTTTTTGACCTCATATCCAAACATTTCAATGATTTTTTTAATACTTCTTTTCATCAATTGATTAATTATTTTAATAATTTAAATTTTTTTTGTAAATTTTAACATAAACTTATAACATAATTTATCTCTTCTAGTCGAATTTTACTATCACTATACTGCAGGAATTTTAAAAAAAATTGCTATTACTAAACTTGTTTCATTTATAATTTAATATCAAAATATCGTTATACAAGGTTTTTTTAAATTTTAACAAAAAATATTCTATTTTTGATAGTTTTCTTTTTTTAGAATAATAATTATTTTTATTTAATTCCTATTTACTTGATATTTTTTAATAATTTATTTTCTAGATTTTTAAATAAAAATTTATTTAATTTTTTCTTATGTGTTAAATTTTTTTTTGAATAATAATTATAATTAGATACTGATTTTTGCATTCCTTGAAAAATACTCTCAGCATTATTTTTTTTTAAGGGTACGTAATTTTTGCCACAAATATCATTCACACCACTTACATTATTACAAATACAAACTAAATCAAAGTTTACGGCATCGATTAAGGCATTTGGCAAGCCTTCATACAAAGATGGAAAAATAAAATATTTAGATTTAATTAGAATATCTTTAGTACTATTTTTCCAACCTAAAAATTTTACTTTTTTTTCTATATTATAATCCTTGCATATAACTTTTAATCTTCTGGTATCTGGTCCATCTCCACACAAATAAAGTAAAAAATTTTTGTTTTTTTTAATAAATAATTTAAAAGCTTTTAGTATAAGAATTTGATTTTTTTGTTTACAAAATCTACCTATATTTAAAAAAATATTTTTTTTATTATTTATTTTATATTTTCTAACACTTTTTAAATTCATGTTATATTGCAAAATAATTTTTTTCTTATTAATTACTAATTTTTTTAAATTTTCATTCATTTTTCTAGAGTTAACAAATATTTTATAACTCAAGTTGTAAGTAATAATTTTAGTTAAGAATATTAATATAGCTAAAATAATATTATCTGAGTATTTTGTGGCTCCAATAGGGTCTTCTGATACTCTTACAATTAATTTATATCCAATCAATCGACAAATTATTGATGTAAAAAAACTACTTTGAAAAGATATAACTCTTAAATCATTAATTTTTATAGATTTTCTTAGCTGTAAAATTTTATAAGCTGATATAAAACTGCACAAGTATTTATAGATAAAACTAAATTTGTATTTTTTTGTAGTAAAAACTTTTATATTTTTTTTAAATTTTTTTTTATTTATTTTTTTATCTGTAATAATATTAACATTTATTTTTTTTTTACTTAATATTTTCAAATAACTTAGAAAATTTTTTTTTACACCACCTCTTTCAAATGATGGATAAACAAGAATGATATTTTTTATCATTTTAAATCAATTTTAATATTTTATTGAAAAGTACATAATGATTAAAACAAGTATAGTTTTTAGAAATTTTGAGAGTTTTAAGTTTCTTATTTTTTATATTACTGTCTGTATCATTATCAAACTGTTTATACTTATTAACTAAATCATTTACATCATCTGATTTAAATAAATATCCACCAGAGCCATTTTGAAGAATTTCTTTTGGGCCATTGGGGCAATTTGCAGAAATTATTGTTTGTTTTAAAAATGCTGCTTCAATCAAAACAAACCCTGGATCTTCCCACTTTGAAGTTAATATAAAACATTTAGCTTTTTGCAGGTAGTTATATACATTTTCAACATGACCTAAAAAATAAACTTTATTTTCAATATTTTTCTTTAATACAAATTTTTTTAGATTACTTTCAAGTTCCCCCTCACCTAAAATTACTAGGTATAAATTTGGGTCAAATTTAAGAAAATTAATAAAACCTTCTATTAACATTTTTTGATTTTTCTGATCTGTTAATCTACCAATGTTCAAAATAAATTTTTTACCTACCAAATTTTTTTTTATATTTTTCTTTTTTAATGAAGATATTTTTTTTACTTCAATGACTGGATCATATAAAATATGAAACGTCTCTTTTTTAAATATTTTTTTTTCTATAAGATCATTTTTAGTATCTTCTGTTGGACAAAGAATTATTGATAATTTTTTTTTACAAGCTTTCCATAGTAATATTCTCAAAAAATTTAATTTTGGATATCCAGATATTCTTAAAATAAACTTACATTTGAAGTTAAATAACAAAATTAATAAAAGTGGCAAAGATGAAATTAAATGTATCACAAATATGTCACCCTTATTCCTCGCTTTAAGAAATTTGAATAAACTTACAGATGTGTAAAGACCTATAAATATATAAGATAGTCTACTTTTAAAGTAAGAATATCTTGGCAATGATTTGTATATTGATTTACTTTTTGTGAGTTTAATTAAGCCTATATTATTTTCATTTATTAAATTTTGTAAGTCATCCCATTCACCAATTGCATTAATAATATGTGGACTTATTTTATTTTTAGAGTATTTCTTTAAGCTTATTGCTGAGTTTATAACTGCTTGTACGGTAGCAACCTTTGATAAAAATGGACACCAATAAAATATATTCATATTACGTATTATTATAGGATTACAATAAATTATGATAAAACAAAGACATATCTACTTCTTTCTTCCAGATTTTACTCTTGGTGGAGCTGGAAATTCAATACTAAATATATGTAAGACTTTAAAGAACAGAAAAAATAAAATAAATGTTATATCACTTGGAAAAAATCACTATAAAAAAAATTTTCAGAAAATCAACGTAAATATAACTGAGATTTCATCCAAAAAAACTATTTTAGGTATTATAAAGATATATTTTAAACTTAAAAAAATATCCAAACAAACAAATATAATTTTTGTCTCTAATATAAACTATGCTAATGTGTTGAGCTCAATAATAATAAAGAATATTAAAAATTTAAAACTAGTTCTAATTGAAAGAACACCACTGCAAGAGCTAGAGATATATTCAAGTTTTAAAGATTTTATAAAAAAAAAATAATTTTTTATTTAGCAAAAATTTTCTATAGACGTGCAGATTATATAATTGGAAACTCATCTAAAGTATCTTCTTACATTAGATTAAAATTTAATTTAAATGTGTTAACTATTAACCCTATTATTAATATAAAAAAAAAATATGAAAAAAAATATAATGAAATACTGCAAATATCTTGGATTGGAAGACATTCAAGTGAGAAAAGGCTTTTTGATTTTATAAAAAGTATTGATCATATTCAAAATGAAAATGTTAAATTTAATATTATATCAAATAAAAATATTAAAAAAGAAATCAAATTATCCGTATCAAAAAAAACTTACTCAAAATTAGAATTTTATAAATTTAAAAATGATAAAAGATTTCTCGATTATATTTATAACAAAACTGATATATTGGTAAATACTTCTATTTATGAGGGATTTCCTAATACTATTGTAGAAGCAGTCTCCTTTAATTGTTTGATTATAACAAGTAAAAGCTTTGGCGGTTATAGTGATATTATCTTGAATAATAATTTTGGTTTGATTTATAAGACTGGAAATATAAATGAACTTTCTCAAAAATTAAAGTTTGCGATTAGAAATTTTAAGAACTGTAAAATAAAAATTAAAAATGCAAAAAAAAACTTAATTAAATTGTCAAAAAAGAATGATACTTATATAAAATTTTTCAATAAAATTTAAATGAATTCAAAAAAAATTTTCTTTTCTATAATTACTCCTGTTCTAAATCAGCCTCAAATTAAAAAAACTTTTATGAGCCTTAAAAGACAAAATTTTAAGAATTTTGAACATATTGTAATCGATGGTGGATCAGAAAAAAAAACAATTTCTATTTTAAAAAAGAATAAGAAATATATTTCAAAATTAATTATCGATAAAGATGACGGAATTTACGATGCAATAAATAAAGGTATAAAAATAAGCAAAGGAGAAGTTATTGGAATTTTAAATGCTGATGATTATTATTATAAAGATACATTATCAATCGCTCATAGATATTTCAAAAATAATAAGATTGATTATTTATTTGGTAGCGTTGTTAAAGAAAGATTAATGCATGGATTTTGGCCAAATAAAATTTGGTATAAATTTAATATTTATCCTGCTCATTCATGTGGTTTTTTTGTAAAAAAGAAGCTTCATAAAAAAATTGGTTTATATGACACAAAGTTCAAATATTCATCAGATAGAGACTTTATATTCAAAATGATAAAGAGAAAATTTGTTGGTATGAATACAAAAAAATATGAAATTTTTGGAAAATTTAATCCATATGGAGTCTCAAGTAAATTGGGGTTTTTTAAAGGATTTAAAGAAGAGATAAGAGTCAGGCTGAATAATCAAAATATATTATTTGTTATATTGTTATCTTTTATTACTTTATTGTATGGTTTATTAATTCTACTACTCAAAAAAAAATGAAAATAGCAATCGTGCCTGGAGCCTTTTTTCCTAATCCAGGAGGTGCACAAGTTCAAGCGCATAATTTAGCAAATAAAATTTGCGAAAAAAAACATAATGCTGAAATGGTATTGCTAGATAAAACTGCCATTAAAAAAAAAAATATAAAATTATTTTTTTTAATAAAATGATTATTAATATAATTTTTTTATTACATTATTATTTGAATATTGACTTAACATTTCTTTTAAAAATTTATTTAAAAAAATTTATTAAAAAAAATAAATATCATATATGGCACTTTATTTTTTTAAATTATAAAAGTTTACTAATTATCAATATTCTAAAAAAATTAAATCAAAAAATAATTGTGACGTTTCAGGGTGCCGATATTCAAATTAAAAAAAAAATTAATTATGGTAATAGACTAGATATCAAGTATGAAAAACTTTTACAGATAAATAAAAAAAATATTGATTATTTT
This sequence comes from Candidatus Pelagibacter sp. PS_28, assembly GCF_059417885.1. Classification (NCBI taxonomy): domain Bacteria; kingdom Pseudomonadati; phylum Pseudomonadota; class Alphaproteobacteria; order Candidatus Pelagibacterales; family Candidatus Pelagibacteraceae; genus Candidatus Pelagibacter; species Candidatus Pelagibacter sp. PS_28. Next base: position 148,285 of record NZ_CM182070.1, on the reverse strand, counting down.
ACAGCAATATCAAAAAATATTTATAATGATCTTTTAAATTTAAAAATTCCAAAAAATAAAATAATTGAAATTCCAAATGGAACTATCCTTTCAAAAGCAAAACAAATAAAAAAACAAGTAAAAAAAAACAAAGTAAATAAACTAAAAATAATCACCGTGGCGAGATATGCTAGTAAAAAAAAAGGTTTTGATCTCGTGGAAAAAATTTTAAAAATCTTATTCGAAAAAAAAATTAACTTTAAATGGACAATAATTGGAAAAAATACATCAAAGATTCTAAAAACGATTAATGATAAAAAATACATTAATTCGTTGAAAATTATTGAGGATTTAACTAACGAGAACGAATTGTATTATCCTAATTCAAAAATCTTAAAGCATTATTCTAAATCAGATATATACCTTAACCTATCAAGAATAGAGTCGTTTGGTATCACTTTTATTGAGTCTTTAAGCTGTAACTTACCTATTATCACTTTTGACAGAAAAGGTGCAAATGAAATTGTAAAAAATTTAAATAATGGTTTTGTGATAAAAAATAAAAATTTTATTAGTTTTATTAAATATCTTAACAAATTTTATAAAGACAAAAATTTTTTTAAGAACAGGCCCTATTTATCATCTAGAAAATATGATTTAGATCAATTAATCTATATCTATATTAAAACTTATAACAACTTATCAAACCAAAAATAAATTAGAGCCATGATAGGAACTAATCCATTTTTACTACATAACGAGTTGTATTTATAAAGATCAAAAGAGTTCCAATTATTTAATTTAAGAAATTGAATAAGTTAAACTATTACTAATAACAACTTGCCTTATAATCAGGGGCAAAAACTTCTACTAAAATATTTTTTTCTTTAAAATCATAAACAAGAGTAGAAGTTGAAGATACTATTATTTTTTTATAATTAATATTTCTAATATTTTTAATAATTTTAATTTTGCTTGTCTCTTTAAAAGAGAATTTATTTTTTGGATGGAGTTTAAAAAAATATACAAACTTATCATTATTAAGTAATTGGTCCTTAACATAAATATATAAATCCTCAACATCATGAGTACCTGGTAGAATCAATATATTTCTTGAAGAATTTTTAGTTATATTTTTCATTCCTTCTAATAAGCTAGAAATTTTTTTTTTATTTAATTTTATTTTAACATCTTTACCAAAAATTTTTCTATATTGATTATCTGAATATTTATTTGAAGAGATTACTTCATTAGGATGATATTTTTTTTTATTATAAATTAAATCAAACCAAAATAATTTATTTGAAAAAATTCCATGTTGATAACCTTTTACATATACTCGATTTTGTTTAAATTTTTTAATTAAATAAAAACCAAAAGAATATTCAAATAAATATAAATTAAAAATGCTTATATTAAATCTCTTAATTATTTTTGGTATAGCCTTATTATATATTTCTAATTTAGACCTGTTTATGAATGAAGTATAAAAATTCTTTATATAAAAATCATTTAAATTAAGATTATTTACTTCTAAATGCATATCATTTTTGCGCAATGAAATTAGTTTAAACACAGTTTTGAAATAACAAGTTATTACATCTAGAATATTTATAAATTGTTCAACGATTATAGTGTTTGCTTTTGATATTTTATTATAAGTAAAAATTAGTTCTAAAAAAGAATGATTTAAATGAGTTTCATCTGTTATTAAAAAATTTATTAATGATATATTTTTTTTTTATAAAAAATATCTTTCTCTTTTAAAAAAAAATTTGGATATATTGTCATGCATACTTCATTTTTAACTTTTGGTATTAAGTTTTTTTTTAACTTAATATAGATAATTAGAAATAAAGCTTTTACATAAAATTTTGAAATCTTAAAAAAAACAAAGTTAAAACTCTTTTTTTTTTTTATAATTAATTATAGTTTTTGAATTTAAAGATTTAAGTATCTTAATTGATGAATCATCATCAGTAATTAGTTTAATTGTTTTAAATTTTTTACCTTTTAAAAAATAATTCAATTTTATAAAATTTATTATTTTTGAAATCGAGAATATTTTATCGTTTCTTAGATTAAATAATTCAAGTTCTTGAAAAAAATCATCATTAAAAGTTTTAATTTTCTTCTTTAACGATTTAGCTAAATCTAACCTTGATTTTTTTTCAAAATTTTTTAATTCGCTAAATGATATATTTTTACTATTAGTAATATTAATTTTTCCTTTATTTAAATTGATATAAAAACAATTATTTTCATAGATTTTTAAATCATCTTTTTCTAAATCTATTAATACAAGATTACTCATCTTTTAAAAAAAAATATTTTATATTTTTATAAAATCTATAAAAACTTATAGGCAACATCCTTCTTAAAAAAAATTTATCTTTTTTAACTAATTTTAAATAATTTTTTTTAATTCTATTTATTTCTAGTTTAATTTTTAAGTCATCATTTTCCAATCTTTTTAATAAGAAAAAATGAATTGCAGGTTGCATCCACGACCTTTTTGATACAATTACTTTCCATTTAAAATCAAACGGGTAAAGGTGGAACTCTATAGGATATCCAACTAAATCTTTATAATATTTATTAATACACAAAAAATAACCACCTATATTAATTTTACTTTGAATTAATTTAAAATAATTGTTTATAGACTTTTTATTCATTTCCATCATTGATCTAGAGTTTATAAAAAGATCAATTCTTAAATCTGAAATATTTGTCCATGGTGAAATTATAAAAATATCAGCTTTTTTAAGATCTTTTTTGCTTAACCTTTTTTTTTTCAAATCAATATCTGTGAATATTTTTTTTTTTGGAAATAAAATTTTCAAATAATATGCGGTAATAAAATTTGACTCAGGCAAATCGATTAAAATCATTTTAAATTTTTTGATTTTTAGTAATTTGCTTGCTAGCAATCCAAATCCTTGACCTATTTCACATATTAAATTTATTTTTTTTAGATTGATGTTATTTTTTAACTCATGAGCATATTTAATACTAAAAAGGTCAGTTGGGGTATAAAATTTATTTTTAAACTTTTGAGTTTTTTTTGCTTGTCCAACATTTTTTGTTTCTAATAGTGAAGATAAAAATTTTTCTCCACAATAATTTTTTAAATTTTCAAATAGTTTTTTGCTTTTGTCTTCATTAATATAAAAATCATCAATATTATTTGATAGACCATTATTTCTAAAATTATTTAAATTACTAATTTTAAATAATTTTTTTTTTTATTAATACTTTTTTTCCAATATTTACTAGCTGAATAATTATCATATTGTTTTAGGCTTATATTAAAATTTTTAATAATCTTTTTTAAAAATAGATTATTCATTTTTTAGATATTTTTTTGATATATTGTCTTTTAATATGAATTTCTTAGCTTTAATAAAATCTTTTTTCACATCTACCGAAAAGCTATCGCCTTTAAGTAATAAAGTTTTGATTTTCATATTTAATTCTATAGCTCTTAATAATTCTATACCTTCTATTTTTTCTAAAAATGTTTGTTTAGATTCACAAAATTTTTTTAATGAAGATGGTGTAAAAGATATAATTGATAAATGCTTATAGTATAAAGAATTCTTTGTTTTAAATTGAAAAGGTAAATTTCCTCTAGACAAATATATTACATCATTCTTTTCTGTTTTTAATACATTGACCACATGTTTGCCAGCATAATTGTTTGATTTTAAAGTTGGAAGAATAATGTCGGTGTTTTTATTTTTTGAATGAAAATCAATAACTTGATCTATATGAGATGGATTTATAAGTGGTTCATCTCCTTGAATATCCACAATTAAATCATATTTTTTTTTTAATTTTTTATATCCTTCCCCAATACGTTCGGTTCCATTAGTATGTTTTTTTGATGTTAAAATTGATTTAGCTCCATAATGTTCACAAATTTTTTTTATCTCAATATCGTCACAACATATAAATAAATCATCTAATTTTTTTGACATTAATGCTCTTTTATAAGTATGTATAACAATAGGCATATCTTTAATCTTAAGTAATGGTTTATTTTTTAGTCTTGTTGATGCTAATCTTGAAGGTATTAAACCTAAAGTTTTCATGATTTAGATCCCAAAAGATATTTTAGATTTTTTTTCTCTTCAATATAATAGCTGAATATATGATGCACATTAATATTATAAATATTTCTTTTTGTAATATCTTTAGAACTACACCTAGCTAAAATCAAAGCTAAAAAATTATATTTCATGTGAGACAGTATTTTTTATTAAATTGTATATTTTTTTAATTTTTAAATTATTGCTATTTTTAATAGCATATTTATTTCTAAATTTATTTTTTATTTTTTTAACCTTAAAGTCATTCCACCAACCATTGATATTTTTAGAAATTTTTCTTAAATGTTCAATTGCCTCATCTTCATTTTCAAAATAAATATTGGCTGTTTTTAAATCTTCAAAATCTTCTTTGGCTTCATCTCTTAGTGGCCATTCATCAGTAGATGCAATAAGAATAAATGGTTTATCTAGTGCTAATGACTCTAAAAATCCTGTACTAATATAAGAATAAATCAGCAATTCATAATTTTTATAAACCTTTTCTAAGCTCTCTCCATCAGTAAAACTAAATTTTTTGATATTATGGTTTTTCCAAATATCTCTATGATTCCATTCAAATTCGGCTTCATGAAATCTTGGAATAATAGTTATATCATTTATTTTTTTTATAAAATTATTATAGAATTTCAAACTATTATCATAATACTTTGCCATTTGGTTCGAACCAGTAGAACTATCAATTCTACCTGTAAACTTTGGTCTTGACCTCACAAAATAGCATATTTTTTTTATTTCATTTTTTTTTTTAAATTTTAAATTATCTATATTTTTTAGCACAAACATTGGAATAATTTTATTTTGATTTTCTTTTTTCCATCCCCATGTAAGATAATTGTCTGAAATTTTTATTTCATGATCCTCAGCCCATGAAAATTTAATTTGTCCATACGCACCACCATGTTGTCCATAAAAAACTTTAGTCCCTGTTTCCTTTTTTTCTGCAAGATATCGCACAAAAATATTATCTGATGATAAAGATCTTGTGCTTATTATTAGTAAAGGTTTAATTGGTAAATTTAATTTTTCTATATGATCTCCAATTAAATTATAATTTTCCAAAAATTCTAAAGGAATATTTTTAAATATATTTTCAATTATAAATTTTTCAAACAAATTATTAGCTCTATAATCTAAATCTAATTTACTTCTTAATAAAAAATTAATTTTTTTTTCAAAGTCCTTATTGGAAATAAACAAAGGTAGCTGCTTAAACTTTAAATTTAATATCAACTCACTAGCTAATCCAAGATAAGTTTTAAAAAAAACAATTTTATTCTTTTCTATTTTTTTCTTAAATACATGCATGTATTTACTCATTAAAAAAGTTTTAGCTTTATGAAATAAATTTTTTTTATATCCATAATAAAAATTATCATCATAAATTTCTTTAGTTTTAGATCTAATTTCTAATTTATTTTCCTTTTTTAAAAAATTAATAATTTTGGAATAAATCAAATGGTTCCATGTAGTGCTAGAAGTCAATTTCATAAATTCTCTAGTGGTGTTAGGAATTGGTTCATTTTTAACATTTATAGAGTTATAATAATTAATATTTGGATATTTTGATAAAGCTGCAGAAACATTTTCCCATCTCTCAAAACTTACTGACAAATAATAAAATAACCAATATCCTATAATAATACGCCAATATTCCTTGCTATTATTTCTTTTATTGGCTTTATTTAAAGTTTCACATAAAATTGATAAAAGTTTTTCATATAAATTGTCTAAATATTTATTATCAATTTCAATTTTTTTTCTGTCATCCCAATGATATGGAACAACTGTTTCGTTCTTTATAATATAAGAGTTTTTTTTACACCAATTTCCTAAATATATTATTTTAGCATTGTCAGCTAATTCTTCATCACTTGTAGTAATTAACTGAATTAATTTCATTTTAAAATTTGATAATTTTAAGTTTTTCTTGAATTTTTTTCTTTATTTGGATTGCTTCTTTTAAGCCATTGATAATAGAGTTTTCTTTTTCAAAAGTATCCAATTTATTAAGTTTCAGTAAAATTTTTTTATCAAATTCATTATTTCTATCATGTTTTTTTGAAAATTTTTTCATTCCTGTTTTTGATTTATCAAAACCAACAACATTACAAGGTTTTTGCAAAACCATTGAGAGGGGTAACTCTATATATCTTAGTCCAACTATTGATATTTTATACATTGCTTATTCATAAGTGGGAATTTATATAGAGGATACCTTAAAAACTTCAATAAAATTAAAATTTTTACTAACTTCTTTTTAATTAAAAAATAGTAATTTTTATGTGTATAAATTCCTATATAAAACATGAAAATATTACATTTAAATTTTTCATCAAAAAGTGGAGCTGGCATTGGAGTTGCTAGATTACATGACTCATTAAAAAAAAGAAATATAAAAAGCTATGTGCTTCACTACGATGAGTTTATTAATGATAGAAAAAAGAATTTTTCTTACAAAAATAGAATTAATGATAATCTTAAGTTTTATAAAAAAATCTTAGAAAAATAATTTTGTAAAAATAATAATATTTATAGATTATCTTTTAATTAGGCTTCCATTTTTTAGTACAAATTTTTCATCTGCAATTTCTAACGGTTTCTCATTATGACTAACAATTATTATTGTAATTTTACCTTTTAATTTCTTTAATGTATTTACAATTTTTATTTCGTTTTCACTATCAAGTGAATTGGTAGGTTCGTCTAAAATCAGTAACTCTGGATTATTATAAAATACTCTTGCCAAACCAATTCTTTGCAACTGACCTCCAGAAATTTTTGCACCGTTTTCACCAACAATTGTATCTAGTTTTTCTGGCAAACTTTCTATAAAAGTATTAAGTTCTGACTTCTCAAGACATTCTTCAATTAAATTGTGATTTATATCACCTTGCTTAAAACCAAAGGCAATATTTGCTTTTATGGTGTCATCTAATAAGTGCGTATTTTGACTCAAATAACCAATTTTTTTTTGCCAGTTATTGTTATTTAAACTACAATTGTTTTCATCTAATAGAATAGATCCCTTGGTAGGTAATAATAATCCTGTTAAAATATTTAATAGAGTTGTTTTCCCAGATCCACTTGATCCTTGAATTGATATAGTAGAATTTTTTTTTATTTCTAAATTAAGACCTCTTAAAATATTTTTACCTTTGTAGTCAAAATTAATATTTTTTAATTGTATATTTGACTCAAATTGAATTTTTTTATTATTATCTTCACTTAAATTATAATGAGCAGATTCTTTGATTTGAACAATACTATTATAAATAATATCCATTTGGGGTATTAAATATTTAAATTGTTGGTGTGAATTAAATAATCTTAAAATATTTGGCATTGTTTTTATAATCCCAACAAAAAGAATTCCTAAAAATGGTAATGATTCATTTAAATTGATTGTTTCATCTCTCATAATAAAAATTGCACCAATTAAAGCTAAAGTTACCAGTAATATCTCTACTAAATATTTTGGTAAAAGTTCCACTATAGTAAATCTTAATTTATATCTTAAAGATTCTTGCTTATATATTTTATTTCTATCGGTAAAAAATTTTTGCCTACCTGATAATAGTATCTCTTTATATGACTGAATTCCCTCCATCATATTTTTTATATAATACGTATTATAATTAACATCTTCATTGCCAAACTTCTCAATTTTAGCTTTTGTTACTAAAGAATAGCAAAATAACAGTATAATTATTAATACTATTGCCGCTAAAGTTACTTGAAAATTTACTAATAAAACCCATTGTAGAGCTAACAGAAGTATCATTAAATCTGCATAAAAATCTACTATTCTCATAATAATTGAGTCGATGCCATTTGCATATTGCATATTCCGCAACAATAAAGATGAGCTATTATCAGTATGAAATTGATAATTTTTATTTAAATAATTTTCGTAAATTTGATTAACGACTCTCACGGTAACTTTGTTTCTAAATTTTCCTGAAAAGAATGCAGTGAGAGTTAAAAAAAGAACTTTTATTATAAAAATAGCTATTACTATTAAAAATATATAATAAGTTCTGTGTTCCTCATTTAAAAAACCAAAGTATTTTTCATTCCAATTTGGATCAGTTATGGATTTAAATACTGGTAATAAAGCGCCAATGCTTATTAACTCTAATGCTGCTGATATTAATTGAATAAAGATTAAAAAAAAGAATAAAATTTTTTCTGGCTTAGTGAATATATTAAAAAATTTTTTGGTTAACTGGAATTGAATCATTTTTTTTTATAATATTCTAAATGCCAATCAATAGATTTTTTCACTACTAATTCAACATGGGTTTTTGGGCTGCACCTAAATATTGTGAGATTAAATCTGTAAAATTCTTATTAAGAACTTTAAATTCTATATTTGACGAATTATAATTAATCATTTGTTCTTCGATATCTGTATCATTCTTGTATCGTTTTTCTTTATCTATAATTTTTAAGGTATCTTTAATTAAATTATAATTTATAAATTGTAAGTAAATAACGTATTTATCTTCAGTATGTCCTTTATATTTCTCTTTTGTGAGACTTGTTCTATGATTAATTAATGCATTAAATATTACAACATCTCCAGCTTCAGAATACAAATGAGTGTTACTAAAAATATTTTGTAGTCTATAAAATAGTCCTCTAAACTTATTTATAAATTTATTGTTTTCAGAAAAATTATCATACTTAAAGGGTTTGAGTATATCGATTCCTCCTCCCTTTCCTTTAATATTTTTTTGCAAATAGAGTCCAACTTTTGATAGCTCATTTTCTTTTTTTTTAAGGATTTCAGATTGATGAAAATCACCAGAGTCTTTATGATACCATAATTTTTTATTAAATCTTAAGTTGTTTTTTTGAATTACTATATTGTTATAAAAATATACTTTTTCATTAAAACATTTTTTTATAAATTCCAAAACTTTTTTATTGAATATAAAATTCCAAAGTAAATGATTTTCTTTGAGGCTTTCAATTGAAAGATAATAATGTTCACTTTTTACAAAATCTTTTAAATAATTTCTAATCTCATTTACTTTAGCTTCATTAAAGATATTTTTTTTAAAAACTTTTTTCATTTATGTTAAACTTTTATTAATTTAATATTACATTAACTTTACTAAGATTTTGAGAATTATTATAACTCATTTTATTTTTTATTTTAATCTTTTAATACATTCTGAATGGTTAAACTGAGGTATGAATTGTCCACGTCATATTTCATAACATCTTTTGAGGGAATAGATTTTAAAAATTTGAAATCATCAGTTTTATATATTTTATTAAAAATTTTATTTAATTGATTTTTATCATTTATACTTAAAAAATATTTATAACTTTTATTTAAGATTTTAATATTTGATGAAACTTCTCCTTTAAAATTTGCGTTTAAAAATTTTTTACAACAAATTATACATGTCTTAGCACCTCTGCTAAGAGCTTCATAACCGAGAGTGGAGTCTATCGAAACACAAAAAAAACTTTTATCTATAATAATATAAGATTTTGTAATGTCTTTTTTATAAATATAAAAATTTCTACTTTTTAATATATTGGCGTAATATTTTTTTTCTTCAGTTTTGTTATTTTCGCCTGGAAGAATTTTTAATCTTAAATTATTTTTCAAACAAAACTTGTGTAGTATTGGTAGAATAAAAAATTCATTCTTTTGAATATATTTTAACTCTTGATAATATCTATTGTTTTCATCTAGTGATGATTTTCTATATTGTGAGATAAAGATAACTTCTTTTTTTTTATTTAACTTATTTATCCTATAAAAGTTGTTCTTGATAGATCCAGATAAAATATAGTTTGCATTTATATATTTTGATAAAATTTTTTTTTCATGAGAAGAAAAACAAAAAAAATAGTCACAATAGAGTCTTCTGTGATTATTTTTTTTTAATAATGAGATAAAACTGTTCCCAAAACTACCATTTTGAATTATCAAGAATTTTGTATTTGGATTATATTTTTTCAACGTAAATAAAATAATGCTTTTATAGCAAGCGCTTATAAATAATTTGGTTTCAGATTTTTTTAAAAAAAATTGTATATACTCAGTTTTAAAATTAGACCTATAAAAAAAAATACAAGCATATAAACCTGCAAAAAAATTTATTGAATTTCTAATTTTAATTATAAATATATTTTTTGTACCAATATATTTTTTTATATATTCTGAGTTAAGATGATCAAAAATCAAGACCGAATTTTTATTTGGTAAATCAAAATTTATTTTTGGAACATTCATTTAATAGATAAAAAAAAATTTAAAAATTTTAAGCCTGATTTTCCGCTTATTTCTGGATGAAACTGACAGCCAATTATATTATTTTTCATTACTACAGATGGTATCTCAATTCCTGAATAATTTATTGTGTACAATACAGAGTCGCTATTTTTATTTGCACCAAACATATAAGAATGTACAAAATAAAAAGTGTCTTTAATGGTGATATTATTAAATAAAGTTTCTTTCACATTTGTATTTTCTTTTGAATGCATATTAAACCATCCTATATTTGGAATTTTAATATCTTCTCTAAAGTTGTTAGATTTTTTAATTGATAAAACCTTTCCTTCAATAAGATTTAGGCCTTTTGTTAACCCAAACTCCTCACTTTCCGATGTTAAAAGTTGCATACCAAGACAAATACCCAAAATAAATGTGCCTTTATTTTTTGCCCTGATCAAATGCTTGTCTAAATTTAAACCTTTAATAATCTCCATTGCCTTTGGAAATGCGCCTACACCTGGTAAAATAATATGACTAGAGTTTTCAATAACTCTCTCATCTCTTGATATCACTACTTCTGCACCCAAAAATTCTAGGGACATTTTTAAACTTAATAAATTTCCTACTCCATAATCGATGATTGTAACCTTTGTCATATATTAAAATTAGCTAACAGGTATTTTTTAATCTTGAAAATTTATCTTTTATAAAAATAGAAATAAGTAATTTCTTAATTTTATTCATTAAATTCTCTTAAATTAATTTTTTTAGATAATCCATAACTTCTGATCTCTTTAATGCTTTTAGTCTTATAATGTAAGATTGTAGCCATTGATACAGCATCAATGTTTGACTTTTTCACTAACTCTGTAAAATCCTCTAGTTGTCCCATTCCTCCTGAGGCAATAATCGGAGTATTCGTAATTTCACCAACTTCTTTTAAGAGCGGGATATCAAATCCCTTTTTGGTTCCATCCCTGTCTATTGATGTTACCAATATCTCTCCAACACCTATTTTTGTACATTTTCTTACCCAGTCCATTACTTTAATCCCAGTTTTTTCTCTTCCATTTTCTGTATAAACTTCCCAATCACTTTTGGTTAATTGTTTTGCTTCAATTGAAATAACTATACTTTGTGATCCAAATTTATCTATCAATTCTTTAATAAGGAATGGATTTTTTACAGCAGCAGTATTAACAGCAATTTTATCTGCACCGGCACTTAAAATTTCAAAAGCATCTTTAATACTTCTGATGCCTCCACCTACTGTTATTGGTATAAAAATGTTTTTAATAGCTTTTTTAATTAAACTTTTTAAACTGTTCCTACCATATAAACTTGCAACAGAATCCATATAGATTAATTCATCTGCACCACTTTCATAATATTGTTTCGCAAACTTATTCGGCTCTCCCATAACTCTCAATCCTTCTAGATGTACTCCCTTTATTAAATTATCACCTTTAATATCTAACCTTGGTATGATGCGAATTTTTCTCATTATGGACTACTAATTAAAAATTTATTTCCAAATAGGATTCTTTAATTTCCATTCATCGTTATTGTCTTTATACCATATATGATCTGATCTCCAGCTATCAATCACATCATTGAATTCATCTTCGCTTATTGCACAATACTCTAAAAATTTTTGGTAATGTTTTTTTGGAAATTCTCCATCATATTTTTTAACCAGCGCGACACCTTCTTCTCTATTTATTTTTTTATCTCTTACTTCATGTGCGGTATCAGAGGTTGCTCTACCAATCCCAAATTTTATAAATGATAAATAATAATGAAAACCGTCAAATTCATCATCTAAGCTTGCATATTTTGAATAGGTACCCTCATTTCTCTCAGTATTAGGCACAAAACCACATTTTTCTTGAGCGTAATAAAAATTTTCTTGTGGGTCCCAAAATTTATAATAACTAAAAAAATGTATTTCAATATTTTTTTCTTTAATCTTTTTGATTTGAGGTGCTTCAAATGGTTTTAATTGATCGTCAGTAATACCATGTTTTGTCCATTCTTTAGGGTGAACCCCTGAAAAGTAATGTTTAACTTGATCCTCAACAGTTCTGTTTGGTGTGTAGGCATTTTTCATATCCCCACCATATTCAACTTCTCCATTTTCACCATACATTATTAGCTGAATATCATTTTGGAGAGCTACAGTTAATGGATAGTTATATTGACCATAAATAAATGGTTGAAATGGATCTCCTAAAAATTTGAAACTAAGTTCAGTTAATTTTCTGGTGACTTTTGGGTCTGGTGTTCCTAAGATGTGATTAAAACCTGACTTAATAAAGTTGTCTAAATTTATTCTTCCTATTTCAGTTGCACTGAGAGGAGACCAAGTAACAGTTAAAGGATTCATTCCAAATTCGTATTTCATTTGATGAGCAACATAACTGCCATCTTTACCTCCACTACAAGGTATAAGAATGTCATACTCACCATTATTTTTCCTAAATTTTTCAGCAAGTTTCTTCAATTCCTTTGATCTTTCCTTCCAATCTAAAGTTTTTTTAAACTCTGAAAAGTTACAGGCAGAACAAACACCATTTTTATCAAACTTTATCCTGGGTCTTTGATTGGATATAGTACAATTATTGCAAAATTTTACATCCTTGGGTAAATTGTATAGCTTAATTAAATCATGTTTTTTAATATCCATTAAATTGACTTATTCTATATAAACATTCTAAAATCAATAAGTATATTTAGCTATTGTATTTTTTTAGACTTATAATAATAAATATACATTCATGTAATAAACTTAGCTAAAAATTATTAAAACATAAGTGAAAAATATAATTATATTTGGAAACGGAAATCATTCAAAAGTAGTTTTTTCTGAAATATTAAAATTAAAAGAATATAATATTTTAGGTTTTATTGGAACAAGTACCAAAAAAAAATTAATCATTAAATACAGGAATAAGAAATATTTTAATTTAGGAACAAATAAAATACTAAAAAATTATAATAATTTATATGGGGTCATTGGTGTTGGTGATAATTATGTTAGAAAAAAAATATATAAAGAAATAAAGATATTAAAAAAAATTAAATGGGCAAAAATTATATCTAAAGACTCAATTTTAAATGGTAATGTAAAAATAGGACCTGGGTCAATAATTATATCGGGCTCAATAATTAACAATGGAGCAAAAATAGGTTCACATTGTATAATAAACACATCATCATCAATAGACCACGATAATGTGTTTGAAAATTTTTCTAGCAGTGGCCCGTCTGTTACCACGGGAGGTAACGTTAAAGTTTGCCAATTTAGCCACCTGGGAATTGGATCTACAATAAAACATGGAGTGACAATAGGAGCTAACACTATAATAGGAGGCAAGTCTTTTGTTAACAAGGATTGTTTAAAAAATAAAATCTATTTCGGAGTCCCCGCAAAAATATTTAAAAATAGAAAACTAGGTAATACTTATTTATAAATTATATTTTTCGTAGCAAATATTCGGCATAATTAAAATCCTCTAAATAATCAATATCTACTGAACGATTATTTGGCATAATAATTCCACTTATTAAATTTTTATTAATTTTTTTTTTATAAAGAGATTTAGTTTTGTAAATATAAATTGCCCCATTTAAAATTAATGTTTGCTTCAAGTTTTGTGAATTATCAGCACCACTGCTTTTTATAATTTTTTTAAAAATTTTATTTTTACAATGATGATAAAGCCACTCAGATGGTTTAGTTTTTGTAAAGGACGTGAGAAATTCTACTCTATTTCTTTTAAAAATTTTAATTGCTTTGTCAATATCCTTATAAGTTCTGAGTGGTGATGTGGGTTGAAGAGCTAATATTGAGTTAATTTTTTTTTTTCAGATTTTTGTAAAAATTCTAAAGCATGTACGCATACTTCCGCTAAGGTTGTGTTGCTTTTTGTTAATTTTTTTGGCCTAATAAACGGGACCTCAGCTCCCATTTTTTGTGATATTTTAGCAATTTTTTTTGAATCGGTAGAAACTAGAACTTTTGTTATGTATTTTGATTTTAATGCAGCTTTAATTGTATAATAAATTAATGGTTTACCATTCAAAAGTTTTAAATTCTTATTTTTTAGACGAGATGAATATTTTTTTGCTGGGATTATGGCTATCATTTATTTATCAAGCTCATTGATAAGTTTTTGTATAATAAATTTTTGATCATTTGTGTTTATATCTGTACTTGGAAGGCTTATTGAGTTTTCAGATAAAAACTTTGAATTGGGAAATTTGCCCTTTGCAAATTTTTTAAAGGGATTCATTTCAGATAAACAAAAAAAGCCTGGTCTACATTCAATTCCTAAATTTTGTAAATTTTCTATTATCTTGTCTCTCTTAAATCTACCTAGGTTTTTTACAACAAATGTATATAGCCAATACGAGTTCGTAGACCAGTCATTTTTTGGTAATAATTTTATAGATTTTATTTGTATTAAAGATTGATCATAAATCTTAAATATCTTTTTTCTAATTTTAAGTAATTCACCTATTCTGTCTAATTGTGCAACACCTATTCCAGCCTGTAAATTGGTAAGTCTGTAATTTGATCCAACACAATCATGATAATATTTTCTTTTACTTGAAAGACCTTGGTTGATTAAAATCCTTGCTTTTTGTGCTACAGTTTTTTTTCTAAAAACAGCCATACCTCCTTCTCCGGTAGTAATTGTTTTGTTTGCAAAAAAACTAAAACAAGAACAATCTCCATCCAAACCTATTAGTCTTTTTTTATATGTTGCCCCAATTGCTTCAGCAGAATCTTCTATGATTAATAGTTTATTTTTCTTAGCAATTTTAACTATTTCGTCAATTTGACAAGGTTGGCCATAAATATGGACTGGCATTATTGCTTTTGTTTTATTTGATATCTTTTTTTTTAAATCATTTAAATCTACTGTCCAATTTTGAAGTGAAACATCTGCAATGACAGGCTTTGCCCCAACATTAATAATCGCATTTATGCTAGCACCAAAGGTAAAATTAGGAACTATTACTTCATCATTTTTTTTAATTCCTAGGGCAGATAAGGCAACTTGTAGAGCAACTGTACCGTTAGAAACTGCAACAGCGTGTCCACCTTTCAAATATTTTTCAAAATTTTTTTCAAACTTTGAGATGTATGCCCCCCTAGAAGAAATCCATCCTGACTTAATTGAATTTACAACATTATTCAACTCCTGCTCCCCCAATATTGGTGATGCCAAAGGATATCTTCTAATTTTTTTTGTAGTTGAGATGTCTACAACTCTTTTTTTATTATCAACTAGAGGTAAGCATCTAATATTCTTAGATTTGCTTTCATGATTTAATATGCGAAGAATATTTTCAATATTTGAGTCTGATCTTAAAAAAATAGGTGTTTTGTTTACTATTGAAGATTTAAAAAATATCATTTCTTTTATCTTATTCTTTTTTAAAATATTTCTTCGAATATCTCCATCTGAAATAGAGCCTTTTAAAGTAAAATGTTTATCAACTACAAAGATTAAGCCACTTTCATTTTTATTAATTTTTTTAAGTATTATTGATAGTCTGGATGGTAATTCAACTGTAAAATTAGACAGGTATTTTTTTTTCATTAAATTTATAAAATATTTAATTTTTTTTTTGTAAGAGAGTATAATCTTAAAATTTGCTCAAAATCTAAATTATAAACTTCGATAGAATAGTAATCTAAATTTTTATTTAGATGATCCCAGAACCATGCATTTTCATCAAAAGTGCTATTTGTGTCTGATAGTCCATCATTATCACTTAAGTGGTATCCTGCAATTAGATCATTGCACTTTGAAAAAAAATCTTCACATTTAAAATTTAATGAATTTGCTGATACTTTTAAGTGAGCCACATCAACTAACAATTTTATATTATCGGGACAATTATTGATAATATTCAAAGAATCATTACTGTCACACATGAGCAATGGATTTTCTTCAAAAATTTCTAGATTTTTTTTAGATAAAACATTGTTTTCCAACATAATATTTATATTGTGTTTCTTTGCTTTGTCAGAAACTAATTTTAATCTATCGATAAATAATGAAATACTATCTTCTTTATTTTGTAGAACTTTTTTTTTTACACTTTTTCCTATTTCGTTAACATTAATATCACACAAAAAACCTGCATGAAAACTGTAATAGTTAGAATTAATCTTTCCACAACTTTCTATAGCATTAAATATGTGATTTATACTTTTTTCATATATTTCTTTATTCATTGAAGCAAGGTTAATAACAAATGGATCTTTTGGTGGTGGAAAGTAATTGTGTATTTGAAATCTTGCAGTCGATTTAAATTCAGTCAATCTTTTAATATTATCTGGTGCATAAGAGGTTCCTGATAATTCAATATAATTTAATCCATTAGAAATTAAATTCCTAACAACATTAACAGTGTTAAAATTCTTATAACCTCCAGTAGAAAAATAGACTGGCATTTTATTTAAATTCTTTAAATTTGATTTGATGATCTATTTTCATATTTTTTTTTGCTTTTTTTCCTAGTACTTTTTGGATTGCTGAAAAAAAAATTCCTGTTCCTGGTCTTTTTAGTGTTAAATGGTTTTTTTTTAAAATTTCACCTTTTGAAATATTTTTTTTTATTGTAAGACTTTTTCTTGAAATTTTTGACATTTCTAACTCTTCTTTCTGACAGCTCTTAACTTCTTTTCCTAAAATTAACTCAGTTTTTCTAATTTCGAATATCATGTTTTTAAATTCATAAGGAAGGGCTGATGTTTTTTGGTCAGGTCCTAGTAATTTTTTATTTATAGTAAAGTGCTTTTCAATTATTCTTGCTCCTAAAGACACACTTATTTTTGCTGCATCATGGCCAATACTATGATCAGAAAAACCTACGTGACATTTAAATTTTTTTTGCATTAAAGAAATAGCTTTAAGATTGAGTGATTTCAATGAACACGGATAATTTGATACACAGTGCAAAAGAATATAGTTTTTATTAGAGTGTTTTTTGTATATTTCTATACATTTTTTTATTTCCTCAATCGTGCTCATGCCTGTGGATATTATCACTGTCTTTTTTGTTTTTGCCAAACAAGCATGAAGCTCTAAATCTACAATATCTGCTGATGAGGTTTTGAAAATATTACAACCTAATTTATTTAGAAATATTGCAGACTCTATATCGTAGGGTGTTGATATAAAGTCTATAGATTTTTTTTTGCAAAAATTCTTTAGGTGAATGTGGTCTTCTTTACTGAGTTCAAGAGATTTTATCATATCAAAATGTGAAGACTTCAGACCTGTGGCTTTTTTTTGATAATGGACTTTTGGAGTTTTAGGGGTAACTAATGTTTCGGCTTTAAAAGTTTGAAATTTAACTGCGTCTGCACCAGATTTTTTTGCAGAGAGCACCATTTTTTTTGCTATTGATAAACTCCCATTATGATTAACTCCAATTTCAGCAATAAAGTAGGTTTTTTTGGAAATTTTTTTAAATAGCATAATTTAAAATTATAACCTAAAGAAATTATATTTAGATTAATTTTAATAAAAAATTATTTTCTTATGTATCAAGTATCATAAAAATTTTTTTCAGTGCATAAATCAAGCCAATTGAGCTATTAGTACTGGTCAGCTACACGCATTACTGCGCTTCCACATCCAGCCTATCAACGTGGTGGTCTACCACGGCTCTATAGGAAGAACTAGTTTTGAGGTGAGTTTCCCGCTTAGATGCTTTCAGCAGTTATCTCTTCCATACTTAGCTACCCTGCACTGCGGCTGGCGCCACAACAGGTCCACCAGTGGTATGTTCAACCCGGTCCTCTCGTACTAGGGTCAACTCCTCTCAATTCTTCTACACGCATAGCAGATAGGGACCGAACTGTCTCACGACGTTCTGAACCCAGCTCACGTACCACTTTAATTGGCGAACAGCCAAACCCTTGGGACCTGCTCCAGCCCCAGGATGTGATGAGCCGACATCGAGGTGCCAAACACTGCCGTCGATATGAGCTCTTGGGCAGTATCAGCCTGTTATCCCCGGCGTACCTTTTATCCGTTGAGCGATGCCCCTTCCACTCAGAAGCACCGGATCACTATGACCGACTTTCGTCTCTGCTCGACTTGTCAGTCTCACAGTCAGGCAGGCTTATGCCATTGCACTCTACGAACGATTTCTGACCGTTCTGAGCCTACCTTCGCACGCCTCCGTTACAATTTGGGAGGCGACCGCCCCAGTCAAACTACCCACCATACAATGTCTCGCTGCCGGATGACGGCTAGCGGTTAGATGTCAAGAAAAACAAAAGAGGTATTTCACTGGTGACTCCACAAAAGCTGACGCCTTTGCTTCAAAGTCTCCCTCCTATGCTAAATATGTTTTTCCTAACACCAATGTAAAGTTGCAGTAAAGGTGCACGGGGTCTTTCCGTCTAACTACGCGAACTCCGCATCTTCACGGAGAATTCAATTTCACTGAGTTGATGTTGGAGACAGCGGAGAAATCGTTACGCCATTCATGCAGGTCGGAACTTACCCGACAAGGAATTTCGCTACCTTAGGACCGTTATAGTTACGGCCGCCGTTTACTGGGGCTTCAGAAGTTAGCTTGCACCAACCGCATTAACCTTCCAGCACCGGGCAGGCGTCAGACCCTATACATCCACTTACGTGTTAGCAGAGCCCTGTGTTTTTGATAAACAGTCGCTTCTCCCTGGCTTGTGCCACCCTTCCATAGTTGCCTACAAAAGGGTCTTCCTTATCCCGAAGTTACGGAAGCATTTTGCCGAGTTCCTTCAACATCATTCTCTCAAGCGCCTAAATATACTCTATTAATCTACCTGTGTCGGTTTCGGGTACGGTCTTCATGATGGAGCTATTTCTTGGGACCTCTTCGCGGCAAGTTCAATCCATTAAGAACTCACAACTTACGAAATCCGTCACTACCATCAGGTCAAGGAATATTAACCTTGTTTCCATCGACTACGGCTTTCGCCCTCGCCTTAGGTGCCGACTAACTCTACGCGGATTAACCTTGCATAGAAACCCTTAGATTTTCGGCGACGAAGTTTTTCACTTCGTTTATCGTTACTTATGTCAGCATTCGCACTTCTGATACCTCCAGGATCCCTCACGGGTATCCCTTCGCAGGCTTACAGAACGTTCCGCTACCCCTTACAAAGTTCGAAAACTTTGCAAAGCCACAGATTCGGTACATGATTTTAGCCCCGTTACATCTTCGGCGCAGAAACTCTATTAGACCGGTGAGCTGTTACGCTATCTTTAAAGGATGGCTGCTTCTAAGCCAACCTCCCGGCTGTTAAGGAATTTCCACATCCTTTCACACTTAATCATGATTTTGGGACCTTATCTGGTGGTCTGGGCTCTTTCCCTCTCGACCATGGACCTTAGCACCCACAGTCTGTCTGCCGAAGAACAATGTCTAGCATTCGGAGTTTTATTAGGTTTGGTAAGAATCTCTTCCCCCTAGCCCATTTAGTGCTCTACCTCTAAACATCTATTTATTCGACGCACTACCTAAATAGTTTTCGCGGAAAACCAGCTATCTACGAATTTGGTTGGCCTTTCACCCCTTACCACAAGTCATCCAAAGACTTTTCAACGTCAACTGGTTCGGTCCTCCGGTTGGTGTTACCCAACTTTCAACCTGCTCATGGTAAGCTCATTCGTTTTCGGGTCTAATTCATTAAACTAATCGCCCTATTAAGACTTGCTTTCGCTGCGCCTACACCTAGATGGCTTAAGCTTGCTTAATAAATTAAGTCACTGACCCATTATACAAAAGGTACGCCCTCACCCTAAAAAGGGCTCGGACTGATTGTAGGCATGCAGTTTCAGGTTCTATTTCACTCCCCTAATAGGGGTTCTTTTCACCTTTCCCTCACGGTACTAGTTCACTATCGGTCACTGAAGAGTATTTAGGCTTAGAGGGTGGTCCCCCTATATTCGAGCAGGATTTCTCGTGTCCCGCTTTACTCAAGAATTTTGTTAGACATTACTCATACGGGACTATCACCCTCTATGGTTAGCATTTCCAAACTATTCAAATTTTTCTAACAAAACTACTGGCCTACTCCGCGTTCGCTCGCCACTACTAACGGAATCTCAATTGATTTCTTTTCCTCTGGTTACTTAGATGTTTCAGTTCTCCAGGTTGTCTCTTTAAACCTATGTATTCAGTTTAAAGTACCACATAAAGTGGTGGGTTTCCCCATTCGGAAATTTTCGGATCAAAGCTTACATACAGCTCCCCGAAACTTATCGCAGTATATCACGTCCTTCATCGGCTTTCAGTGCCAAGGCATCCACTACACGCCCTTAAACGCTTGATTTATGCACAGAAAAAAATTCTTTTAACAGAAAATTTATCTATGTTGTGATCAAATTTTTATTTTGAACATTAAATAATAACTTTTAATGTTCGGATATAGATATTGATATAAATTATTTTTATTTACAGTTTTAATAACTAAATGTTTCCTGGTGGAGGATACAGGGATCGAACCTGCTACCTCCTGAATGCAAATCAGGCGCTCTCCCAGATGAGCTAATCCCCCATTTAGGTTTTTGGTGGGCCGAGAAAGACTCGAACTTTCGACCCCACCCTTATCAAGGGTGTGCTCTAACCAACTGAGCTACCGGCCCTACAAGAAGGAAACATTACTTTAAGAAGAGAAATGAGGACGGTCAACATTACCGATGTATATTATTTAGAGTGAAATTTTACTTTCACTCATCCTTAGAAAGGAGGTAATCCAGCCGCAGGTTCCCCTACGGCTACCTTGTTACGACTTCACCCCAGTCGCTGACTATACCGTGGTCAAGGGTTTAAAACCTTGCCTTAAGGTAGAACCAACTCCCATGGTGTGACGGGCGGTGTGTACAAGACCCGGGAACGCATTCACCGTGGCACGCTGATCCACGATTACTAGTAATTCCAGCTTCATGCACTCGAGTTGCAGAGTGCAATCCGAACTGAGGCATCTTTTCGGGATTTGCTTAACGTTGCCGTTTTGCTTCCTGTTGTAGATGCCATTGTAGCACGTGTGTAGCCCAACACGTAAGGGCCATGAGGACTTGACGTCATCCCCACCTTCCTCCAGCTTATCACTGGCAGTTCTTTCAGAGTGCCCAACTTAATGATGGCAACTAAAAGTGAGGGTTGCGCTCGTTGCGGGACTTAACCCAACATCTCACGACACGAGCTGACGACAGCCATGCAGCACCTGTGTTTCGTCCGGCCGAACCGAAAACTCTAATCTCTTAGAGTTGCGACGAACATGTCAAGTGTTGGTAAGGTTCTGCGCGTATCTTCGAATTAAACCACATGCTCCACTACTTGTGCGGGTCCCCGTCAATTCATTTGAGTTTTAACCTTGCGGTCGTACTCCCCAGGCGGTGTGTTTATCGGTTTCCCTGCGACACTGAAAATAAATTTCCAACGTCTAACACACATCGTTTACGGCATGGACTACGAGGGTATCTAATCCTCTTCGCTACCCATGCTTTCGTTCCTCAGTGTCAGTAATGATCCAGAAAGCTGCCTTCGCAATTGGTATTCTTTCTAATATCTACGAATTTCACCTCTACACTAGAAATTCTGCTTTCCTCTATCATACTCTAGCTGAAAAGTTTTGATGGCAGTTCCAGAGTTAAGCTCTGGGATTTCACCACCAACTTTTTCAACCACCTACGAACTCTTTAAGCCCAGTAATTCCGAACTACGCTAGGTCCCTTCGTATTACCGCGGCTGCTGGCACGAAGTTAGCCGGACCTTCTTATTCGGGTACAGTCATTTTCTTCCCCGACGAAAGAGCTTTACAACCCAAAGGCCTTCTTCACTCACGCGGCATCGCTGCATCAGAGTTTCCTCCATTGTGCAAGATTCCCCACTGCTGCCTCCCGTAGGAGTTTGGGCCGTGTCTCAGTCCCAATGTGGCTGATCATCCTCTCAAATCAGCTATTGATCATAGTCTTGGTAGGCCATTACCCTACCAACAAACTAATCAAGTGCGGGCTCATCCAATGGTGCATAAAGCTTTCTCCGTAAAGACTTATCCGGTATTAGCACAAGTTTCCTCGTGTTATTCCAGGCCAAAGGGTAGATACCCACATGTTACTCACCCGTCTGCCACTAAGTATTGCTACTTCGTTCGACTTGCATGTGTTAGGCGTGCCGCCAGCGTACGTTCTGAGCCATGATCAAACTCTCAAGTTAAAAAACGGCGCACACTAGCTTCATATATAAATTGTAAGAATACAATCCATACGATTTTGAAGTGTGTACGACAAATTTTGGTAACCTTAACCGTCCACACTTCTCTTCTTAAATTTTTACTTTTCAAATAGCTAATTGGGTCTAAAACACCCAATAATCCTCACTAATCTATTGAGTAAACAATAATTTTACTGAGAAAGTGTGCTGCTTATAAGCTAAAATAAAAGTAAATCAAGCATTTAGCATTTAAATAAATGCTCAAATATATCAATAAATACTAGGTTTTTTTTGATTTTTAGTCATTACTAAATTAATAATTCAAAGTTCAAGATGATATTTAGTTCAAATAAAATAATAAAAATAATAAAAAAAAACGTTGAGATTACTTTTCTTTTCTTATTATTGTTAATTGCGATTTCAAGCACCAATATCTATAACGAAAAAAAAGTATTAATAAATGAAAATTACAAAAATTTAATAAATAATATTTATTTCCAAAAAAGTATTAACCAAATTTTTGATAGTCTAGTTCCAAGATATGAAAATATTGATCATAAAATTTCTAGTGGTGAAACCTTTGATAAAATTTTAAATAATTATTCAATACCTAATGAAGAAATTAATCAGATCAAAAAAAAATTAAATTCAGATTATAATATAAATAATCTTCAGCCAAATCTTGAAATAAAAATTACTATTGATCAATCAAATAATAAAAAAATTACTTCTTTTTTATTTCCAGTTTCTAGAACAGAAAAAATTCAATTAACAAGAAATCTAGATAATAACCTTTTTGAAAAAAAAATAATTATTACAAATTTAAATAAAAAAATTATTTTTAAAGAAGGAAAAATTACACAAAGTTTATATAAAACAGCTATTGATTTGAACGTTCAACCAAATTTGATTATTGAGTTTGCAAGAATTTATGGATTCCAAGTTGATTTTCAAAGAGATATTAGGAAAAATGATAATTTTCAAATCATGTATGAAGTGTTTGAAGATGATGATGGTAAAATATTTGAGACTGGTAATATAATTTTTGCAGATCTAAAGCTAAGTGGAAAAAATAATGCATTATATTATTTTGAAAAAAAAGGAAGTGAAGGACACTATGATAAAAATGGTAAGAGTGTTGAAAAAGCATTGATGAAAACTCCTATTAATGGTGCAAGACTTTCTTCTGCATTTGGAATGAGAAAACATCCTATAGATGGTTTTAATAAAATGCATAGAGGAACTGACTTTGCGGCCCCAATGGGTACTCCTATTATGGCATCTGGAAGTGGACTGATAACTAGAGCAAGATGGTGTGGTGGTGGTGGAAATTGTATCAAAATAAAACATAATTCAACTTATGAAACTATTTATGCTCATATGAAAAATTTTGCTAGAGGAATAAAAGAAGGAATAAGAGTAAAACAAGGTCAGATAATTGGTTATGTCGGGTCGACTGGAAAATCTACAGGTCCACATCTACATTATGAGGTAGTTGTAAATGGAAAAAAAGTTAACTCTCAAAAATTAAAGTTGCCTTCTGGTAAAACTCTTAAAGGAAAAGATAGAGAAATATTTGAGGTAGAAAAAATTAAATTAGATGTTTTAAAATCAGAATTAATTATTGGATAAAATTAACTAGCAGCGACTTTCTTTTCAACCACTTTTTTATCTAGACTTTTTACAACTTTTTTAACTTCAGGTTCAGTCACTTCTTTTTTAATCGTTTCAGCTTCAGTTTTAATAGTTTCTTCAACTTTTTTTTCTGAATCTACTGGCTTAATAGTTGAAGTTGCAGATGAATTTACTCTAGCCATTCTAAGGCTTTCTTGCTCGTTTTGAACTCTTGTAAAGTGATCCGCATGTTGAAAATAATTTTCAGATAAAATTTTATCTTCATTAGCTAAGGCTTCTCTCGCTAAATCATTGTATTTTTCAATAAGTTTAACTGCATTATGATTATTTCTACCTGGAACTTTTCTTTGAAAATTATCATTGTTAGAAAATTTTGACCCTTCATTATTGCTTCTAAATGGAGGTCTTCTATTATTATTGCTTCTAAATGGAGGTCTTCTATTGTTATTACTGTTATTACTTCTAAATGTTACCATAATATTTTTTCAATTTAAATTTTAGTGCTGATTATACAGCGATCATTGTTGCCATAATCTTTTATGGCTTTGTTAATGTAAAAACCTTCTTCTTTTAATATTCTTATAACTTTATTTTTTTGATTAAAACCAATCTCTAAAATAAATTTACCATTTTTCTTAATCAGATTATTTGTCTTATTGATTACTTTTCTGATTTTTGAAAAACCATCAAACCCACCACTTAAAGCTAACTTTGGCTCAAAATTAACTACATCTTTTTCCAAATATTTTAAACTTAACTGTTCAATATATGGAGGGTTTGAAACAATGATATCATATTTGCCATTATTAAAATTGTCAACACTTGAGTGAAAAAACTTTACACGATTAGTTAAGTTTAGTTGTTTTGCGTTAAATTTACTTACATTTATACTTTTTTTAGAAATATCTATTCCAGTTCCATAAAAATTAGATCTCTCTTTTAATATAGATAAAAGTATGCATCCAGATCCAGTTCCAATATCGAGAATTTGTAGTTGATCATCTTTTGAATAAATTTTTAAAACCTGTTCTATTATTAGTTCACTATCAGGTCTTGGAATTAGCACATCTTTATTGACAAAAAATTCATCTTTCCAAAACTCTTTTTTATTTATTAAATAAGCAATTGGTTCACCTTTTTTTCTTCTTTCAATTAAACTTTTAAATTTTCCTAATTGCTCCGAGTTCAAAACTTCTTTAGGATTTAAAATGATATGTTTTTTATCTCTTTTAATCGAGTTGGATAATAATATCTCACTATCAAGTTGAGGATTGGCTATCTTATTTTTTTGTAAGATACCTATTCCTTCATTTAGAACATTTTCTATATTCATTTTAATTAAGATTGCTCAATTTTTCTTCTTGTGCTTGCAGCGTTAAGCTTTCTACCATTTCATCAAAGGCTTCACCTTCTAAAAAAGCTTCAAGTTTGTGCAAGGTTAGATTAATACGATGGTCTGTTACTCTACCTTGTGGAAAATTGTATGTTCTAATTCTTTCAGAACGGTCTCCAGTTCCTATTTTGCTTTTTCTATCTTCGGATCTTTCGCCTTCTATTCTTGATCTTTCTAATTCATAAAGTCTTGATCTTAAAATTAACATCCCTTTTGCTTTATTTTTGTGTTGTGATTTTTGATCTTGTTGAGATACAGATAATCCTGTTGGAATATGAGTAATTCTCACAGCACTATCAGTTGTATTAACGGATTGTCCACCTGGGCCACCAGCTCTAAACACATCAATTCTTAAGTCTGATTCATTTATTTTTATATCAACCTCTTCTGCTTCTGGTAGTACGGCCACTGTTGCAGCAGAAGTGTGAACTCTCCCTTGAGTTTCTGTATCTGGAACTCTTTGAACACGATGAACTCCACTTTCATACTTTAATGTTGAATAAATATTTTTCCCCCTAATTGATGCAATAACTTCTTTTAGTCCCCCTGCCTCACTCTGAGACATACTTATTAATTCTAATTCCCATTTTTTTTGATGACTAACTTTTTCATACATCTTAAAAAGATCTGCAGCAAATAAACTTGCCTCTAATCCTCCCGTACCTGCTCTAATTTCTATAATTGCATTTTTTTTATCTGCCTCATCTTTTGGTAATAAAAATAATTTTAATTTTTTTTCTATAGTTTCGTTTTCTAATTTTAAATTTTTTAATTCTACCTCAGCCATTTCTTTAAACTCATTATCACTGCTAGAATCGCTTAATATTTTCTCTAGATCTTTTTTTTCCTCCTCATAAGAAAAATATTTTCTAGCATCATCAATTACCTCGTTTAAATCTGAGTATTCTTTTGATTTTTCAGCAAAAAGTTTTTTATCCACTTCACCTGATGATAATTCTTTCTCCAAAATAGAATGCTTAGATATTAAATCTTCAATAGTTTTTAGAGGTATCATTGTATTTATAATTTTTTATCAAGTTCGGCAGCTTTTTTTTCAACTTCACTTACAACTCTTGATATTATGTCTTCTGATAAAACTTTTTCACTTTGAATGCCAGATAAATAAAGCATATTATTACCTTTCCCACCTCCAGTAATTCCTATATCTGTCATCGCTGCTTCACCAGGTCCATTAACTACACAGCCAATAATCGATAATGTTAAAGGGGTTTTGATGTGAGCTAGTTTATCTTCTAATATTTTTACCGTGTCAATTACTTGGAATGCTTGTCTTGCACATGATGGACAAGATATAATTTTTACACCTCTATTTCTTAAATTAAGTGACTTTAATATTTCATTACCAATTTTAATTTCTTTAACTGGATCATCAGACAAAGAAATTCTTATAGTATCACCTATTCCATCCATTAAAAGTGAGCCAAGACCTATTGATGACTTAACACTACCCGATACAAAACCTCCAGCTTCTGTGATCCCTAGGTGTAATGGATAATCTGTAACTTTTGATAGTTGACGGTATGCTGCAATAGATAAAAAGATATCTGAAGATTTTACACTTATCTTAAAATTAAAAAAATCTTGATCTTCTAAAATTTTAATATTCCTCTGTGCACTTTCAACTAAAGCTTCTGGGCATGGCTCTTTATATTTATCTAAAATATCTTTTTCAAGAGAACCAGCGTTAACACCTATTCTAATAGAACAATCATTATTTTTAGCAGCACTAAGTACATCGTGTATTTTTAATTTATCACCAATATTTCCTGGATTAATTCTTAAACATTTTGCTCCATTTTCAGCTGCTTCTATTGCTCTTTTATAATGAAAATGAATATCAGCAATTATTGGAACAGATACATGTTTTGTAATTTCTTTAAGAGCTAATGAAGACTCTTCATCTGGGCAAGAAACTCTAACCAAATCTGCACCCTCTTCATGAATATCATTAATTTGTTTTATTGTGGCCTGAATATCGGTTGTTAAGGTATTGGTCATTGATTGAACAGAAATAGGATTGTCACCACCTATTTTTACATCACCAACATTTATTACTTTTGTTTTTTTTCTATGAATGTCTCTAAATGGTCTTAAGCTCATAAGTTAATCTAACTTAAATTCTTTGTGAAGCACTGCTACTGCTTTTTTTATCTGTTTATTTGAAATTAAAACTGAAATTTTAATTTCAGAAGTTGAAATAACCATTATGTTAATATTTTTTGAAGCCAAAGCTTGGAACATTCTATAGGTAATTCCTGGTGTTGTAATCATACCCACACCAATAATAGATACTTTTGAAACATTATTGTCATACGTAAGTTTTCTAAATGAAATTCTTTTATTTTGTTTAATTATTTTTTCTGTTTTTTTTACATCCTCAGATTTAATTGTAAAAGTTAAGTCTGTTTCTTTTCCATTTAAAGAAATATTTTGAACTACCATATCAACATTAATTTGATTAAGTGATAATGGTTTAAAAACAGCAGCTGCTACTCCTGGTCTGTCCTTAACACCTACAATCGTAACTTTAGAATCATTTTTTGTAGAAGTAATTCCAGTTATTATTTGATTACTGAAGGTTTTTTTTGTACCAGTTATTAATGTGCCTTTCTTTTTTTGAAATGAAGATTTAACTGAAAAATTAATATTATTTAGTTTTGCATCTTGCACAGATGTAGGTTGCATAACCTTTGCGCCTAATGATGCCATCTCTAACATTTCATCGTAGGAAATTTTATGAATTTTCTTGGCTTTAGAATGATTTCTTGGATCTGTAGTATAAACACCATCTACATCAGTGTAGATATCACACGCATCAGTATTAAAAAATTTTGCAAGCATTATTGCTGATGCATCAGTTCCACCTCTGCCCAGTGTTGTAAGTCTATTTTCTAAGTTAATGCCTTGAAAACCAGTTATGATAGGTATTCCACCTGATTTCATGAAACTAAGTATTTTTCCTTTATTGATTTTGCTAATTCTTGAAGAGCTATAAGGTCCTTCTGTAATAATTGGTAGCTGCCAAGACATCCATGATCTAGCTTTAAAACCAAGGTGTTTTAATCTACCAGCAATTAATGCACAAGTTGCTTGCTCTCCTGTTGCTAACAAAACATCATATTCTGCTGCATCAAAGGTATTACTTAATTCTTTTGTTTTTTTTATTAATTCATTGGTTGTGCCACTCATTGCAGATGAAACCACAATGACACCCATTTTCTTCTTTTTGTAAGAGGAAATAATTTTTGCTACGCTCTTTATTCTATCTATACTTCCAACGGAGGTTCCACCGAACTTTAATACAACAGTTTTCATTGATAATTTTGTAATTTATATTTGATAAAATACATCTTAATTGTTATGTCCACAAGTTATCTATTATGAATTCAATAAATAAAAAAGAAATTGAGAAATTTTCCAAAATTGCTGAAGAATGGTGGGATCCTAATGGTAAATTCAAACCATTGCATAATTTTAATCCAATAAGAATTAGATATATAAAAGAAAATATTATCAAAGATTTTAAAATTAGATCATCTGATAAGCCGTTAAAAAATATTAAATTACTTGATATTGGTTGTGGTGGAGGGTTATTATCTGAACCAATGTGCAGACTAGGAGCAAGTGTTGTTGGCATTGATGCATCAAAGAAAAATATTGAAGTTGCAAAATTTCATGCAAAAAAAAATAAACTTAAGATTGACTATAAAGTTGCATCTCCAGAGATGTTAAAAGATAAAAAAAAATTTGATGTAATTTTGAACATGGAAATAGTTGAACATGTTAATGATATAGACTTTTTTATTAAAGAAAGTTCAAAATTATTGAAAAAAAATGGAATAATGTTTATCGCAACCCTTAACAAAACATTAAAATCTTATGTATTTGCAATAGTGGGTGCTGAATATATTTTAAAATGGCTTCCAATTGGAACACATGATTGGGAAAAATTTGTTAAACCTAGTGAGCTAATAGATATAAGTAAAAAAAACAATCTATCTCTTAAAAAATTAGATGGAATGAATTTTAATATATTAGATAATAGCTGGAAAGTAACAAATGATACTTCTGTTAATTATATTACAAAATTTATAAAAAATTAGTTCGTAGTATCTTTTATCCAAGGCAGTATTTCTGCTTTTATACCCTCTTCCTTTAATTCGTTAAGATCTTTTTTTGTTGCGGTACCATAAATACCTTTGGCTTTTTTTTTGTCTTTATAATGTAGAGACCTTGCCTCATAAGCAAAATTTTCTCCCACATATTCAAAATTTTTTTTTATAAATTCTTGATATTTATAAATTGTTTTTTTTATTTCTTTATATTTTTCACTGGATGAATCAATGTCTGTTAAAATATTTTTTGAAGTATTCACATTAGGAGACATCAAGCCCTTTCCAACATTTAAAGAATTACAAAAATGACAATTTAAGAATTTTTTCTTTTTAAGTTTTTCATATTCCTTAGACGATGAAAACCAACTATCAAAAGTAGTTTCACAATCTTTACATATGAGCTTGTATTTGATCATGGTTTATAGTTAATAATTAATAAAGTTAATTCAATATCAAATTAGCTTCTATAATCAGCATTAATCTCAATATATTTTTTTGTTAAATCCATTGTGTAAGCAGTAAAACTTTTTGATCCCATATTTAAATTTACTGAAATATCTATTGATTGACTTTTCATATAGTTAGCCACTTCATTTTCTTTGTAATATTTAAAAATTTGTCCTTTTTCTATAATCTTAATACCACCAAAGTTTATTGCTAATTTTTTTAAATCTATTTTCACTCCAGATTTTCCTATGGCCATTATTATTCTACCCCAATTTGGATCTTCTCCTGCGATGGCTGTTTTAACAAGATTTGAATTCGCAATAGAAAAAGCTATTACTCTTGCTTCTTTCTCACTTTTTGATTTAACTATATTGATTGTAATAAATTTAGTAGCTCCTTCACCATCCTTAACCACTCTTTTTGACAAATTTAATAATACTGAATGTAGGGCTTTATCAAAACTAAATATCTTTTTATCATTAATATTATTAATGATTGAGTTTTTTACTTTTCCTGTTGAAAAAATAGAAACCATATCATTAGTACTAGTGTCACCATCGCAACTAATTGCATTAAAAGTTGTATTAATATTTTTCTTTAATAGTTTGTTTAAAATATCGTTTGAAAGATCTGCATCTGTAAAAACATAACCTAATGTGGTCGCCATGTTTGGAAAAATCATTCCTGATCCTTTGGCAATCCCATAAATCTTAACATTTTTATTTCCTATTTTGCATTCCTCCATAGAAATTTTTGGCTGTAGGTCTGTTGTCATTATGCCTAATGCAGCTTTCATCCAGGTAAATTTATTTTGTGTATATTTAATTTTTTTGATTAATTCTGGAATGTTCTTTTTAATTTTTTCAGTTGGATATTTTTCTCCAATTGTCCCTGTGCATCCAAAAAGTACTTGATTTGATGATATCTTCTTTGGAAAATCTTCGTCTTCAGTTTGTTTTTTTGTTAATTGTAATGCTGCTTCTTCTGCTATTTCTTTTAAACCTTTGTAACCATCTGATCCTGTAAATGCATTAGCATTTCTAGTATTAATAATTAGAGAGCTTATTTTTTTACTTTTAATATTTAAATTCCACTTAATGTTCTCTGAAACTATTTTTGATTGTGTATAAACAGATGCATAGTTTGCCCCGTCTCTAAAATAAAACATAACCAAATCATCCCTGGGTTTGCTGTATAAATTTGCACAAACTGTGGATATTGAAACTCCATCTAGATGTTCTAAATCTTGAAAGTCACTATTTTTTGACTTTAAATTTAGTGAGTTTATAAAGTTTTTAACGTTTATTGGCATGTGTTTAAAATATTTATTTAATACTTATATTAAAAGTTATAATTAATTATATACCAGAAAATTAAATGCTTAATCCCTTAAATTTTATCACAAAGTTTATTAAATCTAGCAATCAAAAAGAGCTCGATAGAATTAACAAAATAGTTGTAAAAGTTAACTCCTTAGAAGCTTCTGTTAAAAACCTTAGTGACGAAGACTTTCCTAAAAAAACTACAGAATTGAAAGATAGACTTAAAAATGGTGAAAATTTAGACACCCTATTGCCTGAAGCTTTTGCACTTGTGAGAGAGGCTTCTAAGAGAACAAGAAATGAGAGACATCATGATGTTCAAATACTTGGAGGTGTTGTGCTTCACGAGGGCAAAATTGCAGAAATGAGAACTGGTGAAGGTAAAACTTTAACAATAAGTCTAGCTGCTTATTTAAATGCTCTGACAGAAGAAGGGGTGCATATAGTTACTGTAAATGACTATCTTGCAAAAAGAGACTCGCAAGAAATGGGGGAGATATATAAATTTTTAGGATTAACTTTTGGTTTTATAAATAATGACCAAGATGATCTTGAAAGAAAAAAAAATTATAATTTTGATATTACATATGCAACTAATAGTGAATTAGGGTTTGATTATCTTAGAGATAATATGAAATTTTCAAAAGAACAAATGGTTCAAAGAGGACATGTTTATACTAT
The DNA here is from genome assembly GCF_059417885.1 of Candidatus Pelagibacter sp. PS_28. Classification (NCBI taxonomy): domain Bacteria; kingdom Pseudomonadati; phylum Pseudomonadota; class Alphaproteobacteria; order Candidatus Pelagibacterales; family Candidatus Pelagibacteraceae; genus Candidatus Pelagibacter; species Candidatus Pelagibacter sp. PS_28. The sequence continues at coordinate 116,099 of NZ_CM182070.1, read as the reverse complement.
TGTGGATGAAATAGATTCTTGTTTAATTGATGAGGCTAGAACGCCACTTGTAATATCGGGAGCTGCTGAAGACAAAACAGAACAATATCTTGCGATTGACAAATTTATAAAAAGATTATTACCAGAACATTATGAGATTGATGAAAAAGATAAAAATATATTGCTTACCAATGAGGGAATAAATAATGTAGAAAAAATATTCTCTGATGCTGGAATTCTAAAAAATAATAACTTTTATGACCCTGAAAACTTAAGTTTAGTTCATCATGTAAATCAATCTTTAAGAGCTCATCATCTATTTGAAAAAGGAAAGGATTATATTGTTAAAGATGGAACATTAAAAATTATTGACGAACTTACTGGTAGAATATTAGAGGGAAGAAGATTTGGAGATGGCTTACACCAAGCACTTGAAGCCAAAGAAAGAATAGATGTTCAAGCTGAAAATCAAACTCTAGCATCAATAACTTATCAAAATTACTTCAAGCTCTATAATAAAATTTCAGGATGTACTGGAACTGCAGCAACTGAATCTCAGGAGTTTTATGAAATATATAATTTAGTTGTGGTTATCATCCCTACAAATAAAGAAATGATTAGAAAAGATTGGAATGATCAAATTTTTAGAACTGAAGAAGAAAAAAATAAAGCTATCATTGAAAAAGTTCTGGAGTGTCACAAGCAAGGTCAGCCTATATTAGTTTTCACTTCTAGCATTAATAAATCAGAAATTTATTCAAAATTACTAAATGATGAAAAAATTAAACATGTAGTTTTAAATGCAAAAAATCATGAAAATGAAGCTGAAATCATTGCAAATGCTGGAAAAATGAATTCAGTTATAATCACAACAAGTATCTCGGGTAGAGGTGTTGATATCCAGTTAGGTGGAAAAAAAGGAAGTCAACCTGATGATGAGCTTTTAGAAAATAAAAATAAAATAAAATCACTCGGTGGACTATTTGTTATTGGTACAGAAAGAATGGAATCTAGAAGAGTTGATAACCAAGCCAGAGGAAGAGCTGGTAGACAGGGTGATGAAGGAAGTTCAATTTTTTATGTTAGTTTAGAAGATGACTTAATGAGAATTTTTGGTTCAGAATCTATGAATAATATTCTTCAAAAATTAGGCTTAAAAGATGGAGAAAGTATTGATCACCCCTGGATTAATAAAGCACTTGAAAGGGCACAACAAAAAGTTGAGGCTAGAAATTTTGATATAAGAAAAAATTTATTAAAATTTGATGACGTGTTAAATGATCAAAGACATGTAATATTCTCTCAAAGGAATGGCGTGATGAATAGTAAAAAAGTTTTTGATTATTCAGATGAATTCTTATCTGAAATTATTAGTCATCTAATCAGCTTAAAAACACAGAAACTATCAACAACTAAAAATAATGAATTTAATAATCAGTTAAAAACTTTACTAGGAAAAAGTGTTGATGATAATGAATTTAAAAATGTTACTGAATTAAAAGATGAAGAGTTCAAAAATAAAATTAATTCTAAATTTTTAGAAGCAAGAAATGAAAGAATTAAAATGTTGGATGAAGAAAAAGCAAAAGAAGTTGAAAAAAGAATTTTTCTTCAGTGTATAGATTTAAACTGGAAGTCACATATTCAATATCTTGAACAACTAAGACAAGTTATTGGCCTAAGATCTTATGGTCAAAGAGATCCATTAGTTGAGTATAAAAAAGAAGCCTTTTTTCTTTTCGAAAACTTATTGAATAAATTGAAAATGGATTTTGTTACAATTTTAATAAATTTAAAAATAGTTCAAGAACCTAGTGAAAGTATTTCAAGACCATTAAAAAAAGAAACATCTAACGATCCAAAATGTTTACTAATAAAAAGAAAAAATGAAAAAATTTCAAGAAATGAGAAATGTGAAGCTACAGGTAAAAAGTTTAAAAACTGTTGTGGGGCCTTATAAAGAAAATATAAAATAGCCCGATAAAACTATTACTCCAAATAAAACTGCTAAATTTAACTTTGATTTAAAGAAGTTTTTAATAAATAAATTAACCTTACTTTCTTTCATGCTGAGTGTACTTAGATCGTCTATTTGATTTACGAAACCTTTAGATCTTCCAATAGTTAAAAATTTATTTTTTCTATGATTAAAAATTTCTTCTCCACTCATGTTAAAAAATTCATTCAAATTTTTTTCAATCGATTTTCTTACGTTATCTAATATTAGGTCTCTATCTCTGTGGGCACCACCAATTGGCTCTGGAATAATTTCATCAATTACTTTTAGTTCTAAAAGGTCTTTTGAAGACAATTTCATAGCTTTTGCTGCTTCTAAAGTTCTTTTAGGGTCTCTCCATAAAATGGTGGCACAGCCCTCTGGAGATATTACTGAGTAAATTGCATTTTCTAACATGATTACCTTGTTAGATGAAGCAAGTGCTATTGCCCCTCCTGATCCACCTTCTCCAATAACAATTGCAAGAGTTGGGACGTTTAAAGACATGCAGCACTCAATTGATTTTGCAATTGCCTCTGCTTGACCTCTTTCTTCCGCTCCTACACCAGGGTAAGCTCCGGGTGTGTCTATAAAAGAAATTATCGGAATGTTAAATTTATTTGCTAATTTCATTAATCTAATTGTTTTTCTGTAACCCTCAGGTCTCATCATTCCAAAATTTCTTTCAATTCTACTTTCAAGGCTGTCCCCTTTTTCTTGGCCAATAACTAAGACAGATTTTTCATCAAATTTTGCAAATCCTGCTAATACAGATTTGTCTTCTCCATAATATCTATCACCTGACAATGGGATAAAATCTTCAAATAAATTATCAATAAAAAATTTTGCTTTAGGTCTATCTTCATGTCTTGCAACTAGAGTGGTTTGCCAGGGGTCTAAGTTAGAGTAAATTTCTTGTAGCTTATTATCTATCTCTTTTTGAGACTCAGATATTTTTTTGGTATCTACTTCTGAAAGACCATCTTGATTATAAGGATCTTTAAGTTTGTCTATTTCTATCTCTAAATTTTTAATATCTGTCTCAAAATTTAAATAATTTTTCATATGATTGTTTAATTATTAATTAATTAAGAAAAAAGGCAATAAAATGTTTCAAATAATTTATATTTGACATAATTCTATTAAGAGATAGTCTTAATCAATATCGGGAGAGACTATTTTAAATAGCGCCGAAGGAGCAACCACCCCGGAAACTCTCAGGCAAATGGACCGATAACAAACATAACACTCTGGAAAGAGATTTATCTCGCCGATGGAGCAAAACTCTCAGGCAAAAATACAGATGGGGAAAATGGGTGCTATGAAAGAACAATATACAAAAATACACAATCTATCAGTTTCTAATAAATTGCTTAACTTCGTTAATGAAGAGCTGCTTAAAGATACAAATATTTCTTCTGAAAAATTCTGGGAAGGCTTCGACCAAGTAGTTCATGAGCTAGCCCCAAAAAATAAAGAGCTATTAAAAATAAGAGAAGATTTACAAAAAAAAATAGACGATTGGCATATTGCAAATAAAGGAAATGAAATCAATCTAGAGGAGTATAAAAAATTTTTAAAAGAAATTGATTATTTAAAAGAAGTAGGCCCTGATTTTAAAATCAAAACAAATAATGTTGATGAAGAAATAACTAGTATTGCTGGACCTCAATTAGTAGTTCCAATCATGAATGAAAGGTATGCACTGAATGCAGCTAATGCTAGATGGATGAGTTTATATGACAGTTTATATGGTACAGATGTAATCGATCCATCTGAGGATAGTGCCACTCAAAGATACGATCCTTTAAGAGGAGAAATGGTTATAAAATATGGAAGAGACTTTTTAGAAAAATATTTTCCTCTAGAAAATTTTGAATGGCATAATATTACAGGCTTTAAAATTGATAATGGCTCTTTAACAGTATTAAAAGATAGTAATAAATCATCTTTAAAAAATAAAGATAAATATATTGGTCATAGAGGAGAGGCCAATGATCCATCAGCAATAATTTTAAAAAATAATAATCTTCATATAGAAATAATTATAGACCCAAATGCTTTTAGCGCTCAACAAGATCCTGCTAAAATTAGTGATATTATTGTTGAAGCTGCAGTTTCAACTATTTGTGATAATGAAGATAGTGTTGCTGCAGTAGATGCTGATGACAAAGTTATTTGTTATCGTAATTGGCTTGGACTTATGAAAGGTGATTTGAAATCAACTTTTGAAAAAAATGGAAAGACTTATGAGCGTAAATTAAATCCCGACAGAAGTTATATTTCTAAAGATGGAAAAGGATTAAAGCTACATGGAAGAAGTTTATTATTGGTAAGGAATGTTGGACACCTTATGACTAACTCAGCAATCACTTTAAAAGATGGTTCTGAAATACCAGAAGGTATTATGGATGCCTTTATAACTTCAGCAGCTTGCCTTCATGATATTAAAAAAAAAGGTAATTCTAGAACTGGTTCCATTTATATTGTTAAACCAAAAATGCATGGCCCTGATGAAACCTCATTTACTGATTTAATTTTTACTAAAGTTGAAGAAGTTTTAGGATTGGAAAAATACACTTGTAAAATTGGAATTATGGATGAAGAGAGAAGAACCTCATCAAATTTAAAAGAGTGTATTAGAACACTGCAAAATAGAGTATTTTTTATTAATACTGGTTTTTTAGATCGTACTGGTGATGAAATGCATACTTCAATGGAAGCTGGTCCTATGATTAAAAAAGGAGACATGAAATCTTCTAAATGGATTGGGGCATATGAAAATAACAATGTAGACATAGGTCTTCAATGTGGTCTTTCTGGTAAGGCTCAAATTGGCAAAGGAATGTGGGCTATGCCGGACAAAATGAAAGAGATGATGGAACAAAAAACTGGGCATCTAAATGCTGGTGCAAATTGTGCTTGGGTTCCCTCACCTACAGCGGCAGCTCTTCATGCTCTTCATTATCATGAAATAAATATTTTTGAGAAACAGAAAGAAATTCAAAAAAGAGAATCTGCAAAACTGGATGATTTGTTAACAATTCCTGTAGCAGACAGACCAAACTGGTCAATGGAAGAAATTAACTCCGAAATTTCCAATTCTGCACAAACTCTTTTAGGGTATGTCGTCAGATGGATAGATCATGGAGTTGGCTGTTCAAAGGTACCTGATATTAATAATGTTGGTTTGATGGAGGATAGAGCCACTTTAAGAATTTCTTCTCAACATATAGCTAATTGGATACATCACGATATTTGTACAAAATCACAAGTTATGGAAGTAATGAAAAAAATGGCAAAAATTGTTGATGATCAAAATAAAAATGATGGTGCCTATACTCGCTCTGGAAGAGGAAGCTACGAAATGATGTCTGAAAATTTTGAGCAATCAATTGCTTTTAAGACAGCTTGTGATTTAATCTTTAAAGGTAAAGAGCAACCTTCGGGTTACACCGAACCGTTATTACATCTAAATCGATTATTAAAGAAATCTAGTCAGAATTAGTTTTAATTCCAGTTCTGTTTTTAAAAGCTGAATATAAAGTTCCATCATCGAGACTTTCTATTTCGCCACCAACAGGAAGTCCTTGAGCAAGTTTTGTAACCTTAGTAGAAGTTTTTTTTAAACTATCCTCTATGTAATAAGCGGTAGTTTGACCTTCTACTGTTGCACTTGTTGCTAGTATAACTTCCTCAATATTTTCTCTTGAAACTCTTTCTACTAATGAATTAATCAAAAGATCTTCTTTTCTCTGACCAGCAGAAGAAATGGTGCCACCAAGAATATGAAAGTAGCCTTTATAGATATTTGAATTTTCAATTGACCATTGATCTGCAATGTCTTCAACTACACATATTTTATTATATTTTTCTTTTGAATTTTCACAATTGTTACAGCCTAATGAATTAGATTTTAAAGTACCACAAGATTGACACCTAATTACATTTTTATAAACTTGCGCCAAAGTGTTTGCCATTGGCTTTACAAGTTCATCCCTATTATTAATAAGTTTTAAAACAATTCTTTTTGCAGATTTAGGACCTAAGCCAGGAAGTTTTGAAATTAATTTAATTAACTCTTCTATCTCATTAATATTTTGCATATTCTTAAAGTGGCCATTTAAAACCAGGAATACCTAATCCACTTGTAGACTTAGAAATTTCTTCAGATGTCTTAGATTTTAATTCTGATTTTGCATTATTATGGGCAGCCACTATCAAATCTTCGATTATAATTTTATTTTCCTTTAATATTTCGTCCGAAAGGTCAATTTTGATCATTTCATTTTCACCATTTAAAGTAACCTTTACAGAATTTGAACCAGACGTTCCTTCTACCTGAATGTTCTTTATTTTTTCTTGGCTCTCTTTCATTTTAGCCTCTAATTCTTTTGCTTTATCTAAAATTTTTGTAAAATCAGTCATTCTTTAATCTTCTTTTCTAGGTTTAACATCAATAAGTTCTGCGTCAGGGAATTTTTTTAAAATATCTTTATAAATTGGGGAGTTCTTTGCACTTTCTATCAGTTCTTTTTTTTCATTAATTTCTTCTTCTTTTTTTGATGGCTGTCCTTTGGTTTTGCTTAGACTTATAATCCATCTTTCATTAGTCCATTCAAAAAGTTTTGTTGAAAGATCTTTAATAAAATCTTTATCTAAATCTTCATTAAATGAAATTTCAATTCTTTTGCTCTCAAAACTTACAAGGTTAACATTTTTTTCTAATTCATATTTTAATTTAATCTCTTTTTTAGAAGAGCATGCTTTTAATAGATCATCAAATGAATTTATAAGACTGGTATTTGTTTCAATGTTATTATTTTCTTTTTCTTTGATATCTTTTTCCTGAACAATATTTTTCATTTGCCCTATTGTTTCAGATTTATCTTTTATTCCAAAGATATCTTCGTTTGTTTTTTTTGGTGAAAAAGATGTTTGGTTTTCACTTTCAACTAATAGTTTGCTATCTTCTTTATATTTTTCACTTTCGTGTTTAATGCTTTTTAAATGAATTAATCTAATTAAGAACATTTCCATTGATAAATGTTGATTAGAAACAATATCAAGCTCCTCAAGTGTTTTAATAGTAAATTGCCAAAATAATATTAGGGTCTCATTGTTAACTTTTTCTGAAAGATCTTTAATTTTATTAAACTCTTCATCATTCAATAAAAAATTATTACCATCCAAATTTAGTGAATCAATATTTTTAAAATAATATAAGAGCTCTAAGAAATCATTAATAAAAATTTTTGGTTCAACACCCTGGTTATATATTTCTCTGTAATTGTTGAGAACTTCAGTTTCTTTACCTTCAAATATTAATTCAAATAAATCAATTAATTGAGACTTATCAAAATAACCAAATATTTTTTGTGCTGCTGCAAGATCTAATTCTTTGTCTTTATCCAAAGTAAGTAGAGCTCTATCAAGTAACGATAGCGCATCCCTAACTGAACCCTCAGAAATTTTAACAATTAATTTAAGAGCATCATCTGATGCGTTACCATTTTCTTTTTCTTTAATTTTCTTAATAAAATCAAACAACTCTATAGATTTAATTCTAGATAAATCAAATCTTTGACAACGTGAGACTACTGTAATTGGAATTTTTTTTATTTCTGTTGTTGCAAAGATAAATTTTAAATATTCTGGTGGCTCCTCTAAGGTTTTTAACAATGCATTGAATGCTTGTTTGCTAAGCATGTGAACTTCATCAATTATAAATATTTTATATTTAGCAGTAGTTGGGCCATATCTAGAAAATTCAATAAGGTCTCTTACATCGTCCACCCCTGTTTTACTTGCTGCATCCATTTCCAATACATCAATATGATTTGAGTTAGAAATGGCATTACAATTTTCACAAAGCTCCTCTTTACACAAATTATCTATTCCATTTGAACAATTTAGAGATTTTGCAACAATCCTTGCTGTTGTCGTTTTTCCTATTCCTCTAATTCCAGTAAAAAGATAGGCATTAGGCACTTTATTAGCCTTAATAGAGTTAGAAATTGTTTCCGCAACAACATCTTGCCCTATAAGATCATTAAATGTCTGAGGTCTGTACTTTAATGCTAAAACTTTTGTATTTTTATTCATTTTATATAAAGGAGACTAGAACCTGAATAACTGTCTCTACGACTGCTTCCGTTAAGATCTGGTCGGGTTCAAGCAGTATCCACCTCTAGCCTCCAAAACTATTATAACAGTAATGTTTTCTATTCTACAAGAAAAGTTTCTAAGTTATTTTTCTCTAAACTTATCAGCCTCAAAAACACCTAGTACGTGAAAATCTTGGCAATGAAGTCCTAATTCTTCTAAAGACTTTTGTACTTTTGGATTGTCTATGTGTCCCTCTAAATCACATAAGAAAAAATATGACTCAAAGGAATTTTGCTCTGGATAGCTTTGAAGTTTTGTAAGGTTAACTCCATTTATCGCAAAGCCACCTAATGATTGATAGAGAGCTGCAGGCTTACTTTTTAACTTAAATAGAAAAGAAGTTATGTATTTTTTATCACCAAAATCAGGCTGTAAAACTTCATTACCCATTACCAAAAACCTCGTAGAATTTCCTTTTTCATTTTCAATATTTTTTGAAAGTATTTTTAGATCATAAATTTCAGCACTTAAAGTAGAGGCAATTGCTGCTTCCGTTTTAATTTTAGACTTTGAAATTGTCTCAGCCGAACCAGCAGTATCTGCACGAATATGTTCAACTAAATTATTTTTTTTAATAAATTTAGAGCATTGTGATAAAGCTTGAGCATGAGAATAAACATCTTTGATATCACTTAAATTGCTATCTGGCTGTCCTAATAAATTATGTTCAATTTTCTGAAAATGTTCTGCATAAATATTAAGTCTATACTTAAAAATAAGATATTCGATTCCAATATTTCCTGTAATTCGATTTGATTCTGGAATTACCATTCTCGAATTTTTATCTTGAGATGTTTTTGAAAAACATTCATCAAATGTTTTACATGGAATTATTTCTGCTTTAGGATTTATTTCTAGCGCTGCTAAATGTGAATAAGCACCGAATGTTCCTTGAAAATAAATTTTGGTCATTTTAGGATTTATATTCCATAATTTTTTTTATAGCTAGATAATCTTCTTTTGTATCTACACCAATGGGAGAAAAGTTTGCCAAAGCAACGTTGATTTTCAGATTATTATCTAATGCTCTTAACTGTTCTAATCTATTTTTTTTTTCTTTAAATGTTTGGTCCAGACTAACAAATTTTTTTAATGTACTTGTTTTATATGAATAGATTCCAATATGATGATAAATATTTTGATCATTTCTTGAAAAACCATCTCTAGTAAAATTTAATGCTGTTGGAAAATTATTCTTTTCTAATTTTGTTTCTGTAATAACCTTAACTACATTTTGATCAATTAACATTTTATCATTTTTAATTTCTGCTGCTAGCGTTCCAATTCCAGAATTACTATTAATCATAAAGTTATTTAAATTTATAATATCATTTTTATTGATATTTGGTTCATCCCCTTGCAGGTTTAATATAAAATCAATGTCTTTAATATTAAGCTTTTCGTAAGCCTCAAAAATTCTATCTGTGCCGGTTTTGTGAGTGTTACTCGTCAAAATAGCTCTACCACCATTTTTTTCAACATCATCGAATATTTCTTGATCTTCGGTTGCTACTACTACCTCACCAATATTTGTTTCTTCTGCCTTTTTAAATACATGAGAAATTATTGATAAATTATTAATTGTTAAAAGTGGTTTACCTGGCAATCTACTTGCTGACATTCTCGATGGGATTAATATTAATGTTTTAGCCATTATAAATTTACCAATTTGTGCGTCTAACAGACGCAAAATTAAAAATTAAAAATTAAGTATTTTTTTAATTATCATGTTATATCTGCAAAATAATAAAATTTATATGGATTCGTTCGAGCTTAATAAAATTATTGCTGCTATTTTAATGGTTGCACTTCTTGTAATTGGTTTAGGAAAAGTTGCCGACGGTGTCTTTCATGTAAATAAACCAGAAAATCCAGGGTATCAAGTTGAAGTAGAAGGACAACCAGCTTCCACAGTATCTCAAGTTGCTGAAGTTGAGCAAAAAGTAGACATTGCCGCTATAATGGCCCTAGGCGATGTAACTTCAGGTGAAAAAATTTTTAAAAAATGTGCAGCATGTCACTCTATTGAAAAAGGTGGTCCAAATAAAATTGGTCCTGCTCTTTATAACGTAGTGGGCAGTAAAGTAGGTGCTGTAGAAGACTACAAATATTCTAAAACTTTAGCCTCATATGGTAAAGACTGGACTTTTGAAGAACTTAATGGTTTTTTAACAAAACCTAGCTCATATTTGAAAGGAACAAAAATGTCTTACGCTGGCTTGAGAAAAGAAGCAGATAGAGCCTCGATTATTAAGTACCTAAATCAAAATAGTGATAGCCCTAAACAGCTACCTTAATTTACCAAAACAATATAATAAAATACTTTTTTGAACATGCACTCTATTAAGGGCCTGTAGCCATACTTCAGAATTTTTTCCCAAAAAAACATCTGCTGTAACCTCTTCTCCCCTTGGAAGACAGTGTAAAAAAGTTGTATCTTTTTTAGCAAAACTCATCAATTTTGAATTGATTTGAAAGTTTCTAAAATCTTTAATTTTTTTATTTTTATTAACTTTATCGTTCAATGAAATTACTTTATCTGAAAAAATTACATCAGCATTTTTAACTGCTTTTTTAGCATCATTGAAAATATGAATTTTTCTTTTATTTTTTTTTACCCAATCTAATACAAATTTTTTAGGACCATAATTCTTGGGACAGCCAATATTTAAGTTGAATGAAAATTTAACTGAAGCAGCAATCAAACTATTCAGAACATTATTAGAGTCTCCAATCCAGCAAATATTTAATTTGGAAATAGATTTTTTTTTAATCTCTTCAACTGTGAAAATATCTGATAGCACTTGTGTTGGATGAGACGATGGGCTTAAACCATTTATTACTGGTATCTTTAAGTATCTGCTAAATTCTTCTATTTTTTCATCACTATCAGTTCTCAGCATAAAACCATCTCCATAAGTTGATAAGATTTTAGCTGTATCTGCTAGACTTTCCCCACCTTTTCCTAGGTGTAATTCGTTAGCTCTAAGTGTTATAGTTCCTCCACCTAGTTGTTTTATTGCAAGGTAAAAACTCAATCGCGTTCTCAAACTTGCCTTTTCAAACATTTGAATGAGTAGCTTGCCTTTTAAAGGTTTATCTTTATCAACTTCTAGAGTGTTATAATTTTTTCTTTTTTGTTTTCTTTTCTTTGCATCAATGATGATTTTTTTAAGGTCTGCTGAAGGTATATCTTTGAGGTTGATGAAATGTTTCATATTTACTTATAAGTAGAACACACTTTTTTAATAATATTTATTGCAATTTTTATTTCTTCTTTTTTAACATTTAGAGGAGGTAATATTCTAATAACATTTTCAGCTGCTCTAATAGTTAATAATTTATTATCCATTAGTTTCTGTATAAATTTTGTTTGATCATTATGAAGTTGCAATCCGATTAATAAACCAACGCCTCTTACTTCTTTAATTATTTTAGGAAACTTTTTTCTTAATTTATTTAATTCTGAATGAAAATATTTTGATAATATTTTAACATTTGAAAGAAATCCTTTTTTTAATATTTGATCTAAAACAGCATTTCCAACAGACATAGCTAGTGGGTTGCCACCAAATGTTGACCCATGAGTTCCAGCTGTCATTCCTGATGCTACCTTTTTATTCATTAAAACTGCACCTAACGGAAATCCACCTCCAATACCTTTTGCTATTGGGACAATATCGGGCTTAATTTTCGAATTTTCAAATGCAAAAAAATTTCCACTCCTTCCAATTCCACACTGAACTTCATCTAAAATTAATAAAATTTTTCTCTTATCACAAATCTTTCTTAATTCTTTTAAACACCAATTGGGTATAACTTTAATTCCTCCTTCTCCCATCACAGTTTCAACCATAATAGCAGCCGTTTTTTTTGTTATTTTTTTTTTAAAATCTTTATGATTTCCAAATTCAAAATGGTCAAATCCATCAACTTTTGGTCCAAAGCCCTCTGTCATCTTCTTTGATCCACTAGCATAAATTGTAGCTAATGTTCTTCCATGAAATGAATTTTTAACACAAAGAATTCTATTTTTTGAAGGTTGTCCTATCGAATAAAAATATCTTCTAGCAACTTTAATTGCAGCCTCTGTAGCCTCTGCTCCACTATTTTGGAAAATAATAAAATCTGCAAAAGTTTTTTTTGCCAATCTTTTAGCCAATTTTTCTCCCTCCGGAATGATAAATGCATTAGAAACATGCCAAAGTTTTTTAGATTGTTTGTTAACTGCTTTTATTAAATATGGGTTCGCATGCCCCAAGGAATTTACTGCTATTCCCTGAACAAAGTCTAAATATTTTTTTCCATTAGTAGAATATAAAAAACTTCCTTTACCATATTTAAAGGAAATTTTTCTTCTATTATAATTTTTTGCTAAAGCGCTCATTAACTAAGATTTAATTTTATAACCTTTTTTGTAAAGAAGAAAAGCAACATACCACATGAGAACACTTAATATAATTAGATAGATTAAGCCTACTGTTATCGATCCATCTGATTTTCCTAAGAACCCATATCTAAACCCATCGATCATATAAAAAAATGGATTAATATGACTTATCGTTTGAAAAAATTGTGGAAGTTTATCTATTGAATAAAATACTCCAGATAAAAAACTTAATGGAGTTATTATAAAATTTGTTACAGTTGCTGTATGATCAAATTTTTCAGCCCAAAGACCAGTTATAAAACCAAGACTTCCAAGAATAAATGCACTTAAAAAACCAAATACAAAAATATAAAAAATATTATAAATTGTGATATCAACTATTAATGAAAAGACAGCTATTGAAATTATAGCTATTAAAAAACTTCTTGTTAAGGCAGCCAATATTATTGCCATTGATACTTCAAGGGCTGATAATGGTGCATAGAGCATGTCAACAATATTTCCTTGAATTTTTCCTATCATTAGTGAAGAAACAGAGTGACTAAATGATTGTGTTAAGATGCTCATCGCAATTAAACCAGGAGCTAAAAAATTTATAAAAGAATAGCCAAGTACATCTCCTCTATTATTGCCTAAAGCTAGGGATAGAACTGATAAAAATAATAAACTTGAAACAAGTGGAGATAGCAAAGTTTGCTGCCAAACTGCCATGAACCTGTTACACTCTTTAAGCCATAGGCTTTTAAAGCCAATCCAATTTACAAAGCCAAACTTTTTAACTCCGATATGATATTTTTTATCCAATTCAACCATAAGTAATCATATATAAATTTTAAAAAAAGATGTGTATAAAACAGAAAAATCCATTGTCTTTTTTTTAATCTTGTGTGATCTGTATATAGTTATAAAAATTAATTAACATACTAAATATAGAATATGAGCTGGAACGAGGAAAAAGTAGAAAAGTTAAAAGAACTTTGGGGCAAAGGAAGCACTGCAAGCCAAATAGCTGAAATAATCGGCGGTATTAGTAGAAATGCAGTAATTGGTAAAGCTCATAGATTAAATTTATCATCAAAAATTAAAACTAGAAATGCATCTTCAAGCCAAAATTTTGATAATAGTTCAGAAGAAAATTCTTCTAAGCAAAAAAGAGGCCGAAAAAGTAAGTTTCAATCCTTAATTATTGAAAAAGATTTTGAACCAGAAAATCCTAAGAAATTAGAAGAACTAGATGAGAGCTCTTGTAAATGGCCTATAGGTCATCCTGAAGAACAATCATTTTATTTTTGTGGGCGATCGTCTTTAAAAGATTTTTCATATTGCAAACTTCATTTGCTATATGCCTATCAGCCAAAAGGAAGAAAAGAAGAGCCTGTAGCTGATAAAGATGAAGAGACACCTCAGTATGTTGATAAAAAAATTAATACTGCTTAATAATTTTTTAATTTAATTAATCTTAATTTTTTATTTCTTATTCTTTTCATTAAACCCTCTGATCAGAGATTTTATGATTAGATAAATTAGGTAAGAGAAAATTGAGAATATTAAAAAATAAATAATATTAATTATCATAAATAATCATACAATTTTAGTATAGGAAATTCTATTAAGAATTAGCAGGGTTATATTTTTTTGTAGAAAATTGCCCACCTTCTCTCCACATATAGCTATATTTTTCTACTTCATTATCAAATACTCTTGTGCTTGTAACCCCAATATCAGCATTAGTTTGATATTTACCTGAAGGAACATTGTCATATTTTAAAAGCGTAAGCTGATCTATTGTTAGGAGTGGTTTTGGAAATAATTGAAAAAATTTAGCAGACATAGTTGCTACAAAAAGAGGTAATGGTACTAATAATCTTTTTTTATCTATTAAATGTAATAATTTTTTTAAAATTTCTTTTAAGGATAAGATGTCAGGCCCAACACACTCTATAATTTTAGAGTAAATATTTTTAGATACAGCATGATAAATGGTATCAGTTAAATCTGAACAATGTATTGGAGCAAATTTAGTTGATCCATTATAATAAAGTGGGAAAAATGGAAGCCTACTGAGTAAGGTCATAAAAGAAGTAGTAAAATTATCATCTACCGAATAAACTACAGAGGGCCTTAATATTGTTGCTAAAGGAAAATTTTTTTGAATATTAAGTTCACCATCTAATTTACTTTTTGCATACTCTGAATCTGGTGCATTATTTATTCCTAATGCTGACAAATGAATAAATTGTTGAACTTTATATTCTTTACAAAGTTTAGATAAAATAGATGGAAAAATAGAGTGAATATTTTTGAAAGTATTGCCCTTGCCACTTTCATACAAAATACCAATTAAATTTATACAAATATCAGTTTGAGAGAAAAGCTTTCTAATTTTTTTTTCATCAAAGATATTAGCTTCAACAATGTCTATGTAACCTGCATTAGCTTGAGTTTTTATTGCATATCCTTTTTGATGAAGGTTTCTAGTAACCACAGTTACTTTATAATTATTTTTAGTAAGCTTTCTTATTAAATGACGACCTATTTGACCACTACCGCCAAAAATTAGACAATTTTTTGCTTTCATATATATATAATTAAAAATGAATATTGATATTAAACTTCACAAGAGTGATCTACCAGAAGATTTAGATTTAGGCAATATTATAGCGGTTGATGGAGAGTTTATGGGTCTCAATGTTAAACGTGATCCTTTATGTCTTATTCAAATATCAACTGGTAATTCTGATGCTCATATTATCCAGCTTGATAGGGAAAAATATGATACTCCAAACTTAAATAAAGTTCTTTCTGACGAATCAATCACCAAAATATTTCACTATGGTAGGGCGGACATGGCTCACATAAAGCATTACCTAAAAACAGAAACTAATAATATTCTTGATACAAAAATTGCTTCAAAGCTAGCTAGATCCTATTCTGACAGTCACTCCCTAAAAACGTTAATTAAAGAATTTATGAACGTAGATGTAAGTAAACAATTTCAAAGTTCAGATTTTGGAGGAGAACTATCTCCAGCACAATTAAAATATTGTGCTAATGATGTTATTTATTTGCATAAAATTCATGAAGAATTAAATAAAATTCTAGTAAGAGAAAAACGAATTGATTTATATAAGAGCTGTTTAGCATTTTTAAAAACTAGAGTTGATCTTGATTTGGCTTTATTTAAAGACGATATATGGTCTCATTAAATGAAAAAAAGAAATTATAAAAAAATTGCAAAGAGTGTAATTGATCTTGAAATCAAAGCTCTAAAAAAATTAAAAAATTCAATTAATAATTCATTTAATGACGCTGTTGATGCAATATCAAAATGTCAATCTAAAGTAATACTATGTGGTGTTGGCAAAAGTGGATTAATAGCAGCAAAAATTTCAGCAACACTTTCTTCTGTTGGAACACCTTCGTTTTCACTATCTGCAAATGACTGTTCTCATGGTGATCTTGGTAGCATTTCAAAAAAAGATATTTTAATTTTAATAAGTTATTCAGGATCTACAGAAGAATTAAAGAATATAATAAAATATGCCAACAGAAATAAAATTACTTTAATAGGCATAATGTCTAAAAAAGACTCAATACTATATAAAGCGTCAGACATTAAGTTACTTATACCAGAGGTAACTGAGGCAGGACTTGGTATTGTTCCAACTTCAAGTACTATAAATCAATTAAGTATTGGTGATGCATTAGCAATATCAACTCTAAATCAAAAAAAAATTAGCAAAAAAGATTTTAAAAAATTTCATCCTTCAGGAAATCTTGGGGCCAAACTAAGAACAGTAGAGGAGATAATGATAACTGGAAATAAAATTCCTTTTGTAAATGGTAATTTAATAATGAAAAAAGCTTTACAAATAATATCAAATAAAAAACTTGGAATATTGGTGGTTAGGAATAGCAAAGGGATTACAACAGGAGTTATTACAGATGGTCAAATTAGAAGATTTAATGAGGTAAATGACAATCTACAGAGTTTAACTGTTAAAGAGGTTATGACTTTAAACCCCATCAGTATTGATAAAGATACCTTAGTAGAAAAAGCTTTATCAATCATGAACAGCAAAAAGATCACCTCTTTATGTGTTCACAGCAAAAAAAACTTAAAAAGAACTGTTGGAATACTACATATTCACAAAATATTAGAGACTAACATCAATTAGATGGGTCAAAAAAGTTTAATTCAGTTAATAATAGTTTTTATAATAATCTTAATCTCATCAGCTGTGTATTTAAATTATTTTACTAAAGACTCAGAAGATTTGGCAACTAAAATAAAGACCTTAAAAACTGAAAACATTAAAGACGAAGCCAGTAATTATATAGAAAATATTAGTTACATTTCTAAAATTGGTGAAAACAAATATGAAATTATAGCTGATAGAACAAAAATTAAAATAAATGAACCTGATATAATGTTTTTAGAAAATGTAGCTGCTTTTATAACCCTTAAAAACTCTAGCACAATTAAAGTAACTTCAGATTTTGCTAAATATAATTCAAAAAATTATGACACTATTTTTTCAAAAAATGTTATAGCAACTTATCCTGGGCATAAAATAACAGGCGAGTTATTAGATTTTTCTTTTGTAAATAATATTGGTATTTTCTCAACTAATATTGTTTATGTTGGTAGTAAGACAAAAATGATTGCTGATAAAATGGAAGTGAATCTTACCAATAATGATACTAAAATTTTTATGCTTGATCAGTCTAAAAAAGTTGTAATTGAGGGAATAAATTAATATGGCTCTTATAAAAAAATTTAGAATTAAATCATTTAAAAATCCCCAGCCTATAATATCACTGGATAATATATCTTTATCATTTGGAAATAGAAAAGTTTTAGATAACGTGAGCTTCAAAATAAATCATGGACAAATTCTTGGAATGTTGGGACCTAATGGAGTTGGAAAATCAACTATTTTTAATTTAATTACAGGTTTAATAAAGCCAGACTATGGCAAAATTACTTTTAGAGGTACTGTTGTTAATGACTACCCAATATATTTAAGGACTACAAAATTTAAGATTGGCTATGTTCCTCAATACGGAGGATATTTTGGTGATCTTACATTATTAGAAAATTTAAAAGCAATTGCTGAAATAGTAATATTGGAAAAAGAATTGATTAAAGATAAAATTGATCAATTGATTGCTAAATTTGAGCTTGATGCCATTAGAGACACTAAAGCAAAATATTTGTCTGGTGGTCAAAAAAAAAAACTAGTGATTGCATTAGCTTTATTAAGTGATCCCGAAATTTTATTGCTTGATGAATGTTTTGCAGCACTAGATGTTCTTACAATTAAAATGCTTAAGGAAATTATAGTTAACTTACAAACGGAAAACAATATAACAATCTGTATCTGTGATCATCAAGCAAGAGATTTACTGTCCTGCGTAGATATTGCTTTGATTTTGTCCAATTGTAAAATTGTGGCTCACGGCTCACCCAGCGATTTAGTTAATAATATTGAAGCAAAAAATGCCTATTTTGGCGACGCCTTTAAATTTAATTAAAATGGCAAAAATACTTATAATTAAAAAAAAAATTAATTCATTTAAAAAAGAAATAGAAGTTAGTGGTGATAAAAGTTTAAGTATAAGGTGGGTCCTTTTAGCCTCCCAAGCAATTGGAAGATCTAAAGCTTACAACCTTTTAATGTCAGAAGATGTATTAGCTACAATTGATAGTATCAAAAACCTTGGCATAAAAGTGAGGATACAAAAAAATTACTGTGAAATAGTAGGCAATGGAATTAATGGCTTTAAATACAATAAAAACTTAACAATAGATGCTAAAAATTCTGGAACACTTGCTAGATTAATTTTAGGGCTTTTAATTAAATCTCCTAAAAAAATAAAAATAATTGGTGACAAAAGTTTATCTAAGAGAGATTTTTCAAGAGTGACCACACCTTTAAGGAAATTTGGGGTTAAATTTTCTTATAAAACAATGAATAAACTGCCTTTAACAATTCTTGGCACACAATCGGCAAAAGGAATTAAATATTTTGAGAACAAAGGTTCAGCTCAATGCAAAAGTAGCGTAATGCTTGCAGCACTAAATGCATCAGGAACAACTTCTATTAAAGCAAAAAAATCAAGAAATCACACAGAATTACTTTTTAAATATTTAAAAATTCCAATCAAAGTAAGAAAGACTAAAAAGTTTGATTTTATAGATATTAAAAAACCAAAAAAAATTAGTGCCTTCAATTATCAAATTCCAGGAGATATAAGCTCAAGTGCTTTTTTTATGGTGCTAACAATGCTTGCTGATAATTCAAAACTTTTAATTAAGAATGTAAATATAAATTCTTCTAGAGTGGGAGTTATTACAATCTTAAAAAAAATGGGAGCCCAAATAACATTTAAAAACCAAAAAAATTATAGAGGAGAAAAAATTTCAGATATTTTAATAAAAAGTTCAAAAAAACTTAAAGCTATTAATTGTCCAGTAGAATTAAATAGTAGTGCCATTGATGAATTTTTGGTTATTTTTTTAATTGCAGCAAAAGCAAAAGGTATTTCTTATTTTAAAGACCTCTCAGAACTAAACCAAAAAGAAAGTCCGAGATTAATTTGGGGTTCTAAAATTTTAAATATGATGGGTATAAAAACAGATTTAACAAACGATTCTATTAAGATTTATGGACAACCTGATTTAGAAATAAAAAAACCAATAACTGTTAAAAACTATTTAAAGGATCATAGAGTTTTTATGATGAGCACAATTGCTGCCTTAACCTTTGGTGGAAAATGGAAAATTCACAATAAAGACTCTATAAATACTTCCTTTCCATCTTTTTTGAAGATAATTAAAAATATAAACCATTCATCACTATGAAGCTAAAAAAAAAAATTAAAATCGCAATAGACTCACCTGCTGCTGCTGGTGCCGGCACTCAAGCAAAATTAATTTCTAAACATTTCAACTTATTTTATTTAGATACAGGAAAAATTTATAGATTAATTGCAAATATTAAACTTACTCAACCAAATAAGTATAGTCATAGTTTAATAAAAAAAAAGATGCTCAAATTAACTATGAAAGATTTGCAAAATAAAAAATTATTATCAGATGAAGTTGGAACAATGGCATCAATTATATCAAAAGATAAAAAAATAAGAAAACTTGTTCATGCATTTCAAATTAAAAGCGCTTATCATCCTCCCAAAAAGTATAATGGATCTTGTTTAGATGGAAGAGACATAACTTATAAGATAATTCCTGATGCTGATTTTAAATTTTTTATAACAGCAAATACTAAGACTAGAGCTTTAAGAAGGTATAAAGAGTTAAAAGGACTAAATAAGAAAATATCTTTTAATGAAGTCCTAAAAAGTATCAAAAACCGTGACAAAAGTGACTATAATAGAAAAGTTTCACCTCTTATGAGAACTCGAGATTCGGTCTTGATTAATACCACGAATTTAACTAAAAGATCATGCTTTTTAAAAATTAAACAAATTATGGATAGGAAACTAAAAGCTTAATGGAAATTTATAAAGACCTTTCAAACCCCGCCTCTAAAGAATTCGAACAATTACTAAATTCACAGTTTACTAAAACAGCAAATCTTGAAGAAGGAAAAATTATTACTGGTGTAGTAAACAAAGTTACTGATAACTTTGTGTTTCTTGAAGTGCCTGGTTTAAAATCAGAGCCTATCTTAGATATTAATGAATTAAAAAGCATGGGTATGCTTGATAAAGCAAAAGTAGGTGAAAAAATTTCTGTTCTTCTTGAAAGGTTAGAAGATAAAAAAGGTGAAGTACTAGTATCAGCTTCAAAAGCTCAAAAAATTCAAGGTTGGGACAAACTTGTTGAAGCGTATGAAAAAAATGAACCTATCATGGGTAAAATTACTGGACGTGTTAAAGGTGGATGTATAGTTGAACACATCGATACTGGTTCTTTAATGTTTTTACCTGGATCTCAAATTTCAGATAAACCATTAAAAGACATTAGTCATTTAATGAATGAGCCTCAAAAATTTGCTCTAATAAAATTAGATAAAGTTAGAGGAAACGCATGTGTTTCTAGAAGAGAAATAATCTCTTCATTTAAAAAAGAAGATAAAATTAAAATTGTCGAAAAATTCAAAGTTGGAGATATAATTAAAGGTGCTGAAGTAAAAGGCTACAGTTCATTTGGTTGTTTTTTTAGTGTTAATGGTGAGCTTGATGTTTTAGTTCACTTACAAGAAATTTCTTATTCAAGAGTTAATCACCCTGATGAAGTTTTTACAATCGGTGAGAAACATGACCTTAAAGTAATCAGTGTTGATCTTGAAAAGCTTCAGGTTGGTTGTTCAGTAAAACAGCTTACACCAGACCCTTTTGAAAACATTTCAAATTATGAACTAAACAAAATCTATAAAGTAAAAGTTGTTAAGCTTATGGACTTTGGAGCTTTTTGTGAGCTTGAAAAAGGATTATCAACTTTATTGCACTCAAGTGAATTAAGTTGGACTAAAAAAAATATTTCTGCAAAAAAAATGTTTAAAGTTGGAGATGAAATTGATTGTGTAATCACTGAAATTGATAAAGAAAAAAGAAGAGTGGCAATATCTCACCGTTTAACAACTGATAACCCTTTTGAAACATTTGAAAAAACTTACCCAATTGGATCTGAGGTTGAGGGTGAAGTTGCAAGTAAAAATGAATATTCTATTTTCTTAAAAGTTGATGGCTTAGATATTGATGCTTTCTTGCATTGTAATGATTTAACTTACCTAAATAATGGTGAAGAAGAATTGGCTAAATATAAAATTGGCGATAAATTAAAAGTTAAAGTGTTAGAAGTAAAAGCTGCAGAACAAAAAGTTAGAGTTGGCTTACGCCAAACTCAACCAGACCCTTTTGATTGGTTTAATGATAAAAAGGTTAAACAAACTATCACTGTTAAGATTATTTCAACTGACAACAAAGGTCTTGTTGTAAGACCTGAAGGCTGTGAAATGGACTTCATTATTAAAAAATCTGCAATAGCTATTAATGCTGCTGATGCAAGACCTGCTAGATTTACAGGTGGAGAAAGAATTGACTGTGCTATTCAAGAGTTAGATATAGATAAAAGAAAAGCAACATTAAGTATTAAACTTTTAGAGGAAATTGAGCGTAAAGTTGCACTAGATACTTACGGTTCTGAAGCAAGCGGTAAAAACTTACCTTTCTCATCATTATCTGATGATTTAGAGAAAAAGAAAAAAGAAGACGAATAAAAATTGGCCATTGTAAAATCAAAGCTTCTAAAACAACTCGCTAATAATTACCCAAATTTTTTAAAAAAAGACCTAGAAAAGTTTACTAATATTATTCTTACTGAAATAAAGCAGGCCCTTAAACGAGGAGATCGTGTTGAATTAAGAGGTTTTGGAATGTTCTCTACTAATATTCAAAAAGCAAGAATATCAAGAAACCCTAAAACGGGAGAGAAAGTGAATACGCCTGAAAAAAAAACAATTCACTTTAAAATGTCTAAGGAAATGTTTAAAAAATTAAACAATGATGAATAAAAATATCTTTGTTGCTTGTGATACATCAAGCTTAAAAGAAATAAAAAAAATAATTAGCGATACGAAAACTAATAAACTTCAAATAATTCCAAAATTTGGCTTACAATTTTTTTATTCAAAAAGTGGGAGAGCTTTTCTTCAAAATTTTAAGAGAGATTATTTCTTAGATTTAAAAATAAATGATATTCCACAAACTGCTTTATCTGCAATGGATAGTTTAAAAGATTTAAAGAGATGTAAATATATTACAGTTCATGTAAATGGTGGCCTTGAAATGCTTAAAGCTATTACAAAAAAAGCTAAATCAATTAACAAAAATTTAAAAGTAATAGGAGTTACAATCTTAACTAGCCTAAACAAAAAATCTCTTAAAGAAATTGGTCACACCAAGACCGTAGAGCAGTTAGTATTAAAACAAGCTGGTCTTATAAAAAAATCAGGTGCAGCTGGAATTGTGTGTTCTGCACAAGAAGCAAAAATAGTTAGGAAAAAATACAAAAATTTATTTATTGTTACGCCAGGAATAAGGCTACCTGGAGATGATGCAAATGATCAATCTAGAGTAATGACTCCTAATGATGCTTTTAAAAATAAAGTTTCTGGCATTGTAATGGGAAGGTCATTAGTAAAGGGTAATATCAAAAACAACATTAAAAGATTAATTAATCACTTAAATCAATGATCCAACCCTGCAAGATTTGTGGGATCTCCGACTCTAAAACTTTAGAATTTTTAACTTCCCATCCTACTCCACCTAAGATGATAGGGTTTATTTGTAATTGGCCTAAATCAAAAAGATTTGTTGAACATGACAAGCTTAAAAAGCTATTAAAAGTTGATAAAAAAAAATCAGAATATGTTGCTGTATTAGTTAAACCTAATGAAGATATATTAGAAAAAATAAAGGATTTGCCATTCGATTATTATCAGCTTTATGATTGTACACCTACTGAAGTTAAATCAGTTAAAGAAAAATATAATAAGAAAATTATTGTTGCTATAACTGTAAAAGATCAAAATGACACAGTTAAATATTTAGAATATAATGAACTTGCAGATATAATATTATTCGACAGTAAAGGTTATGAAAAAAGCATGTCCTTTGATCATCAATTAATTAAGAATATTAAGATTAATAAAGAATTGATGCTTGCTGGGAATATTCAAATTGAAGATAACCTTGAAAATTATAAAAAAATAGCAGACATTATAGATATTTCTGGAGGTCTAGAAACATCTGGATTAAAAGATATTTCAAAAATAAATATTTTTTTAAACAAAATTAAATCAATTAACAATGAAACTTAAAAAAAAGATTCCTTTAATCGATCAGCACAACAAAAATGGATTTTGGGGTGGTAAATTTGGTGGTAATTTTATACCTGAAACT
This sequence comes from Candidatus Pelagibacter sp. PS_28, assembly GCF_059417885.1. NCBI lineage: Bacteria > Pseudomonadati > Pseudomonadota > Alphaproteobacteria > Candidatus Pelagibacterales > Candidatus Pelagibacteraceae > Candidatus Pelagibacter > Candidatus Pelagibacter sp. PS_28. Next base: position 92,634 of record NZ_CM182070.1, on the reverse strand, counting down.
TTAAAAAAGCCTATTGAGGATTTAACTGAACTTTTTGAAAAACTTAGATACGATAAGAAATTTCTTAAAGAGAGAGACTATTATTTTAAGAATTATATAGGCTCTCCTACTTCATTTGTTAAACTTCAAAACCTATCAGATCACTTAAGTGGAGCTCAAATATATGCCAAAATGGTGTCAGAGGCGAACGGAGGAGCTCATAAAATTTATAATGCAACAGTTCATTGTCTTATTGCTAAAAAAGCAGGGAAAAAATATGTCGTTGGTGATACGGGTGCAGGTTATGCTGGAAAGATGCTGAGTATGGCAGCTAAAAAATTTGGCCTTAAATGCAAAATATTCATGGGTGCAAAGGATATTAAAAGACAAAAACCTAATGTAGATGCGATGAAAAAGAATGGTGCAGAAGTTGTACCCGTTTATTCAGGAAGCCAAACATTAGTAGATGCTGTTAGTGAATGTATGCGTTATTGGGTTTCAAATTGCGATAACACCCATATGTGTGTTGGATCAACAGTAGGCCCTAATATATTTGTTAAAATTTGTGGCTGGAGTACAGCTCAAATTTCAAGAGAATTGAAAGTTCAAATTCAGTCAGAATTTAAAAAGATGCCTAAAAAAATTAAACTCATTAATTGTGTTGGAGGTGGAAGTTCAGCTTATGGGTTTTGGAGTGAGTTTATTGATTATGACAAAAAACAGATTGAATTAATTGGTGTTGAAGCTGGTGGACCAAAAAGTTCAAAACTACATGCAGCACCTCTAACTAATGGAGCTAAACTTGGAATATTGCATGGAGCTGCAGCTTATGTTTGTCAAAATAGTGAAGGACAAATTAACGATACCGCTTCTATTTCTGCTGGATTAGATTATCCTGGGGTATCCCCTATTCACTGCTTCTTAAAAGATACTAAAAGAGCAAGATATATATCTGCAACTGATGAGGCTGCTTTAAATGCATACAAACTAGTTACAAAACTTGAAAAAATAAACCCAAGTCTTGAACCTAGTCATGCTTTTGCTGAAGCTATAAAAATTGCTCCAAAATTAAACAAAGATACTATCATTATTGTTAATTCTTGTGGTGATGCCAAAAAGGATCGTGATATTTTAAAAGAAAGATTGGGAAAAATTAACTAAGATGTCATTAATCAACTTAGCATTTAAAAAAGTAAAAAATGAAAAGAGACCTGCATTACTAACTTACACGGTAGCTGGAGATAATACTAAAAAGAAGTCTCTTGAGATATTAAAATCAATTGCAAAATATGCTGACATTTGCGAAATAGGATTTCCTCATAACACTCCAATTGCAGATGGTGGACAGATTCAATCAAGCGCTTATAGAGCTTTAAAAAATGGTATCAAAATTAAAGATGTTTTTTCAATAGTTAAAAATTTTAAAAAATCAAAACAATCAAAACCAGTAATATTGATGGGTTATTATAATATGATTTATCAATATGGAGATAATAACTTTATAAACATTTGTAAAAAAGTAGGAGTAGATGGATTAATTGTTGTTGACCTTCCTTATCCAGAAAATAAAGAATTTGCAAAAAAATGTAAGAAAAAAGATATTAGTTTTATTCAATTAGTATCTCCTACTACGTCTTTAGACAGAATGAAAAAGATTATAAGAGACTCACATGATATGGTCTATTATATCAGTATGCTCTCAACAACTGGTGGCAAGCTAAAGGTTTCGCCTAAAAAAATTTTAGAGCGTTACAGTAAAATTAAAAAACTTAACAAGAATAAGAATATTGTAATAGGCTTTGGGATCACTGAAAAAACCATAGCATCTTTAAGAAAGGCTGATGGATTAGTGGTTGGCAGTGCTTTATGTAAAGAAATATCAAATTCTATTAAAAAACGCCAAAATCCTGTCACAAATGTAACTAATATTGTGCTAAAGTTAAGAAAAAAAATAGCATGAATTGGATTAAAAAAACTTTAAGATTTGGTGAAAAGATTAAAACCATCATTAAAGCACGTGCAACCAAAACAGAGATAGCTAATAGTGACTGGACCTCATGTTGTAAGGGGCCAATCTTAAAAAAAGATTTAGAAGAAAACTTATGGGTTTGCCCATCTTGTAACAAACACCACAGAATAAGCCCACGTCAGAGATTTGACATTATATTTGGTAAAAATAATTATGAAGTTTTAAAAACTCCAATTCCTCAAGATGACCCTTTAAATTGGAATGATGCAAAACCTTATAAAGATAGATTAAAAGCTGCTAGAAAAAAAACTGGCATGGATTGTGGAATGATGGTTGTTAATACTAATATTCTAAATTTAAAAATCACAGCAATTGCATCTGATTTTGATTTTGTAGGTGGCTCAATTGGTGCTGCAGAAGGTGAAGCTTTTTTGTACGGAATTCAACATGCAATAGAAAATGAACAACCTTTTGTAGTGTTTACTTCCGGTGGCGGAATGAGAATGATGGAAAGTCTTATATCTTTAAGTCAAATGACAAGGACGACACTTGCAATTAACGAACTAAAGAAAAATAATTTACCCTATATTGTTGTTCTAACTGATCCAACTGCTGGTGGTATTACAGCGTCATATGCAATGTTAGGTGATCTACACTTAGCAGAACCAGGAGCTCTTATAGCTTTTGCAGGAGCTAGAGTAATTCAAGGCACTGTAAGAGAAGAGTTACCAGAAGGCTTTCAAAGAAGTGAGTATGTAGAAAAAACTGGCTTTGTAGATTTAATTGTAGAGAGAAAAGACCTAAGAGAAAAAATTGGATCATTATTATCAATATTGTTAAAGAAAAATTCTGCTATAAATTCATCAGAAAATGAAACTTCAGAAGATAGTAGAGCGCTTACAAAAGCTGCATCCTAAAGAGATAGATCTAAGTCTAGATCGAACTAAAAATCTTTTAAAAAAATTAGACAATCCTCAAGATCAAATTAACTGCATTTCTATTGTTGGCACGAACGGAAAATTTTCAACTATCCAGGCACTTTATACAATTTTAAAAGAGGCTGATTATAAATGTAATATTTATACCAGTCCTCACATTCAAAAAATTAATGAGAGATTTGTCTTTAACAATAAGACTCTAACAGATGATGAATTAGCCAATCTTTTTTCTGAAGTAGAAGAAGCTAATAATCAAACACAAATCACTTTCTTTGAAATTTTAACTGTTGCTTATTTTCATTATGCAAAGAAATACCCTGAAAACATTAACTTAATTGAGTCAGGTCTATTTCATAGATTTGATGCAACCAATATTTTAAAAAAAAACTTAGCTAGTATTGTAACAGCTATTGGTCTGGATCACTTAGACTGGCTTCCAAAAGAAGAGCAAACAGTTGAAAAAATAATATTTGAGAAAACATCCACCTTGTTAAACTCTAAAATCGTAGTTGCAAAACAAAGTTCAAATGAAATAAGCAAAAGTATTGAAAATACAATTAAAGATAACTCTTCTAAAAAAATAATCTTTAATAAAAATTATAATTTTACATTAAAAGAAAATGATTTTTTTTATTTTGAGGATGAATTTGGTGCTCTTAAACTTCCAAAACCTAATTTACCTGGAGAATTTCAATTAGAAAATGTCTCTACAGCAATTGCAACTGCTAGACAATTAACTGACTACAAAATAACTGATGAACATATTAAGAGTGGTATTACTAAAATAGAAAGTATTGCACGACTACAAGAGTTAAAATCTGGAAAATTAAAAGATTTAACTAGTAATAATTTATTATTTGTTGATGGATCTCATAACCCACTTGGTGCAAAGGTATTAAATGAATATCTTCAAAGTCTAAATTGTAACAAACATATTATTTTAGGAATGATGGCCAACAAAGACCACAATAAATATATGAGTTACTTTAAAGATATTAAATCATTAACAACAATTGACATTCCAAATCAACCCCATGCTATTAAGGGAAGTGAACTTAAAGAGAAAATTAAAGATTTTGAAAATATTATTTATAAAAATTCTATTGAGGAGGCAATTAGCTCAATTGATCTTCAAGAAAATGATATTATTTTAATAACAGGATCTTTGTATCTTGCGGGAGAAGTTTTAAACTTAAACTAGATATTCTTATTTAGAAATTCTTTCATTTGACTCTCAGCAACTCCACCAACTTTTCTGTCTACTTCAACACCTTTTTTGTAAACAATAACAGTTGGTACACCTCTTATACCGGCAGCTGAACCTGTGTTAATTCCACCATTTTCTATGTCAGCATAATAAAAGTTTGCTTTATCTTTGTAGCTATCTGAAAACTTATCCATGATGGGTTTAAGGCTCTTGCACGGAGCACACCATTCTGCAGAAAATTGAACTACAGAGATATCTTCATTCTTAATTTTTGTTTCAAATTCTTCGTCTTTAAAATCAATAAGCATGTTTCATATATAAATTCTTATTAGATTTATTCAATATGTAAAAAATGATTTTTTTAGTTAATTAACAGAGACTTATTATGCTTGTTCGTATTTTTTTTGAATACCTTCTACGAACCCATTAATTTCGTCTAGAAACTTCAGCTTTTTCTCATCTTTTTCGTTGGTATATCTATCTCTTAAATTATCACACTCAAAATAAAATTCTTTGCATGTCCACCATTTTTCTTTTTCATCACTTAATATTCTTTCAGCTATTCCACGTTTAATAGTCTTAAACATATCAGGTGGAAGTGTCTCAGGTGATTCTTGATATATTATCTTTTTTCCAAAGCTTACCATTCTCTCGTCTTCAAATTTATCTAATAATATTAATTTATCTTTCCAAGAAGCTGCATGCCATTTTGGAAATAAAGCTGTATCTTTTTGAGGAGTAAATTTTTTATAAATTGTCTCTTCTGCCAGTAAATCAACTTGAGAATCGAATTGTGCTTTTTCTTCAGCTGTTTCTCGTAATGCGGTTAAAACATTTTGAGAAAATCTCTCATTACTGTTTACTAATTTTGCTCGCTCTTTAATTAGATCAGGGTCAAGATTACTATATGGTTCAACTTGTAGTCCGTAACTTGCGTCTAAAATTATAGGAGCTTTATTTGATCGTATAGTTCTTAAAAACTTTAATTTTTTAATAGCACTTTTAAGTTCAGCAATTGACATATCAAATAATGGAATAGGATCAATTTTAAGATCAAAAGCTTGGCCCCATTGATAAATTGGGTGAATACAATGTTTTGGGTGAAGTGGTGCAACAACAAATCTATAATTTTTACCAAAATGATATTCTGCTAATGTAAACATTTTTTCAGTTTTAAATATCGTCTCAGTATCACTCTTGTTTGCTGTTCTTAAAAAAGTATTCCAAGTCTGAGGTTGATTTTTTTTAATTAGTCCTAAAACCTTAACGGTTAGTTCTGCATCAAATAAAGCTGAATGAGCTCCACTTGATTCAAAGCCATTCATTCTAGCTAACGACTCTAGTTTCATTACCGCATTACCTTTTGCATTTATTTCAGTTTTTATAACACTCTCATCAACTGCATGGGCACCTCTTGCAATATTTAAACCATCATGTCTTTTGTTTGGGGTTGCATTTGTAATATATGGATATCTAATTCCTCTAAAGAATTCGTTTCTTATCATCTCATCATCAAAGCCAATGTTTGACCAACCCATGAATATTGCTGGGCTCCATTTTTTAAATGTTGCTTCTAACTGAGATAACATTTGGTAATGACTTAAATTTCCTTTAGTTAATAAATCAACACTAGTCTTGTTAACTATCAAAGCCATTGCTTGAGGAACTTCTCCTTCTGGTAATCTACATCTAAAATTAAAACGATCTAATTCTTTAAAATTTGGGTCAACTAAAATACCACCTACTTCAATAATACTTCCCCATGAAGTATTGGCACTACTAGATTCGATGTCCCATATTGCTAAATTCATATTAGTTCATATTCCGTTGATGATAGTATTGTTCTACTTTTTCTAAAAACTTGTTTTGGTATTCTTCTAGTTTTTCACCTTGAATTCTAAAGTCTTGGAATAAATTATCTACAGTGCAAAGTAAAACAATTCCTTGGGTTATTTTTGAATTATGGACAACGTTATGAGCTAATGAATATGCGCCTAATTGAAGATAATAGTCCTCAATCCACTCTTCTTTTTTTGGTTTATTGGATTGTTTAAAATCAATGATAGTTTCTTGCCCTTCATACACACCAACTGCATCACATGTACCTGCGTATTTTCCAGGATAATACAACGTTGCTTCAGTACCATAAATTTCTGACAATTTTCCTTTAATACCTTGTTTGATAATTTCGTCTGCCATTTTTTTAGATTTGCTAGCCTCTTCTTCTAATAGCTCTAAATTTAATTGACCTAATAAATATTTTTCTAAATGAGAATGCATTGATGTGCCTCTGCTTGAAGCATCATTTTTAATTCTATTTGCTTCAGCAGCTCCCACTCTTGCCTTCCAATTTGCAAGGGATGCTTTTTTTTCTTCACTTTGTGTTGCTTGTAATATGGAAGTTACTGAAGGAAGCTTTTCTTGATTTACAGCATACATCCTTGAACCACTCACCATTGATCTCATAGATTTTGGATAAGTAAATTTATTATTCCACTGCATATACTTTGTTATAAGCGGTATTGAAGAAAAAAAGAAATTAATTTTTTGCTTGTTTTGAATGGTCAATAAATTTTTCTACATTTTCTGTTTGAACGGCTTTATCAACTCGTTCAGGATCTTTAATATTTTCTAGGCTTCTGCTAATCGATCTTGCATCTGTTCCAAACTTATCAACAACAATCATTGCTTCTTCTAATTTTTTTCTAAGAGCAACTATATTTTCAAAATGTTTTCCAAATCTTGAGCTAATTGTTTTTAGATGATCGTAGATTTCTGTTGCACCTTTTTGAACCTTTAGAGATTGAAAGCCCATGTGTAATGATTGTAAATAAGCAGAAAGAGTATTTGGACCACAGATTACAACTTTATGTTTTTTCATTAATTCTTGAGTTAATAATTCTTTAGTAGTTGGATCTTGGTATTCAGTTAGTTCTTTATATAAACTTTCAGTTGGCGCATAAACTATTGCAAAATCTGTTGTCTTTGGTGGAACAATATATTTTTCATTAACGCTCTTAGCTTTAGCTTTAAATGCAGTAGCTAATTTTGCTCTTGCATCTGCAACAGCTCTTTTGTCATCCGCGTCATAACCATCGGTAATTGCTTTAAATTTTTCTACTGGGAAATGACTATCCACTGGAACTAGAACATCTCCTTGAAGCTTAATTGCAAATTCAACATTTTCACTTGTGTCCTCTTTCATCTTAACGTTAGTCATGAATTGAGAAGCAGGTAACAAGTCTTTAATCAGTGCATCTAATGAAAACTCTGCAAGAGTTCCATATTTTTTAACTCCAGCTAAAATTTTCGTTATACCTTCTTGGCTTTTATTTAATAACTCTACTTGGTTATTAAAATTTCCTACTTTTTCATCAACTTTTGTTAAGGCCTCTGTCATATCTTTTGTTACCCCAGTTGATAGGTTGTTAAATGAAGTCGACATTGAACCAAGTGAAGTATTAATAGTAGTATTTAAGGTATCTTTTAATGAAGTAATTTCTGTCTTTAAATTAGCCATCTCTTCAGCTTCTTTATTTTCACTACCATCTTTTGGCTTAGATCTTAAGTTTAGATAAAGGATTGCTAAAGCAACTCCTAACAACAAGACTAATACGGTTAATAAAATTATGTCCATGATTCTAGGAGATATTTTATAGTAAAAATTTGATTTATATATGTAATTATTTAAAACTGTCCCTATGGAATTAATCTTAATACTAAAAATACTACTTATTATAGGAGCTATTGTTGCAGCTTATGCTGTGCTTAGAAACCTTGATATTATTAAGATTATCTTAATTTACGTAAAGGATACTTTACTTCGAAAGTAACTTAACTAGTTTTTTAACCAAACCATTTTTTAAAGAGGGTTTTGAAGTCATCATGCAGGCTTCTGACTTTAAAATTTCACCATCTTTAAGAATTCGAAGATTATTTGCTCTTAGAGTTTCACCAGACGAAGTAATATCAGTTATAATTTCAGATGATTCTGTAAAAGGATACGCTTCAGTTGCACCTAAACTACTAACTAATTTAAATTGAGTAACTCCTTTTGAAAACAAAAACTCCCTTGTTAAATTCGGATATTTTGTTGCCACTCTTAATCTTTTTTTCTTTTTATCTTTAAATTCAAAAGCAATTTCTTCTAAATCAGCAACTGTTTGGACATCAATCCAAGGATCTGGGATAGCCACAACCAATGTTGCTTTACCAAAGTCATAATTCTTAACAACACTTATTTTTTTTTGAATATTTACTTCACTTTCTTTTAATAAATCAAATCCAGAAAAGCCAAGATCTAAAGAGCCATCTCCAAGTCTTTCAACTATCTCTCTTGCATGAAGATATAATACTTTAACATTTTTCAAGTTTTTAATAGATCCTAATAAATCTCTTTCACCTCTTTCTGAGATTAAATTTAGTTTATTTTTTTTAAATATCTTTAGGATATCAGCTCTCAATCTGCCTTTACTTGGAATTCCGATATTAATAATATTTTTTATCATTAGTAATTTAAATTTAAAGCAGCTCCTACTGCTGGAACTTGTTTTTTTGATCCAAGATCTGAAATTAGTTTGTCATAACGTCCACCATTAATGATGTTAATATTTTTAGATTTAGATTTAATATCAATTTTAAAGACCATACCTGTATAATATTCTAATTGACGCCCAAAAGACGCTGAGAACTCTACATTTAATTTTTGAATTTTATTTAATGAAGTTGGGAAATATTTTTGATCCACAACTAAATTAATTTTATTTTTTTTAAAAAAGATATTAAGTTTTTTAGCAGCTTGTCCTACTGGACAGTTAATTTTTAAAAACTCTCTAATAATTTTTGAAACGTTTTTACCTCTACTAGCTCTTCTTGGATCTTTAATCTTGTTATCAAATCTCTTTAAAATCTCTTCAATTGATCGTCCAGCAACTACTGTTTGCTGTTTATCTTTTAGCATTTTTTGATATCTCTTTTTATCAACCTCAACAATTGTTGGGTCAACATCAGAGTTTGTCTCTAATCTTTTTAATAAATCATTGAAGTATACTTCTCTCCAAAAGTGTCTTGAAAGCCTTAACTTCCATCTTTTTGGGATATCTAGTTTTGAAATTAATAAATTGAAAATCTCAACGTTACCAATTTTTAAAGTCCCTGATGAATATTGTAAATTAGATAGAGATTTTAGTGCTGTATTAATAATTTCTTTATCATCTTTTTTTTCATCTTTAGAACCAATAATCTCAAAACCAACTTGATCTCTAATAATAGAATCTTTTTTATTATTTGATTTTCTGTAAGCCTGACCGCTATAAAATATTTTCTCTTTTCCTTTAAGATTGTTTTCTAAGTATCTTAAACATGATGCTATTGTGAGATCTGGTCTTAGACAAAGCTCACTACCATTTTGATCAGTAAATGAAAAAATAAACTTTCTAAAATTTTCCCCAGATCGTTGAACGATATGATTGGCCTCAATTACTGAAGGTAAATCAATATATTTAAATCCTTTAGATTTAACCGATCTAAGAATTTTTTCAGATAAATTTTTTGATTTCATTAATTAAATTTTCTTTTGGGAACGTTAACTGATTGTTTTCACCTTTAACTCCTAAAAGGTTTTTTAAAGTAATCGTATTATCTTTAAATTCATTTTCACCACAAATAACAGCTATCGGGCATTGTTTTTTATTAGCATATGTTAATTGTTTACCTAGATTTTTTTTACTATCTAAAAATATTTCAGAGTTAATATTATTGTCTCTTAAAACTTTTAAAATTTCATAATAATTTTTTAAATACTTTTCATCCATTACACAAATAATGACTGGTTTTTTCTCATCAACTTCAATTTGATCAAGCTGCATCATAGCAAATAATAATCGGTCAACACCAATACTCATTCCAGTTCCAGGAATATCAACTCCCTTAAATCTTGAAATTAATTTGTTATATTGTCCACCTGAACAAATACTTCCTATGTCAACTTCTTTACCTTTGTTATTTGTTGTCTTAAAATTTAAATTTGTTTCAACACAAAATCCGTCATAATAAGCAAGACCTCTAACAATTGTAAAGTTTGTCTTTATTTGATCTAAATAATCTCCATAACTTGCTATTTCTAATAATTCCTCTAGTTCTCTAATTCCTTCTTGGGATAAAGGGTTTTTTAAATTTTCTTTTAATTCTTTTAAATCTTTTACTTTCAAGAAGTTGATTATTTGTGCAGCTTGATCATCATTTAAGTTGGCACCCTTTGTAACAGCTCCACTTGCATCTAATCTCTCTTCTTTTAATAAATCTTCAACTCCTCTTAAACCAAAGCCAGGCTTATCTAACTTATCTATTGCTCTCATAACCTTTATCTTCTTATCATCAGATATTTTAAGGTCTTCAATTAAACCTTGAACAATTTTTCTATTACTAATGTTAACAACGAACTGATCTTTTTTTAAACCACAGGCAAGAAGTGTACTTGCAATTAAATTACAAAGTTCGGCATTGGCTTGAGCTGGATTAACGTTACCAACGATATCTGCATCACATTGTAAAAAGCTTCTATAGCGAGCATTGCCTGCTTTTTCGTTTCTCCATACATCACCCATTTGATATCTTTTATAAGGTAAGGGTAATTCCTGATTATTTTGAGCAACAAATCTAGCTAATGGACTTGATAAATCATATCTAAGTGTAATATTTTTCTCCCCATCTTTGAATGAGAATACGTCAGACATAGGATTGCTATCATCATCTGCAAGAAATGATCCTATGTTCTCTGAAATTTCAAATGAAGGCGTTTCAAGAGCGCCAAAACCAAATTTTACAAAATTAGCTTCAATAATATTAATTAACTTTTTCTTGAGAATTAATTTTTTGCCCCATCGATCTTCAAATCCTGAGGGTAACCCAGGAATTAGTTTATTTTCTTTATTCATCTTTTTGGTACCCGGGCTGAGAATCGAACTCAAACTTAAAGTTCCACAAACTTTCGTGCTAACCGTTACACCACCCAGGCATTCCTTGTGTTTATATTATTTTTGTGTGGATTTAAAATTATATTATAAATAAATAGCCTAAAGGCTATGGAAACAAAGTCTGTGAGTACTTCTTGAAGTCTCTCTGTATGTAATATTTATAATCATGATCAGTCTTTTAGACAATTAAGAATAATTTTCAACACCTAAATATAAAAGGACGTTAACCTTATTTTTAAGGATAAAACGCCCTTTTAGATTTTTGAAGTTTAAGAACTAGTCTATTTTTTTTAAATTTACAGCTGAAGGGCCTTTCGGGCCATCCTCCATCTCAAATTCTAGTTTATCACCTTCGTTTAGAAAACGCATACCTGCAGTTTTTACTGCTGATGCGTGAACGAATGCATCTTTTTCTTTATCTTCTCTTTCAATAAAGCCAAAACCTTTTTTACCGTTAAACCACTTTACTGTTCCTTTTAGTGTGCTCATTTTTACTTATCCTTTTATTATTTATATAAAAAATTATTTTATTTTTTTTATTTTTTCAATAATTTTTTGGATTTTTAAAGGGAGGTGGTGGTGGCCCCAACTGGACTCGAACCAGTGACACACGGATTTTCAATCCGATGCTCTACCAACTGAGCTACAGGGCCCCTTATTAACCTCTAAAAGTGATACGACCTTTGGTCAAATCGTAAGGTGTCATTTCAACTTGAACCTTATCACCTTGAAGTACTCTAATTCTGTTCTTACGCAATTTGCCTGCAGCATGAGCTGTAACAATATGGCCGTTTTCTAATTTTACTCTAAACATTGCATTTGGTAATAAATCCTCAACAATTCCTGAGAACGACAGCATTTCTTGTTTTGACAAATTTATTTTCTCCTAATTCTTTTTTCTACCGACTTAGCGTGTCCCACTAAACCCTCGTAGTTTGCAAGTGTTATAACTGATGGACCAAGGGTTTCAATCCCTTTTTTTGATAGGTTTATATATGAAATTCTTTTATAAAATTCATTAACACTAACCCCACTTGAATATCTTGCTGAAGAATTGGTTGGCAATACATGGTTAGAGCCAACATTATAATCTGTCATTGCCATTACAGCGTATTTTCCTAAACAGATAGATCCTGCATTTTTAATCTTACCCACTACCGTTTTATAGTTCTTAATATTAAGCTCTAAGTGTTCAGGAGCAATTTTATTTACTGTGTTAATAATTTTTTGGTCAGACGGCATATGAATTAAAATTCCATTATTAAGTAGACTATTTTTTGCAATCACTGCTCTAGGCAATTCTTTTAATTGATTGATAATTTCATAATTAACTTTTTTAATAGTTGATTTGTCTTTTGAAATTAAAATACATTGAGCAAGATTGTCGTGTTCTGCTTGACCTATTAGATCGCTCGCTATCCATTCAGGATTTGAAAACTTATCACAAACAATTGTCACTTCAGAAGGACCTGCGATCATTCCTTCAATTCCAACATCTCCAAATACTTCTTTTTTTGCTGCAGCAACATAAGAATTTCCAGGGCCAACAATTTTGTCAACTTTTTTGATTTTCTTAGTACCATATGCAACAGCTGCAATAGCAGATGGTCCTCCAATTGAATAAATCTCTTTAATCTTACATTTTTTAGCAGCATATAATACCGCAGGATTTTGTTTACCTTTTTGACCTGGATTAACCATAACTAGTCTTTTCACTCCAGCAACAATTGCAGGTACTGCATTCATTAAAACACTGGAAGGATATGAAGCTGTTGAACCAGGTACATAAATTGCAACTGATTCAATAGGTACGTATTTATACTCTAATTTATTTTTTAGTTTGTCTGTATAAGAAATGTTTTTAAATTTTTGTAATGAATGGAATTTATAAATTCTATCATAAGCAAGATCGATTGCCTTTTTAACTTTTGGATCTAAAGACTGAATAGCTCTATTAATTTGTTTTATGCTTGGGGCAATAATACTATTTTTATTAAATCTCTTTTCATACTTTAAAATAGCTTTATCTCCATTTTTCTTAACATCTTTAATAATTTTAATAACTGAAACTGAATTAAGTTGGACTTTATTTTTTCGTTTAGACAGTAATGCGTCTAAAGTTTTGTCAAAGTTTTTATTTTTACTATCTAATATCTTAATCATTAATCAGCTTTGTTTTGGTCATCTAAAGTTACTTCAATTATTTCTGTCGATAATGTAATATATGCATTGTTTGTAAACATTAAGTTTATCTCATAATTGTCATTATTTTTTAAATAATCCATCCCAATTAACTCTAATTTTTCCTCAGGGTCGTTTTGTTTAATATTTTTAGATTTAACTCTATCTACAAATTCAAATTTGCAAATACTAGTAATTTTTTTATCTTGTTCTTCCGTTTCTACTTTAGATCTTTTTAATGATAATAGAAAAACTTTGTTTTTCTGAAGATACTTAATTTCATTAACTTTAACTTCAGCTCCAGAGCAACATGCTGAGATTACTTGTAATCCCTCATTATCTGTAGCTATAATTTTTGATAAATATTTTTTATCCATTAATTAATTCTCTTAATTTTAGCCCCTACTTTTTTTAATTTCTTCTCTATATCTTCATAGCCCCTATCAAGGTGATATATTCTATTAATTACTGATTTTCCTTTAGCTGTAAGAGCTGCAAGAATTAAAGATACAGAGGCTCTTAAATCTGTGGCCATTAATTCTGCTGCTTCAAATTTGATATTTCCTTCTATGCTTGCTTGATTTCCATTAATAGAAATTTTAGCTCCCATTCTATTAAGCTCTGCAACGTGCATAAACCTATTTTCAAATATTTCTTCTTTAATATGAGATCTTTTATTAGCCTTACATAATAATACCATCATTTGTGCCTGCAAATCTGTTGGAAACCCTGGATAAGGAGATGTTTTAATATTTATATTTTTAATCTTTTTACTTCCTTGAATAAGGATTTCATTTTTTTTTAAAGTAATTTTTGATCCTACTTTTTTTAAGATATTAATTTCTGTACTTATTATCTTAGGATCAATTCCTGTAATTTTCAAATTTCCTTCAGTTAATGCTGCAGCTATTAAATAAGTTCCAGCCTCTATTCTATCCGGCATTACTGAATAATCTAATTCTTTAAGATTGTTCACTCCTTCAATTCTAACCGTTCTCTTTGCAGTCCACTTAATATTACACCCCATATTAATTAAAAAATTAACTAAATCTTTAATCTCAGGTTCAATCGCACAATTTGATAAAGTTGTTTTTCCTTTAGCTAAACATGCGGCTATAATTAAATTTTCTGTAGCACCAACTGAAACTTTAGGAAATTTTATATTTGCTCCTATTAATCCTTTGGGTGCATTAGCATGCACATAACCTTGGATAATTTTATATTTAACTCCAAGTTTTGATAGAGCTTGTAAATGAATATCAACAGGTCTTGTCCCTATTGCGCAGCCGCCAGGTAATGAAACTTTTGCTTTACCAAATTTAGCAAGTAATGGTCCTAAAACTAATATTCCTGCTCTCATAGTTTTAACCAAACTATAAGCTGCAAAAGTTTTTGTTTGCTTGGTATTTTTGATAATCAATTCTTTTTTATTATCTTCAATAATTGAACCTAATGACTTTAGTAAAAGTATCATTGTTTCAATATCTTTTACCCTTGGGAGGTTTGCTAAAGATATCTTTTTATTTGATAATAATGTTGCAGCTAAAATAGGAAGGGATGCATTTTTAGAACCTGAAATTCTAATTTGTCCCTTGAGCTTTGCTGCCCCAAAGACTTCTAATTTTTTCATGATTATACTTTTGGTAAAGTTACTCCAGTTTGACCCATATATTTTCCTTTACGGTCAGCGTATGAAGTTTCAGGAGACTGATCTCCTTTTAGAAATAAAAATTGTGCAACACCTTCATTTGCATAAATTTTTGCAGGTAGCGGTGTGGTATTAGAAAACTCAAGAGTAACTGTTCCAAAAAACTCAGATTCAATTGGAGTTACATTAACTATGATTCCTGTTCTTGCATATGTGCTCTTACCAACAACAATACACATGATATCTCTTGGTATTTTAAAGACTTCAATAGTGGTTCCAAGAGCGAAAGAATTAGGAGGAATGATAATATAATCAGAGCTTTTTTTGGTTACAAAATTATCTGAACTAAACTCCTTAGGGTCAACGATAGAAGAATTAACATTATGAAATATCTTAAATTCATCTCCTACTCTTGCATCATAGCCAAATGAACTAAGTCCATAAGAAATTTTACCATCCCTGACTTGCTTATCTATAAAAGGAGAAATCATTGACTGCTCAACTGCTAACTTCCTTATAGATTTATCAGAAAGTACTGACATTATTTACTTTTCTTCTTATTTTTTTTTTGAAAAATTTTTCTTTTTTTTAAATTTTTTCTAAGAGCCAGACTTAACTTCTCATTTTTTTCTTTATCATTCATTATTTGTCTGGATTAGTTAAAAAATCTAAAGTGATAGGCTTTGATGCATCTAAAGTTTTCTCTGGTTCTTCTTGAACTTTTGGTCCCTCTTTAGCTTCACGTTTTGCTTTTTTTTCAGCAAGCTTTTTTTCTCTCTTTGCCTGCTTCTCCATAAGCTTATTGCCTTTTGTAGATTTATAATCGTAATGAATGCCCATAAAATTTCCTCCGTAGGTATAAATCATTATATGAAAAAAATTAAGGCAATTTTTTGAAAAAATGATTTATTATAGAAATACTTCAATAAAATAACAAATTAGCCCCTATAGTTAAATGGCATAACATGTCCATGGTAAGGATAAATTTCAAGTTCGATTCTTGGTGGGGGCACCAGATTATTTTTTGTAGAATATTTTTCTAGCAACAATTGCAGCTACTAATAAAGCTCCAAAAGCAATCATTGGAATGTAGATATCTGGTGAATATATCAAATCAATGATTCTAGGAGCTTCTAAGTTTTGTTCTATGATTTTTTCAAGTCCACTTCCAATTGAAACAACTAAAAATAGTGGTGGAGTTAATCCTATTAATGTTGCCCAAAAAAAATTACTCACTCTAACATTAAAAATACAAGGTAACACATTTGATAATGCAAAAGGAATGCCTCCAATAAATCTATAAGCTAAAAGATAAATAAATTCTGATTTTTTAAATTTTACTTCTAAATTTTTAAATCTATTTAAAAACTTTTCTTTAATAATTTCTTTAAAAAAATAATTTCCAATGATGTATAAAATTGTTGCACCAATAGTCATTCCAATTATTAGAATAATCGTTCCAAGCCACTTGCCAAAAATAAACCCTGCTAAGAGTGCAACTGGCAAACCAAATCCAGCCATCACAACCCAAATAATTGTGGCTGTTAAAAATATTAAAGAAATTAAAAATAAATTAGTTTGTTTTAATCCAAAAAAATAATCTCTATTGTTTTTAATAAATTCATAGCTTGTTAATTCTTCGAGGGTGAATTTTGATAAAAAAAAGTATAAAAATGATGAAACAACTAGAAGATAAAATAAACCTAAAGTTATCTTAACTTTTTTTGATTTTTCCATAATTTATTGGTCGTATTATAAAATCTTCTATTTGCTATTTATACATATAATTACTATAAAGGGCGAAATTTAAAAAAACTTAAATAAATCCTATGAAAAGAACATATCAGCCCAAAGTTGGAAAACGTCTTAAGAAGCATGGCTTCAGATCAAAGATGGCAACTAAAGGTGGGAAGAAACTTATTAAGAGAAGACGTGATAAGGGACGTAAAAACCTTACAGTGTCATCCACTCAAAAAAAACCTCAGGGTAAATAGTTCAAAATAAATGAAAAGCAAAATTGTTGCTCTTTCTAAAAACGAAGATTTTAAAAATTTACTTAAGAAAAAAAAAATCTCAAATAAATATATCACTCTCTTTTTTGGTCCTCTTGCAGATAAAGATAATAGAAAATTAAATATTAGCTTTGTAGCTAAAAAAAAACTAATCCGTAGTGCTGTAAAGAGAAATAAAATTAAAAGAAGATTGAGAAATATAATTAACGAAGCTATAAAAAAAGTGTCTATAAACTTTAATTATTCTTACCTTGTGATTGCGAAAATAACTATGCTAAACAATGAATATGCGATAATAAAAGATACTTTATTCCAAGACATAGAAAAGATTAAGTAATGAATATTATATCAAACATTTTAATTGGCCTGATCAAATTTTATAAAATGGTTATTAGCCCCTACTTAACTCCTTCGTGTAGATATCTTCCAACTTGCTCAGAATATACAATTGAATGTTTAAGAACATATGGGCTAATTAAAGGGATATCAAAAAGCACTAAAAGAATATTTTCATGCCACCCCATTAAAATGTTAGGTGGCGGTGAAGGATTTGATCCAGTAAATAAAGAATTAAAGGTTAAAAAATAATGGATACTAAAAACGTAATTGCAGCAATATCCTTATCAGCAGCAGTAATTGTTTTATACTCTCTTTTTTTTCAGCCTGACCCTGCGACTATTAAAACAAATCTAGCTGAACAAAATAAAATTGAAAATAATACAGATACTCCAAGCTTAGATAAAAATGAAAATTTTTCAAAACTTTCAAGAGCAGATGCTTTAAAAGAAAATGATAGAATTCAATTTGAAAATGGAAGTGTTGTTGGGTCAATTTCTTTAAAGGGTGCAGCAATAGATGATTTAACTTTTAAAGAGTATAATGTTGAACTTAATAAAAATGAAAAAATAATCTTATTAAATCCAAGAAATGTTGAAGATGGTTATTTAGTTGAAAGTGGCTTTGTAAGTACTAACAAAAATATTGATATACCTGATGCTTCTACTGTCTGGGAAATTATCGGAAATAAAAGATTAACCAATAATAATCCTATAAAACTAACATGGAGTAATACTCAAGGGATTACATTTGAGAAACATATAAGTCTAGATGATCAATTTTTATTTACTGTAAAAGAAAAAATAATTAACTCATCAGATAAATCCTATAATTTTTACTCCTATGGGCAAATAATTAGAAATGAGATACCAGAGATATCTGGCTTTTATATTTTGCATGAAGGGTTTTTATCTGTACTTGATGATGAATTAATTGAGGAAGATTACGATGATATCCAGGATAAAAAATTTACTCAAATCGCACAAGAAGGATTTGTTGCTATTTCAGATAAATTTTGGGTTACATCAGT
This sequence comes from Candidatus Pelagibacter sp. PS_28, assembly GCF_059417885.1. NCBI lineage: Bacteria > Pseudomonadati > Pseudomonadota > Alphaproteobacteria > Candidatus Pelagibacterales > Candidatus Pelagibacteraceae > Candidatus Pelagibacter > Candidatus Pelagibacter sp. PS_28. Next base: position 74,360 of record NZ_CM182070.1, on the reverse strand, counting down.
TATACCGCCAAAAGGTAAAGAGTTTAAAACAACTTTTGACTATAAAAATAAATTTAGAGCAAATTACATATCTACCAAAGGTATTGAGGTTAAAGCAAACAGTTCCATTGAAGAAAAAATTCAAATTATAGTTGCTGCTAAAAGAGTAAATGTAATTGATGGTTATGCTGAAAATTTAGATATCAATAAATTTGATCTAGCGATTGATTGGGGCTTTATGTACTTCATCACAAAACCTTTGTTCTTTGTATTAGATTACTTCTTTAAATTACTTGGTAATTACGGTTTAGCAATTATTGCTGTCACTATTTGCATTAGATTGGCATTCTTTCCTCTTGCCAATTTTAGTTTTAAGTCTATGGGAAAAATGAAGTTATTAGCACCTGAAATGGCTCGTCTAAAAGAGTTACACAAGGATGACAAAATGAAATTGCAACAAGCAATGATGGCTCTTTATAAAAAAGAAAAAGTTAATCCAATGAGTGGTTGTCTTCCTATTCTGGTTCAGATTCCTGTTTTCTTTGCGCTATATAAAGTATTATTTGTAACCATTGAAATGAGACACATGCCATTTTATGGATGGATACATGACTTAAGTGATAGAGATCCAACATCTTTATTCAATGTTTTTGGTTTAATTCCTTGGGATCCACCTTCTTTCTTATTAATAGGTGCGTGGCCTATCATTATGGGTATCACAATGTGGATACAGCAAAAACTAAACCCAACGCCACCAGATCCTATACAGGCTAAAATATTTATGTTTTTCCCAGTTTTTTTAACTGTAATTCTTGCACCATTTCCTGCAGGTCTGGTTATCTACTGGAGCTTCAACAACATCTTCACAATGATACAACAATATATTGTGCAAAGAAAAATGACTATCAAAACAACATAAATGTCATTGTTAAGAGAAGAAGAATTAATAAACATCCTACCCAAAGATGGCCCAACAGTTGAAGAAGTAAAAAAATATTTAGAAAAATATAATGATGAATTTATCATCATTAAGTGTGGTGGCAGTGTTTTAGTTGATCCAAAATTATTTAAAGTTTTTATTGAAGATGTAGTCGTTTTAAAAAAACTTGGTTTCAATCCTATAATTGTTCATGGAGGTGGAAAAAGAATTAATAGTAAGCTTTTAGAAGTTAATATTAAAAGCAATTTTATTAACGGACTAAGAGTTACTGATAAAGATACGATCAACATAGTTGAGGATGTATTAATTGAATTTAATAAAGAAATTGTTGAAGCTTTAGATGGGCTAGCCTGTAAAGCAAAAAAAATTACTTCAAAAGAAAATAATATAATTACTGTTGAGCAAGAAGATAAAGATCTTGGATTTGTGGGAAAGCCTACTGGGATTAACAAAGAGTTCTTAACTAAAATAATAAAAGCAAACGAAGTACCAGTCATTGCACCCTTGGGTTCGGATAAAGATAATCAGACTTTTAATATAAATGCTGATACTGCTGCAGGATCGATCGCAATTGAGCTAAAAGCTAGAAGATTAATGATTATTAGTGATGTAGAGGGAGTATTAGACAATGAAAAAAAGCTAATTCCTGAAATCAATTCTAAAAAAGCTAATGAATTAATTAATCAAAGAGTAATTTCTGGAGGCATGATACCTAAAATTAAGAATTGTCTAAATGTGGCAAGTAATGGGGTTAAGGCAGTTGTAATAATTGATGGAAGAAAGAATCACTCACTCCTATATGAACTATTATCTGATAAAGGTTCAGGAACTTTGATTAGAGAATGAAAAATTTAATTGATACTAAATACTGGCTATTCGACTTAGATAATACTTTGTATTCTGGACAAACAAAGGTTTTTTCTGAAGTTGATAAAAAGATGTCTTCTTTTATTTCAAAGAAATTTGATGTCGATTTAATTAAAGCAAGAGAAATTCAAAAAAAATACTTCTATGAATATGGAACAACATTATCTGGATTAATGAGTCACGATAAAATAGATCCACATGAATTTCTAGAATTTGTTCATGATATTGATATTAGCTGGCTTCCTAAAGATCAATTACTAAGAGAAGAATTAATTAAAATTAAAGAAAAGAAATATATTTTTACCAATGGTTCTCATGCTCATGTCGAAAATGTAACTAAACAACTAGGTATAGATGGTTTGTTTGATGGAGCGTTTGATATTGTTGATGCTAATTTTATTCCAAAACCAAAAATTCAACCTTATAAAAAGATAGTAGAAAAATTTGATCTTGATCCAACAAAATCAATATTAATCGAAGATATTGCTCATAATTTAGAGCAAGCTAAAAATTTAGGAATGAAAACTTGTTGGCTTGAGAATGATGAGGTATTTGCAAAAAAAGATGCTGATAAACCATATATTGATTATAAGATTAAGAACTTGCCTTCTTTTCTTCAAGAAATTAATATATTAAAAGCACAATAAACTAACCTACAAACAATAAAATAAAACTATGAAAGAATTTGAAAACACTATCAATACAGCTTGGGATAATAAAGACTCTATCAACGGTCAATCTGATAAGTCTATATTAAATGCTATCAACCAAACGATTGAACTTGTTGATAAAGGTGAACTAAGAGTAGCTGAAAAAAATGGTAATGAGTGGGTAGTTAATCAATGGGTAAAAAAAGCAATAATGTTAAGTTTTAGAATTCATGATATGGATTCATTAAGCGGCCCGTATAGTAGTTGGTATGATAAATCTCATTTACTAAAAGGTAAAACAGCAAATTGGACTAAGGAAGATCATATAAAAGCTGGTTTTAGAATGGTTCCAAATTCTCCAGTTAGAAAAGGATCTTTTATTGGAAAGAATGCAGTACTAATGCCTTGCTTTGTAAATATTGGAGCTTATGTAGATGAAGGAACTATGGTCGACACTTGGGCTTCTGTAGGATCGTGTGCACAAATAGGAAAGAACTGTCACATATCAGGTGGTGCTGGAATTGGAGGTGTATTAGAACCAATGCAAGCTAACCCTACTATCATCGAAGACAATTGCTTTATTGGAGCTCGTTCAGAAATAGTTGAAGGAGTAATTGTTGGAGAAGGATCTGTATTATCTATGGGTGTATTTATTGGTCAATCTACAAAAATTGTTTATCGAGAAACTGGTGAAGTAATCTATGGAAAAATTCCACCGTTCTCAGTAATAGTACCGGGCAGCCTTCCAAGTAAAGATGGTAAAGGTCCTGCTTTATATTGTGCGGTAATTATTAAACAAGTTGATGAAAAAACTAGATCTAAAACTTCTATTAACGACTTATTAAGAGACTAAATGCCAACTTATAATGAAATCACATTAGCTAAAGAGCTAATAAGATTTCCAAGCATTACACCAATTGATGCTGGGGTAATGAAATTCTTAGCTAAAAAATTAACTGCTATTGGATTTAAATGTAAGATTTTAGAGTTTAAAGATAAAAACTCTAAACCAGTTAAAAACCTATATGCAAGATTGGGTAATACTCAACCAAACTTTATGTTTGCTGGTCATTTGGATGTAGTGCCTCCCGGAAATATAAAAGATTGGACGATTAAACCTTTTAGTCCAACTATTAAAAAAAATCATCTTATTGGGAGAGGTGCTAATGATATGAAAAGTGCAATTGCAAGCTGGGTTGTTGCTGTAAATAACTATGTATTAACTAATAAAAAAATTAATGGATCAATTAGTTTATTAATTACTGGTGATGAAGAAGGTGTTGCAATTAATGGTACTAAAAAAGTAGTTGATTACTTAAAAAAGAAAAAAGAAAAAATAGATTTTTGCTTAGTTGGTGAGCCAACAAACCCTAATAAACTTGGTGAAATGATTAAAATAGGTAGAAGAGGAAGTATTAATGTTGAATTAACTATAATTGGAACTCAAGGTCATGTTGCATATCCTCATCGTGCTAAAAATCCATCAACTTCATTAATAAAAATACTAAATGAAATAAAAGAAATAAAATTTGATAAAGGAACAAAAGACTTTCAGCCTACAAATTTAGAGGTAACTAAAATTAATATCAATAATACAGCTGATAATGTTATTCCAGGACTTGCAAAAGCTACCTTTAACATAAGATTTAATAATAAACATACGTCTTCTAGCTTAAAGAATAGATTGAATAAAATTTTCAAAAAAATTACTAAAAAGGATAAATCTAATTTTAAAGTTGAATATCGTTTATCAGGTGAAGCTTTTTTAACTAAGCCCAATAAAACAACTTATATGATTCAAGATGTAATAAAAAAAATTACAAAAATTAAACCTCAATTGTCTACAACCGGTGGAACTTCTGATGCAAGATTTATTAGAAAAATTGCTCCATGTTTAGAATTTGGTCTAGTAGGTAAAACAATGCACAAAGTAGATGAGGCAGTATCTATTTCAGACTTAAAAAAGTTAACAAAGATATATTCTGAAATTCTTAAAAATTACTTTTAATGATTTGTATTAAAACAGATATTCCTAAAGAACTGAATGATATTGATGACGAATTAAAAGCTATTTATCACTCTAAAGATACAGTTTGTTTTTTTGTTTTCAAGAATAGAGAGCAACGTAATGAGTTTGTAGAAAGAACCAAAGGAATGCCAAAAGTAGAGCGAGAAACTATTTATCAAGAATATCTATCTTAAATGAAAACTGGTTTAATAACCTCTGATACTTATCAAAATCATAATACGGGCGACGGTCATCCAGAAAAAATTGATAGAGTTGTAGTGGTTATCGATAATTTCAAAAAATTAGATAATAAAGATTTAGTTTGGAAAAAACCTTCAAGATTTGACCGGTCACTTTTAGAAATAACTCACAATTCTGATTATATAAATTTTGTAGAAAAATCTTTTCCTGAAAAAGGATTATCTTTTTTGGATGGAGATACAATTGTCTCCCCAGGAAGTAAGGATGCCACATCAGATGCTGTAGGTTCAATTATAACAGCTATTGATGGTGTTCAAAATAAAGATTTTAAAAATGCTTTTTGTGCCGTTAGACCTCCAGGGCATCATGCAGAGAAAAATAAAGCTATGGGTTTTTGCATTTATAACAATGTCGCTGTTGGAGCCAATTATCTTATAAATAAATATAAACTTAAAAAAATAGCAATTATTGATTTTGATGTGCATCATGGAAACGGCACTCAAGATATTTTTTATGATAATGAAAAAGTTCTATATATTTCTACTCATCAATACCCTTATTACCCAGGCTCAGGCACTAATGATGAAAAAGGAAAACATAACAATATATTAAATATTCCTTTGCCAGCAGGAACAACTTCTGAAGAATATTTAAATGCTTATGAATTTGTACTTAATAAAATTAAAGAGTTTAAACCTGAATTTATCTTACTTTCTGCAGGGTTTGATGCTCATAAAGATGATCCATTGGCACAACTTCAATTAGAGTCAAAAGATTTTTATAATATTACCAAAAGAACACTCGAGTTATCAAAACAATATTGTAATGGAAAAGTAGTGTCAATTTTAGAAGGTGGATACGATCTACAAGCACTTCAAGAAAGCACTGAGATGCATGTAAAAGCTTTACTAGAATTTAATTGATAATTTCTCAATACGCATTAAAGAACTCACAATGAAACTTTACAAAATTAAAAAATCTGACATCGATAAAAAAGGTCGTGGCCTGTATGCTGCAAAAGATATCAAAAAAGGTACTAGAATTATTGATTATGTAGGTAAAATTATCACTAAGAAACAAACTGAAGAGTCACAAAAGTTTGATAATGCAAAGCCCATCTATTTATTTAATTTGAATAAAAAATATGACTTGGATGGAGATGTTTCTTGGAACACAGCACGTTTAATAAATCACTCTTGTTCTAATAATTGCGATTATAACGGGACAGGTTTAAAATTATGGGTGGTTGCTATAAAAGATATTAAAAAAGGTGAAGAGATTACAGCCGATTATGGTTTTGGTTATGATGAAGATTACAAACAGTTTCCATGCAAATGTAAGTCAAAAAATTGTTGTGGTTATATTGTTAGAGCAGAATCTAGATGGAGAATTAATAAAAAATTTAGTATCGGCCGACAAAAAACTAGTAAATAACTTTTTCTAAGAATAATCCCTCAGCAGGTGCTGGTGGTGCACAAAGAATTCTTTTTTTTGATTTAATAACAAATTCAAATTTTTTTAAATCCCATTTATTTTCAGCTAAGTATTTTAAACTACCTACCATTGATCGTACTTGTTGTTGTAAAAATGATTGTGATTTAAATTGTATTTCAATTCTTCCATCTTTTGATTTAATCTTAACAGATTTCATAGTTTTGATTGGACTTTTTGCATTACAGCTTGATGCTCTAAAAGTAGAAAAATCTTTAGTACCTAAAAGTTTTTTTGCCCCTTTTTTCATTAACTCAATATCTAATTTTTTGATTATGTGCCAACCTCTTTCTTTTTCAAGAGAAGGCTTACTTAATCTATTAAAAATTATATATTTATAAATTCTTTGTTTGGCAGAATGTCGTGCATGAAATTTTAGACTTCTTTTTTTAATTGCTAAAACAGAAATACCTTTATCATTTATAAAATGATTAATTGATTTTAATAACTTATCTAAATTTTGAATTTCTTTTTTACAATCAAAATGAGCTGACTGCTCTATTGCATGAACGCCTGCGTCTGTTCTTCCAGATCCTATCAAAACCACTTTTTCTTTTAAAAATTTTGATAACTTGACTTGTATTTCTTTTTGAATTGATTTTCCTTTAGATTGTATTTGCCAACCAACAAAATTAGTTCCTATATATTCTATTAAGACTTGATATCTAAACATTTGTTATTCTTGAGCCTTTTGTAATTTGAGAACCAAGAACAAATTCATTAATATTTTGAGGCTTTTTTCCTTGTCTTTGAATTTCAATAATTTTGATAGATTTTTGGTTACCGCAGCTAATTTCTAAATCACTGGACATTACTTCACCTATCTCACCGCTTTTATTTCCTAATTCTGCTTTTAAAATTTTGTATCTTTCATCTTTAAAAATAAAAAAGGCCCCAGGGCTTGGGTATAATCCGTTTATTTTTCCAATAATACTTTCTGCATTATCATTCCACTTAATTTCACCCTCTGATTTTTCAATTTTAGAAGCATAGGTTGCGTTTGTCTCATCTTGTTCTTTAAATGTTAATTTATCTTCAAATATATTTTCTACATTTTCTATGATTTTTTCTGAAGCTAAAATTGAAAGTTTAGTTGATATTGTTTTTGCATTATCACTATCTTTAATTTTTATTCTATAACTATTGCCAACTGGACCAGTATCAAGTTTTTCTCCTATTTTCATAATACTAATTCCTGTTTCTTTCTCTAAATTCATAATAGACCTTTGAATGGGTGCAGCACCTCTCCACTTTGGCAGAAGGGAGGCGTGAATGTTTATAAAACCTTTTTTGGCAAGATTTAAATATTCTTTGGGTATTATTTGACCGTAGGCCACAACAATTACTAAATCTAAATCTAGTTGTTTTAAATATTCATATTCTTCTTTATTTGCTTTTAATGTATCTGGTGTTCTACAATCTATATTATAATCTTCTGCTACAATTTGTATTGGCGACTTATTTATTTTTTGACCTCTTTGAGATTTTTTTGGTGGCTGTGTATATGCAGCAGATATTATATAATTTTTTTCATATAAAGATTTTAAAATTGGTACAGCAAAAAATGGTGTACCCATGAAGACAATTTTCCTTGTCATTTAAACGATTATTCTATTCGACTTAATCTTAGAGAGTTTTTTAATTATCATAGATTTTTTTAACTTAGATAAATAGTCTATAAATAAAACTCCTTCTAAGTGATCCATTTCATGTTGAATACAAGTTGCCAATAATCCATCTGCTTTTAATAATTGTTTTTTCCCATTGTAATCTAAATATTCAACTTCACATTCATTTGGTCTTTCTATTTCAGCAAACTGATCAGGAACTGACAAACAACCCTCTTCATATTTTGACGTTACATCATTTTTATTTTTGATTACTGGATTAACAAAATATCTTGGCTCCTTTTTGTCTTCATCTCTACTTATATCCATTACTATAATTCTTTTTGGTACCCCTATTTGAATTGCTGCAAGACCTATCCCCGGTGCTGCATACATAGTATCCAACATATCATCCATAAGTCTTCTTTCTTCATCACCAACATTTTCAACTGGTTTAGAAATCTGCCTTAATAGTTTATTTGGTTCTGTTAAAATTGGTTTAACTGACATTATGGTTGATTATTTTAGTATAAATTTTAAACTTTTAAAGGAAGAACTTTAAAGAGTATTTTATTTCTTAGTGGATCCGCATTTAGCTGATTAAGTGTGCTTATAATAAAGTATAACGTATCTTCATCAATAGTATTTAAGCTGTCTTGCCCTATAACCTCAACAATTCTAAGCAATGCAGCAGCTATATCACCACTGTTAACAAATATTTGAATATCAGAAGGTATTTCTGAATCGTTTATTTGGTATAAATCATCATACTTCTCTAAAATCTTGACACCATCGGACTTAAAGGTCTCAACTAAAATTACATCTTTTTTAGAAAAAAAATATTTTTTATCTTTTTTTATCTTTTTTAAGAAATCATTTATATCTTTTGTGGGATCATTTTTAGATTTTTCTAATTTTAAATAATTTATTAATTTTGATTGATGTAAAATTTTATTATTTATTTTAATATTTGCTTGTTCTGTCTCCTCATTACCTAAATTATTTTGATAAAACGTTGTAAAATTTGAAGGCACCTTGTTCTCTTCTATATTTTTTAAAAAATTTTTTAATTCTATATTAAATGCATTTTCAATACCGTCATTCTTGAAAGAATTTTTGAGGGCGTTCATTAACTGTAACTTATTCTCAATTTCAGTAGTAATTAAAATTCCTTGATAAATTAGCGCTCTTGTCTCTATACTTGAAAGTACTTTTGTTGACTCTTTAATATTCAATAATTGATTAATATTAAATTGAAATCTCTTATAAAGTTCAAATAATTCTTTTTCTGTATAATTTCCCTCATGTGTTGCTTTTTCAATATTCGTAATTTTCTCTATATCTGTAAGCTCAATATCACTGATATCATCTAATAGATTTGAAGTTGATAGATATTTCCATATTTGCCTGGATGTAGTATTTTTTGGTTCAAATTTAAATTCTGGGTTCGTTCTGTGCGATAAGTGGAAATCTAAAATTGTTTTTTCTGAAACTTCTGTTGCTGGTTCTGTATTATACTCCATCAAATAATCAATTTTTTTATTAAAAAACTTATCTACAATGCCTAATTCTAATTGAAGATCGATAAGCAATTGAGCTTCATCTCTTTTATTATTATTAATTAAGCAATAAATATTGAATTTAGATAAATATAAATCTTGTATCGGTTCATTAATTTTAGAAAAAATTTCACAAGCTTTTTTAACATTTGATTGAGACAAATAATGATCTACTAAATGTTTGGTAAGTTTTGGATGCTCATTAATAATCTCATTATTTAATAAATATTTTTCAATCAAGTCAAAGTTTGACCGTTTAATAAGCCACTTTGATTTAATTTCTAAAAACTGTTCTTTTGAAATATTCATTTCTGGATAATGTGCATTTGTTAATAATAAAACATCCAAAATCTCTGCAGCATCTCTTGAAAGTTCCAATTTATCTATTCTTTTAAAGATATTTAAAATTTGATCTCCATTAGAATTAGACCACATATTAATATCCAAACCATTTTCTGCAGGATCATAAATTCCAATTAATTTTTTTTCTTTTGAAATTAAAGTTTGTGTTTCTTCTATACTTAATTCCCCTTCTTTTTGGGACTGCATTTCATAAATACTATTCTGTGGAATATTTTTTTCCGCTTCATCTTCGGTTAAGATTATGTTTTCTTTAGATTTTTTTTCTCCTACTTCCCAGATATCCACTGGTTCTTGTGAGTTGGTTGCAAAACCAAAAAATAAAGAAAATAATATAACTAAAAAATAGTTCTTACTTAACAATTTTAAGTTTTTCATTAGGGATGATTTTTTCAATGTCTTTATTTGGAGATGGAAATTCAATTTTACCAAGTAGTACTATGGCTCCAATAAAAATAGTTAACACAAATACTATTTTGATTAATAAACTTTTACCACTCCGATTACTTGTGTTTTTTGAAAATTGCATATATTCTTTAGTAATTTCAAATTAAGACATATTTGTGTTTTTTCAATAAAGAAAACTTATGAATTCAAATAAAAACCTCGTTTTTTTAGGTATGATGGGGTCAGGCAAATCTTCTATTGGAGCTATGGTTTCCAAAAAATTGAATATTCCATTCATTGATATAGACAATTTAATTGAAGAACATGCTGGTATGACCGTCTCAGAAATATTTAAAGTAAATGGCGAGGCATACTTTAGAAATTTAGAAGAAAAAATAACTATTAAGTCTTTAAAACATAAAAAAGTTGTTGTTTCTTTGGGTGGGGGCAGTTTTATTAATGACAAGATAAGAAAAGATATTTTAAAAAATCATTTTTCTTTTTGGCTCGATTGGAATGATTTAATTTTAATTAAAAGAATTAAAGGTAGTAAAAAAAGACCATTAGCCTCAAATTCAACTGATCTTGAAATTAAAGCCATTATTAATAAAAGAAAGAAAGTATATTCAAAAGCTAATTTTAAAATAAACTGTAATAAATTAACAAAAAGTGAAATAGTTAAAACAATAATAAAAACATATGAGCTTAATTAAATTAAAAGTTAACACCAACAGTCAACAATATTCAATTATTATTGGAAATAATATTTTAAAAAAAGTAAATAAATTTTTGAAAGAAAATTCTATTGATTTTAATCAATGTCTTCTAGTAATTGACAAAAATATTCCAAAAAATTTAGTAAAAGATACTTTAAAATCTTTAACAAAAGGATCTGTTTCAATTCATTATTTTAATGCGAGTGAAAAAAATAAAAATCTAAAAAGTGTCAATGAAATCACATCAATTCTTTTAAAAAAAAATTTTAATAGAAATGATTGTTTAATTTCTATTGGTGGTGGTATTACTGGTGATGTATCAGGCTTTGCAGCAAGCACATTTAAGCGAGGCTTAAAGTTTGTAAATATACCAACTACACTACTTTCACAGGTCGACTCATCAATCGGAGGCAAAACAGGTGTAAATACCAAATATGGTAAAAACTTAATTGGCTCATTTTATCAACCTAGTCTAGTTATATCAGATATTAACTTTTTACACTCTTTACCAAAAAGAGAAGTTGTATGTGGCTATGGTGAAATTTTAAAACACTCACTTATTAATGAAAAAAAATTTTTTTACTTTTTAAATAAAAATGGAGAAAAAATTCTCCAATTAAAAAGTCCCTTTATACAAACAGCTATTCATCAAAGCTGCTTGATTAAAAAAAAAGTAGTTGAAGCTGACGAAAAAGAATTAAGTATAAGAAAAATACTAAATTTTGGACATACCTTTGCTCATGCCTTTGAAGCTACACTGCGTTATTCAGCAAAATTAAATCATGGTGAAGCAGTTATCCTCGGTGTTAAAACTGCTGCTAGATTTAGTTTATTAAATAAAATTTTAAATAAAAAAGAATTTGAATTAATTGATGGTCACTTAAATGACCTAAATCTTCCAAGAGATATCAATAAATTCTTTTCAATAAAAAATTTAAATACAATTTTATCTTTTATGAAAAATGATAAAAAAAATGATACAAAAAAAATTAGTCTGGTTTTGCTTAAAAAAATAGGTTCTCCAGTTTACAAATTACAGTTTAATGAAAAAACTATTAATCTCTTTCTAAAAAAAGAATTAACTAAGTAGTATTTGAATAGAATGTATATGCTCTTTCAACTCAACATCTAAAACACTATAGACTTTCTTGGTTGATTCAATTTTATTTAATTTTTTAAGTTCTTCAGATTTAATAATTAATTTTAGATGGAACATTCCTTCTTGATTTCCTTTATGATTTTTATGTAAAAAACTTTTATCTTCGATTTTAAGATCCTGTATAACAATTTTTGCTTCAAGTTTATTTTTAACAATTTTAATTAATTCGTTTATATTCATAAATAATAATTTATTACTATACAGCATGAAAAATATTTGTGATTGGAATAATTGCTTTGATACTGGTGAATATAAGGCACCAATTGAGAAAGATAATAGCAAACGCTACAGATTGCTTTGCTTAGCTCATGTTAAAGAATTCAATAAAAATTGGAATTATTTTAAAGGAATGGATGATGAGCAAGTATTTGATTTTTTAAAGTCTGACATGACCTGGCATAAACCCACTCAGAGCTTTAGCTCTTCAGATAATTTTTTTAAAGTTCTGTGGAACAATACGTTAAAAGATGAGTTTGATAAAACCAAACTTAGAGGTGAATATAACCATATGAATCAATTCAAATTTGATGCTAATGATATTAAAGCTTTTAGTATTCTGGGTGTTTCAGTTGGCCAAAAATGGGAACAAATACAAGATCAGTTCAAAACTCTTGTCAAAAAATTTCACCCTGATATTAATTTGGGAAATAAAGAATACGAAGAAAAACTTAAATTAATTACTTTGGCTTATACTCAGCTAAAAAATACTTATAAGGAAAAAATTGACACCTAATTTAAACATACAGCCAGACATTAAAATGTCTTTAAAGCAAAGCTTTGGAATTGACTCAGATATGGAAGTTGACGCTTTCTCTAAAAGAAGTGAATACGTTCCCGAAATAGATAAAAATTATAAGTTTGATAGAGATACTACCCTTGCTATCATATCAGGTTTTGCTTTTAATAAACGTGTCTTGGTTCAAGGCTATCATGGTACAGGAAAGTCTACTCACATTGAACAAATCGCAGCTAGATTAAACTGGCCTTGTATTAGAGTGAATTTAGACAGTCATGTAAGTAGAATTGATCTTATTGGAAAAGATGCAATTGTTGTAAAAGATGGAAAACAAATTACTGAGTTTAAAGAAGGTATTTTACCTTGGTCCATTCAAAACCCTGTTGCACTTGTTTTTGATGAGTATGATGCAGGAAGACCAGACGTGATGTTTGTTATTCAAAGAGTATTAGAAGCTGAAGGTAATTTCACTCTTTTAGATAAAAATAAAGTTATAAAACAAAATAAATTTTTTAGATTATTTGCAACTTCGAATACAGTTGGTTTAGGGGATACAACAGGATTGTACCATGGTACCCAACAAATTAACCAAGGGCAGATGGATAGATGGAATATTGTAACATCTTTAAACTATCTTAGTCTTGATAGAGAAATGGAAATCGTTCTTGCTAAAAATAAAAATTTAAACAATCCAAAAGGTAAAGAAAAAGTCTCTAACATGATTAAAGTTGCATCTTTAACTAGAAAAGGCTTTATAGCTGGAGATATATCAACCGTAATGAGTCCAAGGACGGTACTTCATTGGGCTGAAAATGCTGAAATTTTCAAAGACACAGGTTATGCTTTTAGGGTCACTTTTTTGAATAAGTGTGACGATATAGAAAAAAATACAATAGCTGAATATTATCAGAGATGCTTTGGAGAGGAATTACCAGAGTCGATGGTTAATATTCAGATCTAAATGAGCTCAAAAGAAAACAATTTTAAAGAGCAATTTAAACAAGCATTAATTTCTACAGCTAAAGTAATTTCCGAAGATTATAAATTAGATGTTAAAAAATTAGATAAAGATTTAAGTAATAAAAAAACTAATTTTTTTGATATAACCAATTTATCAAATAAAAATGATTTTGTTAAACTAAGAGCAGAAACTGACTCTGGTGCCTTAAAGAAAAAATTTTCAAATAAAGAAATATTTAATAAAAACCTACCTAATAATCCTTCTTGTAAATCTTTATATAATATTGCCGAAAAAATCAGGTATGAGCTTCTTGGTGGCAAAATGCTTAAAGGAGTTGGAAAAAATTTAAGTGAAAATTATAACCAAAAAATACTTTCTAATCGTAAACAACAATTAAAAAATAAAGAAGATGTTCCCGTGAATGAAGCTTTTGAATTATATATGTTAAACAAATTCTTTAAATTAGAACTCAATGATGTGTCTACAAAAATGTTAGATTTTTGGAAGAAAGAATTTGACGAGTCTATTGATAAACATTTTGATTTTTTAAGTAAAAATTTGGAAGATCAAAATAATTATAGTTTAAAATTTTCAGAAATTTTAGAGAATATGGATGTCTTTGCTTCAAATAATAAAGAAAATAATGAAGAAAACGATGAACAAGAAAATGAGCAAGACAATAAATCAGAGAACGATAATGACGGCCAGTCTGATGATAAAGAGGAAGAAAATAAACAAGATGACAGCCAGACTAGTTTAGATGCTGGCTTTGATCTAAGCGACCAGCAGATGGAAGAACAATTAGAAGACTCGGATTCTTTAAAAGAGAGTGCAGAAAGTGTTTTACAAAAAACAAATATTGATAATATTGATCAAGATTACAAAGTATTCACCACAGAATTTGATGAAATTGCAAAAGCTGAAATATTAGAAGATATAAAAGAAACGCAAAAATTAAGAAAAAATTTAGACCAACAACTTGTCGGGTTTCAAGATTTAATTACTAAGCTTGCTAACAAACTACAAAGGCAGCTCCTTGCAAAACAAAATAGAGCATGGGAGTTTGACTTAGAAGAAGGTTTATTAGATAGCTCAAAATTAACTAGAATAATTATGGATCCTTATAATTCTTTATCTTTTATGAAAGAAAAAGATCTTGATTTTAAGGACACAATCGTAACCTTGTTAATAGACAATTCTGGTTCCATGAGAGGTCGGCCAATAACAATTGCTGCACTTTGTGCGGATATATTATCTAGAACTTTAGAAAGATGCTCAGTAAAAGTAGAGGTTTTAGGCTTTACTACAAAAAACTGGAAAGGTGGTAAGAGCAGAGAAGCTTGGACTAAAAATGATAAGCCAAAAAATCCTGGAAGATTAAATGATTTAAGACATATAATTTATAAAGGTGCAGACACACAGTGGAGGCAGGCGAAAAATAATATAGGCTTAATGCTTAAAGAAGGATTGTTAAAAGAAAATATTGATGGGGAAGCTATTTCGTGGGCCTATAATAGAATTAAAAAAAGAAAAGAAGAAAGGAAGATACTGATGGTTATTTCAGATGGTGCTCCAGTTGACGACTCAACTTTATCAGTTAATTCAGGAGATTTTTTAGAAAAACATTTAAAAAAAATGGTTAAATTTATAGAAACTAAGAGTGACGTTGAAATTTTAGCTATCGGTATTGGGCATGATGTTTCTAGATATTACAATAAAGCTATTAAAATAACAGATGTGCATGAACTTGGGGATGTTATGGTTTCACAATTGAGTGGCTTATTTGAAAATAAAAAAAAACTACATTAAAGTTTTAAAAGATCTTTATTTTTCCATTTAATACTTACTTCGGCCCCACTTCTTGTTTGGGAATTTCTACATAAAATATTTGCATAATTTTTTTCAAGTAAAGTTTTGCCTATAAAAATTCCAAGACCTAATCCAGATTTAGATTTTATTGAAGACTTAAAAGATTTAATATAAGGCTCTCCAATTTTACTCAAAACATCTTTTGAGTACCCCTCACCATCATCTTCAATCATAACTTCTGTGAAATCACTATCACTTTTTATATTAATAAAAACCTTATTTTCAGAAAACTTATTTGCATTACCAATAAAATTTCTTAGTCCATAAACAATTTCTATTGATTTAGTTATATTTAGTGGATTTGAATTTTGATCATAATTTACAATAAAATCTTTTTTACTTGTTTCTTGGAATGACTTGACTATTTCACTCACGTATTCTGCCATTGTTAAATCACGATCAATAAAATTATCTTCGATTATTGGGTTTAATGTTAATTTTTTTAAAATTTCACTACATCTCTCTAATTGACTGGATAATAATTCAATATCTTTTTTAACATCTTCATTATCTTTAAATCGCTTCAATAAATCAGTGGAGATAATCTTCATTGTTGAAAACGGTGTACCTAATGAATGTGCAGCGGCAGCGGCCTGCCCTCCTAATGATAATAGCTCATGTTCTTTTGACATGATTTCTTCCATTTTATTTAGTGCCTCTTTCCTTATTCTAGATTCTGATCCAAAAGTTAAAGCAAAATAATTTAAAAAAATTAAAGCAATAATTAATGCGATTGGAATTGAATAGTAATAATAGCTATCTACGTGAAAATGTTCTTTAATTGGATAGGGCAAAGGTTGATTGAAAAAAGTAAGAAAAATAATCACTAAAACTGTGAAGCTAACTAACAATAAATTGCTCCTAAAACCTAAATTAGATGATGAAAATATAGCCGGGATAATCAAAAAAATTGAAAAAGGATTTATAATTCCACCTGTTAAATAAATCAAACAACTCAGTTGTAAAATATCAATAGATAAAAAAAGAAATGCTATTTTATCTGACAGTTGTGTGTTTTTATTAATATAGATTAAATAAAGATTACTTAGCGCTCCAATCAAAATTATCAAATTTTCTAAAATTAGATTAAATTTAAAATTAAAAACAAAATAAATAATATTAACTGTTATAAGCTGACCAATAATAGCAATCCATCTTAAATTGATGTAGGTCGATTTTTTTAATGAGAAATATTTAGAAGTTTCGAAAAACTTCATTATTAGATATCTAGATTTTGAACATTAATTGCATTTGAAACAATAAAATCTTTTCTCAATGCAACATCATTACCCATTAATGTGTGTATTAAATCTTGATCTTTTTTTATATCTTTTGAGTATTGTACTTGTAATAAATTTCTTGTTTCAGGGTCTAACGTAGTATTCCATAGCTCTTCTGGGTTCATCTCTCCCAATCCTTTAAACCTTTGAATACTCATTCTAGATTTTTCATCTTCATAAGCTTTAATGAATTCTTTTGTTCCTTTTTTAATTTTTTGTAATTCTTTATTATTCTTTAAAATATAATCTTCTAACTCTTTTTCATCTTTTATATAAATGCCTTTTGTTCCTTTATTGATCTTGAACAAAGGTGGCTGTGCAAGATAAACATGCCCATTTTCAATTAGTTTATTAAATGGCTTGTTGTTAAAGAATGTTAGTAATAATGCTCGTATATGAGAACCATCAACATCGGCATCAGTCATGATAATAATTTTTCCATATCTTAAATCTTTCAAATCAATATCTTCAACTTTTGGATCAAGGCCAAGTGCATTAATTAAAGTCACAACCTCATTAGATGACATCATTTTTGCTAAAGATTTTGTTCTATGTTCGCTACTATCTCTATTACTATTTTTTTTAAGAATAATCTCTTCCACATAAGTATTAAGAATTTTACCTCTAAGTGGTAAAACAGCTTGATTTGATCTATTTCTTCCTTGTTTAGCAGAACCCCCTGCAGAATCTCCCTCAACAATAAACAATTCTGTTCCTTCTTGTTTGCCTATTTGACAATCTGCTAATTTTCCAGGTAATCCACTTAATTCTAAAGCACCCTTACGTCTAACATTTTCTCTAGCTTTTCTAGCAACATCTCTTGCTAAAGCTGCCTGCATTACTTTAGATAAAATAATCTTAGATAAAGTTGGGTTTTGATCAAACCATATTGAAAGTTTTTCACTAACAATACTTTCTACAATCATTCTAACTTCTGATGAAACAAGCTTATCTTTTGTTTGAGAAGAAAATTTAGGATCTGGTATCTTTGCTGAAATTACACATGTAAGACCCTCTTTAATATCGTCTCCTGAAATAGTTAATTTATTTTTTTTTAATAAATTATGCTCTGTAGCATATTTATTAATTACTCTAGTAAGGGCGCTCCTAAATCCTAATAAATGGGTACCACCATCTTTTTGATAAATGTTATTTGTATATGGATAGATGTCTTCTCCATAACTTGCATTCCACTTTAAAGAACATTCAATCTCAATATTATCTTTTTTTCCTTCAATATAAATGGGTTTCTTGAATAAATCATTGCCTGTTTTATTTACAAGTTTCTCTCTTTTTTCATCTAAAAAATCAACAAACTCTAAAACTCCACCATCGAATTTAAATACAATTATTTTTTCTTTTTTTTGATTTAAGTCATTAACGGTTATTTTTATTCCCTTATTCAAGAATGCAAGTTCACGCATTCTTTTAATAATTATACTTGGAGTAAATTTAATTGAAGAAAATATTTCTTTTGATGGTAAAAAAGTTATTTGTGTTCCAGTTTCTTTTGATTTTCCTATAACTTTAAGAGGTGCTTTTGAGGCTCCATCTTTAAATTCTATAAAATATCTATTTCCATCTCTATCGATTTCTAATTTTAATTTTTCTGATAATGCATTCACAACTGAAACTCCAACACCATGTAAACCACCTGATACTTTGTATGAATCATGATCAAATTTTCCTCCAGCATGAAGCTGAGTCATAATAACTTCTGCAGCAGACATTTTTTCACCCTTATGCATATCAACGGGTATTCCTCTACCATCATCTCTAACCGTAATGGTTCCATCAGAATTTATTTTAACATCTATATTTTTACAGTGTCCTGCTAAAGCTTCATCTATCGAATTATCAACAACCTCATAGACCATATGATGCAAACCTGTTCCATCATCGGTATCACCAATATACATTCCAGGTCTTTTTCTAACAGCCTCAAGACCTTTTAAAACTTTGATGGAGTCTGCTTGGTATGTGTTTTTGTTTGTCATTTTATAATTTTAGGAAAAAAAAATTATAACATTTTTTAAAAAAAAAGCTTATTTATATTAATAAAAAAATATTAAAATTATCTAATTAACCCTAAAAAACAAGGCTTATTTAATGGCAGAGAGAATGGGATTCGAACCCATGAAAGAATTGCTCCTTTACACACTTTCCAAGCATGCGCCTTCAACCACTCAGCCATCTCTCTAATATTTTATAGTAAAATTAATTATTAATAATAGAACTATTTTAAATAAAAATATAGGAACAAAAATCTATTATATTATAAAGATATATGTGATGCAGTTAAAAATGATAATTCCAGTAAATTAAAATTGCATGAAAGAAACATTTATACATAATTTAAAAATTATATTTCCAGCCATTATTGCTATCATAGTTGGAAGTTTGTTGTGGGATAAAATACAATTTGAATATCATAATCCAAATGAAATTGTTGGATATTATAGTATCTTCAAACATAGTGCTTTAAACGATAATTTTAGATATATTTTTTTTGTAAGTTTGCCTCTTTTTACTTATTTATTGAGTTTTATTTTTTTTAATAAATTAGATTTAAAATCGTTAAAAGAAATTTTAATTTTAGATAAAAACAATGCTTTTAAGGAAAATGTATCAATAATTTTTCTTTTTTATTTTTTATTTATATTAATAATTTTTTTTATCTCTCGGGACTTTAATACACATGTGATAGATCTTTTTCATGAAGGACAAGCTTTATCAGGTGCTCTTAATTTTAAACTAGAAAATGAACTTTGGAAAAGTTCTTTTGTTGTAACAAGTTTATTTGTTGATATTTTAAATGCAAATATTGCATGGGACTTATTTAACTCAAAATCATTATCGGCGTATCGGTATTTTATAAAAATTCTTAATCTAATTTCTGCATTATCAATTTTTATTTTTATATTTAAATTTGTTAATGGAACAAGCTTAAATAAAAACCTTAAAACACTTTTTTTTATTATTCTTGGATATTTTGTTTTTTCTTTAATAAATAATAATGCTTTTAGCTACAGAGATTTACCTCTGTTTATTTTTTTTATAGTTGTTTATGAAATATTTAATCAAAAAAAAATAAATTTTTTAGACTGTTTTATCTTAGGTGTATTACCAATATCTAGTTTACTTTGGAGTCTAGACAGAGGAGTTTTTATGATAGCTGGTTATATTCCTCTTTTTTTAATCTTCATCTCAAATAAAAGTATTAAGGAATTAATTTTAATTATACTTATTTTTATAATTTCAATTTTTATTTTTTATCTTGTAATAGGTCAAATTGAATTTACTAATTTTATAATCAATTCTCTTGATATATTGAAAGGTTCTGATCTTCTTAATGGAATCATACATCCCACACCTTTTACAAATCAAGATGGGTCAACACGGGCCACTAAAAATTTAATATTTATAATTATAAATGGTATAATTTTAATTAATTATCTTTTTAAAAAGAAATCAAATTTAAATAAAAATTTAATTTTATTTATTTTTTTATACTATTTTGTTTCTTTAATATTTTATAAAATTGGATTAACTAGATCTGATGGAGGTCATATTAAACAAGGTGGTACTCTAAATTTAATTTTATTAATATATTTTATTATCTACAACCTTCTATTTACACTCAATAAAGTTAATAAATTTGAAAACTTAAAACCTATTTTTTTTAAATTAATTAACAGTTTATTAATTCTAGTTTTTTTTATTATTTATATTCCTAATAACTCTTTTAAAAATATTTATAATTTTAAAGCTAGATCACTTAATTATATAAAAACTTCTGATAAATTTTATTTAAAACCAAATGAAATTAATTTAATTAAGGAACTTGAAATATTAACTAAATATGAAAACTGTTTTCAAATATTTTCATATGAAACTGCAATTTCTTATTATTTAAATAAATCGAGTTGTACTAAATTTTATCATATAATGAATATGGGTCAGAAAAAAAATCAATTTTTGTTTGTTGAAGAATTAAAAAAATCATATCCTAAGTTTATTCTTATGGGGGGCACGTATCAAAATATTGGAAATATGAAAGGACGAAATCAAGTTGAACTCTCACCAAAAGATAGGTTTCCCTATATTTATGACTTTATAATGAGTAATTATAAAATTTTTAAAGAGATTGATAATTGGCAAATTTTAATTAGAGATTAATTAGTTATTAAAAATTAAAAAAAGATTTAATTTTATTAATTTTTCTTCGATAATTTTTTATTTGTCTATCAAAAAACCTAAATAAAAAAAATTTTCTTTTATCTCTTTTAGCAATTATAGGAAAAAAATTTAAATGATTAAATGTTCTTTTTCCATTCATATCTAGTGCCCACTCTGATTCATAAGCTGATAAAAAATTACAATTAATTTTTTTTGCTAATATTGAAAGTACACTCTGTGAATGTCTATGTGCAATAAATCCAGGTAAAGGTTTCTCAATAAATTTAGTTTCATCATCATCAATTAAATCATATCTATTTCTTGTAATTTCATAGTGCTCTTTCATTAAATTGTTTGAAACCAAACATTTACGTAAAAAAAATGAACCTCCCCATACTTGGGGTGTTTGAATAATGTTATCTTCCAATCTGAGGTTAAAATATTTAATTAGATCAGATTTTGTATATTCATATTCTAAGTTTTTTGCAAAATTGTAATTACTAAATTCTTTACTCAGATCTGGCTCTTTGTATGAAAAAAATAAGCAACCTTTTTCATCCTTTTTAACAATTTCTATATATTCTTTTAATCTAGAAATACCTTTTATATTAAAGTGACATCCTACGTCACACCAGTGGTAAATATCCCCTTCATTCATTTTGGAAAGAACAACTTGATGGATATAAGTTTGCCAGACCCAATGGCCATATCCTCTTTTTTTTCCTTTTTTTAATAGTTTTGATATATATTCTTTAAAATCATCATTAAGATCATCTTGATTAAATATATAAATATTATCATAAACATTCATTAATGTGGCTTGTTCTTTAAAACGATCAGCTGATCTTTTAAGATCAGACGAATAAAATGTTGCTAGATTTATTTTCATCTTTATTTAAAAATATCTAAATTAACTTTATGTTCTATTTTTTTTAGGAATTTAGCTGGATTTCCAACTACTACATCATTTTTTTTAACATCATTCATTACAACTGCACCTGCTCCAATATATGCCCCTTCTTCAATTTGAACTTTGGGCATCACTGTTGCATTCAAGCCTATCGAGACATAATCTCCTATGACGGCATTGCCTCC
Source organism: Candidatus Pelagibacter sp. PS_28 (assembly GCF_059417885.1). Classification (NCBI taxonomy): domain Bacteria; kingdom Pseudomonadati; phylum Pseudomonadota; class Alphaproteobacteria; order Candidatus Pelagibacterales; family Candidatus Pelagibacteraceae; genus Candidatus Pelagibacter; species Candidatus Pelagibacter sp. PS_28. The sequence continues at coordinate 52,316 of NZ_CM182070.1, read as the reverse complement.
AATTACAGCTCCTGGCATTATATGCACTCCATTACCTACAATACAGTCATGTTCTAAAATTACTCCAGTGTTAAGAATGCTATAGTCTCCAAGTTTGGCGTTAGTTTGAACAACTGAGTTTGGGAAAAGCTGAATACCTTTACCTAATAATTTTTCATTATCCACATATGTACTTTTACTAATAATATTAAGAGGTTTAATCTTTTTATTTTCTAATTCTTTAGAAATGAAGTATCTGGCCATACCAAGATCATTTCCTATGCACGTTACAAAATAATGTGAATTCTTAAAAAATTCTTCTAAATTTTCTTTTTTATTAGAAAATTTAGCTTTTGATTTAAATTTTGCTTCATCTAAACCTGGGTCAAATAAGTATTTAACAAATAAATTTTTAGTATCTTCCTTGATTTTATTGTTTTTTATAAGATCATGTATTATGCCTGCTTTGTATTTTGCACCCCAAAAAAATATATTTTTAATCATTATATTTCAATATAAACAAAACTGTATTATATCAAATGGTATATTTATAAATTGTATGAAAAAAATTTTAATACTAGGTTCTGAAGGTTTTTTAGGTTCAGTTTTAGTGCCTCATTTAATAAATGATGGCAAAATTGTTGTTGGGGTTGATAAGTGTTTTTTTGGAAAAAATAATATTCCCAATAAAAACTTCACACTATATAAAAAGGACTATAATCATCTACCTAAAAAATTTTTTGAAGATTTTGAGTTTATTGTTGACTTGGTAAACATTTCAAATGATCCAGCATCTGAATTAAATAAGGTGTTTACAAACACTACCAACTATCTAAATAAATTAAAGTTATATAAAAAAATTGAAAATAATAAAAAAATTTTAAGATACATCTATATGTCTTCTTGTTCAGTATATGGAAATAATAAAAACTTAATTTCGGAAAGATCAAAGCCAAAACCAATATCCCTTTATTCAAAGTTATGCCTGAAGTATGAAAAATATTTAAAAAAAAGAAATAAAATTCCTTTTACAATCATGAGACTAGGTACTCTTTATGGCTGGTCAGAAAGAATGAGATACGATATTGCAATTAATAAAATTATACGAGATATGATTTTTTCTAAAAAAATTGAAATTTTAGGTGGAACACAATTAAGATTTTTTTGTCATAATCAATTTGCCTGCGATGTAATAAATCAAATTATTACAGAAAATAAAAAACAAACGCTAAATAAGGTTTTTAATATAGGAAATTTTAATACAAACATAATTCAACTAACTAAAAAAATATTAAAACTTACTAAAATAAAAAATGTAAATATACACCATGAAATAAATACAATCGATAAAAGATCCTATGAAGTTTCAATTAAAACTGCAAAAAAATTCCAAAATAAAATAAATTTGAATAAATTGACTAATGAGTCAATTTTAAAGACTTTTCATTTTATTAAAAAAGATCAAGACCCTTTTTCTAAACAAAAAGTAACTTTAAACGTTTATAAAGATTTCTTAGATAAAAAATAAATATGGTTCCATTCTTTAAGCATAATTTAGATAAAAATAGAAATTATCTTAAAAAAACACTTAACAGCTCATATCTAACATCTGGACCCATCTGTGAAAAAGTAGAAAATTTACTTTCAAAAAAATTTAATAAAAAATTTGCAATTTTAACAAATTCATGGACTAATGGTTTAATAAGTATTTTATTATCACTAAAACTAAAACCGTCCGATGAAGTAATAATACCAGCTTGTACTTTTGTTGCTTGTGCAAATGTTGTTGAAATGGTTGGTGCAAAGGTAGTATTTGCAGATATTGATGTAGAAACAAAACTCCTAGACATTAACGATTGTTTAAGAAAAATAACGAAAAATACAAAAGTTATTATGCCTGTCCATCTTTATGGAAATCTATTTAATACTAAAAAATTAAGAACTTTTGTAAAAAAAAAAATATGTATCATAGAAGATAGTGCACACGCTTTTTGTGGCGAATATCAAAATAAAACCTTGGGAACTTATGCAGATTTTGCTGTATTTTCTTTCTATGCTACAAAAAGTATTACTTGTGGTGAAGGTGGCGCTATAATAACCAATCATAAAAAATATGCGGAAGCTATAAGATCAATTTCTAACAACGGAATGACAAAACCTGCCTTTAAAAGATTTGTTAATAATAAATACATTCCATGGGATGTTAATCAGTATGGATTTAAATCAAATTTGAGTGATATTAATGCTTCAATACTTATTGATCAGGTTATTAATTACTCCAAAAATGTAAAAATAAAAAAAAATATATTTAAGAAATATAAAAAATATCTAGAAGAAATTAAACAAATTAACTTTCCTTTTAATAATAAAAATAAAGATAGAGATTATTACTTGTTACCAATAGGTGTAAATAAAATATACAGAAATAAACTAATAGAACATCTTCTAAGTAAACAAATTTTTGTTACAGTAAACTTTAGATCAATTACAGAGTTATTCTATTACAAAAAAAAATACCCCAAGACCACTTGTCCTGTAAGTGAAAAATGGGGTAAAGAGCAAATCAGCTTACCATTTCATAATAAAATAACAGAAAAAGAAATTAAGACTGTTTGCCTTGAAATAAAAAAATTTTTTAAAAAAAACTAACTTTTGGTATCATGAAAAACCCAAGGCCACTCCAAATAATTGGTATGTTTTTTAAACCAAAATGACAAATATCTTTCTGCAAGATAAGCATATAATCTTTGAGTGTCATAACCTTTTAAATCATCAAATCCAAATAAATTTTCACACCTACTTAACCATGGAAATAATGCACTAAACCAAAGGTTAGCAATTTTGGGTTTGGCTATAAACATTATATGTGGATTAAAACTTGTTGATATATTGATATACTCTATAAAATCTGCTCTATCTACTTCATCAAGAAGATTGGCTGCCTTTATTAAATTACCATGACCATGATGCATATCAAAATGCAATTTGATAGTACGTCTATCCTTAGAAAATAAAATTAAAGGATCCTGAATAATAGATTTAAATCCTCTTTTAAAAATTTTCATTATTTTAACATTATTTAAATCAATAGGCTTACAGATAATAGATTCATAGTTTTTCCATGTGATGGGTACTTTGTTTAAAAGATTTTTTTTATGTATATCATTTTGTATTTTATTTTCATTAAGATTGTCATTCATCCAAAATCTTCTTTTTTGACAAAAGCCTACCCATTCATCTTTATTTTCTAATTTTTGTAAATTTTTCCAATACCAATAATGAAAAGTTAATTCTGAGAAATATTTCTCTTTATAAAAGATATTATCTTTTTCATTACAACTAATATAATTTTTTGGAGCTATACCTTGGCCAACCCATCCAATCTCATAGTTAATATCGTGTGTAAAGTTAATCTCTTTATTTGTTACACAGTATATTTTTAAATTAGTCATTTAAGCTAATAAATTTTTGTATTTCTCTTTATTTAACAATAGATATTTTGGTAGCTGTTTTTCATCATTAATTTTGATAAATTCAAAAGGTCTGCCAAATAGATCTTTTCTTGAATTTATTTTTTTTTCAATATTAAGAATATCTAAAAATTCAGACTTATTAAACTCACTATGTGCAAAAGATTCTATTTTTTTCTTTATATCCATTATGCTCATTACAAATGAAAAATGCCATCCCCCATCTTCAATAATATTCCATTGTAATTTTTGAATATATTTTTTTATTCTCCATACTTGGTATTTTTTTATTTTTTGATTTCTTATCCATTGAGGTGATTTTAAATATTTCTTTTTACAAACTCTGGTGCCCATCCAGTTTGGTTCTGTTATATTGTGAAGGTTAAATTTGTAATAAAACATTTTTTGAGTAAATACCGTATATTTCTTTTTTTCGAAAATTGTTTTGTCTTCGATTTTTGGTATCTCATCTAAATCAGAAATCATTATATAATCATCTGGTTTTGCATCACCTAAACCATTAGTTATAAAATTACGATTATAGTTTTCTCTTTGCCATGAAGTAAGATTTTTTGGAAAGCTATGTAGTACTAAGTATTTTATTTTTTTTTTGAATTTAGAATAATTTTCCAACCTAAAATTTAATTTTTTTTTATTTCCTTGATGATCAAAGAGTGACTCGATAATTATAAATTGATCTACATGCTGGTCTAAAATATTAAGCCTTAAATCTAATAGCAAGTCCTCACTATTATACATAAAACAATCAAATAATTTCATATTCTAGTTATCTTTATTTATTTTTAGCACACCTATAAATGCTTCTTGTGGTATTTCAACTTTACCAAACTGTTTTCCTCTGGCCTTTCCTTTTTTCTGCTTATCTAATAGTTTTCTTTTTCTATCTCTAGCTCCACCACCATGAATTTTTGTTAAAACATCTTTTTTAAAACCCTTAATAGTTTCTCTTGCTATAATTTTTCCTCCAATTGCTGCCTGCACTGGAATCATAAAATTATGACGTGGGATTAAATCTTTTAATTTTTCACATACCTCTCTTCCAACAGTTTGTGCAAAATCTTTATGAACCATCATTGATAAAGCATCAACTGGCTCAGCATTAACAAGTATTCCTAATTTTACTAAATCTCCTTCTCTATGACCTATGATCTCATAATCAAAACTTGCATAGCCACTAGTCATTGATTTAAGCCTATCATTAAAATCAAAAACAACTTCATTTAGAGGGATTTCATAATTTAAAACAGCTCTATTACCCGAATAACTCAAGTTTGTTTGTACTCCTCTTTTATCCTGACAAACTTTTATAATTGCTCCTAGATATTGATCCGGTGTAATAATCGTTGCTTTAATCCAAGGCTCTTCAATAAACTTGATTAAAGTAGGTTCTGGTAAACTTGAAGGGTTTTGTAACTCTATTATGCCTCCTTTGTTCATATGAACTTTATAAACAACCCCTGGTGTTGTAGTTAATAAATTTATATCAAATTCTCTTTCTAATCTTTCAGTTATAATTTCTAAATGCAAGAGACCTAAAAAACCACATCTAAAGCCAAGACCTAACGCAGATGAAGATTCTGCCTCATATGAAAAACTAGCATCATTTAATTGAAGTTTACCTAAACCATCTTTTAATTTTTGGTATTCAGAGCTGTCAACAGGAAACAAACCACAAAATACAACTGGCTTACTTGGTTTAAATCCAGGTAGTGCTTCTTGATGTGGTTTAGTTGCATCGCAAATAGTATCTCCCACTTTTGTTTCTGATAAAATTTTTATTCCTGTTGTTATAAAACCAATTTCTCCTGCATTTAATTCATTAACATCAGTTGCTTTTGGAGTAAATACACCTACTTTTTCAATTATATATTCTTGGTCAGTAGACATCATTTTGATCTTCATATTTTTTGAAATTTTTCCATTAATAACTCTAACAAGAATAACCACCCCTAAGTAAGTGTCATACCAACTGTCAACTAATAAGCATTTTAAATCAGCATCTTTTTCTCCTTCTGGAGCTGGTAGTGACACAATAATTTGTTCTAGAATATCTTCTATACCCTCACCTGTTTTTCCAGAGCAAGGTATGGCATTTTCAGTATCAATACCTATGACCTCTTCTATTTGCTTCTTTGTTTTTTCTAAGTCTGATGCTGGTAAATCAACTTTATTTAGTACAGGTACTATCTCATGCTTGGTGTCTAAAGCTTGATAAACATTAGCCAATGTTTGAGCCTCTACTCCTTGGGTACTATCAACAATTAAAATAGATCCCTCGCATGCATACAGAGATCTACTAACTTCATAGCTAAAATCTACGTGTCCTGGAGTATCAATTATGTTTAGAATATAGTCTTTACCATCTTTTGCTTTATAATTAAGTTTAACTGTTTGAGCTTTAATAGTTATGCCTCTTTCTCTCTCAATATCCATTGAGTCTAGAACTTGTGCCTTCATTTCTCTTTCGGTTAGACCACCACAACTATGAATTATCCTATCTGCAATTGTTGATTTACCATGATCAATATGCGCAATGATTGCAAAGTTTCTGATGTGATCAATTTTTGTCATGATTATGATCTAATCTTAGCACCAGTTTTGGATTCAACAGCAGAAATAATAAGTTGATTAATTTTGTTTAAATCATCCTCAGTCAAAGTTTTTTCTAAAGATTGAATAATTACATTTAATGCAATTGATTTTTTACCTTCAGGAATATTTGCTCCTTCATAAACATCAAATACTTTGACAGATTTTATTAACTCTTTGTCTACATTAGAGATGGTTTCAATTAATTCTTGAACTTTAAAATTTTTATCTAAAACAAAAGCAAAATCTCTTTCTGATTTTTGAAAATCTGAATATTTATACTGAGTTTTTTGATCTTTTAATGATTTTTTTGGCTGTTTTAAATTGTCTAAAAATATTTCAAAACCCACTAAAGACTCAACTTTAATATCTAATTTTTTTAATATACCTGGGTGAATATCACCAAAAAAAGCAACTATTTTTTCTTTTCCTTTGTTAAGAAATATTCTTCCTGATTTTCCAGGGTGATAATAGCTTGGTGTTTCATCGTCAATATAGAGCTTATCTTTATTATAACCTGCTTCAACTAAACTTTTGATAACATCACTTTTAACATCAAACACATCTATTAATCTTTCTTTTTCCAGCCAGCTCTGCCTAGCCAATTTTCCTGATCTTAATCCAGTAGCGACTGTCTGTTGCTCACCTGGCTCAGATCCTAAAAAAGTTGGACCTATTTCAAAAAATGATAAATCTTTAAATCCTCTTCCTAAATTCTTATTCAAATGAATTATCAAATTAGAAAAAATTGAACTTCGCAAAACGTTCAAATCAGAACTTATAGGATTAATTATTTTAATTTCTTTATTATTTTCAATGAATAGTTGATTAATTTTACTGTCGGTAAAAGACCATGTGATAGCTTCAAAATACCCCTTAGAAGCAATAGATCTTTGTAAAAAATGAAATAATTTTTGTTTTAAATTTAATGTTTGCTTTTTTCTAATTTTTTCAGGTTCAATAATTTTAATTTGATCATAACCCTTAATTCTTACAAGTTCTTCTACCACATCAACTTCTTGTGAAATATCTGGTCTCCAAGATGGTATAACGACATCTAGCATTCCCTTGTTTTCTTTAATTTCAAATCCTAGGTTATCTAAGATTTTTATCATTTCTTTTATATCAATATTAAATCCAGTAATTTTTTCAAACAAAGAAGGATCAAATTTTAATGATTTTTTTTTAACATCTTCAATTTTTTGAATATCAAATTCACTAACTTCACCGCCACATATTTCTTGTATTAAATTAGCTGCTCTTTCAAGTCCTTGATCAATTGATAATGGATCAATACCTCTTTCAAATCTAAATTTTGCATCCGTATCTATATTCAAGATTTTAGATGATTTTCTGATTGATCGTGGACTAAAGTAAGCAGACTCAATTAACACATTCTTTGTATCTAGTTCAGTTCCAGTTCTTGTGCCTCCTATTATGCCTCCAAGACCTAATACGCCTGACGCATCTGATATGACACACATCTCATCCTCTAATTTATACTCCTTATTATCTAATGCTTCGAATGTTTCACCTTTTTTTGAGTTTCTTACAACTATTCCTTTATCTATTTTATCAACATCATATGCATGAAGTGGTCTATTCAAATCAAACATTACATAATTTGTAATATCAACTATTGCCGAAATAGGTTTTTGGCCTAGAGCAATTATTTTGTCTTTTAGCCACTCTGGACTTTCAGTATTTTTTACTCCTTTAATTAAACAACTACCAAAGGAAATGCATGCTTGATTTTTTTCATTTTCAATTTTTACACTAATTGTTTGTTTATTTTTTTTATCAAGTTTTTTTTCTTTTTGATTTATTAATCTTCCCGCGCCTGCAGCAGCTAAATCTCTTGCTATTCCTCTAACCCCTAAGCAATCTGCTCTATTTGGTGTAATAGAAATATCAATTACATTTAAAATTTTTTTTGGAAAATAATTTTCTCCTACTTTTTTGTTATATTTTTCTGGTAAAAGCTCTGTTATGCCATCACTTTCGTTTGATAGGTTAAGTTCAGATTCTGAACAAAGCATTCCATATGAGGTTACACCTCTTATTTTACTTACCACCAATTTCATTTGACTTTTTGGCACTACAGCACCAGGAGGAGCATAAATTGTTAATAAACCCTCTTTAGCATTTGGAGCTCCACAAACAACTTTTACTGGTTTGCCCGAACCTATATCAACATCACATACTCTAAGCCTATCTGCATCAGGATGCTTTTCAGCCTTCAGAATTTTAGCAATTACAAATTGATCAAGCTCTCCTGATTGACTATCAACACCCTCTACTTCTAAACCAATATCTGTAAGTTTATCGATGATTTGATTTTCATTAAGTTTGGTATCTAAATGATCTTTGAGCCATGCTGTTGTAATCTTCATCGGCTTAAGCCCCTATAGTTTGTTGGGACATCTATTGGATCAAATCCAAAATGATTTAGCCATCTATAGTCACAATCAAAAAAGGCTCTTAAATCATTAATGCCATATTTCAACATTGCGAGCCTATCTATTCCTATTCCAAATGCATAACCTTGGAATTCATCAGGGTTTACTTTAACATTTTTTAAAACATTGGGATGAACCATTCCACAACCTAAAACTTCTAGCCATTTATCACCTTCCCCAATTACTATTTTTCCATCTTTTATTTCATAACCAATATCAACTTCTGCAGATGGCTCTGTAAATGGGAAATGACTAGGTCTAAATCTCATTTTAATTTTATCAACCTCAAAAAACTCTTTAATAAAATAATTTAAGCATCCTTTTAAATGCCCCATATTTATATTTTTATCAATATGTAGCCCTTCAACTTGATGAAACATTGGAGTATGAGTTTGATCGCTGTCAGATCTATATGTTCGCCCTGGCGCTATTATTTTAAAAGGTGGTTTATCATTAAGCATTGTTCTAATTTGAACTGGTGAAGTATGTGTTCTTAAAAGCAGCTCTTTTGTATCATCTAGATAAAAAGTATCATGCATATCTCTTGCAGGATGGTTGTCAGGTGTATTTAACGCAGTAAAATTATTATATTCATTTTCAACATCTGGTCCCTCTTCTACACTAAAACCAATTTCTGAAAAAATTGAAGAAATTTCATCTATAACTTGAGATACAGGATGAATTTTTCCCTGAACAAAAGGTCTCTCTGGTAAAGTTATATCTATTTTTTCTTTTTCTAATTTTTTGTTAATCTCTTTTTTTTCAATATCATCAATTTTTATAGTAATTAAATTTTCAAGTTCACTTTTGACTAAGTTTAAATCTGATGCAAATTTTTTTCTATCTTCTTCTGCTAATTTTCCAAGCTGTTTAAATTGCGAGCTGATTAACCCAGTTTTACCAAATAGTTCTGTTTTAATTTGATTAACTTGATTTAAATCCAAATTTTCTTTTAACTTTAAAAGAAATTCATCTTTTATTTTTTTAATATCAGACATATTGAGAGATTATTTCTTCACCGAAGAAAAACAATAGTGAAGATTAATTTAGTGCCGATTGAGCTTTTTGAACGATCGTTTTAAAGGCTTCTGGGCTATCGTATGCTATTTCAGCTAGTATTTTTCTATCTAACTTAATTCCACATTTAGTTAAACCATTAATAAATTTTGAATAAGTTATTCCTTCAGATCTAACACCTGCATTAATTCTTTGTATCCATAAAGATTTAAATTCTCTTTTTTTAGTTCTACGATCTCTGTATGCATATTGCATAGCTTTTTCCATAGCTTGCTTTGCAACTCTTATAGTGCTTTTTCTTCTGCCCCATTGACCTTTGACAGCTTTTAAAACTTTTTTATGTTTTGCGTGACTTGTTACGCCTCTTTTTATTCTAGCCATTTTATCCTCTTAAACTGTAAGGCATGTATGATTTAACTATTTTGCCATCTTGTTTTGACATAGCAGTCGTGCCTCTTAATTTTCTAATTTGTGAATTTGTTCTTTTTATCATGCCATGTCTCTTTCCAGCTTGAGCCATCATAACTTTCCCTGTAGCTGAGATTTTAAATCTTTTTTTTGCTGAACTTTTAGTTTTTAATTTTGGCATAATTCTGCGGACTTATACAAATATTGGAATGGATTTACAACCTCTATTAAGCCTTATAAAGGCTGAATAACCATGATCATTTGCTTACCATCAAACTTTGGGTGCAATTCAACTTTGCCAATATCTTGCATATCAGCTTTTATTTTATCCATTAATTCTCTACCTAAGTGTGAGTGTTGTAGCTCTCTACCCTTAAATCGTATTGTAAATTTTACCTTGTCACCTTTTCCAATAAATTTTTTAGCATTTTTAACTTTAAAATCATAATCATGAGTTTCTGTAACTGGTCTCATTTTAATTTCTTTTAATAAAACTATTTTTTGTTTCTTTTTAGCAACATTTGCTTTTTTTTGAGCATCATATTTAAATTTACCCATATCAATAATTTTACATACAGGTGGTTTTGCGTTTGGAGCTATTTCAATTAAATCCAATCCTTGCTCTTTAGCCATTGATATAGCTTCATTTGTATTAATGATTCCTATATTTTCACCATCGCTTCCAATTACTTGAACCTCAGGTGAAGAAATTCTATTGTTAGATCTTGGACCTTTATCTTTAGTTCTTCTTTGAAAATAATTTTGTTTAAAATCTGCCACTTAGTTTGAGGATGCTTTGTTTAAAGCTGAGAAAGTTTCTAAGAATAAGTTTAATTCCATATTTTCTTGTTTGTTCGTATCCAATCTTCTAATCGTTACTGAGTTACTGTCAACTTCTTTTTTTCCACAAATCAATAAAAGTGGTATTTTTGATAGTGAATGTTCTCTAATTTTATAATTTAAGTTATGGTTTTTTAAATCTACCTCAGAGCTTATGCCTGCATTATTAATTTTTTCATTTACTTCTTTTGCATAAGAATCAAATTCCTCCGAAATTGGAATTACAACAGCTTGTAAAGGAGCTATCCAAAATGGAAATTTGCCTGCATAATTTTCTATAAGAATTCCAATAAATCTTTCTAATGATCCAAATAACGCCCTGTGAAGCATTACAGGAATTTTTTTAGTTCCATCTTTATCAACAAAAGAAGCATCTAATCTTCCTGGTAAATTAAGGTCTACTTGTAAAGTTCCACATTGCCAATCCCTACCAATAGCATCTCGTAAAACAAATTCAATTTTTGGACCATAGAATGCTCCCTCTCCTTTATTAATTGTGTATTGAAGCTTTGAGGCTTTGACTGCATCTAATAAAGCTTTTTCAGCTTTGTCCCAAACATTATCATCACCAACTCTTAAGTCTGGTCTATCTGAGTATTTTAATATTACATCTTCAAATCCAAGATCTTTATAAATATCTAAAATTAAATTAGTAACAATCAAACATTCTGATGTAATTTGATCTTCTGTGCAAAAAATATGAGCATCATCTTGAGTAAAAGCTCTAACTCTTAAAAGTCCATGTAAAGCACCTGAAGGCTCATATCTGTGTACTTTTCCAAATTCTGAAATTCTTAAAGGAAGATCTCGGTAACTTTTTAATCCTTGATTAAAAACTTGTACGTGACCTGGGCAATTCATTGGTTTTATTGCAAATATTTTTTCATCTGGTGTTTGAGAAGTATACATATGCTCTCCATATTTTTCCCAGTGGCCAGATTTTTCCCAAAGAGATCTATCTAAAATTTCAGGAGTGTTCACTTCTTTGTAGCCAGCTTTTTCTTGTCTAGCTCTCATATATGCAACTAATTTTTGAAATAACTTCCAACCTTTTTCATGCCAAAATACTGATCCTGGACTTTCTTCCCTAAAGTGAAATAAATCCATTTCTTTTCCAAGTTTTCTGTGGTCTCTTTTTTCTGCTTCTTCTATTCTTTTTAAATATTCATCTAAATCTTTTTGTGATGCCCAACTTGTTCCATAAATTCTTTGCAACATTTCATTATTTGAGTCACCTCTCCAATAAGCCCCTGATACCTTTGTTAATTTAAAGTACTTACCAATTTTTCCCGTTGAAGAAAGATGAGGGCCTCTGCATAAATCATGCCAGTCTCCATGAAAATATATAGAAACATCTTCACCCTGTGGAATACTTTCAATAATTTCAGCCTTGTATATTTCTCCTTTATCTTTGAAATGAGATATGGCTTTATCTCTTTTCCAAACTTCTCTTGTAGTTGGAACATCTCTATCAACGATTTCTTTCATTTTATTTTCAATTTTATTTAAATCATCTTCTGTAAAGGGTTCTTTTCTTGAAAAATCATAATAAAATCCATTTTCTATAATTGGACCAATGGTTACTTGTGTTCCTGGAAAGAGTTCTTGAACTGCCATTGCAGTTATATGGGCCGTATCATGACGAATAGTTTCTAAACCTTCTTTATCTTTTGAAGTAAAAATTTTAACTGAGCAATCCTCATCAATAACAAAACTTAAATCCTTAAGTTCTTCGTTAACACTAATAATAGTTGCCTGCTTTGATAAAGATTTACTAATCTTTTCAGCAACCTCAAGTCCTGTTACTTTATTTGGAAATTCAATAGTGTTTCCATCTGGCAATGTTATTAATGGCATTTAATTTAATAATTTTTTGTATTCTGAATATGTAGAAAAACACATTTTTTCAACATTAAATTTTTTAATTATATTTTTTCTACCTTCTATACCAATAGATTTCAATCTAGATTCGTCTAATTGTAAGACTTCTATTATTTTTTTACTCAAAGCTTCTGCATTACCAGACTGAAATAAAAAACCTGTCACGTTATCAATAATAGTTTCGTTAGATCCCCCAATATCACTTGCTATTATTGGTTTTTCCATTGATTGAGCTTCAACTGCTACCCTTCCAAAAGCTTCAGGTTCGACTGAGGCTGAAACAACAATGTCTGATATTTTATAGGCTAACGGCATATTTTTACAATGTTCTATAAATTTTAACTGACTAGTTAGCCTATATTGCTCAGCCAATCTTTTAATTTTTTTGGTATAAATGTCTCTTCCTTGATCGCTACCCAAAATAATAGCATTAAAAGACTCATACCCCAGTTCTTTATTAACAAGATTTAATGCCTCAATAAATGTCTCCTGACCTTTCCAAGCAGTTAACCGACCTGGCATTAGGATCGTTTTTTTATTTCTATCAACATCCCAATCTGAAATAAGTCTGTTTTCTTCACTGTCTAAAATTGTTGATAATTCAAAATAATCGACATTAATTCCCCTAAAAATTACCAAGAATTTTTTTTTTAAATCTAAATATTTTGGATAATTTTGATTAATATGTGAAAAAATAAAATTTGATCCTGCTATTATTAAATCTGATCTAACCATTACTGAATTATAGAATTTTTTAATTGAGTTTTTAAAATTATAGGTACCATGAAAAGTTGTAACAAACTTTCTTCTTGTAATTTTTGTTGCAAACAAACAAGACCAAGCTGGAGCACGACTTCTTGCATGAACAATAGATATATTATTTAGTAAAATAATAAAAATCAAAGCTATTGAATTAAAGAGCATTAAAAATGGATTTTTACTATGGACGGGAAGTTTTATTACTTTTACTTTTTTTTTATCAATAAATTTTAATAACTCTCCTCCACTAGTTACTATATAAGAGCTACAATTATTTTCTGGTAAATAGTGTGCAAGATCGTAACAGCCTGTTTCCGCACCCCCATATCCAAGTTTAGGAATTACTTGCAGTACTTTTAATTCTGAAGACATTTGATAGAACTATATATTAAGAATTAATTCTAATAAACTTATATGAATAAATTTAAATATATTAAGGTCCTTAATAACAGGCAAATAAGATACTTAAGTAAGGATTATAGAGATAATCTTTATATTGTTTTTTTACATGGTTTTATGTCAAACATTGAAGGTGAAAAACCTCAGGCTATACTAAAATTTGCAAAAAAAAATAAGCTTGGTTTTCTTGCTCTTGAATATTCTGGTCATGGAAAATCCTCAGGAAAATTTACCAAGGGAAATATCACACAATGGTCAAAAGAAGTTAAAATAGTAATAAAAAAAATAGTTAAAAAAAATAAATTTATCTTAGTTGGTTCAAGTATGGGAGCGTGGCTCTCCTTAAATCAATTTAAATATTTTAAAGATCAAATTAAAGGTTTTTTAGGAATTGGTTCAGCTCCAGAGTTTTTACAAAACCTAATGTGGAAAAAATTTACAAAAAAAATGAAAAATGAAACTATAAAGAAAGGAATTTATAACTTAAAACATGGTAATTATGAGTATCCAATCACTTATCAGTTAATAAAAGATGGTAGAAAAAATAAAATCTTGAATAAAAAGATTAAATCTAAAATCAATGTAACTATGATTCATGGAAGTAAAGATGAAGTTGTTCCAACAAGTTATTCTAGAAAAGTTCTTAAGTTATTTACTAAAGCTAATAAAAAATTAGTGATAATAAAAAATGGTGATCACAGCTTATCAAGTAAACGAGGTTTAAAAAAAATACTCTTAGAGCTAAATAAAATTACAACTAATATAGTTTAATCCTTCGATATAGCTTGGAAATTTTAAATTATAATCAAAATAACTTTTCATCTTTTTGTTGCTAACTTTTTTAGACTCATTATAAAAATTTTTCAACATCTCACTTTTAATTTGGTCAACTTCAATTTTTTCGATATTTTCAATATTTAATATCTTTGCTCCAAATAAAGTAACCTCTTCAGATGTAGAGGGTTTATCATCAGATAGATTGTATATTTCTCCTGACTTAAATTTTGATAAAGATTTAAATAATATATTTGAAATATCATCTACATGAATTCTAGAAAAAAAATGATTTTTTTTGTTGATCAATTTCACACCTCCTGATTTTAGACGTATTAAAATATTTTTTTCATTAGAATAAATTCCAGATAACCTAAATATCTGAATTGGTATTTTCTTACTTTTTTCTAGAGAAAACCATGCATTTTCAGCTTTCAATCTTGCAATACCATTATTTGAAATTGGGTTTGTTTTGCTATTTTCATTAACCCACTCTCCCTTATGATCACCATAAATACTAGTGGCTGATAAATATGTTATCCATTTTACTTTGGAGCTTTCTATAAATTTAGAAAAATTTTTTATAACTAAATCTTCTTGATTTTCCGGTGGTATAGAAACTAAGATATGATCTGCTTCTTTTAATTTTACAACTAAATTTTGATCAAAGTTGTCACTATTAAATAGATAGCTATTATAATTAATACCATTGAATGTTTTTTTTGAAGACTCACTTCTAGAAGTTGCTGACAAATTAATATTATATTGCTCAATATTAAGCTTCTTTACAAAATTTTTTGCTACTTGGCCAAAACCAAAACAAAAAATATTTATATCCTTCATTTTAACTAACTTCTTTTATAATAGATTTTAAACTTATTGGGTTTTTTAGCTTATCAATCATTTCTTTTGGACAAACTTGAATAAAATTAGAAATTTCTCTATCAAAATTTTCTATGATCTTTTTAGAAAAATCTGAATTTGTCTCTTGGTGATGTTCTTGAACTAAATTTTTTAAATAAGTTATCCAATAATCTGTTTCTGGCGTCTGCCATACTACAGTCTCTGGGTTTACTTTTTTATCAAATTTCTTATTTATATCGTAAATAAACGCCATTCCGCCAGTCATTCCAGCTCCAAAATTGTCTCCTACATCGCCTAGAATTACAACTGTGCCACCAGTCATATATTCACAAGCATTAGAATCGCATCCTTCAATAACTGAAATTGATCCTGAATTTCTTACAGCATACCTTTCTCCAGCTTGACCTGCTGCAAAAAGTTTTCCGGATGTTGCTCCATACAAAACTGTATTTCCTATTATGGTATTCTCATGTGAAACTAGATTACTTTCATCAGGAAGTTTAACTACGACTGTTGCGCCTGATAAACCTTTGCCAACATAATCATTAGCATCACCTTTTAAAATAAGTTTTAAGCCTTTTATTGCAAATGCACCAAATGACTGTCCAGCTGATCCTTTAAACTTTAAAGATAAAAAGCCATCATCTAGTTTTTCAGATCCATATTTTTCATAAAGATGATTAGAAATTCTTGTTCCAACTGTCCTATGAGTATTTTTAATAATATATTCCTTTTCAATAATTTTTACTTTTCCAATTTGTTCTTTAATTTCAGGTAAAATTTCTTGATCCAAAGTATCTGGAACAGAATTTATTTCTGGAACTGTACAGTGCCTTGTGTTCTCACCAGCATCTGTTTGAACAAATAAAGGGTTAAGATCTAAATCATCTAAGTTTGGTGAAGCTTTACTTACCTGTCTTAATAAATCAGTCCTACCAATTATTTCATTTAATGATTTAAATCCTATTTGTGCTAAAATTTCTCTTACTTCCTCAGCTATAAATTTAAATAAGTTGACTACCTTTTCTGGCGTACCAGAAAATTTTTCTCTTAGTTTTTCATCTTGAGTACAAACTCCAACTGGACATGTGTTTGAGTGACACTGTCTAACCATTATACATCCCATGGCTACTAAAGCTGTAGTAGCTACTCCATATTCTTCTGCTCCCATCATGGCTGCAATAACAACATCTCTTCCTGTTTTAATTCCACCATCTGTTCTTAGAGTAACTTTATGCCTTAAATTATTTAAAGTTAAAACTTGATTAGCCTCAGTTAATCCCATCTCCCAAGGTATCCCCACATATTTAACACTTGTTTGCGGTGTAGCTCCTGTTCCTCCATTATGTCCAGAAATTAAAATTATATCTGCTTTAGCTTTAGCTACCCCAGCTGCGATTGTTCCTATCCCAGAAGATGCTACTAATTTTACACCAACTCTTGCTTTTGGATTGGCTTGTTTAAGATCGTAAATTAATTGAGCTAAATCCTCGATAGAATAAATATCATGGTGAGGTGGTGGTGATATTAGGGTTACACCCGGAGTTGAATGTCTTAATTTGGCAATTTCTTCCGTAACTTTAAACCCTGGTAATTGACCTCCCTCACCAGGTTTTGCTCCTTGTGCAATTTTAATCTCTATTTCATTACAGTTATTTAGATATTTAAGTGTTACTCCAAATCTTGCTGAGGCTATTTGCTTAACTCTAGAATTAGCACTATCTCCATTTTCCATCTTAATAAATCTTTTTTCATCTTCTCCACCTTCACCACTACAAGAGGCTCCTTTAATTCTATTCATTCCTATAGCTAATGTTTCGTGTGCTTCTTTCGATAATGCACCATGAGACATACTTCCACTTCCAAATCTTGTTAAAATATTTTCGATTGGTTCTACTTCTGAAATATCTAAGGATGGGTTTAAATTTTTATCTCTAAATCCAATCAAGTCTCTAAGGTGTATAGGAGGAAGATTATAAATACCTTCTGCATATTTTTTATAAGCTTCAAAAGAATTTGATGAAACTGCACTTTGCAAAAGATGAATGAGCTTACCTTGATATTGATGAGTTTCACCATCCTTTCTATATCTATAAATTCCTCCGATTGGTAAAACTGCATCCGTTCCTTTAAATGCTTCTTTGTGAATAGTTCTTAATTTTTTTTCTATTCCATTTAACCCTATGCCTGAAATTTTTGATAAAATTCCTGGAAAGTATTCTGATGCTACTGTTCTACTCAAACCAACTGTTTCGAAATTACATCCACCTCTATAAGAGCTTATGACCGAAATTCCCATTTTTGACATTATTTTCAGAAGTCCATAATTTACTGATTGTATATATCTGTCTATGCATTCATCGTACTCAAACTTTCCAAATAATTTTTTTTCAAACCTTTGATATAAACTATCCAGTGCTAAATAAGGATTAACAGTAGTTGCTCCAACACCTATAAGTGTTGCAAATGAATGCGTGTCTAATGCTTCTCCAGTTTGAGCATTGATTGATGCATAGCCTCTTAATTTTTTTTTAATAAGATAAGTATTTATTGCACCAACACATAATAGCATTGGAATGGGTAATCTTTTTTCAGAAATATTTTTATCACTTAAAACTAATTGCGTAAGGCCTTGTCGAACTGCAATTTCAGACTCTTTTCTAATTCTCTCAATAGAAGTTTCAAGGTTTTCACTTTTATCAAAAGTACAATCAATTGTTATTGATTTTTCCCCAAAAAAATTAATAAATTTTTCTAATTGAGAATTTGATAATATGGGGCTGTCTAAAACGTATATGTTTTCTTCTGTTAAATTAGTAAAATCTAAAATATTTCCAAGATTACCAAAACGAGTTTTTAAACTCATAACCTTGTTTTCTCTTAAAGAATCAATTGGTGGATTTGTAACTTGACTAAAATTTTGTCTAAAAAAATGGTAAAGCGGTCTATAACGGTCAGACAATACTGCAAGAGGAGTGTCATCACCCATAGAGCCAATGGCTTCTTTTGCATCTTCTGCCATCGGGTGAAGAATAAGCTCTAGATCTTCTAAACTATAGCCAAATGTATGCTGTCTTTTTTTTAGCTCATCACCTGAAAAAGTAGATTTTTCATTCTTTATTGTAAATTTTTTTTCTAAATCAATTATTTGATTGTTAAAATGTTTAAACTCTTTTGCTAGATAGTCTTTTATTTCAACATTAGAAAATACTTTACCTTTAGCTATTCTAACTCCAAGAATTTCTCCAGGTCCTAATCTGCCTTTTTTAAGAATTTGCTTCTCATCGATTTCAACCATTCCCGTCTCTGATCCTGCACACAATATTTTATCTTTTGAAATAGTATATCTCATTGGGCGTAACCCATTTCTATCAGCTGCTACAATGGCCCATTCATTATCGGTAGCTGCAATAGCAGCTGGTCCATCCCATGGCTCCATTGTGCTATTTAAAAAATTAAATAGTTGTTGGTGATCTTTTGATAATGTTTGACTTTTTTTAGACCATGCATCTGGAATTAACATTAATTTTGCAAGGGGTGCTGATTGGCCAGAAATATTTAAAAGTTCAAAAACACTATCCAGTGCCGCAGAGTCTGATGATCCTGGTTGTATAACTGGTTTTAAATTTTCCATATTATCAAATAATGGACTATTCATTTCTTGCTCATGAACTTTCATCCAGTTTGTATTTCCTTTGAATGTATTTATTTCTCCATTATGAGCTAATGCTCTAAAAGGTTGTGCCAGATCCCAACTAGGTGCTGTGTTTGTTGAAAACCTTTGATGAAATATTGCAAATCGAGATATAAACCTTTCATCTTTTAAATCTAAATAAAAATCTGCAATAGACTCCGCTAAAAACATACCCTTATAAATAACTGACTTAGAACTTAGTGAACAAATATAAAAACCTTCTACCGCATCTTTAATAGCTTCTTTTTCAATTTTTCTTCTAGATTCATAAATTTTTCTTTCTAACTCTTTTTCTGTTAAATCTTTATTATTATGTTTAAATAATACTTGAGTAATTTCTGGTCTTGTAAGATTTGCTTTTTCACCTAAAACTTTTGGATTTACTGGAACCTGTCTCCATCCATAAATACTAAAATTACTTTTTGTTAATTCACTTTCAACTAAAGTTCTTGCATTTTCTTGTGCTTGATAATTGTTTCTGGGTAAAAAAATCATACCCACACAAATTTCTGAACCATCATGGTCATGGCCTGTGATTTCTATCTTTTCAGCAAAGAAGTCTGAAGGAATTTCTAAATGGATTCCAGCTCCATCACCTGTTTTTCCATCAGCATCAACTGCTCCTCTGTGCCAAACCGCTTTTAGGGCATTAATTCCATATTCTACTACTTTCCTTGATTTTTTACCTTCTGTAGAAGCAATTAACCCTACTCCACAAGCGTCATGCTCCATTTCTTTAGAATAAACATGGCCATCCTCAAGAATTTTAAGATTTTTTTTATAATTTTTCATTAAGCAACCTTCTCTTTACTGAGTTCTTTGGTCTCTAAAAAATTTTTTATTGATACTGCTACATCTCTTCCGTCTTTTATGGCCCAGACAACTAAAGATGCACCCCTAATAATATCTCCAGCTGCAAACACACCTGGTAAATTTGTCTCCATAGTATCAAAATTAGTTTTTAATGTTCCCCATTTAGTAACTTGTAGATCCTCAGAACCAAATAGTTTTGGTAAATTTTCTGGATCAAAACCAAGAGCCTTAATTACTATGTCTGCCTTAATATTAAAGTGAGAATTATTTTGAATTTCTGGTTTACGTCTTCCACTGTCATCAGGTTCCCCAAGTTTAATTTTATCCACCATCAAACCTTCAACTTTATTTGTTCCAATAAATTCTTTAGGGCTAGATAGCCATACAAACTCTACTCCCTCTTCCTCTGCATTAGCTACCTCTCTTGCAGATCCAGGCATATTTTCTTTGTCTCTCCTGTAAAGACATTTAACTGATTTTGCTTTTTGTCTGATTGAAGTTCTAACACAGTCCATTGCAGTATCACCTCCTCCAATTACTACAATATTTTTTCCTTCAGCATTTAAAGTTCCATTATCAAATAATTCTACCTTGTCTCCTAATCCTTTTTTATTTGAAGCTGTTAAAAATTCCATGGCTGGAAATATATTTCCTAAATCTTTTCCTGGAAGATCTATTTCTCGAGCTTTATAAACTCCAGTTGCAATTAAAAGAGCATCGTGTTTTTTTCTTAATTGCTCTAATGAGGCATCTTTTCCAACTTCAAAATTTTGAACAAATTTAATTCCACCTTCTTCTAATAATTTGGTTCTTCTCTCTACAACAAATTTTTCTAATTTAAAATTTGGAATGCCATAAATCATTAAACCACCAGCTCTATCGTATCGATCGTATACTGTAATTTGATAACCTGACTTACGTAACTGCTCTGCAGCAGCTAGAC
The DNA here is from genome assembly GCF_059417885.1 of Candidatus Pelagibacter sp. PS_28. Taxonomy (NCBI): domain Bacteria; kingdom Pseudomonadati; phylum Pseudomonadota; class Alphaproteobacteria; order Candidatus Pelagibacterales; family Candidatus Pelagibacteraceae; genus Candidatus Pelagibacter; species Candidatus Pelagibacter sp. PS_28. Next base: position 31,406 of record NZ_CM182070.1, on the reverse strand, counting down.
CAGCTGGGCCTGCTCCTATAATTCCAATACTTTGACTCTTTTCATTTTTAACCTTTATTGGATTTACCCATCCTTGTTCCCAAGCATTATCAGTAATATACTTCTCAACTGAACCTATAGTTACAGTTCCATGTCCTGATTGTTCAATTACACAATTTCCTTCACACAATCTATCTTGTGGACATATTCTTCCACACACCTCTGGCATGTTGTTAGTGCTTTGAGATAATTCGTAAGCTTCTTTTAATCGTCCTTCTGCAGTTAATTTTAGCCAATCTGGAATATTATTACTTAATGGACAATGGACCTGGCAAAAAGGAACTCCACATTGAGAACACCTGCTAGATTGTTCACTTGCTTTATCGTTAATAAATTCCTTATAAATTTCGTTAAAGTCTTCTTTTCTATTTCCGACTTCTCTTTTAGGTGGAGTTTGTTGACCTATTTTAACAAATTTAAGCATATTTTCTGACATATTTAACCTCAATAAATTTAACATATATCAAGGTTTTATGTAATAAAAGACAAACAAGGTCAATATATATGACCTTAAATTTGAAATAAATGCAATTAAATCTTAATATTTTAATTTATGCATATCTAATATGTTAAAATGGAATTGTTTAAATTATTGAATATTTAAGCTACGAAGCATTAAATGTTCTCAAATATTATTGAAATTATAATCTTATCAATAGTTCAGGGAATATCAGAATTTTTACCAATCAGTTCATCAGCTCACTTAAATATTGTTGAGGTAATATTTGAGTTTAATTCTAACTCACTAATGATTGATGTTAGTCTCCATCTTGGCTCTTTACTTGCAATAGTCTTTTATTTTAGAAGAGAGTTATTAGACCTTAGAAATAATCAGAAGTTATTATCTTTATTAATTATTGGCTCAATACCAATTGTAATAGCTGGCTACATAATCAGCTCCACAGGTCTAGTTAACCTATTAGAAAACAATTTAAAGATAATCGCTTGGACAACATTAATTTTTGGAATTATCTTATATCTCGCAGATAAAAGTAAATTTGATAAAAAAATATCGTCTAACTTAAATTTTAAAACAATACTATATATTGGTTTGTTTCAAATACTTGCTTTAATACCTGGTGTAAGTAGGGCGGGAATTACAATAACGGCTGCAAGACTTTTTAGATTTAATAGATTTGACTCAAGTAAAATTTCTTTTTTACTAGCTATACCTGCTATAGCCGGAGCAAGTGTGCTGCAGTTAAAAAATGCCATCGGTCAAAGCTTTGAGCTTAACTATCTTGTACTAATATCAATCACTCTTTCTTTTTTATTTTCTTATTTTACAGTTAAGTTTTTCCTAGATTATATAAACAAATTTTCTTTGAATGTTTTTGTTATTTACAGAATAATTATTTCGATAATTCTATTTATAATAATATATAATTAATTTTTTTTTAATATTGGTGCTAATTGTGAAAACAAAACACCAATTAAAATAAATAAACATCCAAATAAATTATTTATATCTAAAATTTGATCTAATAAAATCCAAGCAGCAATTGTTGCAAAAACACCCTCTAAAGAAAAGATTATTGCTGAGGGAGCAGGGGATATATTTTTTTGTGCATATATTTGTAAAACAAATGCAAGGCCTCCAGACAAAATTCCAGCATATAAGATTTGAAATTTTTCTTTAAGAATATTGGACCAAATAAAATCTTCAAAAATTAATCCTATAATTAATGACAAAGAAGAAACAATTAAAGTTTGAATTGCACCAATTGTTAATGGAAGATTATATTTTTCTATAATTTTACCAGTAAAAATAATGTGTGTACTCCAGAAAAATGCGCCCATTATTATAAGTGCATCACCCGTTCTAACTGTTGCACTATAAAAATTAGTTAACAAATAACCGCCCATCACACAAAGAAGAACTGAAGGCCAAATACTCCAGTGAATTGGTTTTTTATACATGAAAAAAATTATAAACGGGACCATTGGCACATAAAAAATCGTAAAGAATGCAGCATTAGCAACATCTGTATAGAGTAAAGCTACTTGTTGAAGTGCTGATCCCAAAAATAAAGATAGGCCTATTAAAATAGCCAAGTTGATAAATTCTTTTTGATTTTTTTGTACTGATTTTGATATTTTTTTTCTTTCAAAAATAAAAGCTAAAGGAGCTACTACTAAAAAACCAACAAAAAACCTGACAGCATTAAAAGTGAAAGGGCCAATGTCGTCCATTCCAGTATCTTGAGCTATAAAAGTCGTTCCCCATATGAATGTACATAATAATGCACAAAATAATGATGATGTTTTTGACATTAATATCTATACAGCTAATTTATAAGCAAAATTTTTGCCTAAATTTTCTTTTAGATCATTATTAAATCTAGCTGCTTCAGCTCCATCAATTATTCTGTGATCATATGATAAAGAAAGCGGTAGCATTGTTCTTGTTTCAAATTTCCCATTAATAAAAATTTGTTTTTTTTGTGCCTTGCCTACTCCTAATATAGCAACTTCTGGATAATTTATTATTGGTGTAAAGAATGAACCTCCAATTCCTCCAAGACTCGTAATAGTCATAGATCCTCCAAAGAATTCTTTCTTATCTATTTTTAAATTTCTACATTGGTCACTTACTATTTTCAATTCATTGCTAATATATGAGATGCTTTTATTGTCAGCATTTCTAATTTTTGGCACCATTAAACCATGTGGAGTATCCACTGCAATCCCAACATGAAAATAGTTTTTCATTGTAATTTTTCCATTGTCAATATCATCTATTGAAGAGTTGAAACTAGGAAACTTTTTTAAAGATGCAACTAAAGCTTTAACAATAAAAGCTAATGGAGTAATTTTTTTTCTCTCACCTGTATACATATCGGTAAGTGAAGTTCTAAAATCTTCCATTTCAGTTATATCTGCTTCATCATGATTTGTGACATGAGGTATTGTAGTCCAAGAATTAACCAAATATGTAGAGGCTAATTTTTTAACCCTAGGCATATCTTTAACCTCAATTTCACCAAAATCAGAATGAGAAAATTCACTAACAATTTTTTTTGGTTGAACTTCGGTCTTATCTGGAGCTTTATTAATTTTAGAGGATATAAAATTTTTTACATCATCTTCCACAATTCTTCCCTGTCTTTCACTACCAACTATTTCATTAATATTAACCCCAAGTTCTCTAGCAAATTTACGTACTTTTGGGCTTGCAGATGAAATTTCTGAATTATCTTTTTTTATTATATTTTGTGCTCGATTGACTTTTGCAATTTTTTCTACTTGATTTTGATTTACAACTTGTTCTGCTTCTTTAATAGTTTTTTGTTCTATCTTTTTTTCTTCTTCTCCAGACTGTTCTACGGTTAATATTAAATCACCTTCTGAAACTCTATCTCCCACTTTAATTTTAACAGACTTAACCTTTCCATCAAAAGAAGCTGGTATTTCAACACTAGATTTATCACTCTCAATTGTAATAAGCGGATCATTTTTAGAAACTGACTGGCCACTTGAAACTAGCACCTCAATTACCTCAACGTCTTTAAATTCACCAATATTTGGTACTTTAATCTCTTTATCTGACATCTTATAGTTTTGTTGGCATTGGTTTGCTGCCATCAATATTATACTTCTTTATGGCTTCTTTAGCGTATTTAGAAGCTATCAGTTGCTCTTTTGCTAACACACTCAGTCCATAGGCAACAATATGCTCTTTATCAACTTCAAAAAATTTTCTAAGGTTTTTTCTAGTGTCACTTCTTCCATAACCATCTGTCCCTAAAGAATAAAAACTTTTATTAGTATAAGGTCTAATTTGGTCAGAATTCATTCTCATATAATCTGAGGCTGCCATAATTGGTCCTTCAGTTTTTCCTAAACACTGTTCTACAAATGAAACTTTTTGTTCTTTATCAGGGTTTAAGAGATTATATCTTTCAACTTCCATACCATCTTTTCTCAACTCATTAAAGCTAGTAACACTCCAAATTTCACTATCTATCTGATATTCATTTTGAAGAATTTCTGCTGCAGACATCATTTCTCTCAATATTGTACCTGAGCCTAAAAGTTGAATTTTTGTTTTTCCATATCTATTAAATTCTTTAATCTTGTACATTCCTTTAAGAATCCCTTCTTCACAATTTTTATCTTTTGGCATTCCTGGATGTGAATAGTTTTCATTCATGGTTGTGATATAATAAAAAATATTTTCATTTTTTTCATGCATTCTTCTCAGGCCTTCTCTAAAAATAACAGCTAACTCATAATGAAAAGTTGGGTCATATGTTACACAATTTGGTATAGTTGAAGCTATCAAGTGACTGTGTCCATCTTGGTGTTGTAATCCTTCACCAGCCAAAGTAGTTCTTCCAGCTGTTGCTCCAATTAAAAAACCTCTGGCCTGACTATCTCCAGCAGCCCATGCAAGATCTCCTATTCTTTGAAAACCAAACATTGAGTAAAAAATATAAATTGGAATCATTTCAATATCATGATTTGTGTAAGCTGTTGCAGCTGCAATCCATGATGACATTGCTCCAGCTTCATTAATGCCTTCTTCTAATACTTGTCCATTTTTATCTTCTCTATAAGAACTTAACTGTGCAGAGTCTTCAGGTTCATATTTTTGACCTTCATGTGCATATATTCCTATTTTTTGAAAAAATCCTTCCATGCCAAAAGTTCTTGCTTCATCAGGAATAATTGGGACTAACCTCGGTGAAACATTCTTGTCTCTCAATAAATTTGTAAACATTCTAACTAATGCCATGGTTGTAGACATTTCTTTTTCACCTGTTGATACTTTCATAAAGTCAAAAATATCTTTTGCTGGTGCTTTTATTGGCTTTGCGTAAGTTGTTCTCTCTGGCAAAGAACCCCCAAGGTTCATTCTTCTTTCTTTGATGTATTTAATTTCTGGAGATTTTTCATCTGGCTTAAAATACTCTACATTTTTTACTTGATCGTCAGTTAAAGGCACATCAAAACGATCTCTATAATATAATAAATCGTCTACGTCTAATTTCTTAGTTTGATGAGTTGTGTTAACACTTTCACCTGTTTTTCCCATGCCATAACCTTTAATGGTTTTAGCGATTATAACCGTTGGGCTGCCTTGATTTTTTGATGCCTGATCATATGCTGCATAAACTTTATGAGGATCATGACCACCTCTATTCAATCTCCAAATATCTTTATCTGACAAACTAGAAACTAGCTCTTGTGTCTCTGGATATTTTCCAAAAAATTTTTCTCTAACGTAAGCTCCATCTCTAGCCTTCATTGCTTGATACTCACCATCGACAGTTTCGTTCATAACTTTAACTAAGTGACCTGTTTTATCATTAGCAATCAGTGAGTCCCAGTAAGACCCCCAAATTACTTTAATTACATTCCAACCGGCTCCTCTAAAGCTTCCTTCTAGCTCTTGAATAATTTTTCCATTACCTCTAACAGGTCCATCTAATCTTTGAAGATTACAGTTTATAACAAATATTAAATTATCCAGTTTTTCCCTAGAAGCTAACCCTATAGCACCTAAAGATTCTGGCTCATCCATTTCTCCATCACCAAGGAATGCCCAAACTTTTCTACCTTCATCTTTGATTAATCCTCTATTAATTAAATATTTCATGTATCTCGCCTGATAAATTGCAAGCATAGGTCCTAGTCCCATCGATACAGTTGGAAACTGCCAAAACTTTGGCATCAACCAAGGGTGTGGATATGAAGAAAGTCCACCTGGTTTTACTTCTTGTCTAAAACTATCTAATTGTTTTTCATTTAATCTGCCTTCTAAAAATGCTCTAGCATAGATGCCTGGTGCACTATGACCTTGAAAATAAACTAAATCACCACCAAATTTATTATTTTTAGCTCTCCAAAAATGATTCATTCCTACATCATAAAGTGTTGCTGCAGATGCGAATGTTCCTATATGACCACCTAATTCAGGAAATTTTTTATTTGCTCTCACAACCATGGCTGCTGCATTCCATCTAATTAAAGATCTAATTCTTCTTTCAATGTTCTGATCTCCATTGGACTTGACTTCTGCCTCTGGTGGGATTGTATTTATGTAAGGAGTGTGTTGTGTATAAGGAATATTTGCACCTTCTTGATATGCTTTGTTAATTAATTCTTTTATCAAAAAATGAGCTCTTTGATTTCCATCTTTTTCAACAACTGCAGATAAAGACTCTAACCAATCTTGTGTCTCTAATGGATCAATATCATTTTCATTTGTAACTTGAATTATTGTTTGTTTTTTTTCTGGGGCTGGATTTTGTTGAATAGCTTCTTCTTTTTTTTCATTCTTTAAAACAGATTCTGCTTGTTTAATAATACTTTCTGTATCTTTAGGAATTGGCTTTTCTGAAATGCTTTCTTTTGAAGATTCAATACTTAATAATACGTCTCCTTTAGAAACTTTATCACCCACTTTAATATTTACATATTCTATCTTGCCAGAAACTGTTGATGGAATTTCAACACTAGATTTGTCACTCTCAATGGTAACAACAGGATCATTTAAGTTTATTTGATCTCCAACTTTTACTAAAAGTTCAATGACCTCAACTTTTTCAAATTCACCAATGTCCGGAACAAGTAATTTTTCACTCATTATTTTAAATCGATTTATACACTTAAAAAAAACTATATCTCATGTTATTTTAGCACAATAATAAGCCTTTTTGTGCAAACCTGTATTTTTATTGAACAAAAAACTTTAAAATTAACAAATAAATAAGAAGTTAATTTCTTTCAATGCACATGGCTATTCCCATTCCACCACCAATACAGAGAGTGGCACAACCTTTGCTTTTATTTCGTCTAATCATCTCATGAATAAGGGTTACTAAAATTCTGGTTCCTGAAGCTCCAATTGGATGTCCTAATGCAATTGCCCCACCATTAACATTTACAATCTCTTTAGGAATTTTAAGATCTCTAATTACAGCAATGCTTTGAGCTGCAAATGCTTCATTTATTTCAAACAAATCAACATCCTCTCTCTTCCATTTGGCTTTTTCTAAAGCTATATTTACAGCCTGAATTGGACCTAGTCCCATCAATGAAGGCTCAACACCACAAGTTGCCCAAGAGACTACTTTAGCTAACGGCTCTATAGCTCTAAGTTCTGCCTCTTCTCTGGGCATTAATACAATTGCTGCAGCACCATCATTGATTCCTGATGAATTACCCGCAGTGACTGTTCCATTTTCTTTGAATACAGTTTTTAATTTTTTTAGATCTTTTAAATTTAAATTGCTTCTTGGATGTTCATCTTTTTCAAAAAGAAAGTTTTTATTACCTGTATCAACCTTTAATTTGATCAGCTCATTTTTGAATCTACTTTCATTTATAGCTTTTTGAGTTTTTTCTTGAGAGCTCAATGCAAATAAATCTTGTTCATCTCTAGAAATTTTATATTTTTTTGCAACATTTTCGGCAGTAATTCCCATGTGATAATTGTTAAATGAGTCTATTAACCCATCATTGGTCATCGTATCTACTAGCTTATTTTTATCTAATTTTTTATCTTCTCGATAAAATATAGCATGTGGTGCTCTAGACATATTTTCTTGTCCACCAGCAACTATAATTTTATTTTCTTGTAGTTTAATAGACTGATATCCTGAAATTATAGATCTTAATCCAGATCCACATACTTGATTGATTATATGCGCAGGTTTTGAAACTGGAATTCCAGCATGAATAGAAGCTTGTCTGGCCGGGTTTTGTCCTAGTCCAGAAGTTAGAACATGACCCATAATCACCTCATCAATATCATCTGATTTTAATTTTGATTTATAGACAGCTTCTTTAATAGCTAGTGCACCTAGTTTATCAGCGCTAATACCTTTTAAAGATCCTTTATATGTGCCTATAGGTGTTCTTAATGCAGCTGTAATAACTACATCATTTGATTTTTTGCTCATTGATAGTACAGCATAATATTTTATAACTTAAATTACATCAAAAACTTTGATATGTTGGGCAAATTATTTAATTAAGGACCGCTGGCCAAATTGGATAAGGCGCTCGGCTACGAACCGGGAGATTCCAGATTCGAGTTCTGGGCGGTCCACCAAAAAGGATAAATAACAATGTTAGATTGGCTACTAAAATCATCTCTACAAAAATCAGTTATATATTTTTTTATAATTGTTTTTATAATTTTATTAATTTTAACTTTCGTATTATAAAGAATTATGAGTAATGAATTTGAGCAAATAAGTATTAAGCCTGGTTTTATGAAACACAACGGTGGTGTTTTATTTAGAACTATTTCTGAAACAGAATATGAATTTAAAACTATAGTTAATGAAAATCATTTAAATGCTGCTGGGATTACTCACGGTGGTTATTTATCAGCCTTAATAGATGCAGGAGCGGGGACTGCTGCACATAGAGCATCTGGAAATGCACCTTGTGTAACTATTTCATTAGATCTAAAATTTATTGGTGCATCTAAAGTTGGTGATGAAGTTACTGGCTTTACAAGAATTCTTAAAAAAACAAACACACTGGTATTTTTGTTTTGTGAACTAAAATGTAATGATAAAATTATAACTTCAGCATCGGGGATATGGAAAATTTTAAAAATAAAACCATCTGATCTTGGTCCTGGTGGATAATTATTCTTTTCTTCTAGCGTTAAAATAACCAAATATAATTAACAATAAAATCGCTATTGGATAAATAATTCCTTTATTTGGTCTATCTGCGTTTTCTATTTTAAATTCACTTATATAATCACCAGTTTCAAAACCACTTTTTTTAGCTTTTCCATTCCATTGCAAAGTATCCACAATAACTCTATCTTCATCTCTAATTAAACTAATTCCATATTGTTCTAAACTATACTCAGTTTCAAAAGTATTTTTTTTAATTACGAATAATTTGTATCTTTCACCATAATTGCTTGGACGTGTTATTTTAAATCTAGCCTCCTTATTAGAATCTATTTTTATTAAATGAATTTTGTTAATATCCATATAATTGTATTTAGGATAAAATTTATTTAAAACAAACTCTGGTGCTAATAAAGAAATAGAAATTAATAAAAAGATTATTATTTCATACCATCTTAATCTATTAAAAAACCAACCTTGTGTTGCTGAAGTAAAAATAAGTATTCCAATTAATGAAGTTACAATTACAAGTAATCCATGCCACACATTTTCAATACCTATCAATAACAGTTCATGATTAAATAAAAATACGATAGGTAAAATCCCTGTTCTTAAACTGTACCAAAAAGCTTGTAGACCAGTTTTAAGTGGATCTCCTCCTGAAATAGCTGCTGCTGCATATGATGCTAGACCAACAGGTGGAGTAACATCGGCCATTAAACCAAAATAAAATACAAATAAATGAACTGCTATTAAAGGAAAAATAAAGCCAGATGCGTTTCCAACATCAACCAATACTGTTGCCATTAATGAGGCCACCACAACATAGTTTGCTGTTGTTGGAAGGCCCATACCAAGCAACAAACATAAAATTATTGTTAAAAATAATAAAATAATAACATTATCTTTTGCAATAGATTCTATTACAATAATTAAATTTGTACTTAAGCCTGTAGAACCTACGGCTCCTACAATTATACCTGCTGTTGCTATTGCTATTCCAACACCAACCATATTTAAGGCGCCTTTTTCAAAACCAACTATAGTTTGATTAAACCAAGTTTTTAGAGCTACTTTAAATTCTTTATTTTTAATTACTATGTAAACTAAATTTACAATGATTAATGCAATCGTTGCATAAAATATGGAATAAGAAGCGGTAAACCTTAAATACACAAGCATGTATATCAAAACAAAGATGGGAATTAAAAATTGTATTCCTGACAAAAATGTTTTTTTCAAATTTGGAACATCTGCGTCATCCATACCTTTTAAATTTAACTTTAGCGCTTCAAGGTGAGAAATATAAAATAATGCAACGTACGAAATAATTGCTGGCAGAAATGCATGTTTAACGATTTCAAAATAAGTAACTCCAATAAAGCTTGCCATTACAAAAGCTGCTGCCCCCATTACAGGTGGCATTAACTGTCCATTTACTGAAGATGATACTTCTATTGCACCAGCTTTTTCTTTTGAAAAACCTGTTTTTTTCATTATTGGAATTGTAAAAGTTCCAGTTGTTACAGTATTTGCAATTGAAGACCCAGAAATTAAGCCAGTCATTCCAGATCCTAAAATTGCTGCTTTAGCTGGTCCTCCTCTCATTTTTCCAACCATGGCAAACGCCAAATCTAAAAAATATTTACCTCCACCAGCAGTTTCTAATAATGCACCAAATAAAACAAATAAAAAAATAAAATCTACTGAAACACCAATTGGAATTCCAAATATAGCTTCTTGGTCAAGCCATTGAAACCCTACTAATCTATTTAATGAAAGTCCCCCATGAGAGATTATTTCTGGTGCATACCTTCCAAAATATGAAAAAAGTAAAAAACAAACTGCAATAATAACCAGTGGTAAACCGATTGCTCTTCTAGTTGCTTCAAGTAATATTAAGATACCTAAACTTCCAAGAATTAATTCAACTGGCAAATTAAAATTTTCACTGACTGGAATGTTTAAAAGAACTCCACCTCTATCAACTAACTGATCATAAAAAAAATAAATATATAAACAGCAGAAAGCTCCAACAAAACTAATTATAATATCGAATATAGATATTTTTTTTCCTTTAAAAGTTGGATAAATTAAAAAAGCTAAAGTTAATGCAAACCCTAAATGAATAGCTCTAGCTGGAAGTCCTTTAAACATTCCTATGTTAAACCAAAAAGGAAAGGGCGAAGCATACCAAAGCTGAAATAATGACCAAATTATTGCAATGCTTGCAACTATCTTTAAATGAAGACCAGTCAAATTTCTAGTTGGTGATAAGTCTTCTTTAATCTTACTGTCTACTTTATCACTGATGCTTTGATTCATGATTTAAAAGATACCTTATTACAAAAAAAAAGGCCCAATAAATATATCAGGCCTTTTAATTTAATTATGAATTTGGATTACATTAATCCAGCTTCTTTATAGTATCTTTTAGCACCTTCATGTAATGGAGCTGATAAACCATCAGCAATCATATCTTCTTTTTTAAGTGAAGAGAAAGCAGGATGTTGTTTTTTGAAATCATCAAAATTTTCAAATACTGCTTTTACTACTAGATAAACAAGGTCTGCTTCAACCATATTACTAGTTACCACAGTAGCTTTAACGCCAAAAGTAGTCGCATCCTTTTTTTGTCCTGTGTAAGTTCCTTTTGGAATTACAGCTTGCGCATAGTAATCAGCACCACTAATTAATGCCTTAACTTCAGGGCCTGTTAAATTGATAGGCGAAGCTTTAGCTGCACAAGTTGCTGCTTGCTCCATAGCTCCATTTGGAAATCCTACAGAATAACCAAAAGCATCAATTTTACCATCACACAAAGCTTTTACTTGCTCAGATGAAGTTAATTCAGTAGTTGATTTAAAGAAACTATTATCAACACCTTTTGCTTTCATAAGTTCTTCCATAGTTCCTCTTTGACCAGAACCTGGGTTACCAATATTTACAACTTTTCCTTTAAGACCAGCAAAATCTTTAATTTTTGCTTTTTTTCTAGCCCAAATTTGAAAAGGTTCGTTGTGAACTGAAAAAACAGCTCTTAATCCTTTGTACTGTTTTCCTTCCCATTTGCTTGATCCATTAACAGCATGATATTGCCAGTCAGACTGAGCTACACCAAATTGAAATTCACCTGCTGCGATTTGACCAATATTATAATTTGATCCACCAGTTGAAGGCGCAGTACATCTGTAAGCTTTATCTATACCTTTTTTTCTTCCGTGTTCTTTTGCTATTGCTGATTTATGAAGCATTTTGCAAATTGCGTTACCAGTTTGGAAATATACTCCAGTTGGTCCGCCTGTTCCTATCGTGAAGAACTCTGCAGATTTTGCAACACCAGTGAAAGATAAAGATGCAACAAAGATTAGTAGAGCACTTGATAGAGATGTTATCATTTTTTTCATATTCTCTCCTCTAAGTCGTTAATTTTATTAATTATATTAAACAGCAATTAAGGGGCTATGTATAGCTAGTATTTAGGTTGATGTTGACCATTTTTTTAACTTATCAACACCCTCTACTATTTTGGGAGCAAGTTTTAAAATTAAATTATCATCAATTTTTTTTTCATTTTGAGTATGATTCATAAAATTTTGACCATCAAAATCTGTAAAGCTTAATCTTGCTAACATTTTATTTTTCTCAAAACCAAAATCTGATCCTGGTAATAATGCTACACCTGTTTCCTTTAAGATATTGTCACACATTTCTGAGGATGAATTAAATTTTTTATTCAAAAATTCTGGCATAAGATAAAATCCACCTTGAGGTTTATTAATTAAAACTTTATTTGACTTTAAATTCTCATAAACATAGTTACCAACTGCTTTAAGAATATTTTTAGAACTATCAATATATTTACTATGATCACTTGTATAAGCAGTAATTGCAGCATATTGAATTGGTGCACTGACAGCAGAAAAGGTTTCACTAGCTAAAACGTTAATTGAATTTTTTAAAATATTTAAAGAGTCTGGAACTATAAAATAACCCAATCTCCACCCACCTGCACCACACCATTTGCTTAAGCCTGTGCTGATAATAGTTTTTTCAGGACAAAAACTTGAAATAGATTTGAACTCTTCATCAAAACTCAACTCAGAATAAATTTCATCTGATAGAATAATAAGATTATATTTTTTGGCAATCTCACTAATTTCTTCTAGATTTTTACAAATCTGTCCTGATGGATTATTTGGTGAATTCAAAAATAATAAATAGTTTTTATTTTTATCCTTTAAAATAACCTCTTCAATTTCAGATCTAGTAGGAAACCAATTATTTTCTCTTTTTGTTTGAATTGATTGAATTTTATTTCTTCCAAGAATTGCTTGGGGGGCATAAGAAACCCAACTTGGTGCTGGTAATATTATTTCTCCATCAAATAAAATGTGAAGTAAAAACATCAACTCTTTTGTGCCAGGGCCTATAATTACATTTTCAGGTTTGTAATTATAATCTTTTTTAACTGATGTATATTTTGCAACAGCATCTCTAAGCTCATTAAGACCTTGCATTGGTAAATATTTATTTTGATAGGCATTATCTTTTAACGCATTAACAATATCAGCTGGTATTTGGAATGGAGATTGGCCAAATCCAAATTTAAATACTTTTTCACCTTTATCTTCTAGTTTTTTAGAGATTTCATTAATTTTTAAAGTAGAGGATGGTTCTAAACCTTTAACTATATTTTTTAACATTTAATAATTTAATTCCTTTAAATTTTTATATTCATCTAAAACTCTTGGATTTGCTAGAGCTTCTTTATTTTTAATTTCATTTCCTTCTATTATATTTTTTACAGCTAGTTCAACTATTTTTCCATTTTTAGTTCTTGGAATGTCTTCAACTACTATAATTTTAGAGGGAACATGCCTTGGGGATGCATTTTTTCTAATTTGTGTTCTAATTTTTTTCAATAAATCTTCGTTCACCACGTGTCTAGAGTTTAAAACTATAAACAAAATTATTCTGACGTCATTATCCCATGCTTGACCAACAACAATCGACTCTTTGATTTCTAAAAACTTTTCTACTTCAGAATATATTTCAGCAGTTCCGAGTCTTACACCTCCAGGGTTAAGTGTCGTATCTGATCTGCCATGAATAATAAAGCCACCTCCTTTCTTTATCTCCGCATAATCACCGTGGTACCATGTGTTTAAAAAATTATTAAAATATGCTTTTTTAAATTTAATATCATTTTTATCATTCCAAAATTTTAAAGGCATTGATGGGAAGGGATTTTTGCAAACTAGCTCTCCTTTTTTATTTTTTAATGATTCACCCTTTTCATTAAAAACATCAACATTCATACCTAAGCCTTTATTTTGTATTTCACCCAAAATTACAGGCTGGTATAAGTTTCCCAAAACAAAACAAGAAACAATATCTGTGCCCCCAGAGATAGAAGATAAATGAACATTTTTTTTTATGTTCTCATATACATATTTAAATCCATCATTTGATAATGGAGATCCAGTAGAGCAAATTGTTCTTAATTTTGGTAATTTATAATTATATTTTAAAGTAGGCTTAGATTTACGAAGAGCATCAACATATTTTGCGCTAATACCAAATAAAGTAATTTTTTCTTTTTCAGCTATTTTTAATAGTAAATCATCTTTTTTATACATCGGCGATCCGTCAAATAAAACAATAGATGCTTTTGAAGCTAAGACACTAACTAGCCAGTTCCACATCATCCATCCACAGGTGGTAAAATAAAAAACATTATCCCCTTCTCTGATATCACAATGAAGCTGATGCTCTTTTTTATGCTGAAGCAAAACTCCTCCACTCCTATGACATATGCACTTTGGCTTTCCTGTGGTTCCACTTGAATATAAGATTACAAGATCTTGTTCAAAATCAAATTTAGAAAATTGAATCTCTTCAGATTCTTGTTTCATTAACTCACTCCATTTAAGTACTTTTGCTTTTTTAGATTTGTATTTATTTTCTAAGTATTTTTGTCCTGGATAATTAACAATGACGACATATTTGATAGAAGGTATCTCATTTAAAATTAGAGGAACTCTTTCTAAAGTATTTATTATTTTTCCATTATAAAAATACTTATCTACTACAAATAGAACTTTAGGGTTGATTTGTGAAAAACGTTCTACTACCCCTTTAACACCAAAATCTGGTGAGCATGAGGACCATATTGCTCCTAAAGAAGAAGAGGCTATAAATGCTTCAACTGCCTCAATAGAATTAGGCATGTATGCTGCAACCCTGTCTTTTTTTTTAATATTAATATTTTTTAAAAATTTAGATATTTTACTTACATTAAGGTTTAGTTCGTGCCAGCTTCTTTCTTCTCGAAAACTATTCTCACTAACGAATGTTATTGCTTTATCCTTATTATTTTTTGATAGTAAATTTTCAGCAAAGTTTAACTTTGAATTTGGTAAAAATTTATTTTTATAAAATATTTTTGATTTTTTAATCTTAATTTTGCTCTTATATCCCTTAACTCCAGAAAAATCCCAAATAGAACTCCAGAAATCACCTGGGTTTTTAATGCTCCATTTTAAAATACTTTCATATTTTTGATTAAATTTTTTATTGAATTTTTTTGAAATGAACTGCTCGTAACTCGATAAAAGAGATTTTTTTTTCTGCCAATTTGATGCTTCCCACAATTTTTTATTCATAACTTTGTTACAAAATACTAATACAGAATTGTTTTTTAATATGTTAAATTAAATGGTGTATAATGAGTAAATGAGAACTTTTACCCCTACGATTCGGTCATGTTTTAACCTATTTTTGTTCTCAAAGGACAACAATATGTGGTGGAGTAAAAATTTAAGGTACCATCAATAGAAATGTCTAAAAATAAAATTACAGCTGTTCTCGGTCCAACAAATACCGGTAAAACTTTCCTTGCAATAGAAACGATGCTTTCTTTTGATTCGGGAATGATTGGATTTCCATTACGTCTACTTGCACGAGAGGTATATGACAAAATTATAAAAAAAATAAGCTCTGATAAAGTTGCATTAATCACTGGTGAAGAGAAAATAATTCCTCCTAATGCTAAATATTTTCTTTGCACAGTAGAATCGATGCCAATCAATAAGCATTTAGATTTTGTGGGTATTGATGAAATACAAATGTGTGCAGATCATGAAAGAGGTCATATTTTTACTGATAGATTGTTAAATCTTCGTGGTGAAAAACTAACGATGTTCATGGGCTCTAGCACTATTAAAAATATAGTTAATAAATTGAATGAAGATACTGAGTTTATAAATAGAGAAAGACTTTCTAAACTTACCTATGTAGGGCATAAAAAAATTTCAAGAATAAATAGAAAAACTGCAATAATAGCTTTTTCAACTGAAGAAGTTTATGCAATTGCGGAACTTGTACGTAGACAAAAAGGTGGAGCAGCTATTGTTATGGGTTCTCTAAGTCCAAAAACAAGAAATGCTCAGGTTGAATTATATCAATCAGGAGATGTTGATTTCCTAGTTGCTACAGATGCAATTGGTATGGGAATTAATATGGATTTAGAAAATGTATATTTTTCAAACCTTAAAAAATTTGATGGTAAAAAATTAAGGCGTCTAAACATGTCTGAGATTGGGCAGATTTCTGGAAGGGCAGGTAGATATTTAAATGATGGTACTTTTGGAGTGACTGGAGACTGCAAAGATATTTCCGCTGAAGAAGTAGAATTACTTGAAAATCATAAATTTGAAGAAATTAGAATGTTATTTTGGAGAAATTCTAATTTAAATTTTAATAACGCTTTAAGTTTAATTAAATCACTTGAAGAAAAACCCAATAAAGATTGGTTAAGGAAAATACACGAGTGTGGAGATGAAAAAGTATTAAAATATTTTTTAAAAGATATGGAAGGTAACAAAATTGAAAACAATAGAGAAACACTTGAATTACTTTGGGAGTGTTGTCAAATTCCAGACTTTGTGAAAAAAACATATGGAAATCATATCGAGGTCGTTGGAAAAGTATTCAATTTTTTAAATAGTAATGATGGTAAAATTACCAATGATTATATGAGATTACAGTTAATGAAATTAGATAAACTAGAAGGAAATGTAGATTCTTTGTCAAATAGAATTGCAAATGTTAGAACTTGGTCATATGTTTCCAATAAAATTAATTGGGTTGAAAACCAAGATTATTGGATAGAAAAAACAAAACTATTAGAAGATAGATTATCAGATAGACTACATGAGGAGCTTACAAAAACTTTTATTGATAAACGAGCCAGTGTACTCGCAAGAGGCTTAAACCAAGATATGGATTTTAAAACTGAAATAATGGAAAATGATAAAGTAATAATTGATGAACAGTTTATTGGTGATTTGAAAGGTCTAAAATTTGAAATGGACTTAAAGGTTGGAGCTTTAGAAACTGACATTAAATCATTGAAAAAGGCAGCAAGACAGACTGTGGGGCCCGAGCTTCAAAAAAGAGTTCAGATAATCATAGAAACAGGTCTAATTGAATTAAAAGATGATTTTAAAATCTATTGGAAAAATTTTCCTATTGCAAAATTAGTAACTGGAAAAGATTATTTAAATCCAGATATACTTTTAATAGTAGATGATCTTTTAGATAATAATGACAAACAAAAATTATCAGAATTTATTGAAAAATGGGTTAATGAAAAAATTAATTTAATACTAAAAAGTTTAATTGATCTAAGAAATTTAAAAGAAAGTAACTCATCCATTAAAGCTTTAGCTTATCAATTGTATGAAAACAATGGTGTAGTTAAAAGAGAAATGGTTACCGAATACTTAAAAAAACTTGGACAAGATGAAAGAAAAATTTTAAGAGACTTGGGAGTAAAGTTTGGGCGTTATCATATTTTTTTATTCAAACTATTAAAGCCTGAAGCTGTTTCTTTAAGAACTTTACTATGGAAAAATTTTAACCAAAAATATTTTGAATTAACACCACCTACGTTTGGTTTAAATTTTTTAGATGACAAAAATAAAAGAAATAAAAAATTTATGCTTTTATGTGGATTTGAAAATTTTGATAATTATTTTGTTAGAATTGACATTCTAGAAAGATTATTTGTGCTAATTATTAACGCTAGCCCCGAAAAGGATAAAGAAATTAAACTAGTACCAGAGATGCTTAATTTATTAGGATGTAGTAAAGATAACTTTAAGAAATTGATTGAAAAAATGAATTATAAAACTTTAGAAAAAGACAATGATATGTATTTTAGATATAATCCAAAAAAACAAATTAAAAAAACTTTTAAAAAAATAGATACTTCAAACAGCCCATTTAAAGTATTGAAAAACTTAAATTTGAATTAATGATTAGCTTTTTTAAAAATAAAGAAAAAAATGAACCTCAGGATAACTCTTATTCTAAAATTGCTGCCTTGCTAATTCATGCAGCAAAAATAGATGAGGCTTATGAAAAAAAAGAAGAAGATATTATTAAAGAAACGCTTATTGATTTAGGCGCACCGGTCTCTGAGATAGATAAAATTATGTCTGAAGCAATAATTGTTGAAGATAACTCAAATCAAATATTAGATTTTACAAGAGAAGTAAAAAATGTTCCAGATTCTGATAAAATTAAAATAATTGAGTCATTATGGAAAATCATCTATTCAAACGATAGTGCTGACATTTATGAAACAAACTTAATGAGAAGACTCTCAGGTTTACTATATGTGGATGCCAAGACAATGGGAGACTTGAAGTTAAAAGTAAAAAGTGAATTGGGAAAATGACATACGTTGTAAATGATAAATGTATTAAGTGTAAACTAATGGACTGCGTTGAAGTCTGTCCTGTTGATTGCTTTTATGAAGGCAAAAATATGCTTGTAATTAAACCGGAGGAGTGTATAGATTGTGGCGTTTGCGAGCCAGAATGTCCAGTAGATGCGATAGTAGCAGATACTGAGTCTGGGAGCGAAAAATGGCTTGAACTAAATACAAAGTATTCTGAAATTTGGCCAAATATAACTATTAAAAAAGATCCTCCAGAGGATAATGAAAAATATAAAAATGAAGAAAACAAGTACGACAAATATTTTAGCGAAAATCTTTAAAAAAACTCCTGAGAAAAAAGTAAAAAAAAAAACTAAAGCAAAGGTAGCAAAAAAGCCTACGCTTCCTAAAGCTAAAGTTGTAAAAAAAAAAATTCCAGTTAAAAAAATTAAAACAATAAAAGCAACTCCAACTAAAATTAAAAAAAATTTAAAAACAGTCTCTAAAAAAGCTGTTCCAGAAAAAGTAGAAATTAAAACTGATAATTTAAGAATTTCAAAAAATAATGAAGTTAAGCCTGAAATTAAAAAGGTAAAAAAACAAGAAACAGAAAAAAGAGAATATAAGGTTAAAGATTACGTTGTTTATCCAAAACATGGCGTTGGCCAAATTACAGAGTTTAAAAAAATTAACATTGGTGGAATTGATGTTGAAACTTATGTTCTTAAATTTGAAAAAGACAAAGCCAATGGTATGGTTCCTGTAAATAAGCAATCTCATCTTAGACCTCTTGCATCAATAAATCAGGTCAATAAATGTATATCTATTTTAAAAAGCAAGCCAAAAATTAAAAGATCTATGTGGAGTAGAAGAGCACAGGAATATGAAGCAAAAATTTCTTCAGGCAAAATATATGAGCTTGCAGAAGTTGTTAGAGATTTAAATAAAGGTGACGACTTAATGGTTGATCAATCATACAGTGAAAGACAGTTGTTTGAAAAAGCTTATGAAAGAATTTTATCTGAATTTCAAATAGTGATGGGTGTATCATTAGAAGATACCCAGAAAAAATTAGATAAAGCTTTAAAGAGAAATTTGGAGGGCCAAGCAAAAGCTGTGGCTGCACCAACTAAGATTAAAGAACCTATCACAGAACCTGACACAGACTCAGAGCCAATTACCGATACTGAGGATTAAAAATTAGGGCAAAAAAAACGCCTCTCACACATAACGTTATGAGAAGCGTTTTTTGAAAAGTCTAAGATACTATCTTTTTCTTTTCTTCGCTTTTTTAGCTTTTTTAGCTTTTTTCTTAGTTTTCTTTTTAGCTTTTTTAGCTTTTTTTCTTGTAGCCATCTTTAGCTCCCTGTTTAAGTTAAACGAATCAAAGTGATTCGCTGTTAACTTATTTTTATTTTTTTATACAAGTGATGTCAATTCATTAATTAATTGGCAAATTACAAATTTATTTTTTAAAAAAAAGTTTTTTTTAATATTTTTGTTATGTAAAAAACATTAACGTTTATGCGGCTTATAATGTCTTTTATAAAAATTAATTAAAAAGTTTTTCAAACTCATTTTGATAAGTTTTTATAATTTTATATCTTTTTAATTTTAAAGTAGGGGTCATCATATTGTTTTCAATTGTAAATTGATTTTTAATTACAAAAAACTTTTTTATTTTTTCTATTTTACTTAAATTTTTATTTATTTTTTCTATTTCTATTTTAATTTCTTCATTCTTTATATTTTTATATTCTGAACTTAAAACAATTAAACAAACTAGATAAGGTTTATTGTCACCATAAACTAAACTTTGCTCTATGTAATTAGATTTATTTAAATCACTCTCTATTTTGATTGGAGAAATATTATCTCCACCTGGAGTTATAATTATATCTTTTTTTCTATCTGTTATTTTTAAAAACTCGCCATCAAACTCTCCAATGTCACCTGTAAATAACCATCCATTCTTTAAAACTTTATTTGTTTCTTCTTCATTATTCCAGTAACCCAACATCACATTTTCTCCTTTAACCAGAATCTCACCATCATTTGCAATTTTAACTAAATTTCCTCTAAATGGTTTGCCCACAGTTTCTACCTTGATTTCATTAATAGAATTACAGCTTACTACAGGAGATGTTTCGGTTAATCCATACCCTTGTAATGTTGGGAGACCAATTGCATTTAAAAAGCAACCCACTTCTTTGTCTAACGCTCCTCCTCCTGAAATAAATGCCTTTAAATTTCCACCAAATTGTTTTTTGATTTTCTTTCGTAGTAAAATATCACAAACAAAATTTATTAAACTTTCTATTAATGAAAATTGTACTCTATTTAATTTCTTATTTCCAAGTTTGATAGTTTGATTGATTAAGAATTTTTTTATTCCTGTAGCTTTACTAAAATTAGTATTTATTTTTTGATGTAAATTTTGATAAAATCTAGGAACTGCGGTCATTATCTCAGGTGAACAATTTCCCATATTTTGTATAAGTTTTTCTATACTCTCAGCATAGAATACCTGTGCTCCCACGACTATTTGAACAAATTGGACTGTATGTTCGTATGAATGAGAAAGGGGCAACCATGTCAAAAATTTAGGTTTTTTTGAGACAAACTCTTTTAATAAACCAAGGGCTCCCTCACAATTGTTTAAAATTCCACCATGGCTTAATACAACTCCTTTTGGATTTCCCTGGGTACCAGATGTATAAATTATACAAGCAACATCTTTTCTTTGAATTTTTAATTCAGAAAAATTTAAGGAATTAAAGTTTTTATTAGCAAAAATTTGATTAATACTTACATGAAGTTCTTGGTCAAATTCTTCAATTACATCAAAAAAAATAATTTTTTTTATAAATTTTTTTTTAGGTATAATATTTTTTACTTTTAAATACTGTGTCTTATCAGAAATGATTAAAACAGTTGGTGTACAATCATCAATTATATACTCATAGTCTCTTTCTACATAAGTTGTGTAAGCTGGAACTGTTATGCCCTCTGAAAGCATAATAGATAAATCTGATATCATCCACTCTGGTCTATTTTCTGATATTAACAAGCATCTATCACCTTTTTTTATATATCTTGATATTTCCTCAGAAAGTTTAATGACATTTGAATACACATCTTCCCAAGAATATTTTTTTTCAACTTCTTTTAAGGACTGTAAAAACACACTTGTTTTATCTTGTGTAAGATACTGTTTATAAAATAGTTCTAATAAATTATTAATTTTGTTTATTTCCATAAAATATTGGTGGGCGAAGAGAGAATCGAACTCTCACTTCTTGCGAAACACGATTTTGAGTCGTGCGCGTCTACCAGTTCCGCCATTCGCCCTTTGTTTTCCTTATTATAACTATAAAATTAAATAGTATAAGAACATAATTTATATTAAAAACAAAAAAATGCTTAATGAATTATATCAAAAAACTTTAAAACTTGCTGCCCACAAGAAGTCAAATACTTATCTTGCAATTTTATCTTTTACTGAAAGTTCTTTTTTTCCAATCCCACCTGACGTTATGATTGCTCCAATGGTTATTGCAAAAAAAAATGATTACTTAAAAATTTTTTTAATAGCTACTTTATTTTCTTCACTTGGAGGTATCCTTGGATATTTCATTGGATCTTATTTTTTTGATCTTGGAATGATTGTAGTAGAATTTTATAATTATGAAGAAAAGGTAATTAATCTTAAAAATAGCTTATCTGAGGGAAGTGGTCTTTATGTGTGGCTTGTTACATTATTTCTTGCTGGGTTTACGCCTTTGCCCTTTAAAGTATTCACAATAACAAGTGGTATGATTGGTTTTAATTTGCCTATATTTTTCATTATTTGTCTATTTTCTAGAGGGTTAAGATTTTTTATCGTCTCATACCTATCATATAAATTTGGTGATATTTTTAGCAAGTTTATGAAAACTGATGCTGCAAAATGGTTTACAATTTTAGGTATTATAATTGTATTAATTTTTACCCTAATATATTTTGCAATTAAATAACACAAACATGATTAACCGAAAAACTACACTTCATCTTATATTGTTATTCAGTATTTTTGCTCTTTTAACAGCCTATTTTATTGAACATATTTTGGGTCATCAACCGTGCAATCTTTGTTTAATTGAAAGAATACCTTACGTTGTTTCAATAGTTATAATTTTACTTTTTATTTTTATTCAAAAGTTTGAAAGATTTTTTTTAATAATTTTAAGTATTACATTTATTATAGCATTCACTATTTCGTTCTATCATTTTGGAATAGAGCAAGGCTTTATAAAAGAGTCTTTAGTTTGTGACCTAAATTCTAATAACGCAGATTTGACTAAAGAAGCTCTTCTAAATCAGCTAAAAGAGGTTACAGTTAGCTGTAAAGATGCAACGTTTAAAATTTTAGGATTATCTCTTGCTACAATAAATATTTTTATCTCTTTAATAATCACAACTATAACTATAAAACTTTTCTTAACTTATGAAAAAAACAAATAAAGAAAAAGTAAAAGAATTTATTCGAGTTGATCACGCAGGTGAACGAGGTGCAATAAAGATTTATGAAGGCCAATTACTAGCTCTAAATACGTTTGTTAAAGATGAAAACCTTAAAAAGAAAATTGAAGAAATGAAAATTCACGAAAAAGAACACTGTGAATATTTTGAAAATGAAATTAAAAAAAGAAATATAAAACCTACAAAGTTTTTACCTTTATGGGATTTGCTTGGTGTAGGACTTGGTTTTGGCTCAACAATGCTGGGGAAAAAAGCTGCTATGCTATGCACTGCCTCAGTGGAAGAAGTAATTGACGAACATTATCTAAATCAAATTAATGAATTAGAAAATGATGAGAAAAAATTAAAAGAAAAAATAATTAAATTTAGAGAAGATGAGCTGCACCATAAAGATATAGCCTATAAAGAAGGTGCAACTAAAAAAGGAATGTATTCTATTCTGGATAAATTAATTAAAACTGGATCAAAAATTGCTATTAATATTTCTGAGAAAATTTAATTAAGCTTCTAACTCAACATCCCAATACAAATAATCCATCCAGCTCTTGTGTAGGAAATTTGGTGGGAAATTTTTACCATTTTTATGTAGGTCTTCTGTAGATGGCTGATATGGCTTTTGATTTAAGCTCATATCCAAATTTTTTAATAACCTTCCACCTTTTTTTACATTGCATGAAGAACAAGCAGTTACAACATTATCCCAGTTGGTTTGTCCACCTTTGGATCTTGGAAGTAAATGATCAAAAGTAAGATCTTCACCACTTCCACAGTATTGACATGAAAATTTATCTCTTAAAAAAACATTAAATCTTGTGAAGCTAGGATTAGACTGTGGTTTTATAAAACTTTTTAATGCAATAACACTTGGTAATCTCATATTAAACGATGGGCTCCTAATAACTCTGTCATAATTACTAACTATAACAACTCTATCCAAAAAAACAGATTTTATAGAATCTTGCCAGCTCCATAAAGACAATGGATAATAACTTAAAGGCCTATAATCTGCATTTAACACTAGCGCAGGACATTTTTCTAAAGACAAATTCTGATCGTTAAAAATCATTATAAAAAACTCTAACTGAAAAAAAATAATTTATCAATAAATAGAATTTAATTATATTTGAAAGTTATTTTTAATATAATTTAAAGCCGCGCTTGATGCCTCAATAGGAATATGATGTTCACAATTCTTTATCATTTTGGTTTCAATTTCAATATTATTTCTAATTAGGAAATCTTTTGCCTCTAATAAAAATGTTGGTGACACAACTGCGTCTTGATCACCATGTATCAATAGCATTTTAGTAGAAGAAGATTTTCTCATACTAAGATCATCTTGATTAATTATCTTACCAGAAAAACCAACAATACAATTATAATTTTGATTGCTAGTTAAACCTAAATTAATAGACATCATGCATCCTTGACTAAATCCTGATAAGCAAATTTGAGAATTATTAAGATTATATTCACTTTTAACTTCTTCAATATATTTTTGGAGTTTATTTTCTGCTTTTTTAGATTCTTCTAGAATATAACTTGGATCATCTTTAGTTAAATCAAACCATTGAAAACCTGCTGGGTTAATTTTACATTCTTCATGACCATCTGGACATAAAAAAATAGTATTAGGCAAAAATCTTTTCCAATTTAAGGTCAACATACTTATGTCTTTCCCATCACCCCCATAACCGTGCAGTAAAATAATAGCATTTTTAATTGGTATATCTTTTTCTGGCTTAATAATTGTAGTTGATAGACAAAGTGTCATAGATGTTTTTATTATGTTTTTTTTATTAAAAATTATTCTACAATAGTTTCATGATAACAGGAACATTAGTTAAAATTTTAGGTATTGTGCTTTTAATAGTTGTAGCAGTCGTCTTGATCTTAGGAATTGGAACTTTGTTCAAAGGTGGCGAAACTAGCAAAAAATATTCGAATAAACTGATGCAGCTAAGAGTGTTGCTGCAATTCATTGCTATAGTAGCATTGGTTAGTTTTGCTTATTTCTTTAAAGATTAATCGTATTGTTTTAGCCAATTAATAAAATCCAAATTATTAAAATCAATAGATCCCATAATACGCCCAAACTCTTCACCTTTTTTATTAAATAAAATAGTTGTAGGAACTCCCCTTAAAGAAAATTTTTTAGCCAAAGTAATTGGCGCATCAAAATATATCTCTAGATTTTGAATATTTAGTTCTCTAAAAAAAGAATCTGATTTAGAGAAATTTTCCTGGCCAATATTAATAGGAAAAATTTTTAAGTTATCAAAATTACTATTTGACTGTAAGTCATCTAGAGATGGCATCTCCTCTCTGCAAGGAGCACACCAAGTAGCCCAAAAATTCAATATTAACAATTTTCCTTTAAAATCATCTAAATTTACATCATAATTATTTGAGTCTTTAAAAACTACTCCCTCATATATTTTTGTATTTTTTAATAAAACTAAATTTTTTATATTAGGTTTTTCTAGTGCATAACTAATGTTGCTAGTTATTAGGTAGATAAATATTAATAATAATTTCATGCTAAATATGTATAATTAATTATCATGGTAAAAAATAAAAACAATATGGCAATATGGGGATCAAGAATAAAGAAAGATGCCTCAACTTTGTTTCAAAAAGTTGGTAATTCAATAGATATTGATAAAAAGCTTTTTCAAGAAGATATTTTAGGATCAATCGCACATGTTGAGATGTTATTTAGACAAAAAATTATTTCTTTTAAAATTAAGAATAAGATAATTTTTGGACTTAATAAAATTGAGAAAGAAATTTTAAAAAATAAATTTGAATATAATAAAAAATATGAAGATATTCATATGAATATTGAAAAAAGATTATTTCAAATTATAGGAGAAGAGGCTGGATATGTTCACACGGCTAGATCTAGAAATGATCAGGTAATTACTGATTTTAAAATGTGGACGACTTCAGCAACTAAAGAAATTAATAAGAATTTAGACAATATTATTAAAACCATTCTCAAAATTTCAGAAAAAAATATTGAAACCATAATGCCTGGGTTTACTCATTTAAAAAATGCACAAGCTGTATCTTTTGCGCATTATTTAATGTCTTATGTAGAAATGTTTAATAGGGACAAAAAAAGATTTACCTATAATTTAGAAAGTTTATCAGAAAATCCTTTGGGTGTTGCCGCTTTAACAGGTACTTCTTTTAATATTGACAGAAATTTTACTTCAAAAAAACTAGGCTTTAAAAGACCAACAAATAATTCAATTGATACTGTTGCAGATAGAGATTTTGTTCTAGATTTTTTATATAGCGCTTCTGTTTGTTCAATGCATATTTCAAGAATTGCTGAAGAGCTTATTATTTGGAACTCTGATGGATTCAACTTAATTGCACTTTCAGATAAAGTGGTAACTGGTTCTTCGATAATGCCTCAAAAGAAGAATCCTGATTTGTTAGAATACTTAAGAGGGAAAACTGGAATGGTTTATGGAAATTTATTTTCAATGCTGACAATTCTTAAAGGACTTCCCATATCTTATTTTAAAGATCTTCAAGATGACAAAGAAATACTCTTCAAATCTAATGAAATCCTTAATAATAGTATTGCTATTCTTAATGAGGTTTTAAAAAATCTAAAGCCTAATAAACAACAAATGTTAGACCTTGCTAACTCAGGCTATATTACGGCTACTGACTTAGCTGACTATCTTGTTAAAAATCATTCAATGCCATTTAGAAAAGCGTATCAAACTACAGCTTCTATTGTGAATTATGCAGAGAAAAAAAAGAAAAAATTGAATGAATTAAATATTGACGAACTAAAGAAAATTGAACCAAGGCTCACAATTGAAGTTTTAAAGATATTTAATGTGAAAAACTCTGTTAACTCTAAAAAATCTTATGGTGGAACGTCTTTTGATAATATCAAAAAAATGATAATGAAATATAAAAAGACTTAAAATGATAAAAAAACTAATTTTAATTTTTATAATTTGTTCTTTCTTGTTTTCATGTGGAAAAAAAGGAGATCCTCAATATGAGGGGAATGAAATGGTTTTTCCAAAGTCAGTAGATTGATGAAATATATAAATAAAAACTTAACAATTGAAAAAGTTAATGTTCAAAAAATAGCAAAAAAGTTTGGTACACCAACTTATTGTTATTCACACAAACGGCTAACAGAAAATATAAAAAATTTTAAAAAAAATTTTAGCTCTTTTTCTCCATTGATTTGTTTTGCTGTCAAATCCAATACTAATGTAAATCTGATAAGAGAAATTAGAAAATTAGGGCTAGGTGCTGATGTTGTTTCAATGGGTGAGTTAATGATGGCTCTAAAAGCAGGTATAGACCCAAAAAAAATTGTTTTTTCGGGCGTGGGTAAAACTTCAAAAGAAATAAGTTATGCAATTGATAAAAAAATTTTATTAATAAATGCTGAGTCTAAAAGTGAAATTATTGAAATTGAAAAAATTGCAAAATCAAAAAAAAAAATAGTTAATATAGGTATTAGACTTAATCCCAATACAGATGCTAAGACATTAAAACAAATTTCAACTGGAAAAAAAGAAAATAAATTTGGTGTAGATGAAAAAACTTTTTTTGAATTAGTAAATTTTACAAATCATTCTAAAAATATTAACCTTAAATGCTTAAGTGTTCATATTGGTAGTCAAATTTTAGATCACAAACCATATGAAAAAATGCTCAATGTAGTGAATAAAATAATAAAAAAAAGTGGTCATATCTTTGAATTTATTGATCTAGGTGGGGGCATGGGTATTTCTTATGAAAAAAATAGTAAAAAACTTAACTATCAAAAATATAACATTGCTATACAAAAATTTTTAAAGGACCAAAAAACAAAAATAATATTTGAACCTGGTCGATCTATAGTTGGTAATATTGGATTTTTAATTTCTCAAGTTATTTATATAAAGGAAAATACTAAAAAAGATTTCATCATATTAGATGCTGCAATGAATGATCTTATGAGACCTGCATTATATGGTGCAAATCACCAAACTATACCTGTAGTAAAAAATAATAGAATTTCAAACAAAACTTATGAATTTGTAGGACCAATTTGTGAAAGTACAGACAAATTTACAACTATAAAAGGTTTTCAGAAATTAAAAGAAAAAGATCTTGTGATAATGTGTGATGTTGGAGCTTATGGAATGTCACTAAGCTCAAATTACAATGTAAGACCAAAACCAGCAGAATTAATAATTAAAGGATCAAAGATTAATATTATTAAAAAAAGACAAAAACTAAAAGATTTGATTTAGTTTTTGATTAATATGATAAGAAATTTTTTATTTTCATTATTTTTTTTCTTAGGAATAGTTTTAATTTCCATAATTTTCTTGCCAGCAATTTTACTACCAAAAAAAATAGTTTTATTTGGTGGAAAAATTATGGGCTTTTGGACTTCTTTATGTTTAAAAATATTTTTATCAACAAAGATAATCATTAAAGGTAGGGAAAACATAATTAGAGGAAAAAAATTTTTTATAGCTGCTTCACACCAGTCAATGTTTGAAACCTTTTTTTTACAAACTATTTTTAATTCTCCTGTTTTTATTTTAAAAAAAGAATTGCTAATGATTCCTATATTTGGCTGGTATTTAAAAAAAATAGGGTCAATTTCAATTAAAAGAAATAAAATTTCTAAAGAAAACTTAGGTTTTTTCGATGATATTTCTAAACAAGTGAAATTATCTGAAAGACCTTTAATAATTTTTCCACAAGGAACAAGACTTTCTACAGAAGATAGAACTCCTTTTAAAAAAGGATCTGGTAGAATTTATGAAGAATTAAATATTCCATGCCAACCAATCGCAATCAATTCTGGTAATACCTGGCCAAAACATGGTTGGAAAAAAATTAATACCACTCTAACTGTTTCAATTTTAAAACCTATTGAACCTGGACTAAGCAAGGAAATTTTTACAAATGAATTGGAAAAAACTATTTATACTGAACTTGATACTTTAAGCTAGCCTTTCATAGGCATTACAACAAATATACTGTCAAAATCGCCTGGATCTTTAATTAATGCCGGAGACCCAGTATCATTGAAAAAAATTTCAATCTTATCTCCATCAAGTTGTGCTGCTACATCAATTAAATATCTAGAATTAAAACTTATTTCTAGATCATGATCAAACTTTACAGTTAAACTTTCTTTTCCATCACCACTATTTGTGTTGTTAACTGATAAGTTTAAAACGTCTTTTGACAAATTAAATTTAACTCCATCTTTTTTATCTAATGAAACTGAAGCAACTCGATCAACAGAGTCTAAAAATAATTTTAAATCTATTTCTAACTTCTTTTGATTATTCTTAGGTATTACCTGAATATAATTTGGAAATTTTCCATCAATTAACTTAGATATTAATATACTATTATTTAATTCAAATTTTATTTTAGATTTAATATTTGAAATTTTAACATCACCATCATAACTTTCTAACAATGAGCATAGTTGAAAAATTGTTTTTTTAGGAAGTATTATTGGTTCAAAATCTACTTGCTGGTCTAATCTTATTTTTGAAATAGACATTCTATGACTGTCTGTAGCTGCTGCTGTTAAAAAATTTTTATCTTCAGTTTGTGTTTGATGAAAAAAAATTCCACTTAAATAGTGTCTTGTTTCATCATTTGAAACTGAAAATTTACATTTATTCAATAATTTCAATAATTGTTTTGATTTTATAGAAAATTCATTTTGATTAAAGTTTTCATCTGTTAGTGGAAACTCAGATGCACTAATACAATTTAAATTAAAAACAGACTTTTCAGACTCAACTTGAAGTTTGCTAACGTCTGTTAAAGATAAATTAATTTTTTTTCCTGACGAAAATTTTCTTATGATGTCATACATAATAGATGACGTGGTAGTTGTGTTTCCTTCTTCTATAACTTCTACATTGTTAATTTGATGAATAAATATTAAATCTAAATCTGTTGCTGTAATTGTTAGGTTAGAATTACTCGCATTTAATAAAACATTTGACAAAATAGGGAGTGTGCTTCTTTTTTCAATTACGCCTTGGCAATAATTAAGTGCTTGTTGCAGATCTTGTTGATTAACGTTAAATTTCATTTTCTTTATTATACAATATCTGATTTTTTAGATTATTAATATTGTTTGTCATTTCTGGATCTTTTTCCTTCAATTTTTCAATGGTTTTAACAGAATGAATGATTGTTGTATGATCTCTATTAGAAAATTCTCTTCCAATTTCAGGTAATGACTTAGATGTCAAAATTTTTGTTAAATATATTGCTGTTTGTCTTGGTCTTACAAGATATCTAGATCTTCTTGAAGAAAGCATCTCACTTTTACTAATTTTGAAGAACTTACATACGGTTGATTGTATTAAATCTATTGTTACTTTGTTTTCTCCAATATTTAATAGATCTTTTAAAACTACTTTAACCTCTGATAAATTTGGAACTTTGTTGTAAATTCTTGAAAAAGAAACAACTCTATTAATTGCTCCTACTAACTCTCTAATACTTGTGGTTATTTCTGTGCTTATAAATTTTTGTATTTCTTCTGAAATATTTACTTGATTTGAGTAAAAAATGTTTAGTTCCTCTGTTTTTTGTTTAACAATTTTACTTCTAAGTTCATAGTCAGGTTTTTGTATATCTACAACAAGACCTCCAGCAAATCTTGATTTAATTCTATCTTGGATTCTTGATAATTTGTTCGGAGCTCTATCGGCAGAGATTATAACTTGTGAGCCTTTATCTAATAGTGCATTAAACGTATGAAAAAACTCTTCTTGCATTGCTTCTTTACCATTCATGAATTGAATATCGTCTATCAATAATATGTCGGTATTTCTAAAATACTCTTTAAACTTCACCATATCATTAGATTTAATTGATTTTACAAACTGATACATAAATCTCTCAGCAGAAATAAACATAACTTTGTTTTTTTCTTTTAATGAAAGACCAATTGAATTTAATAAATGTGTTTTTCCCATTCCAACTCCTCCATAAATATAAAGTGGATTATAATGAGAAATATTTTCTGAAACTTTCATGGATGCTTCATAGGCAAGTTTATTACTTGTTCCTGTTATAAAATTATCAAATCTTTTATTTGGGTCTATTCTGTTATATTGCAAGTATGTATCTTTAATGAATGATACGTTTTCATTATTTTCATTTTTAGTAAAATTATTTTCTATCTCATTTTCAGAATTTTTTTCAATAATCTTAAACTCTATTCTTGTTAAATCTTTCTTATACGTTTTTACTATTTGCAAAATTTGGTCTAAATATCTTGAAGTAATCCAGTCTCGAATAAATCTAGTAGAAACCGAAAGTAAGACATAGCTATTCATCTCTTCAACAAAGTCTATCTTTCTAAGCCAGCTTTCATATATATCGCTACCTAGCTTATTTTTCATATCCTTTTGAATTACAGCCCAATCTAAAGCTTCAGATGAAACATCTTTTGTACTTTGTGTTGTGTTGTTGCTTGTCAT